>CAVQOV010000015.1:0-237334 GCA_963714615.1 uncultured Alphaproteobacteria bacterium | reverse complement strand
GGTGATGTCGGAAGGCTTCAGGGTGAAGCGTAAGGGCGGCTCTTTCACGCCCCCGGTCGCCGGCGACACCTGTGCTTCCAGCGCCTGGAGATAGAAGGCGGCCGGTTCCGGCACCATGATGTCGAAAAACATGCGGATGCCATAGTTGAACACCTGGGCCTGGTGGACCCGCTCCACCCACTGGTAGATGCCGATGACGTGGTCATCGCCGTCGGCGTTGTCGAAGCCGTGGCTGTTCTTCTCCTCGAACTCGTGGCAGGATGGTCAGGCTGCGTTCTTCGCGGATGCGTTCGGTCAATTTCGACGCGGTGCGTTCGGTGATCTCCACCGCGTAACTTGGACGCCGACTGGGCCGCGCTTTCCTGGGACGTCTGCGTCTCGCTTTCGATGGTCACTTGGGCCTGGACGAACTTGCCGAAGCCGCCGGAGATGGTCGAGCCCACCTTGAATTTCTCGTCTTCCTTGAGCGTGTCTCTTGGCCTCGCGGCTGAGCTCGTTGCGTTCCGTGCTCTGCTGGTCTCGCTCCTCTTCACGCGTGGTCTCCACCTCGGTGGTGAACGACTGCTCCACCCGTTCAGCCGCCGCGTCTCGCGCTCGCAGCGTTTCGGATCGCAGGACGTTCTCGATGTGCGCGATCTCCCCTGCCTCGTAGCGAATGATCTGGTTGCGGGTCACGAGCAAGTCGCCCACCCCGTCCGGGCGCAGCAATCCCACTGTCGACGGCACGGAGGGCATGTCCGGCGCAACCAATCGAAGCCGAGCGCCGGAGCCGCCGGCAGCGTGGTCGTGCCGACGCGCACGGTGCCGGGGACAGCCGCCACCGCCTCCAGTGCGCCCAGCTCCACCGCGGCCAGCCGTGCCGAAGCCGACAGCCGCTCCACCAGCGTGCGCACCGCCTCGCGCGACGGGTCCAGCGCATGGGATTCGAGCACCGCGGCGCGGACGCGGCGAGCAGCCCCTGCCCACCGCGCCGCGCATTCAGCGCCAGGGACTGCGGCGCGCGGGCCGCCGCGCGCATCGTCGTCTCCGTCCGCGCCTGGCCGCAGCACGGTCTTGTCGCGGCGCCAGCGAACGATAGCAGCTCCAGCTTGGCGGCCTCGGTGTCGGCCGAAACGCAGCTGCAGCGCCTGGATGTCGCCTGCCGCGACTGGCGGGCGGCGTGTCCGATTCGCCCTCGCCGCTCTCCACGTCGTCCCCCGCCAACAGGGACGGCGGTCATCACCCCGAGCCCTGGCTCCCGGTGCACTCCCTGACCTGGGCCAAGGCGATGGCCTGGGACCTGGGTGGAAACATGGAGACGGAACTCCGGCGGTCCGTCCTCCTGCCTCAACTCGGCCCCGACCGCCTGGCCGATCTGTACCCGGAGTACCCACCCGACAATCCCGACATCCTCCCTCGTTTCCGCCTCGGCCTCCAGCCCGCCTACCGTCGAACTCGCCCGCCTTCATGCTCCCGGAAGCGGACTACGCCGGCGTGCTCCGACAAGTCGAGTCACTGCAGCGCGTCGCCGGAAGGCGGGTTCGCCGGAATGGGCTCCAACAACTGGGTCGTCTCAGGCTCCCGCACTTCCACGGGGGAACCGATCCTGGCCAACGACCCCCACCTGGGCATCCGCATGCCGTCGATCTGGTATCAGAATGCCCTGCATTGTGAAACCGTAAGCGATGCCTGCACCTTGAACGTGACCGGCTTCTCCTTCGCCGGTCTTCCCGGTGGTCGTGATCGGTCACAACCAGCGGATCGCCTGGGGTGTCACCAACACCGGCCCCGACGTCCAGGACCTGTTCCTCGAGCGGGTCAACCCAACCAACCCCGACCAGGTGCAGCTCGACGGACAATGGACCGATCTGCAGATTCGCGAGGAGATCATTCAGGTGGCCGGCGGCGATCCGGTGGTCTTGCGGATCCGACAGTCCGGTCATGGACCGGTGCTCTCCGACGTCGACGAGGAACTCAGGCGCTGGCCGACGGGGCGGCCGTGGAAGAAGGTGGGCCGATCGTCATCAGCCTGCGCTGGACGGCCCTCGAACCATCCACCATCCTGCAGGCGTCCCTGGCCCTCAACCGGGCGGTAGCTTCGAAGAGTTCCGGGACGCCCTGCGCGCTTGGGATGTGCCCTCCCAGAACTTCGTCTATGCCGACGTCGACGGGAATATCGGCTATCGAATGCCCGGGGAGATCCCGATCGCCCGGCGTGGCGACGGGTCCCCTGCCCCAGCCGGGCTGGGAGAGCTCGGCCGACTGGCGCGCCAGATTCCGATTGAAGACTTGCTGGGCCTACAACCCGCCTGCCGGGTACATCGCCACGGCCAACAACCGGGTGGTCGGGCCTTCGTATCCCTACCTGATCACGACCCAGTACGACCTGGGCTATCGCGCCGACCGGATTGTGGAATTGCTGGGCGCCTCCAACTCCCTGACAGCGGAAGACATGCGGGCCATCCAGGGCAACTCCTACAATCCGGCCGGGCCTCGGCTGACACCGTATCTGATCGATCTTGACTTCCACGAACCGGGCGAGGACGATCCGGCCCGCAAGCAGGCCGACAAACTGATGAGCGCAGTTTCCCTGCTGCGCGACCCTGGGACTACCAGAACGCGGCCGACTCACCCGCGGCGGCCTTCTTCAACTCGACCTGGCGCGACGTGGTGTTGCGGACCTTCGGGGACGACCTTCCCGAGGGTTGGCTCCCGGGAGATGATGGCGCGATCGCTGTGCTCACCGCCCTGCTGTCACGGCCAGCCGATCCCTGGTGGGACGACCTGCGCACTCGACCCCTGGAGACCCGCGACGAAATCCTGCGCCTGGCCGTCGGCGACGCCGTGGCGGAGCTCGAAGATCGCCTGGGCCCGACCTCGGCGGCGCTGGTCGTGGGGCGCCCTCCATGGCGCCACCTTCCGCAACGAGACGTTGGGGGAGTCGGGCATCGCCCCGATCGAAGCACTGTTCAATCGTGGACCTTTCCCGACCTCCGGCGGCGCCTCGATCGTCAACGCCACCGGCTGGGAGCTGGAAGCCGACTACCAGGTCGCCTGGGTCCCGGCCTCGATGCGGGCGATCTACGACCTGAGCGACTGGGAACGGAGCCTGGCGATCGACACGACCGGTCAGTCGGGGCACGCCTTCCACCCTCACTACATCGACATGGCGCCCCTGTGGGCGAGGATCGAGTACGCCCCGCTTCCCTTCGGGCGCGCCCAGGTGGAATTGCTGGCGAAGGAGAGGCTGGTTCTGGTCCCCTAGAGGGCAGACTTCCGACGGACGAAGCGGCGCCCGGGCCAGGCCCGGGCGCCGCATTGTCTTCCCGAGTTCCGTTGGGTCAGACCACGATCACCCGCTGGGTCACCAGCAGGCACATCGATCCTAGAAGGATCACGGCAAAGAACAGCAGGGCCGACAGGACGAACCGCTGCCCGGCCGTCATCCCCAGGAACCGTCCGCTGCCCGGAGCCCGATACTCTTCGATCGGCATCTCGGCCGGCTTGGGGGCTTCTGCCTGTCGATCGGTGAGGTCACGCAGGTTGTCGAACATTTCGGGCCACCTCGGGGCCTGCGCCAGTTCCAGGAAACGAGTCTAAGTCAAACATCCCGTCTGTCAACCGGTCGCAGCCGCTGGCCTCCGCCCCACCAGTCGCACTCCCTGTCCGTCCATCCGGCGGAGCTTGGCGGCCCCATCGGGGGCCAGGCCGAGCAGCACTCCGACCAGGGACCGTCCCCCCTGAACTCGACCCGCACCCGCTCCCCCACGAACGCCAGCCTGCGTTCCCAGGCCGACAGGAAGGAAGCCGTCTCCAACTTGCCGATCCAAGGCCCCAGCTCCCCCAGGATCCTGACGATCAGGTCGGCCCTGTCGATCCAGCGCCCGGCGGCCCTACGCTGAGGTTGCCGGGAAGTCGACCGATGATTCGAAGGCGTCGAGCCGCTCCCGGCGTTCACGCCAATCCCCAACACCACGAACGAGCTCTGGTTCCCC
The DNA here is from genome assembly GCA_963714615.1 of uncultured Alphaproteobacteria bacterium. Lineage (GTDB taxonomy): Bacteria > Pseudomonadota > Alphaproteobacteria > Rhodobacterales > Rhodobacteraceae > JAHEAO01. Next base: position 233,360 of record CAVQOV010000015.1, on the reverse strand, counting down.
GAGAACTCCGCTTCGGGCAAGACGCTGCGACCTTCCTGCCACCCAGCAGGACGTCGTTGGGCCACTTGATTTTCGAGGCAGGAGCCCGAAGCCTTCCAGCGCCTGGGCCACTGCCAGCGCGCGCAGACCAGCCAGTTTCCCCCCGGAGAGGTCGGGGCAGACGAGACGCACGCTCAGGGCGATCGACGATCCAGGCCGGGATTCCCAGTGCGAACCCGCCCGGCCGCGGCCTTCGGTCTGGGCTTCCGCAATCACCACGGTCCCGTGCGCCGCCCCTTGCCGTGCCAGCGCGGCCGCCTGCAGATTGGTGCTGTCGATCGACGGATACACGTAGATCGTCCCGCCGAGACCGCCGGTCGGCAGCCTGGGCACGGAGTTCCTGGCCCAGGTCCACGGGCCGATTGTACCGAAGCGCGTGGCGCAGGGTGTCGGTTTCTCGGCGTCGTCCGATCCACCCGGGGTTGTCTGCTACAATCGGCGGGTGCGATGAAGCAGCTCTGGTCGCCATGGCGCATGCCCTACATCGAGGGCGCGTCTGACACCGACCCAGGCTGTTTGTTCTGCCAAAGTTCTCGGCCAGGATCCACAGCCCGGCAATCTGGTCCTTCACCGTGGCGAGAGAAGTTTCGTCATCCTCATGTCGCGCTGACGACTAGAAGTCGAGTGATCCCTGCGCGCTCCATCCGCACCTTAGCCAACTTTGTTATTGATGCATTTGGATTGTATGTTCCTCGACTGGCTCGGTACGCCAGTCTAAGAGTGTTTTGTACTTCTGTTAGGTCTGCATCAGACATGCTCTCGGAAGCCTTAACAGCGCTTCGACCTAGCCCGATAGCGCGCCTGCAACACCTCATCCTTGCACGTGCATCATCTTCTGTGAGTATGCTGGCCGCCAGCGTACGGCAATTGTTTACAATATCATCTTCCAATTGCGCTGAGCCTCCGTCCCTCGACATCGGGTTAGGTTAAGGAATGGTGTGTTCGGACACCACCTACTTTATCTAGAAATTCGATAGCAGCCATTGGCGCAACCGCAGCGAAATGGCGCTAAGTCCCGCGTTGCCGCCATCGAGGCATCGTCCAGCGAAAGTCGGGTGAAGCCCGTTGCCGGCGCGCTGCCGCCAGCAAGCCGGGCCGGAGGCTGCCCGTGGGATGGTGCTGCAACGGCCGGGCGTCGCACTTCATGGTGCCACGGGCATCTTCCCTCACAGGTCAGCGCGAAGGATGCCGAACCGCCAGCCTGCCCGGACGGTCTCTCGTGCATTGCTTTGCAATGCACTGCCGACACGCGATTGCAAGCAATCGCCGAGAGGCAGGCGCTGGCCCGGCGCATTCGGCTTGAGTCCGGGCCGGGCCGCGCGACGGGGATCGCTCTGCCGGCGGCCCGGAACACGACCCTCAGGTCAGGCCGGCAGCTTGGTCTTGCGAAGATAGGGGAACACGGTCTCGAACTCGCCATATTTTTTCTTGGCGTCTTCGTTGTTGACGGTCGTGGGAATGATCACGTCGTCCCCGATATTCCAGTTCGCGGGCATTGCTACGTTTTCCTTCGCAGCCGTCTGCAACGCATCAAGTGCGCGCAGCACCTCGGCAAAGTTGCGACCGACGTTCATTGGGTAGGTCATCGACAGCTTGAGTTGCTTGTCGGGCCCGATGATGAACACGACACGCACCGTTGCGCTGTCGGCCGGCGTGCGACCGTCGGGCAGATAGGCGTCGGCGGGCAGCATGTCGAAAGCCTTGGCGACTTTCAGATCCTCGTCGGCGATGATCGGAAAACCGGCCTTGGTGCCGGCATAGCTTTCGATGTCGCCTTTCCACTTCTTGTGGTCCTCGACGCTATCGACCGAGATCCCCATCACCTTGGTGCCGCGCTTCTTCCATTCGTCGGCCAGTTGCGCGACGGCGCCGAATTCGGTCGTGCAGACGGGCGTGAAATCCTTGGGGTGCGAGAACAGGATTGCCCAGCTGTCGCCGATCCAGTCATGCAGCTTCAGCGTGCCCTGATCGGTTTCGACCGTCGAGATTTGGAATGGTGTCGTTGATGCGAAGTCCCATAGCGTCGTCCTTTCGGTTTCCATGAGTTGCTTCACGGTTCAGATATGTGTTCCGAGCGCGGCGCGATGGAACCCCCGCGCGCCACGGCACGCAGAGAGTGACAGAGTGCCGCACGAGTTTTCCAGTGCTGGCAGGATCAGAACGGGCGTTGGCGCGCTGAAGTTCATGCCCCGCCCGCCTTCGGGGTGGCGGATGCGCAGGATTTCGGCGTGCAGCATCAGGCGCGGAAAGTCGCGCGCCGCGCCGGTGGCGTAGAACGGGTCGCCGAGGATCGGGTGGCCGATCTCTCGCATGTGCAGGCGCAGCTGGTGGCTGCGGCCGGTATGAGGGTAAAGCCGGACACGGGTCTCGTTCGTCGTCGTGGCGCACGACGCGCCAGTCGGTGACGGCCTGCCGCCCGTTTTCGTGGTCGATCTTCTGAAGCGGGCGGTTCGGCCAGTCGACGATGATCGGCAGATCGACGCGTACCGGTCTTCTCGGCCACATGGCCCCAGACGCGGGCGTAGTAGACCTTCTTGGTCTGGCGTTTCTCGAATTGCAGGCCGAGGTGGCGCTGCGCCATGGCCGACAGCGCGAAGATCATCACGCCCGATGTGTCGCGGTCGAGCCGATGGACCAACAGCGCCTCGGGGAAGGCCGCCTGCACGCGGGTGAGCAGGCAGTCGGCACAGGTGTTCGCCCTTGCCGGGGACCGAGAGCAATGCCCGGAGGCTTGTCGACGACCAGAGAGGTGGTGGTCGCGTGTAGAGGATGCTTCAGGGGATCGGCGGGTGGGTCGTAATTGTCCATCGGCGCGGGGTAGCATGGCCTTGACGGGGAACCAATGGCCGGCGTCGTCAGGCTCTGATGGCGGGTCCGCTGGAAAGGCCCAGGATCAAGCCCGTACGCGATGAAGCAAGACGCCATGAACCGTCGGAACCAGAGGTTCATCACCGCGCCGTAGGCCAGCCGCCCATCCAAGCGCCAAGCGCGGTATAGCCGGAATAGCTGAGCGCGGTGATCGTGAGGGCCGTCGGCACGATCGCGGCCATCTGGCCCCAGATCGGCACGTCGGCTGCACGAACTGGCTGAACGCGGCAAGATATCCGGCCACGCTTTTGGCGTTGATCGTGGCGATGGTGAACGCCCGGCCGTAGATCGCGCCGCCGGCTGTGGCCGGATCGACTGTCAGCGGGCGCGCGGCCATGATCCAGCCGCGGACGCCGAGAAAGACGAGGAAGCCCGCGCCAACCAGCTTGGCGGCAAGAAAAAGCGCCGGGTGACGCGGCGATAAGCGCGGTGACGCCCAGTGCGGAGAGCAAAAGGAACAGCTGTCGCTTGCGTGAGAATCGCCGAGCACGCCCCAGAGCGACCGCCGAAAACCGTAGGTCATGCCGTTGGTGATGCAATTGACCGCGTTCGGGCCCGGCGTGGTGACGAACAGCACCCAGAAGGTCGCGAAGACCAGCCAGCCTTGAAGTGTCATCCGGCGAAGACCCTGTCGAGAATTCTTGAAAGTTGTTCGGCATCGTGGCTTGTGAAGGCGTCGGGCTGGTCGCTGTCGATGTCGAAGACCGCGATGATGTCGCCGCCGCGGTTCCTGACCGGCAGGACAAGTTCCGAGCGGGTCGATGAGGCGCAGGCGATATGGCCCGGAAACGCGTCGACGTCGGCGACAAGCTGGAGTTCGCCGGTGCGTGCCGCCGCGCCGCAGACGCCGCGTGAGAACGGGATCACCAGGCAGCCGTGGCCGCCCTGGTACGGGCCGATCTTCAGCATGTCCGGTTCGGTCACGCGGTAGAAGCCGGTCCAGTCGAAGCGGTCGTCCGAATGGTGCACCTCGCAGGCGACGGTGGCCATCAGCGCGACGGTGTCGGTCTCGCCTTCGGTCAGGCTGTCGATGCGCGCGGCGAGCGCCGGATAATCAAGTGTCATGTCGGAGTCTTCAGGAAATCGCCGATGCGGGGGCCAGCCCCCGCACCCCCGAGATATTTCGGAACAGAAGAAGCTTACACCCGCTCGATCGCGATGGCGGTGCCTTCGCCGCCGCCGATGCAGATCGCGGCGATCGCCGCGTTTCAGGCCGCGGGTTTCCAGCGCGTTCAGCAGTGTCACCATGATCCGCGCGCCCGAAGCGCCGATCGGGTGGCCCAGCGCGCAGGCGCCGCCGTTCACGTTGACCTTGTCGCGCGGCAGGCCCATTTCATGCATGAACGCCATCGGCACGACCGCGAAGGCCTCGTTCACCTCCCAGAGATCGACGTCATCCTTCGACCAGCCGATCTTCGCCAGAAGCTTTTGCGCCGCGGGCACCGGGGCGGTGGTGAACAGGCCCGGGCGCCTGGGCATGGCTGGCATGGCCGAGGATCCGGGCGCGGAGCCTTCCCGCCCTTGTCCGAGATGTCAACACGAGTGCCGCGGCACCGTCCGAGATCGACGAGGAATTGGCTGGCGTCACGGTGCCGTCCTTGCGGAAAGCGGGCTTTAGATGCGGGATCTTCTCGGGCCTTGCCTTGCCCGGTTGCTCGTCTTCGGTAACTACCGTTTCGCCATGTCGGCCGTGATCAGGGTCACGGGCGCAATCTCTTTGCGCGAACACGCCGGTTTTCTGCGCTTCGAGCGCGTTTTCCAGCGAACCGAGCGCATAGGCGTCCTGCGCCTCGCGGGTGAACTGGTAGGCTTCGGCGCAATCCTCGGCGTAAGTGCCCATCAGGCGGCCCTTGTCATAGGCGTCTTCGAGACCGTCGAGGAACATGCTGTCGATCACCTGACCATGGCCGATCCGCGCGCCGCCGCGCATCTTCGGCAGCAGATAGGGGGCGTTGGTCATGCTCTCCATGCCGCCAGCGACCACGATATCGGTCTGTCCCAGTGCAATCTGGTCAAAGGCGATCATCGCCGCCTTCATGCCCGAGCCGCACATCTTGTTCAGCGTGGTCGCGGGCACCTCTTCGCCCAGCCCGGCGGCAAAGCCGGCCTGGCGCGCCGGCGCCTGGCCCTGCCCGCAGGCAGTACACACCCCATGATCAGCTCTTCGACACGCGCAGGGCCAGTACCCGGCATTGTCCAGAGCCGCGCGAATCGCGACAGCGCCCAGAGCCGGTGCATCGGTTCCGGCGAACACGCCCTGAAACCCGCCCATAGGTGTGCGGGCGGCGCCAGCGATAAACACATCTTTCATTTCGGCATCTCCTTCAAATTCGATGTTGGGACCAAACCGAATGGTAACCTTTGCGTCCTCTAGCGTCAGGGCAACTCAACCAACCAGAGGCCGCCATGCAGCTTACAGCGGAACAATTTCCTGATGCCACATTGATCACGGTCTTGGAAAGCCGGATTGATGCCGCCAGCGCGATCGCCTTCAAGGACCGGATGCGCGAACTGGCCGAAGGTGGACCCGGATCGCGTGGTTCTGGATCTGACCGATGTCGATTTCGTCGACAGCAGCGGCTTGGGTGCCATCGTCGCCGCGATGAAGCTGCTTGGGCCGGAACGTCGTCTTGGAACTCGCGGCATTGTCCGCCGACCGTCGAAAAGGTCTTTCGCCTGACCCGGATGGATTCGGTTTTCGTGATCCATGAGACAGCTACGGTGGCCGTTGGCGAGCCAGACACTGGCAAGCTAGGCCGATCGATCAAAGTGGAGGCCGAATGGCTGCCACGACTTTTCATGCAGTGTTCCGCGCATGAAGCTGACGCTTTGCAGCGACCCATTTGCGGTGCGCGCCGCGCTGCGCGACATGCGGAACACGCTGGCCGAGCATGATTTGAGCGACAACGATGTTGTCGCGGGTCGAGATCGTCATGGCAGAAATCCTGAACAACATCGTCGAACATGCCTGCGCGGAGCATCCTGATTGCCGGATCGATATCGAAGTGGTACGCGGCCAAGCCGATCTACTGGTTAAGATCGTCGACGACGGTCGAGCAATGCCTGATGGCAACTTGCCGGTTTCGGAACCGACTGAGATGCAGTGCGATATGAACCACCTGCCGGAAGGTGGATTTGGCTGGTCGCTGATCCGCGATCTGGCCCGTGATGTCGTCTATGAACGAGCGAGGACACCGCAATCACCTGTCCCTTGCGATAGATCTGCAGGGCGTTTCCACAGCACGATAAGCGTTGCCCGCCTGGCAGCGCAGAGGCTTTCGCGTACTTTCCCAAGGCCGGCCGGCGTCTCCCGGTGCCGCGTCAACGATTTGTTAACCTGCCGCCAAATCGCCTCATTCGGTTCATATGGCGGACAGAATGTAGGCAGAGAACGGAAGCTGTAGCTGCATATAGCTTCCCTCGGCGTCGCGTTTAACAGCCCCCACCCAGTGCGCGACGTCGAGGTCTGATCTCCCCGCATACCATTGGCACCAGCTGCCGAATCCCGCTTACGCTTGATCGGCTGACGGGAGGGAACGATGGCGCGTGATTTTCAACTGCCGGGGCGATCCACCGGTCATTGTCGACGAACGGCATCTGCGCCACATCGCATCCGCTGGCCGCACAGACCGCCGTTCGCATTCTGGAAGACGGCGGCAACGCCGTTGACGCCGCCATCGCGCTGCGGTTCTGCTGGGCATTTGTGAACCACAGATGACCGGGATCGGCGGCGATTGTTTTGTGCTTCTGAAACCCGCCGGCGAAGAGCGGATCGTCGCACTGAACGGATCAGGCGGGCCCCGGCGGCGCTTTCGGCGCCGAACTGCGACGCGCGTGGACTAGCCGAAATACCGCCCGAGGGCATCGAAGCGGTCACTGTCCCAGGGGCCGTCGATGCATTTTGCAGGCTGTCGGCGGATTGGGGAAAACTCGGGCTGGCCGCCAGCCTGGCGCCCGCGATCCACTACGCAGAAGCGGGCGTGCCGGTCGCGCCGCGTGTCGCGCTAGACTGGGCAGCTGCGCGCGATGTGCTGAGGGCGATGCCGACGGTTTTACCTGCGAAGCGGAAATGCCCCGAGAACCGGACAGATCTTCTGCCATGTCGCGCAAGCCGAGGTTCTTGCGCCGTATCGCAGAACATGGCCGCGCCGCGTTTTACGAAGGCGAAGTAGCCGAAGATATGGTCGCATCGCTCAAGGCGCCTTGGCGGCAATCACACGCTAGAGGATTTTGCCGCCACGGCCTGCGACTATACCGAGCCTGTGTCAGGACACTACCAGGGAACCGAACTGGTCGAGCATCCGCCCAACGGTCAGGGTGCGACGGCGATTCTGATGGCGAACATACTTTCACAATTTGATCTTGCGGCGCTTGATGCCGTTGGCAGCGTCCGTGCACATCTGGAGGCAGAAGCGGCGAAGCTGGCCTATGACGCCCGCAACCGGTTCATCGCGGATGCGGATTTCTTAACCCGGATGGACCACATGCTCGACGCCAAATACCGCCAGGCGACTGGCTGCGTTGATCGACCCAAAACGCGCCGCGGTCGACTTGCCGAGCAGGCCAACAACTATCCACAAGGAGACGATCTATCTGACGGTCGTTGACAAAGACCGGATGGCGGTGTCGCTGATCTATTCGATCTTCACGCCTTTGGTTCCGGCTATTGCCTCGGACAAGTTCGGTATTCTTTTCCAGAACCGCGGCATGCCGGATTCACCCTGGAAGAAGGGCCATCCGAACGAGGCCGGCGGCGGCAAGCGACCGATGCACACGATCATCCCGGGGATGCTGAGGAAAGATGGCCGGGTGACGATGCCGTTCGGCGTCATGGGCGGTGCCTATCAACCCTGCGGTCATGTTCGGTTTCTGAGCAATATGGTCGATTTCGGCATGGATGCCCAAAGCGCCATCGACGCGCCGCGATCGCTTTGCGGACGGTGCCGAAATGAAGATTGAGCGCGGCTATTCCAGTCAAAGTGCGGCAGGAACTGGCCGATATGGGTCACACCGTCGTGGATCCCGATGGGCCGCTTGGCGGCGCGCAGGCGATCTTGATTGATCATGAGACCGGAACGTTGCATGGCGCTTCGGACCCCCGCAAGGACGGCGCGGCGATAGGATACTGATATGGCGATCACGTCGGTGCAGACCTTGGTTCAGGCGCACAATGTCCGAGATCGAAACGTTGCCCTTCGACGTGGCAAGGTGCGGCGTCGCAGACGAGGCGATGTTGCTTGTCGACATCAGGGACGTTCGTGAATTGGAGCGCGAGGGCCGCATTCCTGGGGCATTTCATGCGCCACGAGGCATGCTGGAATTCAGGATCGACCCGGAAAGCCCCTATCACAAAGCGGCGTTGGCGACGGACAGAAAGTTGGTGCTGTTTTGCGCAAGCGCCTGGAGCTCGGCGCTATCGCGAAGGCCGTGCGGGATATGGGGGTGCCTGACATCGCCGAACTGGAAGGTGGTTTCGCCAACTGGCGCGACAGCGGCGGCGCGGTCGAGCGCTAGTTCATCTGGAAATGCAGCGGATAGTGGCCATCCTCAAAATCGCCGAACATGTCGGGCAGATCGGGGTGGTCGACCGGTTCGCCGGAATAATCCGGCACCAGATTCTGTTCCGACACATAAGCCACGTAGTAGCTTTGATCGTTCTCGGCCAGCAGGTGATAGAACGGCTGATCCTTGAGCGGGCGGCTATCCTCGGGGATCGCTGCATACCATTCGTCGGTATTTGAAAACATCGCGTCGACATCGAAGACCACACCGCGAAACGGATGTTTGCGGTGGCGCACAACTTGGCCCAGATGATATTTCGCGCGCGTTTTCAGCATCACATTGCAACCCTCACACCTTGTTAGTAGACCCCAGATCGGGGTTATGTCCATGCAACAAACCGAAAAAACAGGAAACAAACTGTGAACCTTGTTCTGACAGTGCTTGAAATCGTGGCGCCGGTATTCCTGTTGGCGGCGATCGGATTCTGTCTGGGTCAAGACCGGACACGAGTACCGCGTCCAGTTCGTCACCCAGCTTGCGATGACGCTTTCGGTGCCCTGTCTGATCTTTACCGCACTGATGCGGACCGATATCGACCCGCAGACCTTGTCGGCGGTTTCGTTGGCCAGCCGTCTGTCGCCTATGGCCTTGGTGACGCTGGCCGCTTTCCTGCTGGTAAAGAGCCACGCGCGTCGATCTTGCGCACCTATCTTGCACCGCTGATCTTTGGCAACACCGGGAACCTCGGCCTGCCGCTGGCGCTGTTTGCCTATGGCGATGAGGGGCTGGGCTATGCAGTCGTGATCTTCGCGATCATGGGGGTCTATTCCTTCACGTTCGGGGTATGGCTGGTGTCGGGCGGCGGATCGCCGCTCAAGGTCATCAAAGAACCGTTGGTCGGCGCGACTCTGCTGGGCGCGCTGTTTTTGTGGCAGGGCTGGGAAACACCGATGTTCCTGACCAACACACTCTCACTGTCGGCCAGATGGCGATTCCGCTGATGCTGATCACACTGGGCGTCGCGCTGGCGCGGCTGTCGCCGGGCAGGCTGGGGTTGCCGGTTTTCCTGTCGGTCGCCAAGGTCGCGTTCTGCGTGGCGATTGCCTGGGGCGTCGGCCTGTGGTTCGGCCTGCCACCGATGCCCGTTCGGCGTGCTGGTCTTGCAAGTCTCGACCCCGGTTGCCGTCACCAGCTACCTTGCTGGCCGAGAAATACGGGGCGGATGCCGAATGCCGTTGCGGGCGTCGTGGTGGTCTCGACGCTGATCTCAGTGATCACATTGCCGCTTACTCTGGCTTTTGTGATCTGACGGGGCGTGTTTTTTCGTTCACCCGGCGCGTGTATTCGGCTATGCTCCTGGCAATAAAAAAGCGAGGGGCAGATGAGCAGACTTCTTCGCGCGACAGCTTTGTTGGTTTTGGTGGCCGCGTGCGGCAGTGGTAACTATTCCGCGCCGCGCAATCTGGATAACGCCTGCAGCATCGTCAGTCAGCGCCCGAACTACCTGAAGGCCATGCAGCGGACCGAACGCAAGTACGGTGTTCCGGTCGCCGTTCAGATGGCGACGATCTATCAGGAAAGCAAATTCATCGGCAACGCCCGCACGCCGCATCAATTTGCGTTGGGGATCATCCCGATGGGCCGCCAATCCTCGGCCTACGGCTACAGCCAGGCGCTGGACGGCACGTGGGAGGAGTATCAGCAGGTCGACCCGAAACCGCCGCGCCAAACGCGACGATATCGAGGATGCGACCGATTTCATGGGCTGGTACATGGCGCAATCGAACCGCGATCTTGGGATTCCGCTGACAGATGCGCAGAACCAGTATCTGGCCTATCACGAGGGCCGGACCGGCTATGCGCGTGGCAGCCACAAGGTCAAAAGCATGGCTGATGCGGATCGCGGGTGAGGTCGGGCAGCGATCGCTCAACTATCACGCCCAGCTGATTTCCTGCGGCAAGGCCTGATCAGAAGCCGCGTTTTTCCAACTCTCCGCGGATGTCGAACATCCGGGGGCTCATGGTGCCGCCGGTCTTGAGTTCGCCGAGGATGACGGTCGTCTGCTGATCCGCAGCATCGGTAACGATCCATTGCCGCAGTTCGACCGGGTTGTCGGTGAAGACAAGCTGGATATTGCCGTATTCGGGATGGTCGGGATCCTGCGCCGTCACAGTCGTCGTCGTCGCGTCCGATGTGTGGCCGACCACCATGCGGGCCTGACCCAGGTTGACGGTCGGCTTCAGGATGATCGCAAGCGGCGTGCTGGCCAGCGGAAACCGCTCTGGCGCGGCGTTGGACTTGGTATCGAAGACGACGACCTCGCCGGATCCGGCCATGACCAGGCTGGCGTCCGGTGGATTGTATTCGAAGCGAATGCGGCCCGGTCGATTGATAAAGATCTTGCCGGTCGAGATCGTGCCATCGTCGTTGACTTGCGTGAACTCCGCCTCGGCCGCGGTCAGTGCTTGTTCAGATAGTCCGAGATCGCCGAAAGCGATAGCTTTTCGGCAGTTGCAGGCGGCGCCAAGGCAAAGACACGATGAGCGGGGCGAGGATAAGGCGCAGGTGTTTCATGCGTCCTATCTAGCGATTGCCACCGCCGCCTGCACGTCCCGATTTTTCACAAAGCAGAGACTTGCCTGTTACTGCTCGGGCACCAGAATCTCGCGTTTGCCGACGTGGTTCGCGGCACTGACCAGGCCGCTTGTCCTCCATCTGCTCGACCAGACGCGCGGCCTTGTTGTAGCCGATCGCCAGTTTGCGCTGGATGTAGGAGGTCGAGCATTTGCGATCCTTGATCACGATCTGCACGGCCTGATCGTAAAGCGCGTCATCGCCATCGGTATTGCCGCCCAAGACCCAGCACCAGGTCGATGCTGCTTTCGGTATCCTCGTCCTGGCCCTCAGTCACGCCGCTCATGTATTCCGGCGGGCCGAAGCTCTTGAGGAAGTTGACGATCTCTTCGACCTCTTCGTCGCTGACGAAAGGTCCGTGGACGCGGGTGATCTTGGCGCCGCCCGCCATGAACAGCATGTCGCCCATGCCCAGCAAGCTGTTCGGCGCCCTGTTCGCCCAGAATGGTGCGGCTGTCGATCTTGCGAGGTGACCTGAAAGCTGATCCGGGTCGGGAAGTTGGCCTTGATCGTGCCGGTGATGACATCGACCGAGGGGCGCTGCGTGGCCATGATCAGGTGAATGCCGGACGCCCGCGCCATCTGCGCAAGGCGCTGGATGCAGGCCTCGATCTCCTTGCCCGCGACCATCATCAGGTCGGCCATCTCGTCGACGATGACGACGATATAGGGGATCGTCTCGGGCTTGAATTCATCGGTCTCGAACACCGGTTCGCCGGTTTCATCGTCAAAACCGGTCTGCACCGTGCGCTTGAACATCTCGTTCTTGGCCAGCGCGTCGCGGACCCGGCCGTTGAAGCCCTCGATGTTGCGCACGCCCATCTTCGACATCTTGCGGTAGCGATCTTCCATCTCGCCGACGACCCATTTCAGGGCGACAACCGCCTTCTTGGGGTCGGTCACGACGGGGGACAGAAGTGCGGAATGCCGTCATAGACGGACAAGTTCCAGCATCTTTGGGTCGATCATGATCATGCGGCATTCATCCGGCGTCAGTTTGTAAAGCAGCGACAGGATCATCGTGTTGATCGCCACGGATTTGCCCGAACCGGTGGTTCCGGCAATCAAGAGGTGAGGCATCTTGGCGAGGTTCGCGACGATCGGATCGCCGCCGATATCCTTGCCCAGCGCCAGTGGCAGGCGCATGTTGCTGTCGCCGAAATCGCGGGCGGCGAGGATTTCACGCAGCACCACCTTTTCGCGGTTTTCGTTTGGCAGTTCGATGCCGATGACCGAACGACCCGGGCACAGTCGACACACGTGCCGACAGCGCCGACATCGACCGAGCGATATCATCTGCCAGACCGATTACCCGGCTGGCTTTCAGGCCCGGCGCTGGTTCCAATTCGTACATCGTGACAACGGGGCCGGGGCGAACTGAAACGATCTCGCCCTTTACACCGTAGTCGTCCAGCACCGATTCCAGCATCCGCGCGTTTTCTTCCAGCGCCTCGTCGGACAAGTGATGCCGTTCGATCCCGATCCGGACTGGTCAGCAGGTTCAGCGGCGGGGTTTCGTATGCGGATGCCCTATCTTCGAACTTGCAGACGCTGGCTGCGCCTCGGCCTGGGCCTGACGCGAGGGTTGGGCGGGTTTGCGAAGCGCGTGCTGGACGACCTTCTTGGGATCGGGGATCGGCGGCACTTGGCATTGCTGCGAGTAATCGTAGTCGTCAGGTTCGTCATCGAGCAACGGATCGGCATACAGACTCGTCCTCGATTTCCATCTGCGGCAAATCCGCTGGTATCGTTCTTCCGGCACCCGGAACCGTAGGTTGCGACAAGACCATCGGTTGCGCCCCGTGCGGATCGCGGCCAGCCACGGGCGGTTCGGTGCGAATGGTTGTTGCCGCAGGGATCCTTGCCGACACGGTTCTTCAGAACATCGGCGATCTTTGCCTTGATCCGCGGATCACCGAAATCGTCCGCCATCGCCAGCGTCGGCCGCTGCTCTGGCACAACCGCAGCCGGCGCGCGTTTCAGCAAGGATGGAACCCGCGCCAGAAGGCCGGGTTTCGGTTCGGCCTGCGGCTTGGTAAACCCAGCGAAACTGGGGGCCGTCACCGTGGGTTCTGCGCGCAGTCCCGGCCGGGTCGCGGTGCAACGGCGCTCGTCGTGGCGCCGCGCGAACCACGGTTGGGCAGGGTCGAAATGTTGCGGCTCTGGATACCCCAAGACCGCCGTTTCGGCATGATTGCTCTGCCGTTCGAACCGCCGCTCCGCTTGGCGTTCGCGCAGATGCTGTGCGGCCGCAGGCACCTATCGCGCCCTTGCCGGTCAGGCGCAGAAGCGTGGCATAGGCCATGATCACGCCGATCCCAAGGAACCGGCCGATGCGGCGCAGTTCGACCAGGGTGAAACCCAGCACGAACAACGACATCGCCAGCGTGCCGAGCGCCATCAATAGCGCCATGACCTTCAGCCCCAGCGTGGCCTTGATCGGCACGACGCCAAGGATCGCGCCAAGAACCGTGTCGCCGAACAAGCCGCCAAGTCCGAAGGAATGGGTCCAGTCGCTGCCGGGCACATGGGTCGAGGCGTAGACCGAGGCCAGCGCGACGGCGATCGGCGCGAAGATCACGCGGCCGAAGGACCGTTCTTCGCCCCGGTGGAACAGGAACCGCGCGCCCCAGGCGATCAGCACGGCGGCAGATGCCCCAGGATCCGACGCCCGAAATGATATAGAGCGGCGACGCGATCGAAGCGCCGAAGCGGCCCAAGAGGTTGCGCGCCGGTTCGTCGGTGGCCGACATCCAGCTTGGATCCTCTGGCGAGTAGGAACCAAGGATCATCGCGGCGACGACCCCGGCGAGCAGCAAGTCCGACGCCCAGCAGTTCCTTGCCGCGACGTTCCAGAATTGCCTGGGTATCGCTGTCCAGAAGTGGATCGCGTTGCCGTGCCTGATAGGATGCCATTGTTACCTGTTCCTCACGAATACAAGCAGTCGCGAAGCTTGATCAGCCCGCGCTGCATTTCTTGTTTTGGGGCCACCATCGCGACCCTTATATAGCCTTTGCCCGGATTGTCGTTGCCGACATCCCGGCTGAGATAGGCGCCGGGCAGAACCCGGACGCCGGTTTCTTTCCACAGCCGAAGCGCGGCTGCCTCGCCATCATCGACCGGCAGCCACAGGAAAAACCCGGCATCCGGGGTCTTGCAGCCCTGAATCGAAGCAAAAACCTGATCCGCAGCTTCATATTTCTCGGCGTAGAGCGCGCGATTGGCGGTAACATGTTCTTCGTCCGCCCAGACCTTCTCGGCGACCTTTTGCAGCGGTAGCGGCAGGGGTGCGCCGGCGAAGTCGCGCAGCTGCTTGATCCGGCGGATGCTTTCCGGCCCGCCCGCGACAAAGCCGGACCGCAGGCCCGGCAGGTTCGAGCGCTTTGATAGCGAATGGAAGATCACAACCCGTTCGGCGTCTGCGCCCAATTCCGCCGCGACCTCGATCGCGCCGACCGGTGGCAAGTTGCGGTAAATCTCAGAATAGCATTCATCCGCGAAAATCTGGAAATCGTAACGTTCGGCCAGTTCAATCAGATTTGCGCCAGTAATCGCGCGTTGCCACCGCGCCTTGCGGGTTTGAGGGCGAGCAGATATAGGCGATTGCGACTCGGTTCAGAACCTCGGGCTGCCAGCGCGGCATAGTCCGGAAGGAACCCGGTGGCGGCCGTTGCGGGAACAAAGACGCATTCCGCCCCAACCGCCGCGGCCGCGACGGCATAGACCTGGTAGAATGGATTCGGGGTCAGCACGATGGGCCGCTGACCCTTGGCGGTCGTTTCCGGGCAAAGTGCGATACAGGCGTTGAACAAGCCCTTCGCGAGTACCGTTCAGCGCCATGATCTGGGTATCGGCGATCGACCTGCAACGCCGTAGCGGCGCTGTGATCCAGGCCGCAATCGCGGAGCGGAGTTCTGGCGTTCCATCATTCGGCGGGTACTTGCCGAAGCCTCGATGCATTGTCGGCGATGATCTGGCTAACCCATTGGGAAACGGGTGTTTCGGCTCACCAATGGTCATGTGAACAACATCCCCGCCCGGCGCATGAGCGTCGAGAAGGCTCCGCACACGCGGAAAGGCGTATTCTGGCAGGTTCGAAAACCGCTCTGGAAACGTCATGTCTGCCTCAAGTTCGGGATCGTTGCGTCCCGTTTTGCTGAAAGATACCGGGGGAAAGCCGTCTGGTCCAGAAAAACGCCGCAAAAATCGACAGCTTGTCGTACGAATATGTTGCTTTTAGGCCAAAACCGCTTCTGCCGCCGCCGCCAGCCGCAGCAACCGCTCTTCCGAATTCGGCGATGTCAGGAACATGATCCCCGTCGAAGGGCACGCCGGTCGGCAGTGTCATGACTGGCCAAGTCCCATGAGATTGCCGATGCGGGTGTTGTTCAGCGCCAGCAAGTTTTCGGTGACATAGTAGTCGTGATCGCTGGCAAGCCGCGCAATCTTTGGTGGCAGCGAGGGTGTGGTCGGCAGAATCACCGCGTCATAGGCAGCGGTCGCCTTGGCCCATTGTCGTTCGCAGATGCCTAAGCTGCTTGCCATGCCTGCACAAAGTCTGCGCCGCTGAAGTTTCCACCGGCGCGAAAGCGTTCCAGAATTTCGTGCGAACATCTTGTCCGGCGCGGCCTCGATCTGGTCTTTCCAGGTGCCGTATGCTTCGGTCGCAAATAGGATCGGCGACAAGCTTCAGTCGCGGGCTCGATGCAGGCTATCGGCTGCCGGTCAACCGTTGCGCCCGCCGACTGCAGCCGTTGTCACGGCGCTATTGAACCCCGCCAAGGGCTGCTTCGCGGACGTTTTCGAAGATGTCGTTGGTCGGGATCAGCAATCGCACTCCGCCCATTGACGCCCCGGCAAGATCAGTTGCGGGATTTCGCGCCTTCAAGAACCGCCAGCAAAAGGGCGGCATCCTCGACACTGCGGCATAAAGGACCGACCGTGTCGAAGCTGGCCGCGAGCGGCACGACACCTTCCAAAGATAGACCGCCCCGACGTGGTTTTCAGACCCACAAGATCGTTCCAGACAGACGGCATGCGGACAGAACCGCCGGTATCCGAACCGATGCCCGCTGCGGCCAGCCCGAACGCAACCGAGGCTGCGGCCCCGGAAGAAGAACCGCCCGCCACGCCATCGGGATCGTTGACCGAAGGCGGCGAGGCCGTGATCGGATTGTAGCCAAGACCAGAAAAGGCAAGTTCCGACATATGGGTTTTGCCCAAGCAAACCAATCCGGCAGCGGTCGCGTTCTGCAAGACGACAGCGTCTCGGTCGGGCGTCCGGCCTCGCAGCAGGGCCGAGCCGGCCTCGGTGGCGATGCCTGCGGTGTCGAAGAGATCCTTCCAAGAAATCGGCACGCCGTCCAAGGCTGACAGCCGATGCCCCGACTCGGGCGCGGTCCGAAGCGGCCGCTGCTTCTGCCAGTGCGCGGACTTCCGTGACGCGGACATAAATGCGATCGCGCAAAGGATGGTCGGCAATCGCCTTCAAGATAGGTCTTGGCCAGGTCCAGCGGGTCAATCGCTGCCGCGCCGATGCCGCGCCCCAAGATCCGCTGCCGTCATTCGTCAGCCAAGTATCGCTCATCCCGCCGCCCTCCGCGAATGCGTGAGTCGACGGTAGCGGCACGACGGCGCATGGACAATCCCGACCGCACAATCATATTGGAGGCGATGAAGCCTCGATACCGATATCCTGATCGCCGGCAGTGGCCTGAACGGATCCGCGCTGGCGCTGGCGTTGGCCGGTGTCGGGTTTTCGGTAACTGTGGTCGATCCCGTTCCTGCGACGGACAAGCAAAGCGACAGCTTTGATGGTCGTGGCTATGCGCTGGCGCTGACCTCGCAGCGATTGCTGACAGGCGCTTGGCGTATGGCCCTCGGTTTCAGATCAGTCGCAACCGATCCTGCAGATCAAAGTGACGGACGGGCGTCCGGGCGAAGGCCCCTCGCCTTTCGTTCTGGAGTTCGACCACGCCGAGATCGAAGAAGGCCCGATGGGATACATGATCGAGGACCGATATCTGCGTCGGGCGTTGATGCAGGCGATGGGCGCGTCGGACGCGATAACGCAGATCAGTCAAGATAGCGTCATTGCGCAGAACGTTGATAGCTCGGGTGTCACGCTAACGTTGCGATCCGGCAAGACGCTGCGGGCGGGCCTTCTGATCGGTTGTGACGGTCGCAAATCGGGCACGGCAGAGCGCGCCGGCATCAAGCGGACGGGCTGGAGCTATGGACAGACCGCGCTGGTTTGCGCCATCGGCCACGAAAAGCCGCATCACGGCATCGCGCATCAGTTCTTCATGCCGCCTGGTCCGCTGGCGATCCTGCCGCTGCCCGGCAACAGGTCGTCCATCGTGTGGACGGAAACCACCGCCGAAGCCGCGCGAATACAAGCGCTGAACGATGCCGACTATCTGGATGTTCTGCGCCCGCGCTTTGGCGATTTTCTGGGGCGGATCGAGCTTGCCGGAAAGCGCTTTACGCTATCCGCTTGACCTGACACTGGCCAATGCGTTCGTCGCCGAGCGGGTGGCGCTGGTGGGCGATGCGGCCCATGGCGTACATCCGATCGCGGGTCAGGGGCTGAATGCCGGACTAAAAGATGTTGCAGCTTTGGCAGAGGTTCTGGCGCTGGCGCGGCGGCGCGGCGAGGATTTCGGAAGGATCGACGTTCTGACGCGCTATCAGCAATGGCGCCGTTTCGACACCGCTACGTTGGCCGCCGCGACGGATGCGTTCAACCGATTGTTTTCAAATGACAATAGCATTTTGCGGTTGGGGCGCGATCTGGGATTGGGTCTGGTCAATAGCTTGCCCGGACTGCGCCGCACATTCATCCGTGAAGCCGCAGGTTTGACCGGAGATCTGCCAAAACTTCTGCAAGGTCGACCGATTTAGTCGATTGTCCGCGCCTCATCCACCAGCATGACTGGGATGCCATTGCGAATTGGATAGGCCAGACCGGCCTTCTTCGAGATCAGTTCCTGACGCTCGGCATCGTAAGAGAGCGTCGCCTGGGTTTGCGGGCACACCAGCGCCTCGATCATACGGCGGTCAAAATTAGGCTCATCGCTCATTGCATCACCTCTTCGCCCGAGCCGCCGCGCATCGCAAATTCCAGAAAAGTCACCAGCGTTTCGCGCCGTGTCATCAGCGACGGTGCTTCCAGAAGAGCCTGTTTGTCCTCCGGGTCAAGTGGGCAAAGCATCGAGAGCGAGTTGATAAGCAACTCATCCTCTGCCTGACAGAGCGCGTCCCACTCGGTTCTTATTTCCTCGGCGTCGAAATAGCGCTTGAGCAGCGCCAGAAATTGGGGGCGGTCAAGAAGCTTGTCCCGTTCGTTACCACCCAGATCACGCTCAAAGCCCTGCCATTTGACGTTGCACTTGCGATAGGGCGCGAACCCTTCAACCTCTTTAACGACGCGAAACCGCGATATCCCGGTCAGCGTGATCATGTACCTGCCATCCTCGGTTTCCGAGAATGCAGTGACGCGTCCGGCACACCCGATCGCATGCAGGCTGTTCTGGCCGCCGGGCCCGCCACATGGCTGAATCATTCCGATTAGGCGATGCGGGGTTTTCAGCACGTCATCCAGCATCGCCAGGTAACGTGGCTCGAAAATATGCAGTGGTAGCCTTGCACGCGGCAACAGCAAAGCGCCGGGAAGCGGAAAGACCGGAATGGTCGAGGGCAGATCTGCGGCGGAAAACATAGCGTAAAGCTAGACCGACCCGGCGATCAGGCAAATATCATCGACGACAATTTCCGGCGTCCGTGAAGCGCGATCGGATCTTGTGGCTTGAGCGCATCAAATATCGTGAAGAGCTGTGCCTTTGCCGCGCCACCGTTCCATTCACGGTCTCGCCCGAAAAGCGTTAGCAATTCGTCCACCGCCTCCTGGATTTGGCCCGAGGCGTGCAGCGCGGTGGCAAGATCGTAGCGAGCTTGCAGGTTGTCCGGGTCGGCCTCTACCGCCGCCCGCAGATCGGCGACAGGGCCCGCGTCGACGGCTTGCTTTGCCAATTGAAGCTGTGCATGCGCCGCCTCAAGCTCTGGGCTTCTGGAAATCTCGGCCGGAGCGCCGTTCAGGATCGCCTCTGCCTGATCCACATCGTCCATGGCAAGATGCGCGCGCACCAGACCGCCATAAGCAGCGGCGTTATTCGGCTCTTCGCCCAGGATCGCGGCAAAGGTCTGCGCTGCATCAACCGCCGCACCTTCGGCCAGCATTGCCTCGGCGGCTTCCAAAGCCTCTGACAGTCCACCATCGCCCTCGCCGGCCAGCGCTGCCAGCTTATCAACGAAGGTTTTGATCTCGGACTGCGGCACAGCCCCTTGAAAGCCATCGACTGGCTGTCCTTGCCAGAACGCAAAGACTGTCGGAATTGACTGAACGCGCAGTTGCCCCGCGATCTGCTGATTCTCGTCAACGTTGACCTTGACCATACGAACTTTGCCCTTGGCCGCGGTCACCGCCTGTTCAAGCATTGGGCCAAGCGTCTTGCAGGGCCCACACCACGGCGCCCAGAAATCGACGATGATCGGGATCTCTTTCGACCGGTCCACGACATCCGCCATGAAGGTGGCTTCTGTCACATCCTTGATCAAATCGTCCGCCGCGTCGGGGGCAGCGGGGCTCTGTCCGAATTCCAGCATGTCCAAGTCCTTCCGCCAATTTCAGCTTTGGACGTCTAGATGGAGTATCAATGGGCGATGTGCAAGGTCAGGGGCCAGCAAACGTGGTTGTCGCGGGGCGCAAGCAGCGCCGCGCTAGAGATCGAACGAAGCGAAAACCGGGGCATGATCTGATGGCTGTTCCCACCCGCGCACCGCGCGCATGATCCGAGAGCCATGCGCCGCCCCAGC
This sequence comes from uncultured Alphaproteobacteria bacterium, assembly GCA_963714615.1. Lineage (GTDB taxonomy): Bacteria > Pseudomonadota > Alphaproteobacteria > Rhodobacterales > Rhodobacteraceae > JAHEAO01. The sequence goes on along the minus strand of CAVQOV010000015.1, from coordinate 213,441 downwards.
GATGTCTTTGGTCGCCCAGACATGATCCAGCCGCCGCCCTTTGTCCGCGGCATCCCAATCGGGCGAGCGATAGGACCACCATGAATAGAGATTGCCCTCGGGGATATCCTGACGCGTCACATCAACCCAATCGCCTGCGCCTTGGGCAGCGGCGAGATGCTCGACCTCAATCGGCGTGTGGCTGACGATCTTCAGCAATTGCTTGTGGTTCCACACATCATCCTCGCGTGGGGCGATGTTCAGATCGCCCACAAGGACGGATTTCGATGGCTTTTCGCCATGAAACCAGTCGCGCATTTCGGTAAGGTAATCCAGCTTCTGCCCGAATTTCACATTGGCCTCGCGGTCGGGAATATCGCCTCCCGCGGGCACGTAGAAATTGTGAATCGTCACTCCGTTTTCCAGCTTGACCGAAACGTGGCGCGCATGTCCCAAATTCGCCAGATCGCGATCTCCGACATCCTCGATCGGCAGTTTCGACAAGATCGCAACGCCGTTATAGCCCTTTTGCCCACGCGCAACGATATACTTGTAGCCGAGGGCGCCAAAGCCTTCGGTCGGAATCAGGTCCACGGGGCTCTTGCATTCCTGAAGGCACAGGATGTCGGGGCCTTCCTCTGCCAATAGTTTCAGCACCAGCGGTTCGCGCAACCGAACCGAATTGATGTTCCATGTGGCAAGTGTGAAAGGCATCGCGGTCTCCGGTTTGGGTTTGGGCGACCCTAGCCGCAGGATAACGCAGCCTCAAGTCTCGGGGGCGGATTGAACCTTGCGCAGATGCGGGAAATCGCCGGTGGCGATGTAGGCCTCCTCTGCGGGTGTCGAAACGCGGCCGAGGATCGGATTGCGGTGGGGGTGCCTGCCAAACATCTGGATAATGCCGCGCACCCGTTCGGCCTGCGCAACACTTCTTTCCCGAAATAGTTGCAGGCTGTCAGGCATCGTCTTGGCAAGCTCATTTGACATCTCGACCAGCACGTCCATCCGTTCCAGATGGTCAGGCCCCTCGCAGTGCGAAACAGCAATTATGTAAAACTGCTTTTCCCACGGCGCGCCCAGCGCGTCATAATGGCCGTTTCGAATCCCCTCCAGCGCTAACCGGGTGGCCCTGATGTCTTGGCCGAACGCAGCTGGCGTATTTCGCCAAAGCGATCTGGGAAACTGGTCCAGCGCGATCAGCAAAGCCAGCCTGCCGCGTGCCGTTTCAGCCCAAGCGTCCAAGAAGCCCTGCGCCGCGGCCATAGTCAGCCCCGCGAAGTCGTTGCAAATAATTTCGTCCATGCCGCCTTGCATCCGGGTATTCCAGAACGCGGTGTGCGTTTCGGGATTGTTCTGGTGCCCGTCATCCGGGAACCACAGATCCAGAACCGAATCCGGCCGGTGATTTACGTTCGCCACGAGTCCCTCTTCCCTTAACGGCTTGCCGTTGGGCGCACCCTAGCAGCGATATCCTGACGTCGTGCAAAAAAAGACCGGACCCGAGGGCCCGGTCAGTCCAACAGGGAGGTGTGATGCCATAACCCCGACATCACAAGGGGATCTCTACGCAACCAATCTATATCCGCCTGATTCGGTCACAAGAAGGCGGGCATTTGACGGATCTGGTTCTATTTTTTGTCGAAGCCGGTATATATGCGTCTCAAGCGTGTGGGTCGTGACGCCCGCATTGTAGCCCCAGACCTCGTGCAGAAGAACATCGCGTGCCACGACACCTTCGGTAGCCCGATAGAGAAACTTGAGGATGTTGGTTTCTTTCTCGGTCAGGCGGATTTTCTTTTCATCCTCGGTGATTAGCATCTTCATCGCGGGCTTGAACGTGTATGGGCCAAGCTGGAAGACCGCATCCTCGGACTGTTCGTGCTGGCGCAGTTGGGCCCGGATGCGGGCCAGCAGAACCGGGAATTTGAACGGCTTGGTCACATAGTCGTTCGCGCCGGCATCAAGCCCCAGAATTGTGTCGGAGTCACTGTCATGCCCCGTCAGCATCAGAATCGGGCATTTGACGTTTTGCTTGCGCATCCGGCGGCACAGCTCGCGCCCGTCGGTATCGGGAAGACCCACATCAAGGATCACAAGGTCGTAGATCGCTTCCTTGGCCTTGGTCATGGCCGTTGCGCCACTATCGGCCTCGAAGACATCGAAGTCCTCGGTCATGACCAACTGTTCGCTGAGTGCTTCGCGCAGGTCGTCGTCGTCATCGACGAGAAGAATCTTTTTGAGAGTGCCCATTTCGTGAACCTCCGGGGTTGTTCCTTTCACACTTGTGCGAGGATCATGCGATCGACAAGATTTGCTGCAAACGGCTCACGCGGACGTGTCGGATTCACGGCAAATGTTTCATATTGCTACAAATCACTCTAAAGCATCGGTCAAAGACCAGCGGAATCCGAATGACCCTTGCCCCGACCATCACAGAACTTCTGGCCCGCGCGCGGGCAGATTTCCGCATGGGCGTGCCAATTGTCATTACCGAGGCCGGGCGTGGCGCATTGGCGGTACCGGTAGAGACGCTCGACAGGGGTCGGCTGTCGGATTTCGCCGCCATTGGGCATCCGGTTCTGGCAATCACGGCGCGACGAGCGGAGACGCTGAAGGCCCGCAGTTATGATGGCGATATCGCGCGGATCGCCCTTCCCGACGGCGCCGATCTGGATTGGATCGGCGCATTGGCCGATCCTTCCGGGGATTTGCGGTCGCCGATGAAGGGCCCTCTGTCATCGGTGCGCGAAGGCGACGCGATGCTGCACCGCGCCGCGATCCTGCTGGCCAAAGAGGCGCGGTTGCTGCCTGCGGTTCTGGTTGTGGACCTTCTGGGGCCTGCCGCGTTTGCCAAAGAACATCAGCTTACGGTGATTGATATTGATCAGGCAAACCCGATCTTGTCGGCACTCAGCCCGCTGCATTCCGTAGTCAGCGCCCAATTGCCGCTGGAGGTTTCAGAAAACAGCCGCCTGCACGTATTTCGGCCCGAAGATGGCGCAGAAGAACATTATGCCATTGAGATCGGGCGGCCTGACCGGGACAAACCGGTTCTAACACGGCTGCACTCCGCATGTTTCACCGGCGACCTCTTGGGGAGCCTGAAATGCGATTGCGGGCCCCAGTTGCGTGCGGCGCTTCGCAAGATGGGCGATGAGGGGACGGGCGTGCTCCTTTACCTTAATCAAGAGGGCCGCGGGATCGGACTTGCCAACAAGATGCGGGCCTATTCGCTGCAGGATCAGGGCTTCGATACGGTTGAGGCGAACCACCGATTGGGATTCGAGGATGATGAGCGCGATTTTCGGATCGGGGCGGGCATCTTGCAAGAAATGGGCTTTGATTCGGTCCGGTTGCTGACCAACAATCCGGCGAAGGTGCGGATGATGGCGGCCAACGGGATTTCGGTTGTCGAGCGCGTGCCATTGCAGGTCGGGTTGAACCCATTGAACGCCAAGTATCTCGACACAAAAGCCAAGAAATCCGGACATATCCTGTGACCCCGGACGATCTTGTGCTGACATCGGGCGGTGTTCATTTCAGGGGGCAGCGCTTTCCCTGTTCCATCGGCAAGAGTGGCATCACATTGGCAAAGCAAGAGGGTGATGGCGCGACCCCCGCCGGGTTGCATCACATCGTCGGATGCCTTTATCGCGCGGATCGCGTCGAGCCGCCGAACACCTGGGCGAAACCGCTTCGGCTGGGCGATTGCTGGTCAGACGATCCCCGTGACCCGGCCTACAATCAACTTGTGCAGTCCCCGCGTGAATTCAGCCACGAGGCGCTTTGGCGCGGCGATCGCCTTTACGACATCATCCTGCTGACAGACTGGAACTGGCGCAATCCTGTTCCGGGTGCGGGGTCGGCGATCTTCCTGCACCGCTGGCGTCGGCCCGGCTTTCCGACCGAGGGATGCGTCGCGTTTCGGATGGACAATCTTGCCCGGATCGCCCGACATGCGGTGCCTGGAACTCGTCTGATCGTGCGCCGCTAGGGCCGGTCGCCGAAAATCGCCGAACCGACACGGACATAGGTGGCGCCCATCGCAACTGCGGTTTCGAAATCGCCACTCATACCCATCGACAGCTCTTTTAGCCCGTTACGCTCGGCGATCTTTGCCAGAAGCGCGAAGTGCAGCGCCGGTTCTTCTTGGACCGGGGGAATGCACATCAGCCCGACCACAGGCAGATCCATAGCGTGGCAATTCGCTACGAAAGCATCGGTTGCCGCCGGCAGCACACCCGCTTTTTGTGGTTCTTCACCGGTATTCACCTGAACAAACAGCTTTGGGCAACGTCCGATTTCCTGAGCCAGACGCACAAGTGCGTTCGCCAGCTTTGGGCGGTCGACAGAGTGGATGGCCTGAAAGAGCTCCATCGCTTGCCGCGCCTTGTTGGTCTGAAGGGGCCCGAGAAGGTGCAGTTCCACATCCGGGTAGATTTCACGCCACTCCGGCCATTTGCCCGCGGCCTCTTGCACTCGGTTCTCTCCGAACAGCCGATGCCCTTCCTCCAAAACCGCCACCACGCGCTCGTCCGGCTGCATCTTGGAAACGGCGATCAGCTTGGTGGACCCGACAACACGGCCGACGCGGGTTTCTGCGGCATGGATGCGGGCGACGACATCGGCTAATCCCATCGTGATCTCCAATCGGCTTGGGGGTTACTTTAGGGCCTCGAACAGCTCTTCCAGTTCGCTCTCATAGCGTTGCCAGGCTTTCAGCGAAGAGGAATAGATCGGCTGGCGCACCTGATACACACTCAGCGTATCGACGCGCCGGGTGTTCTTGTGGAAGGCCAGGCACTCGTCTTCCCATTCCAGTCCACAGGCAGCGATCAGCTTGCGAGATTCTTCCTCGGTGTTGGCGACCAGATCTTCGTAATCCACGATATGGAACCAGCCCGGCATGCGTTCTTGCCAGAAAGCTATCAGCCTGAGGAACAATTTGTAGTAGATGCCCAGATCGGACAGGCTATAGCTGTAGCGATGGGTGCCATCGACGAACATGTTCTTGTAAATCGACAAGAGATTATCGCGCGGATCACGGCGCACCACAATCATCCGCGACTTCGGCATGGCCAGCTTGATCAAACCCATGAAAGTGAAGGTCTGGATCGATTTGTCGGTAACGCGCGGTGCGTCGGGGAAAGACTGGCGCATGAAGGCTTCGTAGTCATGGCCCAACGCGGCGATGTCGCCTTGGGAAACATCCTCGAATGTCCTGAACGTGCCGTTGTCGCCCATGATCAGCGCCTGAGCGGCGCGCGCGGCAAAGCCGACCTCGCCCGCGCCACTGACCTGACTATGGCTTGAAATGATCTGTTCGACGAGGGTCGTGCCCGACCGAGGCAGGCCGGTCACGAAGATCGGTGCATAATCGCTGGTGCCCTCGATCTTGATTGAGGGAAGGTCGAGCTTGTCAAAGAACGCCATCACGCCCTCGACTTCCCTCTCTCGCGTGGCGATGTCATAGGGAAACTCTTGCCGCATCAACGCATTGGCTGGGTGAAGATACTTGAAGACCTGATCGTAGGTCTTGGTGTCTTCCATGACCTTTGACAGCGCGAATCCCAAATGGCGACGGTTCGAGACCGAATTCTGCGGATCGTTGAACCGGTCGATCATCTGCCTGATCAGCGGGTCATCCGGCGCCAGCTTGTAGGACGCGACCATGACGCGATAATTCTCACCATTGTCAGGATCCAGTTCGATGGCTTTGCGAAAATGGCCCTCGGCCTTGTCGAATTCGCCCATGGTTTGCAGAAACAGCGCCATGCGGCCATTGACCGAAGCCGAATTCGGGGGCAAGCTCCAGCGCCCTCTGGAAACTGTCCATTGCCTGCGCTTCCTTGCCGATCGCGGCCTGCGCCTGAGCCAGCAACACGAAACTTTCGGCGTTGCGGTCATCGTGTTTGACGGATGCCAGTAAAGCCTTTTCCGCTTCGAAGTACTTCTTTTCGCGGGTCAGCGCATTGCCGAGCATGCGCAGCGTTTCGGGCGAACCCGGGCGCAGTTCGTCGGCCTTCCTGAACCGCCGGATGGCCTCTGCGGTCTCTCCTCGTCGGGCGTGAATGGCGCCAAGGTTGTGGTGCGCCAGCGCTAAGCCCGGCAAAAGCCGCAGCGCGGTCTTGGTCTCGCGCAGAGCCTCGTCGGTCTGGCCGAGTTCCAGCAGCAATCTGCCGTAGTTGTTATGCGCTTCGGCATAATTCGGGTCCAGCGCGATAGCCTTCTTGAAACTGGCCGCCGCTTCATCGGTCTTGCCAAGCCGGACTTGCGCGTTGGCCAGTATGTCGGCGATCAACGCGACGTTCGGGTGTTTTTTCAAGAGCTTCAGCGCGTCGGCTTCGGCCTGCCTGAAGTCACCGGCCTTCATAAGCGCAACCAGTGCTTCGATCTGCTCTTTTCGGGCCGAACCAATGGCCGTCTTTGATTTGGTCTTTTTCGGGTTCAGCTTGTCTTGCAGCGCGAGCATGATCTGCGGCGGCACACCCGCCGCTTTGGCTCTGGTCAGGCATTCGCTGGTTTCGGTAGCATCGGTCAGTTCGGCGACCGCATCGCCATAGGCGGCCCAGATCGCCGGTTCGCCGGATTTGATGCCCGCTGCAATTTTCAGATGTTCAACGGCTTTGGCGTATTGATTGGCGGTCAAGAACAGCCGGCCGAGTTGGAAATGCACCTCGGCAATCCGGGGATTTGCGCGCAGGATTACCGAATAATGCTTAAGCGCCTCATCGAACTTGCCGGCGTTATGCAATTTCAACGCATCCGCATAAATCTTTGGAATCTGGGATGGGTTGATAGGTAGCATCTTTTGCGTCTCCTGCAGCGGCATCGCCGAACACCTATGGTGCCTTACAATGAGGCGCAATCGGTGTCGAGTTTACGGGCACCCGGAATTCCGCTGACATTTCGCGTAGAGAAACGAAAAAGAGCGGGCGCAAGGCCCGCTCTTTCTATTTTGGCTAATCCGGGTCGGATTAGAACGAAAGGCCGATACCAGCCGAGAAGGTGTCGTCGCCGCCACCGTTGCCGGAAGGCAGGTCGCCCGAGCCGTAGCCAGCCATCAGGACTGCGCCACCACCAAGGTCGTAGTTCACGACCAGGCCGTAGCCGTCAACATCCGGCCCGCCGTCAACTTCGAAACGACCCCAGTTGACCTGCACCAGCAGAGCGTCCATCGAGTAACCGAGGCCCACACCAACGTGCGTCCCATCAGTACCACCGACGGTGCCGTCAGAGTAGTTCAGGTTGAAGTTGATGCCATTGTCCATGTCACCAGCAACGCTCACACCGACGATCTGATTGTCGCTGTCGACGTGCTGGTAGCCCAGACCGAGGCCCAGAGCAACGCCGCCCAGATCGGTGGAGTACTTGAAACCAATGCCCAGTACGGCATCGCCTGCGCCGGTATCATCCAACTCAGCCGAAGCTGCGACCGAGAAATCGCCGAACGAGTAGTCGTAACGAGCGATCTGACCGTCGTAGGTGCCATCAAAGCCGCTGTTGAAGCTGAAGCCAGCGTGCGTGGTGTGGTCGTCAGCAAGCGAGGTGCCGCGGCCGACTTCGGTCATCGCCCAGTCGAACGCACCGTCGGTGTCACCGATGGTCAGCGTGCCGAATGAGCCGGATACGAAGACGGAAGCATCGTTGGCAGTCGCCGGGATACCATTGTCGTCGCCAGCATTGGTGACTTCGTCGAGATCAATGGTCGCGCCGAAGGACAGGCCGCTATCAGTTTCGCCCGACAGGGTGAACTTGACGTCGATGTCATTCCAGAACTGTGTTTCAATGTCGGAGCCGCCAACGATACCCATTTCGGCATAACCGGACAGAGCAACCTCTGCCGATGCGAACCCCGCGGTGGCTACAAGAGCCGTGGTTGCGAAGAGAATTTTTTTCATCGTGTTTCCCTCAGATTTTCTAAGTTGTTCCAACTAGCCTTAACCCAGATATTCTGAATCAAGCCGATGCTCACTCTCTGACCCTTTGCCCTTTTGAATTCAAGCAGCAGTCACACCGGCTGCGCGATGTCTGGAATAATGGTGCAGGTTTGCCACAGTGGCATTTGTGGGCCGAAATCCGGGGTTTCTTGTGGCAGCGCGCCGGTTGCGGGATGGCAAAGGTGAACAAAACCTTGTCGCCGTAACGGGCCTTCGCTACTAGAGGCTAAAGGACCGGGAACAGAGTTGCAGGGGCCGTGCATATGAAACTTAAGGGGCTGATAACGTCTTGCCTTGTGATCGCCACGCTGACGGCGCTGTCGTCTTGCGCCAGGGGAGACCGTGATGCGGCACTTGCCCAGCGGCCGCAGCAGGAACGACGCTCGACGATCTGGGATCTGTTCCTGAACGCCAATGATCCGAACAAGTCGATCCAGGTGAACAAGTACATATGGACGGCGTCGCTTGATGTGCTGAATTTCCTGCCGCTGGAAACGGCAGATCCGTTCACCGGCGTGATATCCACCGGATACGGAACGCCTCCGGGCGGCGGCCGTGCCTATCGCGCGACGGTCTACGTTCAGGATGCGGCGTTAGAGGCGCGCTCGCTGAAGGTGGCGCTGCAATCGCGCGGTGGGCCCGTCAGCGCGCAGACGGTTCGGGCGGTCGAGGATGCGATTCTGACCCGCGCCCGGCAGCTTCGCATCCGCGACGGCAAACTCTAGACCCCGGACCCTGCTACAAGTATCACGACGCCGGGCCCCGCCCGGCGTTTTCATGACCAAGGACCGAAAGACATGTCCCGCTACGACGCGACCCAAGTGGAACAGAAATGGCAAGCGGCCTGGGAGAAGGCCGGAACCTTCGCGGCAAAGCGCGATGAGTTCGAGCCGAAAGTACTACGTGCTGGAGATGTTCCCCTACCCGTCCGGCCGCATCCACATGGGCCATGTGCGCAACTACACGATGGGCGACGTGATCGCGCGTTACAAACTCGCGACCGGCCACAACGTGCTGCACCCGATGGGCTGGGACGCTTTCGGAATGCCGGCCGAGAATGCCGCCATGGCCTCTGGCGGGCATCCGAAAGACTGGACCTACCAGAACATCGCCGACATGAAGGCGCAGATGAAGCCGATGGGCTGGTCGCTGGACTGGACCCGCGAATTCGCCACCTGCGACCCGGAATATTACGGCCAGCAGCAGTCGATGTTCATCGACTTCATGGAAAAAGGTCTGGTCTACCGCAAGAACGCGATCGTCAACTGGGATCCGGTGGACATGACGGTTCTGGCGAACGAACAGGTAATCGACGGCAAGGGCTGGCGATCTGGTGCTGCGGTAGAACGGCGCGAGTTGACCCAGTGGTTCTTCAAGATCTCCGACTATTCCGAGGAACTGCTCGACGCCATCGACAGCCTCGACAACTGGCCCGCCAAGGTCAAGCTGATGCAGGCCAACTGGATCGGCAAATCGCGCGGTCTGCAATTCGCCTTTTCGCTGATCGACGGGCCGGACGGCCATGACCGGGTCGAGGTCTACACCACCCGCCCCGACACGCTGCTGGGCGCGTCCTTCATCGGCATCTCGCCCGATCACCCTTTGGCCAGGGTGCTGGAGCGGCATGACCCGAAGATCGCCGAGTTCAATGCCGAAGCCCGCAAGGGCGGCACCACCGAAGAGGCAATCGAAACCGCCGAGAAGCTGGGCTACGACACTGGCCTGCGCGTGCGACATCCCTTTGATAACTCATGGGAATTGCCGGTCTACATCGCCAATTTCATCCTGATGGACTACGGCACCGGAGCGATCTTCGGCTGCCCGGCGCATGACCAGCGCGACCTCGATTTCGCCCGGAAATACGACCTGCCGGTGATCGACACCTTCGTCGCCGCCGAAAACGGCGCGCCGGTCGAGACCGAGGCGTTCGTGCCGCCGAAAACCGATCTGGTCAAATGGACTCAAACCCTTCGCCTGGGATGAAATGGCGACCGGCGAACAGGCCATCGACGCCGCCATCGCCTTTTGCGAATCGAAGGGCGTCGGCTTTGGCGTCACCAAGTACCGGCTGCGCGACTGGGGCCTGTCGCGCCAGCGCTACTGGGGCTGCCCGATTCCGGTCGTGCATTGCGCCGACTTGCGGCGTGGTGCCCGAGAAGAAAGAAAACCTGCCGGTCCGGCTGCCCGACGATGTGACATTCGACCAGCCCGGCAACCCGCTGGACCGTCACCCGACATGGCGCGACTGCGCCTGCCCCGCCTGCGGCAAGCCCGCCCAGCGTGAAACCGACACGATGGACACCTTCGTTGATAGCTCGTGGTATTACGCCCGCTTCACCGCGCCGACATGCCGACACGCCCACCAGTCTGCCGGATGCCGACTACTGGATGAACGTCGACCAGTATATCGGCGGCATCGAGCACGCGATCCTGCACCTGCTCTATTCCCGCTTCTTCGCCCGCGCGATGCATATCTGCGGGCACCTGCCGGCCAAGGCGATCGAACCCTTCGACGCGCTTTTCACGCAAGGCATGGTCACGCATGAGATCTACGTGACCCGCGACGAGAACGACCGCCCGGTCTACCACCTGCCCGAGCATATCGAATGGACCGAAAGCGGCGCGCGGCTGGGGGCGACAGGCGAACCTGTTCAAGTCATCCCGTCCGCCAAGATGTCGAAATCCAAGAAGAACGTCGTCGATCCGGTGAACATCATCCAGCAATATGGTGCCGACACCGCCCGCTGGTTCGTGCTGTCCGACAGCCCGCCGGAACGCGACGTGGAATGGACAGCCTCTGGGCGCCGATGCCGCTTTCAAGCACCTCACGCGCGTCTGGCGTCTGGCGACCGATATCGCTGCTGCTGTTGGCACAGGTGAAGCCGATGACGAACTGCTCCGCGCGATGCACAAGACCATCCACGACGTGACCACCGGCGTCGAAAGCTTCGGCTTCAACGCCGCCATCGCCAAACTCTACGCGTTCACCAACACGCTTGCGAAATCCTCGGCCGGCGCGAACGCCAAGCGGCAAGCGATGGCTACCCTGGCGCAACTGATGTCGCCGATGACCCCGCATCTGTCCGAAGAAATCTGGGCACTCTTGGGCCACCATGGCCTGATCGCAGAGGCACCCTGGCCCGTCGCCGATCCCGCGATGCTGATCGAGGATACGGTCACGCTGCCGATTCAGGTCAACGGCAAACGCCGCTCGGAAATCACCGTCGCCAAGGATCTGCACGAAGGAAGAGGTTGAAAAGCTGGTCCTGCAAGATGATGCTGTCAAAAGGGCGCTGGAACAGGGCCCGTTGAAGAAGCTGATCGTCGTCCCGGGCCGGATCGTCAATGTCGTCATCTGAACCAAAGCGCCGTGTCGTCTTGCTTGGTATCGCCGCCCTTGCAGGTTGCGGTTTCACGCCAGCCTATGGGCCAGGCGGTTCGGCGGGGACACTGACCGATGCAGTGCGCGTCGAGGCGCCTGGTGACCGCAACTCGTTCGCCTTCGTCAAGCAACTGGAGTTGCGGCTTGGGCAACCAAGCCCAGCCCGGTATGCTTTGGACTATGACATCAGCATTCAGCAAGACGGCGTCGGCCTGACAAGCGCGCAAGAAACGACCCGGTACAACATCGTCGGGTCGGTCACGTTCACCTTGAAGGACATCGCGACCGACAAAGTGCTGACGACAGGCCGCGTCAATACTTTCACCGGTTACTCGGTCGGCACGGTCGATACGACTGTGACACCGCCCAGCACCAGCTCAACGGTTTCGACCCGCGCTGCAGAACAAGACGCCTACGACCGTTTGATGGTCGCTCTGGCGGACCAGCTGGTGATCCGGTTGATTGCAGCCTCCGGGACCTGGGCAAGATGAAACTGGCCGGGCGCGACGCAACTGGCTATTTCGCGAAGCCCGATCCAACGCGCGCTGGCCTGCTGATTTACGGCGCTGACGCGATGCGGGTGGCGCTGAGACGACAAGAGGTGATTGAGGCGCTGATCGGGCCGCAAGGCGAAGAGGAAATGCGCCTGTCCAGGATGTCGGGCGCCGATCTGCGCAAGGATGCGGCGCTGTTGTCAGATGCAGTCAAGGCGCAGAGTTTCTTTCCTGGCCCGCGCGTGGCCTTCGTGGAAGAGGCTGGCGACGGACTTGCCAAACCGATAGCGGCAGCGCTGGAGGATTGGCGCGAGGGAGATGCGCAGATCGTGGTCACAGCCGGCGCCCTGGCCGCGAAATCCGCCCTGCGCAAAGCGTTCGAGACTCACCGCAACGCGGTCGCCATCGGCATCTACAACGACCCACCCTCGCGTGATGAAATCGAGGCTGAACTGACAAAGGCCGGGCTTGGCAAGATCGACAGCCCCGCGATGACAGACATCATCGCGCTGTCACGGGTGCTCGACCCCGGTGACTTTCGACAGACGATCGAGAAATTATCGCTCTACAAGCTCGGCGACAACAGCCAGGTGACCAGTGCAGATGTATTGAACTGCGCCCCAGGCTCTTCCGAGGCTGCCATGGACGACGTGCTGAACTGCGTCGCCGAGGCGCGCGACCACGAGATTGGGCCCGATCATGCAGAGGTTGGCAGCCCAGGGCGTGCAGCCGGTCGGCCTGTGCATCGGAGCGACACGACATTTTCGCACGCTGCACGCCGCAGCATCGGATCCCGGCGGGCCGTCCTCTGGAATGGCCCGGATGCGCCCGCCTGTCTTCGGTCCGCGGCGCGACCAGATGATCCGGCAGGCTCAGGCCTGGGGTGTGCACCGATTGGAAACCGCACTGCAGATGCTGACCGAAACCGACCTGTCGCTGCGCTCATCGCAACGGGCACCGCAGATGGCGGTGATGGAACGCACTCTTATCCGCCTTGCGATGTTGGGGAAACGCTGATGCTGAAACTGATCGGGAATGTCAAAAGCCGCACGTTCCGCGTGCTCTGGATGCTCGAGGAATTGGGGCTGGACTATGAACACCAGTCGCAGATGCCCCGGTCGGACGAAGTTCGGGCGCTGAACCCGCTGGGAAAGATCCCTGTCCTGATCGATGGCGATGCGATTCTGACTGATTCGACCGCGATCCTGACCTATCTGGCGGACAAGCACCACAAACTCACCTTCCCTGCGGGGACGCTTGAACGGGCCAAGCAGGACAGCCACACTTTCTTTGTCCTCGATGAACTCGACGCATGCCTCTGGACGGCGGCGCGCCACAGCTTTGTCCTACCCGAAGAGCAGCGGGTTCCGGCGGTGAAGGACACGCTGAGATGGGAATTCGAGCGGAGCCAAAAGCATTTCGCTGATCGGTTGAGCGATGGCCCCTGGCTGATGGGGGATATCTTCACGATCCCCGATATCATCGCGGCTCACTGCGGCGGTTGGGCAATCAACGCCCAATTCCCGGTCACCGAACCAGCATTTCGCGACTACATCGACCGCGCGCGCGACCGACCGGCGTTCCAGCGCGCGGCGGCGAAGTAACCGCTTCAACCCGCGTGCCAGAGCGCAGCTTTTTCGCCCCGCCCGCCAACCGGTCGCAAGACACCCCGTCAGCAGATAGCCGCCGGTTGGCGCTTCCCAATCCAGCATTTCACCTGCGACAAAGATGCCGGGCATGTCCTTCAGCATCAGATTGTCGTCCACCGCCGCCCAGGCAACACCACCGGCGGTCGAGATCGCCTCGACCAGCGGGCGAAGGCCAGAGTGGCGGATCGGTAACGCTTTGACGAGCCCAGGCAGCGCCGCACCATCTGGCAATGGTCGACCGAACTCCATCAACAACGCCAGTTTGACTGGCGTCAGATTCAAGGCTTTGCGCAGACGGTTGCCGATGCTGTCCTTGGACTTTTGGGCCGCCAGCCGTTGTGCCACCTGCCCGACGCCCAAGTCCGGCGCCAAATCAAGCGTCAGCGGCAAACCCTGCCGGACTTGTCGCGACAAGGCATAGACGCCTCCGCCTTCCAGCCCGCGGGAGGAGACGACGAATTCACCGCGTTCCGTAACCGGGCCAGCGGACAGGGCTGTGCCCTTGACCGGCTCACCGAAATGACGGGTCATGTGCGCTGACCAATCCACGGCAATGGCGGCATTGGCAGGTTGAAATGGCGTCACGCTTATGCCGGCTTTCCGCAAGGCTGCGAACCACGTCGCCATCCGATCCCAGTCGAGGCCAGCTTGCCCCACCCAGCGCCAACACCGACACGTTCGGCGCAATCTCTGCTGCACCGTCCGGCGTATCGAAAAGCCACCGCCCTTCGGACCAGCCCAGCCAGCGCCAGCGGGTTCGGAACTCCACCCCGAGATCGGCCAGCTGTCCCATCCACGCCCGCAACAGGGGCGAAGCTTTCATGACCTTCGGAAAAACGCGCCCGGAGGTGCCGACGAACACCTCCTGCCCCAAATCCTTCGCCCAAGCCTGAACCATGTTAGGGTCAAAGGCCGCGAGGCTCTTGCGCAAACGGGGCGCGCTTTCGTGATAGTGTGACAGGAACCGGTCGAAAGGTTCGTCCTTGGTCAGGTTCAGGCCCGACTTTCCAGCCATCAAAAACTTGCGCCCAAGTGACGGCTTGGCTTCTGTGACAACGACACGCCGACCCGCTCTGGCCAGCGCGGTCGCCGCCATCAGACCGGCCGGACCGGCGCCGACGACCAGCGCATCGATGTTTTCCACCGTCACTGATCTGGCCGGGAGCAGATTGCCAACCATTGCCTTGATCGCCGCGATATGGGCCGCGGCTTGCCGCAAGCGCGTCATGCACCAACTCTGACACCGCCTGCATCAAATGCTCGGTTCCGCCAGGCGGTCGACCAGCCCCCAAGACAGCGCGTCGTCGGCACCGATCTTCTGTCCGGCCATCAGGATCATCTTTGCGCGCGCCGGGCCAATAAGCGCACTCAGCCGTTTTGGGTCCGACGGTTGCGGCAGGAAGCCCAGCTTCATGACCGGGTAGAAAAACTTGGCGCCCGGAACGCTCACCCGCAGATCGCAGGCCAGAACCATTCCAATTGCACCGCCCGCCACAGTACCGTTCAAGGCAGCAATCGTCAGGCAGGACGACTGGGCGACCGCGCCGGACAGCCGTTCCCAAAGCGGGCTTGTGGCAAGACCTGCACGCGCCTCGTCCAGATCCGCCCCTGCGCTGAACACGTTTCCAGTACCGGTCAGCACCAGCACCTTGCCCTTGGCCGAGGACGTTTCGACGGCCGCAACAAGGGTCTCGAGCATCGCGGAGGTCAGCGAATTCGCCTTTTCGGGCCGATTGAGCGTGATCGTGCACATCGCACCGGACCAATTCACCTGTATCGTATCGTTCATGGTTAGATTTCCGTCTGTTTCGTCCATTATTTCCGGAATCCTCTGACTAGCGTCCTCCACAATCGCGTACCATTGTCGTCCAATACTTGACCGATTGCGATGCAAGACGGAAGCTGCGGCAATGTTTGAACAGGAAAAGTCATGACAAAAAAACACTACGAATCATTTATGGGCGGCATCGGCAATCTGGCTGGCGATGACGGGAACTGCCGTTGGCGGATGTTACTGCCGCCGAAGTTTGGGACAGCTGGAAAAGCTATGCCGAAAGCATCGGACAGACAATCACCGTTGGGTCGGAATCTACCAGTGGCGGAACGCTGACCCTTGAAGACGTGAACATCGCGATGGAGTTCCCGGACGGCAAAGCATCGCGGCACGCTGGAACTTCTGGAGTTGCGCGAACGCGGCGACGGAACTGTCGCGATCACGATGTCGCAGGACTATCCGATGGCGATCTCGGTCAACCCGCCAGACGGCGAAGAAGCTGGATATGGGGCTTGTGGTTCGCCAGGCCGGCATGTCGATGATCGCATCGGGCGGCGACGGCACGATTGCCTACGACTACTCCGCATCCGCAAATGAGTGTGGACGTCGACAAGATGTTTGTCGGCGGACAGGATTTTGCTCCGAAGATCAGTTTTGCCCTGACCAATGTCGGTGGCAAATACGTGATGACCGAGGGCGATCTGCGTCAGATCGAAAGCATGATGACAGCGGATAACGATGACGATGGATGTCAAGTTCGATGATCCGAACACGGCGCGAAGATGGTCATGTCCGGAAGCATCGACAGATCTTTCGAGCTCGTCAAAAGCCACGCTTGCCGCATGGTGATCGATATGGAGGACCCTTCGTGGGTCTTTGGTGGCGATTTCGCAGTGTCAACGGGCAGTTTGCTTCTGGCGCGGCCGGACTACTCCATGGACGATGAACAACGGCACCGAGACCGTTGCAGCCGAGGGCGGTTCGGCTTCGAGCACGCTAACGTTCGCTTTGCAGGACGGTGTCGTATCGTCTACGGTGGAACATCGACGGATACCAGAGTACAGGGTCAGCGGGTCGCAGATTCCTTTCCCGCAAATTGACGCTTGGCATGGCCGAAACCGCATTCGAGCTGACAATGCCGATGAAGCAGACAGAGCAACCGACCGAGTTTGGTCTGCTGACCAAGATCGTCGGGCTTTCGGTCGGTGACGAGATCTGGGCGATGTTCGACCCGGCCGGGGTCTTGCCGCGCGATCCTGCAACGGCGATCATCGACGTCTCCGGCGAAGCTGAAATGGCTGACTGGACATCACCAACCCGGAAGCCATGGCGAACGCCCAAGGCGAGGCGCCTGTCGAGTTCAACGCGCTTACGGTCAACGACATCACGCTGTCGGTTGCGGGCGCGTCTGTCGAGGGCAAAGGCGACTTCACCTTCGATCCGACCGACACCGTGACTTTCGATGGCATGCCCGCCCCGACCGGTGAGATCAATTTCACCATCATCGGCGCGAATGGCCTGATCGACAAGTTGATACAGATGGGGCTCATGCCCGAAGATCAAGCCATGGGCGCCCGGATGATGCTGGGAATGTTCGCCCGATCCGGCCGATGGGCCTGATACGTTGAGCTCGAAGATCGAGGTCAAGGGCGACGGGTCCGTCTTTGCGAATGGTCAGCAGTTGCAGTAAGAATTTTTCCTGGGATCTCGGGCCGTACGGCACCAGCCGCGCGGCCTTTTGCATGGCGCTCGGCTTGCGGTCGCAGGCGCGGCGGACTACCTCAGTCCTCGAACCAACCGAAAGCCATTTGAATGACCGTTTCGCTCTCTGAACTGACCCAAGCCCTGCTCTTTGCCGCGAAAGCTGCGGGCGCCGAGGATGCGGATGCCATCGCGGTCCGCGGAACCTCGCTGTCAATAGACGTGCGAGGCGGCAAACTGGAACATGCCGAACGCTCTGAAGGCACGGATATCGGCCTGCGTGTTCTGATCGGTACATCGTCAAGCCTGTGTTTCCGCATCGGACACCAAGCCCGATACGATCCGCACGATGGCAGAGCGCGCCGTTGCGATGGCAAGCGAAGCACCGAAGGATCCGACGATCGGGCTCGCGGCGCGCGGCGAACTGGCGCGCGACTGGGACATTGCGGCACTGCAGCTTGCCGATCCGACACCCGAACCCGCGCCGGCCGCGCTTGAAGAACGATGCCCGTGCCGCCGAAGCGGCTGCGCTGGCAGTCAAAGGTATCAGCACCGTGCAATCGGCGTCTGCCGGGTACGGGCGTCAGGCCATTCATCTGGCGGCCAGCAATGGCTTTTCCGGTGGCTATGACCGGACCAGCCGGGCGCTGCAGCTGCGTCGCAATCGTCGGCGAAGGTACGCGGATGGAACGCGACTACTACGGCGAATCACGCGTGTTATCAAGGCTGACCTGCCCGATCCGGAAACCATTGGCCAGATTGGCGGCACAGCGCACGCTGGAGCGGGCCGGGGCACGCAAGCCCAAGACCGGAACCTATCCGGTGCTCTTTGACGAACGCGATTTCATCGTCGCTGATCGGCCACCTTCTGTCTGCGATCAACGGGGCTGCCATCGTGCGCGGTGCATCCTGGGCGCGGGATCTTCTGGATCAACAGGTTCTGCCGGCCCGACTCAGCGTCACCGAGGATCCGCACCGTCCACGCATTTCCGGCTCGCGTCCCGTTCGACGGCGAGGGCCTGCCGACCGCCAAGCGCTTGATCGTCGACCAGGGCAGGCTGACCGGCTGGACGCTGGACCTTTCCACCGCGCGCAAGCTGGGACTGCAATCGACCGCTAACGCTGCGCGGGGTACATCTTCGCCGCCGTCGCCATCGCTCAGCAACATCGCGCTGACGCAAGGCAACGCATCACGCGATGACCTGATCCGCGAGATGGGTACCGGCCTTCTGGTTACTTCGATGATCGGATCGTCGATCAATGCGACCACCGGCGACTATTCGCGCGGCGCATCAGGTTTCTGGGTCGAGAACGGAGAAATCAGCCTACCCCGTCAACGAATGCACGATCGCGGGCAACCTGCGCGACATGCTACGGACGATCGTACCCGCCAATGACGCCCGAACCTATCTGTCGCATGTCGTGCCTTCGCTGCTTGTAGATGGGCTGACCCTTGCCGGAGAGTGATCAGGCGCTGCTGATCGATGCTGCCCGCGCGGCCAGCAAATCGCGATGCCCTATTGGCGGCAGACCCATAAGTCGTGGGAAAAGGCCGCAGGCGCAGGGCCGGTTACCGAGGCTGATCTGGCGGTTGACGAAATGCTGAAAGATCGCTTGCTTGCCGCCCGTCCGGACTATGGCTGGCTGTCCGAGGAAACCGACGACGATCCGGCACGCCTGGCGCACGATCATGTGTTCATCGTCGACCCGATCGACGGCACGCGCGCATTCATGGCGGGTGAAAGGACTTGGGCGCATTCGCTGGCCGTCGCGCATCAAGGGCAGATTGTTGCCGCGGCGATCTATCTGCCAGCCCACGACAAGCTCTATACAGCGGCCATTGGTGATGGCGCGCGACTGAACGAGCAACCGTCCGCACCAGCTCGCGTGCTGATCTGCAAGACGCCACGGTTCTGGCGGCCAAACCGAACTTCGACCCAAGGCACTGGCCCAATCGGTTTGCCGCCGGTACGCCGCCAATTTCCGCGCGTCGCTGGCCTATCGGCTGGCACTGGTCGCAGAAGGCCGTTTTGACGCGATGCTGACGTTCCGCGGACACTTGGGAATGGGATGTCGCGGCGGGAAGTCTCATAGTCAAGGAAGCAGGCGGCGTGGTCACTGAGCGGTATGGCGCGTTGCCGAAATTCAACAATCCCATGCCGGTTTTGCCGGGGCTTCTGGCCGCTGGACCGCTCGTTCACAGAGAACTGCGCCACTATCTCGGCGACAAGACCTCGCTTGATCAGCACGATCGCCGTTTGCCGTAGCAGGCCGCCGGATCGCGACACCGAGCCCTATATCCTGAAGAACGGTTGCGCCAGTCGCGGCAGCAGGCCCTTGAACCTGAGCGGCGCGTCGGTAGCGGCAAGACAAATACAATCCTCTCCCGCATCGGCAATCGGAGTATGGGTAAGATGCTCGGTTCCAACCTCGACGTCGCCCCGCGCAAAACGGTCAACCTCGTCGGCGAAGGCGCCTTGCAACACCATTGTAAGCTCCAATCCGCGATGCGAATGATCAGGCATCGCGGCGCCTGCCGGAATATAAAGCAACCGCGCTGTCGCACCCCCGGAGCAAGGCAGTATCGCCTGTTTCACACCCGCACCGACGCTGCGCCAGCGCACCTTGTCGGGTCCGCCATTCACATAATCCGCAAGGGGCGCCGGGAAAATCGACCGCGCCATCGGCCGCGCGTGGCTTCGCGCCAGGCTGTGACGCATTCTTGATACGCGCCATGGTCGCGGCCAACGAATTCTCGTCGATCTCCGCCAGATCTATGTCTTCCAGCACCGCGCCGCCGACCGCCTCGTGGCTGGCAAGAGCTGCGCGACATTCGTCGCACAAGATACATGTGTGGCAACGACAAGGCTGAAGGCTTCGGGCAGGCTACCTGCGGAATAGGCGGCCAGAAGGCCGTCGGGCAGATGATGCTTCAGGGGCAGTTCTTCCATACTCAACTCTTCTTCATTTCATAGCGCAGCCGTTCCAACCCAAGACGGATGCGCGATTTTATCGTTCCAAGCGGTAATCCCGTCGACTCGGCGATTTCGTAATGCGACAGATCGCCGAAATAGGCCTTCTCGATCATCTGGCGCTGATTTTCCGGCAGTTCGGCCAAACAACGCCGCAGCAGGGCGTTTTCGTCTGACACGGCCAATATGTCCTCGGGCGAGGGCGGCGGCGCGTTGCCCCAAGGCAGATCCTCGGGCTCTGGCCGTCGTAGCTTGCGAATCGCGTCAATCTGCTTGTTTCGCACGATCGTGAATATCCATGTCGACGCGCTGGCAAGCGATGGATCAAATAGATCGGCCTTTTGCCAGACAGTGGCCAGCGCCTCTTGTGTTGTCTCCTCGGCAAGCGCCGCCGAGGCCCCAGACTTCATCAAGAACGCCTTAACTCGCGGCGCGAAATGACCGAACAGCTCTGCGAACCGCTTGGCATCCTGAGTTTTCTTGAACTCGATCAAGCATTTGGTCCAGGGATCGACGGTCTTGGCAAGTTTTGACACTGTTTCGCTTTTTCCGTCAGGCAGCAGGTTTGCCGAACCCACAAGGTGCGGGCCCGCTTTGGGCGTTGTTATGTGTGTCATTACCAAACTCATATGCCGGATACGTCAAGGTAAAGTCTTTGGATCACTTAATCGCGCCGCCGGACCGCCCGTTGTTTGACCGTTCCGCTTGGTGGCCCGTAAGAAGAGCAAAGATCAAAGCGGAGACTTGCATTGCCATTCGAATTCGCGACCCAGACCCGGACCGCAATCATTGGTGGGGGCATCTCGGGCCTTGCCGCCGCATATGAACTCGCGTCCTCCGAGCAGGTGGTGCTGTTCGAAGCAGAGTCGCGGCTGGGCGGGCATGCGCGGACCAAGCTGGCAGGACGGAACTGCGATGTCCCGGTCGATACCGGCTTTATCGTGTTCAACTACCAGAATTACCCGAACCTGACCCGCATGTTTTCCGAGTTGGACGTGCCGGTCAAGAAAAGCAACATGAGCTTTGCTGCATCGATCGGCAATGGCGCGATCGAATACGGGCTCAATAACTTCGGCTCGATGACGGCGCAGACCCGCAACATGGTTCGACCGCAATTCTGGCGGATGATCTCCGACATCGTCAAGTTCAACAATCAGGCCACTGCCCTTGCAGAGAACTCGACCTTTCGCTCGGCGAATTGCTGGATCGTTTGCAGATGGGGGCATGGTTCCGAAGGTATTACCTGCTGCCCCTGTCAGGCGCGATATGGTCCTCTACCCCCGAACAGATGCAATCCTTTCCGGCGCATTCCCTTGTCGCAGTTCTTCAAGCAACCACGCGCTGATGAGCTATCGGAACCATCAATGGTACACCGTCGATGGCGGCAGCATCGAATACGTGCGGCGCATCCGGCAAGCCATTGAAACCCGCGGTGGTGCATTCCGAACCGGATGTCCGGTGAAAGCGGTGCGCCGGCACGAACATGGTGTCGAATTGCGGTTCGAAAGCGGCGAGTGGGAGTATTTCGACAAGGTAATCTTCGCCTGCCATTCAGACGATGCTTTGCGGCTGTCTCGAGCGCCCGACGACCAAGGAACGACAGGTCCTGGGCGACCTGCGCTATCAAAGCAACCGCGCGGTTCTGCACTGTGATCCGGTGGTAATGCCGACGCGCACGAAATGCTGGGCGTCGTGGGTCTTCAACTCTCCTGACGACAAACCCGCCCCTCGCCATCGGCGTGACGTACTGGATGAACTCGCTACAAGGGATCGAGCCGGATGACCCGATCTTCCTCGAGCCTCAATTCGCCTTTCGATATCCGGCCCGAGGCGATCTATGATGAAGTCGAGTTCCGGCATCCGGTCTTTGATGCGGCCGCGATCCGCGCGCAAAATCTAAGTTGCCGGACTTGCAGGGGCAGAACAGAACCTATTTCTGCGGTGCCTATGCACACTGGGGCTTTCACGAAGACGGTTATGCAAGCGCGATGGACGTCGTGCAGCGGATCACGGCAAAGGAACCGGTCATATGAAGCCCGAACTTGCTGCAATCCCACACCTATCACAAGCGCCTTGGCGGGCCCGACAACGCGTTTCGCTACAGTATTGACTATGTCATCAGCGAACCCGAGGCCAGATGCGCGTTGCCGTTGACCTTTGTCCCGGAACCGGTTCAATCTTGCCGCAGTGCATGACCGCGATCACGGCGGACCGGTCGGCGATGGCCAAGGCGCGCGCTGGGTACGACGAGGTGCTGGGGAGAACGGTCTAACCTATCTGGCAGAAATGCGGGTGCTGCTGGTCGCTCAACCGCGCGTGCTGGGATTTCTGTTCAACCCGGTCAGCTTCTGGCTGATCGTGGACCAAACGGACGATCTGAGGGCCGTGATCGCCGAGGTCAACAATACCTACGGCCAGCGGCATTCTTATCTTTGCGCTCACGACGATCTGCGGCCGATCCGGTTCAGCGACACGCTGACGACCAAGAAGGTGTTCTATGTCTCGCCGTTTCAGGACGTATCCGGTCGCTATGATTTCCGGTTCGACTATCAGCCGGGCATTTTGGTGTCCGGATTGATTTCAGGGACGGCAACAAGGGGCTGGTCGCCACACTCACGGGCGCACGGCGCCCGCTTGACGACGCCAGACATCCTCTGGTCCGTTCGTCAAACGTCCCTTCGGATCGCTGCGGGTGCTGGCGCTGATCTACTATCAGGCGATGGTGCTGCGCGCAAAGGGTGCGCGAATGCGACCGCTGCCACCGCCGCCAGAACCCGAAGTCACGCGATGATCCTGCCGCGCTATTCGGTCTATGCGGCGTTTCTGGCGGCGGCGGGCATTCCGATCTACATCCATGCGCCCAAGTTCTTTGCCGATCAGTACGGCGTCAGCCTTGGCGCCATCGGACTGGCCCTGGTTGGGCTGCGCCTTCTTGATGTCGTGCAGGATCCGCTTCTGGGGCGGTTTGCCGGAAGGTTGCAGGCCGGCCGACGTCTTGCCGCGCTTGTCGGGTCGCGCGGGCCTGTGTCTGGGAATGTTCGGCTTGTTTGTGGTGACACCGCCGATTCCAGCACTCTGGTGGATGGTGCTCTGCCTGACCAGTTCTGTTCACGCGTTCTCGTTTCTTACGATATTGTTCTATTCCCGCGGTGTCGCTCAGGCACGCGTGTTGGGCGCACGCGGGCATGTCCGTTTGGCGGGCTGGCGAGAATTCGGGGCGTTGACCGGGGTTTCGATTGCAGCAGTCGCGCCCTACCTGGTGAGCCGCTTCACCGCATGGGAGCCGTACGTCGGGTTCACCATTCTTTTCATCGCGCTGGGCGGTCACCGCAAGCATTGCAATGCACTCTGCCTGGCCCGGGCCGCGGCCGGCCCAAGACGCAGGCACAGATTGGCGTGGGCTTCTTGCCGATCCTGAAATCCGGCGTTTACTTGTCGTGGCCCTGTTCAATGCCGCCCCGGTCGCAGTGACCTCGACCCTGTTTCTTTTCTTCGTCGAGTATCGGCTGGGCATTGCCGGACTTGGCCGGCGTGTTCCTGCTGCTCTTCTTCGTATCGGCGGCGTTGTCTGCGCCGGTCTGGTCGATGCTTTCAGCGCGGTTCGGGGCCAGGAGCGTTCTGATCGCCGGGATGGTCCTGTCGATCCTTTCGTTCATCGGGGCTTACAGCCTGACGAAGGGCGAGCCGTCGCCTTTGGCGTTATCTGTCTGGCATCCGGCGCAGCACTTGGGGGCCGACCTGACACTTGCTGCCCGCAATATTCGCCAAAAGGATCAGCGATATCGGCGAAAACAGCGGTCTCGCCTTTGGCCTGTGGGGCTTCTGTTCAAAATTCACGCTCGCCCTCGCGGCGGCAACCGTATCTGCCATTGCTGGAAGCATCCGGTTTTCGCGTGGGTGACGTCAACGACGAGGCAGCCCTGACGCGGCTTGTCGGTGCTTTACGCGCTTGTGCCGTGTGGTCTGAAGCTTGTGGCATTGGCAATCCTTGCCCGGCGCTCCCCGCAAAGGGTAATCGCGTGAGAAACACGAAACTATGGGCGGCAAGACATACTGGCTGATCGGTGCCAGTGAGGGGCTGGGGCGTGCCCTTGCACTGGAACTGGACAGGATCGGGACGAAACTCGTGATCTCCGCCCGATCAGAGAGATCGATCTGAAGTCGCTGCGAATGAGTTGAGCCACGATGCCAAAGTCCTCCCCATGGATGTCACATCGGCCGGTTCGGTTCAGGCCGCCGTTGATCGCGATTGGCGCCGTTGACGGCGTCGTCTATCTGGCCGGCGACCTATGAGCCGATGACCGCGCAGGACTGGGACGCCGAAACGGCGAGCGCGATCTCGGACGTGAATTTCATGGGCGCGGTCCGGGTGTTTGGCCGGCGATGCCGAAGATCGTCGAGCGCGGCACGCGGGCATCTGGTTCTGATCGGATCGCTGGCTGGTTATCGCGGGTTGCCGGGGCGATTGGTTACGGCGCCAGCAAGGCCGCGCTGATGCATCTTGCCGAGACGATGCAGGCCGATCTTTGGCATACCGATATCAGGGTCCAGCTGTTGAACCCCGGCTTCATCCGCACACGGCTTACAGACAAGAACTCATTCAAGATGCCATTCCTTCTGGAATCCGAAGAGGCCGCCAAGATCGTCTGCAAGCTGATGCAGAAACCGGGTTTCAAGTATGATTTCCCTTATATTTTCTCTTTGTTCTTCCGGATCGGGCGGCTTTTGCCGCAGGGCATGTATCAAAAGCTGTTTCGCAGCCGAAACCGTAAGCCGCGCATTTGAACTATTCCGGATCAGGCGCTATGCGGCATGCATGGACTAATTCCAGGACCGCGTAAACCATGAACATGCCCGTCACCTATGCGATTGGCGATATTCACGGCCATCTGGCCAAACTGCAGGAAGTGCATGATTGGATCGAAGAGGATTGCCGCAAGAATGCCGACCGCGGATCACGGGTCGTTCATATCGGCGATCTGGTGGATCGCGGTCCGGACAGCGCCGGCGTGATCGCGTTTCTGCGCGAGGCAATTTCAAGTGGTGCGCCTTGGGTCGTTCTGAAAGGAAATCACGACCGGATGTTTACCGGGTTCATGGCAGACCCCAACAGCAAGGATCCCGGCCTGCGGTCCGATCTGTCATGGCTTGATCCGCGCCTTGGCGGCGCTGCGACGCTCGCCTCTTTCGGCGTTGCAGGACGGTGATGCAAGATGTACCCGCGACGTGCACATCGATGCCGTTCGACACGTTCCTGTGGACGTGCTGGATTTTCTGCGCGACCTGCCAACATACCATCAGGCGGGCGAAGCGATTTTCGTTCATGCGGGCATCCGCCCCGGCATTTCGATGCGGGATCAACGCGAGGACGATCTACTTGTGGATTCGGCGCGAGTTCCTGGATGATCGGCGCGAACACGGCGCGCTGATCGTGCATGGCCACACAGCGATCAAACGCGCCACCCATCACGGCAATCGCGTGAATATCGATTCCAGCGCCGCTTATGGCGGGCCGCTGACTGCGATCGCGATCGAAGGCCGGAAGGTTTGGCAGCTGGGCCCAAGGGCCGCGCACTCTTGGTGCCGATCTAGGGCGCTGCCGCCAAATCCATCGCCTCTGACAGAACTTCGTTGTCGCCGATATGGTTGGCAAGAATCATGACCAGTTGAGAGTTGAACACCAGAACGTCGCGTTCGCTCAGCCCCCTTTGTCGTGCCAAAAGCGCCTCGTAGAAGCTGTCATGATCGGGCAGATTCGGGGTTTGGATCAGCTTCAAATTCGTCCCTCCCAAAGCGCGGCGATGGCCCGTGACACGGCATTGGCATCGTAACGCAACCAACGACCGGCAACCACCTGATCGGGCCGGATCAGGTAAATTGCGGCGTCGGCATCACCCAGATAGCGGTCTCGGATCTCGGGGGTGATCTTGCGGCGTCAGAACCTGTGCCCCCGCGATCTCGCCAACCTGCTGTCCAAGCGAAAGAAGCACGCAACACTTGCCCAGATCGTTCAACAGCCAGTGATCCCCGATTGGCGCATCTGGCGAAACTTCGCCGGGGCGCGAGGCGCTTGGCAACTGCGGATCGTCCGGCCCATCCGATGAATAGCGGCACGGACGGGAAAGCCGACCCGAATTGACCCATGCGCAGGCGAATGGCGTTTTCGTGGCCAGCTTCAGCACCGCGTCGCGATAAACCCTTTCGGGGCCATCAGCAGGCGTCATGAACCTGGTTGTTCGGGTCGAGTTCAGGATGTTTTCATCCGCCGCCTGAACCCGTTCTCGGTCATAGCTGTGCAGCAATGTCGCGGGTCGCGCGTTTCTGCACGACAGCGGCAAGTTTCCAGCCAAGGTTGTCAACGTCCTGTAGCCCTCCATTGCCACCCCGCGCGCCGAACGGTGAGACGACATGAGCGCTGTCGCCAGCAAAAATCACCCGGTCATGGACGAACTCCCGCAAACGCCGACACTGAAAGGTGTAGACGCTGACCCAATCCAGCCGGAAGTCACCATGACCGACCACGCGCTCAATCCGAGGCACCACGTTTTCTGGCAGCTTTTCGACCTCCGGGTCCGCGTCCCAACCCAGTTGTAGATCAATCCGATAGATGTTGTCCGGCTGCTTGTGCAGCAACGCGGACTGACCGTTGTGGAACGTTGGTTCGAACCAGAACCACCGCTCTGCCGGGAAATCCGCCTGCATCTCGATATCAGCGATCAGGAACCGATCCTCGAACAGCTCTCCCTCGAACTCCAGCCCCAGCATCGCGCGCACCGGGGAATTTGCCCCATCACAAGCCACGACAAACTGCGCCTGCAAAGCGTAGTGCCCATCCGGAGTCTCAATCCCGATTTCAGCAAATTCCCCTTTGTCAGAGACGCTTTCAACCCGATTTCGGAACCGCAGGTCGATCAGGTCGATCTCTTGCGCGCGCTCGATCAGGAACTCTTCCACATAATATTGCTGAAGGTTCACGAAGGCCGGCATCTTGTGGCCGCTTTCGGGAAGCAGATCGAAGTTGAATACTTCCTGCGCGCCCCGGAACGTCCGGCCCACTTTCCACCTCACGCCCTTCTCGACGCAGCGATCCCCGACCCCCAACCGGTCAAGGATTTCCAGCGACCGCTTGGACCAGCAGATCGCCCGCGACCCCACCGACACCATGTCATTGTCGTCCAGAACGACCGAGCCCACCCCGTGGTTCGCCAGTTCAATCGCCAGGGCCAGCCCGATCGGCCCCGCCCCGACGATCACCACCTTGTGGCGCGGTTCCGGCCGGCTCAGGCCCGGCGGCGGCTTGTAGGCAAAGCGTTTGTAGGCGTAGGTCATCGCCCGAACTACCCTTGCAGGGCCTCCCACATCTCGCGGTCGCGCTCGGCGGTCCAGATGCGCGGCGTGCCTATGTCGCGCGCCTCGTCATAAGCGCGCGCGACGTTGAACGGCAGGCAATGCTCGTAGATCGCGTAGTCGGCGAATTTCGGGTCGCATTCTGCGCGCACCGCGTCCCACGCGTCCTTCAGCGTGCCGCCCCCCAGCGCCACCTTGGCCGCCGGCGCGATAGGTCGAAGTCACGAAGTCGCGCCGTCGAATTCGAGCGCCGCGATTCACCATCTTCCGCCCCGACAAGTGCATCGCCGCGCCCCGGTGCGATGGCATCGAGATCCCAGCCCCGGATCGCATCCAGCGTGCCCGGCCAGTCGTGAAAATGCCCGTCGCCGCAATAACAGGCCGAGTGATATTCGACGATGTCGCCGGTGAACATCACGTTCTGATCCGGCACATGGATCACGATATCGCCCGCCGTATGCGCGCGGCCCAGATGCATCAGGTCGATGCGTCTTTTGCCCAGATAGACACTCATTCGGTCCTGAAACGTCGTCGTTGGCCAGGTCAGGCCGGGGATTTCCTCATGTCCTTGGAACAGCCGCGGGAACCGTCCGAATTCGCTGTCCCAATCCTCCTGCCCGCGCTCGACCACCATCGCGCGGGCCATTTCGCGACATGATGACCTGACCCGCGCCATAGGCCGAGGCGCCCAGCACGCGCACCGCGTGGTAATGCGTCAGCGCCAGATGGGTGATCGGCTTGTCGGTGACGCGTCGGATCTCCTCGATCACCTTGCGCGCCAGCCGTGGCGTCGCCTGCGCTTCGATCACCATCACGCTGTCATCGCCGATGATGACGCCGGAATTCGGGTCGCCTTCGGCGGTAAAGGCATAAAGCCCCTCGCCGATCTCGGTGAAGCTGATGGTCTTCTCGGTCAGGTCGCCCTGACTGGCGAAGGCTTTCGACATGCTTTGCTCCTTGAAATACGGTCTGACTAAAGCGCGCTCACGGTCTGGTCAATCATCCCGAACAGCGACGCGCCATTGCCATCCTCCATCCAGATCCGCACCCGGTCTCCGGCCCGCAGGAACCGCGTCTCGGGCCCGCCGCGCAGGATCGTCTCGACGACGCGCTGTTCGGCGATGCAGGAATAGCCCGCGCCACCCTCGGAAACCGGCTGGCCGGGCCCGTCTATCGCCCTTGTTCGAGACTGTTCCAGATCCGACGATCGTCCCCGCGGCTAGGGTTCGTGTCTTGGCGGCATGGGCGATCAGCGTCGGGAAATCAAAGGTCATGTCGACGCCTGCATCGGCGCGGCCGAACGGCGCACCATTCAGATCGACGCTCAGAATCCCGTGCAGCTTGCGTCCATCCCGCCACCCCGGCAACGCCTCGGGCGTCACGGCGACCGGCGAGAAGGCGCAGGCGGGCTTCGACTGCACGAAGCCGAACCCCTTGGCCAGTTCCGCCGGGATGAGGTTGCGCAGCGAGACGTCGTTCAGCAGCATCACCAGCCGGATCGCCGCCGCCGCCATCGTCGCGGCTGGCGCCCATCGGCACCGCCCCGGTGATCACCGCGACCTCGGCCTCGAAGTCGATGCCCCAGTCGGGATCCCCGACGAATCGGGTCGTGCGGCCCCAGAAAGCTGTCCGACCCGCCCTGATACATCAGCGGATCGGTCCAGAAACTCTCGGGCATCGTCGGCCCCGCGCGCCTTGCGCACGAGTTCCACGTGATTCACATAGGCCGACCCGTCCAGAAACTGGAACGCGCGCGGCAAGGGCGAATGGCACAGGTGTTCGTGAAACGCCACCAGATCGCCCTCGGGCTCCAGCCCGCCTGCGTCCAGCGCCTGCTGCAAGGTCCGCGCTTTGGCCGGCCGGCAGGTCTTGCCATCCGGTTCCACGATCACCAGCCGCCCGTCCGGGCTGTGATCCTTCAATGTGGCGATCCTCATTTGACTTCCCGGTTTGCCGTCGAACTTCTTCTCCAGCGAGGTCCAGCAGTCGATGTAATCGTCCTGCAACGGCGCCTCCTTCGCGGCAAACAGTGTCAGATGCTGGGGAAACCGCGTCTCGAACATGAACGACATCGTATTGTCCAGCTTCTCGGCCTTCAACGGCGTGTTCGACGCGCCTTCGAACGCGGGTCCAGTCGGGCCCATGCGGCAGCATCATGTTGTGCAGGCTCATCCCGCCGGGAACGAACCCCTTGGGCTTGGCGTCGTAGATGCCGTAGATGTTGCCCATCAGCTCGGACATGATGTTCTTGTGATACCACGGCGGGCGGAACGTGTGCTCGGCCACCATCCAGCGCTCGCGGAACAGCACGAAGTCGATATTCGCCGTGCCCTCGACCCCCGAAGGCGCGGTCAGCACGGTGAAGATCGACGGGTCGGGATGATCGAACAGGATCGCGCCGACCGGGCAGAAGGTCCGCAGATCGTACTTGCAGGGCGCGTAATTGCCATGCCAGGCCACGACATCCAGCGGCGAATGCCCGATCTGGGTTTCGTGGAACTGCCCGCACCACTTGACGATGACGCGGCACGGCGCCTCGCGGTCCTCGAATGCGGCGACCGGCGTCTTGAAATCGCGCGGATTGGCCAGGCAGTTCGCCCCGATCGGGCCGCGCCCCGGCAGTGTCGAATTTCTGCCCGTAATTCTCGCAGACAAAGCCCCGCGCCGGCCCCTCCAGAACCTCGACCCGGTAGACAAGCCCGCGCGGCAGAATCGCGATTTCCTTGGGTTCCAGATCAATCACCCCCAATTCGGTGCAGAACCGAAGCCGTCCTTCCTGCGGCACCACCAGCAGTTCCGAATCGGCACTGTAGAAATACTCGTCCTGCCATCGACTTCGGTAACCAGATAGATATGCGACGCCATGCCGACCTGGGTGTTCACATCCCCCGCCGTCGTCATCGTGCGCATCCCCGTGATCCATGTCAGCGGCGCATCGGCATGCGGTACCGGATCCCAGCGGTACTGGCCTAGCGAAATAACGTCGGGGTCGATATGCGGCGCCGATTTCCAATACGGCACCTCGATCTTCGAAAACCGGGATGTATGCTTGACCGAAGGCCG
This sequence comes from uncultured Alphaproteobacteria bacterium, assembly GCA_963714615.1. Classification (GTDB taxonomy): domain Bacteria; phylum Pseudomonadota; class Alphaproteobacteria; order Rhodobacterales; family Rhodobacteraceae; genus JAHEAO01. Next base: position 183,140 of record CAVQOV010000015.1, on the reverse strand, counting down.
GATCCGGTAACACCAGGTCCGCTCGTTCTGGCCGCGCGGCGCGGTGAAGGCGGTGCCCGAAAGCTGCTCGGCATACAGCCCGTATTCGCATTTCTGCGGACTGTTCTGGCCCTGCGGCAGCGCGCCGGGCAGCGCCTCGGTTTCGAAGTCGTTGCCGAAGCCGGGCATGTAGCCCGCATGCGTCCCCGGCTGCGCGGCGGCGCGGGTCATCTCGCCGGTCTTCGATTGGGTGTTCATCAGGGGCCTCCGATCAGCCACCCGATGCGGCGGCCTGTACGGCAAAACGCTATCGTTGCAGATGCAACGAAGTCAAGCGGGCGCGGCCAGGGCCCATCCGACCGCGCCCGCCACCCCTCATCCGCGATCGCCCAGCGGCGGGCCGGTGAACGTCATGTGATGCCGCTGCGCCGATTTATTGACCGCCGCAATGTCCTCGGGGATGCGAAACCGTCCCGCGGCCATGTCGGCGAAGAAGCCCTCGAAGCCGCCCGGTGTCAGGATAACCAGCTTGCGGCAGGGCTGATCGCCGATGACCCGGAACGTATGCTCCGCGCCGCGCGGTATCATGGCGCTCTCGCCCGGTCCCAGCGTCAGGCTCTTGCCATCCAGCCAGGCCTCGATCTCGCCGCTGAGCACCACGAAGGTCTCGTCTTCGGCATGATGCACATGGCGCGGCGGACCGGACCGCGGCGGGGCGACGGTATCGACAATCGCCATCGCGCCCCCGGTCTCATCGGTCCGCAGGATCGTCTTGTAACGGACCCCCAGCCATTCAATGGCATCGGGGCCCAGGATAGTGTCCTTCATCTTTCCGACTCCGTGTAACAGCGTGAAGTCGAACCGGTTCGATGCTTCACTATCCGACAATCCGTGGTATTTGTTAAATCGACTCTTTGTATGTTTCCTATTCGTCTCATGAATTTGGTTAGCTTCGATCTGAACCTGCTGCGCGTTCTCGACGCGCTGCTGCGCGAACAATCCACCGTTCGCGCCGGCGAGCGGATCGGCCTGTCGCAGCCGGCAGTCTCGGCCGCGCTCGGCCGGCTGCGGGCGGCGCTGAACGATCCCCTGTTCATCCGCCGGGGCAATCGGCTTGAGCCGACCGACTATGCCCGCGCCCTCGCGCTGCCGCTACGTGACATCCTCGACCAGCTCGGCACGCTGCTTTCGGGTCCGGCTGAATTCGACCCGACCGAGTCCGTGCAGACCTTCCGGATCTCGGGAAACGATTTCTTCGCCGACCTGCTGATGCCGCAACTCGCGGCGGAACTGCAGCGCGTCGCACCGGGTATCCGGGTACAACTGGTCGATCTGGTGCCCGACGACTACATCCAGACGCTGGAACGCTACGGGGTCGATATCGCGCTTGCGCCAAGGATGGAGGTGCCGGACTGGGTCGGCCAAAGGCCGGTGTTTCACGCCAGCTTCGTCATGATCGCGCGCACCGGCCATCCGCGGCTGGCCCGCGCCGGGATCGGGCCCGGCGACATCGTGCCCATCGACCTGTTCTGCGATCTCGGCCATGTCCTCATGTCGCCCGAGGGCAAGCTGCAAACCATCGGCGACAGGGCGCTTGCCCGCGTCGGCCGCCGACGCCGCGTCGCGATGACCATGCCCTTCTTCAGCGGCGTCTGCCGGGCCGTGGCCGAAAGCGACCTCGTCGCCCTGATCCCGCGGCAACTGGCGCACCGCCTCGCGCCGGTCCTGGGGCTGGAGATCTTCCATGCGCCGGTCCCGGTCGACCCGGCGCTGCTCTGCATGATCTGGCACCACCGCTCGACCGGCAATCCGGCGCATCGCTGGTTGCGAGATCTGGTGGCCGACATGCTCTTGCCCCTGAACGAAGGCGAAGACCCCCTGCCGAAGGCTTGAACGCGGGCCCGATCCGTGGCTTGTTGCACCTGCAACGACCCCGGATCCCGCCGTGACGAAATTCGTGCTCAACAGCTTTCTGCCCTACCAGCTCGCGGTCCTCGCCTCGCGGGTCAGCCGAGAGTTTTCGACCCTGTACAAGGCGAAATTCGGCATCACGATCCCCGAATGGCGCGTCGTCGCGCATCTCAGCCAGGCCGATCGGCCGCTTAGCGTGCGCGAGATTTTCGAGCGTGTGGACATGGACAAATCCAAGGTCAGTCGCGCCGCCAGTCGGCTGGAAGCCGCTGGATACATCGAGAAATCGGTGAACCCCGATGACCGTCGGCTGGTCGAGCTGCGGCTGACCGATCAGGGCCGCCGGATGATCGCCGAACTGGAACCCCTTGCGCGAAAATTCGAAACCGAGGTGCTGGATCGCCTTGGCCCCGACGCGACCCGCTTTCGCGCCAGTCTGGATGCGCTGATAACCCGAACGTAACGTCAGGCTGTCGCTCCGCCGGGGCGGGCGTAAGCTGCTTGGAAAACAGGAGAGATCGAGATGAAAGACATCGTCATACTGGGCGGCGCCCGCACCGCAATCGGCACCTTCGGCGGCGCGTTGGCAGGCCATCCGCCCAGCGAACTGGGCGCCATCGTCGCCGGGGCCGCGATGCAGCGATCCGGGATCGAACCGGGGCAGATCGGCCATGTCGCCTTTGGCCACGTCATCAACACCGAACCCAAGGACATGTATGTCAGCCGCATCGCCGCGATGCAGGCGGGCATTCCCGAAACCGTTCCGGCGATGAACGTCAACCGGCTCTGCGGCTCTGGCGCGCAGGCGGTCGTGTCGGTGATTCAGTCTCTGATGCTGGGCGATGCCGAGTTCGGCCTAGCCGGCGGGACCGAAAACATGAGCCGTTCGCCCTATATCCTGCCCGCCGCCCGCTGGGGTCAGAAGATGGGCGATGTCGGTGCTTCGGACATGATGCTGGGCGCACTGAATTGCCCGTTCGGCACCGGGCATATGGGCGTCACCGCCGAAAACGTCGCGCGCGAGCACGACATCAGCCGCGAGGCGCAGGACGCCTTCGCGCTGGAAAGCCAGCAACGCGCCGCCCGCGCGATTTCCGAAGGCCGGTTCAAGGATCAGATCGTGCCGGTCGAGGTCAAAGTCAAACGCGAGACAGTGGCCTTCGACACCGACGAACACCCCAAGGCGACCTCGGCAGAGGCTCTGGCCGGCCTGCGCGCGGCGTTCCAGAAGGACGGCACCGTGACCGCCGGCAATGCCAGCGGCATCAACGATGGTGCTGCGGCCCTGGTGCTGGCCACCGCCGAGGCAGCCGACAAGGCGGGCGTGACCCCGAAAGCGCGGGTGCTGGGCTACGGCCACGCCGGCGTGCGGCCCGAGGTCATGGGGATCGGCCCGGTCCCGGCGGTCGAGGCGCTTCTGGCCCGTACCGGCCTGAAGATCGACGATTTCGACGTCATCGAATCGAACGAGGCATTCGCGGCGCAGGCCCTCGCCGTCAACAAGGGGCTGGGCCTGGACCCAGCCAAGGTGAACCCGAATGGCGGGGCGATTGCGCTGGGCCACCCGGTCGGCGCGACCGGCGCGATCCTTGTCGTGAAGGCGCTGTATGAACTGGAGCGCATCGGCGGATCGAAGGCGCTGATCACCATGTGCATCGGCGGCGGTCAGGGCATTGCGCTGGCGATCGAACGGGTCTGAAACAGTCTCTATTCCAGCCGAATACGCGCATTGGCGGCCTGTCCGTCGGCGTCGATGACGGACAGTCGAAGAAAGCCCCGACCGAGTATGGGCATGGTCTCTTCGCGTTCGTGACTGCCGGTCACAACGGGTCGGCCATCGGCCAGCCAGGTGAAAGGTGGCTTGCCGTCTCGCACCTTCACGGTCAGTGCGCCGTCGAACATCACCGTTGCGCCATCCGGCGGGAAGGCCACCTGTGGCGCGTCCGGGGCCGCGACGAACAGTGCGTCGCGCGGGCGAAAGCGTTGCAGCGGCAGCGGCAGGGCCGCGTTCGGGACGATCAGGGTTTCGGGCGGCGGCGGCGGTAGCGGGTCAAGCCACGGCTTGAGGCGCGAGAAAGCCTCGAACAGGATGGGAGCGGCAAGTTCACCTCCGAACGCGCCAGGAACCGGAGTGCCATCGGGGCGGCCCATCCAGATACCAATGACATGCCGCCCGTCAAAGCCGATTGCCCAGGCATCGCGGTGACCATAGGAAGTGCCGGTCTTGTAAGCCAGCCGGTTTAGCGGCGCGTTCGCCGGCGGCGCGAGCCCCGACAAGATGTCGGCCACCTGCCAAGCAGCCATGGCAGAAAGGATATTCCGGCCGCTTGGGGCCTTGCCGGGTGTCTTTTCGCTGATCAAGGTTACGGACTGTCCGCCCCGTGCGATGCCAGCGTAAAGCTGCGTTAACTCCTGTAACGTAAGCCCCACACCGCCCAGCGCGATTGCCAGCCCGGGCGCCCCGCCCGGCAGGCGCGGTTCGGCGCCGGAACGGCGCAGCCGAGCCAGCACGACGCCGGGGCCAAGCGCGTCTGTCAACGTGACGGCCGGGATGTTCAACGAAAGCTGCAATGCGTCCCGGACCCTGATCGCGCCGCGATAGCTGACCGTCGAAATTTTGCGGGGCATAGGTGCCAAAGGTTGTCGGACGATCCTCGATCAGGGTTTCGGGATGTGCCAGTCCCTGATCGAATGCCATGCCATAGATCAGAGGTTTCAGCGTCGATCCAGGGGACCGGACGGCCTGCGTCATGTCCACGAAACCCTGACGACGGTCGGCGTGTAAGCCGCGGAGCCGACCGAAGCCAGGATCTCTCCGTTCAGGTGATCGGCGACCAGGATGGCGATCGACAGTCGGTCGCCGGCCTCGCGCGCAGCGCGTTCGGCAAGGGTTTCGAGTTCGTGCTGTAGCGCGGCATCTATCGTCAGGTGATGCCGTTGCGAAAGCGGATCGGCGGCCACAAGGCGGTCGGTCAAGTGCGGCGAGAGTGTCGGCATTTGGTGTCTGATGCTGGGAATTTGCTCTGCCTTCGGCAACCTCGGCAGTTTCGGCGTCCAGCGTGCCATTGGCCTGCATTCGGTCAAGGACGCGGTCGCGGGCGATACGGGCGGACCTTTCGTTGCGGTCCGGTCGCCGGGCCTCCGGGGCTTGCGGCAGCGCAACCAGAAATGCAGATTGCGCGGGCGTCAGGCGGCGGGGATCCTTGGCAAACCAGATGCGAGTGGCTGCGCGCACGCCTTCGACATTACCACCATAGGGCGCGCGGTTCAGGTAAAGGGTCAGGATCTGGTCCTTCGTCAGGTGCCGTTCCAGTGCCAGCGCAACCCGCATCTGCCGCAACTTCCCAGACCACCTGCCGGTCGGCCCATCTTCCAGCAGGCGCGCCGTTTGCATCGTTAGTGTCGATCCGCCAGAGGTGATTTTGCCCTGTATCAGAGACTGTATGGCGGCGCGTATCAGGGCGACGGGGTCGATGCCGTTGTGGTGTCGAAACCGCTTATCCTCGTAGGCGATCAACATACGCAAAAAGGCCGGGTCGACCTGATCCGCCGTGGTCGCAAGACGCCAGCGGCCGTCAGCAACCGTATAGGCGCGTAGTAATCGGCCATGACGGTCCAGCATCTCGACCGAAGTCTCGCTGACCAGCGGCGGCAGTTCTGTGGCGGCGATCCAGGCATCACCCGCATCCCGTGCCGCGGCGCCGAAGAAAAGCGCCACAGTGACGGTCAGCACGATGCGATGCGGTTTCATTCGGTGACGCTTGCACGACCGGCAGCGGTGCGGGCACGGAACTGCGGCCGGTACATGTCCTCGACACTGGCCGCCGGGTGGTGGAAATCGCCCGGAGAGATCGCACGGACGATGTAGGCGAGCCGGAACGGATCATCCGAGCGCCAATCCACCGCCGCCACGAAGCGGTCCTGCCGGAACTCGGCCGTCTCGGTCTCGGTGTTCAGATCCAGCCAACTGAGCGCACGGATATCACCACCGCGCAGAAGGTTCGGGTTGTCGATTTCGAACCCTGCTGGCAGCGGGTCGTTGACGATCAGCCGCGCCTCGCCATCGCCGAAGGGCTGGACGGTAATAACCGTGACAAGTCGGGTCCCGACGGGCACGGCCTCTGGCGCTATCGGTTCACCTTGCATCGTGAAGTAGTGTCTTTCGATGGCATATCCGTTACCCCCTGCCGGCTCTGGCTCGGACGGCACGCCGAATGTGGTCAGCGTCAAGAACGTGTCGGTGGCGCCGTTATTCTGGAACAGGACCGGGGCGAAGGCGGTGTCATCCTCGGCTACGCGCACCAATGGGCCAGCTGGCGGGCTGGCCATTGACGGTGATGCCATTGGCGCCGGCATTGCCGATCATCGCGTTGGCCGCGAGCAGGGACCAGACCTGCTCTTGGGTCGATAGATTCGCGTTCATCGCACCTGAAACGCGTGTAACCAGCGCGTCGCGGTCAACCGCATTGCTGCCGGATTCGACTGCCAGCGTCAGAACGGCCGCGGCATCGCGCAGATTGGTGCCATAGTCCGAGCGCCATTCCTGCGTTGTCTCTTCCCCCGTGCGTCGGGCCAACATCTGCGCGGCACGAAGGAACATCGCGTCTGCGCGGGTCGGGTCGCCATAGGCGGCCAGGGCCGCGCCGATCTGGGCGGCGGCGAGCGGAGTCGAGAAGGCGTCGCCCTTCACGTCGGCATAGTAGCGCAGATCGCCGATGCTGGCCGCGCCCTCGCGGGCCAGGACGTGGAGCGCGTAGGCGATGTCCTCTCCGCCCTCGTCGAAATCGGCCGCGTAGTTGATGCGGTTGCGCAGGTTGTCCATCGCCATGCGGAAGGCGGTGTCGGGCACATCGTAACCCTGCGCCCGCGCACGCGACAGGAAATCGGAGACATAGGCATCCAGCCAGAAATCGCCCGAGGATGGCCCCCAAAGGCCGAAAGAGCCGTTCGAGGACTGGTTGGTCAATACCTCGGCGATGGCCTGCTCGATCCGGGTGGCAAGCTGGTCGCGCTGCTCCAGCCCCATCGCGACGGCGACTTCATCGAGATAAAGCAGCGGCATTGCGCGCGAGGCGATCTGCTCGGTACAGCCATAGGGATAGCGGTCGAGCGCGTTCAAGAGGCCCGGTGTGTCGAAGCGCGCCAGCGGTCCGATGGCGAGTGTCGCCGATCCGGTTCCAGTGTGAAGACCGGTGAAGACGTCGCGATCGAACGTGAAGGTGTCTCCGACCGCAAGGTCGAGCCGGGTCGTGCGCGCAATTTCCGGATCGTTGATCTGGACAGGCAGCGTCAGGGTCTTGGTCAACCGCTTGCCGCCTGGTGTGGTCAGGTTGACGGCGATGGTCTGAAGCCCGGTCTCGGTGGCGGCTATCGGCACGGTGATGCGCACTGTCGCCTTTTCGGAAAGCTCCAAGGTGCTGGGAACCGGTCCCGCCAGCGTCAGCGCCATTGGCGGTGATATCCAGTCCGGCGCTGCCCGTTGGGCCGGTGGCATGGGTAATGTCCAGCATCAGCCGCGCCGTATCACCCGGTGCCAGAAAGCGCGGCAGAGAGGCCGTAACAACGACCGGGTCGCGGACCAGAAGATCGGTGCTGGCCTGACCGACTCCGGTCTTGGACCAGACCACCGCCATCAGCCGGACGGTGCCGTTGAACTCCGGCAAAACAAAGGTCGTGCGCGCAATTCCATCCGGCCCGACCGTGACCGGCCCGGCGAAATAGGCGACGAGTTCCTCGGTTGGCGGTGGCGACTGCATCCGCATCTGCGCAGCGGCGTCGCCGCCAGAACGCAGGGTGCCCATGTTACCGTTCAGCCCGTCGATCAGTCGGCCGTAGACATCGCGCAAACCGACGCCTAGGCGACGCTGGCCAAAGTAGTAGCCGGCGGCGTCCGGTGCCTCGAAGCCTGTAAGGTTCAGGATGCCAAGATCAACCGCCGCAATGGTGGCATAGGCGGTCTCGCCCGGCGCAATGCCGTCCACTTTCAGCGCGACCTCAAGTGGCTGGCGCGGTTCGGCCTCGGTGGGCATGTCGAAATTGGCCGTCAGCTTGTGCGGTCCGGGATCCACCTGCGCGTAGGACAAGCCCAGTGACCGTGCGGGATTCCGGCCCGCTTCCGCATCCATTGGCCGGATCACCGATGCGGTGACGTAAGCGCCCGCGCCCCAGTCATCGGTAACCGGCAGGGTCACAAGATTCGCGCCTTCGCGTGACATCGACAGCGACCATGTCGATCAGCCGGTTCGAGATGACGCTGATCAAAGCCTTGCCCGCATAGCGGGGCACAATCCGGACGGTCGCGATTTCGCCGGGCCGATAGGCAGCCTTGTCCAGCGACAACTCCAGCGTGTCGGGTGTCGAAGACACATCGGCGGCGCCGTACCAGCCGGCAAAGAAATCCGTCGAGGCAGCGGCATATTCACCGCCCGAACGCTCGACCTTGATCTCGTAATGGCCCCACTCGACAGGTGCCGAGACCAGTCACCGGATCCTCGCCCAGCGTGGCCTCGCCCCCCGCAACGCGGCTGCGCGTCGTGGTCGGTTCCCAGTTCCAGTTGCCGTAGTTCTGATACCATTGATAGCGTGTCTCGATCCGGTTGATTGTCCAGCGGACTTGCATTTGGGTGGGCTTTTGCGCTTCGTCCAGCGCGATCAGCCTGAAACTCGCCTCGCCGCCTTCCGGCAGTACATCGTCAAATCCGGGCTTGATGCCGATCACCGGGCCCGCGGGGGCGATGGCGCGGGTCAGGCGGCGTTCGACCGGGCGGCCAGACCCCTCAGCGACGCGAACCACAACGGTGGCTTGCAGTGGCACCGCCGCGCCATCGGTGCCCGCAAATTCGACCGGCACTGTGGCGTGGCCTTCCGCATCGGTGCGGATGTCGTAGGGCAGCGTGCTGATCCGGCTGTCAAAGGGCTGGTCGTAGCGGCCAAAGACATAACCGGGATATCCGTCCAACTCGCGGGCGGCGGCCAAGACGACCTCGCCTTCAATGGCCAGATCCGAACCCGGCGCGCCGAAGAGATAACGCGCCTCGACGGTCAACGGAGGCCGGTCGGTCGCGCGAATCGCGCCTTCGGGCAGCGACAGATCGAAATCGATGCGTTCGGGCAGGAAATCCTCGACCAGGAACCCGGCCGTTGCCAGCGGTGCGGCCGCGGGGTCGGTGTAAAGATCAAGCCGCCAGGTGCCACGCGGCGCGGAATCAGCGACCGGCAATGCAAAGACATGACCGCCCTCGACGGAACTGGTCGAGAGCTGTCGGCTGTATTCCACCCCGTCCGGGCGCATCAACACCGCCGTGACCGGCAGACCCGCTATCGCCTCTGCGGTGCTGTCGCGGGTCAGCGCTGTGGCGAACACCGTTTCCCCGGCCCGGTAGGCGCCACGATCAGTGGTCAGGAACATGTCGATGGGTCCGGCGGGCGCGCGCCCATCGACGCCGCGATCCGAAAGGTCGAATTCCGGGTCGGTCAGCGGCAGGAAGGCGAAATCGTCGTCGCCCTCGTTAACCGTCACCATTGCGGGGGCAGAGCCTTCGGTGCCCTGCAGTCAAGCCGGGATCAAACCGCGCGTAACCATCCCCGTCGGTCTGCACCTCGCGCCAGAACAGCGTTGGCGCGAGACAAGAGTTGGACCGTGACACCGGATTTCGGCTCTGCGCTGGCCAAAGAGCGGACAAAGACATGCAACCCGTCCGTGCCACTCATCGTCGCAAGGCCCAGGTCACTGACCACGAACCACTGGGTCGCTGGCGCGGTTTCGTATGGATCCGCACCGGGGATCGAGGCGTGCAACGCATAGATGCCGGGGGCCAGCGGGCCGACCGCATCGCGGATCGGCAAAAGCGTGGTCATGTCACGGTTGAGGTCCATCTGGGTTTCGCCGGTGCCGCGCCAAACCTCTTCGGCGACATCGCTGGCGAAAGTCTCTTCCTCCCACGGCGACATCGGCGCGCCGAAATAGTCGCTTTGGATGGCGCGCAGAAGATTGCGGTCACTGATGCGGCGCAGGATCAGATCAACTTTGTCCGCATTGACCGTGACGCACCGGCACTGCGGTGTTCCCCACCGCGGGCAAAATGTAAGAGCGCCCCGGAAAGCGGACTGATGGCAGGCGATCGCGGACATAGAGGTTCAGCGTCACGGGCTTGACCATCTGCTCACCCGACGCGGCCGGCAGCCCGGCACGGATCGTGATGCGGTAGCGTTCGCCATGCGTCACCCCGTCAAGGCAAAGCTGGTTGTCGCTGACATCGACCGAAAACGACGTTCCGGGCATCTGAAGATAGGGCGCATAGTCCACCCCTGCCTGCACCAGCGGCTCACTGAACGTGGCGCAGATGCGTGGCGTGGCGGCGTCGCTGTCAACCTGCTCTTCAATGATGCGAAAGCCGTACTTGCCGATGGCATTGTCCAGAGCGGCGGCGGTATCGTCGCGCGGCTGAACCTGTTGCGCAAGGCGGAGCGCTGCAATCATTTCGCGCCCACGCCCCTTCCGCTCCAGAGCCATGGCCAGTTGCGCCAGCGTGGTGGCCCGCTGGCCTGCGGTCGTCGCGCGGAGGTACGCATTGATCGTCGCCGAAAGCGCGCGGCCCGCAAAATCCTCGCGTTGCTCATCGTTGCCGGCGGCGATGAGCCCGGCCAGACGCCCGTATTCCAGCCAGTTCTCCGAGGCGTCGGAAACAGACACGGCCGACCCCATCGAGCGCAGAGCCCCGATCCAATTTCCTCTGAGCGCCATATCGCGGGACGCCGCGATCAGATCAGCCAGGATCCAGGTATCAGCGGGGTGCTCCGGCCCGATGCCACGGGCCTGATCACGTGCGCCATCCAGATCCGATGCGGGCAGAAACGACAGTTCCTTGGCACGTGCCGGTGCTGCATTCAGCACCGCCGGGTCTGCTTCCAGCACCACGGCCGAGATAGCACCATCATAAGCGACGCGTTCGGTGATGTCGGATTTCGGGAAACAGGCATTCGAACGGGTGTTGAAGGTGAAAGCCCGGCAGGCCCTGTCATTCAGGCAGGCGTTCTGACAAGCCTCCAGCGTTGTGTCGAAGATGTTCTTCAGGTCCGAGCCGTAGAAATCCACGCCCTGAGAAACGACAATCCGGCGCTCCGGCACGGATTGCTGCGCTTGAATGGCTGAAGACAGGCAAACCGCAGACAGGAAGATCAAGACCAGAAGACGCATGGGAACCTCCGCGTTGATTGTCTCATGCTGACACGAAGCCGGCCTGTCTGACAACTGAGGCGTGCGTCGATTAACACCCTGTTCACTCTGATGCGGTTAATTTTTGCCGTCGGCACAAGCTGCCCTTCGCTCACGACGGGAGAGATGGAATGAGCCTTTCGGATGCCCTCGCTCAGGAACGCCGCGCCCGGCTGGCGGCAGAGCGACTGCTGGACGCTAAACAAGCAGAGCTGTTCGCGGCCAACAAAACGCTGTCCTGCCACGCTTTGGCGCTATCAGACGAGATCGTTGAGAAGCGAGAAGAGGTTGCCGTGGTGCGCACCGAGGCCGAGGAACTGCGCGGGCACGAACAGCCGGGTTCTCTCGGATCTGGAGCAGGCGAATCATGCCATCGTGATCGCGCAGCGTCGGCTGTGGGATTCGGTTGAAACGATCGAAGACGGGTTTGCGGTGTTTGACACCGACAATCGGCTGGTCGCGGCGAACTCGGCCTATCTTTCGGTCTTCGACGGCATGGAGTGCGTCGCACCCGGTATCCTCTATGACGACGTAGCGCGCATTCTGGTCGAGGAGGGGATCGTTGATATCGGCGATGCCAACCGCGCCGAATGGTGCGCCGACATGATCGCACGCTGGCGCCGCACGCAATTGGAGCCCAGAACCATCAAGCTGTGGGACGGCGGCTTTATCAAGCTGGTCGATCGTCGCTCTGACAACGGCGATACGGTTTCGCTGGCGCTGAACATCACCGAAACGATCCGCTACGAAGAGCAATTGAAAGAGGCGCGCAGCAAGGCTGAAGGTGCGAATCGTGCGAAATCGGCTTTTCTGGCCAACATGAGCCATGAGTTGCGCACACCGATGAACGGCGTGGTCGGGATGGCCGACCTATTGGCCGACACGCCGCTGACCGAGGAACAACAACTCTTCGTAGAGACGATCAAGGCGTCGGGCGAGGCGCTGCTAGTGCTGATCAACGATGTTCTCGATTTCTCGAAGATCGAAGCCGAAAAGCTCGTTCTTCACGCCGCGCCCTTCGACCTTGAGCGCAGCATTTTCGATGTGGTCACGCTGCTGCAAGCCAGTATTCAAGACCGCAACCTGCATTTGATCGTAGACTATGACATGTTCCTTCCCACCCGCTTTGTCGGTGATGCCGGGCGCGTACGGCAGGTTCTGACAAACCTCATCGGCAACGCAGTGAAGTTCACCGCGCAAGGTCACGTTCTGATCCGCGTCGTCGGTCTGCCCGAAGGCGAGAGCGGGGATTTCCGCGTTCATGTCTCGGTCGAAGACACCGGGATCGGCATCCCCGAAGAGATGATCGACCAGATATTCGGAGAGTTCACGCAAGTCGAGGATGAGCACGACCGCAAATTCGAAGGCACAGGACTCGGGCTGGCGATCACCGAGCAACTGGTGAGCCTTATGGGGGGCGAGATCTGGGTCGATTCGGTTCTGGGTCGAGGGTCTTGCTTCGGGTTCCATCTGACGATGCAGGCGCCGGACGGTCCGGTGACGCAGCTTGACAGCCTGCCTGACTGGATTTCCCGCGTCGTGCTCGTCGACAGTCAGACCCCTGGCAATGCGATCCTGGCAACTGGATAGCGACGCTGGGCATCGACTTGTGGCGTCCCGAGGGCGCGATTGGCGTCGAAGAACTGCGCAAGGGCGATGTTCTGCTGATCGATCAAGCTGCCCGACGGGTCCGGCCTTGACAGGTTGCGCCAGCTGCGCACGCAAGGCTGCAAATCGCCCGCGGTCATCATCAACGCGATACCACTCCCGAGATACTGCCCGCTGATGCCCCCGTCGCTGTCCAGCCCAAGCCGCTGTCGCGCCGCGCGCTGATCGCCACTTTGGCGCGAATGGACCCGCCGGTGGATCACGTAGCTTGCGAGCAAAGCGCGACGGCATCGCCGCCCAGCGCGATGCAGAAACGGAAAATGCGCATCCTGGCGGCCGAGGACAACAAGACGAACCGGCTGGTATTCTCGAAACTGGTCAACTGCCTGAACATCGAACTGGAATTTGCCGAGAATGGTCGTGAGGCGCTCGCGAAATGGGAAAGTTTCCGCCCCGATCTGATCTTCATGGATATTTCGATGCCCGAAGTCGACGGTAAGGAAGCGACCCGCCTGATCCGACTGGCAGAGGACGACGCCGGGCTTGCGCGCACCACGATCGTCGCGCTGACCGCTCATGCCATGGAGGGTGACGATACCGCGATCCTGGCCGCAGGGCTGGACCATTACATGACCAAGCCCCTGCGTAAGGACGCGATCTTTGCGCGTATCCGTGCCGAAGCCCCCGAAGCGGCGGAACCCATTGAACCTGCGTCCGATACCGTGGTGCCGATGGTCGCTGCGAAGGCCTGACGTCAGGCCTCGCGCAACACCTCAAGGAACGCCGGGCCGAAATCGTTCCGCGCGGCGGTCGCCCAGAATGCGAGAGAGCGATCCCATATCGGCTTGGCGCAGTATCGCGACCTTGGCCAGAAGCGAGGCGGAACACGACATCGGCTTGTCGGTGCCAGCCTCGCCACGTGCAAGATCAGCCTGGATCTCGAGCAGACGGTCGTAGATCGTTCCCGCGCTCCGCCCCGCCAGCTTGCGCCGGCTTGGATGCACCGGATCAGCGTCCGCGCCTGTTACCACTGACAGAAAGGTCTGGCCGTAGCGTTCCAGCTTGGTGGCGCCAATGCCGCTGATCCGCGCCATGTCATCGAGGCTGGCAGGGCGTCGTTCCGCGATCTCGATGAGGGTGCGGTCGGGGAAAATGACATAGGCGGGAACCCGGGCCGCCTCGGCCAAGGCGCGGCGCTTCGCCTTGAGCGCTGACAGAAGCGGCGCGTCTTCTTCTGAAACAAGGCTTTTCACCGCGTTGCGCGTCGTGGTTTTTGCCATCGTGTCACGCCGCAATGTGATTTCTGCCTCGCCGCGGAGGATCGGGCGCGCAAGTTCGGTCATCCTCAACGCACCATGCCGCTCGCGATCGGGGCGCACCAGATCGCGGCCCATCATCTGACGGAAGATCGCCTGCCATTGGCGACGGTCGAACTCGCGGCCGACAGCGAAAGTTGGTAGGGCGTCATGGCCGCGTTGCCGGATCTTGTCCGTCTCATTGCCGGTCAGAATGTCAATCAGATGTCCGGCCCCAAAATATTCCCCAGTCCGCAGGATCGCGGAAAGCGCCTTTCGCACTGGTTCTGTCCCGTCAAAAAGCTCTGGCGCAGTGTCACACAGGTCGCAATTGCCGCACGGCTCCGAGGCTTCACCAAAGAACCCCAGCAGTTGCTGGCGTCGACAGCCAAGCGCCTCGGCCAGGCCCAGCAGCGCATTCAGACGCCCGTGATCGGCAAAGCGGCGTTCGGACGGGGCCAGGCTTTCATCGATCTGGCCGCGACGAAAGCGAATGTCATCCGCGCCAAACAGCGTAAGCGTTTCGGCCGGCGCGCCGTCGCGCCCCGCGCGGCCGATTTCCTGATAGTAGGCTTCGATCGACTTTGGCAGATCGGCGTGGGCGACCCAGCGAATATCGGGTTTGTCGACGCCCATGCCGAAGGCCACCGTCGCCACAACGATCAGCCCGTCCTCGGTCTGGAACCGACCCTCGACGATGCGGCGCGCGTCCGCCTCCATCCCGCCGTGATAGGCACAGGCCGAATGGCCCGACTCGGTCAGCGCCCTCGCAAGTGTTTCGGTCTTGGCCCGGGTGCCGCAATACACGATGCCGGGCTGGCCGCGGCGGACATCGGCGAAGGCAAGGATCTGCTTGCGGGGGCTGTCTTTGACCGAGAAGGCCAAGTGGATGTTCGGGCGATCGAAACCGTGCAGGAATATCTCGGGCGCAACGCCGTCAAACAGACGTTCGACAATCTCGGCGCGGGTTTCCTCATCCGCGGTCGCCGTGAAAGCGGCCAATGGTACATCCAACGTCCGGCGCAGCGCGCCGATCCGCAAGTAGTCGGGGCGAAAATCATGGCCCCATTGCGAAACGCAATGCGCCTCGTCAACCGCGATCAGCGAGGTGCCTATGCGGCGCAACAACGTCAGCGTGCCACCAGAGGCGAGCCGTTCGGGGGCCATGTACAACAGCTTCAGCCGCCCCGCCTCCAACGCCTCGAAAACCGCGCTGGTCTCGTCCTCGGTATTGCCCGATGTCAGCGCGCCCGCCGCGACACCGGCCTCGCGCAGCGCGCGAACCTGATCCCGCATCAAGGCGATCAGCGGTGAGATCACCACCGTCACACCCTCGCGCATCAACGCGGGAAGCTGGAAACAGAGCGACTTGCCACCGCCCGTCGGCATGATCGCAAGCGCATTCCGGCCCTCTGCCACAGCCCTCACAATCTCGCCCTGACCAGGGCGAAAGGCGTCGAAGCCGAAAACGGAGGAAAGTAACTTGGCTGCCTGGGGCATGGGCCTGCGGGTTTGGTGTTCGTCTGCTCTTATGGATTGACCATCCCACATGCAAAATCGGTGAACAAGCCAATGCGTGCCTATTTCTTCAGGAAAACACCCCGCCGGAGGCGTCAGCCACCGACCGCGCGTGTGGCCTCAGTAGAAAACGGCGGCGTTATTGATCAGGATGATCCGGATGGCGTAAACCGCAATCAGCGCCACCAGCGGCGCCAGATCAAGCCCGCCCATTGGCGGCAAGATACGCCGGATAGGCTCATAGAGCGGTTCCAACAGGCGATTCAGCCCGTACCAGATTTGCGCGACAATCGGTTGGCGCAAGTTCAGAACCTGAAAGTTTATCAGCCAGCTCATGATAATATGCGCGATCATGACGAACCACACGATATCAAGGATCAGCATCAGGATTTGAAAGAGCGAGGTCATGTCGAGGCCTATCCGGTTTCTTGCGCCAGAGACACCTATGCGCAGCCGCGCCGGGTGACAAGTGGGCTGTGCAACGGGCCCGATAAGCGAACTTGCATGGCCCGCGCTTTCACTGTTCACTCCCGCGCAACTGACGGGGGGGCACGATGGCAGAGGTTTCGGCGCGCAAGCGTATCTGGGGCTGGTTCTTTTTCGATTGGGCCAGCCAGCCCTACAACACACTGCTTCTGACCTTCATCTTCGGGCCTTACGTCAAGGAAATGCTTGGCGACGGAACCGCCGCACAATCTGCCTGGGGATTTGGGATCGGCGCGGCCGGGATCATCATCGCTGTCTTTGCCCCGGTGCTGGGGGCGATGGCTGACACTTCGGGGAACCGTTTGAAATGGGTCTGGTTCTTTTCGGCGCTCTACGTTATCGGCGCCTTCGGATTGTGGTGGGCGGCGCCGGATAACTTCAATCTGTTGCTGACGCTGATGTGTTTCGCGGTCGGGCTGATCGGAATGGAGTTCGCGACCATCTTCACGAACTCGATGCTGCCCGATCTTGGCACGCGCGAACAGATCGGCCGGATTTCCGGCAATGGCTGGGCTTTCGGTTATGTCGGCGGCTTGTTGTCACTGGTCGCCATGCTGACGCTCTTCGCCGAGAATTCGGAAACCGGCAAGACGCTGTTGGGCATTGATCCGATCTTTGGCCTCGACGCTGCCACGCGTGAAGGCACGCGGTTCGTCGGACCCCTGACAGCGCTTTGGTATGCGGTTTTCATGATCCCCTTCTTCCTCTACGTCCGTGACCCGAAAACCGCCAAACCGCGTCCCGGCGCGGTCGGTGAGGCTCTCGCAGGGCTTCGGCGCACGTTGCGGACCCTGCCCCAGTCACCCAGTCTGTTGGCCTATCTCGGGGTCGTCGATGTTTTACCGCGACGCGCTGAACGGGATGTATGTGTTTGGCGGAATTTACGCGGCCGGCGTGTTGGGCTGGAGCGTGGTCGACACCGGCACCTTTGGTATTCTCGCCATCATCACGGGTACGGTCTTCGCCTGGTTGGGCGGCCATGCCGACAGCACCTTCGGGCCGAAACCCGTGATCATCGCCTGCGTGCTCGTGCTGACCTGCGTTGCCATTTCGATCGTGTTCGTGTCCCGCGCGTCGGTGTTCGGCATCGCGGTCGAGGCAACAGTCGCGCCTGCCCGACATCGCCTTCTACATCGTCGGCGCCCTCATCGGCGCTGCGGGCGGCGCCTTGCAACCGCCAGCCGCACGATGATGGTGCGACAGGCCAATCCGGCGCGGATGACCGAGGCGTTCGGGCTTTACGCACTCGCAGGCAAGGCGTCATCCTTCATCGCGCCGCTCTCGATTGGCGTGACGACCTATCTGACCGGACAGCCAACAACTCGGCGTATCCCCACTCATTGCCCTTTTTCTTATCGGACTGATCCTGTTAGTCTGGGTGAAACCAGACCCGAACCGAGCAGAAACATGGTCCGATTTGCCTTTGTCCTCTTCCTGACGCTTTGCCTTGCGGCCTCTGCCAGCGCCGACACACCTGCCAAACAACTGTTCGGCAAGATGCGCGACGCGTCGCCACACAGACCGGCCCCCTTTGGCAGCTATTCCAGGGGTTGCGTTGCGGGGGCCGTGCAGTTGCCGGAATCCGGGCCGACCTGGCAGGCGATGCGGCTTAGCCGCAACCGGAACTGGGGGCATCCGGAACTCGATTGCCTTCATTGAACGGCTTAGCAAGTTCGCCGCGCGTCAGCCGGGGTGGCATGGGCTCTATGTCGGCGACATGTCGCAGCCACGGGGTGGACCGATGCTGACCGGCCACGCCAGCCATCAGATCGGCCTTGATGCCGATATATGGATGCTGCCACCAAATCGGTTGAACCTGTCGGCGCAAGACCGCGAAGCGCTTTCCTCGATCTCGATGCAGCGGGCCAAGGGGGCTTTCGTGAATGCCAGTTGGACCCGTGCCCATCACGAGATTCTGAAGGCCGCTGCAAAGGACACGGCAGTAGCGCGGATCTTCGTGTTTCCGGGTGCCAAAGTGCAGATGTGCAAGGATGAAAAGGGCGATCGCAGCTGGTTGCGCAAGATCCGGCCGTGGTGGGGGCATCACTATCACTTCCACGTCCGGCTGGCCTGTCCACGCGGGGCGCGTGGGTGTGTCGATCAGGCGCCGCCACCACCGGGGGATGGCTGCAATGACGCGGTCGAATGGGTGAACAACATCCTGAATCCGCCACCACCGGACCCGAACGCGCCGAAACCAAAGCCAAGACGAGAGCTGGTTCTTGCCGATCTGCCTGCCCAATGCGCGCCCGTTCTATCGTCGCGCTGATCGCTTCGGCGGCGGCGCTGGTCAGCTTGGGATCGTCGGCCGGAACATCGTCGCGGGCGGAATATCTTGGCAGCTATCGCTGGACCGAGGCGGCCGCAGGCTTCGGCGGGTTTTCCGGGCTGGAACTGGCTGCGGACGGGCAGAATTTCTGGGCGGTCAGCGATGACGGGATCATCGTCAAGGGCCGGCTGGAGCGCGAAACACCAAGCGGGCCGATCACGGCGGTCAGCCGCTATGAAAGCCACCTCCTGAAGACCTCGACCGGTGAAGACGTCGAGAATATATACAATGATGCCGAGGGCTTGGCAGTGGCCGATGATGGCACGATATTCGTGTCATTCGAGGGATATCACCGAGTAGCGCAGTATGACGAGATGACCTCTGACGCGATCAGGATTCGCGCGCCCGCGAGAGTTCGAGGGTTTGCAGAACAACTCTTCTCTCGAGACCCTGGCGATAGACGCCGAGGGCGCGCTTTACACCCTGCCAGAGCGGTCGGGAAAACTGTCACGGCCGTTTCCGGTCTACCGTTACCGGGGTGGAACATGGGACCAGCCGTTCAGCATTCCGCGGCGGCCGCCCTATCTGCCGGTCGGCGGAGATTTCGGGCCGGACGGAAAATTCTATCTGCTGGAGCGGCATCTGAACGGGATCTTCGGATTCCAGAGCCGGGTGCGACGGTTCGATCTGGGCCCGGATCAAGTAACCGGCGAGAAGATATTGCTGGAGACGAAAACCGGAACGCATGACAATCTGGAGGGTATCGCGGTTTGGCAGGATGCCGAGGGTTTTACACGTATCACCATGATTTCAGACGACAATTTCAAGTCCTTCCAGCGCACGGAATTCGTTGAGTACCGGCTGACAGGACTGACTTGAGTTCGCCCGCGCGAGGCGCTAAAACGCGCCGTCCCCGGGCGGTCCGGGGGCCAAGTCTCCGCGACCTTGTCAAAACGGAACCTACACCATGACCCGCATCCTTCCCGGCGTAATCGCCATGGCCATCGTCGTTGTGGCCTCGAACATCCTCGTGCAGTTCCTGTTCGGCCAATGGCTGACATGGGGCGCGTTCACTTATCCGGTGGCGTTTCTTGTCACCGATGTAATGAATCGTGTTTACGGTGTAAATGCCGCGCGACGCGTTGTTTTTATTGGATTTTTGGTGGGCGTTGCCTGTTCGCTGATCGGCACCCAGATCGTCGGAGAGTTCGGCCCTCTGGTGACCTGGCGGATTGCCATGGGATCGGGGATTGCGTTCCTGACAGCGCAGATGCTGGACGTTGCGATCTTTGATAAATTGCGCCAGGGCGACTGGTGGAAAGCGCCTTTGGCAAGCACTCTGGTGGGCTCGAGCGTCGATACTATCCTATTCTTTTCAATAGCTTTTTCGGCTTCTCTGAGTTTCATCGAGCCGACCAATGACGTGTCTTGGGCAGGAGAGGTATTGCCCCTGCTGGGGGCCGGACCGTTGGTGCCTTTGTGGGTGTCGCTGGCCGTCGCGGACTGGGGAGTAAAGCTGGCGCTGGCGCTGCTGGCGCTGGTACCGTTTCGCGTGATTGTGACTTGGATGAGAGCACCCCTTGCGTAAAAAGTTTTGACAAACACAAAATCTGTGCCAACCTTCGACTATCGGCAATTCAGAGAAAGGAGGTGGTCCAGTGTCTAGAGTGATATTGGAGAGCGCGGTTGGAACAGTCAGGAGGGCCGTAGTCTTTGGGCAGACCTTGAAGGCTAAAACGCTTTTGATTGGGTTCAGGCTCTAACTGGCCCGTCTCCGTAGATCTCGAAGGGCCGCCGGTATCCGGCGGCCCTTTTGATTTGGGCCAATGGATCGTATTCGCAAGTTCTTCTTGGAGCATTGCAGGATTTCTGATCCCGTTCCCCAAAGCGCTATAACATCTGAAACAGCCGGAAATCTGCGCGTGACGCCATGTTGAAAGTGAATGACCAGATCGAGATCGAGGAATGGGAGCTGACCGAACAGTTCACCCGCTCCTCGGGGCCCGGTGGGCAGAATGTGAACAAGGTCTCAACAGCGGTCGAGCTGCGTTTCGAGGCCGAGCGTTCGCCCAACCTGCCAGCCCACGCCAAGGCGCGGCTGAAGCGGCTGGCCGGGCGGCGCTGGACCAAGGAAGGCGCGGTGGTGTTGCAGGTCGACGAGACCCGCAGTCAGGCGCGCAACCGCGACATCGCACGCGACCGGCTGGCGGACTTGCTGCGCGCCATCGTCTGGAACGCCCCAAACGCCGGGTGCCGACAAAGCCGACGCTGGGCAGCAAGCGGCGGCGGCTGGCGGCGAAGGTGCAGCGCGGCGAGGTCAAGGCGCTTCGCGGCAAGGTGACCGGCGAGGAATGAGGCCGGGGGCTGCGAAAGGGGGCCCATCTTTCTCGATGGTCCCTTTGGTTCGCTTGGTTGCTTTGGCGAACCGCCGTCCGGCCACAGGGTGCATCCGGCCGCGTGCCCCGCGCCCAGATCTCGTGTCAACTCCCTCCGCGCGCCACTGCTAAATCCTTAAGAATTCCCTAACGAAAAATGCCAACCCCCTGATAACAAAGGGTAGTGCAAACTGTCCAAATGTGGACACCCGCTACTCCACCGCCCGCCGGTAAAGGTGCCACGTGGCATGGCCAAGCACCGGCATCACCACGATCAGCCCCAGCAGCGCCGGCAGCGAGCCGATGACCAGCGAACAACGCCACGATCAGTCCCCAGAGGCCGATCATCACCGGATTGGTCGCGGGCAACCCGAACGAGGTGGCGATGGCAACCGGCATACCGACATCACGGTCAAGCAGCAGCGGGAACGATACCACGCTGGTGGCCAGCACCAGAGCCGCGAAGGCCGCGCCCACGACCACGCCGATCACGATCATCGTCCAGCCGGCCGATGTCAGTGTCAGCGCATCGAGGAAGGCGCCAGCCGAGGCGGGCGGCTCCGGTCCGAGCGTGGTGGAATAGATCAGGTCGGCGACCGCGACCCAGACCGCGAAGATCGCGATATGAAAGAGGCCAAGCACGAAAACCGCACCAAGCGCCGGGCGAACGAAGCAGTTGCAGCGCCGCGAGCCAGTCGGCCGTCGCCATCCGCTTCGCGGCGACGGCTCATCTCATAAAGCCCGATGGCAGCGAAGGGGCCGATCAGCGCGAAGCCCGACATGACCGGGAAGACAAGATGCATCAGGTCACGGTTGAAGGCGAGCCAAGCCAGCAGCCAGCCCGACGATCGGGTAGATCAGCGCGACGAAGATCACATCGGTGCGCATGGCGCCGAAATCGTCGAAGCCCTTTCGCAGCGCCTCTTTCAGGTCGGCGGTGGTGAGGTGGCGGATCTGCGGCTCTTCGACGTAGTTCTCTCGCTGCCCAGATGGGTGGTGACATCGGCCACATGCGCGCCGGCCGCACTCCAACCTGGCTGGCGAGCCATGACAGCGGATTTCCGATTGTCTTGACCATGGTGAGCCCTCCTTGATCTGATGACGTCAGGGCACAGTATAGCACCCATTGCGCCGCGCGCGGGTCACAACTTTGAGCGGGTCGTGCAAGGCTGGCGCATTCCGCGCAGAGCGGTTAATATGCTTCGAGGGGCGCGGGAAACGGGGGAGGGGAAATGAGCGAAAGCCTGATCGAGCGGCGGCGGCGGCTGTTGGGGCCGAACGTGCCGACATTCTATGACCAAGCCGGTGCATATCGTGCGCGGCGAGGGAGTCTGGCTTTGGGATGCCGAGGGGCGCAAGTATCTCGATTGCTACAACAACGTGCCGCATGTCGGGCATTGTCATCCGCGCGTGGTCGAAGCGATGGCGCGGCAGGCGGCGATACTGAACACCCATACCCGCTACCTGCACGAGGGCATTCTGGACTATGTCGAGGCGTTGATCGCAAAGTTTGGGCACGGGTCTGCGGCAGGCGATCATGGTCTGCACCGGGTCGGAGGCGAATGACATCGCACTGCGGATGGCGCAGGCGATGACCGGCAAGACCGGGATCATCGCGACCGACAACACCTATCACGGCAATACCTCGGCCGTCAGTCAGCTATCGACGCGGCGGCCGCCGATCGGCGGGCGGGCGGGCATGTGCGGCTGGTGCCGGCACCGGATTTGGTGCGACCGCGTGGGCGGATCCTCGAGCGGCAGGCCGAGGCGTTCGCGCGAAACGTAGGCCGGGCGATTGTGGAACTGGAGGAGTCGGGGTTTCGGGTTTTCCGGCATGATGCTGTGCCCGGTCTTTGCCAACGAGGGTTTGCCGGCGTTGCCGCAAGGGGTTTCTTGATCCGACGCTTGGCGTGATCCGACGGGCACGCGGGCTGGTGCTGTGCGACGAGGTTCAGCCGGGATTCGGGCGCGTCGGATCGCATTGGTGGGGGCATCAGGCGATGGGGTTCGCGCCCGACGTGGTGACGCTTGGCAAGCCGATGGGCAACGGCCATCCGGTGGCCGCGGTGGTGGCCCGGCCCGATGTGATGGAGGCGTTCCGCGAGGCGTTCGGCTATTTCAACACGTTCGGTGGCAATCCGGTTGCGGCGGCGGCGGCAATGGCCGTCTTGCACGTAATCGACGAGGAGGGGCTGGTCGAGAATGCCCGCGATGTCGGGGCCTATCTGCTGAAGGGTCTCAACGCGTTGAGCATCCGCTGATTGCCGAGGCGCGGGGCTCTGGGGCTGTTCTTTGGAGTCGAGTTCATGAAGGGCGATGTGCCGGCGGCCGAGTTCACCGGGCGCGGTTGTCGAGGCGATGCGGCGCGAGGGTGTGTTGCTGAACCGTCTTGGGCGGCATGGCAATGTGCTGAAGCTGCGCCCGCCGATGCCGTTTTCGCGCGCCGATGCGGATTTTGCGCTGGCACGCGTTGGAGCGGGTGCTGAAGGCGCGTGCCGGCATGAGCGATGCAGCGCTGCGAGAGGCGCTGGCGCATTGGGGCGGGTCGGATAGCGCGCCGCGGCTGATCTCGCATCGCGAGAACGCAGTCTACGACGTGGTGTTGCCGGGCGGCCGCGCAGCGTTGCGGCTGCACCGGCCCGGATATCGGAGCGAGGCCGAGATCCGGTCGGAACTGGTCTGGACCGAGGCTTTGGCGGCGACGCGGGTTTGTCGCGCCGAGGCCAGTGCGGGCGCTGGATGGTACGATGGTCGCGCGGCTGGGCTCGGATCAGCTGGTCATCGGTGATTTCGCTGGATGGAGGGGGCGCCGATTGGTGCGGTCGGGGTGCCGCTGGCCGGGATCGGCGGCGGATCAGGCGGCGCTTTATCACGAGGTCGGCGGGATGCTGGCGCGTCTGCACAACGTGACCGACGCGCTGGATCTGCCCAAGGGGTTCGCCCGGCCGCTCTGGGACCGCGACGGGCTGTCCGGGCCGGACCCGCTTTGGGGGCCGGTACTGGGAAGCGCCGGGTTTGTCGGCGGGCGAGGTCGCGCTGATCGTCGCGGCGCGGGACCGGGCGCGGGCGGTTCTGGCCGAGTTCGACGACGAGGCGGATTGCGGGCTGATCCATGCGGATGCATTGCGCGAGAACGTGTTTCGTACAGGCAGCGGGCCTGGCGCTGATCGACTTTGACGATTCCGGGTTTGGTTACCGCATGTATGATCTGGCGAGCGCTGTCACCCAGGCCGTGGACGATGCCGGCTTACCCGCAGATCGTCGAAGGGCTGCTGGACGGCTATGCCGCCGAACGCGCCGCTTAGCCGTGGCGCGCCCGCGACTTGTTCCCGATGTTCGCGATGCTGCGGGCGTTCAGCGCGGTGGGCTGGACGATCCCGCGGATGGCGGCCGATCATCCGAAGCTGGCGCTCTATCAGGCGGCGGGCGCTGCGGGCGGCAGAGGGGTTTCTGGCGACGACAGCCTAAGTCAGCTCTGGCGAAGCCGAAACAACACGGGCAGAAGTCGCGCCATGTTGAAAAAACAACGCAGTGCCGATTGCCGATGTCCGGGTGCCGGTCAAGCGTGTCAAGACGCTCGACGCCGCCAAGGTGCAGGAGATTGCAGAAGACATGTTGGAGAACGGCCAGACCACGCCGATCCGGGTGCGCGCGGATGGCGAAAAATTCGTGCTGATCGAGGGGCTGCACCGGCTGGAGGCGTTGCGCGCGCTTGGGTGAGGAAACCGTCGAAGCTTATCTGGTGCAGGCGCGATTGCATTGAGACCAGAACGCGTGGCGGCTGGGGGGCAAGACCCGAGACCAACCTCAGCGACTCATGTAGCCGTGACTGGCAATGTTGCGGTCATTGTTGCAGCCGGAAACGAACACCACCATTGTCGAGCCGGTGGAATACGCGGTCAGTGCCAGGGCGACCGACTCGCGGAAGTTCTTGTTGACCCGCTGAAAATGGAAATATGGCGAGCCGCAATTCCCATTTTTGTCGAGCTGGACGACGAAGTCATCCGGGTCGGCCGCGATAATCGCGATTTTTCCGGAGGTCGTGGTTTGGGCGGCGGCAATCGTCGCCGGGACAAAGAGAACCCCGGCAAGCAACGCGGCAAGGGCAATACGTTTCATGATGGCGATCTCCGGTAATGGGCGCGTGGGCATCTGCTGCCGGTGCGCCACTGGTTTCTAGCGCAGTTCGTAATAGACACCCGTCAGCGCGATCGGCTGGCGGGTGTCGCCGGGTTCTTCGGTTTCGGCAAGCAACTCGTGCAGCGCGCCGTCGATACCGGGCGGAGCCTCTTGGGCGATTTGCAGAATGTCAAAGCGCGTGTCGTTGGAAATCGGCGCGCTGTTGCAGGTCGAAATACTGCTGACCCACATCCAGTTGATTGCCCCGGACGGCAGCTGCCGGGGGTTCGGCGGCACTGTTCCGGTGACCACGCAGGTCGACTGGATGCCGACGATGCCCAGGCTGACGCCCGATGGCGCCAGCAGGAAATCCGGACCGCCGCTGTCGCCCGCGGCCGCGGTCTGACCCGACGCGCTCGGCTGGAACGCGTAGGTCGTCGGGGTGACATCCGTGATGGTGAAAACGGCCGAGCGATAGGTGCCGGCGGGACCCGAGGGCACGGGTGGCGGCCCGGCGCTGGCAAACGAGGAAATGCCCTGGCCATACTTAACGAAGATGTTGTCCTTCTCTGGCTCGTTGATCGACAGAAGCTGAATGTTCGTAGTGCCAAAATCGCCCATGCCAAGATATACGAGGCCGATGTCGAGCCCCGATGCACCCCAGTTGCGGACAAGCCGCGTGGGGATGACCTGTCGCGATGACCACGCGGCGGTGATCGGGACGGTTGCCGGATCTGCAAGGGGGCCATTGATCGTGCCGTTGGCGGACAGGCAATGATCAGCGGTCAAGACCCAAAAGCGGTTGATCAGCGTGCCGGAACACCCGTTAACCGAGACCAGCCCCAGATCGCGCTGTGTTCCAACCGAAACCAGACTGCCGCCGGTGATCGGCTGAGAGATGGTGCAAACGCGCCCCTCGGGCGTGTCCGTGCAGGTGGTCTGCGCTGTTGCGATGCCGGTCCCGGCACCGATGACTACTGCAAGACATGAAAGAAGACGGCGGGCACGCGGCAAGCCAGACATTTGTCTGCTCCTACAAGCGCAGGGCGGCCTAACCGGCCGACCAGAGGCTGAAAAAATTAGAATTGTGGTCGAAAACGATCAGTTGTTTTACGCTTCTGCGGCGTCGAAATAATCGATCGTGTCAGGGTAATAAGGGAAATGTGAGCAGTCTGTTTTCGAAACATCAACAAACAAATTATATCACGATTCGCGACCAACTTCCATCATTCTCGGGGTCGTTCGATGCAGCGCCGCTGGGGGCAAGAAGCGGTCCAGCCATCGTCGCTCAAGTCATTCAATTCAGTGCTCGGCTACACCACCACCGCCATGCGTTCCTGTTCGCCGACCTCGAACACCCGCTTGTAACGCTGAATCTGGTCTTGCGGGCCCATCGCCTTTTCGGGATTGTCCGAGAGTTTCACGGTTGGGCGGCCATTGGCCGAGACCGCCTTGCAGACCAGCGAGAACGGGGCCAGCGCGTCGCCGGGCACGAGGCCACGGAAATCGTTGGTCAGCAATGTGCCCCAGCCAAACGAAACGCGGACACGGCCGGTGAACTGTTTTTGCAAGGCGACGATCTTGTCGACATCCAGACCGTCCGAGAAGATCACCAGTTTCTTGCGGGGATCCTCGCCGCGGGATTTCCACCAGTCGATGGCAATCTCGGCGCCCTTGGCGGGGTCGCCTGAATCGATGCGCACGCCGGTCCAGCCGGCCAGCCAGTCCGGCGCGTTGTCAAAGAAGCCCTGACTGCCGAAGGTGTCGGGCAGGATGATGCGCAGGTTGCCGTCGTGTTCCTCGTGCCAGTCGGCCAGAACATCGTAGGGCGCGCGAGCAAGTTCTTTATCGGTGTTGGCAAGGGCTGCGTAGACCATCGGCAGTTCGTGGGCATTGGTGCCAATTGCCTCGATGTCCTGACGCATGGCAATAAGGCAGTTCGAGGTGCCGATGAACTTTTCGCCCAAACCTTCCATCATCGCCTGCACGCACCAGTCCTGCCACAGAAAGGAATGTCGGCGGCGACTGCCAAAATCGGCAAGGCGCAGGTCTTTGAGGTCGCGGAGCTGTTCGACCTTTTCCCAAAGCTTGGTCATCGCGCGAGCGTAAAGCACCTGCAACTCGAACCGGCCCATATCGCGCAGGACGGCGCGCGAGCGCAGTTCCATCAGCACCGCAAGCGCAGGAATTTCCCACATCATTACTTCGGGCCATTTGCCTTCGAACGTCAGCTCATACTGGCCGTCGCGTTTTTCCAGATGGTAGGGCGGCAGGCGCAGCCCCTCGAACCACTCCATGAAATCAGAGCGGAACATCTGGCGCTTGCCGTAGAAGGTGTTGCCGCGCAGCCAAGTGCTTTCGCCGCGCGCCAGTTTCAGCGAGCGCACGTAATCAAGCTGTTCGCGCAATTCCCCTTCATCGATCAGTTCGGCGATGCGGATGGATTTGGTGCGGTTGATCAGCGAGAAAGTGACATTCGTATCGGGCTTGTTGCGGAAGACCGATTGGCACATCAGGAGTTTGTAGAAATCGGTGTCAATCAGCGAGCGGACGATCGGATCGATCTTCCATTTGTGATTGTAGACCCGGGTGGCGATGTCGACCATCTAATGTTCCAATACGACATTGGCGGCCAGCATCGCGGTGCGAGCATCGTCAAGCGATCCGTCCATATCGATGGCTCGGCAGAGGTCCTGACGCACAGTCACTGCATAGCCCAGCCGGGCGGCATCGAGCGCGGAATACTGCACACAGAAATCGGTGGCGAGACCGACAAGCGTCAGCCGGTCCAGCCCACGTTCCTGACAGTAACCGTGCAAGCCGGTCGGGGTTTCGTGGTCATTCTCGAAGAACGCCGAATAGCTGTCGATTTCCGGTCGGAAGCCCTTGCGGATGATCAGGTCTGCCGGGTCGGTGTTCAGGTCGTTGTGGAAGGCGGCGCCCCGCGAGCCCTGCACGCAGTGGTCCGGCCACAGCACCTGCGGGCCATAGGGCATGTCGATCATGCTGAAGGGCTCGGCCTTTCCATGGTTCGAGGCGAAAGAGGAATGCTCTTTCGGGTGCCAGTCCTGGGTCAGGATCACTGTCGCGAAATTGTCCATCAGGGCGTTGATGCCGTGCACGATCTTGTCGCCGTCTGCCACTGCAAGCTTGCCGCCGGGGCAGAAATCGTTCTGCAGGTCGATGACGATCAGGGCGTGGCTGGCGGGGTGCATGGCAAACTCCTTTCCGGTGCTCCATGGGTAAGGAGCGTGCGGCGTGGCGTCAATGGCAGGCGCATTGTGGTTAAGGGCCGGTGCACGGTATCAATGCGCGCGGCAAGGCCAGGGTTCCGGCCATCGCCCTTGCCCTTGCCCCCGCAAATGCCGTATGCGGCGCGCCATGTTCACCGTTGCCGCCCTTTACCATTTCACCCGGTTCCCCGACCCGGCCGCCGTACAGGGACCTTTGTTGTCACTGTGTCTGGCAAACGAAGTGAAGGGGACGTTGCTGTTGGCCCGCGAGGGGATAAACGGCACGATTGCGGGCAGCCACGCTGGAATCCGCCGGTGCTGGCGCATATTCAGAGCTTGCCGGGCTGCGGCGGGCTGGAGTGGAAGGAAAGCACCGCCGCCGAGATGCCTTTCAACCGAATGAAGGTCCGGCTGAAGCGCGAAATCGTGACGATGGGGCAGCCCGATGTCGATCCGCTGGCCCGCGTCGGGCAACTATGTCGAGGCATCAGAGTGGAATGCGCTGATCGCAGCGCCCGATGTGGCGGTGATCGACACGCGGAACGATTACGAGGTGGCGATCGGCACGTTCGACGGCGCGGTCGATCCCGCGACCCGCAGCTTCGGCGAGTTTCCGGCCTGGTGGGAGGCCAACAAGGCGCGGTTTCACAACAAGCGGATCGCGATGTTCTGCACCGGCGGCATTCGCTGCGAGAAATCGACCAACTACCTGCTTGGGCAAGGTGTTCGAAGATGTCTATCACCTGAAGGGTGGGATCCTGAAGTATCTGGAGGTCGTGCCGGAAGAGCGAGAGCCGCTGGACGGGTGAGTGCTTCGTCTTCGACGGCCGGGTATCCGTCGGGCCACGGGTTGCGCGAGGGGCCGCATGAGTTGTGCTTTGCCTGCCGTCGGCCGATCCTGCCCGAGGACAGGGCGCGACCCGAATACGAGGCTGGGGTCTCGTGCCATCACTGCGCAGACGAAACAAGCTCCGAGGACAAGGCCCGGTTCCGCGAGCGGCAAAAGCAGGTGGCGCTGGCGGCGGCGCGCGGTGAGCGGCACATCGGGTCGTAACGGCTTGCGGGTCGCATCGCGGCTTGCCTCGTAGCAATTCGGCGGTATCAGTTGAAGCGAAACGCCGATAACGGCCGGGGACAAGACAATGGAAAATCCACCAGAGATCGTGATCCAACTTCTGGGATATGCCAAACAGGGCTGGGAGATCGCACAGGGATGGTTGTTGAGCCCGGCGGCATGGTCGCAATTCGGGCTGCTGGTTGCCGCGTTCGTTCTAGCGGTGTTGATCAGCCGCCGGCTTAGCGCCGCGCCTGACCGCACTGATTCAGCCGGCAGAGGGGCAGAAATCGCTGCTGGCGAAGGCGCGCCGGTTCATGCTGATTTTCCTGCCGTTGGTTCTGCCACTGCTGGCCTATCTGCTGACCGCGATCGGCGAGCAGGTGACGGTGTCTGTGTTCGGATCGGGGGCTGTCATCGCCTTTGGCAAGCGGATTTTCCTATTCTTGGCGGCCCGCGCGCTGGTACGCGATGTCGTGACCGATCCATTCCTCAAGCTGCTAGGGCGGTTCGTTCTGATGCCGATCATGGCGATTTATGTGCTGGGTCTGCTGGACCCGGTTCAGGCCCAGCTTTCGGCGATGACGGTGGCACTGGGCAATATCTCGTTCTCGGTCATGTCGATTATCCGCGGTGTGATCGCGGGCAGTCTCTTGTTCTGGTTGGGCCGGTGGTCGAACGACCAGACGCGCAGCTACATCGGTCGTCAGGAAGAGCTGCGCCCTGGTACCCGCGAACTGGCGACCAAGGCAGTCGAGGTTGCAATCTTCGGTGCCGCCTTCCTGGTGTTGATGAGCATCATGGGCATCAACCTGTCCGCGCTTGCGGTTCTGGGCGGCGCCATCGGCGTCGGGCTTGGCTTCGGGCTGCAGAAGATCGCGTCGAATTTCATTTCGGGCGTGATCCTGCTGCTCGAAGGGCAAACCACGGTCGGGGACTACGTCGAACTGGACGGTGGCGAGGCAGGTACTATCGTCAAGATGACCTCTCGCGCAGCGATTCTGGAAACGTTCGATGGTCGCTGGATCGTGGTGCCGAACGAGGATTTCATTGTCACACGGGTAGTGAATTACTCGGATGCCGGATCCGCCAACCGCTACGAGGTGCCGTTTTCGGTAAGCTACGACACCGATATCAACACCGTTCCCGGGATCATCGAGAAGGCGGTAGCGAAACATGCCAGAGTGTTCTGTCCCAGCCCGCTCCGCCGGATTGCGAATTGCGCGGTTTCGGCGACAGCGGTGTGGATTTCGCGGTCGAGTTCTGGGTGAATGGGCTGGACGACGGGGCGAACAAGTTCACCTCGGATGTGCTGTTCCTGATCTGGAACGCGCTGAAGGACAACGGCATCGAGATCCCATATCCGCACCGCGTAGTGGAGTTGAAGGGCGGATTTCCGGGCGGCACGGCGAAAACATGAGTGTGCCGCCCGATTTTTGGCGGCATGGGCGCGACAGTGGTGCTATTCTGGGGTTATGTCGTTTCGATTACCTGATGATGATGTGCTTTACGCAGCGCTTGTGGCGCGGGACGAAAGCTATGAAGGGCGCGCCTGGGTGGGCGTTTCCTCGACCGGTATCTTCTGCCGGTTAAGTTGCGCGGCTCGCAATCCAAAGCCGGAAAACTGCACGTTCTATGATAGCTTGGCGGGCTGTCTGGAGGCTGGGTTCCGGCCCTGCAAGCGGTGCAAACCTTTGGCAAAATGAACCGAGGCGAACCGGTCGATGCGGCGGCGATGGGATCTGACCCCTTGACCGTGCGTCGCTGTTACAGCGGCCTCGCGGGATGGCGTTCCTGGTTCTGGTGCGGTTGGCACGGGTCGCTGACCGGCTACGACAGCGGGCTGTAACGCTGCGCTGGCCGATCGCGCATGGGGCCGGGATGGCGAGGCAGGGAACTTTCCAGGCTCCGGCGGGCGTATTCATTCAAAAGACGAAGCGGACGGCGTTTTCAGGGTCGCAGACCGCGGGGCGGGGCGCTAGTCAGTCGGTATGAGGGTGTTGCCCAACATCGGGGAATGGCCGGGCGCAGCGCTGGCGCTGGCCATCGGGATCGGCTCGGGTCTGCTGGCCAGCGGGCTGGGTGTGCCGTTGCCGTGGATGCTGGGGCCGATGATCGGCAATACGATTGCGGCGATAACGCGGGCGCCCGTGGTTGCGCCAATAATGCTTCGCCCGCTGGTCATTCCGATTATCGGAGTAATGCTGGGATCGGGACTGAGCGCCGAGGTGCTGGCAAATGCTGTGGCGTGGTGGCCCTCAATGCTGCTCCTCGTGCCGTTTCTGGCGGTGGCAGGGGCGACGTCATATCAGTTCTACCGCCGCATCGGCGGGTTCGATCCGGTGACGGCGTTCTTCTCGGCGATGCCGGGCGGCCTCAATGATATGGTCATTCTGGGTGCCGCGGCGGGTGGAGAGGAACGTCGCATCGCGCTGGCCCATGCGGTGCGCATTCTGGTCGTGATCGTTTTTGTGGTGCTCTTTTTCGGACTGGTGCTGGGCGTCGCGTCCGACCGGCAATCGCGCCCATATGTCGAGATCGGCGTGCTGGGGATGGCGGATGTCGGTTGGTTGGCGGCGACCGGACTGGCCGGGGTGCCGCTAGGCAGGGTGCTGCGCTTGCCAGCCGCGCCGATGCTGGGGCCGATGATCCTGAGCGGCGCCGCGCATGTCGCCGGATTGGTCGTGGTGCCGCCGCCGACGATCCTGATCATCACCGCCCAGATCGTGCTGGGAACGGTCATCGGTTGCCGGTTTGCTGGGGCCCGCCTGCGCGACATTGGCCGGGACATGGCGCTGGGCGCCGGATCCTCGGCGCTGATGATCCTTGTGGCTGTCAGCTTTGCCGAAGCACTGGCGCGACTGACCGGCACCGATCTGAGGCAAGCCTTTCTGGCCTATTCGCCGGGCGGCCTGACGGAGATGAGCCTGCTGGCGCTGGCGATGGGGCAAGACATCGCCTATGTCTCGATCAGCCACGTGGCGCGGATCGTTGTGGTGATTTTCGGCGCTCCGCTGGTCTTTCGCCTGATCGGGCGGTGGAAATAGCGAATGCTCAGGCCCTCTTTGTCATGAAGTATCCCCGCCGGAAGCATCGACGGCGCCGTTCCTGACCCATGTCAATTCCGGCGCGCGCGCTACGTGCTAGGAGGGCATAAACTTAGGGGATCAGGCGACATGAATTCCAACGATCTGGACATCAGTGCAACCGTTCTCTCGGGTGGGCCACGCAAGGGCCCGTGGCGGGTTTCGATCTGGGTGGTTACGATTGCTCTTGTCGCGCTGGGCGGCTGGTACTGGTGGAGTTCGCGAGAGGCCCAATCGATGGCGGCATACATCACCGAACCGGCGCGCCGGGCGGATGTTACCGTCGTGGTAACGGCCACAGGAAGCGTAGAGCCCACCAACAACGTCGACATTTCCAGCGAACTGTCCGGCACGGTGCGGTCGGTGGAGGTCGATTTCAACGACACGGTCAGCAAGGGGCAGATTCTGGCTCGTCTTGACACCGCCAAGCTGGAGGCGACTGTCGAACATGCCCGCGCCACCCTTGCCGCGACCGATGCACGGCTGGCGCTGGCCAAAGCCACGCTGGAGGAGACCGAAGATGCCTATAACCGGTCGTTGCAGCTGGCCGAACGGGGTATTGCGAGTCAGGAGGCGTTTCAGTCGGCCCAGGCTGCCTATCGACGGGCCGAAGCATCGGTCAGAAGCGCAGAGGCTGACCAGCAAGTGGCCGCAGCGGATCTGAACATGAACGAGGCCGACCTTGCCAAGGCGTGCATCTGTTCGCCAATTGACGGGATAGTGCTGGACCGCAATGTCGAGGTTGGTCAGATCGTTGCCTCGGCGCTTCAGGCCCCGGTTCTGTTTACCTTGGCCGAAGACCTCAGCAAGATGGAACTGCGCGTCGATATTGACGAAGCCGATATCGGCAAGGTCGAGCCCGGCGATGCTGCAACCTTCACGGTCGAAGCGTTTCCCGACCAGAGTTTTCCGGCCACGATCGCGCAGCTGCGCTATGCGCCGCAGACCATCGACGGAGTGGTGACCTATCAGGCGGTCCTGTCGCTGGACAATTCTGACGGGCTGTTGCGCCCCGGGATGACTGCGGTGGCCGAGATCGTGGTGAACGAGGTCCGGGATGCGCTGGTGGTGCCGAATGCGGCGCTGCGCTTTGCCCCGCCGGCAGAAGATGAGCAGTCGGGTGGCGGATCTGGGCTGCTTGGCATGTTGTTTCCGCGCCCGCCTTCGAATGCGCCGGTCACCCGGTCCGACACCGGCGACGGCGAGCGCACGATCTGGATATTGCGCGATGGCGCAGCTGTACCGGTTAGCATCACGCCGGGTGCGACGGACGGATTGGTGACGGTTGTCGCGTCGGGTGATCTGACAGAAGGCAACGCCGTCATAACCGACATGGCCCTGACGCAATGACCGCGGCACCCGCACCGCTGATCCAGCTTCAAGGCGTCAGCCGGGTATACGGCACCGGTGACGCCCGGGTCGTGGCCTTGGCAGGCATCGACATGGATGTCGAACGGGGCGAGTTCGTTGCAATCATGGGGCCCAGCGGATCGGGAAAATCGACGGCGATGAACGTTCTGGGATGCCTCGACAGCCCCACCGAAGGCAGCTACCGCTTCGCCGGCACCGAAGTGGGCGGACTAACCCGCGACCAGCGCGCGCTCTTGCGCCGGCATTATTTGGGTTTCGTGTTTCAGGGCTACAATTTGCTGCCCCGGGTCTCGGCCGAAGAGAATGTCGAACTGCCGCTGATCTATCAGGGTGTCGCGCGGGCCGAACGGAAGGCGCGCGCGACCGAGGCGCTGGCGAAGGTTGGCCTTTCGGGTCGCGAGACCCACGATCCGTCGGAACTGTCGGGCGGGCAGCAGCAGCGCGTTGCCATCGCGCGCGCCATCGTGACGCGCCCGGCGGTTATCCTTGCCGACGAACCGACCGGCAACCTGGACAGCGCACGCAGCCGAGAGATCATGGAGTTGCTGGCAACCCTTAACCGCGATGACGGAATAACCATCCTGATGGTGACGCATGAACCCGACATGGCGGCCTATGCGGGCCGGCTGGTACAGTTTATCGATGGTCGGATCGCCTCTGACGGGTCCAGCCTGAAGGAGGTCGGCTGATGCTTTCGGAAACGGTTCGGCTTGCCCTGTTGGCGATTTGGCGTAACGCGCTGCGGTCTTTCCTGACGGTGCTTGGCATCGTGATCGGGGTGTCGGCGGTGATCGGGCTTGTCACTATCGGCACTGGATCGACACAGCAGGTGCAATCAGACGTGGCGTCGCTGGGTAGCAACCTGCTGATCGTGCGGTCCGGGCAACCCGCGCAGGGGATGGGTGCACGAGGTGCCCCGGCACCGCCTTTGACGCTGAAAGACGCCGACGCGATCGAGATCGGGGTGGCCAGCGTCACCGCCGCCGCGCCGACCAGCACCCGGACGGTGACAGTCATCGCGGGCAGTATCAACTCTGACACCAGCGTCACCGGAACCGACAACAGGTTCATGATAGTGCGCGACTGGCCGTTGACTATGGGGCGCGATTTCTATGAAAGCGAGCTGCGTTCGGGCGCCACCAGTTGCATTCTTGGCGAGACGCTGCGCGAAGGCCTGTTTGGCGGTGGCGATCCGTTGGGTGCTGTGATCCGGCTGCGCAATATCTCGTGCCGGGTGATCGGCGTGCTTCAAGCCAAGGGCGCTTCAAGCATGGGGATGGATCAGGACGACCTGATCTTGATGCCGATCCGCGCCTTACAGCGACGCATCGCGGGCAATCGTGACGTTGACGCGATCTTCGTCTCTGTGCGCGACGGTATTTCGCCGGTCCGCGCCAAGGCCGACATCGAGCGACTGATGCGCGAGCGACGCGCGATCGGTGCCGGTGACGAGGACGATTTCAACGTCTTCGACCTAGAGCAGATATCTTCGATGCTGACCGGCGTCACCAGTGTGCTGACCGGGCTTTTGTCGGCTGTGGCCGGGGTCAGCCTGCTGGTGGGCGGGATTGGAATCATGAACATCATGCTGGTCTCAGTGACCGAACGGACGCGCGAGATCGGCATCCGGTTGGCGGTCGGAGCGACGGAACGGCAGGTTCTGCTGCAATTTCTGGTCGAATTCGTCGTGCTGTCGCTGATGGGCGGGGTGATCGGCATCCTTTTGGGCCTTGGTCTGGGTTTCATCGGGGCGCGCATGCTGGCGATCCCGTTCACGCCGGATCTTGCGGTTATTCTACTGGCGTCGGTCTTTTCTGGATTGGTCGGTGTCGTGTTTGGCTATTTTCCCGCCCGCCGTGCCGCGCGACTCGATCCGATCGAAGCGTTGCGGTATCAGTGAGGCGCTGGTTTTCGCCGGGCCAGCACCGCACGCAGCACGGGCAACGCCATCATAGAAGCCAATGCCAGCGCGGCGCCGGCCATGAACGTCGCTTTCGGGCCCGACAGATCCCATAGCGCACCCGCGATGACACTGGCGGCAAGGGCCGAAAGCCCGATCATCAGGTTCAGGACGCCGAACGCCGTTCCACGCAACTCGGCCGGTGCGGCATCTGCCACGAGGCTGGCAAAAACGCCCTGCGTGAACCCCATATGCACCCCCCAAAGCGCTACCCCCGCAGCCACGCCCCAGAGTCCCGGAACAAAAGCCAGGATCAGATCGGCGGCGATCAGCAGGCCGATCCCGGCGGCCAGCACCGGGACGCGCCCGCCGTTGTCAGAAATAACTCCGGCTGGATAGGCGGCGGCGGTGTAACAGAGACTTATCAGCACAAGTACCGCCGGCACCCAGTGGGCCGACATGCCTTCGGCGCTGGCCTTGAGGATCAAAAACGCCTCGCTGAACCTGGCAAGAGTGAACAGGCTTGCGACACCGACGACACACCATAGCGGACCGCCGAGGCGCTTCAGTTCGGCCAGGCTGAGCGGTGCGGTGACGCGGCGCAGCCCTGCCGGGCGGTCTGGTTCATGCACCGCGAAGATCAACAGAGCTACCGCAACGAAGGCTGGCGCCGCCGCGAACCAGAACACTTGCCGGATGTCATTTGCCAGCAGCCACATCAGCGCGATGGCCAGCAGCGGGCCAACGACCGCGCCTGCGGTATCCAGCGACTGGCGCAACCCGAAGCTGGCGCCACGCAGTCCCGGCGGGCTGAGATCGGCGACCAGCGCATCGCGCGGTGCGCCGCGGATGCCCTTTCCAATGCGGTCTGTCAGCCGCGCGGCCACTAGCCAGCCAATGCTGCCAGCCAGCGGAAAGATCGGCTTGGTCGCGGCGGCAAGACCGTAGCCCACCACCGCCAGCACCTTGCGCTGGGCCAGCATGTCGCTAAGCGCGCCAGAGAATACCTTGGTGATCGAAGCGGTGGCCTCTGCCGCGCCCTCGATCACGCCAACCAAAAGGGTCGAGGCCCCGAAAGTCGTGACAAGGTATAGCGGCAGCAGTGCGTGGATCATCTCGGACGACACGTCCATGAACAGTGAAACCAGCCCCAACGCCCAGACCCCGCGTGGCAAACGCCGCAGGGTCGCGATGTCTAATCTGGATTTGGGCTGATCTGACAT
Organism: uncultured Alphaproteobacteria bacterium; assembly: GCA_963714615.1. GTDB lineage: Bacteria > Pseudomonadota > Alphaproteobacteria > Rhodobacterales > Rhodobacteraceae > JAHEAO01. The sequence goes on along the minus strand of CAVQOV010000015.1, from coordinate 146,499 downwards.
GCCGGGGAGCCGTGAGAGAGGACTGGAGTTACACTAGCATGTGCATCCGGCGCATGGCGACATTGATCGCGGTCAAGGTCGGGCGCGGTCTACACGGCTAGGCTTTGAGCGCTGGAGAGAGATCCGACTCATAAAAACTCCGTCTGTGCAAGCAGCGGTTCTGAATGAAACGTTAAAAAGGAGACTGCAATGGCTACGTCAGCATCTGCCGCAACCGAGCCGAAAGCGGAAAAGACCGACATCAGCAGCGAAATCGCGAGCGAACTTGCACAGATTCGGCAGGATGTCGCTGCGCTTGGCAAGACGTTGGGCCAGTATGGCAAGGCCCGGATCGGTGCGCTGCCGGATTTGGCGACTGAGTCGACCGAGGAAGCGCTGGAAAACGCCCGCCTAGCGCTTAAAGAAATCCGCCGGGAAATGAATGCGATCGAGGCTGGTCTTGAAAAACGGGTCGCCGAGCACCCCGCACAATCGCTTCTGATCGCGCTGGGGCTGGGATTTCTAGTCGCTCTCCTGATCCGGCGCTAGGGCGTGAGTGCGTCATGAACCGGCTGATCGCCGCGATTGCTGGGCTTGCCTCAATAGACATGGGCAAAACCGCGCAGAGGGCCATGCGCTCGGCAGCTTTTGCGGCTGTCGCAGGGTTGTTGTTACTGACGGCGTGGACGGCGGGTATTATTGGCGTTGTCGGCCTGTTGGGCCGCGCCGTTGGCACGGTGCCGGCGGTTTTTATCGTGGCCGCGGTGGCGTTGATGATTGCGATCGGTATCGTTGTTGGTATCAGCCTGAGCGGACGAGCTGAACGTGAACGGCGGCGCGCGCGCGCCGAAAACCAGCGCATTGCGATGATGGCAGCCCTTTCGGTACTGCCAAAAAGCCTGTCGCGCGGTGGTCTTGCGGTGATCGCGGGGTTGTTGGCGCTGGCGCTGCTCATGCCTAAGCCGGGAAGCGGCGAGGATGAAGACGACATCTGAATCCAACCTGCAGGAAGCGGCTGCGCGCAGGCGGCGATGGCGACGTGTGTTACCTTTTGCGCTGGGTCTCCTGACGTTGTCGGGCCTTGTCGTTACCGTGCTGCATTTCGGAGAGATCGAGCGCTTTGCCGCGTTGGCACGGTCGGCCCGAACCGAGTGGCTATTGCTTGCTGTGCTGGTGCAAATCGTAACTTATGCGTGCCCTGCGGGAGTATGGTACCTGACGCTGCACAACGCCGGCAAGCATCTTGCATACAACAGTCTGATCCCGTTGAGTGTTGCCAAACTGTTCACCGATCAGGCCGTACCCACCGGCGGGGTCAGCGGCGCGATGTTGGTGGTTGGCGGGCTGTTGCGCCGAAATGTCCAGCCGTTGGACGCGATGGCGACGATGCTGGTCAGTCTGGTCTCTTATTATGGCGCATATCTGTTCGCAGTCGCGACCAGTGTCGCGCTGCTCTGGTGGCACCACTACCGCTTCCCGATATTCCTGATGGCGGCGGCGGCGTTGGCAGCGGTGTCAGTTGGGATTCCGGTGCTGGTTCTGATCACTCGGCATTGGCGTCCGCGCTTGCTGAAATCCGCGGTCGAGCGCGCGCCGGCGCTGGCGCAATTGCTGCAGTTGGCCGAAGATGCGCCCACCGGCCTCTTGCGCGACCCCAAGCTTCTGCTGCAGGCCAGCGCGCTGCAGCTTGCGGTTTTTGTTCTTGACGGCGCGACCTTGTGGATTGTTTTCCTTGCGCTTGGCCAAACGGTGCCGTTCTGGTCCGCTTTCGTGGCGCTTATGGCAGCGTCTGTCGCAGCGACCCTAGGGCCCGTGCCACTGGGTCTTGGCACATTCGAGGCGGGCGCGGTGGGTATGCTAACCGTTGTTGGGACCGCGCCCGAGGCAGCGCTGGCCGCGACCATGCTATTGCGAGGCATGACTTTCTGGCTGCCGATGTTGCCGGGGCTATGGCTGGCGCGGCGCGAGATTGCCAACCCGCCGCATCATTTTTGCAGCACATAGGTACCCGGAGCCGGGCAGAGCGGCGCCATCCCAGCCTTGGGCGCGCCCATCGGAGGCGGTGCGATGGGTTCGCCCGACGATGCCTTCAGCCAATCGGCAAGTGCCGGCCACCACGATCCTTCATTCTTCGGCGTCTCTTCCAGCCATGTTTCGGGATCAAGATAGCGCGCGTGCTCTGGCTTGGTCCCGATGCGAAAATGGCGGCGAGGATGACCGATTTCCGACACGATGCCAGCGTTGTGCCCGCCGTTGGTCAGCACGAAGGTGATATCAGCATCCAGCAGTAGGTGCAGCTTGTAAACCGACCGCCAAGGGGCGACGTGATCCCATTCGGTGCCGACCGCAAAGACTGGAAGCCGGATGTCGGAGAGCGCAACAGGCCGTCCGTCAACATCGTAGCGCCCTGCGGCCAGATCATTGTCGAGAAACAGATGGCGCAGGTACTCCGAATGCATTCGTGCGGGCATCCGCGTGGCATCGGCATTCCAGGTCATCAGATCGTTCATCGGCACCCGTTCGCCGCGTAGATACTCGCGAACCATTCGTGACCAGATCAGATCATTCGAGCGCAGCATCTGGAACGCGCCGGCCATTTGGCGGGTGTCAAGATAGCCTTGTTCCCACATCATATCTTCAAGGAACGCCACCTCGCTTTCATTGATGAAAAGCATCAGTTCGCCCGCCTCGGTGAAATCGGCCTGGGCGGCCAGCAAGGTAAGATCGCGGAGTCGTTTGTCTCCTTCGCGCGCCATGGTGGCTGCGGCGATCGATAGCAGCGTGCCGCCCAGGCAATAGCCAACACCATGCACCTTTGCCCCGTCGGTGATCTTGCCAATCGCATCTAGCGCATCCATGACGCCACGGCTGCGATAATCGTCCAGGCCGAGATCACGGTCCTCGGCGCCCGGATTGCGCCAGGACATCATGAAGACGGTGAAACCCTGCTCGGTCAGGTATCGAACCAGCGAGTTTTCCGGCGACAGATCAAGGATATAGTACTTCATGATCCAAGCCGGGACGATCAGGATCGGTTCCGGGTGGACTTTGGCGGTTGTGGGGGCGTACTGGATCAACTCGAACAGGTGGTTCCGGTACACGACCTTGCCGGGCGTCATGGCAAGGTTCTTGCCAACGCTGAATTCGGATTCTTCTGGTGGCGCCCGGTCATCGAAATGGCGTTGCAGGTCGTCGATGAGGTTTTGCCAACCACGCCAGAGGTTCATACCGCCCTGCTTGCGCGTCAGTTCAAGAACTTCGGGATTTGTCAGCAGAAAATTCGAGGGCGCGAAGACGTCGAGTATCTGGCGCGACGCAAAACTGACTGCATTCTCGTGCTGGGGCGTCACCCCACGCACTTCAGTCGTGGCATTATGCCACCATTGCTGGGTCAGCAGGAAGGACTGCGAGTAAAGGCTGTAGGGCCATTTCTGCCACGCCTCGCCGGCAAACCGTTTATCTTGTGGCAGCGGTTCTATGCAGGGGGCGGCGCTGCCCGGTTGTTGCGTACAGCGTTGCAGAAAGCCCGCCATCCGCTGCGCCTTTCGGCCCGCTTTGCGAGCAAGTTCGACCTGTTTTCCGGGAGACATCGACAAATGCATCGCCCAGTCAGCCCAGGCCGCCGTCAGCGCAGCCGGCGACAAACCGTTGGTCAGCCGCGCGACTGCTGCGTGCAGCGATTTGTCGAGATGCGATTCGAAACCGGTAATGGCGGGATCATCACGGCCGGGACGCGCGGTTGCCTGCGCGGTGACTTCGGGACCGGCGGCTGGCGCAGACGGCGCAATATGCAGTTGTTTGACGGATGAGGATCGGCGCATGTCGGTCACACTTATTGGAGCAAGACGATAACTGTATATGGCAAACACATGGCCACGCGTTTGATGCGGATCAAGTTCTGGCGGTCTCGCGGCGGTGAATTCTTCGGTAGAAGTAGTATTTGGCAATCTCGGTGGCACCGATGTATGCGAGGATCACAGCGAACCCCGTTGCCAGAAGCGGGAGGGGCAGCGGCACAAGTTCGATCCACGCGGAAAACCGGCCCAGATAAGGCAAAGCGACCGCAACGACAAAGACCGCGATTGTGGATACCAAAAGCAACCGACCAGGCACACTCTGCCAACTTGGCCGCCGGGTGCGCAACACCAGGACCACGACCAGCTCGGTCAGCAGAGACACGACGAACCAGGTGCTTTGGAACTGCGCTTCGGCGCTGTGAAACACACCTACGAGAATGCCAAACAGCAGCAAGTCGAACACCGTGCTGATCAGACCGAATACCAACATGTAGGCGCGAATTCCGGCGATGTCCCAACGCGGCGCGGCGGCCACGGCGTCAGGGTCGACCCGGTCGGTAGAGATCGCCATCGAGGGGAAGTCGGAAAGAAAGTTGTTCAGCAGGATCTGCGCCGCAGTCAACGGCAGGAACGGCAGGAACAGGGTGCCCAGCCCCATGCTGATCATGTTGCCGAAGTTGGCGCTGGTGGTGATCTGGATGTATTTGAGTGTGTTGGCGAAGGTGCGGCGACCGTCCACGATACCTTGCCGCAGCACATCCAGATCGCGCTGAAGAAGCACAATGTCGGCGCTGTCGCGGGCCACGTCCACCGCCTGATCTACCGAGATGCCGACATCGGCCGCACGCAGCGCCGGTGCGTCGTTGATACCGTCGCCCAGATAGGCCACGCCGTGCCCGCGCGATTGAAGCGCCCGCACGATCAACTCTTTTTGCTGTGGATCGACCTCGGCGAAGATGTCGGTGATCTCGGCCAGATGCCAAAGTGCTTCGTTGCGCGTGTTTTGCAGATCGGCACCGGTCAGCATTGCATTGCCAAGGCCGGCGGCTTCGGCGACATGGGCGGCAACGTGGCGGTTGTCTCCGGTAATCACCTTGACGCGGATTCCCAGATCAGCCAGCGCACCGAGCGTTTCGGTGATACCGTTCTTGAGCGGGTCGAAGAACAGAAGAAATCCCTCGAAGACCAACTCCTCTTCATCGCCTCGCGAATAGTGTGGCTTTGCCGCGATTTCGCGCGAGGCGATGCCGAGCACGCGATAACCTTCGGACCCCTTGGAACGGTAGTAGTCCGACAACCGGGTGCGGGCGGCATCGTCAAGCGGCTGCGATCCGTCCGGCCAGGCGACGCTGCCGCAGCAGGCAAGCACCGTGTCAAAAGCGCCCTTGGTCACGATCAGGTGCCGCCCCGGCGCGGTTTCTGTAACGATGGTCAACCGCTTGCGCAGGAAGTCATAAGGTATTTCGTCTATCTTGCGGTCGTCGGGCGGGGCCAACTCACGATCGGTGGCCGTGGCAATGATTGCGCTGTCCAGGGGGTTCTCGATTCCCGTTTCCAGCGCAGCATTCACATGCGCCAAACGCAACACGGTGGCGGACGGCGCCCCAGCAGAATCGACGGCCTCGGAAAGTTCCACGACGCCACGTGTCAGCGTGCCGGTCTTGTCGGTGCACAGAATATCGGCGCCGCCCAGGTTCTCGATCGCCGCCATGCGCCGGACGATGACGCCCTGCCCAGCCATCCGCCGGGCCCCGGCCGACAGCGTGACACTGATGATTGCAGGCAAGAGCTCAGGTGTCAGGCCGACGGCGAGTGCGACCGAAAACAGCAAGCTGTCGATAACCGGGCGTTGCATCAGAAGGTTGGCGGTAAAAACGAAGGTGACGATCACCATCATCACTCGTGTCAACAGATAGCCGAAATGCCGGATGCCGCGTTCAAAATCGGTTTCGGGCTCGGCTCCGGCCAGACCTTCGGCGATGGCGCCATAGGCGGTAGCGCGGCCGGTCTGCACAACCAGCATGCGCGCGGTGCCACTGCGCACTGACGTGCTCTGGAACACCATATTCGTCCGCTCCGGCAGCGTCGCATTGGCCGCGACATCGCCCGGCCGCTTTTCGACCGGGAAGGATTCGCCGGTAAGTGCGGCTTGGGTAACAAGGAAGTCGCGCGCCTCGATCACCACGCCGTCGGCGGGCACCAGGTTTCCGGCTGAAAGCAGTATAACATCGCCTGGAACCACCCGCGCCGCCGCTATGCTGTAGGGTGCGCCATCGCGAAGCGCGGTCACTTTCAGCGCCAATCGCCCGCGCAGGTCGCGGACTGCTTCGGAGGCCCGGTACTCTTGCACGAACCCCAACAGCGTGCTACCGGCGACAATTGCCAGAATGATCGCGGATTCCGACCACTCCCGCACAACCATCGAGACAATAGCGGCGAAGATCAGGATCAGAACGAGCGGGCTTTCATATTGCCGGAGGAGCAGCCGGAGCACGGTGACCTGCCCCTGCTCGACAAGCTGGTTTTCGCCATACTGGACAAGGCGCCGTTCGGCTTCAGATTGACGCAGGCCATCGGTCGAGGATCCAAGGTCAGCCAGAAGCTGCACAAGGGGCCGCGACCAATAGGCAGGTTCAACCCTCATCCCTGCGCCTTGGGCTTCACCCGAGTGCCGGCCTTGCCCGCCAGGATTTCAGCAACGGCATCCAGTGCGCCGATTTGGGCCATGCCACCGGTGCGTTCGACAAAGGCACAGGCAGCCGCGACCTTGGGGGCCATTGAACTTGCAGCGAAATCCATGCCCGACAGGCTTTCCGGCGTCGCCTCGTCGATCGGGTGCTGTTCGCGCGTGCCCCAGTCTGCATAGACCGCATCGACATCGATCAGAATCGCCAAAGCGTCGGCACCAAGTTCCGCAGCCAGCAGGCCGCTGGCGTGGTCTTTGTCGATCACCGCCTCGAACTCCGACGAAAGTGCCATCAGACCGGCGCGCCACGGGGATGCCACCGCCGCCGGCGAAGATCACGGTCACGCCCTGATCGACCAGCGGGCGGATCACCTCGGCCTTGAGTATCGCCAGTGGTCGTGGTGAAGGCACCACGCGGCGCCCCGCATCGCCGTCATGCGTCACCGTCCAGCCGCGGTCGGCGGCAAGGCGGCGCGCCTGTTGCTTGTTGAAGACCGGACCAACGGGCTTGGTGGGTCGGGTAAAGGCGGGGTCGTCCGGATCGACCTCGACCTGTGTCAGCAGTGTCGCGAAGCGTGCGGGCGGGCCGTAGGCGTTATCGAGTTCTTGTTGCAGGACATATCCGATCATGCCTTCTGTCTCGGCCCCCAACACATCAAGCGGGAAGGCGCCGGATTTGCCCGCCGCCTCGCCTTGCAGCGCGAGCAAACCGACCTGCGGACCGTTGCCATGGGTGACGACAACTGGTGACCGGCACGCATCCGCCCCGCCAGCGCATCGGCTACATCGCGGATGCTGTCGCGCTGTGCCTTGACGCTGGGGGCTTCGCCGCGACGCAGAAGGGCGTTACCGCCAAGGGCCACTACGACACGCACAGCTTAGCCTGCCAAGGTGGCGACAAGCACCGCCTTTATTGCACTTTATTGTATGCATCCGATTTTCGGCCTGATCAAAGACGATCGAGGCCGGGCTTTCGAACACCTCTTCGGGTACCTCCATCGCGTCGATCCCGTAGCCCTCCTGAATCTTGGCGCCGACCTCTGTTTCGGCGTTGTGAAACGCCGGCAGACAATGCATGAACTTCACTCGCGTATTGCCCGTTTTAGCCATGGCGGCGCCGCTAACCTGATAAGGCATTAGCAGGTCGATCCGCTTGGCCCAAACAGATTCTGGCTCACCCATCGACACCCGGACGTCAGTGTAAAGAAAATCGCAACTCGCGATGCCTTCCTCGACATCGTCGGTCAGACGGATGCGGGCGCCGGTCACCTCGGCTTCTGCACGGGCACCGGTGACGATATCCTCGCCCGGCCAAAGCGACCTTGGCCGCAGAGACGCACGTCCATCCCCATTTTTGCCGCCCCGATCAACAGGCTGTCGCCCATGTTGTTGCCGACATCGCCCAGAAAGCAGAACGCAACCTCGCGCAGGGGATTTTCGACATGCTCGCGCATGGTCAGAAGGTCGGCAAGAATTTGGGTTGGGTGGAACTCGTCGGTCAGACCGTTGTAAACTGGCGCGCCCGACCATTTCGCCAGCGTTTCGACCACCTTTTGCCCGCAGCCGCGATATTCGATCGCGTCATAAACCCTGCCCAGCACCCGTGCGGTATCCTTGACCGCTTTCCTTTTGCCAATGTGGCTGCCGGACGGCCCCAGAAATGTGACATGCGCGCCCTGATCATGCGCAGCGACCTCGAACCCGACGCGAGTGCGGGTGCTGTCCTTTTCGAAGATCAACACGATCTCCTTGCCGCTCAACCGGGGCTGCTCGGTGCCGGCATATTTGGCGGCTTTAAGGTCTGCGGAAAGCTTCAGCAGGTAGCCGACTTCGGCTGCTGTGAAGTCGCGCAAAGTCAGGAAGTTGCGGTGCTTGAAATTGAATGACATCGCGATTCTCGTTGTTCCGTGGCTCAGGTGATGATCGCGGCGGTGGAGCGGCGCAGCGAATACGCCATGGGCGCGGCGCGACCGAGGCGCACGATAAGCGAGGGCCGACCCGATGCGATGCCAAGAAACCGTGCCAGTTCGGCCCTGACAGAGGAAACCTCGACGGCTTGGTTCAAATGCGCATGCGCGAGGCCCAGTCGCGTCGCCTCAAGCGCCATGTGCTGGAACGCGCGGCCGGTCTGGACCCAATTCGCAGGCTCGTCCTTTTCGCTGACAAACACCGCGAGTGCTGCGGAGCTGTCAATTTGACGGCGAACCTTCAGGTTCTCTGACGATGTCCGCAATACCATCGAAAAGATCAGCCTGCCAAGCCAGTTCGGTAATGTCGGATTGCCGGTGCAAGCCGCAAAAAGGCCGTCTCTGTTGTTTGCCGCAGCGCTTGCGCTGAAGCGGATCCAATCGCGCAACTCACTTACGAAGGCGCGGTTTTCCAGCTGTGACGTGTTGCCTGCGATGATCAGATCGCCCAATCCGGTCTTGGCATCGGCGAACTCGATGAAATGCAGGTCCACATCGGGCGCGGATGCCGCATCAAGGAGCGCGGTACGTTCATCTGCCGACAGTGTCGAACCATCATAGTCCGAGCGGGTCAACTGGCGCAGCGGTATCGCATCGATCAGCGCCGAGCGGGCAATGGCAGCGTCTTGCAGCGAAACCTCGATCCGGGGCGTCCTGTCGTCGACAAACCGGGCGGTGGCCTGCAAGCCGTATCCGGTGGCGGCGATGATCAGGTTCTCGGTCGCGCAGCCAAGGCTGGCAAACAGATGATGGTCGTCGGGATCAACCACTCGGCAGCGGCGTTCAAAGTCTGGACCGATCACTATGCCGTCGGGAACGGTCTTGAATACCCATGGCTGGGTATTGTGGCTGTTGGCCGCCAGTGCCGCATAGCGGATCAGTTCGCCGGTCACGCGCATCACCTGACGCGCCGAATATCCAAGGGTGCCCGGGTTTCCGCAAGAGCGGCATCGTAGGGCGTTTGTGCTGCGGTCCTTGCGGATGCTTGCTGGACAAGTGAGCGTGTCGTCGCCGCGTTGGCAAGGAAAGACGGAAGGGCCAGCATTTCATGTCACTCCATTCCCAAAGCGGATCGCGTAAAATCGGGCACGTGATGCAGTGGCTACCGCCGCGGCCAAGTTCGGCGCCACGGATGGTGATCACTTCGATCCCGGCCTCGCGCAGTTGGGTGTTAGTGTGGGCATTGCGGTCATAGCCTATGCCCACCTCCGGCTCGATCGCAACGACATTGTTTCCGTCGTCCCATTGTTCGCGCGCCTGTTCATAGCTGTCGCCGCCCGCGGGGATGACGCGCAGGCGCTTCACGCCCAAGCAGTTGGCCACCACATCAAAGAGCAGCTTCGCCTCGACCCGAAAATCGACGCCTCCGGCATCGTCGGGGCGCAGACTGTAGTATGTCACCTGCTCGGCGACCTCGAGGTAGCTTGTCACCACGTCGCGGTCGCAGAAGGAGAATACCGTATCAAGATGCATCACCGATCTCGACTTTGGCATCTGGCAGGCTACAGCGCGGGTTTCCGCTTCGGCGGCAAAGAGCGCACGCGCCACCTGACCCACCGCTTGCGGTGTGGTGCGTTCGCCCATGCCGATCAGCACTGCGCCGCCGCCGATCGGCACAACGTCGCCACCTTCCAGCGTCGCCGGGCCGTGATCAATATCCGGGCCTCCCCGCCAGACCTTGAACCCTGCACCGGCAAAGGCTGGGTGGAACCGATAGACCGCAGCCGTCAGTAAGGTTTCCTGCCGTCGCGCCGGCCAATGCATCGGGTTCAGCGTTACCCCGCCGTAAATCCAGCTACTGGTGTCGCGCGTGAACATCATGTTGGGAAGCGGCTGCAAAACAAAGCCGTGTGGCCCAAGGTAGTTTCCAAACATGCCGGTGGGCCGAAATGGCAGGTCATGCACCGCAACTCCGCCGATCAGGGAATGCGCCAGGTCGGGCGCATAAATCTCGGTCATCCAGCCGCGCAGATCGTCCAGCATGCCGACGCCGACATGGTCCGGCGTCAACTGACGGTCGAGCACCCAGTCGCGCGCGGCGGGATCGGCCAGCGTCTGCGCCAGCAGATCGTGCAATTCAAGAACCTCGACGCCGCGTTCCGTCATCTTCGATACGAAATCGAAGTGGTCGTTACGCGCCTCATGCACCCAGAACACATCGTCGAACACAAGCGCGTCGCAATTGGCGGGTGTCAGCTGCTCGTGCGCCAAGCCGGGGGCCGAAACCAGCACCTTGCGCAGGCGTCCGACCTCGGAATGAACACCGACGCCCGGCATCACAGCAATACCGCAAGGCTGAGCATGGCCATGCTGAGGGCGATCAGGATCAGCAGCAAGGGCCACATGAACCTCAGTCAGCGGTCATAGGGCACGCGCCCGATCGCCAACCCGCCGACAACCACCGCATAGGTGGGTCCGATCAGGTTGGTGATACCGATCGCGGTCTGAAAGGCGGTCACGGCCGGTTCACGCCCGACGCCCGCAAAGTCCGAAAGCGGCGCCAGGATCGGCATCGAGAGAACCGCCAACCCGGAAGTGGACGGCACAAGAAAGCTGAGCACGCCTTCGATGCCGAAAAGTGCATTGACGAAGCCAACATCGGACATGCCGGAAATCCGGCCTTCGGAAAAGTGCAGGATCGTGTCAGTGATCATACCCTTGTCCATGATCACCACGATGCCGCGCGCCAACCCAATTACCAGCGCCACACCCAGAAGGTCGCGCGATCCGTTGTCGAAAGCTTCGGTGAAGGGTTTTTCACCCAGCCAGCCGACAAGGTCGATGCCGGTGGCCGAGGCAAAGAACAGCGCCGACATCTCTGCCATCCACCAGCCTCGCAAGGAGACGCCCCAAATCATTACCGCGAAAGTCGCGGCGAACAGGATCAGGATCACTTGCTGCTGGCCGGAAAGCCGACCGGTCCGCGTGGCGGCACGGTCGTGCAGAAAATGGGCCTCGTTCGCCGCGCGCATATCGGCGACTATGGACTTGTCGGGGTTCTTTCGCACCCGCTGTGCGCAGCGCATCACGTAGGCGACCGCGATTGACCAGGCGACCGCGAGGATCAACAGCCGCAGCCCCATGCCTTGCGTAAAGGGAATTCCAGCGGCGTCCGACGCGATGGCGATTAAAACGGGTTTATGGTAGAGCCTAGAACGCCCATGCCAGCGCCCAACATGATCACCGCCACTCCGGTCAGCGCATCATATCCCGCAACGATCATGACCGGGATGAGTATCGCGTAGAAGGCCAGTGTTTCCTCGGCCATTCCGTATGTCGTGCCGCCGGCGGCGAAGAGAGCCATCAGGACAGGGATCATTCACTTCTCGCGGCCGCACAACTGGGTCATTGCCCGTTCAGCTTTCAGAAATCCAGATTCTCGACGCTCAGCGCGTTGTGCTGGATGAATTCGCGGCGCGGTTCCACCACATCGCCCATCAGCTTGGTGAAGATGTCGTCGGCCTCGGCCACGTCGTCGATCTTGACCTGCAACAGCGTGCGCGCCTCGGGGTCGAGCGTGGTTTCCCACAACTGGCCGGGGTTCATCTCGCCCAGCCCCTTGTAGCGTTGCAGCGTCAGGCCCTTTTCGCCTTCGTTCAGGATCGCGTTCAGCAGATCGGTCGGGCCGTGGATCACGATGTCGCGGTCCTTGCGGACAAGGTGGGCGGGGTCGGAATAGACGTCGCGGCTGGTTTCGAGACCTCGGACAGGCGCCGGCCTCGCCCGAGCGCAGGACGGCGCCGTCGAGCGTGCGAATCTCTTCGACGCCGCGCAGGATGCGGGTCAGGCGGATGCCGTGGTCTTGGGTGATCCGCCCGGCCCAGCCGTGTTCGTATTCCAGCGCGACCTGATCGAGACGCGTTGCCACCTTGTCGGCCACCGTCTGCAAATCGGCATCGGCCTTGCCCGGATCGAAGGCCCCGGCAAGGGCGGCCTGTTCCAGGATGTTGCGCGGATAATGCGTCGGGAAGGCATCGAGCACGCGGCGGAACTGGCGCGCGCCTTCGACCACGCGGGCCAGATCGGCGCCGGCGATCTCCTCGCCGATCGGCAGGCGCAGCATCGCGCCGTCGATGCCCATTTCGACAAGGTAGTCCTCAAGCGCGGCCTGATCCTTGAGGTAGACCTCGGACTTGCCGCGCGCGACCTTGTAAAGCGGCGGCTGGGCGATGTAGAGATAGCCGCCCTCGATCAGCGCCGGCATCTGGCGGAAGAAGAAGGTCAGCAGCAGCGTGCGGATATGCGCGCCGTCGACATCGGCGTCGGTCATGATGATGATCTTGTGATAGCGCAGTTTCGAGAGGTTGAATTCGTCGCGCCCGATGCCGGTGCCCAAGCGCGGTGATCAGCGTGCCGATTTCCTGACTGCCGAGCATCCGGTCGAACCGCGCGCGTTCGACGTTCAGGATCTTGCCGCGCAGCGGCAGCATCGCCTGATTGTTGCGCGACCGGCCCTGTTTGGCCGAGCCGCCGGCGCTGTCGCCCTCGACCAGGAACAATTCGCACTTGGCCGGGTCGCGTTCCTGACAATCGGCCAGCTTGCCGGGCAGCGATGGCGACATCGAGCGCCGACTTCTTGCGCGTCATCTCGCGCGCCTTGCGGGCGGCTTCGCGGGCCAGCGCGGCCTCGACGATCTTGCTGACGATCATGGCGGGCCTCGTGCGGGTGTTCCTCGAACCACTCGCCGAGCTTCTCGTTCATCAGGTTCTCGACGGCGGGGCGCACTTCGGAGACTGACCAGCTTGTCCTTGGTCTGGCTGGAGAACTTCGGGTCCGGCACCTTGACCGACAGCACGCAGGTCAGCCCTTCGCGGGCATCGTCGCCGGTAAAGGTGACCTTTTCCTTCTTCAGGATGCCGCTGGAATTGGCATAAAGGTTGATCGTCCGGGTCAGCGCGCCGCGAAAGCCCGCCAGATGCGTGCCGCCATCGCGCTGCGGGATGTTGTTGGTGAAGGGCAGCACCATTTCGTTGTAGCTGTCGTTCCACCACATCGCGACCTCGACGGTCGATGCCGTCGCGTTCGCCGATGATGAAGATCGGCTCGGCGATCAGCGGCGTCTTGGAGCGGTCGAGATAGCGAACGAATTCGCGCACGCCGCCTTCGTAAAACAGGTCGGATTCCAGCGCCTCGGCGGGGCGTTCATCGCGCAGGATGATGCGCACGCCCGAATTCAGGAACGCCAGTTCGCGCAGGCGGTGTTCGAGCGTCTTGAAAGAATAGTCGAGGTTCGAGAAGGTCGTGGTCGAGGCCAGAAACCGCACCTCGGTGCCTTTGCGGCCATTCGGCGTCGCCGACGACCTCCAGAGGCTTGACGGTATCGCCGTGTTCGAACCGCGCATAATGTTCCTTGCCGTCGCGCCAGATGCGCAGTTCCAGCCAGTCGGACAGCGCGTTGACCACCGAGACGCCGACGCCGTGCAGACCGCCCGAGACCTTGTAGGAATTCTGGTCGAACTTCCCGCCGGCATGAAGCTGGGTCATGATGACCTCGGCCGCCGAGACGCCTTCTTCCTCGTGGATACCGACCGGAATGCCGCGGCCGTTGTCGCTGACCGAAACGCTGCCATCGGCGTTGATCGTGACCGAAACAGGTCGGCATGACCGGCCAGAGCCTCGTCGATGCCGTTGTCGACGACCTCGTAGACCATGTGGTGCAGGCCGGAGCCGTCATCGGTATCGCCGATATACATGCCGGGACGCTTGCGAACCGCATCCAAGCCTTTGAGAACCTTGATGGAATCTGCGCCATATTCTTCCGGCTGCGGGACTGCTTCGGCCATGCGATCTTTCCGAGTTATTTTCGCCGATTTATACGAGATTTGGGGGGGGATGTCACGCGGTTGCCACAAGATTTGGTGGCAACCCGGCTGCCGTCGCAAGGTGTCAGGTCGAAGCGGCGATGACTCAGCCCGACGAGGATCAGCAAGGCCATGCCCGGCCGATCAGAGTTGGTCCGGCGCAGAGCGCCGCGCGGGCGATGTCAGCAGTCGCCGCGCGCGGTCGATGAAAAGCGCGAAGAAGAGGTTGCCGACGAAGGGCACCGACCATCGACAGCGCGACGATCGCGGCGATATCGGGCCAGGTCAGGCGCGGTCAGGTCGAAGAATCCGGGCAGCACGCCCATGTAGAACAGGATCGCCTTGGGATTGCCGAGGATCACCGCGACGCCTGCGGCGAACCCCGCCCACATGCCGGGCCGGGTCAGGCGGCTGTCGGTGGCGATGGTCTTGTCGGCGTTGCGGATGATCAGCGCGCCCATGATCACGAAGATCGCCGCAGGCGACCCAGCGCAGCACGGTCATGAACCCGGCAAAGACCGACACCACCCAGGTGACGCCGAGAATCGCGAGGAACGGCCAGAGCGCATCGCCGATCACCACCCCCAGCGCCAGCGGCCAGGCGGCATGAAAGCCGCCCGAAAGCGTGCGCGCCGTCAGCGCCACCCAGACCGGGCCGGGGGTGAAGAACAGGATCGCCAGCGCGCCCGCGTAAAGCAGCAGTTCGGAGTGCGTGATTGTCATGATCGGGCCCGCGTTGATGGTCGGACCGGGTTAGATCAAGCGGCGCGCCATGTCGAGCATCGCGGCGCTAGGTCGCGTCTTTCGGGCAAGGTCAGGCTGCCATCGTCGTTCAGCGGCCAAAACGGGTTCATCGCCACCTCCCAGACATGCCCGTCGGGGTCGGCGTAATAGCCGGAGTAGCCGCCCCAGAACACCTTTTGCGGTTTCTTCAGCGCGGTAGCTCCGGCATGCGAGTGCGGCGGCGAAGGCGGCATCGACCTCTTCGGTCGTGGTGAAGTTCTGCGCCAGCGTCATCGCCCCGGTGCCAAGCGCGGCGCCGGGGCGGCCCTGATCCTCTGCGAGCGGGCCGAGGTCCGAAGAGGCCAAGCACCAGCCCGTTGATCTGGTAGAAGCTGATATCGTCCTGTTCGCGCGTCGGGGTCCAGCCAAGAGCGGCGTAGAACTTGCGCGAGCGCTCAAGGTCGGCGACGCCGAGGGTGATCAGGGTAACGCGTTGCGGGGTCATGGCAGGCTCCTTCGCTGTCGGCCGAGAGGTTAACACAGCGTGACTGTAGATGTCACCGCCGGTTTCGCTGACCTTCAGCATATTGCGCGCGGTCGCCCAGCGCCTCGAAAAGCTCCGGCCCGGTGCCGGTCATCCACGCCTGCGCGCCGAGGGTGCAGATCTCATCGTAGAGCGCGGCGCGGCGGTCGGCGTCGAGATGGGCCGCCACCTCATCGAGCAAGAAGGATCGGCGGCGCGCCGAAATCATCGGCCAGCGCGCGGGCATTGGCGAGGATCAGCGAGATCAGCAGCGCCTTTTGCTCGCCTGTCGAGCATTGCCGCGCTTCAATGCCCTTGGCGGCGTAGATCGCGGTCAGATCGGCGCGGTGCGGGCCGACCAGCGTGCGCCCGGCGGCCATGTCGCGCGAGCGGCCGTCGCGGAAAGCGGCGATCAGCGCGTCCTCGGTTTCGGGTGGCACGTCTTCATCTGGGCCGGTCAGGGTCAGGCTGGCGGTCGGAAAGGCGGTGGCGGCACCGTCCTGCGCGGCGGCGACACGGGCCAAGCGCCTCGGTCCGGTTGGCGATGATCGCGGCCCCGGCAGCGGCCATCTGCGCCTCCAGCGCGGCGTACCACATCGGATCGGCGACCTGATCCTTGAGCAGCCGGTTGCGTTCGCGCATCGCTTTCTCATAGGTCAGGCGTCGCATCGGCATGGCCGGGCTCGAAACTCAGCGTCATGCGGTCGAGAAACCGCCGCCGGCCATCGGCTCCTTCGATCCAGAGCCGATCCATCGCAGGCACCAGCCACAGGATGCGGGCGATCCGACCGAGCGCCGTCTGGGTCGCCGTCTTGCCGTCGATGCGGATCTGCCGTGCGGTGCCGGGCTCGGCCCAGGTTTCGACCTCGTGGATCTGATGCAGGCTGCGCAGTTCTGCCGCCACCTTCCAGCCCAAAGCCTCGGGTTTGCGCGACGATGTCGTCGGCGGCCGCGCGGCGCAGACCCACGACCCGGCGACAACAGCGAGACAGCCTCAAGGATGTTGGTCTTGCCCGCACCGTTCGGCCCGTAAATCGCGATCGGCCGGCCATCCAAGGCCAGACGCGCCGCGCGATGCGAGCGGAAATGCGACAGGGTCAGCGCGGTCACTGCCAGGCTGCCCATACCTTCCCCTCATCTTTTGTCTGAAAATATCCCCGCCGGAGGCAAGAAAGTCACTGGGCGCTGCCGTGCTCACACCCGCATCGGCATGACGACATAGACCGCACTGGTATCGTCGCCTTCGCGCATCAGCGTCGGATCGCCCGAGGAGTTGAACAGGAACACCGCATTCTCGCGGTCGACCTGACCGGCGATTTCCAGCAGGTACTTGGCGTTGAAGCCGATTTCCAGCTTCTCGTCGGAATAGGCCACGCCCAGCTCTTCCTCGGCGGCGCCGCTGTCGGGGGCGTTCACCGACAGGATCAGACGGTCCTCGTCCAGCGACAGTTTCACCGCGCGCGAGCGTTCCGAAGACACCGTTGCCACGCGGTCGACCGCTCTGCGCGAATTCTGCTGCATCGACCTCCATCTTGCGGGTGTTGCCTTGCGGAATGACGCGGGTGTAATCGGGGAAAGTTCCGTCGATGACCTTCGAGGTCAGGGTGATTTCTGGCGTGGCAAAGCGGACCTTGGTTTCGGACACCGAGACCGCGATGGTGGTTTCGTCATTGTCCAGCAGCTTGCGCATCTCGTTGACGGTCTTGCGCGGCACGATCACGCCGGCCATGCCGTCGGCGCCCTCGGGCAGCGGCGCGTCGATGCGGGCAAGGCGGTGGCCGTCGGTGGCGACGCAACGCAGCACCTGACCGGCATCGCCGGTGGCGACATGCATGTAGACGCCGTTCAGGTAATAGCGGGTTTCCTCGGTCGAGATCGCGAATTTCGACTTGTCGAAGAGGCGGCGCAACACCGGGGCGGGCGCCGAAAAATTAGTGTCGTATTCCGACGATGCCATGACCGGGAAATCTTCCTTGGGCAGCGTCGCCAGCGAGAAGTTCGAGCGTCCGGCCTCGACCGTCAGCCGACCGCTTGCGCCGTCATCGGTCAACGAGACCAGCGCGCCGTCGGGCAGTTTGCGCACGATCTCATGCAGGGTCACGGCAGATACGGTCGTCGCCCCGGCGCGTTCGACCTGGGCGTCGGCCTTGTCCACCACCTCGATATCGAGATCGGTGGCGCGGAAAGACGCCGTGCTCGCCCTCGGCCTCGATCAGCACATTGGCCAGGATCGGGATCGTGTTCCGGCGCTCGACGACCGACTGTGCCTGACCGACCGCCTTCAGCAAGGCGCCGCGTTCGATGCTGATTTTCATGTCCCACTCCTGCGAATGCCGGGGCGGCGAATGTAGCCCATTCACCGCCCGGCTCAATAGTTTTCTGGAATGTCCGCTGAACGCGGCGGGGCGTCAAGGGCGGAAGGCCGTTCTTCAGCCTTCCAGGGAACGGCGCAACATCTCCAGATCCTCGGCGATCTGGCTATCGTGGCCCTTCAGTTCCTCGATCCGGCGCACGCCGTGCATGACCGTGGTGTGATCGCGCCCGCCAAAGCGGCGGCCGATCTCGGGCAGGCTGCGGCTGGTCAGTTGCTTGGCCAGATACATCGCCACCTGGCGCGGCCGCGCGATGGTGCGCACGCGCTTTGGGCCGATCAAGATCCGACAGGCGGATGTTGTAATGTTCGCTGACGCGGCGCTGGATTTCCTCGACCGTGACCTTGCGGTCGCTGGCGCGCAGGATGTCGGCCAGAGCAGTCCTGGGTCAGTTCCAGCGTGATCTCGCGGCCCACCAGCGAGGCGAAGGCGAAAAGCCGCATCAGCGCGCCTTCCAGCACGCGGACATTGGTCGAGATGCGATGCGCAAGGTATTCCAGTACGCCATCGGCGATGACGAGGCCCGGATATTGCAGGCGGTACTGCTCGACCTTCTGCTGCAGAACGCCAAGGCGCAATTCGATAGTCGGTCGGATGCAGATCGACGACCAGACCGCATTGCAGGCGCGACTTGATGCGCTCTTCGAGATCCTTGATCTCGACCGGGGCGCGGTCGGCAGAAATGATGATCTGCTTGTTCTGATCGACCAGCGCGTTGAAGGTGTGAAAGAATTCCTCCTGCGTGCTGTCTTTGCCGGCGATGAATTGCACATCATCGACCATCAGCACATCGACCGAGCGGAAGAGCTGTTTGAAGTCCATCATCTGCCTGTCGCGCAGCGCCTGCACGAAGCGGTACATGAACTGTTCCGCAGAAAGATAGACCACCCGCAATTCCGGCTGCTGTTTCTGCAACTCCCAGGCGATGGCGTGCATCAGGTGCGTCTTGCCAAGCCCAACGCCGCCGTAAAGGAACAGCGGGTTGAAGGTGACCGGGCCGCCCTCGGCAACGCGGCGCGCAGCGGCATGGGCCAGTTCGTTTGGCTTGCCGACAACGAAGCTGTCAAAGGTGAAGCGCGCGATCCAGCGCCGCGCCGGGCAGGTCGCCTGCAGTAGCGGCAATCTTGGCGGCAGCAGGTTCAGGCGCAGCCGCATCTGCCGCTTTCACAGCTTTCGGTTTCTGAACGTGTGGCACCGAGAATTCGACCCGCGACACCTCTTCACCCGCCTTTGACAGCTGGTGCAGGATCTGGTCGCCGAAATTCCGCGACACCCACTTGCCCATGAAACTGGTCGGCACCAGGAATGTGGCAACACCGTTCCGGAGGCCCGAGAATTCCAGCGGTTCAATCCAGTTCTTGTAGTTATTGCGCCCTACCGAGTTGAGCAGTTCTTTCCTAATCCGTCCCCAGGTGTCGTCCGTCATTTTGTTATTCGACCCGATTCATGTTTCACTTAAGACTGGCATCCTGCCAGCCCCCCGGCGCTGCGGCCTTTCGGCCTGCCCCGGTGCCCATGCTCATCACAATCGGCTTCGTCCCCTGCGGCCATAGTCGTGGCTGGCGGCCGATCGGCCCTATGCGGGCATTCGGTCGGCCATCAGCCATGCGGCCTGCGGGATCGCGCAACGCTACGGCATAAAACAGAGTTCACCGGGCCCCTCATTCCCGGCACTTCCATTTCTGCCGCGCCAAAGCGCGGGTTTTCGGACATATCGGTAAACTCGGCCAATGTGACGCGGTCAAGCGTCAGGCCAAGTTCCGTCACGCCAGGATAATCCGCAAAGCCCCACTTTGCAGCTGTCCTGACATCAATAAGACGGGCGTCTGGTTTGGCAGCCAAGACAGTCTATGCGATGGTTGGATTTACCTCCCCGCGCATGGACTTTCGTCCGGTCTTATCGAATGTCCCCCCAAGACGATGTGAATCGCTCGGTCAAGCTAGCAAGGGGTTTGAGGGCACCGCAACAGAACTTCACGCTTGACTCACTCTTTGGCGAAACGAATCCAGGAAGCGGCGGAAATCCGGCATGAGGCGCAGTGAAAATATCACAGTCGAAAAACAAAAAAGGCGCGCCGGATGGCACGCCCTTTCGGTGATTCTGGTGACGTGGCGTCAGGCCAAGGTTTTGACCCGAGCCGACAGGCGTGACATTTTCCGCGCTACGGTGTTCTTGTGCAGAACCCCCTTGGTCACGCCGCGCATCAGTTCCGGCTGCGCCGAGCGCAGGGCCTCGACCGCAGTTTCCTTGTTACCCGACGCAATCGCCTCTTCCACTTTGCGCAGGAAGGTGCGGATACGCGAGCGGCGTGCTTTGTTGATCTGGAAGCGCGTTTCGTTCTGACGGGCGCGCTTTTTGGACTGAGGCGTGTTAGCCATGTATTATCATCCCACTTTCGGGTGGTGTAAATCTGAAGCCGCGCTTCTAGGCCCGAGTCGTGGGCAAGTCAACGGGGTTTGCTGAAGTTTTTCGGCTTATTTGTCGCGGAACTGCGGTTCGCGTTTTTCGAGGAAGGCCAGCATGCCTTCCTTCTGGTCCTCGGTAGCGAACAACGAATGGAACACCCGGCGCTCGTACAAGAGCCCCTCTTGCAGCGTGGTTTCATAGCTGCGGTTTACGGTATCCTTGATCGCCAGCACTGCGATTTGCGATTTCTCGGCGATCTTCTGCGCGGCCTCCATCGCCTCGTCCATCAGCTTTTTCGCAGGTACCACGCGGCTGACAAGGCCTGCGCGCTCTGCCTCTTCGGCATCCATGAAGCGGCCGGTCAGGTTCATGTCCATCGCCTTGGACTTGCCGACGAAGCGGGTCAGCCGCTGCGAACCGCCCATACCGGCCATCACGCCGAGGTTCACTTCTGGCTGGCCGAATTTGGCCGTGTCGGCGGCGATGATGAAATCGCACATCATAGCCAGTTCGCAGCCACCGCCCAGCGCATAGCCGGCAACAGCGGCGATGATGGGCTTGCGGATCGCCATGATGGCATTGGCTTCGGCGGCAAAAAAATCAGTGCTGAAAACGTCGACGAAGGACTTCTCGGACATCTCCTTGATGTCGGCCCCGGCTGCGAAAGCCCTTTCCGAGCCGGTCAGCACGATCACGCGGATCTTCTCGTTTTCGTCCGCGTCGCGCAGCGCTTGCACCAACTCGCCCAGCAGTTCGGTGTTGAGGGCGTTCAGGGCGTCGGGGCGGTTCAGGCGGATTAGTGAAACGTAGTCCGCATTTTCGACGATAATCGTCTTGTAGGCCATGAGTGGCAGCCTTTGGTTGTTCCGTTTGGCGCGACTCTTTAGCAGCACTGCCCAGTCAATCAAGTTATCTTTGGCATTGCGCACAGTAGAATGACGAGCGGCCGGACTGAACGATTCGGATGATGTGGCCGGTGCAATCGGCAGTTTGGCAGGGCTGGCCTTCGCGATCGTAGGCGCGGAAGGTGTGCTGGAAATAGCCCAGTTCGCCGTCGGTCTGGCGGTAGTCTTTCAGGGAAGACCCGCCCGCCTCGATCGCCTCGGACAGCACCTGCCGGATAATCGGGACCAATGCGCGGACGCGGAGCGCTGCGATCTGGCCCGCCTTGCGTTTTGGCGAGATGCCGGCGCGGTGCAGCACCTCGCAGACATAGATATTTCCCAGTCCCGCAACGATGCGCTGGTCGAGAAGGGCTGATTTGATGGGCGTGTTGCGGCCTTTCAGATGTGCAACCAAGTAGTCTTCGTCGAATTCGTTGCCCAGCGGCTCTGGCCCAATTCCGGACAGCAGCCAGTGTTCTTCGACTGTCGCGGTCGGGTTCAGGTCCATTGCGCCGAAACGACGGGCGTCGTTGAAGGTAACGCGGGCGCCGCTGTCCATATCCAGCACGACGTGGTCGTGTTTTTCGGGCGCGGGATGGTTGTGGTGAAACTCGCCCGGCATCTGGCCCGAGATCAGCATCCGGCCCGACATGCCAAGGTGAATGATCAAGGTCTCATGTGAACTGAGATCGGCGAGGATGTACTTCGAACGGCGCCTCAGGCGTTCGACCCGCTTGCCGGTCAGGCGTTCGGCCATACGCTCAGGGAACGGCCAGCGCAGGTTGGGGCGGCGTATATCAGCGTGGGTGATCACATGGCCGGTCATCACGGGTTCGAGCCCGCGCCTGACCGTCTCGACCTCTGGCAATTCCGGCATCGTCCCCTCTTGCGGCGTTTTCGGCGCATTGTAACGCCCGGCATGGCCCCTATAAGAAGGGTGAGTTTTCACGAACGGCAAGGCCCGATGACCGACAAGACGCAAAAGACCACGCATTTCGGCTACCGCGAGGTGGACGAGGATCAGAAGGCCAATATGGTGAAGGGCGTCTTTACCAACGTGGCCAGCAAATACGACATCATGAACGATGTGATGTCGGTAGGGGTTCACCGGTTGTGGAAGGATGCGATGATGGACTGGCTGGCGCCGAGGTCGGGCCAGAACCTGCTGGATGTGGCCGGCGGCACCGGCGACATCGCCTTTCGGTTCCTTCGCCGTGCGCCGGGAGCAAAGGCGGTGGTGCTGGACATGACCGAAGGGATGCTGGTCGAGGGGCGCAAACGGGCCGAGGCGGAGAAGATGGCCGACCAGCTGGACTGGATCGTCGGCGACGCCATGGCGCTGCCGTTCGAGGACAACAGTTTCGATGTATACACGATCAGCTTCGGCATCCGGAACGTCACGCGGATCGCCGACGCCCTGTCCGAGGCGTTCCGGGTCTTGAAGCCAGGCGGGAGGCTGATGGTACTGGAGTTCAGCCAGTTACCGAACCCGGCGATGCAGAAAGCCTATGACCTCTACTCGTTCAACGTGATCCCGCGGATGGGACAACTGATCGCGCAGGATCGCGACAGCTATCAGTATCTGGTGGAATCGATCCGCAAGTTCCCCGATCAAGAGGCATTCGCCGGCATGATCCGCGACGCCGGGTTCGAAAACGTCAAGTTCCGCAACCTCTCTCTGGGGATTGCCGCGCTGCATTCGGGCTGGAAGATCTAGATGCGCGGACCGCACAATGTCTGGCGCCTGGTTCGCACTGGGGCGACAATGGAGCGTACGGGCGCGATGCGCGTGGCACTCGACGCGATGGATGCACCTGTCTCGTTGCGAATCGCAGCACGGGTGCTGGGCTGGCCGTTCAAATGGCTGGGCTATAAAGGCGACCCCGCGCAGCCGCCGGTCACGCGGGCCTTGACTGCATTGGGGCCAGCCTACATCAAATTCGGGCAGATCCTCTCAACCCGACCCGATGTTGTGGGCGATGAGTTGGCCGAGCAATTGCAGGTGTTGCAGGACAAATTGCCACCATTTTCCATCGATCTGGCGAAGGCCATGGTCGCGTCGGAGCTGGGGCATCCGGTAGACGAGATGTTCAGCGAATTCAGCGAACCTGTAGCCGCGGCCTCGATCGCGCAGGTCCATAAGGCGCGACGCACGGACACCGGCGAGGAGGTTGCGGTCAAGGTGCTGCGGCCGGGGATCGAGAAGGCATTTCGCAAGGATATCGACGCCTTCTATTTCGCGGCGTCCGCCATCGAGTTGCTTTCGCCATCGTCTCGCGCCGATTGCGACCGACAGAGGTGATCGCGCATTTTGAAGGTGTGGTGCTGGGCGAGTTGGATTTGCGTTTGGAATCATCTTCCGCCGCCGAATTCGCCGCCAATACCGAAGACGATGCCGGGTTTCAGGTGCCGCGGGTGGTGTGGTCCCTGTCGGCACGGCGGGTGATGACACTGGACTGGGCCGAAGGTATTGCGATCCACGACCTGACGGCGCTGGATGCGGCCGGACATGACCGGACCGACGCTTGGCCAGCGGGTACTGCACCTCTTCCTGAGCCATGCTTTGCGCGACGGCTATTTCCACGCTGACATGCATCAAGGCAACCTGAAAGTCGCGGCAAACGGCGATATCATCGCGCTGGATTTCGGGATCATGGGGCATATCGACGACTACACGCGCCGGGTCTATGCCGAGATTCTGTTTGGTTTCATCCG
This sequence comes from uncultured Alphaproteobacteria bacterium, assembly GCA_963714615.1. Lineage (GTDB taxonomy): Bacteria > Pseudomonadota > Alphaproteobacteria > Rhodobacterales > Rhodobacteraceae > JAHEAO01. The sequence continues at coordinate 122,644 of CAVQOV010000015.1, read as the reverse complement.
CCGCGATTTCCGCCGAGTGGCCGAGGTGCATTTTGAGGCGGGCTATGTGCCAGCCGACCGCGATGTCGACGAATTCGCGCGCGCGTTGCGCGCTGTCGGCGAACCGATCTTCGGCATGGATGCCAGCCGGATTTCGATGGCGCGGCTGCTGAGCTACCTTTTCGAGGTGACGGAACGCTTCGGCATGGAAACGCGGACCGAGCTGATCCTGCTGCAGCGCACCATGGTGGTGGTCGAGGGCGTATCGCGGTCGCTGGATCCGCATATCAACATCTGGGAAGTCGCGCGGCCTGTCGTGGAAAACTACATCAAGGACAATGTCGGCCCCAAGGCGCTGTTGCGCGACCTGATGCAAGACGGCGCAGGTTCTGGCGCGGTTCGGGCCGAAACTGCCGCAGATGGTCGAGACGCTGCTGATCCGTCAGATCAGAAGAACCAGGAGCCGCCGCGCAAGTCAGGCTGGTTGAAGAATGCCGGGCTGATCGGTCTTGGGGCCGCGGTCTGGCTGGTACTGGCGTTCCTTCTGTCAGAGCTGTTTTAACTGCGCCAGTTCCAGCTGCATTGCTTCGGCATTGTCGGGCGCTCCTCGTTCGGCCTTCCACAGACAATGCGCCGCCATGCGCCAATGAAACAGCGGTCTTCAGCGCCCGATAAAATTCACTGCATCCGCATTTCCATAGGCTGAAAGGAAGCGCGCCTGTTCGTTCCAGCCAAGGGCGACCACCATAAAGGCTTTGCATGGCGGGCGACAGGAACGTCGCGAGGTCCTCTGCCGCGTCGCCGATGGCCGGGCATTGCCAGTCAATCAGTCGGCCCGCCGGGTCCTTGATCATGTTCGCCGGAACCACATCGCCGTGCAGGAATACAGGCTGAACGGCGGATCTATGCCTGCACTTGGGACAGGCCGCACGTAATTCCTGCACCAGCGGCGAAGTGCAGGTCGTCAGTATGGCCAAACCCTGCGCCGCACGGGCCTCTGGGCCCTGATGGGATTTACCGAGGCCAGTGGGTCGATCTGGCGATGCAAACGGGCAATGGCCGCGGTCACCTCTGTGAAATCGCCGCTGAAACGGGCGGTCCTCGTCGGTACCGGTAAAGCAGGCTGGGGCCCAGCGATGTCGGAGACAGGGCGATCATCGCTGGTGCGGGACGGGTGCCGGCGCGGGTCGAGCGCGCGCGGGCCTCGACATCAGCGTCGTTCGGGAACAGCGGACTTTCCGCGGCAGAGTGGATAGAGCTTGCAGACCAATGCGGCCTGGTTCCGTTACCAATCTTCCAGATCACATTGGTTCTGCCCGTCGGAATAGGGTTATCCAGGGCGCGTCAGGACGATATTCCGGCGCCGACCAGTTCTGCCCGAAGGGTTTTTCCAAAGACGTCTGGCGGGTGCCCGGGTTTGTCTGATGCCCACGATGCGCTTGCCCAGAGAACGGATCGCGCCAAGCTAGCGCCCCCCAACGAGCGGCAAGGGTTCAATCCCGCGGCGCGCGCAGGGCCGGTATCTGCGAGGCCGCAACCTCTTGCCCGCCGGCCAAGACCACAACCGTATCGCCGTCACGCATTCGCGCCTCGGTGATCTCGGCGAAGGCCTCGACCTCGCGGGGCGGCCAGCGTTCGCCTCGGCGCTGGTTTCCAGCTCGAAAGCGTAGATGCCCGGCGGCAGCGGCATCACCGTCCTCGCCGACGCCGGCCCAGTCGATCGTGCCCTCAGTGCGCGCAAGGCTCATGCGCTGCACTTCGGCGCCCGCTTCGTTGCGGACCACGAGTGTGCCCTGACTAGTACCGGACGGGAAGTCGGGCGCAAGTGTGACCGGGCTGCCGTCAAATTGGACAGCGCCGGCTACGCGTGCTTCCATCCCGACCCAGCCTGCAAGTTGCGACATGCCCATGATACCCATCTGCTGAGCAAGCGATTGCAGCAAGTCGTTGGTCTTGACCTGTTGCTCAACGCCTGAAAACGTCGCCAGCTGCACCGCGAAGTCGGCCAACTCGATCGGGTTGAGTGGATCCTGATTCTGCATCTGCGTCGTAAGCATCAGCAGGAATGTCTCGAAATCCGAGCTGATAGCGGCTTTCGGCTCGGCTACGGGCGGCGCTGCCGCTGTCGCGGCGGTGGTCGTCGTGCTTGAAGTGATTTCCATGTTCTGTCCTGTCAGATGCGCAAATCGAGGCCATCCCCTGTCAGGGTCCGGCCTTGAGGTTGCAGGGGGTCGGGGGTCGGGGCGACGGGGTCCGGAGTGGTCGCGGCCTGGTCGGATTGTTGCGGCATCGGCTGTCCGCCGGCGCGTTGGTCACCGGCGAAAGCGAACGATAACCGTTCGTAGCCTGCCTGCCGCAGGTCATTGGCCAGAAGGTCTATGTTGCGGCGCAACAGATCCAGCGTTTCGGGACGCTCGATGGCAAGCTGCACCGTCATCCCGCCTTCCGTTGCATGCAAAGTCATGCGGACGCGACCGAGTTCCTCTGGGTTGAGAGTAAGCTCGATCGGGCGATCCGACAGCGCGCGGGCGGCGTTGGCAATTGTCTCGATCACACGCGGCAGATGCTCGACCGATTGCGCGGCGGCACGTATAGCATCTGAGCCAGAGGTGGCCGGTCTGTGGATTTCGGCCTGCGACAAGTCGACGCCGAGATCGGCAGAAACCAGACTTTGGGTATCGATCTGTGTCGCCGCAGCGGGCGAAATCGCCGCCGAATCCGGAGCATCGAGTGTATTCGCCACTTGTTGGCCATCGGCTTCGGGCTTGGCGGCGGCGGCGGACGCGATAACCTGCATCGGATCAATCCTTTGCTGAGCAAATTGCGGCTCTGCGGACAGGGGCCGAACGCCGAATGTCGGCACCGGGCGGAGCGGAGCGTTGGCTTCAACCACGGCCGGATCTGGCGTTGCGGCCGCGTGAATTGTCGCTGACGCTTCTTTTGGCTCGGCGGGATGGGTTGCGATTCGCGGCGGATCAGCGGATTGTAGCATTGTCGTGTCGTTCGTATTTGCGTGTTCCAACGCGAATTGGGCCGGGGTTACCGGTCCGGGCTGCAAAGCGATCGTAACAGGCGGCGGCGCCAGCGCAGTTGAAGCACCGGTTGAGTTTTTCAGCTGATTCGGGGGCGAACTTTCGCCAGAAAGCTCGGGGGTGGACGGCTCCGCAGGCATGGCGATCAAGTGGTTGTGGACGACAGCCCCCTGGACGGGCATAGCGGCGAGTAAATCAGATTTCGCCATAATTTGAGGCCGTGGACCACTGGTGTCATCGTCTGGAATCGCGGACGGCGCCGCCGCCACCCCATGTTCGGTGGCCACAATTGGCTTTGCGAAGACGGCTGGCGGATGCAAAGACTTCAGACGATGCTGGTGCGGTTAAGGCGCGGACGGTTTGCTGGAGCTGACCCTCGTCACGCAGTGATACGTTGGAGACCTCGGCGGCGATGAGCGGGATTCCATCGAGCGGACCATGTCCGGTGAGCGGCACTTGCACCAACGGAAAGGCTACGAACAACGGCGGCTGGGGCTGCTCCTCTACCAACGCGACGGAATTCTGCACCTCGCTTATCGTAGGCGGTTCCATTTCGTCGGCTTCTTTCTTCGGCATGACGCGTTGTGCCGGTTCTGCGTCTGCTGGCGCAGCGCGCATTTGAATAGGCGCAACAAGATCGGCCACGCCCGCAGCGTGCGCCACCGCAAGTTTTGAACTGGTATTTGCTAAGCCATCCACAAACCCAGCGAATGCGCCGTCTGCATCGGCCGGCAGCTCGATCTGTGGTTTGCGCGCGCCCTCTGCATTCGGGGTCAGCACTTTAGACTGGGTCGGTGCGATCATGATCCATCCGCGAATTCTTCGCCATCGAGAGCACTATGACCGCAGTTGGTTACCGCTTCTTTACCGGTGTCTGCTCAAATGAGTGAAACCTTGTCGAATTGGACAGACCGGATGACCGACGTAACTGCTCTTGGAACCAACCCAGCCCAGCCCAGCCGCGACCCGAAGGACCAGGCAATCTGGAAAGTCGCGCAGGATCTCGAGGCGACATTTCTCGCCGAGATGCTCAAATCCGCCGGGTTTGGCGCGGCGCGGGACAGCTTCGGCGGCGGCGTCGGCGAAGAGCAATTCAGCTCATTCCTGCGTCAGGCGCAGGCCGAGGAGATGGTGAAAACCGGCGGCATTGGGCTGGCGGAAGCGGTGTTCAACACATTGAAGGAGCGAACCGATGGGGCTTTTTGATCGGCGCGACTGTGCAAGCGATCTGGCCAAGCTTCTGGATCGTGAGCGTAAGGCGATTCTGCGCGGCGATTTCAACGCGCTGCGACGTCTGGCGCCAGAAAAAGAACGGCTTGTGATGTCGGCCGCGCGCGATCGACCGGATGGCGACAAGCTGTTGAACCTCAAGCGACAGGCCGCGCGCAATCATGCGCTGCTGGAGGCCGCCGCCCATGGCATCCGGTCGGTTTCCCGCAGCCTTGGCGAGCAGCGCGCCCCATCGCTGGAACTGGAGATCTACGACAGAGCCGGGCACCGCAGTACCGGTATTCCCCAGCCCGGATCCGTCGAGCGGAGGTTTTAGCATGCGGCGTTCCGAATTGAGTAAAAATCTAACGACTACAGCTATTGGCCTTAGTGATCCGTTAGCACCTCGATGCCAAGTTCACCGGGCATCCCAAGGGGTGGCGCAGCCGGTGGAACGCCGGATGCCTGCAACCGTCAGAATGACGCAGATCTCGCCTGATCGGGCGATAACTCAATCCGGCGCAAAAGCGCCGTCAGACGGAAGGGAAAACGAATGTCTAGCATTCTGACGAACAAGAGCGCCATGGTCGCGCTGCAGACGCTGAAAGGTATCAACGCGAACCTCGCGAAGACCCAGGGCGAGATTTCCACCGGCATGAAGGTCGCCACCGCCAAGGACAGCTCCTCGATCTGGGCGATTTCCAAGGTGATGGAATCCGACGTCAAGGGCTTCAAGGGCATTTCCGAAAGCCTGTCGCTGGGCGAATCGACCGTTGCCGTGGCCCGGCAGGCCTCGGAAACCGTGACCGACCTGCTGACCGAGATCAAAGGCAAGATCGTCGCGGCGCAGGAAGAGAACGTCGACCGCGACAAAGATCCAGACCGATATCAACGCGCTGCGCGACCAGATCACCTCGGTCGTCGAACGCGGCCCAGTTCAACGGTCTGAACCTGCTGAAGGGCACCGAGGACGTGAACATCCTGTCCTCGCTCGACCGCGCCGGGGACGGTTCCGTCTCGGCGAGCAACATCACGGTTGCACGGCAGGATCTGTCGACGACGGCGGGTGTTCTGGGCAGCGGCACCGACCTGTCGCCCAATGCGACGCTCAGCGCGGCTGCGGCGACCAACGCCGGTAACGCGGCGACCGTGACGATCGCCGCCGATGCCGATATGAGCGACAACGCCCTGACGATCAACGTCGGCGGCGCGACGCTGAACTATTCGGCGGCGATTTCGCTGCCGTCGATCAGGATGCGGCCGCGGGTATCGTCTCGGGCGCGATCAACGCCCTGGGCATCGTTGGGGTCACGGCTTCGGCGGCAGGCGGGGTCATCACGCTAACCTCGACGCGCGCCTTCGAAGACGTCGCTTTGACATGCAACCGGCGCTACCGCTTCGGCAGCAACCATCGCCGAACGTGCGGAAAGTCTGACCTTCTCGGGCTCGGCGAACGTGGCCGAAGGCGACGGTTACCAGATCACTGTGGGCAGCAACACCTTCACCTATGTCGCCGGCAAGGGTGAAACCTTCGAGGATGTCGCGAAGGGCCTGAAAGCAGCGGTCGATGGTGGTGCGTCGGCCGATATCACTACCCAAGTGTCCCAGAACTGCTCTGGCCAATGGGTGCTGAAGGTCGACAATAACAATGCGGCCAGCGCATCGCTGGCCCGCGCGGGTGCAGCGGACGGCACCGCCTCGGGCGGTCTGTTCGGTCTCGATGCGATCGACGTGACGACCAATGCCGGCGCGAATTCCGCTCTGAGCAACGTCGAGACGCTGATCAACAACTCGATCGACGCGGCAGCGGCCTTCGGTTCGGCGCAGGGCCGGATCGAGACCCAGCGAACTTCATCGGCAAGCTGACCGACTCGCTCAAGGCCGGGATCGGAACGCTGGTGGATGCCGACATGGAAGAGGCTTCGGCCCGGCTTCAGGCGCTTCAGGTGCAGCAGCAGCTTGGCATCCAGTCGCTGTCGATCGCCAACCAGTCGCCGCAATCGATCCTGTCGCTCTTCCGGTAAGGGCTTGGGTCGGGGCGCCATAACGGCGCCCCGACCGACGTTGCGGCAAAGCCCGCGTGACAGAAACCGTCACTCTTGGAAGGACCAGACGTGAACGCTCTTGATATGGCCCGAACGGCCTATACCTCCTCCGCTGCACCCATCCGAACCGAACGCGGCATCGAATATGATGCCTTCGCCCGCGTCACACACCGCCTCAAAACGGCCAATCCCGGCATCGCAACTACCCGGCTTTTGTCCAGGCCTTGCACGAGAACCGCCAGCTTTGGACGATGCTGGCCATCGATGTGGCCGACGCCGCGAACGAGCTTGCCGCAAGGACTGCGCGCGCAGATCTTCTACCTGGCCGAATTCACCGCCGCACCAGACCACAAAGATCCTGTCCTTGCGACGCCAAGCCCCGACGCGCTGATCGAGATCAACACCGCCATCATGCGCGGCCTTCGCCAACAGGGAGAGCAGCCATGAGCGGCCTCGTCCTGAAACTCGGTCCGAAAGAACGGGTGCTGATCAACGGTGCGGTCATCGAGAACGGCGACAAGCGCAGCCGCCTTGTCCATCATGACGCCGAATGCCAATATCCTGCGCTTGCGCGATGCAATTCATCCTGAAGAGGTCAACACGCCGGTGCGACGCGTCTGCTACATCGCGCAATTGGTTCTGTCCGGCGACGCCGACCCGGAAGAAGCCAAGATGCAGCTCTTGCGCGGGATCGAGCAGCTGAGCCAGGTCCTGACCGACCACGACAGCCGCAAGCAACTGGCCGTGGCGACGGAAACGGTACTAAGCCAGCAATTCTACCAGACGCTGAAGGCGCTGCGAGGGCTGCTGCCGCGCGAAGAGCGGCTGATGGCAGCGCGACCGGTATGAGCTTTCAGCCGGTCGTTCCTTTTGGCGGCATTGCCGGCTGGGCGTTCTTGAACCGCACGCGCGAAACCCAGCAAGAGGCGCTGGACGCCTCGCCGGCGCTGCTTCGCGATACCGACCATTTCGTCACCCGAATCGGCGCAATCAACAGCGCCGAAGAGCTTGTTGCCGATCGCCGTCTGCTGGGTGTGGCCCTTGGTGCATTTGGTCTGGAAGCGGACATCGACAACAAATACTTCATTCGAAAGATCCTCGAAGACGGCACGTTGGATCCGAAAGCGCTTGGCCAACCGGCTGTCCGACAAGCGCTATCTGGCGTTCTCTAAGGCGTTTCGGGTTTGGCGATTTCGATACTCCGAACACCAAACTCTCGGATTTTCCCGACAAGATCATCTCGGCCTACCGCAACCAACAATTCGAGGTTGGGATCGGCAATCAGGATGAAAACATGCGGCTGGCAGTCAGCCTCGAGCGGGAATTGGGCGCGGTGTTGGCTAGCGACATATCCGAAAACGGAAAATGGTTCACGATCATGGGAACCCCACCGTTGCGCAAGGTTTTCGAGGCTGCGCTGGGGCTTCCCGCCTCAACCGCGTCACTGGATATCGACGTCCAACTGCGGACCTTCAAGGACAAGTCAGCGCGTGTCTTCGGAGATGAAACCGTTACGCAGTTCTCCGATCCCGGCACACAGGAAAAACTGACGCGCCTCTTCCTGGTGCGAGCCGAGATATCCGACGCATCCTACGGCAATTCCTCTTCGGCCAATGCACTTAGCCTGCTGCAAAGCTTCGGGGCGCGCCTGACGTTCTGAGGTGTCGGAACAGATCGGCCCGATTGGATGAAACCGCTCGCGATGACGGGGTACTGCTGGAACGACGCTGGGTGTTCGAATCCCCTGAACACTGACCCTCGCCCACACATTGCAACTCTTCACCATGCAAACAGCAAACGCGGATCGCGCCGATCATCATTTCTCGCTGGTTCCCGGCATTCGGATCGGTCTATCCACAGTCCACATTGAGGATCGACCGGCGCAACGTTGAACAGGTCAAGACCCGTTCAGTTCGGCTGATCTTTGTCGGGTGCCTCGACGCACTCAGCCAGACGGGCGAAGCTGGCGGATACATCATCACGCTCGCTTTCGGACAGAAATTGGTCGAGCTTCGGATAGGCCTCGATCGCGGCGTCAATGCCAGCGTCGGTGCCGGCGCTGTAAAGACCGGCGTGGATCATCATTTCACTGCGGTCATATGTTCCCAGCCGTTGGCGCGCCAATTGGATCAACGCGTTCTCATCGCTCATCTGGCCGCTTCCGGCAAAGCGACGCGAGACCGACCGCAAGAGATCTATTGCCGGGAAAGCGTCCGCGTTCTGCAATCTTGCGATCCAGAACGATATGGCCGTCGAGAACGCCGCGCAGAATATCGGCAACCGGCTCTTCCATGTCGGATCCGGCGACAAGAACGCTGAAAACGGCGGTGATATCGCCAGATGCTCCAGTGCCGGGCCCGGCCCGCTCGCAAAGCTTGTAATCATATGCGCAGTCGAGGGCGGGAAGCCGCGATAGGTACTTGGTTCCCCCGCAGCAAGCGCCACCTCGCGATGGGCCTCGGCGAAGCGGGTCACGAAATCCGCCATGAAGCAGAACCTGCCTGCCTGCATCGCGAAAATGCTCGGCCACTGCCATCGCCGCCAAGGCGCAGCGGCGACGTGCAAGTGGTGAGAGATCCGACGTGGCCGCAACCACGACGGCACGCTTCATGCCGGTTGGGCCAAGCACGCGATCTATGAACTCGCGCACCTCGCGACCGCGCTCGCCGATCATTGCCATGACGACGACATCGGCCTGAAGCCCCAGCGCCAGCTTGGCCAGCAAGCGTTGATTTGCCGACGCCGGAGCCGGAGAAGAGGCCGATACGCTGACCTCGAACAACGGGCAACAGTGGTATTGAACACCGCGAGCCCGGTTTCGAGTCTTTTGCCCAGACTGCGCCGCTCTGTCGGGTTGATCGGGGGGCCGCGAACGGGGCGCGAGTGCTGACCGCGCAGAAGCGGTCTTCCATCAAGAGGAGCACCGTAAGGGTCGATGACCCTGTCCCAGCCAGCTGTCATGTGGGGCGATCTGGGCTATCGCCGGTCAGCACTGCCCGGTCGCCGATCTGCAGACCTCTCGGTCGTTCCATCCGGCACGACGGACAAGCTCGCGGTCAAGCTGCACGATCTCTCCGGCGCGGACGGACCCGGCCAGACCGCGGAATGCCACCAGATCGCCCAGCGCAGAGACGTCGGACAGACCGGTGACCCGGACGATGCCCTTACCGATCTCGGCCACGCGGCCAACCGGCCGAACCGGCGACAGCGCTGCAATCTCTGCCTGCAAGAGGTCAAGGCCTGGTTGGGTCATCGGATTCTCCTGATTTCCTGACAACTCTTTTTAAAGGAATCAGGGTTAAGCCTTGATTGACTTTGATCGAGGGAGAAGCCCCGATGCTGGAAAAGCTGGAGAATATTTAGGATGGCGCAAGGCCTGGCGACACATGCCAGTGCGCGCCAGTCTGCTGTCGCCAGAAACATCGCCAATGCCGATACGCCGGGATACCGCGCCCGCGATGTTGCCAGTTTCGCCGAAAGTTATGACGACACGCGGGCGCTCCAGCGTTATGCGGGCCACGAGAGCCGGGCATCTGGGTGCGGAACGGTGGATTGTCAGCGGCTTTCAGAAGTGTCCCGGAGGCAGCGGCAGGCCTCGCCGAACGGCAACACCGTCTCACTTGAAACCGAAATGATGAAAGCGACCGAGGTGCGCCATCAGCACGATCTGGCGCTGTCGGTCTATTCCACATCGCTGAACATCTTGCGCACCTCTCTTGGGCGTGGACGCTAGAAAGGCGGTATGATAGATGAATGATCTTTTCCAGACTTTAGCGCTTTCGGCCAGCGGCATGAAGGCGCAGGCCAACCGCCTGCGCCATGTCACAGAGAATATCGCGAACGCAGATACGCCCGGCTACCACCGGAAGACAGCGTCCTTCGAAGAGGTCGTGAATGGTGGCCAGCGGACAGGAGAAGTTCGGTCGGGTCCGGTGAAGCTGGACCGAAGCGAACTGACCCGCATCTTCGACCCCGGCCATCCACTGGCCGACGAAACCGGCCACTATGATGGATCGAATGTCGATCTGGTGGTCGAAATCGCTGACGCGCGCGAAGCGCAACGCAGCTATGAGGCGAACCTCAAGATGTTCGATCAGGCCCGGCAAATGTCGAAAAGCCTGCTTGATCTTCTGCGCCGATAGAGGAGACCAGAATGGACATACGTTCCTCACTTGCCGCCCAGCAATACGCAGCAACCCGCCCGGCCACAGCGCCGAAGCCTGAACCGGGCGGACAGGGTGGCGATTTCACGAAACTAGCGCAGGATTTCGCGGCGACCTTGCAAGAAGGCGAGCAAACGGCGATGGCCGCGATGACCGGCCGCGCCGATCCGCATTCACTGGTGCAGGCGTTGGCGCAGACCGAACTGGCGGTCGAAACTGCCGTGACGATCCGCGACAAGGTGGTCGAAGCCTACCAGGAAATCCTGCGGATGCCGGTCTGACATGGAAGAGATGGTCTTCTACGACACGCTAGCGACAGGGCCTTTGGATCGCCGTGATAATCTCGATCCCGATCCTGAGCGTGGCACTTCTGGCGGGGGTTACCGTCGGCCTCTTCCAGGCGCTGACCTCGGTTCAGGAAATGACACTGACGTTCGTACCAAAGCTCGCTGCAATCCTTGCGGTTTTCTGGATCTCGATGGGCTTCATGACCGAGACCCTGACCACATTCTTCACCAACACTATCGTTCCATTGATTGCAGGAGGCTAGTACATGGACAATCCCGGCTACGTCTCTCTTACCCGTCAATCGGGCCTTCTGCGCGAAATGCAGGCGGTCGCGAACAACATCGCCAACATTTCGACCACCGGTTTTCGCAAGGAAGGGTTAATATTCTCCGAGTTCATCGTCGCAATGGACAATGGCGATCCGTCGCTTTCCATGGCGAATGCCGATGTGCGGGCTACCAGCCAGGTGCAGGGGCCGCTCAGCCAGACCGGCGGAACCTTCGATTTCGCCATTGAGGGTGAAGGGTTTTTTCTAATCGAAACGCCCTCCGGCCAACAACTTACGAGGGCCGGATCCTTTGCGCAAAGCCCAGCGGGCGAACTTGTCACCCCTGACGGATATCGCCTGCTCGACAACGGCGGCGCGCCGATCTTCGTACCCGCCGACGCCACTGGCATCAGCGTGGCCGCCGATGGCACGATGTCAGCCGATGGCCGTCCGGTGGCGCAGATCGGGCTTTATCGACCCACGGACCCGACCGATCTGAAGCATCAGGCCGGAACACTCTTTGCCGTAGCGAACGGGGTCGAGCCGGTCGATGATAGCGTGATCCTACAGGGTTTCGTCGAAAACTCGAACGTCAACGCCGTGTCCGAAATTGCCCGGATGATCGAAATCCAGCGGGCCTATGAGATGGGCCAGAAACTGATGGACAAAGAAGATGAACGCATCCGCAACGTCCTTCAAACACTCGGCAGATAGGAAGGATAACAGATGAGAGCCCTCAAGATCGCCGCAACGGGAATGAGCGCGCAGCAGATGCGTGTCGAGGTCATATCCAACAACCTCGCGAATATGAACACCACCGGATACAACGCCAGACGGGCCGAGTTTTCAGACCTGCACTATCAGCAAATGACCCGTGCTGGAACGATCAGCGCGTCTGACGGAACGGTGCTGCCAACTGGCGTGCAGCTTGGTCTTGGCGTGCGGCCTGCCTCGGTCACAGTCAACCTCTCGCAAGGCTCGCTTTCCGCGACCGGCGGCGATCTGGACCTTGCTATTGAGGGACAGGGCTATCTGGAGGTGACACTGCCCTCCGGCGCCTCGGCGTATACCCGTGACGGTGGGCTGAAGCGTTCAGCGGACGGGTTGATCGTGACCTCGGACGGTCACGGTGTCGTGCCCGAGATCGTGATCCCTTCGGATGCACGTAGCGTCTCAATCAATGCCGAAGGCGAGGTATATGCCTATTTCAATGATCGGGTTGAGCCGGAACTGCTTGGCCAATTCTCCCTGGCCGGGTTTCCGAATGCGAAGGGCCTCGAAGCGATCGGCAGCAACTTGTTTTTGGAGACTGCGGGGTCAGGGCCGGCCCTCGTTGGAACGCCGGGCATTGATGGGCTTGGCTCGTTGCGGCAAGGGTATCTGGAGGATTCCTCGGTCGATGCGGTGCGCGAAGTGACCGAACTGATCGAGGCCCAGCGCGGATACGAACTGAACGCCAAGGTCATCACGGCCGCCGACCAGATGCTTAGCGCAACGACGCAGGTCCGCTAGGATGCGTTCGTATATTGCTCTGGCATTGCCGCTCAGCCTGCTGGCCGGGCTGGCTTCTGCCGACACTCTGGTCGCCGCCCGCACAATCCGCAGCCAGACCCTTCTGAGTGCCGCCGATGTCGTCGTCGTGCGAAATGACTTGCCTGGCAAGCTGAGCAGACCGGAGGATATCGAAGGACTGGAAGCGCGGGTGGTACTGTACGAAGGCCGTGCCATCTCGGTGTCTGACGTTGGCCCACCGGCGATCATCGACCGCAATCAGATCGTAACCCTTGTATTCAGCAAAGGGTCGCTTTCCATCGCCACCGAGGCACGGGCGCTTGGGCGCGGCGGCGTTGGCGATGCGATCCGGGTAATGAACCTGGCCTCGAAAAAAAGCGTGACCGGCATCGTCGGTCTCGATGGCTCTGTGCTTGTGGTCAATGATCAAAGTGCCCTTTCGCAATAGGATCTCGAACATGCGCTTGCCGCTTTTGCTGAGCTTCATTCTTGCCACCGCTTGCTCTCCACTCTCGGATGTCGGCCGCATGCCCGGCTTTAGACCGGCGGCGAACAACGCCGAGCATCAGGCGATGCTGTCACCTGGCCTGCCGGAAACCGTTGAGCGCAAGCGACCCGTCGATCATTCCTCGCTTTGGAACAGCGGCCGCCAGTCGCTTCTGGGCGACCGTCGTGCAGTGATGCGCGGCGATATCCTGACCGTGGTGATAGAAATCGACGACAAGGCCGAGATCTCGAATTCCTCGTCGCGCAGCCGCAGCGGATCGGAATCGATGGCGATTCCTTCGCTGCTGGGCATCCCGCAACGGATCAGTGAAAGCCTTCCGGGAGGAGCAACATTGGACCCTGCGGTCTCGACGAATTCGAAAAGCAACTCTCAGGGCGACGGGTCGGTGCGACGCAAGGAAAAGCTGACCCTGCGGGTCGCCGCCACCATTACCGAGGTGCTGCAAAATGGCGTTTTGCAGATCGAGGGATCGCAAGAGGTGCGCGTCAACTTCGAGATCCGGGAACTACTGGTGTCGGGTTATGTGCGTCCCGAGGATATCTCTCGTCAGAACGAAATTACATATGACAAGATAGCGTCGGCGCGAATTTCCTATGGCGGACGCGGCCAGATTTCTGAGGTACAGCAACCCCGCTACGGCCAGCAGATCGCCGAAAAGATCCTGCCCTTCTGAAAGGGGGCCTAATGCGCCTGATACTGCCCATTCTTCTGGCTCTGGTCGGCCTTGGCGCCGGACTCGGCGCTGGATACTTCCTTCGTCCACCTCCCGAGGACCATGCCGAGATCAATCCCTGTGGTGACGTCGCTGCGGAGGCTGCAACGTCAGCCTCGCAAGCGATCGATGACGGAGAACCGACAACCCATGACTATGTGAAGTTGAATAACCAGTTCATTATTCCTGTGGTTGAAGATGAGAGAGTGGCCGCGCTGGTCGTATTGTCATTGAGTCTGGAAGTGACGGCGGGCGGGCAAGAACGGATTTATGAACGCGAGCCGAAGATACGCGACTCTTTCTTGCAGGTGCTGTTCGACCATGCAAATTCCGGTGGCTTCGACGGGGCTTTCACCAATGGCCGCAATATGACGATCCTGCGCGATGCGTTGCGCGAATCCGCCATAACGACTTTGGGGCCGGTCGTCACCGACGTCTTGATTATTGATATCGTTCGCCAGGATACCTGAACAGCGTCCGGCGCCCCGGGTCAGTCACGCCGGGGCTTTGCAAGACTGTCCGTCATGGCATCGAACGCCTGCATCCGCCCAAACGCCTTGCGAGCCAAGGCGCGTTGCTCGCCGTGCCGACAAGAGATCTCTGCCGCGATAGCTTCCAGCCGAGCGGCTTCATCTTCTGCCCACAGCTGCCACTTCTGATCAGAGCTCGCAGACATTGCCGCGTCGGGTTCTGAAAGGATCGCGATATCTTGCGCGCGGCTGTCACGCGCGCTCTGCAACCTTGCGACGTCGGCCTGCGCCACGCGCTGCTGGGCCGAAAGTTGGCTGAGGCGGGTCAGTTCGACGTCCTTGATCATGGTCAGAAGCCGGTGCAGATTTTTCGCCCGATCGGTCATCCTCGCGTTCCTCGACCACTGGCGCGCTTTCGCATTGTCTCGGCAAAGCGAATGGCGGCGGCGACCGCGCGGTAATGTTCGGGCCTGATCTCCTCACCGATCTCGACCACAGCGAACATGGCACGCGCGGTGGGTGGGTCGCGGTGGATCGGGACGCCCGACTGCTGCGCACTCTCGCGGATTCGGGCAGCAATCTCATCGGCACCCTTGGCCACGCAGACCGGAGCAGTGCCCGCGGCGCGGCTCCATTTCAGCGCCACCGCAAAGTGCGTCGGATTGACGATGATGACATCCGCGCCCGGAACATCGCGCAGCATTTGGTTCATCGCGATCTCGTAGCCTTTCTGCCGCCTTTGCTGCTTGATATGGGGATCACCCTCTTGCTGTTTGGCTTCGTCGGTCACTTCCTTGCGCGACATCATGTTCTTGCGGACATGTTCAGCGGCTTGCCAGAGATAGTCGATGCCGCCGACAATGCCCGAGACCACCAACACGATGAGCAAGAACGACAGGCACATCTTGACCAACACCGCAGAGACAACGATTGGGTCAAGGTGCAGCGTGGCCAGAATGTCCGGGGTTCGCGCAAACAGGAACCAGCCCAAAATCACGGAAAAGACCAGGAGTTTCACGAAACTCTTGAAGAACTCGAACAGGCCGTTGCGCCCGAACTTGTTCTTGGCGTTTTCGATCATTGAAATGCGACTGGCCTTCGGCTGCAACTTATCTGGGGCAACGACAAATGCCTGTTGTGCCACCACCGAGAGCAGCGCCGCGGCAGCCGGAATCACAAACCACGGGAGCAGCGGCACGATGACCGCCAGCATGATTCCTCCCATCACCGGCTGCGGAGTGGACGAAAAGAGCGCATCAGACAGCGGGACAGAGCGTTCCAGAATCGCCGACAATGTGTCGCCCAGCGACACAACACTCTGACTGCCAAATCCGATCCAAACCAACAGGAAACCACCATACGAGGCCGCTGTGATCAGATCCGTCGATTTCGCAACGTCGCCCTTCTTGCGTGCGTCGTCCAGCTTTTTTTGTGTCGGTTCGTGTTGCTTGTCTTCGTCCTGCGAACCTTCGCTCATGGCCTGCCCCCGAAAGGATTGGCGGTAAAATCCGACATCTGCGCCAGCCAGACCGATAGCAGGATCGGAAGCGCGACCAGCATCAGTATCAAACCCCCAGCGGTGATGGCGGGCGCGCCGACGAAGGCGACCATCAACTGCGGCATCGCACGATTGATGACTCCAAGAGCGATATTGTAGATCAGTGAGGCGATCACGAAAGGGGCTGCGAGCGTGAATGCCAGTCCGAACGACCGCGCGATCCGCAAAACACCCCAGTCAGCAAGCGCGTCGGCTTGCGGAAAAAGGCCAGGCGGCAACAAGTCATAGGAAAGGATCAGCAGTTCCGCTGCGCGAACATGAAACCCTGCCGTGACGGCCAGCGCCAACCCCGACACAACCATCAAATGGCCAATGGCGGGCTGCGGGTCTACCGTCGCCCCGCCAAAAATCTGCGACAAGGAAGTCGCTTGCGCCGCCATCGCACCGGCAGTTTGCAGCGCCAGGATGAAAAGGCGTAGCGAAATGCCGATAGCTAGGCCCGCCAGAACTTCAGTAGCGAGGAAAAGGCCAATCACTGCTCCCTTCTCGGCAACCGGCAGCACCGTCGAATAGACAGCGGGGGTTACCACAATGGTGAAGCACAAGGTCAGCACTAGGCGGATGCGCTGCGGGATCGAGCGTTCGCCGACTGCCGGCAGTACTGCCATGGCAGCGCCAACCCGCAAAAAGACGACGAACCCTACAAACAACCCGGCCTGCCCAAATCCAAGCATTTGCGCCAGTTGATCTGTCACGCTGGAACCAATCCAACGATTGCAGGTCGCGCTTCGGCCCCGATTTCTTCGAACGACAGAACAGGATTTGGAATTCCCTTGGCGATCAACACGGTCTTCAGGAACCGCCTCCGCCGGGTGCTGGTGACAACGGCGGGATAGATGCCGGTCTCGCTGGCCTTCGCTATTCGTTCGGCCATCGCATTTGCCAGGCGGTTGAAATCGTCCGGCGGCAGGGCGATGTCGCGGCCGCCCTTGTCACCGTCCATCTGATACGTATTGAAATGTTGCTCCCACTCGGGCGCCAATTGCACCAATGGCAGAGTGCCGTCTGCGCGGCGCAGCTCTGCCACCAGTTGGAAACCTAACCGCTGGCGGACATGTTCGCAGACCGCATCGGGAGCGGCGGTGACGGGCCGGATTTCGGCGATCGCCTCTAGAATCAGCGGCAGATTGCGGATCGAAACACGTTCTTCCAGAAGCAGGCGCAGGGTGCTCAGCAGCAGGTCGATGGGAACGCGGTCTGGGATCAGTTCCTCGATGATGCGACGGTTTGCTTCCGAGCGGGCCGGATCGGTCAGGCTCGTCATTTCGTCCAGCAGTTTGCGCAAAGCCTTCAAGCCAAGAAGTCTCGCGAAATTACGCTTGAGGATTTCAAGAAGATGCGTTGCGAGCACCTCTGTCGGGTTCACAAGTGTAACCCCGGACAGCGCCATCTCATGTTCATCGGTTCGATCGATCCAACGGGCGGGGGCGCCGTAGACGGGTTCTTTCACATCATCTCCGGCAGGGATCGCGCCGGTGTCGTCAGTCAACAGTGCCAGCACCTTGTCGGCTTGCAGGCGGTCGCGCGCCTGCTCGACGCCCTGAACGCGCACAACATACGTGCCGGATGGCAGCGACGCGTTGTCCGTGAGTCGGATTTCAGGAAGGATCAGACCGAAGATGGTGGCAACGTGTCGGCGCATGTTCTCGATCCGGGGTTCAAGGCCGATCTTCGGGTCAAGGACCATCGCCACGAGATCGGGCGCGAATTCGACATGGATATCGTCCAGATCCAGCACATCGCCGATTGACGCTTTCTTGGGCACACTAATCGGGGCGTTCGTTACCTGTTCCGCAGCTTTGCGTTTCTCATTGGCCCGGAACACGATCCAAGCGCAAATCGCCAGTGCAGATGCGCCCAGGATGAAGGGCAGGAAGGGAAGCCCTGGCACAAGAGCAAAGGCCGCCATCAGCGCGGCCACGGTTGCAAGTGCCGGTGGAAAGCGGCCTAGCTGGCTGAACAACGCGATGTCCACCGAGCCGGTTGCGCCGCCGCGCGCCAGTAGGAGTGCAGAAGCGATTGAGATAATAACCGCCGGGATTTGCGAAACCAGACCATCGCCAACGGTCAGGATCGCATAGGTTTCGAAGGCGCGGCTGATCGGCATCCCGTGCAGTATCGTGCCAATGGCCAGTCCCATGACGAAGTTCAGCAAAGTGATCAGAAGGCCCGCTATCGCATCGCCCTTTACAAATTTCGAGGCGCCATCCAGCGAGCCGAAAAAAGTTGTCTCGGCCTGTTCGCGTTCGCGCCGCAACTTGGCCTCGGCATGGTCGATGGCACCGGCCGACATGTCGCTGTCGATCGCGAGTTGCTTGCCTGGCATGGCATCAAGCGCAAAACGGGCGCCGACCTCGGCCATGCGGGCCGCACCTTTGGTGATGACAATGAAGTTTACGATCAGCAGAACGCCAAACACCACAAGTCCGAGAAATACGCTTCCACCCATCACGAACATGGCGAAGCCCTCGATGACATCGCCTGCGGCATTGGTGCCGGTATGACCCTCTCCGATTATCAGTTTCGTTGACGAAACGTTGAGCGACAGCCGCAGCATGAGCGTGGCGAGAAGCACAGTTGGAAAGGCCGAGAAATCCAGAGGTCGCTCGATGAAAAGCGTGACCGTGAACATCAGAATAGCCAGCCCGAACGATGCCGCCAAGCCGACATCCAGCACCCAGGCCGGCATCGGCAGGATCATCATGGCTATAACCGCCATCAGGGCAATGGCTAGCAGAATTGTGGGCCGAAAGAGCATCGAAATAGTAAAGCCGGTCATTGCCCACCCACATCAATTAGGCGCAAGCCCCCGGCGCCTGCCGAAATCGGCACCAACGATCCAAGCCGGGATTGCTGACTGCTGGCCGCAAGCAACAGTGGAAAACGATTAATACGCGCCTCTTCTGGTATGTGGCCGTCATCCAACGGTTGTAACGGAGGGGGCAACGGCCGTTCCCCGGTCGCGTCAAGCGATTTCAGCGACACCCGGAAGGACTGGAACCGTTTTTTGTAGCGATCCGCATACTTTGGCGTGCGGGAATGATATGCACCGGCGGCGTCTTCCCAGCTACCGGTTTCATAGTAAAGATCGCGCAGGAATTTGGCGGCATAATTAGCATTGATCTGCGGATCGAACATCTCTTCGATTGAGCGGAAAGCCTTGCCATGCCATTTGTAATTCAACTGAAAACAGCCAACATCGAAACTGCGCGCGCCACGTTGAAAATTTTTGTAGGCGTAGGCGCGGGCGTCTTCTGCCGAATCGAACCAGACGCCCTTGCCCTCCATGTTGACGGTCCAGGGCCAAGGTCGAAACTTGCCGCCGGATTTGCGACCGGTCTCAGTTAACGTGATCGCCATGAGAACCGAAAGTGGCACGCCGGACTTACTGGCGGCGCGATGCGCAGCTGCATTGCAGATATCGGCGACCGCAGAGCTTGCCAATGCCGGGTTGGCTGTGGCCAGCATCAGAATCGCGGCAACAACCCACGCCCTCAGGCGCGACATCCGAACCTCAAGAGTGAAAATAGGGCCGTCACGGCGCGAAGTGTCCGACATTCTGTGCATGAGATCCGCAGTTCTTGCTTCAACCTGGATGAACCCTAGCAACCGGACCTTTATGAAGCGTAACCAACCGCAGGCGATGTGATGCGGTTCGTCATCTGGATTCCAGCAGACCTGCGATAACCTGCCGGGCCAGCGCGCTATGTTCGACGATCGTCCGGCCGGATTGAAGGGTTGCAGTCGCATCGGAAGGCGGTTCCGTGCCGGAGGGCAAGGTATTGCTCGCCGGATCGGCTGTTGCTTCTGCCGATGCGGTGGACATTTTGAATAGATCCGCCGCCGACTTTTGCGGTCCGGTGCCGTGGGCCGCCACCGCATCCCAATCACCGGACGTCCAGGCGGCGCGGCCCGCATCGGCTGCCAATTCCTGGTCCTGATACAGGTTGGCGGCTTGACGCAGTTGCCCGTTCATTTCCAGCGCTTTCGCCCGCAACGCGATTGCATTGCCAGTGTCCAACCCCGTCAGATAAGAAAGCGCAACATCCGGCTTTCGGTCAGCCAGCGCCGCCTGAGCAAGTTGCAAGCGATCCTCGCTGTCGGGCGGGCGTCCACCCGCCAATAGCATCGCTCGCGCACGATTATTGAAACCCAGATCCAGCAACCGTGTTGCAACCGCCCGCCGAGCAGCCAAGGCGGCTGAACTGTCATTTGCAGTGGGATTTCCGTAGGTTCGCAGCAGCCGTAAAAAATCAACATTCGTCGAGGTCTCGGCGTTCTTCATGTGCGCCGTCGCCAAAAAATCTTCAGCTTCCGTGGTGCTCAGCCCGCCTTTGTCCCTCGCCTTGACGATAGCTTCAAAGGCGGCCTCGACTTGTGAAGCGGCGATCATGCCTCGGATAGAGGTCAGATTCAACCTGCGCCCAATGTCAGTACCACGGTTCTCGTAGGCGAACGCCTCGGCCAGCTGAGATGTCATCGTATCGACTGGCTGGCCTTTAGTAAACTTTGCATCGATCAATTCGACAAGTGCTTCGGCTGCGTCAGGTCCGCCGTCGGCTACTATTCTCTGCAGTTGTTCCAATGAGGCATCCGCCTTGCCAAGCTCTGCGTCTATGCGCGCCTGCAAGAGGCCGATCCCCGATTTGGCAACGTCCGGATTTCGAGTGATCATGTTACGAATTGCAGTGGCTGTTGCTGGATCACCCGCCTCAAGAAACCGCGTGGCAAGGGGTTGTCCCAGATGCCGCCTCAGATGGATCGGTAAGGCAGAGAAGTGCTGCAATACCGCCGGCGCATTCACCGGATCGCCAGCCTCTAGCCTAGGGGTTGCAAGGACCCCCCAGAGAGCAGCCATGGAATCGCAACTGATCTGGGTTCGTAGCGCCTTGGTCGTGACGGTGCCCGGGTCATCGACGACGTCAGCAAGTTGCCAAAGGACATCTGCACGATCAATTTCTACCGTGAATGCGGATAGCAGGCTCTTTGCCTCTATGCCGAAGCCTAGAAAAATATAGTGGCGGACGGCCATCTCGATTTCTTCTTCCAGCGGCACGTCGAACTCGCCCAACACGGATCGGTTGATTGCCAGAGATAGCCCCGAGCGCGTGTCCTTAGGGCCCCAACTTGCCACATCGAAGTAGTCGTCCGGCAGGCATTCATCCCCTTGGAAGGTCATTTCCTGTCCCGCGTCGCTGCTGGGCGCAGCCCGGTCGAAGGCGGTTTCGATCCGTATGTGCTGGGCCGGCGGTTCATCGGCCGTTGCAGCCACTTGCGCCGGGCGACGAGATTCTCGACGGTCTGCGTTCTCAACGGATTGTGCGCCGGGCGGCGCCGTCGCCGAGGATTCCATTACTATCAGACCCTGCGACGAAGCCCGGCCAAGTTGCCGCAAAAGCGCATCCTCCATCAGGCTGAGGCGGCTATCGCCCTTTGCAACCCCGGGATCAAGCGGTTCGCTTTCAAAGCCGAAGAGCGGCAGCAGTTGACTGTCGAGCGAGACGCTTGGTGGTAGATCAGTTGCGGCGGATGCGGCATGTGTAGGAGCCTTGATTTCTGGCTCGAATGTTGCATCGGAAGCGGGTCGATCGACGAGCTGCGATGGCTGCATTTCTTTTTCCGTGGCCCCGTCAACCGAGTCCGACAAGGACAAATCCGTGAAGTCTCGGGAATATTGATATTCGCGATCCGAACTCAGAGCCGGGCGGAAGGTGGGGAAAGGGTTGCGCGTTCCCTGTTTCGGACCCGCTATCGCCGTTTCGACGGAATCCGGAGCGGCAGATTTGACTTGCGCTCTGGGCTCCGGCAGCGAATTCTCGAATTCTGATCCCTCAGCGGGCGGACCGTCCTTGATGTCGAGGACGATCCGACCCTCGCGTATCTCAAAGGCATCGGCATGGCAGTCGCACGACACTTCCAGACGGACTTGGCCAGCAGCAGGATCGCTGACCGAACGGATCCGCGACTTTGGGATTTTCTGGAAGACTTGCGAAAAATCAAACCGGTCACCGTCAGAATCGAATCGCAGCTCGTAGCCGCCTTCAACCTTGCCGAATTCCCAGTCACTGGTTTGCCGCAATTGGAGAACCAAGCGCGAGAAGTCCGCGTGCTCGCCTGCCTCTACGACAATATCGGCGGCATTTCCCGCCGCTGCCCAAAGGCAAAGAACCGGGACTAGCCTGCGCAATTTCACGCCGCATCCTGTTTTACATCTTTCAGCGCTTCTTCAAGTTCTGAGAATGATGGCCGGCAATGACTTGGCGTATTCTGACGACCCACCTCAATGCAGATGTTGGTGGCGTGATTGTGCAGATTGGCAACCAGAACCTCACGAATCAGCTGATAGAAATGGCTGTCATCCTCGATCACTGTCTTGACCTTGGCGGCAAACGGGCCAACCAGCCCGTACGCCAGAAACACGCCCAGGAATGTGCCAACCAGCGCGCCGCCGATTAGCTTGCCCAGAATTTCCGGCGGCTGATCGATGGACCCCATCGTCTTGATAACGCCCAGAACGGCCGCAACGATACCTAGTGCAGGCAGACCGTCGGCAATCGTTTGCAGCGCATGGCTGGAATGCATCGAATGGTGCAAGTTTGATTCCATGCGTTTTTCAAGCACTTCCTCAACTTGATGTGGGTCGTCATAGTTCATTGAGGCAGATCGAAGCGTGTCGCAAATCAAGTTAATCGCTTCCCTGTCAGTCAGAATCTTCGCATATTTCGAGAAGATCGAAGAGTTGTCGGGGGCCTCGATGTGCTCTTCAAGTGCGACAGGGTTCTGGCGCGCAAGGCGGATCAGTTCAAACAGCAGGCAAAGCAGATCGCGGTAGTCGGAAGGTGCCCATTTCGGCCCTTTGAAGACCTTGCCGATATCCTTCATCGTATGCTTGATCCCGGCCATATCGTTGCTGATCACGAACGCGCCCGCAGCTGCCCCCCCAATCATCGTAAACTCGTAAGGGAGTGATTTCAGGATGATTCCCATCTTGCCGCCAGCGGCCAAGTAGCCGCCGAAAACCATGATGAATATCAGGGCAATTCCGACAATTCCTATCAACGCAATCTCCAGATTCTCTGCCGCTACGATGGGCCGACATTTTCAGATCGAAGTTAAAATTCCCGAAACTCGTGCCACTATTCAGTTGGCGTCTGTGCGTTACGGCCAGCCAGAATCACGCTGATCGAATAGGCGGCCTCGGGCGTCAGACCGGCCATAACCTGTGCGGCAGCGTCTGGTCGCATCCGGGCGATGAACCCGGCGGCAAAGTCTGCCGACATTTCTTGGAAGAGGGTCGAAGCATCCTTCGGCTTCATGCTTTCGTAGACGCTGGTCAACCGCGCCAAATCGTCCTCCGATGCGGTCTCTGCTTGCGCGATGGTGCGCGACAGACGTTCCTCTGCGGCCTGCAAGTCTTCGAGGTTCTTGCGGATTTCCTGTTCGGCCAATTCCACGGTGCGCAGTCGCGCACCAAGATCCAGTTCCCGTTCCGCGACGCTTTTCTCTCGTGTCAAGACATCCGTCAGCAGATCGGAAAGTTCTTCAGCCGTGGTGCAAGCTTGCTCGTCCCCCGGATGCCCATTGTCGCCCTGCAAACTTGCCGCTTCGTTGGCAAGTGCTAGGCCGGGGCCGGCACCGAAGCGGATCACCGCCGAGGCGATCATCAAGGCGGCAATTATCCACAGGGCACTGCGACCAAGTGCAAAACGGCGTTTGAGAATGTCCCAGTACCTCATTCCGCGGCCTCCGGCACACGGGCTCGCTTGCTTAGGAACAGCGGTTCGTCAGGGGTTGTTTCCTCTGGCTCTGGTGTGGCCTTCAGTTCCGGCTGCTGCTGGCGCGGACCGGCCAGGCTCCGGCAGGTCATGCATGGAGGCCACCAAGAGCTCCAGCCGTCCCGCAACTTCTTCAGCGCGGCTCGAAAGTTGCCCCAGCGAATTGGCCGAACCCGTGGCCGAGCTTTGCGCGCGTTCCAGCGTTTTTGTCATATCATCGACTTGCGCCGATAGCACCGCAATCGCGCCGCCCACCCCGTTTTCGAGATCGGTGAAGCGCTTCAGGCGACGTGAAAGGACTATGCAATAGATCGCAGCCGCCAAAGAGGCGCTGATCAAGAAGATGTCCGCAACGGTTTCCATGGCTAGCCTCTAGTTCAGTACGAATTCCATGATCAGTAGGTCGCGTACCCGGCCCTCGCCCGTAACGACCTGAATTCGGCGCAGCATCTGCGCACGAAGGCGCACCAATGCTGCGGGGTTTTCCAGTTCCGATATGTCCACCGCGCGCAGATAGCCGTTGAGCACATCTACGACGCGAGGCAGCATCAAAGTTACGTCGTCGACGGCGGTCTTGTTAACCTCAAGCTGTGCCTGAAACCGCAGGTGGCGATTTTGGCCATTGCCGCCAAGGTTTATCACCAATGGCTGCACGGGCAGGAACAACACATCGGGCAACGCACCCTGCGCAATGGGTTCCACCTCGCTTTCATGCGAGCTGTCCTGACCCAGAATGAGGCCCGACCAAACCGCGTAGAAACCACCGCCGCCCAGGAGAACCGCAAGCACTCAGGCCAACTAACAAACCTTTGCCCGACCGCTTCTTGGGGACCTCATCAATATCGGTGGTCTCAGCCGTCATTCGGGGCCTGTCTTCTTTCGCTTCAAACACCTTTTAACGGCGGTTGGCTAACCGATTGTTAAGGCGGATCGATTTATTGTGGGACCAAGGCCGGGCAGAAGCCCGATCAATTCCAGGAGGTCCGCCTTGCAGTCATTCCTAAATCTGTGGATCAATATGGACCCGCGTCGGCGGATGATGGCGGCCGCGACGACGATTGTGGTCGTGCTGTCCGTTCTCGGACTGGTGCGGGTCGCCACGACATCATCCATGGCGCTGCTCTATTCCGGACTGGAACCGGGCGCTGCCGGAGAAGTCGTGCAGACATTGGAACAACGTGGCGTCGCCTTTGACATTCGGGCGGCTCGATCTTCGTCGATGCGGCGCGGCGCGACGAGTTGCGCATGACGCTGGCGGCCGAAGGTATGCCCGCGACAATGGTCAGGGCTATGAACTGCTGGACAACCTGTCCGGTTTCGGCACGACCGCGCAGATGTTCGACGCCGCCTACTGGCGCGCAAAAGAAGGCGAACTGGCCCGAACAATACTGTCCAACCCGAACATCATCATCTGCGCGCGTTCATATCGCCAACACGACCTCGCAGCCCTTTCGCAATTCCGCCAAACCGACAGCATCAGTCACGATCACACCCTCCGGCGGGCCGCTTTCGGCGCGCACACCAAGGCCTTGGTCTATCTCGTCGCCTCCGCCGTCGCCGGTCTGTCGCCAGACGATGTCTCTGTCATCGACAGCCGTAACGGCCTGCTGATGTCCGGCGACGAAGCGGCGGCCACGTCCTCCGCCGGCGAGGATCGGGCGGACGCTCTTGCGCCAGAACCTGTTGCGGTTGCTGGAGGCTCGGGTCGGCGTCGGCAAAGCGGTAGTCGAGGTCAGCGTTGAATCGGTCACGGAAAGCGAGGCCATCACCGAACGCAACATCGACCCCGATAGTCGCGTGGCGATCAGTCTTGATGTTGAGGAGCGTTCTGGCAATTCCAAGGATGCTGCCGGCGGATCGGTTACAGTGGCAAGCAACCTGCCGCAGAGGAGACGCCGGAGCTGGTGGTGAGAATTCATCAAGCACGAACAGCGAAACCCGCGAGCGCACCAACTATGAAGTGTCCGAGACGACCCGCGAAATCATTCGCGCGCCGGGCGCCATCAAGCGACTCTCGGTGGCGGTTTTGCTGGATGCGGTCGTGCAGACCGATCCCAATACCGGTGTCGAGACATGGGTCGCGCGCAGGATGAGGAGACTCGCCTCACTGCAGGAACTCGTCGCCTCTGCCGTCGGATTCAACGCGGAACGGGGCGATTCGATCACTCTCAAATCCATGCAGTTCGAGGCTCTGCCGAACCTCGGAACCGATGCACAATCCTCGATCTCTCAATCCTCTGCCTTGACATCATGACGCTGATCCAGCTTGCGCGTTCTGTCACTGGTCAGCCTGGTGTTGGGATTGTTCGTGCTGCGTCCGATCTTTCGCCGGACAGCCTGCCGCGCGTCGCCCCGAGCTTTCACCGCCCATCGAAGCCGCCGCCGCACGATCGGCCGCATTGCCTGCCGCAATCCCGGCACCCGAAGCTTTGACCGGCGAGATAGACGACGGAGATGTACCAATGGGCCGCCCGATGGCGGTGGCCGCAATCGGCGAGGGTGGTTGGAAGGAACAATCCAACCTGTCCGAAAGCGATCCGGCCACCAGATTGCGCCAGATGATTTCCGACCGGCGCCCTGAAACTGTCGAGATTCTGAAATCTTGGATGGAAGATGCCGAGGAGACCGCGTGATGACACGCTCGCCAGCACTAGAGGATTTCAGCGGCGCCAGTCTGGTCGATGGAACGCCCGGTTTCAATTCTCACCCCCTCGTGGGCGCAGAGTCCGATACCGCCGAAGCGGCGCGCGCGGCGGAATATGAACAAGGCTATCAGGCTGGGTGGGAAGATGCGACGCAGTCGGCCCTGCAAGAACAAGCGCGGATCAAGACTGAACTCGCGCATAACCTGCAGGATGTCGGCTTCACTTTTCACGAGGCCCGCGGATCACGTGATGCGATCTCTGGAACCGCTGTTGAACGAGATCATTGGTAAGGTCTTTCCTGCCGGCGATCCGCGACTCTCTGGCCCAAAGCGTGATTGAGGCGGCGCGACCGATCGCGCAAGCCGCGGTGGATGCACCGATCGAGGTCGTCGTCGCCCCAGGGAATCGGGCCGCCCTGGAACCGGTGCTGTCCTCGATCGCACATATGAAATTCGTCGTGAAAGAAGAACCGTCTTTGGGCGAAGGACAAGTCTATCTGCAATCCGGAAAATCCGAGCTCTCGCTTGATTTCTCGGAAACAATTTCAAACGTCCAGGCGGCGCTTTCAGCCTTGCTGGACAACAACAAAGAGACCGTTGAAGCATGGATGATGCAGCCGATCCCAGGTGATACCGAACAACGACAAGACCGGAAATCCGTTTGCCAGATCCCGATCGAGATCACTATTTCCGTTGGCAAATCACGACCGCTCGTACGCGACCTACTGAACCTCAAGAGGGATTCCGTGCTGCCGTTGGACAAGCGCGTCGAGGATCCGGTCGAGCTGTATGTCGGTGACAAGCTGATCGCGCGTGGCGAGTTGCAGGAACTGGACGGCGACGCGGCCGGGCAGCTTGCGGTGAGGCTGACCGAGATCGCCGATCTGAAGAACGGTCTTTGATGCGTTCGAACCACCAACTCGTCGGCTGCATCTGCCTTGGCTCTTGCGGTGGGGCTTTATGCCAACGCCGGCTTTGCTCAGGACCTTTCGCTGTCTCTCGATGGCATTGACTCGCTTTCGCTGCGCAGCATTCAACTCTTGGTGTTGATCACGATTCTCAGCATCGCGCCTGGGCTTGCGATCATGATCACTTGCTTTCCGTTCATCGTGACGGTGCTGTCGATCCTCCGGCAGGCGATTGGTCTGCAACAAGCACCTCCAAACATGCTGGTCATCAGCCTTGCGCTGTTCCTGACATATTTCGTTATGGAGCCGGTCTTCACAGAGGCTTGGTTAAATGGCATCAATCCGTTAGTCGCGGGTCAGATTCAGCCAGACGAAGCCTTTTCCAAAACGCTGGCTCCGTTTCGCAATCTTCATGGCAGCCAGAACTGATGCCGAAACGTTTTTCAGCCTTGCGGAACTTCGAGAGGGCGCCGCCTTTTCCGGAGCTCTGGAACCGGATGCGTCGCTCTCCCTGCTTGTGCCTTCATTCCTGCTGAGCGAGATCGAGCGGGCCTTTCAGGTCGGATTCCTGATTTTCCTGCCGTTTCTGATCATTGACCTGGTTGTCGCCGCGATCTTGATGTCCATGGGCATGATGATGGTACCGCCAGCGATCGTATCGCTTCCGTTCAAGCTTGCGTTCTTCGTTGTCGCGGATGGCTGGACGCTGATCTCAGGCGCATTGGTGCGCAGCTACTTCTGACCAATACAGACAAAGGCAAGGATTTGTTGCCCGGCAGATTGCTCAGTTTCGCTCATTGACCGGTGTAGAGGACCTCGGGCGGCACCATCCCATCCGCCATCGCGTGGTGTCTGCAGGGCATGGAGGCAGCTGAACTCGCAGGTTAGAGCCTCCGCAACAGTAGGCAAGAGTGAGCTTCGGGTTCAGCGCACCACGAACTCGGCATGTAAAGCGCCCGCGGCCTTGATGCTCTTGAGAATGTCGATCATGTCGCGGGGCGAAACGCCGAGGGCGTTCAGGCCGGTAATGACTTCTGACAAAGAGGTCCCCTCTGAAACTTCAGCAAGGCCCTTGCCCGGCTCTTCGTCAATCGACGCCGTTGTGCGCGGAACCACGACGACTGCGCCTTCCGAGAACGGATTTGGCTGCACGACCAGAGGCTGTTCTTGAATCCGTAGCGTCAGGTTCCCTTGCGCTACCGCGACCCGCGATATCCTGACATCCTCGCCCATGACGATCGTCCCCGACCTCTGATCAACGACAACACGCGCTTTGCGTTCGGGTTCAACCTGGATGTTCTCGATCCGGCCCAGCGCATGAGCCGGTGAAATTTCTCCTGTCGCGCCGATGTCCAGCAGCACGGTGCCGGAATCGAGCATCCGCGAAACCGTGCGTCCATAGGTTTGGTTGATGGCGATCTCGATACGCTCGGCAGTCGTGAAATCGGCGGTGCGAAGGGCAAGACGGATCGAGTTGAGTTGGGTGAAATCGAACTCGATCTCACGCTCGATACGGGCACCCGAGGGGATCACTCCGGCAGTCGGCACGCCCTGAACCTCGCTCGCGCCATTGCCTGTCGCCGCGATCCCACCGGCGATAACCGTCCCTTGACCGACGGCATAAATCTGCCCATCGGCGGCGTTCAGCGGGGTCATGATGAGGGTGCCGCCAAGCAGACTCTTGGCGTCGCCGATCGCGGAGACTGTGATGTCGATCTGTCCACCGGCGCGCGCAAACGGCGGCAGCGTTGCCGTGACGAATACAGCCGCTACGTTTTTGGGTCGGAACTGCTCTCCGGTGATGTTGACGCCCAGTCGTTCAAGGATGTTCGACATGATTTCTTCGGTAAAGGGCGCATTCCGAATGCCGTCGCCGGTACCGTTCAGGCCGACGACAAGCCCATATCCTACCAGATCATTTCCGCGCACGCCGTCGAACTCGACCAGATCCTTGATCCGGATCGGGCCGCTAGCACTCGGGAGGGCGGAAAGCATAATGGCCATCAGTGTAATCAGAAGAATCTTCATCGTAGGAAGTCCGCAAGTGATAGGCGCGAAAGGCGCGCGGTCAGGGTGTACAGCGTTTCAAGCTGGGTGCGCACCGCCTCCAGCTCTGTCGCGGTCCGGTAGGGATCAATCGCGGTAATGTCCGCCTTGGCAATTTCAAGCGATGTGATTTCTGCGGCATTGCGCGCCGAAATCGTATCTATCCGAGCCTCGGCCGAGCCCACGCTCGCCCGCACGACAGCCATTTCCGATTCGGAACTCAGCAGCCGTTCACCTGCCATCTGCGCCAGATCAAGCCGTTCACTGGAATTCAGGCTCGAGCGTCCGTCGCCCGAGAGGGTCGCCATCGCAAAGCCTTTAAGCATGCCCCGAATGGCGGGATCGGCGGCGGTCAGGCCAACGGACTCGGTGTCGAACTCGGACAGGCGGAAACTGCCGACCGGTTGGTCGGAGCCAAGATATCCGGTGGTCTCAAAGCCGCCGCCTGGCGCAAAGAACCAGTTATCGATCGCTGCCTCGACGCCAACGGCTGTCGTTTCCGCTGCAATTGCTGTTTGCAATGCGGCCAGCATGGTCTCGGCGTCGGCAAGTGCTGGCCGGTCCGTTGCCGCACCGGAAAAAGTCGATCGATCGGCGACACGGGTGTTCAGCGCCGATACGACGCTTGCGAACTTCGTCTCGGCATCCGCTGCGGTCGTTTGCAAGAACATCGTATGACCCGAACTGCTGGCCGTCAGTAGCGCTGGGCCAAGCTCGGACGAGGTACTCTGCACCATTTCCAACGAAGACTGCATCGTCGAGGCGAACAGCCCGGCCTCCGCCAGAGCGGTGGAATAGGCATCTGCCGCGCGAAGGGATCGTTCTATCGATACGATCGGAGAGTAGTCGCCTGTTACCGCCGTCGACAGATCCGCCTTGCGACCACTTGCAAGTTCTTGGGTTAGGCGCGCCAAGTCGGTCTTGATCTGGACGTTCTGTCGGCGCTGCTGAAAGGTCAGCGCCAGATCGCCGATGGATGTGTAGTTCATGGCCTAGAGTTCCCAACAATGTCTGAATCATGTCATCGACGGTGGAAATCACTCGGGCATTGGCTGCGTAAGCCTGCTCGATCAGCAAAAGCTGCTGCATCTCATGATCGGTATCGACGCCACCCTGAAGCTCGAGCGCCTTGAGCGAATCGGCGCGGGTCAGGGAAAAGCTTTGTTCGGCCTCGGACGACTGCAATTCGGTGTGCACCAGAGACAGGAAATCGCCCGCAAGACCGACAGCGGATCGGGGCGCGCCAAGAAATCCGCCCGAGACGGGAATACGCGCTGCGGTCAACGCGTCGGCAAGCGCGATCAGCCCGAACGCATTGCCCGGATCGCCGGGGGTAGCAGCACCAAGACCGTCACGTAATTTCCACAGGTCGCCACCTTTGCTTGGGTCTGCCAAAGCGTTGACGGACAAGCGGGCGGACAGGCCCAACTCATCCGTTGGCAAGAAGGCGAGGCCCTGATCGGTGAAGAGGCCGGCGTCGGTTAAGCCCAGTGTCGGATCGACAGCCGGATCGCTGAACCGTTCTATCAGGTCGCGCGCGACGGCATCGAGCCGCGTTTGAGCCGAAACCGCCAAATCGTCGCGTACGGCGAAGAGGCCGGAAAGGCTTCCGCCTGCCAGCGGTCCCTTCGGACCAACGTCAATCGGCTGGCCATTGATCGTCAACCCCGACAGGCCACCTGACGCCAAGGTCATCTGAGGCACGATGACACCCGCCGGTGCAAAGGCGATTTCGGCGGCCTTGCCCTCAACAAGAATGGCGCCACCAGGCGTGAACAAGGCGATCTGGCCATTGTCGCGCTGAACCTCACGCATCGGAATGATGGCCGACAGCTTGTCGACCTCTTGCTGACGCAGATCCATCAGGCCAGCCGCGTCGTAGCCGGCGCCGATCTGCGCCCGAATTTCACGGTTGAGGTCAGCGACACGGCGCAAACCATCGTTCAATCCGCTGACCTGGACGGCGATGTCACGATCCGATTGCATTCGGATGCCTTGAACCGCATCTGACGCCGAGGTGATCTTCCCTGCGACATCAGTCGCAGCATCCAGAACCGCGCGCAGCCGGGTTTCGGAATCCGGTCTGCTGGCAGCCTCGATCAGGCTGGCCTCCATCGTTGCCAAACGCCCAGTCAAGGATCCCGGATCATCCGGTTGTCCAAGCGCACCCTCCAGTTGTGCAAGGAAGCCCGCGCGGGTGGAAATGTCACCAAAACTGGCATCGGCCAGCCGACGATCGCCGAGAACCTGCTGGTCGACGACGCGCCGCACGCCTTCAACTTTCACACCAGCGCCGTTGCCCGCCAGGCTGCGCGAGGACAACTCAAGCTCTCGGCGGCCATAACCTTCGGTCAGGGCGTTGGATACGTTCGAGGAAACGACCTCTGCGGCCCGGGCGGCCGCAGTAAGCCCGGAAAGTGCATTTGAAAGCGAGCTCGATATGCTCATTCCAGATCCTCCGATCACCCGTCAGTGCGGGTATTAGCGTTTGATGTTCGTCGTCTCCTGCAACATCTCGTCGACCGTCTGTATGACTTTCGCGTTCGAAGAGTATGCGCGCTGAGTCTGGATAAGTTGCGTCAGTTCATGGGCCACATCCGTGGCCGACTCCTCCCGCGAAAAGCCGGCGACGCCTCCGGTTGGTCCGTCACCCGCATCCCACAGAAAGAACGATCCGCTTTCGGGAGAAACCTGATAGGATTGATTGTTCAGCGAGATCAAGCCCGTTGGGATTGGGCACATCAACCAACGGAATCTGATAGATTGTGCGCGTGAAACCGATGTCGTAGATCGCGTTCAGAAACCCGTTCTGGTCTACCTCGACGGAGGTCAGGTTGCCGACCGGTGAGCCGTTCTTTTCAATCGCAACCGGTGCGAAGCTGTCCGAAAGCTGGGTCATGCCCGACGGGTTGCCGATCGTTCCGATGGACAGATCGAGCGGGCCCCCGGCTAGGCCTAGGGCCACCGTTCCCGTGGTCGGGTCATAGGCCCCGCCGGAGACAGTCGTGACCGAGGCAAGGGTGCCCCCCGCCGCACGCGAGGCATCGAACTGAAGCGTGTATTCCCCGATGACTGCGCCACCCGACGCCGAATCACTGATCGTCATCGTCCATTCGTTTGAACTGCCTGTCACCGGAACCGTCGGGGCAAAACTGACGCTCAGCGTTTCCGAGGTTCCGAGATTGCCGAAATACTCAATCGACAAGTCACGTGAATCGCCGCTGGTGCCGGCGTAAGTCTCTGTAGCAGGCAGATTCACGCCTAAGCTCATCGTCGTAGTCGGATCGCCAGCGAACTGGTTCACGTTGACCCGAACCGGTTCCAGGCCGTCGGATGTATCGCGCGGATAGGTCGGCATCGTGCCGTCGATATTGGCAGGCCACCCCATCAGAACCATGCCGCTTTCAGTTGTCAGAACACCCTCGGCGTCGGGCCGGAATGAGCCCGTCGTCATCAGCATCATCGGATAGTCACCGGTCGGAAGAGCCGAGCGAAACCGACGTGGTGACCGGGATCATGCCGCGTCCGCTGACGGCGATATCGGTTGGGTTCGAAGTCGAGATCAGCGGCCCGCGTTCGTCGATCAGGCGCTGCGTGGATGTGCGCACGCCACCCGCCGAATACGTTCCGGTGGCATTGCCATTAATCACCTGCGAATGGAAATCGGCCGATGCTCGCTTGTATCCATAGGTCGCCGAGTTCGCGATGTTGTCGGAAATAGTGGCTAGCCTGCGTGGCATTCGCGTTCAGGCCTGCCACGCCAGCGTGGAGCGAGGAAGAAATTGTCATGGGTAGCGCCTTTCTGCTGCTATCGGTCCGTAATCCCATCAAGGGTTACGGCGTTTGACTTAACAGGCCGCTAACGGGCTAAAGTCTTGTGCGACATCAATTCTCGCGCAGCAGGATAAGTTCAAGACGGTTGTTTCGAATCGCCATTGGGTTTCCCGCGGCTGGCCGGTTGTCAGCGTAGCCGGTGACTCTTTCGATGCGCTTGGACGGCAGACCGTCCTGTTCCAGCAGTTTGCGCACCATGTCCGCGCGGCTCGCGGACAGATCCCAGACCGGCGACTGCGACAGGACGATCGGATAGGATCGGACGAACCCATTGACCGCCACCTGATTCTGAACCGCTCCGAAAACTCTGGCGAAAATAGCCGAAATCTCGGTCATGGTTTTGGTTGGCGTGTCGTTCCGTTCGTCAAAGAGCGGCTCGTTTTCCAGATCAAATACTTCGATGATCAGTCCTTCGTCGGTGACCTTCGTCACGATGTGGCGCAAAGCATCGTTGGCGGCCATGCTTTCGCCAGACATGGCGGTCAGGGCACGTTTCGACCTCTGCGAAGGCCTGCGAATCGGTCTCGACCGCTCTCCTTTGACTGATCGTAGCCAGTGCTGCCCTTGGCGGCGTTCGCCTCGGTCGGTTTCTTCTGGCTGGCGCCGGTGCCGTTCTGGGCCAGCGTATCCTCCGAAAAGACGCTGTCGCCGCCGAAAGACCCTTCGCCACCGCCCGAGATGCGATTGATCGGAATCGTCGGGCTGAAATAGTCCGCAATGCCCTTGCGCTGCTTTTCGGTCGTCGCGTTCAAAAGCCACATCAGCATGAAGAAAGCCATCATCGCCGTCACGAAATCGGCATAGGCAACCTTCCAGGCACCGCCGTGGTGCCCCCCGCCTGCAATGACTTTCTTGCGCTTGATAATTATCGGCGCGTTTGATTTCGCGCTCATACCACCACCTCATGTCTCACCCGCAATCTGGATAGCAGGGTCGTGTGAAGGCTGGCTTAACCTTTCAAATTGTTTCTTTTTCAGGGCTTCGAAAGAATCAGTTCGGCGGCCTTTTCGGCAATCATGATAGTCGGGGAATTGGTGTTGCCGCTGGTAATCGTCGGCATCACGCTGGCATCGACAACGCGTAACCGATCAATGCCGCGCAACCGAAGATGTGGGTCAAGCGGTGCATCGGTGTCTCCGCCCATGCGCACGGTTCCCACCGGATGGAAAATCGTCGTGCCGATATCGCCAGCCGCCTTCGAAAGACCCTCGTCCGTGTCAATCTGGCTGCCAGGTCTGAAACTCCTCGGGGTGATGGCGCTGGAAGGCCGGCTGCCCGACGATCCTTCGGGTCAATCGTATGGCATCGACAGCCACCCGGCGGTCCCCTGCCGTTGAAAGGTAGTTGGGTCGTATCTCTGGCTGCTGCTTCGGGTCTGGTGACCGGATACTGACGCTGCCCCGGCTTTCGGGGCGCAGGTTGCATACACTAGCCGTAATCGCATCGAACGGGTGCAAATCGTCTCCGAAAGCGTCGAGTGACAGAGGTTGAACGTGATACTGCAGATCCGGCGTTGCGACATCCGGGGAGGACTTGGCAAAGGCGCCGAGCTGCGAAGGCGACATCGACATCGGACCGCTGCGCCAAAGCGCGTATTCCAGTGCGATCCGCGCTTTGCCGCGAAACGTCGCCGACAAGGTGTTCAGTGTTCGAGCGTTCCGGACTTTGTAGGCACATCTCAGTTGCAGGTGATCTTGCAGGTTCTGCCCGATGCCGGGCGCGTGGTGAACGGTTTCGATATCGTGGGTTCGCAACAGGTCGCCCGGTCCGATTCCCGACAATTGCAGGATATGGGGCGATCCGATCGCACCCGCAGAAAGTATGACTTCGGCATTCGCCCGCGCGGTTTTCAGATCGGATCCCTGACGATACTGCACGCCAACAGCTCTGCAGCCCTCAAATATAATGCGCTCGACATGGGCATGGGTTTCGACCCGCAGAGTGTTGCGTCTGCGGACGGGGCGCAGAAAGCTCTGGCTGTGTTCCAGCGCCATCCGTTTCGCTGATTGACGCGGAAATACCCAACGCCCTCATTGTCTCCTGTGTTGAAATCATCCGTTGCCGGAATGCCCGACTGCACCGCCGCATCCCTGAAATCATCCAGAATGTCCCAGTGCAGGCGTTGTTTCTCAACCCGCCATTCGCCGCCAGCCCCATGAGTTTCGCTGGCCCCGGCATGGTAATCCTCGGATTTTCTGAAAAAGGGCAACACATCATCCCAAGCCCACCCGGTGTTCCCCAGTTGCCGCCAATGATCATAGTCCGCAGCCTGCCCCCGCATGTAGATCATGCCGTTGATGGAGGAACAGCCGCCAAGAATGCGGCCACGCGGATACAAAAGATCACGGCCGTTCAGTCCCGGTTCAGCAGCGGTTCTGAACCCCCAATCCGTGCGCGGGTTGCCGATGCAATAGAGATAGCCAATCGGGACATGAACCCAATGGTAATTGTCCTTTCCGCCAGCCTCGAGTAGCAAGACACGGTGCCGAGCGCTGAGGCGGTTAGCCAAAACGCATCCCGCGCTGCCCGCGCCAACAACGATGTAATCGTATTCGCCGGCCAGCTCTGTCATTCGCCACTCTCGTCGCCAAAGGGTCGCGATCTTGGGTCTATGATGAATGCAAAAATCCACCCGGACAGAAACCCGCCCAAATGCGTCTCCCATGCCAACCGACCGCTCATCGCCCACCACAGGATCAGGTTCAACGCGATCAGCCAGACCACGGTGCGCAAAACTGGCCAAAGCCGTTTTTCTGCGGCAAACCTATCGACATATTCCCACGCAGCCAGCGCGCCAGCCAGACCGAACAGGGCACCGGAGGCGCCGACCATTGGCTGAACGCTTCTTGACAAAACGGCAAATCCCATCGCCCCGCCCACCGTCGCCAAAGCATAGAGTAGAAAAAACCGGGCAGAGCCGATGCGACTGATGATGATGTTTCCAAGCCCGACAAGGGTCAGCATGTTGACGATCAAATGCGCAAGGCCCCCGTGCAGAAAACTGTAGGTCACAAACATCAGATAAGGCTGGAGTTCGTAGTTCGGGCGCCAATTGTGCAAAAGACCGATCCAGAATCCGCCGTTCTGATAGGCCAGCGACCGCCACTGCGTCGTGCCCCAGATGCGCCAGTCAGCACCCTCCAGAATCAATTCGACGATGACGCACAGCGCAACCAGAATCACCAGAACGGTAGCGACATGCGGAAATCTCTGGCGGCTCTCGGGCGAGGTCATGCGGGCAATCTGACCAATATCAAGCGGTCATGCCAGCCAAACCCGCTGATGAGCATCCCTTCGCCGGGCAAACCGGCCCAGTACTCGGCAAGCAATGCCCGCGACGGTTCGGGTCGAAGTCCGCGATAGCGCCGGCCCGAACAAATCGCTGCGGCCAGACCGCATTGCATCTCTCCGATTGATCCGTGCCTGATCACTCGCTCTTGACGGTCTCCAACTCGGCCTTCAGCCGATTGACTTCTGCCCTCGACCGCACAACGAACTCACGAGTATCGGCCCCGGAGGTCAGATCGACAACCTTTAGGAACTGGGTCAAGGCGTCCTGTTTGCGCTCAAGTTGCAGATAGACTTGAGCAAGATGGTACTGTGCCATCGGGTCATCCACCAAGGCGGCGGCAGCCGGTTCAAGAGCTGCGATCGCCTCGTCGGTCTGACCGCGGAGATGTGAAATCCAGCCGTATGTATCCTGAAATGGTGCAATTTCGCTACCGCGCAGGCGTCGGGCGATCGTGTAGGCCTTTTCAAGCGATGCCTCGTCGGTCCGGTTATCGGCAAGCAAGCTGGCGAGGTTGTTCGCGATGATCTGATTGTTGCTGTCCCGATCATACATAGACTGATAAATTTCTATTGCCTTCTCGACGTCCCCGGCCTTTTCAACGATCCCGGCATAGATCCACTGCAACGTAAGATCCTGCGGGCTGTCTGCCAGAGCCTGCTCGACGACCTGGCGCGCTTCGTCGGCGCGGCCCTGCGAGTCCAGCAGACGAAACAACGCAATCGAAATCTGCGTTCGGTCGCCTTCTGATTTCAACAGATCGCGGTAGGTTGCCTCGGCACGCTCGGCGTCACCGGTCGCCAGGTCGACAGCCGCCTCGATGAACCTTGCCTCGGGGTCAGTCGGATCCTGTTCGACAAGCGCCTTGATCCGGGTCTTGGCCCCTTCGATATCGCCGCTGGCAAGCAGCGAGCGGATTATCTCGACATTCGCGCCAAGTCCAGCCTCGCCGCTGTTCACCAACCCTTCCAGATAGGCTATCGCTTCACCGGTTTTCTGCTGCGATTGCAGTGATCGCGTCGTTAGCGATTGGCTGAGCGTCATGGCTTCATCACTACCGATGCGTTCCAGCGTACCGGCCACCTGCTCGGCGCGTGCCCAGTCTTTCATCGCAATGTAGAGGTTCCCGAGGGCGTTCAGGACCTGAACATTGTCTGGCGCAAGCCTAAGCGCGTCGATCAGCACGGTCTCGGCCGTGACGAACTTTTCGCGTTTTGCCAAGAACTGGGCATATCGAGTGGCTTCGTCCGGGGCCTTGTTCGAGGCGTCGAACGCCAGCGACAGCATTTCGCCGACCAATTCCTGATTGCCCTCGCGGTCATAGGCGCGCGCCATCAGCGACATGATATCGGCATCGCCGGGACTTTGGTCGAGAGCCGCGCGCAGCGAGACGATCGCCTCGCCGACCTGATCATCGTCGATCAGCCAGTTCGCCTTCAGCTTAAGGGCCTCAACATGGCTGGCGTCTTCGGCAAGTACCTCTTCGACGACACTTCTGGCTCCGACGCTGTTGCCGGTCGCGATCAGCATCCGCGCGAGGGCAACCTTGATGTTCCGAAGATTCGTCCGTCGGCTCCATGCCGGCCAGGATTTCCTGCATGTCGGAAACGCCCTTGTCGCGCTCTCCTTCATCGAAAAGCAGACCCGCGCGAAGCGCCCGTAGCACGGGCTTGTCGTTTCCGGCGGAAATGATTTTGTCCAACTCTGCAATCGCCACATCGCGTCCTCGCATTTCGGACAGGAACCGGATCAGGGCCAGTTGGCTTGCATCGCCCTTGTCGTCCGGTCTTACACCGGCACGCATGAACTTCTCTGCCTCGTCAATCTGATCGCGTGAAAGATACCAACGCACCAGAGTGACACGGGCAGCTTCGTCATCAGGGAATTGGTCGACATAGTCGATCAACTGCTTTTCGACGGCCACGTCGTCATCCAAAGCCGCAAGAATCGAGATCCGCATTGCAACAAGTTCCTTGTTGTCCGGCTGCAATGCGATAGCGGCGTCAAGCTCTTTCAGGGCAGTGTTAAAATCGGATTTCTTGACATAGTCGTCAATCACGACCTGCTTGAGCACCAGATTGTCCGGTAACTGTTCTTTCATCTCGGCGGCGGCAGCAACGGCCGCTGCGACGGCCTTGTCGTCCTTGGCTTCCAGCGCCTTACCGTAGTCCAACACGATTCGGACCGCTTTTGACGGCATGTCGTTCGGGTCAATGGCAAGGGCGGCATCGACGTGCCGCTCGGCCTCGGGCCAGTTGCCGACACTCAGGTTCAGTTCCGCCAACGCCCGCCGACCGTCAAGATCTTCGGGATATTGCTCTACCAGCCGCAGATACTGTCCGATCGCTTCGCGCACATTGCCGCGTTCGCGCTGAATGCTCGCAAAGGTCTTGCGCGCATCGCGATGCTGACCGTTCAGTTTGAATACGTTGCGAAGTTCAACCAAGGCACGGTCTTGGTCGCCCTTTTCCAATAGACTCAGCGCCGATTGATAATGCTTTTCGGCGCGTTCCGCAGCCGTATCGCAAGCAGTCAAGAAGC
The DNA here is from genome assembly GCA_963714615.1 of uncultured Alphaproteobacteria bacterium. GTDB lineage: Bacteria > Pseudomonadota > Alphaproteobacteria > Rhodobacterales > Rhodobacteraceae > JAHEAO01. The sequence continues at coordinate 83,863 of CAVQOV010000015.1, read as the reverse complement.
CAAGCGACAGCGTTAGTATAAGAATCAGCGGCAGTCTGGTCAGTCTCAAGGCAATACCCTCTTGTCATGCAGCGACTGCCCCAACTCTGCGGAGCAGCCGATAACGTGCGCGTGCCGTCGGGCAGCCCGATTTCAGCGCGATGATTGCGTGATATTAATAGCCAGTTCCCTTAAGCACTACCCCGATCGTTCTAACAATCAGCTTAAGGTCCGCACTGAACGACAATTGATCGTGATAGTCCTTGTCGTGATCGGCACGCTTGGCGAACTCGCATTCGTTCCGGTCCGAAACCTGCCACGGTCCAGTGATACCCGGACGCAAGGCATAATAGGCAAGGCCAGGATACATGACGCGTTGGCTGGGCAACATCGGTCGGGGACCGACCAGGGACATGTCGGCAACCAAAACATTCCAAAGCTGCGGCAGTTCGTCCAGAGACAATTTCCGTAGGACGCGTCCGATTCTTGTTGTTCTGGGGTCGTTCTTCAGCTTTTGCGTGGTTTCCCACTCTTGCCGCGCCGACGGGTCGTTGGCCAGATGCACGTCCAGCAAGCGATCGGCGTCAGGAACCATCGTGCGAAGCTTGAGCATGAAGAACTCTTTGCCGTCCTTGCCGACACGCTTGCTCCAGTAAAACGGCCGATGACCGTCCCGCGCGACAATTAGCGACAGCAACAAGACCAAGGGAAGGACAATCGGCGCCGCAATCAGAACCAGGACAAGATCAAGTGCGCGCTTCAGGCCATTACGATAAAAGCCAGCACGTGCGGGAAGGGTGACGCGTCCGAAAGGGGCGCTTGCGGAATCGAGGGTGTTGTTAAGTCTATCAAAATGAATGGTCATAATTAAATCCCGGTAAGATCCGGATACCTCCGAAAAAATACAATCACTCTCCAAGACGCTCGTCTTCGCAGCTAAAAAGTTGAATCGAATGGCAGACGAAAGCAGACTCGGTTCTATTCGTAATTAATAGCAGGTAAACGCACCGCCACCAAACGAGAACCGTGCGAAATGCGGATGAAACGCGATCAATTTTCTAATTTTTGCCACAAAATGAACGCACTGCACGTTATGCGTGTGTTTCGCCTGGGGGATTCGGGTCCGTGGTCGTTCAGGATGCGGCAAATAATCCCACTAAGTTCGACCTACTGTCTACCGATCGGCGGTAATAGCGGATCCAAGGGCGAATCGGACGCGCCCAAGCGCCGAAGTTGTTGGGCTTTAATTGACAAACTCGGCAAAACGAGACGTTCTTGCCGTTAAATAGCCAGAAATCTTTGATCATTTGAGGGGTGAACTAAGAGCCCCATCACTATATTAACCGGTTCTCGCAGTTGATGAGTTTTGAACGACATGAAAAGGCTCAGACCTTTGAAGAACACCGCGCCTGAAAAGGACAAATCGTCTGACCACGTTCCCGGGTTCTATCTCGAGAGCTTCGGTTTCACCGAACGGCCCTTTACGCTCGTGCCGGACCCGACGTTCATTTTTTGGTCCGAACAGCACAAACGCGCCTTTTCCGTGCTCGAGTTCGGGATACTGTCGCGCGCTCCGATCACGATGGTGACCGGGGCGGTAGGTTGCGGGAAGACCACACTGCTGCGGCAATTGCTTCATTCGATCGAATCCGATTCGGTGGTCGGCCTGATCTCAAATGCTCAAGGCGATCGCGGCGAATTGATCCAATGGGTTCTGCATTCGTTGGGTGTTAAGTTTGACACGAATATCGGTTATGTTTCCCAGTTCCAGATACTTCAGGATTTCCTGATCAAAACTTATGCTGAAGGCAGACGTGTGGTTCTGATCTTTGACGAGGCGCAGAACCTGTCTCAAGACAGCCTGGAAGAGCTTCGCATGCTGACGAATATCAACTCGAACAAAGACGAATTGATCCAGTTGGTACTTGTGGGCCAGAACGAACTGCGCGAAATGATCAAGCGACCGGAACTGCGCCAGCTGGCGCAACGCATTGCCGCCAGCTTCCACCTGCGGCCGCTGTCCGAAAGCGCGGTTCACGATTTCATCGTGCATCGGCTGCGGGTGGCCGGGGGAACAGGCGAAGAGATTGATGAGAAGGCCAGGATGCTCATTTATGAAGTGGCACAAGGAATTCCGCGGCTGGTCAACCAGATTTGCGACATGTCGCTGCTTTACGCGTGGAGTGCGGACTCCACCGTGGTGGATAGCAAGGTCGTACAGGCCGTCATAGATGATGGTGTATTCTTCGGGGCCGAGATCGCATCTGGGGAACTCGACTGATGAACAAGGAAATCAAATTCTACGTCGCCATCTTTCTGCGGCGAGTTCACTACTTTCTGGCAGTGTTCGGGGTTGTTGCGGTCGCGTCATTTTCCTTGGCTCGGCTGCTGCCGCCGAGCTACGATGCCACCGCGAAGCTGTTGGTCGAGTCCGCCCAAATCCCTGGCAGCCTTGCGGAATCGACCGTAGATACCACCGGGATCGAACAACTCCAAATCATTGAGCAGCGGCTCATGACCCGCGCGAATCTTCTGGACATTGCGCGCAAGTTCAGCGTGTTCGACGATAGCGGCACTTTGACGGCAGATGCTATTGTCGAGGCGATGCGCCGTTCCACCAGTATCCGCAGAACCGGGGGCCGTGAACAGGCCACGCTGATGACGATCTCGTTTAGCAGCAACAAGTCGGTCGTGACGGCAGGTGTGGTAAACGAGTATGTGACGCTGCTTTTGCGCGACAACCTGGAAATGCGCGCGGAACGGGCAACCGACACGCTTCAGTTCTTTGAACAAGAGGTACAGCGGCTCGATTCGGAATTGGCGGGGCAAAGCCAGAAGATCATTGCCTTTAAGAACGCCAATTCCGATGCCTTGCCGGAAACGCTTTCCTATCGACTTAGCCAGCAGACTTTGGTTCAGGAACGCATCGCCTCTTTCACGCGGGAAATTTCGGGCCTGCGCGAGCAAAAAAAGCGCCTAAACGAGATGTTCGAGGCCACCGGCCGGGTTTCAGCACCGATTATGGATACCTTGACACCTGAACAGCAGCAACTCGCGGCATTGCAGAACGAACTGAACCGGGCGCTGGTGATATACTCGCCAGAGAACCCCCGGATCAAGATACTGCAGGCCCAGGTTTCACAGCTTGAATCTCAGATAGGGGCGCTGCCGACGGGAGGAAGCCAGACTACAACTCCAAAAACATTGCTGGATTTGCAGCAAGTCGAAATCGATACCCGTATCGAGCAGCTGGAAATCCAGCAATCGGCAGCCGAGGCCGAATTGAAACGATTGTCCGAAACGATCGACAGAACCCCGGAAAACTCCATCGTCCTTGACGGGTTAAACCGGGACTACGCAAACATCCAGATGCAGTACAACTCGGCCGTCGGTCGCCTCGCCACCGCCGCCACCGGTGAACGGATTGAACTGTTGGCCAAGGGTCAACGCATCGCCGTTCTGGAGGCTGCCACCGTACCCAGCCAGCCAACCTCCCCAAACCGTGTCTTGATCGCTGCGGGCGGCACAGCATTGGGTGCGGCGCTGGGAGGCGCATTGGTGTTCTTGCTGGAGTTCATGAACCGCGCCATCCATCGCCCGCGCGACATCACAAGACATCTGGGTATAACCCCGATTGCCACGGTTCCTTACATACGCACACCAATGGAGCTGGTGGTGCGCCGCGCGGTGTTCGTCGCGCTGTTCGCGCTTATCGTTGTTGGTCTGCCCGCCGCGCTTTTTGCAATTCACACCTACTACTTGCCACTGGATCTGATCCTTGATCAGGTCATGACCCGGCTTGAACGGCTGCTCTAGACTGCGGCGTACTGGTACAATTCGGCTTTATTTCAAAGGTATTGAGACATGGAAAGACTTGAAGCCGCTCTCGAAAAAGCACGCGAGAAGCGGCGCGAGGCCGGGATTGACGATAAGGCGATCCTGGGGCCTGAAAGCCGGGTTGCGACGCCCAAGACTGCTTGGGCCGATCTGCCGGAAATCAAGATCACGACGCGAGTCGCACGCAACAACCGGATTACTGCCGTTACCAGCGGCCCGTTGTCTGGCCCCTACGACATGCTTCGGTCGCGTGCTCTGCACAGCATGGGCGAGCATGGGTGGAAGCGGCTGGCAATCACTTCACCGACGGTGGCTTGCGGCAAGACCACTGTGGCAGCCAACCTGGCCCTCAGCTTGGCGCGGCAGCAAGACCTGAAGATCATGTTGCTTGATTTCGATCTGCGGCGCCCGGCCCTGCACAAAGTGTTTGCGCACCGAACCCCGCACAGCCTGAGCGATGTGATCGAGGGGCGTGTTGCAGCCGCGGACCACCTTGTGCGCTATGGCGACAACCTTATCATCGGACTTAACGCCAAAGCGGCGCGCAACCCGTCCGAACTTCTGCAATCTCATCGGACCAAGGAGTTCCTAACCACGCTCGAAGCGGCTTACCGCCCCGACATCATGATTTTCGACATGCCGCCAATGTTGGTCAGCGATGACAATGTGGGGTTCATGTCAAATGTCGATTGCGCGCTGCTGATCGGCGCCGCAGATAGTACGACCGTCACGCAGCTGGACATGTGTGAAAAAGAACTCTCCGAACTGACGAACGTGCTGGGCGTCGTGTTGAACAAATGCCGCTATTCCGACAGTTCGACCGGATATGAATACGAGTACGAGCATTATTGAGGCGAGTTTGGCAAATGCGAACCGCCCGAACTCAATCGCCAGACGTGCACTAACCGCGACCTTTCGCCAATAGCGGTGTTGCGCAAGCGTAACGAGACTTTAGTTAACGTGTTCGAAAAGTGAATGAACTTTGTCTAAACGAGAATATCCGTGCTATGGATATTTCCAACTGATTTGAAGGGAGTGCAAAATGGCAAGAATGTTGCTTAGCGTTCTGGCGCTATTCATCTTCGGCTCAATTGCCGCGGCACAGGATTCATACAAGATCCGTCCGGGCGATGTTCTGCGGATTGAGGTACTTGAGGATCAAACGTTGAACCGCGATGCCATCGTGCTGCCGGATGGCACGGTCACCGTACCTTTGGTTGGTAGCGTGCGCGCTGGCGGTCAAAGCCTTGATACCATCCGCTCCAGCATTGCGTCGGGCCTTGCGCCCAATTTCGCAAGTAGTCCAAATGTTTTTGTGACGATCAGCTCTCTGGCTGCTGCCCAACCGCTTTCGGGTTCGGCGTCGCCCGCGACAATGGATGTGTTCGTTATGGGCGAAGTTGGCAGCCCCGGAAAAGCATCGATCGAGCGGGGCACCAATCTGCTGCAGTTCCTCGCACAATCGGGCGGGTTCACGAAATTCGCCGCAACCAAGCGCATCCAGGTGCGCCGCACCGATCCAAAGACCGGCCAGGCACTGGTTTATACCTTCAACTATCGTGCGGTCGAGCAGGGCAATGCCCCTGTAAGTTCAATCGTATTGCAGGACGGCGACATCATCGTGGTGCCGGAACGTCGACTATTCGAGTAGGAGAGACATGGGGCGGGGCAGAAAACTAGGCACGGCAGGAATTGTAATAGCAACTGCCGTCATTGGATCGGGCGCGGGTCTTGCACAGGTGACAGACTCGAACTCTTCACCCGTCGTGAAGCTGAATCTGACGACCAGCCTCACGGCCGATACGAACAAGGATCTCGACCCAGTATCACTGGGAACCACCGTTACGGCGGCCGAGATTGTTTCGTTGTCGATCCTTTCCGAAACACGCAATCAGGTGTTGAGTTTCTCGGCAGAAGGGGCGCTGCAAGTCGCGGACGAGCCCGGAGGTGGCACCTCAAGCGGCTTCGCAGATCCATCCGTACGGCTGGCCTATGCCCGCGATGCTGCAAACAGCTCGGTCAGCCTTTCAGCAAACTACCGCGACACCGACGTGAACAGATCGACAATCGACGACGATCTGATCCCCGAGGATCTGATCGTCGACCCGGGCACATTGAAGACCTACGGCGCCGATGCCCAGTTCCGCTATGGGATCGACGCGCCTCTCGGCGTTACCATTTCCGCCAGCACGAAGATCCGCGACTACTCAAACACAATTGATCCCGATCTCGTTGACAGCACGCGTGACAGGTTCGGTGTCAGTGCAAGCCTGCGCTTTTCGCCGGTAACATCGGCAACTCTATCGACCGATCTTGACCGGCTCGATGAGGATGGCCCAGACAACTTGCAGCGGGACAAGACCACCTATTCGGCATCGCTGTCGCACGAGTTGCGCCGCGCGCTGACCGTGACCGGGGAACTAGGCTATTCGCAGACCGAAACCACCGAATTCGGCACGCGGACAGACGAGGACTCGGTCTTTGGCAGTCTCGACTTGCGGCAGGATCTGCCGGACGGCGCGATTTTCGGCGGCGTCTCTTTCGAAAATCGCTCTGCTGATCCGAACCGCGTTTCATTGAAGTTCGGACGCGAGATGGAGCTGCGCGATGGCGCAATCGCTGGCAGCCTGACCTTGACACAAACCGACGGCAGCGATCTCAAACTGCTTGGCGCGCTCGATTATAATAGAGAGTTGCCGCGCGGTGCGTTGACTCTGACCCTCAGCCAGTCGATCACCTCGAACGCCGACAATAACGATGTTGAGATTTCCAAACTCGCCGTCGGCTATCTGCACAACATCAATTCGTTGTCCCGCTTCAATCTGGCGATGGATGTCAGCCGCACAAACGAGGCCGGCAACGGCAATGTGGATAAGCGCGCCCGGGCCAATTTCACGGCCTCATATAGCCGTGATCTAACGGCGGACTGGGATCTGAACCTGGGCTACAAACGCCGGGAATATCGCGAGACCGGCAGTGGCGACGCTGACTCGGATTCGGTGTTCTTGACGCTATCGCGGGGTATTTCGCTGGGTTTCTGACCGGTCCTAAGCCGGCCTACCCAATAGTCGGTTTGTCTTGGCCCCGGTAATCACAGCCGATACGATGCTGCCCTCCGGCTGATCAACTGGAAATTCGACCTCGGTAAATTGCTCCGTCCGTCCGATACGGGTGCTTTCCATCAGGATAAGATGCGTTTTGCCGATTTGATCCGCCAAATGGCGCGACACTTGACGATCACCAATTTCGCGCAGGCGCGCCGCACGGTCTTTGATCGCGGCCCCGTTTACCTGCGGCATGCGTGCGGCGGGGGTGCCCGGGCGGGGCGAATAGGGAAAAACATGCAACCAGGTCAGACCGCATTCCTCGACCAGCCTCATGGAGTTCTGGAACATCGCCTCGGTTTCGGTCGGGAACCCCGCGATGATATCGGCGCCGAAAGTCATTTCAGGCCGCAGACGTCTGGCCTCGTCGCAGAACAGGATCGCATCGTCGCGCAGATGGCGCCGCTTCATCCGTTTCAGGATCATGTCATCGCCGGCTTGCAACGACAGGTGCAGATGCGGCATCAGGCGCGGCTCGTCAGCGATCGCCTGCATCAAGCAAGGATCCACCTCGATCGAGTCGATCGAGGAAATCCGAAGGCGCGGCAGGTCTGGCACTAACTTCAGGATACGCAATACCAGATCGCCCAGTCGCGGCGCCGCAGGCAAGTCGGTGCCCCAGCTTGTCAGATCGACGCCGGTCAGAACCACCTCGTTGTAGCCGCGTGACACCAGCCGCTTGATCTGATCCACGACGACCCCCGCAGGGACGGACCGCGAATTGCCGCGACCGTAAGGAATGATGCAGAAGGTGCACCGATGGTCGCAGCCGTTCTGAACCTGCACATAGGCACGGCTACGGCTCCCGAAGCCGTCGATCAGATGGCCGGCGGTCTCGGTGACTGACATGATGTCGTCCACCTGAACGGCCTCGGTGGTTCCGACAAAATCCGGTCTTAGTGCCGCCCATGTCTCTGGGCGCATCTTATCGGCATTGCCGAAAACCAGATCGACCTCTTCCATTTCCGAAAATGCCTTTGGTTCAATTTGCGCCGCACAGCCCGTCACGATCAACCGCGCCTCTGGGTTCTGACGCCGCAACCTGCGAATTTCCTGCCGGGCCTTGCGCAAGGCCTCGTTTGTCACGGCGCAGGTATTGACCACGACGGCATTGCCGATGCCAGCTTCGTCGCAAAGCGCCTTCATCGCCTCGGTCTCATAGGAATTCAGGCGACATCCAAGCGTCGCGAATATCGGTAGTTTCAAGGTCAACGGATGCCCTTCAGAAATTCGGGTGTAAGCTTGGCGTCAAAGACATGTACCGTCGGACCGGTCATCCAGACGCCATCCTCGCGCCAGTCCAGTAGCAACCAGCCACCATCAACCTCCATTCGGACCGAACTGTCCGTCAGGCCCCGCAGATGTGTCGCAACCAGCGTTGCACAAGCGCCGGAGCCGCAGGCCAGCGTGATGCCGGTCCCGCGCTCCCATACCCGCATCCGCACCTCGCTACGCGAGCGAACCTGCGCAAACTCCACATTGGTAGCTTCGGGGAACAACGGATCATGTTCAACCGCGGGCCCGCGGGCTGCGACATCCACAGCCTCTGCATCCCCCACCAAGAAAACGCAATGCGGGTTACCCATGCCCACGGCGACCGGGTCGCCCGGCAGTGGCAAATGTTCGATGTCCACGTCCCGCGCCAAAGGGACGTCGCGCCAGGTCAATTGCGGCACCCCCATGTTGACAGAGACCATTCCACTCTCTGCCCTCCGCGCCTGCAAAATGCCCCGAAGCGTACGAATTGTTATCTCATCCTTACCGGTCTCGGCCAGGATCAACTCTGCCACACAACGCGTGGCATTGCCGCATGCCCCGGCAACCGACCCGTCGGAATTCCAGAAATCCAGATCGATGTCGGCGAAGTCGCTGGTCGTGATCTCTGCCAGCTGATCAAATCCAACCCCTCTGTTGCGGTCCCCCAAGGCGCGCGCCAAAGCCGCATCAGTCACAGCGTCCCGGCCTCGTGAATCGATAATCACGAAGTCATTGCCCAACCCATGCATTTTCATGATGGCGAGCCCGTCGGAGGCGTGCGTTTCGCGCATGAGGCGCGATATAGCGCGATGCTGAAGGTTTTGAAAGAACTGCACGGTTTTTGCTTGACGCTATTTGGGGACGCGTTTAGGCAGGCGCCTCGTGTGGGCCCGTAGCTCAGTTGGTAGAGCAACTGACTTTTAATCAGTGGGTCACAGGTTCGAATCCTGTCGGGCTCACCACTAAACACAACAATTCAACCGGAACGCTCGTCAGCAGGCGGGAAACCGGATCCGCTTTTGCCACCTCCACGGCCATGCGGAGCAGATCGTCGAGTTGATCCGTCGCTTCCCTGCCAGCTCTTCAAGAAGCGTCGATTACAGAGAACCGGCCCCAATATCCTAGCCGCAGTCCTGGTTCACATTTCGCGGCCCGTTTTCGAAGCCCACGGGTGACAGCATCCCGTCGGAGAGATCGCCGAAAACATCCGGGAGGATTGCCGGTCAAACCGACGCCTGATCAAGCTCATCGCCTGTCTGCGTTGCCAGCGATCCGAAATCTCCGCCCGCTGAGCGGCCGAATGGCAAACACGAGGGCGAATTTTCATTCCAGCACACCACCTTCGCCAAATGACCAGTTTGTTGCTTCCTAACATAGACCCCGGTGGATATTGCGGTAGTTAACAGGGGTGCTAAGGTTGTTATCAGCGACATCAGGAATTGGTTTGAACAAGATGCGATACGCAAGACCGGAAACTGCGGAGCAGGCGTCGGCGCTGCTGGCGCAGGAAACTGGAACCACGAGAGTGCTGGCCGGTGGCACCGACGTTTTGGTCCAGCTAAAGGCGGGCATGGTGGAACCGGACCTGATTGTGGATATCAAGCGGATCGACGGTATCAGGGACATTACCCCGGAAAACGGCGGATATCGCGTTGGTGCTTCCGTATCGGGGGCGGAACTTGGCGAACATGAGGGCGTCGCCACCCTTTGGCCGGGCGTGGTTGAGGCATTTGAATTGATCGGCTCCACCCAAGTGCAAGGCCGCGCGACCATGGCTGGGAATTGTGTAACGGATCGCCCGCCGCTGACAGCGTCCCCGCCCTGATTGCAGCAAATGCCGTTGCACGGATAATCGGACCCGATGGGGTTCGCGATTGTCCAGTGCAAGACATACCGGTTTCGCCGGGTCGCATATCGCTTGCCAAGGCAGAGTTGATCACGTCGATCTATTTGCCTGCGCGGCCAGATCGCGCCGCGGACGCCTATCTGCGGTTCATTCCGCGCACGGAAATGGACATCGCCGTTGCGTCGGCTGGCGTCAGCCTTGAACTGGATGCAAACGGCACCTGCAAGGCCGCCCGGATAGTGCTGGGCGCAGTCGCTCCAACCGTGGTGCTGGTCGAGGAAGCAGCCCGGTGCATCCTCGGGACCAAACTGGACGTGGCGTCGCTTGACGCGTTGGCAACCGCGTGTTCCGCAGCCTGCAATCCCATTGACGACAAGCGTGGGACTATCGAATTTCGAACTCAGATAGCGGGCGTGCTGGCCAAACGCGCAGCCTTTATAGCCTATGACCGCGCCGGAGGCCGCCGATGAAAACCATTCAAGTATCCGCTTCGATCAATGGCGATGCGACAGAATTCGTTTGCACGCCTGATGAGAGCCTGCTGGACGTCCTGCGAAATCGCCTTGGGCTGACGGGTGCAAAAGAAGGCTGCGGAACCGGCGATTGCGGGGCGTGTAGTGTTACGCTGAACGGACGACTGGTCTGCTCGTGTCTTGTTCTTGGCGTCGAGGCGGAGGGTGCCGAGATCGGCACCGTCGAGGGGTTGGCAGTGGGTGATCACCTGCATCCGCTGCAGAAGAACTTCATCGACCATGCCGCCCTTCAGTGCGGGATTTGCACGCCGGGTATTCTGGTCGCAGCAAAGGCATTGCTGGACAAGAACCCTGACCCGACCGAGACGGAAATTCGCTACTGGCTGGCGGGAAACCTGTGTCGCTGTACCGGCTATGACAAGATCGTCAAGGCCGTTCAGATTGCCGCTGAAGAGATGAGGAGCGCTTAGGATGGCTTTGGATTCGAACGCCAAGCGGGTTTTCAAGGTCGTTGGAACTCGCCCGCCGCGCCCCGACGGCGTTGACAAGGTAACCGGGCGCGCCATGTACGGCGCCGACGCGACAGCACCCGGCATGTTGTTCGCCCGGGTCTTGCGCAGCCCGCACGCGCATGCCGCAATCAAGTCCATCGATGCGTCGGAAGCAGAGGCACTGAAGGGCGTCAAAGCTGTCGTCACTTCTGCAGATTTCGATGTGCCCGAGGATCTTTTCACGCGCGACGTCCAAGACAATTGCATGGCGCGGGGCAAGGCGCTCTATCATGGCCATGCGATTGCCGCCGTTGCGGCGATCAGCGACACCGTGGCGAAGCAGGCACTGAAACTGGTCAAGGTCGACTACGAGGTTTTGCCTCATGTCACTGATGTGGATGAAGCGATGCGCACCAACGCGCCGGTTGTGCAGCAGGGCCGAGGCGAAGAAAACGTTGGACGGGGCATGTCGGACAACGTGACCAATCACTGCGAGTTCGGTCATGGCGACCTTGCGGCCGGTTTTGCCAAGGCGGACATGATCATTGAGCGAAGCTTCAAGACGGCTGCGACCCATCAGGGTTACATCGAGCCGCATGCCTGCCTTGCGTCGATGACGCCCGATGGCAAGGGTGAACTTTGGTGCTGCACGCAGGGGCAGTTCAACGTGCGCACGCTTTGCGCCGAAATAATGGGGATGGATGCCAGCCAGTTGCGGGTCACCGCCTCGGAAATCGGCGGCGGCTTTGGCGGCAAGACGACAGTGTTCATAGAACCGGTGGCGCTGGCACTGTCGCGCAAGACAGGGCGCCCGGTAAAACTGGTCATGTCCCGCGAAGAGGTGTTCAAGGCGACAGGGCCGACCGTGTCCTCGTCAATGGACATCAAGATCGGGATGACAAAAGAGGGCCGCATCACTGCCGGGCAGGCACATCTGCGCTATCAGGGTGGCGCATTTCCGACGGGCACCGTCACGATGGGGGCGCAAAGCGCCTTTGCCGCTTATGATCTGGAGGCGGTTCGGACGTTGGGCTGGAACGTGCTGACCAATCGCCCAAAAGAAGCGGCGTATCGCGCGCCCGGCGCCCCGATGGCGATTTACGCGGTTGAAAGTGTCGTCGATGAGTTGTGTCAGGAACTGGGTCTTGACCCCCTGGACGTGCGGCTGAAGAATGCGGCGCATAAGGGGACGAAGTCGTCTTATGGGCCGACATTCGACGAGATTGGCCTGCTCGCCACGTTGGAAGCAGCCAAGGCACATCCGCATTACAAGGCGCCGCTCGGCCCAAATCAGGGGCGCGGACTGTCCTGCGGATTCTGGTTCAATTTCGGCGGCAACACTTGTGTGTCACTGAACATCAACACCGATGGAACGGTCGGCATAACCGAGGGCAACCCGGATATAGGCGGCTCGCGCGCCTCGATCAGCCTGATGGCAGCCGAAGAGTTGGGCATTCCTTACGATAAGGTTCGGACGATCATCGCCGACACCAATTCGCTGGGCTACAATGATGTAACCGACGGCAGCCGCGTCACGTTCTCGGTCGGATTGGCGACGATCGAAGCCGCTCGGAATGCGATCAAGGTCATGTGTGCCCGCGTTGCGAAAATCTGGGGTATCGACGAAGAGGCCGTGGTCTGGGAAGACGGATTTGCGAAACCCTCAGGGCCAAATGCGGGCGAATTCGATCCGATGTCGTTGGCAGAAATCGCGGCGATTTCCGCCGAGACGGGCGGGCCGATCGCCGGCCATCATGAGATCAACGCGGACGGCGCCGGCGTAAGCTTTGGCGTGCATCTGGCGGATGTCGAGGTGGACCCTGAAACCGGAGCGACCAAGGTTCTGCGCTATACGGTGTTTCAGGATGCGGGTTGCGCGGTGCATCCCGACTATGTCGAGGGCCAGATGCAGGGCGGAGCCGTTCAGGGCATCGGATGGGCACTCAACGAAGAGTATATCTACGGCGAGGATGGAAAGCTGCAAAACGCCGGATTCCTGGATTACCGGGTGCCGGTCGCTTCGGATTTGCCCAACATAGACACGGTTATCCTTGAGATACCAAACCCGGGACATCCTTACGGCGTGCGCGGGGTTGGTGAGACACCGATCGTGCCACCGCTCGCTGCCTTGTCAAACGCCGTGTCGCGGGCCATCGGTGTGCGGATGCATGAGTTGCCGATGTCGCCCCCAAAGCTGCTGAAAGCGCTTTCCCGGAAGGCTTGATATGGTGCAGGTGACGATCTGGGGGTCCTTGCGACATGCCACCGACGGCAAGGCCGAGGTTGAAGTCGAGGCCAGCAACTTCAGGCAGTTGCTGGACCGGCTGTCAGAGGACTATCCGGGGCTGAAACCGCAGATCGAACGTGGCGTATCGCTGGCGCTTGATGGCAAGATTTACCGCGAGGCTTGGTTTACCGAAATCGGCCCCGAGAGCGAAGTCGTGCTGATGCCCTATATGACGGGTGGTTGAAGGATTGCCCAAAGCCCTGGGCAGCACCGAGAGTGACTTTGGCTTACAACCGGCGGGGCCACTCCGGCTGACGAATCACTTCTCTACGCGATCTGAAAGCATCGAAAGGAACAGCGAAAAAAGCTGCGCTTGGGACGAAATTCCAAGTTTTGCATAGATGTTGCGCCGATGGATCTTGACGGTTCCGGTAGCGACATTCAGCACCTTGGCGATTGAGAACGAAGAGTGCCCGCGCAGCACCAGGCCGACCACCTCGCACTCGCGGGGGGTCAGCAGGGATCTTCCGAAGTTCCGGAAGATGCCATCCAGAAATTGTTCGAGGATTTCGCTTTCCGTGTCGCTGGCCTTTGTCTGGAACCGGGAAGACAGACCGATCCAATGGTACTCTGCCAAAGCAAGAACAACGGGTTGCACCGCGCGCAAGCGGTTCATTTCGCGTTCGCTGAACCCCTGCCGCGGCCCCTCGCGCATTAACGAGATCACCACACGAACATCTCCGGCAAGTGCGACGATAAAGCCGATCTCTTCTGAGAGACCAGTGCTGACATAATAGGATCGGAAGTATTCGCTTTGATAGAACCGATCCGGTGCCAAGTCGCGAATTCGGTAAAGGCCAGCCGAAACCTTCTTTTTGCAGGCTTGAAAGAAGGGGTCCAGAAGGTATGGCCCCTCTTGATATATCGAAACAAAAACCTGTCGTCGCTTGGCGCCAAAATTATCGAACAGGTCAATCGGCCGTTCATCGCCGCGATAGGCAAACATCACGGCGAAATCGAAATCGACCAAGCTTAGCAACGCCTGAACCAGGCGCGGCTCGAACTCGGGCGATCGCAATGCGGAAACCGCCCTTGCCATGGTTCCCGACCAGGTTGGGCCTTCACCGCTCATGCAGAATCCTTGCGCTGTTTGGTCTGGCTAGGCATGCGAATATACCACTCCGTAGAACGGTTTTCGACGAAATAGTCCCATGGAGGTATATCATTTCAAACGGGATATTGAGAGAGTTGACGTCAATCAAGGGATACATCTTGGGGAAGAGGTATTCTGCCAACTTGTGAGGTGTGGGGTTTTGGCGTGGACCAGCAGAACTTAACTGCCTTTGACGTGGAATTCAGAAACGTAACGAAGCGTTTCGGTGACGTAACCGCTGTCCAATCCATGAACCTCGAAGTGACCAAGGGAGAATTCTTCAGCTTTCTCGGTCCATCGGGGTGCGGAAAAACAACCTCGCTACGAATGATCGCGGGCTTTGAGCAACCCACCGAGGGCGATGTCCTGATCGAAGGCCGCTCGGTCGTAGGGATCCCGGCTTACAAGAGGCCGGTCAATATGGTGTTCCAGCACTACGCGCTGTTTCCACATTTCAACGTATTTGAGAATATCGCCTATGGATTGCGGCAGACACCGCTGCGGCGAGACAAGGCGACCATCGCGCACAAAGTCGGCGAGGCGCTGGAGTTGGTAAGGCTCTCGGGCTTCGAAAAGCGTCGCAGTTGGGAGCTCTCGGGCGGGCAACAGCAACGTGTCGCCTTGGCGCGCGCACTGATCAACCGGCCCACCGTGCTGTTGTTGGACGAGCCGCTGGCAGCGCTTGACCGAAAGCTTCGGCGAGACATGCAAATCGAATTGCAGACCCTTCAGCGCGAAGTCGGGATCACCTTCATTCTGGTGAACTCATGATCAGGAAGAGGCCCTGTCGATGAGCAACACGATCTGCATCATGCATTCGGGGCGCATGATACAGATGGGCAGTGCGCAGCACCTATATGACGAACCGCGCAATCGCTATGTCGCCGATTTCGTTGGAAAATCGAACTTCATTGCAGGATCGGTCGACAGCGTTTCGTCCGATCAGGGCGTTCTGCGTGATGCCAATGGCACCGGTTATTCGGGCCGCATACCAAGTGAAAGCGCAAACCTTGGCAAGGGCGACAGGGCTGTTCTGGCGATCCGGCCGGGAATGGTGCGCTTGTTGGCCAAGTCCAACAGCGATGCCTGCAAAGACTATGACGTGGTCTTGGGCGGTCGGATCATGAACCGCATTTTTCTGGGCGAGCAGACTGAATATCTCGTCGCCATAGAGGGCGTTGGTGAAATGCTGGCGCTAGTCTCGAAGTTTGCTGAAGGGCAACAGGGCATCTTCCACGAAGGCGACGAGGTCAATGTCGTTTGGAACAGCCGTTCTGCACTTTTGCTCAAGGATGAATGACCGCCGATAAGCGACCATCGGTAAAGCCACCGAGGAACACAAAGCAAGGAGGATCCTCAAAATGACCAAGATGAAATTTCCCGAGCCGATCGACGCCAAGGAGTTCATGAACCAGTTGCGGCGATACCAGAAAGGCTCGATCAGTCGACGTCAGTTCCTGGGGGTGACGGGCCTTGGCCTGGCCACTACGGCACTTGCCAGCGCGATGCCGGGGCTGGGCCGGTCCGGTCGGGCCTGGGCGGCAGGCGATATCGGCGACAGGGTGTCGATTGCCACTTGGCCGAACTATTACAACCCCGAAAACTACGAAGCCTTCACCGCGGATAGCGGGGCCGACATTCAGATCAGTGTCTTTGGCTCGAACGAGGAAATGCTGGCCAAGCTGCAAGCCGGCGGCACTGGTTGGGATGTGTTCGTGCCAACGAACTACACGATCTCGACCTATGTGGACCTTGATCTGATCCAACCGCTGGATCTGTCGCGGATCCCGAATTTCGACGCTTCGGCCTACATTGCGCGGTTCATTGAGCCGGGAACGGTGAACGGCACGGTCTACGCGGTTCCGAAGAACTGGGGCACAACCGGGTTTGTCATCAACCGGGGCAAGCTGCCCATGACTGTCGACAGCTGGAAGGCTTTCTGGGATGTGACCCGCGCCGAAGCGTCGGGCCGCGTGATGGTTCACGACTACCAGCTGACCACGATTGGCAATGCACTAAAATACTTTGGCTACTCGTTCAATTCGGTCGACCCGGCCGAGCTGGCCGATGCCGAGCAGTTGTTGATTGACAGCAAACCGCATCTCTTCGCGATCAACTCCGACTATCAGCCGTCGATGCGCAGCACCGACGCGTGGATGTCGATTGCGTGGACCGGGGACGGCCTGCAACTGAACCGCGACATGCCCGAAATCGACTATGTTCTGGGCAAAGAGGGCGGCGAATTGTGGAGCGATTTCTATGCAATTCCAAAGGGCGCGCCGCATCTGGATGCAGCTTACGCTCTGATCAACTATCTGCTTGATCCGCAAGTGAACGCGCGCGAGGTCGAGGCGCATGGCTATCCGGTTCCCGACAATCGCACGACTGCCCTGTTGCCGGCAGAGATGACCTCGAACCCCATCATGTACCCGGCGCAAGAACTGCTGGACACGCTGGAGTTCGGCGCCGCCGTAACGCTTACCGACCCGTTGCGGGCAGAGATCATGGCGCGGTTCAAATCGGCCTGATTGGGCGCGTCGCGAAAAGGACCAGAACGAACGATGCCAGGCAAATCGACGATTGAGAAAAGGAACAACCGGGTGACGGCCATGCTGCTGCTGCCCACCACCTTGTGGTTCCTGTTTCTGCTGATCATGCCTCTGATCGTCGTTCTGGTTTTCAGCTTTGGCGAAAGGGCCCCTGCAGGCGGCTATCAGGCCGCCTTCACCTTCGAGCAATACGCAAACCTTCCAGCCCGGATGAAGGCGTTCACTAACACTCTGACGCTGGCACCGCTTGGTACACTGCTGTGCGTAATCATCGCGTATCCGCTTGCCTACTATCTTGCGGTCAGGGCCGGGGCCCGCGTCAGGGTGATGCTTCTTGTTCTGGTCATCGTTCCGTTCTGGACCAGCTTTCTGATCCGAACCTATGCCTGGATCTACATTCTGGGCGGCCGCGGCATTCCGCGCCTGTTGGACATGATCGGGTTCGCAGATGTGCGTCTGATCAATACACCAACCGCGGTACTGATCGGCATAGTCTATGGTTACCTGCCTCTGATGATCTTTCCGATTTATGTCAGCCTTGAAAAGCTGGACAAGCGCCTGCTGGAGGCGTCCGGCGATCTGGGCGCCAATCCGGTCCGGACATTCCTGCAGGTCACCTTGCCGCTTTCGCTGCCGGGGCTGATCACGGGGTCGCTACTCGTCTTCATCCTGTTGATGGGAGAGTATCTGATCCCGGCTCTCTTGGGTGGGGGAAAGGTGTTCTTTGTCGGGAATGCGCTGGTCGATCTGTTCCTGCAGTCACGAAACTGGCCCTACGGCTCTGCGGTCGCCATCGGCCTTGTCGTGATAATGTTGGTGGCAATCGCTGCCTATCTTGCCGCGTTCGGCCGCGATCGAACGCGAAACGACACTTCTCTGATCTAGGTCCCGGAACAAAATGCGCATCTATGCAGCTGCCATATACCTCTTCCTTTACGGACCGATCGCGCTGATCGTTTTGTTCAGTTTCAATGCTGGACGCCACGCCGCAAGTTTCGAGTGCTGCTCGACCGTTTGGTACGGCCGCACGTTCAACAACAACTTCCTGATTGAATCGCTGACAAACAGTCTGATGATCGCCTCGACCGTCGCAGTTCTGGCGACTGTCATGGGAACGATGGCGGCGCTGGCCCTGCAACGGGTTCGCGGAGCGCTGCGTATTGTTTTCGACGTGATGACCTATGTCGCGATCATTATTCCGGGAATCGTGATCGGAATCGCCACCCTGGTGGCGCTGGTTGCAGCCTTCGATGTCCTGAACCCGCTGATTGCGCAGATCTGGCCGGGCGATTCCGAGGCCGCGCCGCGCCTGAGTCTTGGCTACGGCTCGGTGATTGCGGCGCATACATTGTTCACCATGGCGCTGGTCATCGTTATCGTGCGCGCCCGGATTCAGGGAATGGACCAGTCACTGATCGAAGCCTCCGCAGATCTTTACGCAACGCCTTGGGGCACGTTCCGCCAGGTGACGTTGCCGCAGATTCTGCCTGCGGTCCTCTCGGGGTTCCTACTGTCTTTCACGTTCAGCTTTGACGACTTCATCATTGCGTTCTTCGTCGCGGGGTCCAAGACGACACTGCCGATCTACATTTTTTCCTCGATCCGGCGCGGAATCACGCCAGAGACGAACGTAGTCGCGACTGTGGTGTTCGGGTTCTCGCTGGCGTTGCTCATCATGGCGCAAGTGCTTCTAAGGCGTCGCGGCCGCGCTTAGCGCAAGTCTGATCGGAACCCGACCAGACCTTTTGGGTGATGAACTTTGTAAAACAGGATTGCACAAGAATGATGCTGATAGACAAAGTTGCGATCGTTACAGGAGCCGGTTCAGGTATCGGGCGTGCCTCGGCCTTGGCCCTTGCGAAAGAAGGTGCCCGCGTCGTCGTTGCGGATGTCGTTGCGGATGCCGGCGAAGCGACCGCCGCACTGATCGAAGATGCCGGTGGGCGTGCTGTCGCAGTGACCACCGATGTCACAGACGATGCGCAGATCGCAGCCCTTGCTGACCGGGCGTTGGCGGAATTCGGTCGCATCGACATACTGCACAGCCACGCCGGCATTCAGGTCGAGGGCAATCTGGAGCGGGTGGATATTGATGGCATGGACAAGTCTTGGTCGATGAATGTCCGCTCTCACTTCATCGCCGCCCGCCGTGTCGTGCCCCATATGCGCCAGCGAGGTGGCGGCGGATCGGTCATCGTGACATCTTCCAACTCTGGCATTTTCTACGACCGGGAGATGATTGCCTACGCCACGACAAAACATGCCGTGGTCGCGATGGTTCGCCAGATGGCGCTGGATTATGGCAAACATGCGATCCGCTTCAACGCTCTGTGTCCGGGATGGGTTGACACACCGTTCAACGAGCCGTTCATCCGCCAGATGGGTGGCAGAATGGCGCTTGAAACCTACGTCAAAGAGAAGATCCCGATGGGGCGTTGGGCGCGGGCCGAGGAAATCGCCGACGCCGTCGTCTTTCTGGCGTCAGATCGATCATCGTTCATGACGGGGCAGGCATTGGTCATTGATGGCGGAGAGTGCATCGCCTGATCCAAGCCATCCCTGCGGCGCAAGGTCAGCCCACAACGAATGTCGATCGAATGGTCGGCGGAAGAGTGGTCCTCAGGATACCAAACCCCGCTGCCCTAATCCTGACCCTGATAGGTGCGCGCGCCCAGTGGTTCGGTTGCAATCATATCCCTGACGGCTGAAATAAGGGCCTTCTCGGCCGGATTGAAGCTTCGCACACGGCTTGTTACGAAGAACACATCGACGGCCGGTGGGTTTCCATAGGGTGGAAGCCGCCAGAGATTTCCCAGATCGACATCACGTTGGGCGACATGGATCGGCAGCGCTCCGATCCCGATACCGGCAACGATCATGCGCCGGACCTCGGGTAGGTTCGCGGATATCCCCTTGATCTCAGGGCGCAGCAACGCACGCTCGCGTAGCAGGTTCACGGAATGCAGCGGGCCGGCATCAGCTTCGGTTTGAAACGAGACCGAACTTTCGCCCTGCAGTTCTGACAGTTTGATGTTGGGCTTTTCAAAAAGCCTATGCGCAGGTCCACAGTAGAATGCGAAGAACTCGCGAAACAGCACACTAGCGTCCAAGGCGGGATCACTTTCGCGCATCAGACAAACACCCAGCGTCGTGCGGTTGGCGCGTAACCGGTTCAGAACTTCCGCGCTTTCCGAGATTGAAATCGAGTATGTCGCGTCCGGATGAACTGCATTAAACTCTCTGAGCACCCTATCGAAATGCGGTGAAACAACATGGCTGGTCATCGCTATGGTAATGTGGCCGCTGATACTGGCTTTGCTGTCCGTCAGTAAATCCGGTATCTGGGACACGGTGCCAAACACGGTGCTGCATTCCTTGTACAGAACCCGCCCCGCCTCGGTGACCGAGAAATTGCGCGCTCGTCGGATCAGCAGCCTCTGGCCGACCGTGTCTTCAAGACGTTTGAGGGCGCTGCTGATCGTCGGTTGCTTGACGCCCAGGAAGTCGGCGGCGCGGGTAATTCCACCCTGATCGACCACCACCATAAACGTTCGCAACAAGTTCCAGTCCAGGTTCCAGGGAAAGCGCTGTTCGTAGGGCCGAAGCATAGATTTCCTCAATGTAACGGATAGGTATTATTTGTTTGTGCTATGTCAGGCAGCCATGCAACAAAAATACTACAGAGCGTTCATGTGTGCCGTTTCGTCTGAACGGCCCGCTCAGTGGGAATCTTTGTCAGGGAAAGGACGCACAATGAAAGCGTTTAGAAATCTTCTTGGGGCCGCGATGGCTGTCGGCTCCATTGCTGTTTTGTGTGCGGGAACCATTGGCACGGCTGCCGCGGACGAACTCGATACAATAAAGGAAAAGGGCGTTATTCGCATCGCCATGAGCGGTGCCTACCCTCCGTTCAACTTCGTAAATGAACAAAACGAAGTCGTTGGATTCGATCCCGCGATCGGGACTGAAATTGCCAAACGAATGGGCCTTGAGGTCGAAATCGTGACGACCGCTTGGGACGGAATCATCGGTGGTCTGCTGGCCAACAAATACGATGCGATCGTCGGTTCGATGTCGATCACGGAAGAACGTGACAAGGTCGTCGATTTCGTTGGCCCCTATTACACCACAAAGCGCGCGATCTTTACCAAGGCCGGTTCCGACATCACCAGCGTTTCGCAATTGAGCGATGCCAAGGTCGGGGTGACACTTGGCGAAACCCACGAGGAATGGGCACGCGAACAAGGCTATAGCCTTCGCACCTACAAAGGTCTGCCAGAGTTGTTGCTGGAACTGGACAATGGTCGTGTCGATGCGATCGTCAACGACTCGATCCCGGTCATCTTGGCCATGAAGGCGGGCAGTTACGATCTTGCAATGATCCCCGACCTTGAAACCGATGTGATCGGTGCTGGTATCGCTATCCGCGAAGGCAATCCCAAGCTTGCAGCGGCGATGCAGGAAGCGCTGGATTCCATGATGGAAGACGGGACTTACCTTGAGATCGCCAACGAATGGGTTGGCGGCGATATCCGCTAGCGGACCCTGTCCAAACAGGCCCGCGCTCGACATCGCGCGCGGGCCATTTGACTATACCTTTGAGAATTCTGCCCGGCCGCCCGGAGATTTCAATGAAGACCACCTACGGACAGTTGACTTGGGAAGAGGTGCGTGACGCTGACAAGGATCGCGTGGTCATCCTCAACGTCTCGGCGACCGAGGATCACGGCCCGCACATGCCGCTTGATACCGACACTGTCTTGGGCATGGCCGTCGCCAATGGTGTTGCCGCAACGATTCCTGACGAAGTGTTCGTGATGCCGCCAGTTCCATATGGCTTCAACGAACATCACAAGGACTTCCCCGGTGTTATCTGGATTCAGCCGGAAACCCTGATCTCTTTCGTCACCGATATCACCGAGTCTCTGGCCCATCACGGTTTTCGCAAAATCCTGCTGCTGAACTCGCATGGGTCCAACCATCCTGTTCTGGATCTTGCCGCGCGCAAGACGGTCATCAAATCGGGGATCATTTGCGTGTCAGCGTCGTATTGGAACCTGATGTCTGCGCGCACGAATGCGTTGCGCAAATCCGAGATTGGCGGCATTGCCCATGCCGGCGAGTTCGAGGCGGCGATGTACATGCACCTTCATCCCGAACTGGTTGATCTGACGAAGTCCGCAAAACAGATCGTCCACAATCCCGACAGCAAGTTCTTCAACCTTGATCTGGCAGGCGGTGGTGGTGGGGCGATGCTGATGCGCTGGTGGTCCGAGGTGTCGCCAGACGGGACGATGGGCGACCCCACGGTCGCGGACGCCGAAACCGGTCGTCGGTTCCTTGAGGCCGCGATCGAAGAGACGACCGATCTGGTCCGGGAAATCCGCGCGCTGCCGATATTGAAGCGCAAGGACCATCACGCGCCGCCAGCGGCCAGCGAAGGCTGAGGAAGCAGATGGATATTGAACTGATCCTGCGCATCTATCCATTCTTTCTGGATGCCGCATTCGTCACGATTCAACTGTCAATCTACACCACGATACTGGGGCTTGCCTGCGGCGCCTTGGGCGCTACGGCGCGACTGTCAAAAAATCCGTTCTTCAGGTTTCTGGGGGCCGTCTACGTCAGCGTGATCCGGGGCACGCCGGCATTGATCCAGCTTTTCATCCTCTACTTCGGCGGCCCGCAGATCGGTATCCAGCTTGATGCGTTCGAAGCCGGTGTGATTGGACTAGGCGTCAATATCGGCGCCTACATGACCGAAACCATACGGGGGGCAATCCTGTCGGTCGATCGCGGGCAAACCGAAGCCGCCCGGACATTGGGCATGAGCCGTTGGCAAACCATGCGCAAAGTGATCCTGCCGCAGGCAGCGCGGCTGATGATCCGGCCGCTGGGCGTCAACATCAATGCGCTGATCAAGGGAACGGCGCTGGTGGCAGCGATCTCGGTTGTCGAACTGACCTACACCGCGCAGCGCTATATCGGATCGACGTACAAGCCATTTGAAATGTTCATGCTCGCAGGTGCCCTTTACATGGTCATCATCTACGCGACCGGCCTTGGCATTTCGTGGCTGGATCGCAGGGCCCGGATCACATGACCGGAACGCGCACAATTACAGGAGGCCGGCGTGAGTCTTGATTTCACGGTTGTACCCGATTACTTCGGCGTGCTGATGATCGGCGTGTTCTGGACCATCGCCATAACGGTGGCGGCCGGAGTGCTCAGCTTTTTCGGCGGCATCGTGTTCGCGGTAGTTGCGCTTTATGGCCACCCGATCATCCGCTATCCGTTCCGGCTTTTTGCTTGGCTATTCATGGGCACGCCGCTGCTGCTTCAGCTGTTCCTGATCTATTTCGGACTGATCCAGATCGGCATCGACCTGCCTGCGTTCATCGCCGGCGTGATCGGGCTGGGGCTGCATTTCGCGGTTTATAACTCCGAGCTTATTCAGGCCTCTATTCTAGCCGTCGACAAGGGCCAGTATGAAGGCGCGCGAACGCTGGGGCTGAGCCGAGCCCAGACACTTCGAAAGATCGTTGTGCCGCAAGCCGTGCGCGCCGTCACGCCACCGATCGGCAACAACATGATCGCGCTGCTCAAGGACTCGGCGCTGGTATCGGTCATTGGTGTCGCGGAACTGACACTGTCGGCGCAGCAGGCCATCAGCAGAACCTTCCGCCCGTTTGAATTCTATCTGGCGGCTGCGGCCTGCTACTACATCATCAACCTCGGTCTCGAGGCAGGATTGCGTCGCATAGAGCATCGTATCCAGGCCGCCCGGTAAGTCGATCAGGGAAATTGAACATGAACGACAAGCCATTCATCGACATCCGCCATGCCGCGAAAAGCTTCGGGTCACTTGAGGTTCTGAAAGACATCAACCTGCAAGTTGAAAAAGGCCAGATCGTCGCCATCATCGGGCCCAGCGGGTCCGGCAAGTCGACCTTGCTGCGCGCGATCAACGAACTGGACCCCCTGACTTCGGGCGAGGTCTGGCTGGAGGCCGTCCAGATCAACAAATCGCTTCCGCCTCGGCAATATGAAAAGCACGTCAATCAGGTGCGCCAAGATATCGGGATGGTCTTTCAGCACTTCAACCTGTTCCCTCACCTGACGGTCCGGGGCAACGTCACGCTTGCCCCGAAGATGCTCAAAGGACTGACCGAGACCGAAGTCAACAAATTGGCGGAAGAACAGCTTGACCGTGTCGGCATGCTGGACCGCATCGATTACTACCCGTCGCAGTTGTCCGGGGGTCAGAAACAGCGCGTGGCAATCGCGCGCGCACTTGCGATGAAGCCAAAGGTAATGCTGTTTGACGAGGCCACCTCGGCGCTGGACCCTGAGCTGGTCGAAGAAGTGAACCTAGTGATGAAGCACCTCGCTCAGGAGCATATGACGATGATCATCGTCACCCACGAAATGGGTTTTGCGCAGGATGTTTGTGACCGGGTGCTGTTCATGGACGAGGGCGTTGTCGTCGAAGAAGGGCCGCCCGAAGTGATTTTTCGCAATCCATCCAATGAGCGCACCAAGAATTTCCTGCGTAAGCATCTTCAGGGACAAAAGTAGATGAACCTTCAATCTGATACCCGGCCCTCCAATCTGTTCTACCAGTCCCGTCTGGCGCGCCCGGTGCTTGACTACGCTGAAGGCGTCTATCTCTATGACACCAGCGGCAAGCGCTATCTGGATGGATCAAGTGGTGCGATGGTCAGCAACATCGGCCACTCCAACCCCCGGGTAATCGCCGCGATGAAAGCGCAGATCGACAAGTCGACCTTTGGCTATCGTCTGCACTTTCAGAACCAACCCGCCGAGGATCTGGCCCGGATGACCGCCAATCTGATGCCGGAGGGGCTTGACCGGGTGTTCTTTGTCTCTGGCGGATCAGAGGCGGTCGAAAGCGCCACCAAGCTGGCGCGCCAGTATGCATTGGCAATCGGGCAGGATAGCCGCTGGAAAGTCATCTCGCGCTTCCCGTCCTATCATGGCTGCACCCTTGGGGCTTTGGCCCTGACTGGCTACGATCCGCTGACCAAACCCTTTGCCCCGATGATGCAGGACATGCCCAAGATCGCGGCGCCGACCTGCTATCTTGATACCGATAACCTCGACGACACCGAACGCGGTTTGAAATACGCTGACCTGCTGCGCGAAGAGATCCTGGCGCAAGGGCCTGACACCGTTCTGGCCTTCATCATGGAACCCGTCGGCGGCGCCTCGACCGGGGCGCTGGTTGCGCCCGACAGCTACTATGGCCGCATCCGCGAAATCTGCGATGAGTTCGGCGTCCTTCTGATCTACGATGAAGTTATGACAGGGGCCGGTCGCACCGGTCGGTTTGTAGCGTCCGAGCATTGGGGCATCACGCCCGATATCGTGGCGCTGTCAAAGGGGTTCGCGGCTGGTTACGCCCCTTTGGGTGCGATGGTTGGCAAGTCAACGATCGTGGACGCGGTCCTCGATGCCGGCGGGTTTCAACACGGCTTCACCTATGCCGGCAACCCGCTGGCCTGTGCCGCAGGCCTTGCAGTTCTGACAGAGCTGACGCAGCAAGACCTGATCGGCAACGCCGATGCGATGGGCGCCGTGTTGAAGTCGGCGCTAGCCGGGCTGATGGACCGTTATCCGTTCATCGGCGATGTGCGCGGCATGGGTTTGCTTCTTGCATTTGAACTGGTCAGCGACCGCGAAACCATGGCCCCCCTGCCAAAACAGCTGAACACCTTCAACCGGCTGGTCGATCTTGCCTACCAGCGTGGCCTGATCATCTATTCGCGTCGCACGCGCGGCGGTTACGAAGGCGATCATTTTCTTGTCTGCCCGCCATTGATCGTAACGCGCAGCCAGATCGACGAAATCATCGGGGTACTGATGGACAGCCTTAACGTGATGGCGGCGGAAATGAACCTGCCGGTGAACACCTGATGCCGCTTCCCGACAAGACCACCGCCATGGCCGATGCGATTTCGGCGATCCCGAACGGGGCTCGGATCATGCTGGGTGGGTTCGGCGTTCCGGGCACTCCATTCTGCCTGATCCGAGAGTTGGTGCGCCAGGGCCAACGTGATCTGACGATCATCAAGAACGACGCGAATGAAACCGGGATGGGCGTTGACTGGTTGCTGGAAGCGGGACAGGTGGCCAAGCTGATCACCAGTCATATCGGGCTGAACTCTCGCGCCGTTCGGATGATGAACGATAGTGAGATTGAGGTGGAATTTGCACCTCAGGGAATTCTGGCAGAGCGCATCAGGATTGCGGGCGCCGGGATCATGGGGTTCGTCACCGACATCGGAATGGGCACATTGATGTCCGAAGGGAAACCCACAGTTGCTGTGAACGGCAGCGTGGGGATACTGGAAACCGCGCTGAAGGCCGACTTCGCCCTCGTGCATGCAGATCGCGCAGACACTTTTGGAAACCTCTGCTATGCGGGTTCCGCGCGTAATTTCAATCCATTGATCGCAATGGCGGCGAGCAACACAATCGCCGAGGCCGAAAACGTCGTTCCTTTGGGGGCGATCGCCCCGGCTGACGTGCATACCCCCGGCCCATTCGTCGATCAGGTCGTCGCGATCCCCGAACTATTGGAGGCCTACGGTGTCGTTAAGCGCTAGAGACCGCATGCTGCGCCGCGCCGCGGCCGACATCCGCGCTGGGATGACTGTCAATCTTGGCATCGGGTTACCGACCCAGGTGCTGAACTATGTTCCCTCGGATCTGCCAGTGTGCCTGCATTCCGAAAATGGCATCGCGGGGGTCGGTCCAAGCCTTGAATACGACAAAGCCGATCGCAACCTGATTGACGCGGGCGGCGCATATGTTTCGCCAGTGGCCGGAACATCCTACTTTGACAGCGCCGTCTCGTTTGCCATCGTGCGGAGCGGGCGATTGGACCTGACCCTGCTGGGCGCATTTGAGGTGGCGGGAAATGGCGATCTGGCCAACTGGATCATTCCCGGGCGCTTTACGCCCGGCGCGGGTGGCGCGATCGAACTGGCGCAAAAGGCGCGCAAGGTTGGCGTCATAACGACCCATACGGACAAGCAGGGGCGTCCGAAAATTCTGGAAAGCTGCTCCCTTCCGCTGACTGCCAGGGCCTGCGTCGACCGCATATTCACTGACCTTGCCGTATGCGATGTCACTTCGGACGGGTTGCGCCTGATCGAGATCGCTGAAGGGGTCGCGCTTCAGGATGTTATCAACGCGACCGGCACTGATCTTATTGTGCCGGACGGACAAATTCCCACCTTCTGAACCGAAAGACAAACATGGATAGCGAAGATCAAACCGCCATTCTGAATGCGGTCGACGCGTTGTTTGATCGCGAGGTGGCATTCCTGTCAGAACTCAGCGCACATCCCTCCACCCGCGGAAACGAACAATCGGCGCAGGATTTCATCGCCGCCGAGCTGGCCAGCCGCGACCTGACTGTCGATCGCTGGAATGTCGATGTCGATGACATCGCACACCTGCCGGGTTTCTCTCCGGTCATCGGCAACTATGACGATGCGGTCAACGTGGTCGGCACCCACGCCAGCAAGAAGAGAGTGGCAAAGCTGATCCTGAACGGTCACGTCGATGTGGTGCCCGAGGGTCCGCTTGATATGTGGGACACACCGCCATTCGAACCGAGGGTCGATGACGGCTGGATGTATGGCCGTGGCACTGGCGATATGAAGGCTGGCCTCGCCGCCAATCTGTTCGCGCTGGATGCGCTGCGGCATCTGGGGTTTGCCCCGGCCGCCGATGTCCATTTCCAATCCGTGGTCGAGGAGGAATGCACCGGCAACGGTGCGCTCGCCTGCTTGCAGCGCGGCTACCGGGCCGACGCAGCCCTGATCCCGGAACCCTTTGCCGAGGATCTGGTAACCGCGCAGTTGGGCGTCCTGTGGTTTCAGGTGCACCTGAAGGGCCTGCCGATTCATGTTGCCTTCGCAGGCAGCGGATCGAACGCGATCGAAGCTGCGATACCCCTCATTCAAGCACTGCACCGGATGGAGGATCGCTGGAATACGCCGGATAGACGGCATCACGCCTATCAAGATCACACCCATGCGCTGAACCTCAACGTCGGCAAGATCACCGGCGGCGACTGGACAAGTTCGGTCCCTGCATGGTGTGTTTTCGACGTTCGTATGGGCCTGTTTCCGGGACAGGACATTGACGATGCAAAGCGCGAAATCGAAGCGGTGTTGATTGAGGCGGCACAGGACCATCCTTTCTTGCGCAACAACTCGCCGCAGATCGTCTACCACGGCTTCCACGCCGAAGGATATGCGCTGTGCGACGACATGTCTGCCAGCGCAGGCCGGGCCATTTCATCGCTCGAATTTGCGCATAACGCTGTCACCGGCGGCATGCTGGACAAGATCGCGATCACCGCCACCACCGACGCGCGGTTCTTCGGGCTCTATGCCGACACACCCGCACTGGTCTATGGGCCGCGAGCCGAAGCCATCCACGGCTTCAACGAACGCGTCGAACTTGAAGCCTGCGTCGGGTGACACAAGCGACAGCGCTCTTCATTGCTGATTGGTGCGGTGTGGAAAAGCTATAAAAAGGGAGACAAGCAATGCGCGAAGCTGTCATCGTCTCGACCGCCCGCACCCCGATCGGTAAGGCGTATCGCGGTGCGTTCAACAACCTCAGGGGCCGGTCCTTGCCTCCCACGCCGTTCGCGCCGCCATCTCGCGCGCCGGTCTTGAGGGCGGTGAGATCGAGGATTTCACGTTTGGCTCGGCGCCTTGACCCAGGGCTCGACCGGGATCAACACCGCGCGACATATGGTCATCACCTCGGGGCTTCCGGACAGTGTCGCCGCAGCGACGATCGACCGGCAATGCGCCTCTGGGCTGAACGCCATCGCCGTCGCCGGGCACAGGTGACGCAGGACGGTGTGGATATAGCCCTGGCCGGCGGGCTCGATAGCATTTCGCTGGTTCAGAACGACCAATGGAACGGCTACCGCTACAAGATCGCTGCGGTTCCAGACGCCTACTACATGTCGATGCTGGAAACTGCTGAGGTCGTGGCCGAACGTTACGGTGTCCGCGGGCGGCGCAGGACGCTACGCCCTCGAAAGCCAGCAGCGCACCGCCCGCGCGCAGCAGGCCGATCTGTTCGACGACGAGATCGTGCCGGTGGAGACGGTCAAGCTGGTCACCGACAAGGCTACCGGTGCGACGAGAGCGTGGAACCGTACGACCGGCCGCGCCGACGAATGCAATCGCCCCAACACCACGTTGGAGGCGCTCTCGGCGCCCTGACCCCGGTTTTGGGCGAGGGCACGATCGGTCACCGCCGGCAATGCCAGCCAGATGTCCGACGGCGCGTCGGCGCTGCGTGGTCATGGAGGCCGCGAAGCGGCGCGGCGCGGGCTCGCCCCACTCGGCATCTTTCGCGGCATGGCCGTGGCGGGGTGTGCGCCCGAGGAAATGGGGATCGGCCCGGTTCGTCGCCATCCCCCGGCTGCTGCGGCGGCCTGGCTTGACCGTCGACGATATCGACCTGTGGGAGATCAACGAGGCCTTCGCCGCGCAGCTGGTCTATTGCCGCGACCGGCTGGCCATTGCCACCCGAATCGCCTCAACGTCAACGGCGGCGCGATCTCGATCGGCCACCCCTACGGCATGTCCGGCGCGCGCATGGTCGGGCACGTCCTGCTCGAAGGCCGCCGGCGCGGCGCGCTGGGGCGTCGTGTCGATGTGCGTCGGCGGCGGTCAGGGTGCGGCAGGGCTGATCGAGATTGCAGGCTGAACCCAACTAGGCGCTGCCTGGGTATCAAGGTTCGGCGATGCGACAGAGCCGCTTTCAAAATGACGCCTCCCGATTACCACAGGCACGCTCAATTCGCCGTTGCACGGCATTTCGTTTTGGGCAGGCCCCAGCTTGTTCCGGAGTCCGACATGCCCATTAGACCGTTTGGTCACGATATCCGGCCAAACGCCACTACGCCTGGCACTATCTCGACCGAGACCGCTGGCCGCGCCCCTGAACGTAAGCCGACAGGTCCAGATCCGCCAGAATCGCCCCATCGGCGACAAGAGCGGCGGCGTGATCCAGATCCGGTGCCATGTAACGATCCTCGTGAAGCGGCGGAACGATCCGGCGTAGCGTCGCGATGACACCTTGCAACGCCATACTGGTTTTCAGCGGCGCACGGAACCCGATGCCCTGCGCTGCGCACAACAGTTCAACCCCAAGGATCACGTTGAGATTTGCGTTCATCCGCTTCAGCCGCCGCGCTGCGTGGGCGGACATGCTGACATGGTCCTCTTGATTGGCCGAGGTCGGCGTCGAGTCGGTCGAGCACGGATTCGCCAAGTGCTTGTTCTCGCTCATCAAGGCCGCAGTAGTCACTTCGGCGATCATGAAGCCGGAATTCAAGCCCGGATCTGGCGTCAGAAACGGCGGCAGGTCAAATGACAGCGTCGGGTCAACCATCAGTGCTACCCGGCGCTGGGCAATCGCTCCGATCTCGGACAAAGCCAGTGCGATCTGGTCAGCGGCGAAGGCCACGGGTTCGGCATGAAAATTCCCGCCCGAGACGATCAGCCCCTGTTCGACCAGCACCAGCGGATTGTCGGTAACGGCATTCGCCTCGATCTCAAGCGTGCGACCCGCAAAATGCAACAGGTCCATCGCGGCGCCGGTGACTTGCGGCTGGCAGCGGATGCAATAGGGATCCTGCACGCGGCTGTCGCCGTCACGGTGGCTCTCGCGGATCTCGGACCCTTCCATCAACGCCCTTTGCGCGCGGGCTACAGCGATCTGGCCGGGATGGCCGCGCAGAGTGTGAATTTCATCCACCAACGGCGCGGTCGATCCCATGACCGCATCGGTGGAAAGGGCCGCCGTTACCACACAGGCCGCCGCATTGCGCCAAGCTCCAAAAAGCGCGGCCAGCGTGCAGGCGGTTGAAAACTGCGTGCCGTTGATCAGCGCCAGCCCCTCTTTCGGCCCAAGCTGGATTGGGTCCAGCCCGACACGTTGCAAAGCCGCGGCGCCAGGCATACGTTCGCCATCCAGCAACGCTTCACCCTCGCCGATCATCACCGCGGCCATATGGGCAAGTGGTGCCAGATCGCCAGACGCGCCGACTGAACCTTGCACCGGAATGATCGGCAGCACGTCCTTGGCAAGCATCGCCTCGATCAACGCTGCGGTTCGCCATGCGACCCCCGACGCGCCGCGCCCCAATGAGAGCAGTTTCAGCGCCATCATCAGCCGAGTCGTGGCGGGGTCCAGCCACTCGCCCACACCGCAACAATGCGACAGGATCAGGTTTCGCTGCAACTTGGCGGTATCTCCGGCCGCGATCTTGACGCTGGCGAGTTTGCCAAAGCCGGTATTGACGCCGTAAACAGCCTCACCACCTTGGGCCGCCTGCTGCACCAGTGCCGCCGCCGCCTCAATCCGCGGACGCGCGTCAGGATGCAGTTGCACTGGGTCCGCACCGCGCCAGATAGCCTCCAACTGGTGCAAGCTTGCTTCTCCGGGGATGAGCGTCACGGTCATTTGCCAGACTCCATGTTCTTGCCGCCGAAGATGCGCAGGTACATCGGGTTGAAGCCGATGCGATATGCCAATTCCGCGCGGTGTTCGGCATCGTGATGCTCGTCCGGCAGGTCGCTTTCCGAACCGCGAAAAAGGATTCCCCGGTCGCCGATTGCCATTGCAACTTGCGGGATCAAGCCGATCGGCTGATCGGTTTCCATCGTCGCAAGGGTCGCGTTGCAAGGCAGCATGGCTGGAATTGCCTGTTGATCAGGAGGCAGGTCGCGATATTATGTCTGCACATAATAATCTGTCAAGACGGAGGCGGCATGCCGATGATTTGGGCGAAGCAGGCGTTGGCGGTATGCGGATGGAAAACGACGTGCGGGTCGCATTCGGTTCGAGCGGCTACATCGCAATCGGCTCGGAAAGCCATCATACGGTGATGCGCCGGCTGTGGGATGTGGTATGAGCAAACCAGACCTCAGAAACTGGCAGGCCGTGCACGAAGAGGTTCGGCGCAGAATTTACACCCGCGACTGGAAGCCAGGTGATCTGATACCGAACGAGGCTGATCTTGCGCTGGAATTCGGCTGCGCCCGAAGCACCGTAAACCGCGCGTTGCGCGCACTGGCCGATGCAGGGCTTCTGGACCGCCGGCGCAAGGCGGGCACGCGCGTGGCATTGCATCCGATTGGCAAGGCGGTCCTGGATATCCCGGTGCTCCGCCAGGAAATCGAAGCAACCGGCCAAGACTATGCTTACAGCCTGTTGCTTCGGACCACAGAGGACGTACCGCCAACCAAACTGGCGCGGATGCGTATTGCCAAGCCGAAACCCCTGCTGCACGTCGTTGCCCTGCATCTGGCGAATGCGGCTCCCTATGTTGTCGAGGACCGATGGATCGACCTAGACGTTGTGCCAGAGGCGAAGACAGCCCCTTTCGAGGCGCTCAGCGCGAACGAATGGCTGTTGATGAACGCGCCCTATACGCGATCCGACATTACGTTCTCAGCCGTTGCCCTGCCAGTGACGCAAGCCCGGATACTGAAGGCCGACCCCGGCGGTGCAACATTCCTGATCGAACGTACGACATGGGATCATGACCGGGCGGTCACGGCTGTCGATCTCTACTTCGCTCCCGGATACCGGATGAAAACCGATCTCTGATTATCTGCACGGGGTGGACAACGATCCCAGAATGGCTGTCTTTTGCGGCGCGGGCGCTAAGTGTCGCACAGGCGAAGGAAATCAAAGAATGCTTCAGGTCGAAAACCTGACGAAAAGCTATGCCACCGCTGATGGTCGAACGCAGGTTCTGGACGGCGTTTCTTTCGATATGAAGCGTGGCGAAACACTGGCGCTGACCGGTGAATCCGGCAGTGGCAAAAGTACCCTGCTGCATCTGATCGGTGGGCTCGACCGGCCCGACGCGGGCCGCATCATCCTGATGGGACCGAGATGACCAGCCTGGACGATCGCGGTCGTGCCGCCCTTGCGGCGCGGTACGGTCGGCATCGTCTTCCAACAGTTCAACCTGATCCCGAGCCTGACGGTCGCGGCGAACATTGCCTTTCAGGCACGGCTTGCGGGCCGGCATGATCCGGGTTGGGTCGACTTCTGACCGATCGGATCGGCCTGACGACCAGCTGGCGAAATATCCAGAGGCGCTTTCGGGCGGACAGCAACAGCGTGTCGCTATTGCCCGCACCTCTGGCGGCTCGGCCCAAGCTGGTTCTGGCGGACGAGCCGACCGGAAACCTTGACGAGGACAATGCCGAAATCATCCTTGACGCTGCTCCTGGAGACTGCGCGCGAGGCCGGCACATCCGGTTCTGATGGTCACCCATTCGCTGCACCTCGCCGCCCGACTGGAGCGTCGGCTGCACCTGAGCCACGGCAGGATCAGCGCGTGATCGCCGTCGGTCTTCAGGCGCTGTTGTCGCATTGGTGACGCAACCCGTGGCAACTTGTTCACGATGATCGCCGGGCCTCGCGATGGCAACGGCGCTGTGGTCGGGGGTTCAGGCGATCAATGCCGAGGCGCGAGCCAGCTATGACCGCGCGGCCCAGACCATCGGCCAGGGGCAATACGCGCAAATCGTCCGGCGGGATGGCGCACTCCGATTTCTCTGGCGCAATACATCGCCCTTCGACGCGCCGGATGGCTGGTCAGCCCGGTGGTGGAGGGCGAGCTCGACATCGACGGTGATCAGTTCCGACTGACGGGATCGAGCCACTCACCCTGCCTAACGGACTTGGCGCAACGGGTGACCGGCTCGAACTATCCGAAACTGGCCGTCTTCATTTCGCAAACCGGACTGATTGTTGCCCATCCCGCTGATGCTGCCGCAGTGAAAAGTCTCGGTTCTGCCGTCCAGCTCGAATTCAACCCAAGCCCCTGGCACCCTGACTGCCGATATCGGTCTGGTACAGCGCATGCTGCAAACTGATACGATCACCCGACTTCTGGTGCTGCCGGACCAACCGAGTGAACGGCCCGGGCTCGCATCGCTCGACCCTGCATTGACCCTGCGTGAAAGCCAAAGCCAAGGCGACGTTGCCCGGCTGACCGAGAGCTTCCACCTGAACCTGACCGCCTTCGGCCTGCTGTCCTTTGCCGTCGGAATTTTCATCGTCTACGGCGCCATCGGCCTTGCATTCGAGCAACGCCGCCCGGTGTTTCGCACGCTTCGCACTCTTGGTTTGCCGCTTGGCGGTCTGATGGCCCTGCTGGCTCTTGAACTCACGCTCTTCGCGCTGATGGCCGGGGCCATCGGCGTGGCCCTTGGGTATGTCTTTGCAGGGATAATTCTTGCCCGATGTCGCCGCCACCTTGCGAGGCCTTTACGACGCCGAGGTGACGGGGAGCCTGACCTTGCGCCCCGCCTGGTGGCTTTCTGGACTGGGCATGGCCCTGGGTGGCACCGCCGCCGCCGCCGCCGGTGCTTTCTGGCGGCTGAACCGCCTGCCGCTTCTGGCCTGCGACGCAGCCGCGCGCCTGGGCCGTCTGATGCCCAACGCACCAACCGGCAGGATGGCCGGCATCGCCGGCGCTGCTTGGTGTGGCGGGCACGCTTGTCATGCTCTTCGGCTCCGGTCTTCTGGCCGGCTTTGCTCTCTTGGCCTGCTTGCTGATCGCCGCCGCTCTGGCGTTGCCGCTGCCGTTGGATCTGATGCTGCGCCTCGGTGCGGGTCTGGCGCGGCGCGCAGTGCCGCAATGGTTCTGGGCCGACACGCGCCAGCAACTGCCCGGGCCTGTCGATGGCGCTGATGGCGCTTTTGCTGGCGATGGCGGCGAATATCGGCGTGTCGACGATGGTCTCCAGCTTTCGCCTGACCTTCACCGGCTGGCTGGATCAGCGCCTGACGTCCGAGCTTTACATGAATGCCCGGTCGCCCGAAGAGGCCGCTGCCCTGACTGGCTACCTGCAAGACAAGGTCGATGCCATCCTGCCGATCATCTCGGTCGAGACCCGTATCGGCGGCCTGCCCGCCGAAATCTATGGCGTTCGCAACCACTCAACCTATCGCAAGAATTGGAAACTGCTTCAGGCGGTGCCGGATGTCTGGGACCGTCTGGCGGCGGGCGAGGGCGCGCTTGTCAACGAACAGCTGTTCCGGCGCGAAGGTCTGACTGTCGGTCAAAAACTCGATACCGACACGGGAGAACTCCGTTCTGGGTGTGTACGGTGACTATGGCAACCCGGCCGGACAGGTCGTGCTGGGTATCGACCTGTTCCGTGCGCGCTACCCCGATGCAGTTGCGCTGCGGTTTGGGCTGCGCACCGGCACTGCAGACCCCGAAGCCGTGGCCGCCGACCTGCGGCAAAAGTTCGATCTGCCAGAAGACGCGTTAGTCGATCAGGCCCGGATCAAGGCGGTCTCGCTGCAAATCTTCGAACGCACCTTCTCGGTCACCGCAGCGCTTAACGTCCTGACTCTGTCGGTGGCGGGTTTCGCAATCCTGATCAGCCTTCTGACACTGGCCACGATGCGCTTGCCGCAACTTGCCCCGGTCTGGGCGCTGGGCCTGACCCGGCGCAGGCTGGCGATGCTTGAACTGGTGCGCGCACTTTGTCTGGCGGCCTTCACGGGGATGGCTGCCATTCCTCTCGGGCTTGGGCTGGCCTGGGTCTTGCTCGCGATCGTCAATGTTCAGGCATTCGGATGGCGGTTGCCGATGTTCCTGTTCCCGATGGATTATCTGCAACTTGGCGCGCTGACGCTGCTGGCGGCATTTCTGGCGGCACTCTGGCCAGCGCTTCGGCTGGCCCGCACGCCCCCCGATGCGCTGTTAAAGGTGTTCAGCAATGAACGTTAAGACAGCGGTCCTTGCACTTCTGGCCCTGCCCACATTGGCCATCGCGCAAGGATTTGCCGGGCTGGGCGCCACCGTCGAAGGCTTCGCTGTGCCGCGGCCCAACCCGGCGTTCAGCTTCCCGGCCGATCACGGCGCGCATCCCGATTTCCGCATCGAATGGTGGTATCTGACCGCCAACCTGACCGGGCCTGACGGCACCGACTACGGCCTGCAATGGACGCTCTTCCGCTCTGCGCTGCGCCCCGGCACCGGCGAAGGCTGGCAAAACCCGCAACTCTGGATGGGCCACGCCGCCGTGACCACACCAGACGCCCACTACGTTTCAGAGCGACTGGCACGGGGCGGCATCGGGCAAGCGGGTGCGGCCGCCGATCCGCTCGAGGCGTGGATCGACGAGTGGCAGATGTCCGGCGCCTCCGATCTGTCGGAGCTGACGCTTGCGGCGGCGGGACCGGACTTTGCCTATGACATGACCCTGACGGCGAGCGGACCCCTGGTTTTTCACGGCGCAGATGGCTATTCGGTGAAATCGGCAGCGGGGCAGGCAAGCTACTACTATTCGCAGCCATTCTTCCGCATCTCCGGAACATTGACCCTGCCCGACGGCGAGGTCGAGGTAACCGGCAACGCCTGGCTCGACCGCGAATGGTCCTCGCAGCCTCTCTCGGAAACTCAGGACGGTTGGGACTGGTTTTCGCTGAGTTTTACGGACGGCTCGCGCATGATGGGATTCCAGTTGCGGCAATCGGACGGATCGACGTTCAGCTCCGCCACGTGGATTGACCCTGATGGCACGACGACCGCTTATCCCGATAGCGCGTTGCGGGCAATCCCCCTTGCGCGAACGACCGTCGCCGGTTTTACCCTGCCGACAGCCTGGCGCGTGACCTTGGCGGATCGCGGAGTTGATGTCACCATTGCACCGATAAACGAAAACGCGTGGATGACGACCTCGGTACCCTATTGGGAAGGCCCGATCAGGATACATGGCAGCCACTCCGGTACGGGATATCTTGAGATGACGGGTTATGGTGGCAACGAGTAGGCGGACTGAATCTGATCGCTGAATTCCATTTAGCGTCAGGACGACCTGCATTTCGGCCTCAGCAGCGCATTTCAACCGACGGCAGGAGGGCTGAAAATTTAGGAGATGGCGATCGCAACCAGCGCAGCCTCGATGACGACCACGCTGATGATGGTCGGCCCCGGCGCCGCGGCCTATTGCAAACTGGCAGATCTAAAGACCCTCTCGCCAGACCTGACCGGGGGAGCCGGCAATGTGCTGTGGCTACTGCTGGTGCAGCTTTTCGCCTTCGCGACAGCATTGCGGCGCGGGCAGGATCCCGATGCGTCAGCCCCAGACACCTAACCTGCACCTGCGATCTAGGCACAAGCTTTCTGCGACGCTGCGCGTTCCGCCTCGGCCCAGTTTAGCAGCACTTCGACGTCCGGCACGAGAAATTCGGCAACCTCTCCAGCGAAGTCCAAAAAGGCGGGCAAGACTCAGCTTGCTGACTCCCAGAACCACGGAGATGTCGCGCGCAAGCGCGTCGGCGATCAGCGGGCGAAACCCGCGGCCATCGGCCTCGTGCTTGCCAAACTTGTTGATGATCAGCAACTCGGGAGCGCAGCCCAGCGTTGCCGACACGGCACCGACCGCCTGCTCCAGCGCGCCGGGATCCAACCGGCATCCGCGCGCCTCCTTGCCCAGCGACTGCGAGATCCGATAGACTGTACCGTCGGGCAGCACGCGCACATCCATGTCGCACAGGTGCTGGTCGCACTGCTTGGAATTGGTCTGAACTACCCCTGCGACGGCCATTCCCCGGCTG
Source organism: uncultured Alphaproteobacteria bacterium (assembly GCA_963714615.1). Taxonomy (GTDB): domain Bacteria; phylum Pseudomonadota; class Alphaproteobacteria; order Rhodobacterales; family Rhodobacteraceae; genus JAHEAO01. The sequence continues at coordinate 46,280 of CAVQOV010000015.1, read as the reverse complement.
ATCAGGGTCTCTGCCAGCGCGGCAAGCGTCCGGTCGGTCTGACCGGGCTTTTCGCAGATCGTGTAAGCCAGTTTCATCGGCCAAGGTCTCCTTAGATAACGGGTCGCATCATAGCGGAAGAAATTCCAGAAGGTCACCTCTCCTGATGTACTCACTTTCCGCGGGAATCAGGATCAGTCCGTCGCATTGTTCGAGTGTCGAGAGCCGCGCCGAATGCGTAGTCTCGCCAGCATCGACAACCTCGCGGCCGGTTTGGTCAAGGCCCGAAACCTGCGCCGGCCGGAACTCGCAGCGTCCCGGCTTGTGGTGCAATTCCGATCCGGCAACGGCAAGGCGGCGCGGCGGCAACGGGTGCGACAGCCCCGCCAGACGGTTCAACAGCGGACGCCCCAGAAGCGCCCAGGTCACATAGGCGGCAACAGGATTGCCGGGCAGGCCGATCACCGGTGTGCCGTGCAACTGCGCCAGCGTCATCGGCTTGCCGGGCTTGATCGCCACACCATGAAACACGGTGTTGGCCCCCAACGCGTTCAATGCAGTAGCCAGATGATCCTCGTCCCCAACCGAGGCGCCGCCTGTCGTGATAACAAGATCGGCGTGCTCGGATGCCCAGGCGATGTGATTTGCAAGATCGCGGTGGTTATCGCCGACGCGGATCGATTCAACCAGTACGGCATCCGGCCGCGTCAGTTCAGCGCGCAGCATCGGCCCGTTGGCATCGCAGATCTGCCCCGGCCGCAACACGGCCCCCGGCGAGCAGAGCTCGTTCCCGGTGGTCAGGACAATCACGCGCACCTTGCGATGCACGGTCACTGTCGCAGCCCCCGCGCTGGCCGCCAGCGCCACCTGCCGGGCGCCCATTTGCCGCCCAGCATACAAAACCACCGCGCCTTTCGCCTGTTCCGCCCCCGCAACGCGGATGTTCGCGCCGGGCTTTGGCAAGTGGCGCAAAGCCACCGACTTGCCGGATAGCTGTATTGCTTCCTGCATCACGACCGTATCTGCGCCGACTGGCAGCCTAGCCCCGGTCAGAACCCGAACCGCGCCCCCCGGAGGCATCTTGATCGTCTCGGTCGCTCCGGCCGCCGCGCGACCGGCAAGGCGCAGCAACCACGGTCCGGGGCCGATCAGATCGGCACGCCGGACCGCATAACCATCCATCGCAGAGTTGTCGAACGGCGGCAGCATTGTGGCCGCCAATACTGGTTCCGCGAGTACCCGTCCAACCGCACGATCAAGCGACAGCGTTTCGAACTCCGGCTGGAAAGATCTCCAATGACATCATCCGCCCCACAGCGTCATCAAAAGACAGCAGCCCCGCCAGAATATCCTGGCTGTCGCAGCCGCAAACCTCCGGATCTATCGAACTGATCACGGTCATTCGGCGGCCTCCATCATCGCGTCATCCAGTTGGATGCTGCATCCCAGATCGCGCAGCAACCCGTCTTTCAACCCGTAGATCAGCCCATGCACCGCAATACTCTCGCCCCGCGCCCAAGCGCGCTGCATGATCGGCGTTTCCGAGATACGCCGCACCCCCTCAACCACGTTCAACTCTGCCAGCTTGTCACGCCGCGCTTCGGCATCCGGTGCCTGCGCCAGATCGATCGCATATTGTCGCGCCAGTCGACGGATCGGTTCCAGCCAGTGATCGGCGAGCCCGTGTGGCAAATCTTCGGTCGCCGCCCGCACGCCGCCGCAGCCATGATGGCCGCAGACGATGACCTCGCGGATATGCAGCGTGTCGACGGCGAATTCCAAAGCGCTCAGCAGGTTCATGTCGGTCGAATGGATCACGTTGGCGACGTTGCGATGCACGAACACCTCGCCGGGATCGAGCCCGGCCACCACATTCGCCGGCACCCGGCTATCGGAACATCCGATCCAGAAGAACTCCGGCGCCTGCTGCGTGGCCAGCCGCGAGAAATATCCCGGCTCATCGGCATGGCGATTGCGCGACCAGTCGGCGTTGCGGCTCAGAAGATCATTCAGCACCGAGCGCGTCCTTCTTTACTTGTCCATGTCAAGGCCGACGACTGCGGGCCTTTGACACCAGATCGCCGACAAACGCCGCCGCCGCTTCGGCCCAGGCCTTCCGTTCCAGCGCATCGACGATCCGGTCCTTCACCGCGTCGAACGGCAGCACCGCGCCGCGTGCCCGCGGCATCCAGCCGGATGACGTGGAAGCCGTAGCGCGACGCGACCGGCGCTTCAGAGATCTGCGCCTTCTGCCAGTCGGTCCAGAGCCGCCTCGAATTCCGGCACCGTGTCACCAGCGGTCAGCTGACCCAGCCGTCCGCCATTGTCACGAGAGGCGCAGGCGCTTTCAGACCGCGCGAAGGCGTCAAACCGTTTGGGGTGGTCCTTGAGCACTCGCAAGATTGCCTCTGCCGCTTTGCGCGCCTTGTCCCGGGCATGAGGGTCCCGGGGATCAGCGGCAAGCAAGATATGCGCGGCCTCGTAAAGAGACGGCGCGCGAAACTTTTCTGGATCGGCGTCATAGACCGATCGCGCTTCGGCCTCGCCAGGACCGGTGCCGGTTCCATCCCGGCTTCCATCAGCGCGCGGATATCGGCCTCTTCCTGAGTCTCGAAGCGTTGATCCCCCAAATCCTCTGGCTCGGCCACCATTCCTATGCGCCCGACTTCCTCCAGCAACAGGTGTCGGATAACCAACGCTTTTGCCGCCTGCCGCCAAGCCAACCCCGGCTTTCCCTTCGGTGCGGCGTGGTTCTGTGCCTCTGCCGCAATATCCGCGGCAGAGATCATGCGTCCATTGACAGTGACATCGGGGAACAGTGGCTTGTTCATCGATGCTCACTCCGCCGGGGTGCGCGGCAGCGGCGTTTTGCGGCGCGAACGCACCACCTGATAGCCGGGTCGCCACAGATACCGCACCGGCACCGACAGCATGTGCGACCAGCCGCGTGAACGGAAACACCAGGAAGATCGTCAGGCCCAGAAACAGATGCAGCTTGAAGATCCAGTTGGCGTCACGAATGTATTCGCCGCGTCTGGCTGGAACGTGAAGATGCCCTGGGCCCAGGCCATGAAGGTCACCATCTCGTCGCCGTCCAGATGCTGCAAAGAAACGAAGATCGTGCCGATCCCAAGTACCAAGTGCGCCAGCAGAAGCGCCAGGATCGCGATGTCGGCGAAGCTGGAATTCGCGTAGATCCGCGGGTCCATCAACCTGCGATGCAGCAGAATGATACCGCCGACCAGCGCCATGACCCCGGCAACGCCACCGGCCACGATCGCAAGTATCTGCTTGGCCCCGTGGCTGATTCCGATAGCGTCGAAGATCCAGATCGGCGTCAGCAAAGCCGACCAGATGACCGAAGAAAACGACCAGTACACCGACATGGAACAGCACCGAACCAAGGATCAGCTGCTTGCGCCGCAAAAGCTGACTGGATGAGCTTTTCCAGGTGAAGGGATCACGCTCAAACCGGGCGACCGATCCGATCAGAAGGACCGAAAGCGCGATATAGGGGTATATGCCGAAGAAGAAATTGTGCATCTGAGCCTCCATTACTCAGCCGCCCGAAGGGCGGGGTTAACGGGCGGGGCGGGATTAACGGGCGTGTCCATCTGCGCCAGCATGTCGCGGACCTGCGGACAGCCTGCATTCGGATCGGGGCCGAACGTAACCTCGGATCTCCTCCCAGACGGCATCAAGCGCCTCCAGATCGTCGGGGTCAGTGTCTTCGGCGGCCCAGAAGCGTCGCCAGAGCTTCTTTGTCCGCGACCTCTGCCGAAAGCTCGACCAGTGCTGCAAAGACCGCCGCATAGTTGCTTTCGCGCCGGGTCAGACGAACTCGCAAAGCCTCAAGGATATGCGCGGCATCGGCCAGTATTTCCCGCGCCTCGACGACTGGCTGATGCGCCAGGAATTCCAGCAGCACCGGCAGATGGTCCGGCAGTTCCGAGGCAGACCGGCTCGAACCCCGCCTTGCGGTAGGTTTCCACCAGATCGACCATAGCGCTACCCCGATCCCGGCTTTCGCCATGCACATGCTCGAAGAGGTTCAGCGACAGCGAGCGCGACCGGTCGAAAAGCGACACGTAGCGCTCCTGCAACTCGTAGACATCCGACTTGGCAAGATCATCGCAGCAACGGTTGCAGCGCCTCGGCTATCGCGCCCGAAAGCACACCATCGGCTGCGCAGAACCTGCGCAATTTCACCGATGGCTTCTTTCAAATCAGCCGTCGGATAGCTCAGCAGCGCCGACAGCACCTTCATTGTCATCAGTCCATCAGTTGACCTCCGGAAGCTTGAATTTGCGTTTCTTGCTGCCACCGAACAGCGAACCTTCGCTGATCCCCGTCGAACAGCCATTGCCATCCGTAAAGCCGCAGCCGCCGCGCAGATCCATGGCTTCTTCTACCGTCTCGCGGTGCGTGGTCGGGATCACGAAACGGTCCTCGTAATCCGCGATGGCCATGATCTTGTACATGTCCTCGATCATCCGGCCCGACATTCCGACGCGGGCGGCGATACCCTCGTCGATCACACCGTCCACGGTTTTCGAGCGCATATAGCCGCGCATCGCCAGCATCCGTTCTAGCGCCGAGACGATGGGCGCCTCATCCCCGGCCGTCAGCATGTTCGCCAGATAGCGCACCGGAATACGCAGCGACCGCACATCCGGCATCTGCGCCGTCATGGCCGATCTGACCGGCCTCGGCGGCGTTCTGGATCGGCGACAGCGGCGGGACATACCAGACCATCGGCAGCGTCCGGTACTCGGGATGCAGCGGGAAGGCGATCTTCCAGTCCATCGCCATCTTCCACACCGGGCGTGTGCTTCGCCGCCTCGATCCAGTCCTGCGGAATGCCATCGGCCAGCGCCTGCTTCTGCACGCCCGGATCGTTGGGATCAAGGAACACATCCAGCTGCGACTGATACAGATCCTTCTCGTCCGGTGCGCTGGCTGCGTCCGCGATCTTGTCGGCGTCGTACAGCATCACACCCAGATAGCGGATGCGCCCGACGCAGGTTTCCGAACAGACCGTCGGCTGGCCGCTTTCGATCCGCGGATAGCAGAAGGTGCATTTCTCGGACTTGCCGGTGTTCCCAGTTGTAGTAGACCTTCTTGTAAGGGCAGCCCGACACACACATCCGCCAGCCCCGGCACTTTTCCTGATCGATCAGCACGATGCCGTCTTCCTCGCGCTTGTAGATCGCGCCGGAAGGGCAAGAGGCGGCGCAGGATGGGTTCAGGCAGTGTTCACAAAGCCGCGGCAGATACATCATGAAGGTGTTTTCGTACTGGCCGTAGATTTCTTTCTGGATGCCTTCGAAGTTGTAATCCTTTGACCGCTTGGAAAACTCGCCGCCCAGAATTTCTTCCCAGTTCGGACCGCCAACGATCTTTTCCATCCGCTCGCCGGTGATCTTCGAGCGTGGCCGGGCGGTTGGAAACGCCTGCATCTCGGGCGCAGATTTCAGGTGGTCGTAGTCGAAATCGAACGGCTCGTAATAATCGTCGATCTCGGGCAGGTCCGGGTTGCCAAAGATGTTCGCAAGAATACGCCACTTGGCGCCCTGCTTGGGGTGCAGCTTGCCGGCTTTGGTCCGTTGCCAGCCGCCGTTCCAACGCTTCTGGTTCTCCCAGTCCTTGGGATAGCCGAGGCCCGGTTTGGTTTCGACGTTGTTGAACCATGCGTATTCGACGCCGTCGCGGCTGGTCCAGACGTTTTTGCAGGTGACGGAACACGTGTGGCACCCGATGCATTTGTCGAGGTTAAGCACCATGCCGATTTGCGCGCGTATTTTCATTCCGCTGCCTCCGTTTGGCTTCGCGGGCTGATCCAGCCAGTCCACCTTTGTTCATCTTGCGCACCATCACGAATTCATCGCGGTTCGATGCCGACCGTGCCGTAGTAGTTGAAGCCGTAAGACTTGCTGCGCATAACCACCGATCATGTGGGTGGGCTTCAGCGTCGTGCGGGTCACCGAGTTATGGATACCGCCGCGCCACCCGGTCTGTTGCGACCCCGGCGTATTCACGATCTTCTCCTGCGCGTGATACATGAACAGCGTGCCCTCTTTCATGCGCTGCGAAACCACCGCACGGGCTGTCAATGCACCGTTGACATTGTAGACCTCGACCCAGTCGTTATCGACAATTCCTGCGGTCTTGGCGTCGATTTCTGACAGCCACACCACCGGGCCGCCGCGGTTCAGCGTCAGCATCAGAAGGTTGTCGGAATAGGTCGAGTGGATTCCCCATTTCTGGTGCGGCGTTATGAAGTTCAGCACCACATGCGGCTGCCCGTGCTCGGTGTTCACCTCGTCGGTGATCGTCTTCAGATCGACCGGCGGACGATACAGGCAGAACCCTTCCCCAAAGGCGCGCATCCACAGGTGATCCTGATATAATTGTTGGCGTCCCGTGAATGTGCGCCATGGAATCAACTCGTGAACATTGGTGTAACCTGCGTTGTAGCAGACCTTCTCGCTCTCGATACCCGACCAAGTCGGCGACGAGATGATCTTGCGAGGCTGTGCCGCGATATCGCGGAAGCGGATCTTTTCATCTTCCTTGACGTGCGCCAGATGTGCATGCTCGCGGCCAGTGAACTTCTCAAGTGCCTCCCAGGCCTTTACCGCCACCTCGCCGTTGGTTTCGGGTGCCAGCATCAGGATCATCTCGGCCGCGTCGATCGCGGTGTCGAGCCGAGCCATACCCTTTGACACGCCCTCATCCAGAACCACGCCGTTCAGTTCGCGCAGATGCTGCACTTCATGCTCGGTGTTCCAGCTGATGCCCTTGCCGCCATTGCCCAGCTTGTCCAGCAGCGGCCCGACTGAGGTGAACTTCTTGTAGAGGTTGGGATAATCCCGCTCGACCGCAATGAAGTTCGGCGCGGTCTTGCCGGGGATCAGTTCGCATTCGCCCTTCTTCCAGTCCTTGACCTGATCTTGGGCAATCTCGGCAGGAGTGTCATGCAGGATCGGCAGCGCGACGATGTCCGTCTCAGCCCCCAGTATTTCCGGCGCGACCTCAGAAAACTTCTTGGCAATCGCCTTGAAAATCTCCCAGTCCGATTTCGATTCGTATGCCGGATTCTACCGCCGCTTGCAGCGGGTGGATGAACGGATGCATGTCGGACGTGTTCAGATCGTCTTTTTCGTACCAACTGGCGGTTGGCAGAACGATGTCTGAATAGACGCAAGTGGTGGACATGCGGAAGTCGATTGTCACCAGCAGGTCGAGCTTGCCCCGCGGCGCTTCCTTATGCCACTTCGCCTCTTTCGGCTTGGCGCGGCCTTCCTCGCCCAAATCCTTGCCCATCACGCCGTGATCGGTGCCCAGAAGGTGCTTGAGGAAGTACTCATGTCCCTTGCCGCGACGATCCCAAGAGGTTCGAACGCCAGACAAACAGGTTGCGCGGCCAGTTTTCCGGCGCATCCGGATCCTCGCAGGACATTTCCAGCTTGCCCGATTTCAACTGCTCGGCAACGTAGTCCTTGACCTCTTTCTTCGCCTTCTTCGCGGCCTTCGCCACCTCCAGCGGGTTGGTCTTGAACTGCGGCGCAGAGGGCAACCAGCCCATCCGCTCGGCGCGGATGTTGTAGTCGATCAGGCTTGCGTCCCAGTCGCCGTCAGGCGCGGTGGGTGACAGAATCTCGTTCACCCCCAGTGTCTCGTAACGCCACTGGTCGGTATGCGCATACCAGGCACTGGTCGAGTTCATGTGCCGCGGCGGCCGCACCCAATCCAGCGCGAAGGCCAATGGTGTCCAGCCAGTTTGCGGGCGCAGCTTTTCCTGCCCGACGTAATGTGCCCAGCCGCCACCCGACTGACCCACGCAACCGCACATCACCAGCATATTGATGATACCGCGATAGTTCATGTCCATGTGGTACCAGTGGTTCAGACCGGCGCCCAGGATCACCATCGATTTGCCTTGCGTCTTCTCGGCGTTCAGCGCGAATTCGCGCGCCACCATGATGATCTTGTCGCGCGACACGCCGGTGATCTTCTCGGCCCAGGCGGGGGTATAGGGCATGTCGTCGTCATAGGACTTCGCCACCCAGTCGCCACCCAGCCCCCGATCGAGGCCGTAATTGGCGCAGAACAGATCAAACACGGTGGCCACCAGCGCCTCACCATCTGCCAGTTTCAGACGCTTCACGGGAATGTCGCGGGTCAGCACATTGGGATGCTCGCACTTGACGAAATTCGCGCTCGCCTCACCGCCGAAATATGGGAAATCGACGCCCACGACCTCGTCATGATCGGTCTCAAGAACCAGCGACATCTTCAAGTCGGTTGCGGTTTCGCCTGCACGTTCCTCCAGATTCCATTCGCCGTCTTCGCCCCAGCGGAAACCGACAGAACCGTTCGGCGCCACGATGTCCTTTGACTTCGAATCAAACGCGACAGTCTTCCATTCGGGGTTGTTCTTCTCGCCCAGCTTGTCGCTGAAATCGTCGGCCCGCAGGAACCGGCCGGCTACCAGCTTGCCGTCTTTTTCGTCCAGTTTCACCAGCATCGGCATGTCGGAGTACTTGCGGCAGTAATCCTCGAAATACTCGGCCTGCCGATCCAGATGAAACTCGCGCAGGATCACATGGCCCATCGCCATCGCCAAAGCGCTGAATCGGTGCCTTGCTTCGGGGCCAGCCAGATGTCGCCGAACTTGGCGGCCTCGGAATAGTCGGGGCAGATCACGGCGGACTTGGTGCCGCGATAGCGCGCCTCGGTGTAGAAATGCGCATCCGGCGTCCGTGTCTGCGGCACGTTCGAGCCCCAAAGCAGCAAGAACCCCGCATTGTACCAGTCGGCGCTTTCCGGCACGTCCGTCTGTTCCCCCCATGTCTGCGGAGAGGCCGGCGGCAGATCGCAGTACCAGTCGTAAAAGCTCATGCAGACGCCGCCGAGTAGCGACAGGTATCGCGAACCTGCGGCATAGCTGACCATCGACATCGCCGGGATCGGCGAGAAGCCGAACACCCGGTCGGGGCCGTAGGTCTTGGCGGTATAAGCGTTAGCGGCGGCGATGATCTCGGTCGACTCGTCCCAGACTTGCGCGTACGAAGCCACCCTTGCCGCGAGTCTTGACGTAGCTCGCGCGCAGCACCGGATCCTCTTGCAGTGCTTTCCAGGCGGCGGCGGGTGCCATCGTCTCGCGCATCCGGCGCCACGCCTTCAGCAGACGGCCGCGGATCAACGGGTTCTTCACCCGGTTCGCGGAATAAAGATACCAGCTATAGCTGGCGCCACGCGCACAGCCGCGCGGTTCGTGGTTCGGCAGATCGGGACGGGTGCGCGGATAGTCCGTTTGTTGCGTCTCCCAGGTCACGATGCCTGATTTCACGTAGATCTTCCACGAACACGACCCGGTGCAGTTCACCCCGTGGGTCGAGCGCACGATCTTGTCGTGCCGCCAGCGGTTCCGGTAGGTATCTTCCCAGTCGCGGCTCTCGCGGGTGACCTGTCCGTGACCGTCCGAGAAGGTCTCGAGTTGCTTGGACTGGAAGAAGTTCAATCTGTCGAGCAGGTGGCTCATCTTACTCTCCTCAAGAATTCGGGTGGGCCGCCGGCGAACCGGCGGCCCGGATCAGGTCAGCAGGGCACGGGTGCGTTGCGACGGGCGTAGTAGAACCACGTCAGCGCGGTGCAGATGGCGTAGAAGATGCCAAAGCCCCACAGCGCCATCTCGGGTCCGCCGGTCATGGCGATCGAGGTGCCGTAGCTTTTCGGGATGAAGAACGCCCCGTAAGCTGCGATGGCAGAGGTGAAGGCGATGATCGCGGCGCTTTCACGCTCGACCTGCTTCTGGCTGGCAGCCGCATCCAGCGACGGCATCAGCCGCGGCACTTCCTGTTTCATGATCGACGGGATCATCTGGAAGGTCGAAGCGTTGCCGACACCTGTCAGGAAGAATAGCGCCATGAAGCAGGCGAAGAACAGCCAGAAGTTGCCCGTGGCATCGCCTGTCGGCAGGAACTGCAACACGCCGAACACAGCGATCATCATGCCGATGAACACCCAGAGCGTCACCCGACCACCGCCAAACTTGTCGGAAACCCAGCCCGTCGCGGCGCGGCTGAGCGCTCCGACAAGCGGCCCGAGGAAGGCGTAGGACAGCGCGTTCACTTCCGGAAACTGCGTCTTCATCAACAGCGGGAAACCCGCCGAGTAGCCGATGAAGCTGCCGAACGTACCGGTGTAAAGGACGCACATGATCCAGTTGTGGTAGCGTGAGAAGATGATCGCCTGATCCGAGAAGCTCGACTTCGCCGAGGCGATATCGTTCATCCCCAGATAAGCGGCAATCGTCGCGACCAGAATGAACGGCACCCAAACGAAACCGGCGTTTTGCAGCCAAAGCTGGCCACCATCCGAAAGCGGCTGCGGATCGCCACCCAGCACCCCGAAGACACCAACGGTGATCGCCAGCGGAACTAGGAACTGCATCACCGACACGCCCAGATTGCCCAAACCGGCGTTCAACGCCAGCGCATTGCCCTTTTCCGCCTTCGGATAGAAGAAGCTGATGTTGGCCATCGAAGAGGCAAAGTTGCCGCCGCCAAGACCACAGAGCAGCGCCAGAACCAGGAAGATCAGGAACGGCGTTTCAGGGTTCTGCACCGCATAACCGATGCCCATCGCGGGCAGCAGCAGCGAGGCGGTCGAAAGCGTCGTCCACAACCGGCCGCCGAAGATCGGCACCATGAAACTGTAGAAGATCCGCAACGTCGCACCCGAGAGACCCGGCAGCGCCGCCAGCCAGAACAACTGGCCTTGGGTGAAGTCGAACCCGATTGCAGGTAAACGCGCCACCACGACCGACCAGACCATCCAGACCGAGAACGCCAGCAACAATGCCGGGATCGAAATCCACAGATTGCGCCGGGCGATCTTGCGGCCCTTAGTGTCCCAGAACTCCTTGTTCTCGGGGTCCCATTCGGTCAACGTCGCGGCCGAATGCTTGGCCGGAACGTGCATGCCCGCGAATTCCGGAAGCTCCGGAAGGTCGTCCATTCCTGCGGTCCGCGCTTCACGCTCCATGTTGCGGATTGCCATGTGCATCCACAAAAGCGCGATGCCGACAAGACCGAAGAGAAAGGCGAAACAGGTTGTGTATACGCCCGTCAAGTCCAGCAATGCGCCGAAGACGATCGGCAGGACGAACCCGCCCAGACCGCCGATCATGCCGACAAGCCCGCCGACCGACCCGACGTTGTCGGGATAGTAGACCGGGATGTGCTTGTAGACCGCCGCCTTGCCGAGGCTCATGAAAAAGCCCAGCGCGAAGATCGTCAGGATAAACGCACCAAACCCCATCTGGGTCGAGAAACTGATTAGGCCGTTCTTGCTGTGGATTGTGTAGTCCGTCTGCGGATACGACAGCATGAAGAGCAGGATCAGCGAAAAGCCGAAGGTCCAGTACATGACGGCGCGTGCGCCGAACCGGTCGCTAAGATGTCCGCCGTAGGCACGAAAGAGGCTCGCGGAAAGCGAGAATGCCGCCGCAGCCATACCGGCCGTCCGGATATCCACCTTGTAGACATCAACCATGTAGTGCGGCAGCCACAAAGCCAGCGCCACGAAGGCGCCGAAGACAAAGAAATAATACAGCGAGAAGCGCCAGACCTGCAGGTTCCGCAGCGGCTTCAGCTGCTGCATGATCGTCGGTGGCTTGGCCCCCTTGGCGCGCAGCTTGGCGCGCACCGGATCGTCCTTGGCGAAGATGAAGAACAAGACCGCCATGATGCCAAGGGCCAGCGCCCAGACGTTGGCAACGGCTTCCCAGCCGAACGCCACCATCACGAAAGGTGCGCCGAACTTGGTCACGGCGGCACCGACGTTGCCAGCGCCAAAAATTCCAAGCGCCGTTCCCTGCTTTTCACGCGGAAACCAGCGCGACACATATGCGACACCGATGGCAAAAGAACCGCCGGCAAGACCGACGCCCAAAGCCGCCACGAGGAACATCATGTAGGTGTCCGCAGCCGTCAGCATCCAGGTCGCTATGGCCGTCAGCGCCATCTGAAGCGAAAACACAAGACGTCCGCCATATTGCTCGGTCCAGATCCCAAGGATTAACCGGGTCAGCGAGCCGGTAAGGATCGGTGTCGCCACCAGAATACCGAACTCGGTCTCGTTCAGACCAAGTTGCTGTTTGATCTGGACACCGATGATCGCGAAGATCGTCCAGACCGCGAAACATAACGTAAAGGCGACCGTAGATAGCCCCAAGGCCCTCGTCTGGTCCTGTCTTGATACATCAGGACTCATTGTTGTTACCTTTCCTTCCGAATGGCCCACAAGAACGCGGGCAGAATTGTTCGCAGGAAGGAAAAGCAGCGTCGGCGCAGGCGAAAGCTTGATTTATGTCAAAAAGCGCGGAGGGTCGGCAGACGAAATAAATGGGGATCAAGAATTGTGGTTAGCGTGGGCGAAAGTTTCGGTATGAGCGGTTCTGTTCCCAACGTCACAGGTTGACAATATCGGCATCCGATGACCTTGATTTTGTCAAGCGAACACGTCAGAGGATATGATGCGCGTAACCGACGAGTTCAGGAATACGGGCCTTGCCATTGTTCGCGACATGTCTCGGACGAAGGTTTGAGACCTGATGCGAGGCGCCTATGTTCAGACCTTTCCGCCACAAGTCGATCTGATCGTCGAGGGCGATCCCTGCGATTTCTTTCACATCGTCACCGAAGGCAGCGTAGAGCTTTTTGCCGCATGGAACGGCCGCGAAACCACGATGGCGACGATGCGCCCGGTCGCCAGCTTCATCCTTGCAGCAACGATAAAGGACGCGCCCTACCTGATGTCGGCCCGCACGACCGAGAAATCGAGGATCGTGTTGATCCCGTCGTCCGATGTGCGGCTGGCCTTCGCCAACGATCTTGCCTTTTCGCGGGCCATCGTCAGCGAACTGGCCAGCTGCTATCGAAATCGGTCAATCAAGAATTCCAAAGACCTGAAGCTGCGCAACTCGGTCGAGCGTCTGGCCAACTATCTTTTGCGCCAGTACCGCAACCACGGTACCACATTCGATCTGCGAATGGAAAAGCGCCGCCTTGCTTCTTATCTGGGCATGACGCCGGAAAACCTTTCCCGGTCGATAAAGACATTGCAGGGATACGGCGTAGAGGTGGACGGCATGACCGTCACCGTGACGCAACACACGCGATCTGGAAAACGGTTCGCCAAACCGACCCCGCTGATCGACGACAAAATCGGCTAGTCGGCACCCTGCGCGTCTACCCGCCGGATCACGCCGGGCAGGTCCCGGAAGTCACTGAACTCTGCCGAATGCGGGATCTCGGCGATGGGGGCCTTCCGGTACCCTTTGGTGAACAACACGAAAGGAACCCCGGCACGCCCGGCCGTTTCGGCATCAATCTCGCTGTCGCCGACAAAAACACAAGCGCCGGCCCCGGTTTCGCTTTGCGCCAAAAGCAAAGGCGCCGGATCCGGTTTTCGGACGGCCAAACCACCGGAAACCAGTCTTCGCGCAGCTTCTGCCCCGCGACCATCCCATGTCCCGGAAATGGCGGCGAGGTCCGCCCCGGCCGCTCTACATAACGCGCATCGTCGCCGACCCAGCGCAAGGACAGCGCCCGCCGCCGGGTGCCCGACATATTGCCGCGCGCGCCATGTGCGGTACGGTAATCGAACAGCACGACATCGCCCGGCTCCATCGCCCATTCCAGCACGCGGGTCTTGTCGGGGTCCGCATCCGGGTCCGGCACCGGCGTCCATTCCTCTTGGCGTCATAAAAATCGCTGTCATCCGCCCAGCTGACCGGCCGCACCATCTTGTCCCACAGATGCGAGCCCGCGATGAACCGCAAACTCGCCTCGCGCACCGGATCAAGCGGGATCCATTGGCTGACCGTCTGCCGTCCTTCGACAAAGTAATACGGCGAGTCCTGATGCCACGGCGTCGGCTTTGGCGTGCCCGGTTCCTTGACCAGCACGTGATCATGAAAAAACTGCGCGGTCGTCGATTTCATCGCGGTCGCCGCCAACTCCGCCGCCGGGCTTTCCCGCACCATGCGCTCAAACTCCGGGATACGGGTCCAGTTGCAGTAGTCGTCAAAGAACCGCCCCGCGCTGACCGCATTCTCGCTGGCATACTCCCCCGGTTCGGCCATGTTTCGCGCCACACCTTCGGCCATCACATCGACCCAGTCCTTGAATACACCACGGACAACAACCACGCCGTCGCGGCGAAACGCCTCGATCTGATCCTCTGTCATCATCGTCCGCGCCAGGCCTCCAGAATATAGGCGCTGGTCATCAGATCCAGATGCGCCCCACCGCCGTTCTTGAACAAGGTGATCTCGTCGTCGGATCTCCGCGCAAAGGCACCGCTGGCAAGATCATAGTAATCCGCCTGCACATCCGCCTCGCCGATCACCCCGCTTTGCCAACGGCGTTTTCAACTCGCCGATATGACCCATAGTCGTCGCACGACTGTCGACGAAAATCCGCGCCCGCCGCAATGCCTCATCATCGGCCTCGCGCATGTCGGGCCGGTAAGCCCCGATCAGATCGACATGCTGCCCCGGCTGCAACCATTCGCCCTTCAGGATCGGCTCGGTCGTCATGGTGGCCGAGGTCACGATATCCGCCGCCCGCTACTGCCGCTTCCAGATCATCGACCACGGCCATGCCGGGAAACGTCGGCCGCAAGGCCTCTGCCCCGTCGCGGATCCGGTTCCACACCGTGAACGACGGCATCCGGAAACGCCGCGCCATAGGCCTCGCGCAACGACTGCGCCACCGTCCCCGCGCCGATGATCAGGATCTTGCGCGCTGTTCTTGCGCGCCAGCTTCCGCGCCGCCAGCAGACTGTCGCCAGCGGTCTTCCACTTCGTCACCAGATGGAAATCCACGACCGCTTCCAGCGTGCCATCCGCATCCGAATAACAGCGTCACGCCGCCATTGACGCTGGCTTTGCCCGCCGCCTTGTTGCCCGGAAAGATCGTCGCCGATCTTCACCGCGATCCCCAGCCCGTCAATCCAGGCCGCCCGGGACAGCACAGTATCGTCGCCGCGATACAGGAACGAATCCTTGATCTCGGCGCGCGGCAACAGAATGCCCGGCCTCCAACGCATCGGTCAGCGCCAGCCAGTCCAGCAGTGCCTGACCTTCGGCAAAGGGAATGATCTCGACGCTCATGCCGCCGCCTCCGCGTCGCTCAACAAGCCCTCGGCCACCAGTCGTGCTGCCAAGCCCTGCGGTCCGTCGAACAAATGCATCTGCCAGCCGCGTGCGGCCGCAACCTCGATATTGTCTGTCCGGTCATCGGCAAACAAAAGCCCGCTCCGGCGCGACGCCACAATCTGCCTCGACCCTGCGGTAAATCTCGGGATCCGGCTTCACAACCTTCATGTAGCCAGAGATGTATCGCCGGTCGAACTCTCCCAGCACCGGATAGATCGTCTCGGCGTATTCAAAGCTGCCGACGCCGAAATTCGACAGAGCGCAAAGACCGGCACTCCACGCGCCCGCAACGCCCGCAGCAAGCTGATCGAATGCGGGATCTCGGGGCTTGCCATCTCGATCCAGTGGTCATGCCACATCCGAACCTCGTCACGGAAATCCGGATACGCCTCGGCCGTGCCGTATATCGTCTCGCGAAACGGCGCGCCGCGATCGACCCGGTCGTTCATCCCGTGCAGATCGACACCGGAAAACAGCGCGCGCCGCCGCTCCTCGCCAATCGCCGCATCGTAAAACCGCTCCGGGCTGCCACTCGATCAGCACATTGCCGATATCGAAAATCACCGCCTCAACCGCCATCTTTCGCATCCCTTCCCGCAGCCTGCACCGCCCGTTCCAACGCATCGAGGAAACGAGACCGGTCCGCCTTTGTAAAGCCCTTGCCGCCGCCCTGCCGGAACGGATCGGCGGCGCGCAAATCGGTCATGAGATCGCGTGTCGCCAGCACATTGCCGATATTGGCGCGGGTCAGCGGCTCGCCATTGTGCTTGATCACCCGCGCCCCTGCCTCGACGCATTTCGCGGCCAGCGGAATATCCCCCGTCACGACGACATCGCCGACACCGGCGCGCTCGTGCGATCCACATATCGGCGACATCCGGCCCGTCCGGCACGAACACCATCTCGACGAAAGGGTTCTCCGACGGCCGCAATCCGCCATTCGAGACGATGAACACCTTCAGTCGATGCCGCGTCGCCACCTTCTCGGCCTCGGCCTTCACCGGGCAGGCATCCGCATCGACATAGATCATCGGGCAAGCCTCACGCCAAAAGCGCGTCGGCATGGAAAGCGACATGCTCTTGCATGAAACTCGACACGAAAAAATAGCTGTGGTCATAGCCCGGCTGCATCCGCCATACAGCCTGCTGCCGCCGCACCGCAATCGCCTCTGCCAGAGTCTCCGGCCGCAGCAAATCCATGTTGGGATCCGCAGACCCGGTATCGATCAACACTGGCCCGTCAAAACCGCGCGCGGCCATCAAAGCCGCCGCGTCATGGGCCGCCCAGTTGCGCTTCATCCGGCCCCAGATAGGCGTTCAATTGTTTGCGCCCCCAATCGCTTGCGACAGGATTGCAGATCGGCGCAAAGGCCGACACCGAGCGGAACCGCTCTGGGTATTTCATCGCCAGCGTCAGCGCCCCGTGCCCGCCCATCGAATGCCCGGTGATCGCCTGCCGGTTCTTCTCCAGGGGAAAGTGCTGCATCACCGCGTCGTGCAGATCGTCGATGATATAGCTTTCCATCCGGAAATGCGCTGCCCAGGGCGCCTCGGTCGCATCAATGTAGAACCCCGCACCCTGACCCAGATCATAGGCCTTCGTCATCAGCAACGTCCGGCCCACGCGGCGAGGTATCGGGAAACACCAGCGCTATCCCCGCCTCCGCAGCCCAACCCTGCGCCCCCGCCTTGACCATCGCATTTTCATGCGTGCAGGTCAGACCCGAGAGATACCACAGTACCGGCACCGGCCCATACGCCGCCTCTTCCGGCAGGAACAAGCCAAAGGTCATCTCGGTCCCGGTCGCGACCGAGCCATGCCGGTAAACCCCCTGCACCCCGCCAAAACACCGGTTTTCGGACGCAACTTCCATCCCAAGCCCTCCTTGCACCTCTCCAGCGCTACCGCAGCCGCGCCTCGCACGCAACTCGGGGCCATCCGCCGTCATCTTCTGTCCGGAAATATCCTCGGGGGTCCGGGGGCAGACAGCCCCCGGCTACCCGCCGCCAATCAACACCCCGGCCGCAAATACCAGCGCTCCACCCAGCACCACCTGAAACGTCGCCCGCAGGAACGGTGTCTGCATATAGCGGTTCTGGATCCAGGCTATCGCCCACAACTCTATGAAAACCACGACCATCGCGATGATCGTCGCGGTCCAGAAATGCGGGATCAGGTAGGGCAGCGCGTGGCCCAGCCCGCCCAGCGTCGTCATCACCCCGGCCGAGATTCCGCGCTTGACCGGCGACCCGCGCCCCGAAAGCTGCCCGTCATCCGATGCCGCTTCGGTGAACCCCATCGAGATGCCCGCGCCCACCGACGCCGCCAGCCCGACCAGAAACGTGGTGTGGGTGTTCTGCGTCGCAAAGGCCACCGCAAAGATCGGCGCCAGGGTCGATACCGACCCGTCCATCAGCCCGGCCAACCCCGGCTGCACCCAGGTCAGCACGAACTTGCGGTGCGCCTCGCGATCCTCACTGTCGCGCGACTCGGGATCAAGGTGCTTTTGCTCCAGCTTGTCCGCTTTCGCCGAATGTCCAGCCTCTGCCGCCGCCAGATCGCCCAAAAGCTTGCTGGTATCGGCGTCGGACGTACGCTCGGCGGCCATCCGGTAGAAATTCTCGGCCTGCTTTTCCATCGCCTCGGCCTCGTCGCGCATCCGCTCCAGCCCAAGGTTTTCCACCAGCCAGACCGGACGGCGCGCATAGTAACCCGAGACATGTTCGCGCCGGATCAGCGGGATTACCTCACCGAACCGCTTCTGGTGCAGCTCGATCAGACGGCGGCGATGCGTGTCCTCTTCCTCGGCCATGCCATCGAACACCTTGGCCGAGGCCGGGAAATCGGCGCGCAACCGTTCGGCATACAGCCGGTAAATGCTGCGCATCGTCCTCTTCCGACGAAATCGCCAGCGCCAGAATTTCCTGTTCGCTCAGGTCTGACAAAGCGTTTTCGTGAGGTTAAACCGGGGATCATTTGGCACTCCGAATTAGAATGGTTCTAAACTATCCAAACCGCCCCGGATTACAATGGCATGTGACAATTACGCCCCGGGTTGCCGGCAGTCAGTCCACCCGCCGGATTAACAACTGGTTGCCAACGCGCTTGGTCTCGAACCGCTTCAATTCCTGCACCAGATCGCTCAGCTTGCGCTTGCCATAGCTGCGGGTGTCGAAATCGGGATTGTCAGCCACGATATACTGACCAATCTGACCAAGAGTGTACCAGTCGTCCTCTTGTTCGATCTTGTCCATCGCCCGCACGATCAGGTTGGTCGCATCCTTTGGCGCCTTTTTGCCGCTGGCCGTGGCGGTGCCACCCTTCGGCCCTTCGGCGGGTTCCTCCACGATGTTTTCCAGAAACACGAACCGGTTGCAGCTGTTGCGCAGCGCTTCCGGCGTTTTCGATGCACCGATCCCGATCACATCCAACCCCTGCTCGCGGATCCGGCTGGCCAACCGGGTGAAATCGCTGTCCGAGGATACCAGCACAAAGCCGTCGAACCGCCCAGCGTGCAGAATATCCATCGCGTCAATCACCAGGCCAATGTCGCTTGCATTCTTGCCCTTGGTATTGGCCGATTGCTGGTGTGCCACCAACCCCAGTTCCTTGGCCTTGCCCGACCATTGCGACAGTTGAGGGCTGGACCAGTCACCATAAACCCGCCGCAGTCCTGGCTCGCCGTAGCTGGTAATTTCCTTCAAGATCGCCTCGGCGAACCGCGCCGGGATGTTGTCCGCGTCGATCAGAACGGCGTATAGCGGGCGGTCACGGTTAGACATCAATACACCACGACCGATCGGATGCTTTCGCCGGCATGCATCAGATCGAAGCCCTTGTTGATATCCTCCAGCGTCAGGGTGTGGGTGATCATCGGGTCGATCTCGATCTTGCCGTCCATGTACCAGTCGACGATCTTGGGCACATCCGTGCGCCCGCGCGCGCCGCCGAACGCGGTGCCGCGCCAGACCCGGCCGGTGACCAGCTGGAACGGCCGGGTGGAAATCTCGGCCCCCGCCGGCGCCACGCCGATGATGATGCTCTCGCCCCAGCCCTTGTGCGCGGCTTCCAGCGCCGTGCGCATGACACCGACGTTGCCGGTCGCATCAAAGGTGTAATCCGCGCCGCCCTTCGTCAGGTTCACCAGATAGGCCACCAGATCGCCGTCGACCTCCTTGGGGTTCACGAAATCGGTCATCCCGAACCGCTTCGCCATCGGCTTTCTTGTCGGGGTTCAGATCGACGCCGACGATCTGGTCGGCCCCGGCCAGCCGCAGCCCCTGAATCACGTTCAGGCCGATGCCGCCCAGCCCGAACACGATCGCCCGGCTGCCGATCTCGACCTTGGCGGTGTTGATCACGGCGCCGATGCCGGTGGTCACGCCGCAGCCGATGTAGCAGATCTTGTCGAACGGCGCGTCCTCGCGCACCTTGGCCAGCGCAATCTCGGGCAGCACGGTGTGGTTCGAGAACGTCGAGCAGCCCATGTAATGCAGGATCGGATCGCCATCGAGCGTGCTGAACCGCGAGGTTCCGTCCGGCATCAGCCCCTGGCCCTGCGTCGAGCGGATCGACTGGCAGAGGTTGGTCTTGGGGTTCAGGCAATACTCGCATTCCCGGCATTCGGGCGTGTAAAGCGGGATCACGTGATCGCCCGGTTTGAGGCTTGTGACGCCTGGCCCGACCTCCAGCACCACGCCCGCGCCCTCATGGCCCAGAATCGCCGGGAACAGCCCCTCGGGATCGGCGCCCGACAGGGTGAACTCGTCGGTATGGCAAATCCCGGTCGCCTTGATCTCGACCAGAACCTCGCCCGCCTTCGGACCCGCGAGGTTCACTTCCATGATCTCCAATGGCGATCCGGACTTCGTGGCAACAGCCGCGCGTGTGCGCATGGGTCTTCCTCCTGAACTGGTTTGCGGATACCTTACGCAAACCCCTGCGCGTTTCAACCGTAAGGCCCAGTCCTGATGAAAAGGTTCCTGATCGCAGTTGTCCTTGTGCTCCCCGCCGGATGCCTTGCCCAGACCGAACCCGGGGCTGGCGTGAAAAACACCTGCGGCGCGGCGGAACTTGTCGGCCTCGTCGGCCAACCCGGCAGTATTTTGCAGACCACAAAGTTTGCCGGGCCGGTCCGCATCCTGGAACCGGATCAGCCGATGACGATGGATTTCAACCCAGAACGGCTGAACATTCAGAAAGACAGGGCCGGCAACATCGCCCGCGTCTGGTGTGGTTAAGGGCTATTCCCGAAAGGTCGAATGGCAGGCTTTGCACGCACCGCCGATATTGGCCATGCTGGCCTGAACAGCCTCAAGACTGCTGACATCGGAGATCAGCGCAACCTTGAACAAACCCTCGGCCTTGCCGCCGAAATCGTCCCAGTTCGACCAGATCTCGGGCTTTGCCTCTGACACCGGATCGTCCTCTTGCGGCTCGAACCTCTCGGTGATCAGATTGGCATTGCCGGCCAATCCGCCGATCGCACCGCTGGCCGCATCCGCGTCGAAAGAGGCTTTGCCAGTAGCCATGTCGCCAAGAACCTTCGCATCGGCAGAAATTGACTGCATCAGCGCCATGCGTTCTTTGACGACGGGGTTTTGCACTCCGTCCTTGGACCAAGCCAGACCTGCGGCAACAATCGCAACGCCACAGATGACGGTAATTCCGGGTTTCTTCACGATGACAAACTCCCACTCGGTTATCGCCGGACTATAGCGCGGCACTGAATTCCATAAAGCGGGATTTCCAATCTGCGTGAAGCCGCGAAAAGCGGGTCATCAGAGGTTCCAATTTTTTACAAGACGCGGTTTGAAATGTTGTAATGTCTTAAAGAAAAGCATGACAAACGACCGTGAGCGGCAAAAAAAGAAAACCCCCGGGCTTGCGCTCGGGGGCTGTAGGTCCCCGGCGCCACGGGCTGGGTGGGGGCTGTTAATCCATGACGCCGGGGATAGCGTTAGCCGCTACAGGTTCATCAATCACTTGAAAACCCGGCGCCAAAATGGATCGCTTGCGGTTTCTCGCGGGTGTTTTCGCGGCGAAATCGCGGCAGGCTTGATTTCGCGCGCGCTTGCGGCCACTCTTTGCTAATGAACGTTCAGACCCCAACGCCTTTCCCCGGTCAGGGGAGCACCTCGGATCAGGTTGTATTCGACCGCAGCGAACTGGGCGTTATCCTGACGCTGTATGGCCGCATGGTCGCCGCTGGCGAATGGCGCGATTACGGCATGTCTTTTCTGAAGGAAGCGGCGGTTTTCTCGGTGTTTCGACGCACCGCCGAACATCCGATCTACCGCATCGAGAAACGTCCTAAGCTGCGGCAGAAGCAGGGACTGTACGCAGTTATCGCAATGGACGGGCAAGTGTTGAAACGCGGCCACGATCTGCGCACCGTGCTGCGGGTCCTCGACCGCAAACTGATCCGCCCGATCGACTAGATCCGTCGACGAGACGTCACCGGCCCCTCGCCCGCCGCCTCTATCCGCGCAATCGTGGCCTTGATCGGCTCATAGGCCACAGACATCGTGTGCCCATTGGCATGGATCAGGCGTTCGTCGTCGACAGCCATTGCAACATGCCCCTTCCAGAAGAACAGATCACCGCGCCGAGTGCTCGCCACGTCCGAAAGCGGTTGCCCCAGCGCCTGTTCCTGCAGGTCGCTGTCGCCCGGACAGCCGATGCCACAGGCAAGCAGCGCCGCCTGTACCAGCCCCGAACAGTCGATGCCGGCGCCGGAATTGCCGCCCCAAAGGTAGGGCGTTCCAAGAAACACTTCAGCCACCGCAACAGGATCGCTGAACGGCCTGTCAAGCGCGCGAACATGTACCCAGGGCAGGTAGTGCCCCTCATGCGTCCTGACGAACCTGCCATCCTCGTCCTCGACCGAAAGTTTCGACCCGAAGGAAAGTGCCATGATTTCTGGTATTTTGATATTGGGCGCAGAATACGCGTGAGTTCCGCGTGCCCCAACGATATGGGTCGCCGTTTGCGCTGCCTGCAAATCGGCGCTGCGGACGTAGCCACAATAGCCATCCCTGCCGGACTGTCCAAAGGCGAACCCGTCGCGATCCTCCAGCACGGTGAACGTATCGCCAAAAAGCAACTGGCGCTCGCGACGCATGGTGTGCGGTTCTTTCCGCAGATCGCAAACCGGCACCGAGACTTGCCGCGCCTCGCCGTCGGTGAACCGCTCGGCCTCCACCTTACCGTGAAGCTGCTGCGCCGCGACGCGTCCATTGGTCGGTGTCAGGCGCCAATCCATCTACAACCCCAGCAGTTCGGGCAGTGCATCCAGCACCGCTCGTGCGCCTTGGCCCACGCCACCTTTGGGCCGGCCGGGCGCGGCTTTGGGTTGCCAGCCGTAAATATCGAAATGGACATAACGCGGCGTGTCGGTCACGAAACGACGCAAAAACAAGGCGGCGGTGATCGAGCCTGCCATGCCGCCAGATGGTGCATTGTCCAGATCAGCTATGCCCGGCTCGATCAGCGGTTCGTAAGGATCCCAGAACGGCATTTGCCAGACCGGATCGCGCACCCGCTCGGCGGCAGCAGAAATGGCCGCAGCATCGGTCGGCTCGGTGGCATAAAATGGCACGAGGTCCGGCCCTACCGCTACCCGCGCCGCGCCTGTCAACGTCGCCATCGACAAAACCAGATCGGGCTTACCCTCATCCGCAAGCGTCAGCGCATCGGCCAAGACCAGGCGCCCCTCGGCGTCGGTATTGTTGATTTCGACCGTCAGACCCTTACGCGAAGTCAGGATGTCTTGCGGTCTGAACGACGCTCCGCTAATTGAATTTTCGACCGCCGGGATCAGTACCCTCAGGCGGACCGGCAGGCCCAGAGCCATGATCGTCCGCGCCAGTCCAAGCACCGTGGCCGCCCCGCCCATGTCCTTTTTCATGAGACCCATCGACGCGCCGGGCTTGATATTCAGTCCGCCAGTGTCAAAACAGACGCCCTTGCCAACCAGAGTGATCTTTGGACCCCTTTTTCCCCACGAAAAGTCAATCAGCCGGGGCACCCGGTCCGAGGCACGGCCGACAGCGTGGATCATCGGGAAATTATGCTTCAAAAGATCGTCACCCTTGACGACCTTTGCCTTTGACTTGAATTCTTTGGCAAGGGTCAATGCTGCCTTCTCAAGTTCGGCCGGCCCCATATCCGAAGCTGGTGTATTGATCAGGTCGCGAGTAAGCCCCTCTGCCTTCGCGATCATGACGAGCCGTTTGGCATCGACTCCGTCGGGCGCAATCATCTCGGCCTTTGGTGCTGGCGCGTTGGCATAGCGGTCAAAGCGATAGCCAGCCAGCAGCCAGCCCAGCGCAGCCTCGTTCAGCGCGGCACCCGTCAAGTCGCCCGTTAGCCGATAGACGGCCTCTGGCAACTTGTCGCGCGCGGCGGCCAGGGTGAACCGGCTGCGCCGCTGGTCGCGCATATCACCAAGCCCGATCGCCGCAAGGGCAATCCGCCCATTGGCGTCAGGGACGGTGATGACCTCTCCGACAGCGGCCCTAAATCCGGCGCAAGCGACCCAGGACGCCTGCAGTTCCGGCAGCCCCGCTCGCCATTCGTCCAGCTGGCTCTTTGCGAGCACGTAGAGCGGAATTGCCGATTTGGTCTTTCGAGAAAAAATCAGGGTCATGGGTCATTCCGTCTGGTCGGATCGCCGCCAGACTATTCCCATTCACGCCGCCCGCAAGAGGCTACCCCGACAAGCCCTGCAAATCCCACACCGCCATCAGAGAGGATTCGCCAATTCGCCCCAGCCGCGCAACCGTCGCGGCGAGTGCCGCACCGTCGTTGCGCGCTGACAAATCAGCAACGTCCAGAGCGACGCGCGCAACGTTGGACATCCCGATCTGATCGGAAAGCGACCCGATCAAAACCGCGACCTTCCGCACCTCATCGATCCGACCAGCGCTGTGGTTACGACCCAGCTTGGCCAACTGCACTGCCAACTCCTCCATTGTTCTGGATATGAAATCCTCGGCCCCAGTCGGCCCAAGCTTCGTATACAGCTCTTCCAGATGGACATTGTCCAACCGCACCTTCTCAACAGGCATTAATTTCCCCTGCACGATCATCACCCCGATTTGCGTTTGCCCCCTCAGGCGCAGCCAACATCGCGCGACAGGTTCAAGAAAGAGTTGAAACCGTAGCTAGAAATGGCTCGAATCCATCTTAAATGCCGCCTAGACACAAGCAACAACCGACAGGGACTGGGACAACAATGGATCACGCAAAGCCTCTGCCTTCATATCTGGTGCAACGCTATCACGGCTGGAAAGCAACGACCTACAATGACAACAAGGCGTGGTATCGTCGTCTGGCAGAGGGCGGCCAGCACCCCCGCGCCATGGTGATCAGTTGCTGCGATAGCCGTGTCCATGTCACGTCGATCTTCGGCGCGGATCAGGGCGAATTCTTTATCCACCGCAATATCGCCAACCTTGTGCCGCCCTACGAACCTGACGGAAAATCGCACGGAACGTCGGCGGCCGTGGAATTCGCGGTGACCGCCTTGAAGGTTGCCCACATCATCGTTCTGGGCCATTCCAACTGCGGCGGAGTCAACGGGTGCCATGCCATGTGTTCCGGCCAAGCGCCCGAACTCGAGCAAAAGTCCAGCTTTGTTGGTCGCTGGATGGACATACTGCGGCCCGGATACGAAAAAGTGTCCTCAATCAAGGACCAGGCCGAACAGCTTCGCGCCCTCGAGAAAGAGGCGGTGCTGGTCTCGCTGGACAATCTGATGACCTTCCCTTTCGTACGCGAGGCGGTCGAGGCTGAGATGATGACCCTGCATGGCCTTTGGACTGATGTCGGTGAAGGTGGGTTACAGCAATTTGACGCCCAAGAAAAAGCCTTCGTCGCGATTTGAACCACTTCGTGTCGGTCCGAATGGATCGACGACACCCAGCCGGCTCCCGTCTCGCAATCGTGTGCACCAGGATTGGCGCAGGTGGTGTAGGATGGGGATGGATGACAAGCAGGGAGTGGTCACGATGAACCGACTGTTCAACCTTTTGGCCTCCGTCGCCATCGCAGCGCTTCTGGGCGCTACAGGGGCGCATGCCGCTGGCTCTGGTGGCAGCGATAGCCAAACAAATACCTCGGTCGCGGGTTATGCGGCAGCCAAGGCGGCAGCGGACGCAGGCAATTTCGCCAAAGCGATCAACCTGCTTGCCGCAGTGGTCAAGACCGACGCCAAGAACGCCGACGCCTGGAACCTTCTGGGCTATTCCAGCCGCAAGCTGGGCCAGTATGATAACGCCGCCAAGTACTATGACGCCGCCCTGCGGTTTGACCCAAAGCACCTTGGCGCGCTGGAATACCAAGGGGAATTGTATGTCGAGACCGGACAGATGCCCAAAGCTCAGGAGAACCTGGCGCGCCTACAGCAACTCTGCGGGAATTGCGAGGAATACGGGGACCTGAAGCAGGCAATCGGCGGCGGGTCGTAACTGAAATTCTGATCGCTTGATAGGTTCGGGCGTCAGCCCTTTTTCAACACCCGCTGCCCCAGAACCTCGGCAATCTGAACCGCGTTCAGCGCTGCACCTTTGCGCAGGTTGTCGCTGACGCACCACAGGTTCAGGCCGTTGTCGATCGTGGAGTCCTGACGGATGCGGCTAACGAACGTCGCATAGTCGCCGACGCATTCCACCGGCGTAACGTAACCCCCGTTTTCGCGCTTGTCGACGACCAGAACGCCCGGTGCCTGCCGCAGGATGTCGCGCGCCTCGTCCTCGTCCAGATGCTCCTCGAACTCGATGTTCACTGCTTCGGAATGACCAACGAAGACTGGCACACGCACACAGGTTGCGGAGACCTTGATCTTGGGGTCGATGATTTTCTTGGTCTCGGCGACCATCTTCCACTCTTCCTTGGTCGATCCATCTTCCATGAACACGTCGATATGCGGGATCACGTTGAAGGCGATCTGCTTGGTGAACTTTGACGGCGCCACTTCCTGACCCGGAACATAGATGCCCTTGGTCTGGTTCCACAATTCGTCGATGCCTTCCTTGCCGGCTCCCGACACCGACTGGTAGGTACTGACAACGACCCGCTTGATCTTCGCGCGGTCATGCAACGGCTTCAGCGCCACAACCATCTGTGCCGTCGAACAGTTCGGGTTTGCGATGATGTTCTTCTTGGAATAGCCCATTATCGCATCGGCGTTCACCTCGGGCACGATCAGCGGCACCTCGGGGTCGTAGCGATAGAGCGACGAGTTGTCGATTACCGACGCAGCCCGACTTGGCGGCCTTGGGCGCATATTGTCTTGGTCGCCTCGGACCCGACCGCAAACAGCGCGATGTCCCAGCCGGTGAAGTCGAACGTGTCCAGATCCTTGATCTTCAGGGTCTTGTCGCCAAAGCTGACCTCGGTGCCCAGCGATTTGCGCGACGCGAGCGCAGCGATCTCATCGACGGGGAACTGGCGTTCGGCCAGAATGTTCAGCATTTCGCGGCCCACATTGCCAGTGGCGCCAACGACGACGACTTTATAGCCCATTTGGCTCTCCTTCGGGTCTTCGGATCAGACGCGGTCCCTTACCGGATCGCCGAGGGGCGGGAAAGAGGCTTTCGCGGCGCCGCCCTTATTTCATTGGGTAGAGTGTCACTCGCGGATCGGTTTCGATCAACTGTTCGACAAATGCCGCCTCGCCACCGAAATCATGAGGCACATCGGCCGCGCTGCGGCTGCCAGTCAGCGACAGGCTGGCGAAGAAATCGAATCCGTAAAGGTCGATCGCGGCTGCCTCTGATTCCGCAGCCATGTCGATCATCATCAGCCCGGTCGTTGGCGGCGCGCCCGAGAGATCGCGCAGAGACGCGAATTCGCCGTCCGGATGCAGATAGAAGCCGTCGGTATCCAGCGCCCAAAGCGGCAGCCGCTTGCGCTTGTGGACTCATCCACAGGATCCGCCGCGCGCCGATGCTGCGCGCCTTCCGTCGGTCCAGCGATGTCGCCAGCGCCAGCCAGTCGGTTCGGGTGCCATGCGATAAGGCGCTGGGCCGGGGCGCGCGATTGATGCGGACCACCAGATCGGCCTCGTCGATGTCCTCGCCGTGAGTCCGTGTCCGCCAGCGCCCGCGCATTGCCGACGATCGCGACCCGCTTGCCGCGCAGTCTCTTCCAGCAGGTCGTCGCGCGGCGCGGAATACTCCGCCAGCATGCGCGCCATCGCGGTATCGGTCCAGCACCAGACGCGCCCGCCGCAGGAAAGCCAGGGCGAGACGCGTCGCGCCAGAAGATCGCGGTAGACCTCCACGATGGCTTCGGCCTCTCGCTCGATGGTGAAAGCGCTGCAGCACATGCGCGCGGCCCGCCTCACCCATCCGGGCCAAGGCTTTCCCGGTCCGACAGCATGCCATCTAATGGCCGCCGCCAGCGCGCCCGCATCGCCGGGATCGACCAGCCGCCCGGTTTCACCCTCGACGATCTGCGCCTCGAAGGCGCCGACGCGCGTCGCAACTGGCCGGCACTCCGCAGGCCATCGCCTCGATCGGCGTCAGGCCGAAGCCTTCCCAACGGGCTGGCGCTACGAACAGGTCCATCGCCTGATAATGTTTGACCAGATCGTCCCAACTGACTTCGCCGCGCCAGATCACGCGCTCGGCCAGCCCTGCCGCCTCTCAGCCGTGCCTTCAGGTCGTCGACATAGCCCTGATTGTCCGCCGTGACCCGCCCGGTGAAGACCATCTTCGCCTCAGGATGCCTCGGCAAGAACCGCAAACGCCGCGTCGACCAGCACATCGGTGCCCTTCTGAGGCCGATCCGCCCGAAACATCCGATCAGCATGCCCGGCGGCAGTCCAAGGCGTAGCGCAGCGCCGCCTTGTCGCTGCGCGGGTTGGAACTCGTCTGTGTCGACGCCGTGCATGATGACCGTGGCGGGCCGCTCCAGATAGCCTGCGGCTTGCGGCGAGGTTGCGATCACCGCATCCATCCGCGCGATCAGCGCCTTGGTATAGTGCGAATGCATCGCGTTGCGCCGCCGAAGTGAACAGCAGCCGCAGCTTGCGCCGAAGCACATGGCGCAACACCAGACCCAGCGCCATCTCGGTGTTTCGCCGGGCATGCCAGACCCGCCAGCGATCGCGCGGCAGCACGAACATACGCCACAGCGGCAGAGTGCGGCAGCGTCTCGGGCAGGCCCGGCCCGGTCGTGGCAATGCCGATCGATTCGGCCTGCACCGGTACCAGCCGCAGCACGGTCGTGGTGACGCCGGACAGGCGGCGTTTGAGGTTCGGGGCGATGACCTCGACGTCTTGCGATTTCAGGGCGGTTCCGTGGCCTTGTCCATGGCCGGGGCTTACACGGCGTGGTCGCGGCTGAAAAGATATACGGCGCAGCCAGCCAACAGCACCAGCGCCAACCCAAGGAACAAGAGGCCATAGGTTTCGGTCACGGTATTGCCCGCCGCCAGCAGCGCCGGCATGCATCTCGCCGCTGAAGAACTGCAGGAACCCACGCCGCCGATTCCAAAAAGATTCAGCAAGGTCACGCCCCGCCCTGTCAGATGGGCAGGAACGAAGCTGCGGCCATGCGCCATGACCAGCGGAAACGAAGCGCCGAAGAGACCCACCGCCGCAATCAGCAACGAGGTGCGCAAGATGTTGCCGTCAGGATCGAGCCACAGCGCCAACAGGCACGCGGCACCGAGCAGGTTGCCAGGTCAGCACCACCCATTTGCGGGTGCCGAACACCCGGTCCATCGGACCATAGGCGAAATTGCCGACGATCATGGCGATCCCCATCAGACAGGGTGATCTTGCCAATGCCGCTGGCGTCATAGCCGTAGACGTCGCGTCAGATATGGCCCGACCCACAAGCCCGCGCAGCGCCGCGGACGGGGCATAGTTGACCAGCATCATCGGCAGGATGAACCAGAGCGCCGGAATCTTCAGCAGATCCAGCAGCGACCCGCGCCCCGTCGCGGTCGAGCTCCGGCCTCTCGGGGTCCTTCACAAACGCCGCGATTGCCACCGCGACGGTCAGCGTAACGGCGGCCAGATCCGGTCAAGGTCTCGCGCCAGCCGAAGCCCTCGACCGCCATTGCCAAGCGGCACAGAGCCCGCCAGATTGCCCAGCGAACCGATGCCGATCACCGCACCGGCCAGGGTGCCGAAAACCGCGGGCGAATAGACCCGTCGCGAAGATGTAGTAGCTGGCCATCAGTACCGGCGAACAGCCGATACCGATCAGCACCATTGCGACGTAGATCGCCCAGGGCCCCTGCGCCACGGCAAAGACCAGCGCGCCGCCAGCTCCGCCAAGGCCCAGCAATGCGGACGCGGTCCAGCGCGGCCCGACATGGTCCAGCGCCCAGCCCACCGGAATCTGCATTGCGGCAAAGGCGATGAACCAAAGGCCCGATGCCATCGAAAGCACATCTGGCCCGACGCCGATGTCGCTGCAACAGCGCCGGTGCCATAACCGCCAGAAACGCGCGGTAAAACTGGCTGAGGACATAGGCCAGCACCAGAAAGACCAATCCGGCTTTCATGCTGCGATCTAGCGCCCCACAGCGACATAGGTTTCAAACCCGGCGCGTTTGGCGTCGCGGGGCGAATAGACGTTGCGCAGAGTCGGCCATCCGGGGCGTCGTCATCTTCTTGGCCAGCCGTTCCAGATCCAGCGCCCGAAATTCGTTCCATTCGGTCAGGAGCACGACAGCATCGGCGTTCTGAGCCGCCTTATAGGCATCCTCAACCCACGTCGACGCCCGGCAACAGATCCTCGCCCTCGCGCCGCCCCTGCGGATCGACAACGCGCACCTTGGCGCCGCCGCCGACCAGTGCGGGCACGATGGTCAGCGACGGGCGCATCGCGCATGTCGTCGGTGTTGGGCTTGAACGTCACGCCCAGCACCGCGATGGTCTTGCCCTTCACGCTGCCATCGCAAAGGTCGAGGATCTTGTCGATCATCCGCCGCTTGACCTGGTCGTTGACCTTGATGACCGTCTCGACGATCTGCATCGGCACTGCATGTTCCTGCCCGATCCGCGCCAAAGCGCTGGTATCCTTGGGAAAACACGACCCGCCATAGCCCGGCCCCGCATGCAGGAACTTGTTGCCGATCCGGTTGTCCAGGCCCGATGCCCTTGCGACACCTCCTTCACATCCGCGCCGACCTTTTCGCACAGCGCCGCGATCTCGTTGATGAAGGTGATCTTGGTCGCCAGAAAGGCATTGGCCGCGTATTTGATCATCTCGGCGCTTTCGAGATCGGTGGTGACGACCGGGAAATCGCGCAGGAAGAGCGGGCGGTAGACCTCGTTCATCACCTGCGCCCGCGCGATCCGACTGCACGCCGACGATCACCCGGTCGGGCCGCATGAAATCGTCAATCGCGGCACCTTCGCGCAGGAATTCCGGGTTCGAGGCGACGTCGAATTCGGCCTTCGGATTGGTCTTGGCGATGATCTGCTTGACCTTGCGGTTGGTGCCGACAGGCACCGTCGATTTCGTGACAACGACCGTGTAACCGGTGATCGCCTTCGCGATCTCTTCGGCCGCGGCGAACACATAGGTCAGATCGGCATGGCCATCGCCGCGGCGGGTCGGGGTGCCAACGGCGATGAACACGGCTTCGGCCCCGGCAACGGATGCGGCCAGATCGCCGGAAAACGTCAGCCGTCCGGCGGCCACGTTCTTGGCCATCAGATCCTCGAAGGCCCGGCTCGTAAATCGGCACTTCGCCGCGTTCGAGCATCTCGATCTTCTTCGGATTGATGTCGACGCAGACCACGTCATGCCCGAAATCGGAAAAGCACACCCCCGACACCAGACCCACATAGCCGGTCCCGATCATCGCAATCTTCATACCCATGCCTCATCCGAGAACGTCCGTTGGCAGGTGGATGGGCGATTGAAACTAAAGTGTCAACGAAGACGGCAACAATTCCGGCTGACTAGCAACGCATGTTGCCGCCGTTAGGATCATATAGGGCGTGGCCGACGACCCTCGCAGGATAAGCCACGCCGTTGATCTCAATCTCGAGTGCCATCCCATCTTTGGCGAGACCCACAGGCAAATAGCCCATCGCCATCGACCGCCCGACATGATGCGCATAACCACCAGAGGTGACATGACCCACGCATTTGCCATCTTTCAGCACTGCTTCGTCGCCCACCACGTCGATGGCATCGGTGTCTACGGTCATCGTGACCAGTCGATGCCTGGGGCCGGTCCTTTGCTCGGCCTCTGCGGCCGTTCTCCCGATGAAGGCCTTACCCCAGTCAATGAAAGCATCCAGCCCGGATTCCTCGGCGGTAAAATCCGGCCTGAAATCCAACGTCCATGCGCCCCAGTTTTTCTCCAGACGCAGGCTCATCAGCGCCCGCGCTCCGTAGGGCCGCAGCCCCAGATCCGCGCCGGCTTTCTCAATCGCCTCCCAAAGGCGCAAGTTGGAACTGCGGCGCGCAGTAGATCTCGTATCCCAACTCGCCCGAGAAGGAGATCCGCAGCAGCAGCACCGGAACACCACCGACGAACGTCTGCCGGACATCGCGGAACCGCATGGCCTCGTTCGACAGGTCATCGCGGATCATCTTCGCCAAGAGCGCCGCGTACATTCGGCCCGGAAACAGCAATGCCATGGAGATCGTCCGACCGGTTGGCATAACTCACGCCCGCCTCCGGCAAATGCGTCTCAAACCAGCGGCGGTGCGCCTCCTGCATCGCGCCCGAGCCGAACAGCATGAAATGCTCTTCAGCCGAGACAGGCCACCGTCAGATCGCCGTACAGCTTGCCCTTCGGGCGTCAGCATCGGCGTCAGGCTGATCCGACCCGGCTTGGGCACCCGCCCGGCCAGCACATGATCCAGCCAGGTCCGCGCGCCGGGCCCGCGTACGTCGTGCTTGGCGAAGTTGGCGATCTCGATCATCCCCACCGCCTCGCGCACCGCCTTGACCTCGCGCGCCACGTAATCGTGGCTGCGGTTGCGCCCGAAGGTCGGCTCTTCGTGCGCATCCTCGGGCCCATCGGCGAACCACAGCGCATGTTCCAGACCGAAACTCTGCCCCATCACGGCGCCCTTCGCGACCAGCCGGTCATACAGCGCCGTGGTTTTCTGCCGCCGCCCCTTGGGCAGGGTCTCGTTCGGGAAGGTCATCACGAAGCGGCGCTCGTAATTCTCCGACGACTTCACCGTGCCCCAGTCGGGCGTCGCGAAATCGCCGAACCGCGCGACATCCATCGCCCAGACATCGATCGAAGGCTCGCCGTCGATCATCCATTCGGCCATGCAGAGGCCGACGCCGCCGGCCTGGCAGAACCCGGCCATGACGCCGACCGCGACCCAGTAGTTCGTCATGCCCGGCACTGGCCCGATCATCGGATTGCCGTCGGGGCCGAAGGTGAACGGCCCGTTGATGACGTTCTTGATCCCGGTCTCGCCCAGTGCGGGATGCGCTCGAACGCCAGTTCCAGCCGGTCGGCGATGCGGT
Source organism: uncultured Alphaproteobacteria bacterium (assembly GCA_963714615.1). GTDB lineage: Bacteria > Pseudomonadota > Alphaproteobacteria > Rhodobacterales > Rhodobacteraceae > JAHEAO01. The sequence continues at coordinate 13,595 of CAVQOV010000015.1, read as the reverse complement.
CGAGGTCGGGTGCCAGCAGTTCGTGGCCAAAATCCTTGCGGCGTGCCCTCCACCTTCCACGGCGTCGCGCGCGGCTCGTAGGTGCCGAGCAGCATGCCCTTGCGTTCCTGCCGGAAATAGATGTTGCCTCGTAATCGATGCCGGCCGGCAAGCGCTGCCCGTCCTTCATTCGCTCGACGATCTGCGGAATATCCTCGGTGATCAGGTAATGATGCTCCATCGGCTGCACCGGCAGATGTACGCCCGCCAGATGACCCACCTCGCGCGCCCACAGGCCCGCCGCATTGACCAGATCTCGGCATTGATCGTGCCCTTGCGGCGTCACCACATCCCACGATCCGTCCGCTTTTGCCGGGTCTCGATAACCGGCGTGTGCGTGTAGTAACTCGCCCCATGCACCCGTGCCGCCTTGGCATAGGCATAAGTCACGCCGGACGGATCAATGTCGCCATCGAGCGGATCCCACAGTGCCGCGATGTAGTGGCTGGGGTCGATCAACGGATGGCGTCCGCGCGACCTCCTCGGGCGTGATGAACTCCTGGTCCAGCCCCATGTATCGCGCCTTCGAGCGTTCGCGCTTGAGGTAATCGTACCAGATCCTGTTCGAGGCCAGATAGAAACCGCCGGTCGCGTGCATGCCGACCGAATGGCCCGAGGTCTGCTCGATCTCCTTGTACAGATTGATCGTGTAGCCCTGCAGACGGCGATATTCGGGTCGGAGCTGATCGTATGGATCTGCCCGGCCGCGTGCCAGCTTGATCCGGTGGTCAGTTCGTCGCGTTCCAGCAGCACCACGTCCTTCCAGCCGAACTTCGCCAGGTGGAACAGGATCGAGCATCCCACGACGCCGCCGCCGATGATGACGACCTTGGCATGGCTTTCCATCTGTCGCTCCTGGGTTCACATGTCCCGGTCAGCATAACAACGCGACTCGCGAAAAATACAGTCCCGTCCGCGACATCGTCGTTTTCCGGCCGCGGCCTAACGCCCGTAAACCGCCGCATCGGTGCAGGCATGGGCGGCGCATTCCATCTCGATCGTGGTGTGCTCGATCCCGAAGCGGTCATGCAGCGCGACCTTGACCGCCGCCTTGATGGCATCGGCCCGTCCCAGGCGCCCTTGTCGATGACGAGATGCGTATCGAGCGCGGCCACATGCTCGTCCATTTGCCAAAGATGCGCATGATGGACATCGGCGACGCCATCCATTGCCCGCATATGGGCCATCACCTCGCCGGTGTCGACATCCGGTGGACTGCCCAGCATCAGGATGCGGATTACTCCTCGAATTTCAGCAAAGGACTGCCACAGAATGTAGCCTGCGATCAGGAAAGTCACCAAAGGGTCGATCAGCCGCCAATCATATAGAATGATCAACGTACCGGCGAAAATCACGGCCACCGATCCCAGCGCGTCCGCAACGTTGTGCAAAAACGCGGCGCGGATGTTCACCGAAGTTTTCGACATGGTGTAGGTCAGCAACGCAGTCGCCACATCGACCAAAAGAGCCACGCCCGCGATGACAACGACCAACCAGCCATCGACACCCTGCGGCTCGATGAATCGCCAGGCCGCTTCGTATAATAGATAAAGTCCCACGACGATCAGCGTGGTGTAGTTGATCAGCGCCGCTACCACCTCGGCCCGGCCATAGCCAAACGTCATTTCAGCATCGGCGGGGCGGCGCGCGATCTTGCGGGCTCCAAAGGCAATGATCAGCGATACTGCGTCCGAGAAATTGTGCAATGCATCGGCAATCAGCGCGAGGCTGCCGGCAAGTAGCCCGCCTATGACCTGCACGGCCGTCAAGCCAAGGTTGACCACCACAGCCAGCAGCACCCGACGGTCACCAGCTTCGGGATCAACGTGGTGGTGTAAATGGCCCATGTGGTTGCCGATGCCTGGCTGCTGCTACTTTTGTTTAACAGCAATGCGATACAGGTGAAATCCAGATATCTGAAATCCAGATATCCAAGTGGCCGAACTGGCCGGTTGCTAAGAAAATTGGTCGGGCTGAGAGGATTCGAACCTCCGACCCCCTGCTCCCGAAGCAGGTGCGCTACCAGGCTGCGCTACAGCCCGACCGTGACGCGCGGGTTACCGAGTCGCGTCCGGTTTTGCAAGGCCCATCAGCGCGCCGTCATCGCCCTTTTCAGAAGCGGGCTGATCCGAAAAGTTGACCCGGTCTCATGCCGGCTACGAGTTTGCAGCACCGGCGTATTGGCTGACGCGGCCCCCCGACTTTCGCGCAAAACGATGTAAAGTCCCGAAGCGATGATGATCGACGCACCGATAAGAGTCTGCCGGTCGACCAACTCTCCGAAAAGAAAATAGCCGAACCCAGTCGCCCAGATGATCTGCGAATACTGCATCGGTGCGACGATAGCAGCCTCGGAGTTCTTGTATGCCGCAATCAAGAACAGCCCGGCCACAAAGCCGAACAACGAAATGATACCGACCATCCCGATATGTTCGATTGGCATCGGGATGTAGAAAAAGGGCAAGAAGCAAGCCATTATGATGAAGTTGCCAAGCATCGGATACAACAGCAGCACTACGCTGCGCTCTTCGCTGCCGACCTTGCGCACGATGATCGAGGCCAGCGCACTGAATATTGCGGCCGTCAGGGCCGCCAGATGCCCCAGCCCCAGCGTCGCGCCGTCGCCCCCCGGCCGCAGCACGACCATAACCCCCGCAAGGCCGACGATTACCGCAAGCCAGCGCCGGATGCGCACACGCTCACCCAGTATCGGAATCGCCAGAACGGTGATCAGCAGCGGCGACGCAAAGAGAATCGCATAGGTTTGCGCCAGCGGCAGAACTGAAAAAGCGTAGAAGGCCGACATGCCGCCGATCACCCCCGCGCCGGTGCGAATAGCGATCCACCACGGGTGGATCGGTCGCAGATGCCCGGGTGTCGCGTCGCGCATCAACATGATGGTGACAAGCGGGAAGGACAGCAGGACAGCGAAGAAGATCAATTGGAACGGAGCGTAGATGCCACCCAGTTTCTTGATCACAACGTCATGCGTCGCAAAGATTGCGAAGGCGACGAGAGCGTATCCAACGCCCTTGAGATTTTCCATTCAAACGAACCATTGTAGTGGATGACCGATTGTCGGTTTCAGAAGACCGGATCGGCACCATAAATTCCAGTTGCCGCGAAATCTGTTTCACACCCAGCAAAGCGGAACAAGCGCAAGAAACGCAAACTTTGGAACAAACTCTAAGCCAACCTCAAGCAGACCGGCCTTGATCGCGGTCGACGTCCTCCGCATCCTCGGCGGAAACGCAACCGAAATCATCGAGAAATACTTCGATCCCCCAAGTCCCGACCAGGAAATCCGAAGTTGCGGGAGAGATCATTCCGAGTGTGCCGTGAGATGGCGTCTTTTTCGAAGACGCGGTCAGCACATTGTCTGCATATTCTTGGGTCAAGAAAGTAATCGCCGTCGCCGGATGTGATTTCGATCATTGCGCCAACCCGGCAGGTGCCTTGCTGGAAAACCAACTTACCGGGTTCTGCGACCGCATCTTCGGTGAAGCCATGAGCTCCTGTGGGAACATGGCAACAAAAATCTGGCCCCGCCGGAGCGGTAGGCGTCACCATCATTGCGGCGGTTGAAAGCAACGATCTGACTGCGCAGTGGTGGCTCTTCAGCTGGGCCCGAATTCGGACAGCACAGTTTGACGCGCAAAGCCTAAAGGCTCGCCTCCAGCGCGGCTATCACTGCATTGCCCATTTCAGAGGTTGTTGCCGGCGTGCCGCCGCCGGATTGCATCAGATCAGCGGTACGGATGCCGTCGGCCAGCACCTTCTCGACCGCCTGCTCCAACCGCGTCGCCTCATCGCCCTGATCGAAGGAATAACGCAACGCCATCGCGAAACTCAGGATGCAGGCGCAGGGATTGGCCTTGCCTTGCCCGGCGATGTCCGGGGCCGAACCGTGCACCGGTTCATACAGCGCTTTCGGGCGGCCGTTCGCCATCGGTGCGCCAAGACTTGCCGACGGTAGCATGCCCAACGACCCGGTCAGCATTGCGGCAAGGTCCGACAACAGATCGCCGAACAGGTTGTCGGTAACGATCACATCAAACTGTTTGGGCCAGCGGGTCAGCTGCATGGCGCCAGCATCGGCATACATATGACTCAGAGCAACATCCGGATACTCGGCATCATGCACTTCCTGCACGACATCGCGCCACAGGATGCCAGACTCCATCACGTTGGCTTTCTCCATCGAGCAAAGCTTGTTCGACCGCTTCCGCGCCAACTCGAACGCCGACCGCGCTACTCGGGCGATCTCGGATTCCGTATAGCGCTGGGTGTTGATCCCGACTCGCTCGTTGCCTTCCTTGAAGATACCGCGGGGCTCGCCAAAATAGATGCCCGAAGTCAACTCCCGCACGATCATGATGTCCAGGCCTGCAACAACGTCCTTTTTCAGCGACGAGAAATCGGCAAGCGCATCAAAACACTGTGCCGGGCGCAAGTTGGCATAAAGGTCCATTTCTTTGCGCAATCGCAAGAGACCGCGTTCGGGCTTTACCGAAAAGTCCAGCTTGTCGTAATTTGGGCCGCCGACCGCACCCAGCAGCACCGCATCCACCGCCTGCGCCTTTGCCATGGTTTCGTCGGTCAGCGGTGTACCGTGTTTGTCATAGGCGCAGCCGCCCACCAGATCCTCGGACACGTCGAATTTCATGCCCCGCTTGGAACCGATACCAGTCGATGACCTTGCGGACCTCGGCCATCACTTCGGGGCCAATGCCGTCACCGGCAAGGATAAGGAGGGAAGGCGTGCTCATCGGGGATCCTCGTGCAAAAATGGGTCCACCCCGCGTAAACCGACCGTTTGGAAGGGTCAAGCACCGCGCCGTACCGCAAGCACAGCTGCCAGCAAGCCACCTGATCGCCGCACGAACCAAAATTCACGGCTGGCTGGTAGCTGACCTACGGGGTCAGCAGCTCAACGGGTCTGCGATACATTCGGATCACGATGTCTGTTCCTCGAAAGCAAGGTGCCCAGTCATGACAGCGCGAGCCAGCACGATCTCGATTTTCGGCAGTTCGCGGCGCCTGTCGCCCACCAGATCGGGCAACACTAAGTGGAACAGGCAACTCTGCAGCATCGGGCCAGCCGCAAGGGGCGTATTCGCGTGGAGGTCGGGCTATCCTATCGCGCTTCCGGCGTTCAGAGCATCATTCTGCGTGCTGAAAATTTCGTCGATTCCAACTGAAATCTTGCCAGCGCCTTGTACGCGCAATTTCTCCACGGCTGAACTGGCCAATCCCGGGCCACTGACGCAATCTGGACCTATGCCAAACTGCCCAACTGCGCGTGCTACCGCCGAAATTGCCGAAAACAACATTCAATTGCAGAGTGTCGAAGGCCATCACCTGCCGCCGGGCTTCAAGCAGGCTAACATGCGCCAAGTCGTGATCGCGGGCCTACCACCCGATATCCGCCCAGACCAAAGCGTGACGGGAGGCGCGTCCTTCTCCCTCGCCCAATAGGGTACGAAGCGGATCACTGGATGCCGGCCAGAATACGCCCGCATCCAGAACCCTGAGCCCTGCGGATGGCAGCACATAGTCGACCCGCAGATTGCCGGGCCAGCCATCCTCATCCGGCCAGTCGGCGGTATCCAGCGACGGATCCCCGCGTTGGCCAAGGTTGACCCCGCCCTGCGAGATCGCCGCCTCAGTCGCGCCAACGCTTTGTGGCATCGGATCCTGAATGCTCGGATTCTCCAGAAACGTCCGCATTGCGCTGCGCAGGCCGTCGCCATCGGCCGGGTCCAGATTGGCATCGCCCAGCAGAACGAAGGCGCCGGGAACCTTGTCCAGATACTGCTCCCAGAAGCGAAGTTCGTCGCGGTTGCGCAGATCGTTGCGCGACTCTGGCCCGTCAAAGGCTGGGGTTGAGGCGTGAAACGCCAGCAGGTGCAGCCTCGTTCCATCCGGCAGCACCACCGGCACATCCCAATGCCCGACCGAGGACAGGCGCAACTGGGCAAGAACGCTGTCGCTGAAATACGCGCCGCCGCCGAGCCTCGGCAATGACGCGCCCGGCAGATCGACCCATAGTACCGGCGCGAAATCACGCGTTGCGGTTTCGTCAATCGGCAGTTTCGACAGTAGCGCCATGCCGCCCTGGCCGGCAAATTCTCCATATCCCTGTGCGTCCTCGGCCTCGCCCAGCCGCCCATCGCGATCCAGATCGGCGCCCGTGGGTATTCCGGTGTTCGGGGCGCGGGCGAACAGATAGGGATAATCCGCGCCGGCCACCCGCAGCCGTTCCAAGAAGGCAGTCAGGGCGACAAGGCCGACGTCATAGTCAAACGATTGAAGCAGAACGATATCGGGATTTACATGCGCAATTACCCCGACAACCGAGGCGACTTGCGCATCATCCTTCAGGATATCACGAAGGAGCAGCCCAGGCCCGTCACGCTTGAGTTCGGTATTGTAGGTTGCGATCCGCAGGGTGTCAGCTGTGGCAGTTCCCGCCAGCAGCCACAACGCGATCAGATAGCTGCCAATCCGGTATCCTTGGCTTGTGCGTAGGTCTGCTTGCGCTTGGCTGCAATCATCTCCGCGACGCGGCCCATTGCGATTCCGCGCATGAACAGACTTGCCGGAAGAAATGCCCATGCCGCCACCGTCCAGACCAGGGTCTGCGGGTTTTCCAGCGTCACCGACCCAAAGAGGTTCGCCGCCGCCTTCACCGCTGCTGGGGTCAAGAATGGTAACAAAAAGCCTAACGCAATGTTAAATCGCGCATCGCGTTCCAACCGATGCACCACGTCCTTGCCCGCCGTTGGGTCGAATGTAGGCAAATTGACCCAAACGTTGAACGTGCCAGTTTGCGATGGCCAACCGGCCAAGCGCAAGATGATCAGAAAGACCGCCAGCGTCACCAGCGAGATCAGATAGCTCATTCCGGCGGCAGTACGGACCAGCGCGATATGCGCGTAGTTTGTATCTTCCGGCAACATCAGGATCACAAGACGCACCGGGCTATAGGGGAAATCGATGGCATAGCCGATCAGCGCGCCGATGGCCTGCACGAACTGTGTCAGTGTCGTTGGTTCCACCGTGCCACGGCAGATCACCGTCAGAAGAAAAATCGTCAGGAACAACGAGACGAAGCGGATGCGGTTGAAAGGCGGCGCATCGCGGAATTCAACAAGGCCCGGATAGGTCGAGGCGTACTCGAAAATAGTCAGGGCGGCACCGAAGATTGCGACAAGGGCAACGATCTGCTTTCCGTCGGCACTGATGCCGGGCAGCAGAAGCGATGGTGTCGCTACCAGCAACACGATCAGCATCGCGCGCAGGACTGCACCTGTGAGCCTAGAAATCACTGCCCCGTTCCCTCAACGCCTACGGATGCGATACGATGCCGCGTCCTTGTTTCAGCGAATTCCTGCCCATTACGGCAGGTTGTCATAGAGTTGCCCAATTTTTGCCTTCTTTCACTACGTCCAGCAAGCAGTGGGACAGGTAAACAAAAGGTTTAGGGCAAAATCGTGGAGGAACTGGTGCTACATTGCATCAATTTAACAACCAAAAAGGGCCATCCACATGGATGGCCCAATATGTTGTGGTTCCAGAAGGGTTTAGACCCAAGGACGCGCAGTCGCGGCCTTTGCCTCGAAAGCGTCGATACTTTTCACTTTCCCTAACGTCAGGCCGATATCGTCCAGCCCGTTCATCAGACAATGCTTCTTGAAGGCATCGATTTCGAAGTGAAACACCTCTCCGTCGGCCGCGGTAATCTGTTGTGATTCGAGGTCGATGCTAATTCTGGCGTTCTGGCCCTTCTCGGCATCTTCCATCAGAACCGCGACCTGCTCGGCCGGCAGCACGATCGGCAGGATGCCGTTCTTGAAGCAGTTGTTGTAGAATATGTCGGCGAAACTGGTCGAGATCACGCAGCGTATGCCGAAATCCAGAAGCGCCCAGGGCGCATGTTCCCGGCTGGACCCACAACCGAAATTCTCGCCGGCGACGATGATCTGCGCGTTCCGATAGGCAGGCTTGTTCAGCACGAAATCGGGTTTCTCACTGCCATCGTCGTTGTAGCGCATTTCATCGAACAGGTTCACACCCAAGCCCGACCGCTTGATGGTTTTGAGGAACTGCTTGGGAATGATCATGTCGGTGTCGATATTGACCAACGGCATCGGCGCCGCGACGCCGCTGAGTTTGTCGAACTTCTCCATCACATCATCTCCCGCACGTCGGTCAAATGACCGGTGATTGCCGCCGCCGCCGCCATTGCAGGACGTCATCAGATGGGTGCGTCCTCCGCGTCCCTGCCGGCCTTCAAAGTTGCGGTTCGAGGTCGCAGCACAGCGTTCGCCCGGTGCCAATTGATCAGGGTTCATGGCAAGGCACATTGAACAACCCGCAAGCCGCCATTCAAACCCGGCGTCCTTGAAGATATCCGCCAGACCCTCTTCCTCGGCCTGCGCCCGGACAAGCCCGGAGCCCGGCACGATCATCGCCCGCAGGCCCTCGTTTCACCTTCTTGCCCTTCAGGATTGCGGCGGCTGCCCGCAGATCCTCGATCCGGCCATTGGTGCATGACCCGATGAACACCGTGTCGATCTTGATTTCGTTCAACGGTGTCCCCGGCGTCAGCCCCATATAGTCCAGCGAGCGCTTTGCCGCCTCGACCTTGCCGCCCTTGAAATCCTCTGGCGCGGGAACCTTGCCAGTGATCGGCAAAACATCCTCGGGACTGGTGCCCCAAGTGACGACCGGCGCGATATCTTCCGCCTTTCAGCGTCAATACCTTGTCGAAATGCGCTCCTTCGTCGGTGTAGAGCGTCTTCCACCAGGCCAGCGCCGCCTCCCACTGCGCGCCTTTCGGCGCATGCGGACGACCCATGACATAGGCAAAGGTTGTCTCATCCGGCGCGATCAGACCGGCGCGGGCGCCGCCTTCGATCGCCATATTGCAGACCGTCATCCGGCCTTCCATCGACAAATCGCGGATCGCCTCGCCGCAATACTCGATCACGTATCCCGTGCCGCCGGCGGTTCCGGTTGCGCCGATGACTGAAAGGGTAATGTCCTTGGCCGTCACGCCGGGGCGCAGCTTGCCGGTGATCTCGACCTTCATGTTCTTGCCCTTGCGCTGAATCAGCGTCTGTGTGGCCAGCACGTGCTCGACCTCCGACGTGCCAATGCCATGGGCCAAAGCGCCGAACGCCCCATGTGTGGCGGTATGGCTGTCGCCGCAGACCACGGTCATGCCCGGCAGGGTCCAGCCCTGTTCTGGGCCGACGATATGCACGATCCCCTGCCGCACGTCCGACACTGGGTAATAGTGGATGCCGAAGTCCTTGGCATTCTTGTCCAGCGCATCAACCTGGATCTTGCTCTCTTCGTTCTTTATGCCTTCCAGCCTGTCGAGCGTCGTCGGAACGTTGTGATCGGGCACCGCAATCGTCTTGTCGGGCGCACGCACCTTTCGACCGGACATGCGCAACCCTCAAAGGCCTGCGGGCTGGTAACTTCGTGCACGAGATGGCGGTCGATATACAAAAGGCAGGTACCATCCTCGGCCTCGTGGGCGACATGGGTGTCCCAGATCTTGTCATAGAGTGTCTTCGGGGTGGTCATTTGGTCCTCTCCCGGGAATATTTCAGGGGTCATCGAAAACGCAGAGTTTGGCCGACGGCCTAGAGGCTAGCCAACTCCGTCAGCGATGCGCCGAAGAACCGCCAAGGCAAGCGCGCGCGATCGTCCATGTCGAAAACCCTAGTCATGGCCGAGGAAGTAGCTAAAATGCCGGCCGCTCGCAAGGGCTGCCGCTTGCCCCGCATTGCAGCGCGTGATTATCTCAACCGGAAAAGGGCGCGATGGAAACCGAACTTCAGAGCACTTACCGATCAACTTGGCCCGCTGCTGGCGGCAATTGAGGCGCGTCTGCAATCATTGATGCTGGCGCGCGGTCAGATTCAGATCGTGATCATAATCGGTTGTCTTGCCGCCGCCTACCTCTTGCGGCGCTGGCTGGGCCCCAAACTGATTGACTGGATGCGCACGCTGGAAGGCTGGCCGAAATGGCGGCTGCGCACGCTTGATAGTGCTGCATCGGCGCCTGCAGCTCTTGTTCTTCGTGCTGCTCAGTTGGACCGTCGGTTGCGATCATGGCACAGGCAAAGACCTTTCCGTCGTGGCGCAACCTGCTGGTGCTGGCGGCAACAATTGCGACGGCGCTTTTCCTTGTCAGCATGGCAACGCGCCTTGTCCGAAACGCCTTTCTCAGACGCACCGTCACCTGGGGCCTCTGGATCTACGTCACGCTCTACTACCTCGGCATGATCGAGGTTTTCTCTGGCTTTCTCGACGGTCTCGCCGTGGAGTTCGGCGATTTCAGATTGTCCGCACTGGCCGTCGTCAAGGCGCTGGTCGTGACAGGCATCCTCTTCACCGTCGCGCGGCTGATCTCGACCAGTGCCTCCGCGCGGATCCGGGACAATGACGAAATCTCACCATCGATGCGGGTGCTTGCGGTCAAGATGCTGCAAATCCTGCTCTATGGCTCCGCGTTCTTCATCGGGCTCAAAGCGGTCGGCTTCGACCTGACTGGCCTTGCGGTGCTGTCCGGTGCCATTGGTGTTGGCCTCGGCTTTGGTCTGCAAAAGGTGGTGTCGAACCTTGTGTCGGGGGTGATCATCCTGCTTGGACAAGTCGATCAAGCCGGGCGACGTGATCTCGCTGGGCGATACCTTCGGCTGGATCAACTCGCTGGGCGCCCGATATGTGTCGGTTGTCACGCGCGACGGCAAGGAATACCTGATCCCGAACGAGGACCTGATCACTGGACAAGTGGTTAACTGGTCGCATTCGAATGAGTTCGTGCGGCTCGATCTCTTTTTTGGCACCGCCTATGATGACGATCCGCACAAGGTGCGCAAACTGGCGGTCGAGGCCGCTATGGGCGTCGGTCGGGTTCTAACGACCCGCCCCGCCGTCTGCCATATCGTCGGCTTTGGCGACAGTTCGGTGGACTACATCCTGCGTTTCTGGATCCGCGACCCCACCGAGGGCCTGACCAATATCCGCGGCAACGTCTATCTGGCGCTCTGGGACACATTCAAGGAAAACGGCATCTCGATTCCGTTCCCTCAACGCGAAGTCCGAATGCTGGGCGACAGCGAACCTGCCACCATAGCGCCGGACTAGGTTACTGTTGCAGCCAGTCCAGTCCTCACGCGGCTGTCATCTGCGCCGTCATTGAGATTTCACCCTTGCGATGTTAGTTTGAAAGGAAGCCCGGCGCCGGGGACTGATCGGCGCGCCATCAAGGAGGACAATGTCCTGTCTCAAACCATCGCAGCGGTCGCTGGCAAGACCGCACCGAACGCAACCGTGAGCGGCATGCCGGTTGCCCTTTCAAGCGACGAACTGCTTGAGCAGATCCTGAACTCTCTGGATGACGACAAGGCCGAAGACGTGGTCACTATCGACTTGCGCGGTAAGTCGCAGATTGCCGACCACATGGTCATCGCCTCCGGACGTTCGACCCGTCAGGTCGTGTCGATAGCGGAAAAGCTGACGGATGTGCTGAAGCAGCGTCATGGCATCATCTGCAAGACCGAGGGCAAGGACCAGGGCGACTGGGTTCTGATCGACGCAGGCGATGCCATCGTGCATATTTTCCGCCCCGAAGTGCGAGAGTTCTACCAGCTTGAAAAGATGTGGCAGCCCACCGCTCCGGCTGCGGGCAAGGCTTCGACCAAGGCCTGATGCGCCTGCACATTTGCGCCGTGGGTCGCCTTCGGGCTGGACCCGAGCGCGACCTGGTCGATGATTACCTGGCGCGTTTCGATCGCACCGGACGAGCCATTGGCTTGGGCCCGGCGACCGAACATGAAGTTGAGGACAAGAAGGGCGGTGGCATGGCAGCCGAGGCCACCCTCCTTGAGCGTGCAATTCCAGGAGGCGCGTTGGTCTGCTGCCTTGACGAACGCGGCCGCACCATATCCTCGCCCGATTTTGCAGCCCTGCTGGCCGGTTGGCGCGACACCGGCCGCCAGGATGCGGCCTTCGTGATTGGCGGAGCGGACGGCCTTGACCCCGCATTCGCGCCCGCGCCGATGCAACACTCTCTTTTGGCCAGATGGTCTGGCCCCACATGCTGGTGCGCGTGATGCTGGCCGAACAGCTTTATCGTGCGGCAGGCATATTGGCCGGCACCCCCTATCACCGGGTCTAGCTGTGTCGCAAATAATGCGCCGGGCTGCACAAGTCGCCGTGCACACGCGCCCGGAGCGTATTCAAACGGAAAAGTGAGCTGTCCTACATCTTATGTTCGAAAATATTTCTGCCGAAGGCATCGAATCTCTTTGCACACGGTTTCGTCTGTCCCCGGCGTGGGGTAGAACAATCGAGTTGAACATGAGGCCGCAGGATGAGAATACCCAAACCAGTTGTTCTTTGTATCCTTGACGGTTGGGGTCTGCGGCCCGAACGCGCTGCGAACGCGCCGATGCTGGCCGACACCCCAAACTTCGACCGGATCATGGCGAACTGTCCGCACGCGACTTTGGTGACGCATGGCCGCGATGTCGGGCTGCCCACAGGGCAGATGGGCAATTCAGAAGTCGGCCATACCAACATCGGCGCGGGCCGGATTGTGGCGATGGATCTGGGGCAGATCGATCTTGCGATCGAAGACCGCAGTTTCTTCTCTAATGCCGCGATCACGGCCTTCATCGAAACGTTGAAAGCCTCTGGCGGGACTGCACATCTGATGGGCGTGATCTCTGACGGTGGCGTACACGGTCACATCAACCATGTATTGGCCGCTTGCCAGATGGTCACTGACGCCGGTGTTCCCGTTGCGCTTCACGCTGTCACGGATGGTCGGGACGTTCCGCCCAGATCCGGCGCTGATTTCATGGCCGATCTGGAAAAGCGACTGCCAAAAGGCGCTACCATTGTAACGGTTTCAGGCCGTTATTACACGATGGACCGTGACAATCGCTGGGACCGGGTCCAACGAGCGTATGAAGCGATGATCAACGGACTTGGCGAACACCATGCCGGGCGAAGTGCGACTCAGGTGGTAAGCGACTATTATGGCAGCGATGTTACGGATGAGTTCATTCCGCCCAGCGTGATCGGCGGTTATCAGGGCGCGCGCGATGGCGACGGGTTCTTTTGCCTTAACTTCCGCGCGGATCGGGCCCGCGAAATCCTGTTGGCTGTTGGCGAGGATGATTTTGATGGGTTTGCGCGCGAGACCCGTACACATTGGGCTGCGATTCTCGGGATGGTCGACTACTCAAAGACGCACGATTTGTTTATGGCAGCCGCCTACCCCAAACGCCAGGTGATCAATACCCTTGGGTCTTGGGTGGCACAACACGGCAAGACACAGTTCCGGTTGGCGGAAACCGAAAAATATCCTCATGTCACGTTCTTCCTGAATGGCGGAAAGGAGACCCCCGAAAAGGGAGAGGACCGCTACATGGCGCCCAGCCCGAAAGTCGCCACCTATGACCAGCAACCGGAAATGTCGGCGGCCGAAGTGACCGATCATTTCGTCGGCGCAATCGAGGATGGCT
>CAVQOV010000014.1:0-260549 GCA_963714615.1 uncultured Alphaproteobacteria bacterium | reverse complement strand
CAAGACCTAGATTGATTGGTACGGATACTGCGTGCTTAGCGGTATCTTCCAATAAACTGCCTGAAAACTGGTTTGAAACACCAAGGGCAATAAAACAGATGAACGCGGAAAGCTATGCCTTGGTGGGCGTTGGTTCAGACGGAGCCTACTCTCTCTGTCTCCGTCTGATCGAAGCAGACGAACACTTTCTTGAAAGTCCAGAATATAAGAAAGTCATTGAGGTTTCGCCCCCGATGGCGGTTAAGATCGAAAACGAACAGGTGTTCTTTGGTGCGGCTGAAAAGATAGAAGATGGAGTCGGGTTTCGCCTCGCAAATGGTCGCTACATCTGTTCAGTTACATCGCTTCGTTCTGGAAGATATTTGCGATTTATCGCAACTCTCATTCGAAGTGATGACACGGTTCCGGAAGTTCACCAAGTGCCTGACTTCCGAGAGGTTTGAGGCGCACCCGTTATGACAGTTGAGCCCAAGCGGTCTTTCGTGCTCAGCGCAGCATTGGTAGCTTCTGGTGTGCTACCCAAAGTGTCCCCGGTCTGGGCTAGATTTTGTTGAAAAACTCTTCCTTGATTGCGGCCTGAACTGCTGATTCAATTCCCTTATTGAGGGAGGATTTGCGATGATGGGACCGAGGCAGGAAGCGCAGGCGGCGCTGTTCTATGAGTTTTCGCTGGAAGATCATGTCCCGCAAGATCACCTGCTGCGGTCGATTGATCGGTTTGTCGATCTGAGCAGCATCCGCGCACATCTGGCGGATTTCTACAGCCACACGGGCCGTCCTTCCGTCGATCCGAGCTGCTGATCCGGATGCTTCTGGTGGGCTATTGCTTTGGCATCCGGTCCGAGCGGCGGCTCTGTGAGGAGGTGCATCTGAACCTGGCCTATCGCTGGTTCTGCCGTCTCGATCTGACCGATCGCATCCCGGACCATTCGACGTTTTCCAAGAACCGGCATGGGCGTTTCCGCGAGAGTGAGCTGCTGCGCCATCTGTTTGAGACAACCGTCGCACGCTGCATCGAAGAAGGTCTCGTCAGCGGGCAGCGCATGGCAGTCGATGCCAGTCTGATTGAGGCGGACGCCAACAAACAGAACTCGACGCCGAAGGAAGAGTGGGACGCGTCGAGCATCGATCTCGCTGACGCGCCCCGCGCGGTCCGCGAGTATCTCGACACGCTCGACGAGGCTGCGTTTGGCGCGGCCAGCGAGGTACAGCCCAAGTTCACCTCACATTCCGACCCCGCCAGCCAATGGACAGCTGCGCGCAAAGGGCCTGCTTTCTTTAGCTATTCCGACAATTATCTGATCGACACGGATCACGGTGTTATCTTGGACGTCGAAGGCACTCGTTCGATCCGGCAAGCTGAGGTTGGATCGACGGAGACCATGCTGACACGGGTGAAAGACAAGTTCGACCTGGTCCCCGACTGGATGATCGCCGACACCGCCTACGGTTCCGGCCCGATGCTCGGCTGGCTCGTGGATCGCAAGATCGAGCCTTACATCCCGGTCATCGACAAGGCCGGACGCCCCGACGGCACCTGGACACGCACAGACTTCGAATGGGACGCTGAGAATGATCAATATATCTGCCCAGAGGGTCACGCGCTCAAACAGTTCCGCCGCAATTACTCTGATCCAAACCGGGGGCCGACCGGCAAGGGCACAGCGCGCTATCGCGCCTTGAAAGAAGTCTGCCAGGTCTGCCCGTCCAAAGCAAAAATGCTGCCCCAACGCTGATGCGCGCAAGATCACCCGCGAGGAGCACGAAGATGCGCGTCAGGTCGCCAGGGATCTGGCCAAAACCGAAGAGTACCAGATTGCGATGAAGCTCAGAAAGAAGGTTGAGATGCTCTTTGCCCACCTCAAACGCATTCTCGGGCTGGGACGACTGCGATTACGCGGCCCGTGCGGCGCAAATGACGAATTCCTCCTCGCCGCAACCGCCCAAAACCTCCGCAAACTAGCCAAGATCTTTCCTGCACCGCAGCAAACGCGCAAAGCCTGATCAGAAAGGCGCTCGCGCCCTGTTCAGAACGCACACTTTCTGCGCCAGCAACACGTTGTTTTTCCACAAAATCGGCGTGAAAGCAGACATTCGCTGCACCAGAACCTGAACGGCGGTCTGTCGAAGCCGCATCGGCACCAATCGTTCTGATCGCGAACGCTTCCACGCTCTATGCGCTGGACTGCAGCGATTTGAGGGAACCCGACCAGAGCCTCGCCCGTCGGCATTTCAGGCACCGCGACCGGGAAGCGGGGCGCTTCCTGTCCGCGGTTGCAGGGCACATCTTGTGTCAAACCCCTCCGCACGGCCCCGCAAAAGCATTAAGAAAGTGTGAACGCCGACGGTGATATTGATTTTATTTCAAAGGGTTAGGCTTTTGTCCGCGCGCGGACAAAAAAGAGCCCCGGATCACGCCGGGGCCCCTGTTCTTGCAAAGACAGCCGATCTATTCAGCGTCGGCGTCCTGCTGTTCCAGCTCTTTGCCGGTTTCCTGATCGACCATCTTCATCGCAAGGCGGACCTTGCCGCGATCGTCAAAGCCCAGCAGCTTGACCCAGACCTCCTGACCTTCCTTCAGAACGTCCGAAGGATGGTTCAGGCGGCGGTTCTCGATCTGGCTGACATGCACCAGACCGTCGCGCTTGCCGAAGAAGTTCACGAAGGCGCCGAAATCGACGATCTTCACGACCGTGCCCTTGTAGACATGGCCCTCTTCCGGCTCTGCCACGATCGAGTGGATCATGTCATAGGCTTTCTTGATCGCCTCGCCGTTCGGGCTGGCGATCTTGATCACACCATCGTCGTTGATATCGACCTTGGCACCGGAAAGTTCCACGATCTCGCGGATCACCTTGCCGCCCGACCCGATCACTTCACGGATCTTGTCGGTCGGGATCTGCATCGTTTCGATGCGCGGTGCGTGGACCGAGAAATCGCCCGCGCCGGTCATCGCCTTGGCCATCTCGCCCAGGATATGCAGACGCCCGTCCTTGGCCTGCGCCAGAGCGGTTTCCATGATCTCGGGCGTGATGCCCGCGACCTTGATGTCCATCTGCAAGCGACGTGATGCCGTTCTCGGTACCCGCAACCTTGAAGTCCATGTCGCCAAGGTGATCTTCGTCACCCAGGATGTCGGTCAGAATCGGCATAATCGCCGTCTGTCTTCCAGGATCAGACCCATCGCCACACCGGCCACCGCCGATTTCAGCGGCACGCCCGCGTCCATCATCGACAGCGAACCACCGCAAACCGACGCCATCGAGGACGAGCCGTTCGAACTCGGTGATCTCGCTGACAACGCGGATCGTGTAGGGGAAGTCGGTCGCCGCAGGCAGAACCGCCTGCAGCGCGCGCCATGCCAGCTTGCCATGGCCGATCTCGCGGCGTCCGGTAAAGCCGAAGCGACCAACTTCGCCGACCGAATAGGGCGGGAAGTTGTAATGCAGCATGAAGTTCGACCGATACGTGCCGTGCAGCGCGTCGATCATCTGCTCGTCGTCGCCGGTGCCCAGCGTGGTCACAACCAGACCCTGCGTTTCGCCACGGGTGAACAAGGCCGAACCATGCGTCCGCGGCAGCATGCCAATTTCGCACTCGATCGGGCGCACCGTCGTGGTGTCACGTCCGTCGATCCGCTTGCCGGTCTTCACGACATCGCCGCGCAGGATCGAGCTTTCCAGCTTCTTGAACGCGGAACCGAGGTTCTCGTCGGCCAGCTGCTCTTCGCTCAGCTTTGCCGCGAACCGTATCACGCGCCGCAGAAATCGCAGTCGTGCGCTCCTGCTTGTCGGTGATCGCGAAGGCGGCGCGCATGGCTTTCTCGCCAGCTTTCTGACACCGCCTGTGTACAGGTCCGAGTAATCGGCAGGCTGGAAATCGAACGGCTCTTTCGCCGCCGATTCGGCCAGCGAATGATCAGGTCGATCACCGGCTGCATCGCCTCGTGGCCGAACTTCACCGCGCCCAGCATTTCGGCTTCGGACAGCTCGTAGGCTTCGGACTCGACCATCATCACGGCGTCCTTGGTGCCGGCGACAACAAGGTCGAGCCGCTGCTCGGGCTTGTTGCGCAGGTCGTGCATGTCGTCGACGGACGGGTTCAGGATGTACTCGCCATCGACGAAACCGACGCGGCACGCGGCGATCGGGCCCATGAACGGCGCGCCCGAAATCGTCAGCGCGGCAGAGGCCGCGATCATCGCGACCATGTCGGGATCGTTGACCAGATCGTGGCTACAGCACCGTGCAGATCACCAGAACTTCGTTCTTGAAGCCCGGCACGAACAGCGGGCGGATCGGACGGTCGATCAGACGGCTTGTCAGCGTCTCTTTTTCGGTCGGACGTGCCTCGCGCTTGAAGAAGCCGCCCGGCACCTTGCCGGCGGCATAGTATTTCTCGTTGTAGTGAACCGTCAGCGGGAAGAAATCCTGCCCCGGCTTCTGTTCCTTGGCGAACGTCACGTTCGCCATGACGCTGGTTTCGCCCAGCGTCGCGATGACAGAGCCATCGGCCTGACGGGCAACCTTGCCCGTTTCCAGTGTCAGCGTTTCATCGCCCCACTGCATTTCTTTCTTCGTCACATTGAACATCTATCGTTTCCTATATGGGAGCACTCCCGGGCGTTCCCGGGTCTCCCGTTTGAATGGCGGCCCCATTGCCGCCGACCCCAATCCTTTTGCATCCGCCGGGGTCCGAGCGTCACGTCTCAGATTGCGCGCATATATACGGTAATTCGAGGAATGAAAAGCGGCGATGATGGCGGCCGGTTCGATCCAGAAGAGGCCAAGCCGAGGCCGGTGTCCACATGTGGACACATGGCTAAGCTGTTGAAATCCCATAATTAGTGATGTGGGCGTTTACCCTATCTTTACGCCTTGCCGGGGCCGCGCGGAGGGGGTGGACACAAGATGTGGCCGCCAGTCGCCTGCCCGAAATGCACCCCCGCCTGCGCGCCGCCCTGGCATCTTTTGTTCAAAAATATCCCGGGGGTCCAAGGGGGCAGCGCCCCCTTGCCGGTCGCCGCGCGTGAAACGCGCGGCGAAATCCCTGCTCTGGGCGGCTTGGAAACGGCCACCTGACAGGCGGGCCGACAATGTCTGATTTGCGGACATTGCGGGCATCGGAGGTGGTTTACTCGGCGCACAACGGGCGGAGGCTATACCCTCACCCTTGGTAGGGACGTGATCCAGGCCCACCGTCACCTATGTATGCAACCCGGGCAAACTACCCATGCCTGATTGTCCTTAGAAAATAGAACCGAGGCCGTCTGTGGCCCCGTGAGTTTGTCGTTGATCGCCCGTTCAGAGTTGGTTTGAGTTTCCAGCTTGAGGGCCAAATCGAACGGGCTGATTCCCGCTCCACTTGGCTAGCCCAAGGTCTATCAACCGGAAGGTGATTTCACCAAGCAATTTTATTGATGTTCGGTTGCCCACTGTTGAAGGCAACATAGTGATTTTCTGGAACAGGACTCCAAATGGCCAGATGATACGTGTCTCCGCTTTCGTCTGTGAACGCAAAATTCATGGCGGGACCGGAACCACCCAGAGGAATGTTACCAACTACAAGTATCTCATATTTATAGATCGGGCCATCTTGTTCCAAGAGTAGAATCGATGTGATTGCTTTGTTGAAAATTCCGGAAACGGTATGGCCTGTAATCTGAATTTCACCGCCACCCGGCACGAGCAGCCCGCCAGTTAAGGTGCCATGAACGGGCGGCGCCGGCGCGAATGCTTCTGATTTGGCGCTGACATCGCGTTTATAGGTTAACGTAGAAGATCCCGGAGTATAAGTGAAAGGTTGATTTCCAGACATAGATTAAGTCTCCTTTTGGGGTCAAAAATGCCATCTGCATATTCAATCCACCCACACGAGAGGGCATTATTCCAATTCAGGAATACTAGAATAAAAGGAATTACCGCACCACAATCACACAAAAGCGGCCAGTTGGCAACGCAATCTATGGGCGAGAAGTCGCGGCGAGCCGGTGAAGGGTGAAAGGCAACAAACTAGGATTTCCCGATTTCGGCAAGAATGGGTAGCGGGCGAACGCTCACTGGTACACCGGTACGATGAACCAAGTTCTGAAAAATTACCGACCTCATTTGATCAGTCATTTTGGTGGTGTATTTTGGTGATCTGCGATCACCTCTAGGAATACAGGCTCATATTGGGCTCTTAGCACACACCCGATGCCACACGTTTCGTGGCTCTGAAAAAGCAAACGCGCCCGCAGTTGGGGCGCGCTTCGTAGTCGTTCAGACTGTGGCAGGCCGCGTTTAGCGGCGCAGGCCCAGACGCTCGATCAGTCCCTGATAGCGGGCTTCGTCCTTGGTCTTGACGTAGTCCAGCAACTTCCGGCGCTGCGCGACCATCATCAGAAGGCCGCGGCGGGAATGGTTGTCTTTCTTGTGGGTCTTGAAATGTTCCGTCAGCGTCGCGATGCGCGACGACAGAACCGCCACCTGAACTTCCGGCGAACCGGTATCGCCTTCTTTGGTGGCGAATTCCTTCATCAGGCGCTGTTTCTCGTCAGCCGTAATCGACATCGGGGTCTCCTTTTCGGATCAAAGGGTTAATGGCACAAGCCGGGATGTCGTCCAGCAGGGCCCATGGAGATTATCCGGCCATATCCATGGCTGCGGATGCGGGCGTATAGGGGAATTCCGGGCGAAAGGAAAGCGTTTTCGGGCTCAGGGTCGACTGGCTGATCTGGTCGGCGATCTGTGCCGCCCAGTCGCCGATGATCGGTATGAAGTCGATCTTGGCCAGCAACAAGACCAGAACCGACACCAGAAAGGTCGCGCCGACCACCGTGCCCAACCCCATCGCAAGGCCGCGCAGGAACTGGTACCACATCAGGCGCGGCAGCGAATTATGCACCCGAATGAACTTGTGCGAATTGAGCCGCTCCAGCTCTCGGCGCAGGCCGGCAACATCGGTCTGTCGTTCGGCGGGGATTTTGCTCTTATCTGTCATAGCTTTATTCCTAGCGCAGCCTGACGGCCCGTCAATCCGTCAGGAAGAATGGCAGGAAGGCATCGAGCACGGCTTTGGGGTTTTCCTCCATCACGAAATGCCCGCTGTCGCAACTGGCATCGGTGACCTGATCGGCCCAATTCCTCCAGAACCCCGCCGGATCGCCGGTCTGCGCCGGAAACCCGCCCCTGGCCCACAGAAAATGCAACGGCGCCGCGATTTTTCGCCGGGCCGAGCGGTCTGCTTCGTCCAACGCCCGGTCGAACGTGGCGCCTGCCCGGTAGTCGGCGCACATCGCCGCGATCCGCGCCGGATCGGACGCCTGCTTTCGGTAGCTGGCCAATGAGTCGGCTGGAAACGCCGATAACGATTTGTCGAGTGTCCAGGCGCCGAGCGTCCAGTCCAGATAGGCCACCGGATCGGCGTTGATCATCCGCTCTGGCAAGGGGCTGGGCTGCGCCAGAAACGTCCAGTGATAGGCCTTGAGGGCCAGATCGGCATTCCATGCGGCCCAGAAATCACCGGTCGGCACGATCTCGATGATTCCAAGTTTAGAGACTAGGCCGGGCGCATCCAGCGCCAGCCGGTAGGCCACCCGCCGCCGCGGTCGTGGCCCAGCACATGCGCCGAACTGATCCTGAAATGCGCCAGCATCGCCACGGTATCGCGCGCCATCTGACGTTTGGAATAGACCGAGTGCTCGATCATCATCCGGCGGCGCGTCACTGTCGCCGTATCCGCGAAGATCAGGGATAAACACCTGAAAATGCTTTGTAAAATCCGCCGCTATCTTCGCCCAGCACATGTGGTTCTGGGGATATCCATGCAGCAGGACCAAGGGCTGACCGGTACCGCCGACATGCACGGAAATCTCTATGCCGTCGCCCGGAACCCTGACCTTTGTGAAACCTTCGATATCCGACATCAGTTTGCGAACCTGCCCGCCCAACGCAGCCTCACGATAGGCGTTGCGGGGCATTTGGAAAGAATTGTTTGTACTTGGCGCAATGTTGCCAGAATGTTCTGTGTTATGAACGTGCCGGGAACTGGGGAAAGGTGCGGGCATGCTCTATGCGCTGTTATTGTTGGGTTTGATACCGGCGGTCTTGCTGCCAGACTTTCTGGCCGAGCGCGAGGACAGGCTGATATGGCCCGCAGAGCCGACCGACACCTCGGACGCTGCGGTCAACCTGTCTGGACGATGCTGCCCGGACGACTCGCCCGAGGACGTGTTGCTTCCCACGTCGACGATGACGTTGCCCGGTGATCCGGGCGAAATCGAAGAGGGGCTTGCGCCGTTGATCGAAGATGACCTGCCCGACGCCGAAGTAACCGTGCTTTATCCGGTGATCGAGGATGATAGCCACCGCACGCCGCCCGACGATCCGGACGACAGTCAGGCCCCGGTGATCGAGGACGACACCGTCAGGGTTACGCCGACCCCGCGCCCGAAGAGGTGTTGGCGCCAGTGATCGAAGACGACATTGCCGATCCGAGATCGCAACGACGCGCCGCTGCCCCCTGTCGAAGAGATCGAGGCGGGCGAAACAGAGACCTGGCTGAACGCCAGCGACCTTGCCGCTGGCAGCTACGTAGAGATTTCGGGTTTCGACGTCGGAACGGATGTCCTGCGCGTTTCATTCGATCCCGACCACGACCTGCCCGATCTCGACGTGACCATCCGCGCGTCAGGCGATGGTGCGGACAGCGACGTTCTGGTGGGCGACACGCTGATCGCGGTTTTGCTCGACGCCCCAGACGTGCCGATCGAGGATATCCTCGTGACGGTCCAGCGGCTTCAGTGACCGGGCCAGAGCATCGGCTGCTGCTGGTAGCCGATGTAAAGCGGGTGTTTGGGATGCCCGGCTTGCGTCAACCCAGGCTAAACAACTCCTTGCCGGTGGCCCGTAACAGCGCCTCGACGGCCGGCCCGCGATCCAGATGCGCGCCATGCGTGCCCCAGGCGCAGATGATCTGATCGGCCCATTTCAGCGCGGCAAGGATGGCGCGATCATTTTCGGGGCCGACGGGGTCGCGCGCCGCCCGCATCGCGCGCGGATCGGTATCGCGCCATGCAAAGATATTGGTGACCGAAACGCCCCAAACCCCAGCGTGCGCGCCCGCCGTTCGCAGCGTTCGACCGTAGGGTCGTTCTGCACTTCGGTGGCCGTCGAAGGGTTCAGCATGACAAAGGTCGCGCGCCGACCGGCTTCATCCCATGTGCGCGTCAGGCTATAGCGATAACGCTCGCAATCGGAATACTCCGCAATGCTGGCCGCATCGCCCTTTTGATGGGTCCGAAGGATCATGACAGGGTTGTGCCAATCCGGCGCGGCAATCGCAAGCCCGCCACTCTTAGTGATTGAAAACGCGGGTCGGATGCAACTCGCCCGCCTTGTAGATGCCGATCGCCACAGCTTTGCCGCCAAGCGACGCCCAGGCTTCGTCGCCGTACTCGGCATCCGAGGTCAGCACCATCCCGGCATTGCCATGGCGCAGCCGCGCGGCCGCTTCGGCGGTGCAGCGCAGTTCCGGCAGATCGGCCAGCCCGGTTTCGACGGGCAGCAGATATGCGTCCAGTTCAGGCGATTTTGCCTTGCTTTGCAGTACGTCCATGGTGATCCCGTCTTCTGCCTCGAACGGCCCTGACCAGATCCGGCGCAGGCTGCGCACATGGGCGTGACACCCCAGAGCCGCCCCCAGATCGCGGGCAATCGAGCGCACGTAACCGCCCTTGCCGCAGACCATCTGCAATTCTGCATGATCCGCATCGGGCCGCGACACCAAATCCAGGCTTTCCACCCAAAGCGGGCGCGCCGCGAGGTTCCAGATCCTCGCCCTCGCGGGCCAGCTTGTAGGCGCGCTGCCCGTCGACCTTGACGGCGGAAAACTGCGGCGGCACTTGCATGATCTCGCCCACGAAGCCCGTCAGTGCCGCGCGCAGCTGATCGTCGGAAGGGCGCAAATCGCTTGTTGCGATCGACTTCGCCCTCGGCGTCGTCGGTGTTCGTCGCTTGGCCGAAGCGCACGCAAAACCGGTAAGCCTTCATCGCGTCGGTGATGTAGGGAACCGTTTTCGTGGCTTCGCCCAACGCCACCGCCAATACGCCGGTCGCATCCGGATCCAGCGTGCCGGCGTGCCCCGCCTTGTTGGCGTCGAACGCCCATTTGACCTTGTTCACAACAGCGGCGGAACTGATCCCGGAGGGCTTGTCCACCACCAGCCAGCCAGAAATGTCGCGGCCTTTCTTGCGGCGCGCCACTAGTCTTCCCCGGATCCGGTCCAGATCGCGCCGGACGTTTTCCTGATCGAACAAGCGCCGCGTATCGTCCAGCCGGTCGAAGGTTTCGTCGATCTCGAACTTGATCTCGGGCGAGAATTTCAACGTCAGCTCCTTGGACACCGCGCGGCGCAACTCGTACCGGTTGCGGCGCAGCGCCGACAATGCTTCTTCGCGCCCCTGACCGCCCAGCGGCAGCACATAGGCCGTTGCGACCCGCAGATCAGGAGAGGTGCGCACCTCGCCCACCGTGATCGACATCCGGTTCAGATCCGGGTCGTGGATTTCGCCACGGATCAACACGTCCGACAGCGTCCGCCGGATCAGTTCACCGACCCGCAAGCTGGCGCTGCGATGGGCCGCGGCTCTCATGATGCACATTCTTTGCCATGGCCGCCCAGATAAGCCCGAATCCCCTGCGCTGCAACAGGGCTTTGCCTAACCGGCCGCAAGCGGCTAAACCGAGCCCAAGTTGCAAGGAGCGGAAGATGAGCGAACTGCCAGGGATCGTGGTGACCGGCGCGTCGGGGCGCATGGGCCAGATGCTGATCCGCAAAGTGATCGCATCAGACAAGGCGCGGCTGGTCGGTGCGGTCGAGCGCCCCGGCCACGGTTGGATCGGTCAGGATGTCGGCACCGCGATGGGCGGGGCGGCCGTGGGCCTGAGCGTCACCGACGATGCGCTGGAGGTCTTTGCCAAGGCGCAAGCGGTGCTGGATTTCACCGCCCCCGCCGCGACTGTCGCATTCGCGGCCCTCGCCGCGCAGGCCCGCGCGGTGCATGTGATCGGCACCACCGGCCTTTCTGATGCCGACCTGAAAAAGATTGCCGCCGCCGCGCATCACGCCGTGATCATCCGCGCCGGAAACATGAGCCTTGGCGTCAACCTGATGGTCAAGCTGACGAAAATCGTGGCCGCCGCGCTGGACGAGGATTTCGATATCGAGATCGTCGAGGCGCATCACAACCGCAAGGTCGATGCGCCCTCCGGCACCGCGTTGATGCTGGGCGAGGCGGCCGCCGAGGGCCGGGGTGTGGCACTTGGCGATGTCTCTGATCGTGGCCGCGACGGCATGACCGGCGCGCGCGAACGCGGCGACATCGGCTTTGCCTCGATCCGCGGCGGAGACATCGTGGGCGAGCATGATGTGATTTTCGCGGGCGCCGGTGAACGCCTGATCCTGCGCCACATCGCGACCGACCGCAGTTTGTTCGCCAAGGGCGCGCTTAGGGCAGCACTTTGGGGGCAGGATCAGAAGCCCGGTGAATATGACATGTTCGACGTTCTCGGCCTTTGACTGATCCAGACCTGCGTTGCGCCCGTAACATCCCTTGAAGCAGACAAGTTCGAGGGGCCCGATGAAACCGCTGCGCTTTCTTGCACCCGCCGTTGCCGCGGCCACCATCGCGGGCGATGCCGCAGCGAGCGGGTTTTCGCAGGTTACCGAACGGTCTGATTTCGTGGCGCTCGTTGAGGGCAAACAACTTGCGCGGTTTGGCATCCGTCTTGACGTGATGCCAGAGGGCCAGATCGGTGGCAGGGCTTTCGGGCGGGACGTATCGGGCGCATGGACGTGGGAAGACGGGTATTTCTGCCGCGACCTGTTTTTCGGCGGCAGAGATCTTGGGCCGAACTGTCAGGTCGTGCAAATCGATGGCCGGACGATCCGGTTTGTTGCCGACAGGGGCACCGGTGATCACGCCGATTTCCGGCTTGACCAGCCCTAGAAATCGATCGCGATCCCCTTCTTCTCCCAATCGCCGTAGCGTACCGGTTCGGGTCCGTCGCGACCGCCCAGTTCGACCGGGCGCTTGGCGTCTTTCGCCGCCTTGCGCCGGATTTCGGCCTCTGCAAGTGCGCGTTGCGCGGCAGGGGGCAGGGGCGGGGTGTTCTTGGGGTCGTTCATGGCAGGGGTCCTTGTTCGCCTCGTTACGTGATATAGGGCCTTTGCGGGCGGAACAACCTGTAGGGGCCACGATACATGAGCATTCCGGGACAAGCGCCGCGACAGGCAGCGGTGCAATTGCTGAATGCCGTGACCGGCGAGGGCGCGATGCTGTCGGACCTGTTGCCAAAGGCGTTGGACCGCCTGCCCGCAGACGAGCGCGCCCGCGCCGCACGGCTGGCGCTTACCTGCCTGCGCTGGATGGACCGCGCCGACCGGATCCTTGGCCCGTATCTGCAAAAACGCCCGCCAGAGAGTGTTCTGAACGCGCTTCGCCTTGGCACGGTCGAACTGTGCGTCGACGGTGCGGCCAGCCACGGCGTGGTGAATGCGATGGTTGGTCTGGTCAAGGCGGATCGCGCGACCGAACGCATGGCCGGGCTGGTCAATGCCGTGCTGCGCAAAGTTGCCGCCGACGGGCCGCAGAAATGGGCCGCACTTCCGATCCCGCAATTGCCAAAATGGCTGCGCAAGCAACTGGTTGCGGATTTCGGCAAGGCTACCGTGCTGGAGATCGAAAAGGCCCATGCTGCGGGGCCGGCGCTGGATGTCACTGTCAATGGCGATGCGGCGGACTGGGCCGGCAAGCTTGGCGGGCAGGTTCTGCCCACCGGCTCTGTGCGGTTGCCCGGCCAGGTGCAGATCACGACGCTGCCGGGCTTTGCCGAGGGTGCGTGGTGGGTGCAGGACGCCGCCGCCGCGTTGCCCGCGAAGGTTCTGGCCGCAGAGCCCGGCGAGCGTGTGCTGGACCTTTGCGCAGCCCCCGGCGGCAAGACGATGCAACTGGCCGCGGCCGGGGCCGATGTGACGGCGCTGGATATCTCTGGCCCACGCATGCAGCGGGTCAGCGAAAATCTTGCCCGCACCGGCCTGTCCGCCAAGATCGTTGTCACCGACGCGCTGCATTATGAGGATGCGCCCTTCGACGCCATCTTGCTGGACGCGCCATGTTCGGCGACCGGCACGATCCGCCGCCACCCCGATCTGGTCTATGCCAAGGACGGCTCGGACTTCCCCGCGCTCTTTGCCTTGCAGGAGGCGATGATCGACAAGGCGCTGGCCTTGCTGAAACCTGGCGGACGGCTGGTTTACAGCACCTGTAGCCTGTTGATCGACGAGGGCGAGGAGCAGGTGCGCGATGCACTGGTTCGCCACCCCGACCTGATCGTGGACCTCAAGGCGCTGGCGGTTCCCGGTGTCGATCCGGCGTGGATATCAGAGACCGGCCTGCGCACCCGGCCCGACTATTTTGCCGATCTCGGCGGCATCGACGGGTTCTTCATCACGATGTTCCGCAAGCCCTGAAGCCATAACGCTCTAATCCAGCGTCTGCCGGTAGCGCCGCAGGGCGATCGCCACGATCACCAGCATGATCACCCCGATCGCCAGCATGTCGCCCGAAATGTCGGGAATCGTTGCCCCCTTCAGCATCACCTTGCGGGTCAGCCGCAGGAAATGCGTGGCCGGTATCGCGGTGCCCAAAGCCTGCGCCCAGCCGGGCATTCCGGCAAACGGGAACATGAACCCCGACAGCAGGATCGTCGGCAGAAGCGTGAAGAACGAAATCTGCATCGCCTGCATCTGCGACTTGGCGACGGTAGAGATCAGGAACCCCAGCGCCAGATTGACGACGATATAGAGGTTGAACCCCAGAAAGAACGCGAACCGGCTGCCGATGAACGGCACATCGAACAGGAACCGCGCGGCGATCAGGAAGACGATGGTCTGCACGTAGCCGACAAAAACATAAGGGATGATCTTGCCCAGCATCACCTCGGCGGGCCGCACCGGCGTTGCGATCAGCGCCTCCATCGTGCCCTTCTCGGTCTCTCGCACGATGGCGACGGCGGTGATCATGACCATCGTCATCGACAGGATGATGGCCAGAAGCCCCGGCACGATGTTGGTCGAGGTCTTGCCCTCCGCATTGTACTGCCGATGCACGGTGACGCTGAACGGCGGCGGCGCGCCGGCGGTGTATTGCAGCGGCCCGGTCAGCACATCGGCGATGGCGGTATCCACGATTCCGGAAATCGCGGCCACCGCGCCGCTTGCCGCCGCCGGATCAGAGGCATCCGCCGACAGCAGGATATCGGGGTTCAGCCCGCGCACGACATCGCGCTCGAACCCCGGCGGGATGACCAGCACGAAACTGGCAGAGCCTTCGCGGAGCGCCTTGTCGCCTTCTTCCTGACTGGTGACAATGCCGATGAAATCGAAGTAATCCGAGGTTTCCATCCCCATCACGACGGCGCGCGAAATCACGCCGCTATCGGCCATCTCGACCAGCGTTGGCAGGTGTTTGGGATCGGAATTGATTGCGAAACCGAACAGCAGAAGCTGCATGATCGGGATGCCGATCATCATGCCGAACGTCACCCGGTCGCGGCGCATCTGCACGAATTCCTTGAACAGAACCGCACCGAATCGAGCGAAAGAGAACACGCTCATGCCGGCACCGCCGCTTCCATGAAATTGTCCTTCGCCCCGGCCATCAGGTAGATGAACGCCTCTTCGAGTTCGGCGTCTTTCTTCTGCCACTTGTGGGTCTTGCGCTTCTGGTGCTCGGCCGCGATCCGGTCCAGCGCCTCGGCGTCGGTGCCCGAGACATGCAGCACCGAGCCGAACCGCGCCACCTGCCCGACGCCTTCGGTCGCCCGCAACTCTGCCTCGAGCGCAGAGATGTCAGGCCCTTCGACCCGCCATGTCGTTAGCCCGATCATCCGCGGAATCTCCCGCGCCGGGCCAGAGATCAGTTTCTTGCCGTAGGCGATATAGGCGATGAAATCGCACTGGATCGCCTCGTCCATGTAATGCGTCGACACCAGAACCGTGACGCCCGCCGCAGACAGCCGCCGGATTTCATCCCAGAAATCGCGGCGTGCCTTGGGATCGACCCCCGCAGTCGGTTCGTCGAGCAGCAGCAGTTGCGGGTCGTGCAAGCAGGCACGCCGCCAGCGCCAGCCGCTGCTTCCAGCCGCCCGAAAGCGTTCCGGCCAACTGGCCGGCGCGGTCAGACAGGCCCAGATCGCGCAGCGCCTCGTCGCACCTTGGCGCGCCGGTTCTTCATCCGGTACATCCGCGCCATGAAATCGAGGTTCTCGCGAATCGTCAGATCCTCATAAAGCGAGAATCTCTGGGTCATGTAGCCGACATGTTCCTTGATCTGCTGCGGCTCTTTCAGGATGTCATAGCCCAGGCACTTGCCCTGCGCCGGCATCCGGGATCAGCAGTCCGCACATCATCCGGATCGTCGTGGTCTTGCCGCTGCCATTGGGCCCCAGAAAACCGTAGATCGCGCCTTTCGGCACCTCCATGTCGAAATTATCGACCACGGTCCGGTCGCCGAACCGCTTGGTCAGCCCCTTGACCGAAATCGCCGGATCGCCGTTGTCCGGTCATGGCTTCGGTCCGCACAGTGACGGGCTGGCCCGGCAGCAACCCGTGTTGCCCGGCCAATCGTGGCCTCGGCGCGAAACACCAGCCGCGCGCGCTCGTCGCGGCTGTAAAGGATCGGCGGGGTGTGCTGCGGGCTGGACGACAAGTCGCGTGACGCTTGCGGTCAGCCCGTCCGGGCAGCCGTCGCAGGACAGGGCAAGGATCTCGCCCACCGCGAAGGACTGCGCGCTCTGGTTCGGGCACGAAGAAGATCACCTTCAGGCGCTCGGGTTGATAGAGCGACAACACCGGCGCGCCGGTTGCAGCAACCTCTCCGACGTCGAAATAGATCCGGTCAACCAGTCCGGCCTCGGGCGCGGCGATAAGCCGGTCTTCGCAGCGCCGAGCGGGCCCGGTCCAGCTTCCGCGCGGGCGCCCTCAAGCGTGGCTTCGGCGGCCAGTTGCTGCGCGCCTCGGGCGGGCAGTTCGGCGACGTTCAGCTGCGCCTTCAACTGCGCAACCTGCGCATTTGCCGATTGCAGCCGGGCGCGGTCGGTATCGACCTGCGCCGGTGGCACCAGTCCCTTGGCCGACAGTTGCAGTGACCGGTCCAGCGTGATCTGCGCCAGATGCTGATCGGCTTCCGCATTGGCCAGAGAGGCGCGGATCACTTCGATTTCGGCGTCGCGGCTGCCGGTCATCAGATTGTCCAGATTGGCCTCTGCCACAGCCACATTCGGCTTCGGCGGCATGCAGCGCGGCTCGCTGGCTGGTCATCGTCCAGCGACCACGAGTTCCTGTCCGGCCGATACCAGTCGCCCTCGCGTGCATGGATCGCGGTGATCCGGCCGGGGCTGGACGGCGCGACATAAAGGTAATCGGCCTCGACATAGCCGTTGTAGACTTGGTCGGGCGCGGCCCCGAAACCCGGAATCACGACGGCGATCAGCGCCACCAGCCATGTCGGAAGATCACTCATGCCGCACCCTCCGGTTCCAGCCCGGCGAACAGGATCGTCAGGTGGTTTTCGATCAGCCGGTCCAGCGCGATTCCGTCCGCAGGCTGAATGCCGAAGACCTCGGCCAACAGAATATGCATGAGGATCGGCCCCATCACGCTGCGCACCGTCATCTCGGGATCGACGGCGCGGATATGGCCGCCCTCGACGCCTTGCGCAATCAGTGCGGTCAGCGCCGGAATGGCGCGGTCCAGCACTTCGTCGCGGTACATCTGCGCGATTTCGGGTGCGTTCACGGCCTCGCGCATCACCAGCTTGGGCACCGCGAACGACGCGCTGTCGCCGAGGTTTGACACCGCCATCGCCAGAAATTGCCGGATCACCGGACGCGGATCGCCGCGGTAGCTGGTGATCATGCCGATTGCCATGTCGGCGATCGGCGTGACGGCCCGGTGCACCAGACCTTCCAGCAGCGCCTTTTTCGATGGGAAGTACAGATAGACCGCCCCCTTCGACAGCCCGGCATGCGTCGCAATCTGTTCGACAGTGGTCGCCGCAAAACCCTTTTGCGCGAACAGCTCGATCGCCGCGTCCAGCACTTCATCCGGTCGCGCCTCGGCACGTCGCCGGAATTTGCGGTTTCGAACTCATTTGACATGCCAAATAAATAACTGACCGGTCAGTTATTTGCAAGAGTGGTTCGATCCGCTCCTGGAAATCAGTGACCTGACTCATTGCGCGAAAGCATCGGTTCAGGCCGCCGAGCCTTGCCCCCAATGGCCGCTCGCGCACCGGTAGATGCACGATCGCCGAGAACGCGCCAACCCCGACGCCAACCCACCAGACGGCCGTATAGGTGCCGTAAAGGTCGTAGAGCCTGCCACCCAGCCATATCCCCAGGAAACTACCGATCTGGTGTGACAGGAACACGATCCCATAAAGCGTACCCATGTAGCGCAGCCCGTAGATATGGGCGACCAGCCCTGCGGTCAGCGGCACCGTCGCCAGCCACAGCGCGCCCATCGCAACCGAGAAGAGGACGACCGTTGCCGGCGTGATCGGGTTCAGAAAGAACGGCCGCCGCAACCAGGTGCGCCCCAGATAGACCCCTGCCAGAAGATATTTCTTGGAATGACGCTTGCCCAGATAGCCTGCCGTCAGGGTGCCGACGATATTTGCAAGGCCGATCAATGAAATCGACACCGCCCCCAGTGCCGATGTCGTCCCGATACCGAGCGAGGCCAAGGTGCCGGACGGATCGATCGCGCCGCACATCTCTGTCACCAACGCCGGAAAATGTGCGGTGATGAAGCCAAGCTGATAGCCGCAGGAAAAGAACCCCAGTGCGATCAGAGTATAGCTTGGATCGCGAAAGGCCTTGCCGAGGATGCGCCCCATCGACTCTTCCAGATCGGCCTTGCTTGCGGCATCGGGCGCGCGCATCAGGGGCAGTGCCAACAATGTGAAGAGGATCGCCGCGGCAAAGATCAGAAAGACGCTGTGCCAAGGCAGAAAACTCAGCAACCACTCGGCGACTGGGCGGCCCGAATACCTGCCCGCCTGAACCTGCGGCTGTCACGATCGCCAGCGACATGGACCGGTTCTCATCCGAACTCGCCCGGCCGACGACAGCCAGGATCACGCCGAAGCCGGTGCCGGCGATGCCAAACCCCACCAGAATCTCGAGAAACTGATGTTGTCCCGGGGTAACGGCATATGACGAGAGGACGAGCCCTACCGCATAAATCAGCGCACCCATGATGATCGCCCTGCGGTCACCGATCTTCTCTGCGAGAGCGCCGAACAGTCGGTTGACCGAATCCCCAGGCAAGATTCTGGATCGCGATGGCGAGTGAGAAATCGGCGCGCAGCCAGCCGAAATCCTCGGCGATCGGAATCTGGAACACGCCGAAGGATGATCGGATCGCAAAACTGACAATGATGATGAAACAGCCCACCAATAGGACTGGCGTGAAAATTGCCGCGCGTTTCTGTCATGATCCTCTCCGTTGCCGCGGCGACCGTCCCGCATATCGCCCGCAGCGTCAATTCATGACTTGTGCGGCGCAGGATCGGCTTTTCTTATCGGTTCGACCGGACTATCTGGGTGCGATGCCGAAAACGCTGACCGAGATATACGAAGAGCGCGTCTGCCGCCAAGCACCTTGCGCCCGGATCCGGCGCAGGAGGTGGTGCTGCCGCTCCTCGAACCGGTATCGCGTCTGGCTGGAGCAGGCCCCGAAGGGTGGGCTGCGCAAGACTGTTCGCCAAGGGTCCGCGCCGCCGAAGGGCCTTTACCTGTGGGGCGGTGTCGGGCGCGGCAAGTCGATGCTGATGGACATGTTCGTCGAGGCCGTCGACGCGCCCAAGCGCCGGGTGCATTTTCATGCCTTCATGCAGGAAATCCACGCCGGCATGCACGAGGCGCGAAAGAAAGGCGTCGACGACGCGCTGAAACCGGTCGCCGAGGCTGTCGCCGCCGATATCCGTCTTCTGGCGTTTGACGAGATGCAGATCACCGACATCACCGATGCGATGATCGTCGGACGGCCTGTTCGAGCAGCTCTTCGCGGCGGGCGTGGTGATCGTCACCACGTCGAACCGGCCGCCCGATGACCTTTACAAGGACGGGCTGAACCGCGCCCTCTTTCTGCCCTTCATCGAGCTGCTCAAGGAGCGGATGCAGGTGCATCACCTTGTCGGCTGAAGCCGATTACCGGCAGGACAAGCTGGCAGGATCGCAGACCTATTTCTCGCCGGTGAACGCCAGAGGCGCGCAACGCGGTGCAGGCGATCTGGGACGATCTGATGACCGCCCCGCCCGAGCCCCTGACGCTGAAGGTCAAGGGCCGCGACGTGATCCTGCCCGCGTTCAGCAACGGCGTCGCGCGGGCGCCGTTCTGGGAACTTTGCGGCAAACCGCTTGGCCCCGCAGACTACCTTGCCGTGGCCGAGGCCGTCCGCGTGCTGATCCTTGAAGATGTGCCGCGTCTCAGCCGCTCGAACTTCAACGAGGCCAAGCGCTTCGTCACCCTGATCGACGCGCTTTACGAGGCGAAAGTGCGGCTGATCGTTACGGCCGCCGACATCCCCGAACGCCTCTATGTCGAAGGCGAGGGCACGTTCGAATTTGAACGCACCGCAAGCCGCCTGCGCGAGATGCAAAGCGAAGGCTGGGGCGAAGCAAAAGACTGACGGCGGCCGGGGGATGCCCCGGCCGCCGCTACTGCTCCGCGCCTGACGAGATCGCGTCAGGCGTTGATGGGTTGGCGCACCGCGCCCCGCGTGAGCATAAGGTGGAAGCCGCCGCCCAGCGCCGCGCCGATCACCCAGCCATAGCCCGCAGAGTTGTGCCAACGCCGGCACCCAGACCGTTGCGACCGAGAACACTGCGGCCATCGCGAAGGCGCCGATCGCCTTTCCGTTCCAGCCGTTGCCAGTAAAAATACGGCCCGTTCGGATCGGCAGAGAACAAGGCATCGACGTCGATCCTCTGCTTGCGCACCAGGTAGTAGTCGGCCACCAGAATGCCGTAGAGTGGTGCGAGGAATGCGCCAAGCGTATCGACAAAGCCCGCGATGCCGATGTTCGAGATCACCGAAACCCACAGCGCGCCGATGAAGAACGCGATGATCGCCGTGATCACGCCCCCGGTCTCTGGCCGAGATCTTCTGGGGGTTGAGGTTGGCTATGTCATAGGCGGGCGGGATGAAGTTGGCGACAAGGTTGATCCCGACGGTGGCGGCAAAGAAGGTGATCGCCGCGATGACGGTCAGCAGCGTGTTATCGACGCGCTCGATGATGTCGGTTGGGTTCACCAGCCTTTCGCCGAACAGAACCACCGTTCCCGCTGTCACGAAAAGCGCGATGAACGAGAACACGGCGATCGACACCGGCAGGCCCCAGAAGTTGCCGCGCTTCATCGCCGCCTCGGTCCTTTACGAAACGAGAGAAGTCGCCGAAGTTGATCACGACCGCCGCGAAATAGGCGATCATCGTGCCGACGATGGCCAGAAAGGCCGCGACCGGGCCGCGCGCATCGGTCGCCTCGCCGCCCTCGAAAATCGACCCGAGCGCCCCGAAGATGCCATTGCCGGCTTTCCACCAGATCACCAGCATCAGCGCAATCATCACCAGATAGACAAACGGTCCCGCCCAGTTCAGGAATTTCCCGACCCAGTCGATCCCCTTCATGAAAAGCGCGACCTGGAACACGCAGACAATGATGTAGGAGACCCAGCCGACGCCGGTCATGCCAAGGAACTCTGCCCCACCGTTCAGCCCGAACAGCGCCGTCAGAAGAAGCGTGACGGCGGTCGAGGCGAAGTAGGTCTGCACGCCGTACCAGAAGATCGCGACGATACCCCGGATCAACGCCGGAAAGCGCGCGCCGTATACACCCATCGAAACCCGCGCGATAACCGGATAGGGCACGCCGTGCTTCACCGAGGGACGCGCCGTCGGGCGCGTGGAAGAGGCGATCGCCTATCATTATCGCCAGACGCTGGTGTGGTGGGGCGTTTACGTCTGAGGCGCCTCAACCGTTCTCGCGCAGCACATTTCCCGCCAGATAAAGCGAACCGCAGATCAGGATGCGCGCATTCGGGTCGGTTGCGGTGATCTCGCGGACCGCTTCGATGACGCTGTCCGCAACATGTGATGGGATGCCCGCCGCCACCGCGGCCGCATGGGTATCGCTCGCGCTTAAGGTATTCGCCTCGCCCGGAATAGAGACCGCATGCAGGCTTGCGGCAACGCCAGCCAAGGGTCGCAGGTAGCCAGCGATATCCTTGGTGTTCAGCATTCCGCAGATCAGATGCGTCGGGCGCGGGGGCAGGCGGCCAAGCGCCTCGGCCAGCGCCTCGCCAGCGGCGGGGTTGTGCCCGCCATCCAGCCACAGCTCGGCGCGCCCGGCAGCCTCGACCAG
Organism: uncultured Alphaproteobacteria bacterium; assembly: GCA_963714615.1. Taxonomy (GTDB): domain Bacteria; phylum Pseudomonadota; class Alphaproteobacteria; order Rhodobacterales; family Rhodobacteraceae; genus JAHEAO01. Next base: position 239,078 of record CAVQOV010000014.1, on the reverse strand, counting down.
CGGCCCGTGCCGCAGCCGTTGCATCCGCGCGGGCCAGTTGGCATTGGTCACGGCGGCGCTGCATTCCGCCTCGCCAAAGCCCAGATGGCGCAAGGCGGCAATCGCCATCCCGGCATTCTGTACCTGATGCCGGCCGATCAGCGCGGGCAGCGGCAGATCCAGCAAGCCGGTCTCATCCTGATAGACCATGCGCCCGTTTTCCTCGGCCACATGCCAGTGCTGGCCATAGCACCAGAAGCGGCGCACTCAACCGCGCGGCCTTCGCCTCGATCACGTCCAGCGCGGCCTCTTCCTGCGGGCCGACGACGCAAGGCACGCCGCGTTTGAGGATCCCGGCCTTTTCGCCCGCGATCTCGGCCAGCGTCTCGCCCAGATATTGCTGATGATCCAGCGACACCGGCGTGATGACCGTCAGCGCCGGGCGCTCGACGACATTGGTCGCATCCAGCCGCCCGCCAAGCCCGACCTCAAGCAGGTGTAATCGGCGGGTGTGCGGGCAAAGGCCAGCAGCGCGGCGCAGGTCGTGATCTCGAAATAGGTGATGTTCTCGCCGCCATTCGCCGCTCGCATTCGTCCAGCACCGCGGCCAGAGCCGTCTTCCGATGATCAATTCTCCCGCCACCCGGATGCGTTCGTGAAACCGCGCCAGATGCGGCGAGGTATAGGCGTGCACGCGCTTGCCCGCCGCCTCCAGCCCGGCCCGGATCATCGCCTGGACCGAGCCCTTGCCGTTCGTCCCCGCGACATGGATCACCGGCGGCAGGTCGCGTTCGGGATGGTCGAGTGCCGCCAGCAACCGCCAGACACGGTCCAGCGTCAGGTCGATGATCTTGGGATGCAGCGACATCATCCGCTCAAGGATGATGTCAGAGCCTTGCGGCGTCACTCTTCGGCGCTCGGTTTGCGGCTCACCGGCGCTGGGGCTTGCCTTGGCCTCCGGCGGCGCGGGCAGAGTCGCCTTTCACGGCGGGTGGCTGGCCGGTCAGCATCCGGACGATCGTGATCAGTTCGTCGCGCAGCGCCTTGCGGTGCGTCACCCGGTCCAGCATGCCGTGATCCAGCAGGTATTCGGCGCGCTGGAAGCCCTCGGGCAGCTTCTCGCGGATCGTCTGTTCGATGACGCGCGGTCCGGCAAAACAGATCAGCGCATTCGGCTCGGCGATCTGCACATCGCCCAGCATCGCATAGCTGGCGGTGACGCCGCCGGTCGTCGGATGGGTCAGCACCACGATATAGGGCAGCCCGGCCTCTTTCAGCATCTCGACCGCCACGGTCGTGCGCGGCATCTGCATCAGCGACAGGATGCCTTCCTGCATCCGCGCGCCACCGGCGGCGGAAAACAGCACCAGCGGACGCTTCAGCTTCACCGCGCGTTCGGCGGCCGCGATGATCGCGTTGCCGACATACATGCCCATGGACCCGCCCATGAAGGAGAAATCCTGCGCCGCCGCGACGATCGGCGTGCGCCCGATCTCGCCCTCGGCGACCAGCATCGCCTCCTTCTCGCCGGTCTGCTTCTGCGCGGCCTTCATCCGGTCGGGATACTTCTTCTGGTCGCGGAAATGCAGCGGATCGGCGATCGGCGCGGGCACCGCGACCTCGACGAAGACGCCGCCATCGAACAGCGCCCGGAACCGCTCGCGCGGTGTGATCGCCATGTGATGGTCGCAATTGGTGCAGACGTTCAGGTTGTCCGACAACTCGCGGTGAAACAGCATGGTGCCGCATTCGGGGCATTTCGACCACAGGTTCTCCGGCACCTCGCGGCGCGAAAACAGCGAGTTGATCGTCGGGCGAACGTAGTTCGAAATCCAGTTCATAGCGCGCTTTGGCCTCGGTGATCCCAGTCAGGATTGAGATAAGCCGCCGGATGCGGAAATGCAATCAACGCCGCACGACCCGGCGCAGGATCAGCCAGACCAGCACCATCACCGCCAGATCGCCCAGCGACAGAAGCGGCACCAACTGCGTATCGTCAATGGCATAGGGCGTAAGGTACAACGCCAGACCCGGTATCGTGCCTTCGGTCGACAGGATCAGGATTGCGACGAAGTTATTGGCGAAATGATATCCCCATGCCGCGCCGATGCTGCCGGTGATCCGTGTCAGGTCGGCCGCGACCAGCCCGAACGCCGCCGCTGCACCGATGACGATCCACACATTGCCGCCCGCTGCGCCCGGATTGTAGTGAAAGATCCCGAACACGGCCGCGGGCAGCAGCATCCAGATCAGCGGCGAACGGAACCGCGCGGCAAGCTGCTGCATCAGGTAGGCGCGAAAGACCAGCTCTTCGGCCCGGGTCTGGATCAGCAAGCCGCACAGCGCCAGCGGCAGGAACGTCAGCCACAGACCGAACGGGAGGTTCGGCTTGGCATCGAACCAGAACGACCAGACCAGCAAGAGCACCGCATATACTGCCAGCACGGTGCCGGCCGCGATCGTGAAATCCCGCACCACACGCACCGACGGACCGAACAGCGAGGCAACGCTGCGCTTGTGTACCCACCGCACCGCCGCCATCGGCGCCAGCGCCATGCCGATGAAGCTGGCCATCAAAAGCAGCGTCGCCGTCGGGGTCGAGGCGGTTGCGATACGCTCGGACCAGCCCATCATGCCGTCGCGCCCGACGGCCAGCCAGATCACGCCAAACAGCACCGCAAGCCAGGCAAGGTAAACCACGGTAATCACGATCGACCCGACGATCAGCCGCCAGAGCTGCGGACGCGCGCGCGCCGGCTCGACGTAGCGGTCGAAGAATGCGTTGAACATGCTGCCTGCCCGATGCTCGATTTTTTTCCGAACGATAGGATGAATGGCCGGGCGGGGCAATCGCGGCGGGACAGGCTTGTGAATCGGGGTTTGCCGCACTATTCCAAAGGTTAATCCGGATCAGCGAGGGGCCCTCCGATGAAAAACAAGACATTCGACAAATCCCGCCTGCCCAGCCGCCACGTGACCGAAGGCCCCTCGCGCGCGCCGCACCGGTCCTATTACTACGCGATGGGCCTGAACGAGGAAGAGATCGCCCAGCCCTTCGTCGGCGTTGCCACCTGCTGGAACGAAGCGGCGCCCTGCAACATCGCGCTGAACCGTCAGGCGCAGGCGGTCAAGCTGGGCGTCAAGGCCGCCGGCGGCACGCCGCGCGAATTCACCACGATCACCGTCACCGACGGCATCGCGATGGGCCACGAGGGCATGCGCTCGTCGCTCGCCTCACGCGAAGCCATCGCCGATACCGTCGAGCTGACCATGCGCGGGCCATTGCTATGACGCCATCGTCGGGCTTGCTGGGCTGCGACAAGTCGCTGCCCGGCATGATGATGGCGATGATCCGGCTGAACACGCCGTCGGTCTTCATCTACGGCGGCTCGATCCTGCCGGGCCGGCTGAATGGCAAGGACGTCACCGTTCAGGACGTGTTCGAGGCTGTGGGCCAGCACCAGGCCGGCAACATGTCCGACGAAGAACTGACCATCCTCGAACGCGTCGCCTGCCCCTCGGCCGGTGCCTGCGGCGGCCAGTTCACCGCCAACACCATGGCCTGCGTGTCCGAAGCGATCGGCCTTGCGCTGCCGAACTCCTCGGGTGCGCCCGCGCCCTACGAATCCCGCGACCAGTATTCCGAGGCCTCGGGCGTCGCCGTGATGAACCTGATCGAGAAGAACATCCGCGCCCGCGATATCGTCACCCTCAAGTCGCTGCAAAACGCCGCCCGCGTCGTGGCCTGCACCGGCGGGTCGACCAATGCCGGTCTGCACCTGCCCGCGATGGCGCATGAGGCGGGGATCGACTTCGACCTCGATGATGTCTGCGACATCTTCCGCGACACACCCTATTTCGTCGATCTGAAGCCCGGCGGGCAATATGTGGCCAAGGACCTTTACGAGGCCGGCGGCGTGCCGGTCGTGATGAAGGAACTGCGCAAGGCCGGCCTGATCCACGAGGATTGCATGACCGTCACCGGCCGCAGCATCGGCGAAGAGATCGACCTGGTCGAACGCGAGGCCGACGGCAAGGTCATCTATCCCGTCCGCAACGCCGATCACCAAGACCGGCGGCGTGGTTGGCCTCAAGGGCAACCTCGCCCCCGAAAGCGCCATCGTGAAGGTCGCGGGCATGTCCCCGGCCGAACAGGTCTTCACCGGCCCGGCGCGCGTCTTCGAATGCGAAGAGGATGCCTTCGAGGCGGTCAAGGCGCGCAGCTACAAGGAAGGCGAAGTGCTGGTGATCCGCAACGAAGGCCCCGCAGGTGGCCCCGGCATGCGCGAAATGCTGGCCACCACCGCCGCCCTGTCCGGTCAGGGCATGGGCAAGAAGGTGGCGCTGATCACCGATGGCCGCTTCTCGGGCGCCACCCGCGGTTTCTGCGTCGGCCATGTCGGGCCAGAGGCCGCGCAGGGCGGACCCATCGCGCTGTTGAAGGACGGCGACGTGATCACCATCGACGCGATCAAGGGCGAGATTTCGGTCGATCTGACGCGACGCGGAACTTGGCGAACCGCAAGAAGGCCTGGAAAGGCCCGCGCGAGACCCTCTATGCCAGCGGCGCGCTCTGGAAATACGCCCAGCTTGTCGGGCCGACCAACAAGGGCGCCGTCACCCATCCCGGAGCCAAAGCCGAGCGTCATGTCTACATGGACCTCTAGCGCGCTGGCGCTATCCATCCTGACCGCTTGCCTGGCTGCCTGCCCAACGCCGATGTGGCGATGGGCGCGGGCGGCATCGGCTTTTCGCGCGCCGCACCGGAGAAGATCGCCGTTGCGAACCGCAGCGTGATCGTCGCCGGGCCGCCGGGCTATTGCGTCGACACAGCCGCCACCAAGGACACCGCGACCGGGGCGTTCGTGCTTCTGGGCAGTTGCGCCTCGATTGCGAACAGCCCGCGCGCCAGATCGCCGGCCACGCCAGCCCTTCTGACGGCATCGGTCTCTCCGGCCAGTCCGCGCCGCCGCCGCGTCCACCGATCAGCTTGCGGCCTTCTTCCGGTCGCCCCCTGGCCGCGCGGCCCTTGCCCGCAACGGTCGGGCGGGTTCGGTCAGCATCCTGAAGGTCCAAAGCCGCGATAACGCGCTTTATATCCACGCCCGCGACAGCAGCGCCAACGCGGCCGGCAGCTCTTGCCGCCCGACTACTGGCGCGGCGTCTTTGATCTTGGCGGTCGCCTTGTGACGGTTTCGGTCATCGGTTTTGCCAACCGCCCGCTGACCGACGCCGCCAGCATCGCCACGCTTGATGCCTTCGCCGCCCGCATCCGCGCCGAAAACCGCGCCATGATCGCCAGCGACCAAAATCCGCGTTTGCCCGGATGAAACCTTTGCGTGCAACATATGCCGGGCCAGACCAGACAACGGGGCCGGGATAAGCGATGTCGCAACGGATCAACAACGTGTTCGACCGCGCCTTTCACAATCGTGTGCTGCGCCGTTGGACCAAGGCCGTCGAACGTGCCCGGGCCGCCGATCTGTCCACCCTGCGCAAGATGCGCAGCCGCGCCCGAGAAATCCGCCGCCGCGTAGACGAGGTGCTGCACATCGCCGATGCGCGCCTGACCCTGCCGCTGATCGGCACCAACGCCATCGTCAAGCCGCTGCACTCCGATTGGGCCTGGCGCCCACAAATCTGGCGCGGCCCGGTCAGCCCGCCGGGGATCGCGGCCGTGCGAGACCAAATCCACGCTGGGCGGTGAGGTAACGGTGTTCCACGATTGCCGGATATCCGAACTTACCTTCCGCCAGATCCGCAACACCAGAGAGGAAGACCTCGCCCCCTATGGCCTGCGCATGGACGTGTTTCGCTTCGACGGCAGCTTCCTGTCGCTGGCCATCGACCTGCCACCCGAGGCGGTCGCGGGCCTGCAACGCCGGCACCTGATGCGCCTGTCGATGGTCATCGAGATGGAACAGCCGCTGGAAATCTTTGCCCGGCTCAACGTCAAGCACGGACCGAATACCGAACAGATCGTCCGCGAATTGCCGCTGAACGAGGTTGAGGTGATGGTCGAGTTTGACCTTGCCTATACCAACATGAACGAAAAGCGCGTCGAACGGGCCTGGATCGACCTGATCTTCGAAAGCCCGGAAATGAACCAGATCGTGTTGCGCGATCTGACAGTGGCGCGCAGACCGCGGGCAGAGGTTTAGGGGGCACGCATGTCGAAATTCACCGTCACCAAGACACGTATTCACGCCGGGATTTGGGAAGGCGTCATCACGGCCGACGATCCCGGCGGTGCCGCTCCGCAGATCGACGTTACCCATCTGGACAAGCCGGTTCCAAGTTTCGCCGTCACCAAGGATCGTGACAAGGGCAACTGGATCCTGCGCATCGCGATCCCGCCGGAACTGCTGGCCGATGGCGTGCAGGTCTTCGTGATCTCTGACAAGGCATCGGGCGAAAAGCTGGACAGTTTCACCATCGTAACCGGCGAACCGCTGGAAGATGACATTCGCGCCGAGGTCGAGCTGTTGCGCGCCGAGCTTGACATGCTCAAACGCGCCTTCCGCCGGCATTGCCTTGAAACGGCCTGACGTTACCGCAAGGACGTGACGCTGCGTAGAGCGTGACAGAACTGGCGGCGGATGGTTTCACAACGGCGAAAGAGGACCGACATGACCCAATATCCGCATCTTCTGGCGCCGCTCGACCTTGGTTTCACCACGCTGAAGAACCGCGTCCTGATGGGCTCGATGCACACCAACCTTGAGGAAACCAAGGATTGGAACCGGGTTGCCGAGTTCTACGCCGAACGCGCCCGCGGCGGCGTCGGCCTGATGGTCACCGGCGGCATGGCCCCGAACCCCGAAGGCGGCGTTTTCCCCGGCGCGGCAGGTCTTTACACGCCACAGGACATCGCGAACCACAAGATCGTCACCGACCGCGTGCACGGCGCGGACGGCAAGATCGCGATGCAGATCCTGCATGCCGGGCGCTATGCCTACGGCCCCAATTGCGTTGCCCCCTCGCCGGTGAAATCGCCGATCTCGCCCTTTCCGCCTGCCGAACTGGATGAAGCGGGAATCGAGAAGCAGATCGCCGACATCGCCACCGCCGCCGCCCGCGCCCGCGAAGCTGGTTATGACGGGGTCGAGGTCATGGGCTCTGAAGGCTACTTCCTCAATCAGTTCCTGGTGACCCATACCAACAGGCGCACTGACCGCTGGGGTGGCGCTTACGAAAATCGCATGCGGTTGCCCATCGAGGTGGTCAAACGTGTCCGCGCCGCCACCGGACCAGATTTCATCCTGATCTACCGGCTCTCGATGATCGACCTGATCCCGAACGGCTCGACCTGGCAAGAGGTCGTGATGCTGGCCAAGGCCATCGAGAAGGCCGGCGCCACCATCATCAACACCGGCATCGGCTGGCACGAGGCGCGCATTCCCACCATCGCCACCTCCGTTCCCCGCCGCGCTTTCTCCTGGGTCACGCAGAAACTGATGGGACAGGTCGCCATCCCCGTCATCACCTCGAACCGGATCAACACGCCCGAGGTCGCCGAATCCGTTCTCGCCGACGGCTGCGCCGACATGGTCTCGATGGCGCGCCCGTTCCTTGCCGATCCGCATTTCGTCGCCAAGGCCGCCGCCGGCCGCGCCGCCGAGATCGCCCCCTGCATCGCCTGCAATCAGGCCTGCCTTGATCACACGTTCAACGGCAAGATCTCGACCTGCCTGGTAAACCCGCGCGCCTGTCATGAGACCGAACTGACCTACGATACAGCCGCGACGCCCAAGACCATCGCCGTCGTGGGCGCCGGTCCCGCCGGTCTTTCCGCAGCACTTGTCGCGGCCGAACGCGGCCACAAGGTCACGCTTTTCGACAAGGCGCCCGAGATCGGCGGCCAGCTGAACATGGCCCGCAAGATCCCCGGCAAGGAAGAATTCCACGGTCTCGTCGCATGGTATACCGCGATGGTCGCGAAGGCCGGGATCACGGTCAAGCTGAACACCACCGTCACCCCCGAAAGGCTGCAAGGCTTCGACGAAGTGATCATCGCCACCGGCGTCCTGCCCCGCGATCCCGGTATCCCCGGTCAGGACGGCCCCAACGTGCTCAGCTACATCGACGTGCTGCGCGACGAGGTGCCGGTCGGCGATACCGTCGCCATTGTCGGCGCGGGCGGCATTGGCTTTGACGTTGCCGAATTCCTCGCCGAGAAAGGCGAAAGCCCGACACTGGACCTTGACGCCTGGCTTGCCGAGTGGGGCGTCGCTGATCCTGAAACCCATCGCGGCGGTCTGGCCCCCGAAGGCCCGCAGCCCGAAGCCCCCGCGCGGCAGGTGATCCTGCTGCAACGCAAGGCCGAGAAACCCGGCCGCCGTCTGGGCAAGACCACCGGCTGGATTCACCGCGCCACATTGCAGATGAAGGGCGTCAAGATGATTGGCGGCGTGAACTACGAAAGCATCGACGACACCGGCCTGCACATATCTTTCGGCGAGTCGCGCGAGACCCCGCAGACAATTGTGGCAGAAAATGTGATCTTATGTGCCGGTCAGGTGTCCGAGCGGTCTCTTGCCGACGCAATGCTGTCCCAAGGTGTTACCGTTCATGTCATTGGAGGCGCCGATGTGGCCGCGGAACTGGATGCCAAGCGCGCAATCGACCAGGGCGCGCGGCTGGCGGCCACACTTTAAGCTACTGAAAAGTAGTCGAAACTTAACGGAGATTTACAGGCCGTTAATATCCGTGTTTCCATGACACGAACGGTTCTTCATAAATCCCTAGTATTGTCCGTCGCACACCGCATTCCTGCCTGATTTGAGCGCGATACCTCTGTCCCGAGGGGCCAAGACTACAGGTAACGCGTATGGACAGACTAACAGAGATGGAAGCCTTCGCCACGGTGGTGGATCAAGGTGGCTTCACCGACGCGGCCAAGAAAATGGGAATTTCGAAATCTGCCGTTTCGAAACATGTTTCTTCTCTTGAGGCGCGCCTGGGGGCGCGACTTTTGAACAGAACCACGCGGCGGGTCAGCCCCACGGAAATTGGCCTCGCATATTATGATCGCGCCCGGCGCGTGCTGAACGATGCCGGCGAAGCGGATTCTCTGGTGACCTCGATGCAATCTGCACCATCGGGCTTGCTGCGGATCTCTGTCGCCACCGATTTCGGCGTCAATCATCTGTCACCGATTCTGGGCGAATTCCTTCAGGAATTCCCGGATATCACCGTGAACATGGTGCTGAACAACCGCTACGTCGAACTGATATCCGAAGGCTTCGACATGGCGATCCGGATCGGAGAGCTTGAAGACAGCACGCTGCGTGCCCGCAAGCTGACCGAGACCACGAAGCGCATGGTCGGATCGCCCGAGTATTTCAAGAAGTACGGACGCCCCCAGAAGATCGACGACCTGAACGAGCACAAGCTGCTGCATTATTCCAACCAGGCCAACAATGCGGTCTGGAAACTGACCGCCCCGTCGGGCGAAAAGCGTCAGGTCCGCACCGCAGGCTGGCTAACCGTGAATGACGGGCAATCGCTGCTGAATGCCGCGATTTCAGGGCTCGGCATCGCTTACCTGCCCTCGTTCCTTTACGCCGAAGCGCTTGCGCAAGGTCTGGTCGAAGAGGCGATTCCCGATCTGCCGATCGATACCCAAGGCATCTACGCGGTTTATCCGCCGGGCCGTTTCACCCAGCCGAAGGTGCGTGCCTTCATCGATTTTCTGGTGCAGGCCTTTGCCGACAAAGGCCCCGACGCCTGGTAGGTCAGGCGACACCTCCGGACAGTTTATTGGGTTGAGGTCAGAATGACCTCGACCCTTCTGTTCTTGCGGCGCCCTTCTTCGGTCAGGTTTGACATGCGCGGCGACAGATAGCCGACGCCCTCGGCCTCCATCTGTCGGCGCGGCACGCCGTAAACAGACACCAGCCGCTCCAGCACAGAAGCCGCACGACGTTGCGACAGCGCGATATTGCCCGCCAGTGATCCTTCGGCATCGGTATGGCCTACCAGCGCCACGGTCTTGTCGGGGTTCGCCAGAAGATAGGCGGCCAGCCGCGCCAGCGACGGGTAGACCCCCTCGGACAATTCCGAAGACCCCGTGGCGAAGGTCAGATCCTCCAGCGAAAGCCGCCCCACGGTTGCCAGCGTCTGCGCCACATCGCCCGTTGCACCGTTGGCTGTTGCCGGGGCCGGATCGCTTTGGGCGGCAACAACAACCACCGGCGCGCTGTCGGGCGCGGCATCGCCCAGAAAATCCAGTTGAACAATTCCGCCGGTCGCACTGCGGCTGATCATCAGGCTCAGATAGTCGTCTGCGTCGCCCCGTTTTGCCGAAATATACCTGAAATCCCCCAGATCGACATGCATCACGGGCTCGGCGACCAGATCCAGCGCATAGCGGAAATCATAGCCGCCGCAATCTTCATCCTCGCAATCCAGCAGCGATCTGATAGCCCTTCTCCGCCAACTGCACGCGCAAGCCGGCCGCGATCTGGCTGGTCGACAGGCTTGGTTCCCGGATCTTCCAGACCTGGCTTTGCCTGGTCCCGTCGACCTGTGCAAAGGTAACTTCGCCGTCCTTGAACGGGCCAACTGCGAATTCGCGTTGGCGTCACGTCAGAGCCGCGCTGCGCCACCAAGACCGCGCTGGACGGAAATTCCAGCACCTGCGCCGCTGCGGCCAGCGGAACCAACCCGGCAATCGCAACCGCTATGGCGCGGCAGAGTCTCATCGCGCCTGCGCGTGATAATCGTCGTTCGGGCGCATATCGATGGCCGAGGCAACCCGGTTGGTCATGTTGAAAAACGCCGCGACGCCGGCAATGTCAAAGATATCGCGATCACCGAAGCCTGCATCGCGCAGCGCCTGCCGGTCGGCTTCTTCGATCGTCGCACTGGCGGTCGTCAGCTTCGCGGCGAAATCCAGCATCGCGCGTTGCCGTTTGTCCAGCTTGGCGGCGCGATAGTTCATCACCATCGCCTCGCCCAAGGCCGGGTCGCCGGACAATTGCCGCACCGCCGCGCCATGCGCGACCTGGCAATACCAGCAGCGATTGATCGACGAAACCACAACCGCGATCATCTCGCGTTCCAGCTTCGACAGGCCCGAGTCGCCCAGCATCAGGTCGTTGTACATTCCGGTAAACGCGTTCAGCTTGTCGATATCGAAGGCATAGGCGCGCAGGACATTCGGCACCATGCCCAGCTTGTCCTGACAGATGTCGAAGTATTTCTGCGTTTCAGGCGGCAACGGATCGACCTGCGGCAGGTCAAGGGCGGTGGGCCGTTCGATGTCGTTTGTCATGCGCGCCTCTTCAGTCTGGAATGCGGATGCGATAGTGATACCGGCCCTGAACGGTCATGCCCATGCGCGAATAAAGCGCATTGGCCGCCGCATTCCCTGCCGTGACGACCAGCGCCAGATGTTCTGCGCCGTGCTCTTGCGCCCAACGCGCCGCCGCGCGCATCATGTTGGCCGCCGCCCCCTTGCGGCGTAACTGCGGCGCCACTTCCAGCGCATGAACCATCGCGATCCGCCCGTCGATGGCAACGAAACCGCAGCCAGCCGCGCGGTCCGCCTGCCGCGCCAGAATGCCGGTCTTCGGCCCCGACGCCCGGTGCATCACATCGATCCGTCCCGGCCCGATGCCACCTTCGGCCCAAAGGTCGGTCATGATCGTCAGCGGCGGCCAGACCGCAAACGTGGTGATCGGCGGCGGCGTGATCCGCGCCAGCTCTTCGACGGTGGCCACATACTGCACCACCGGATCCTTTATCGCATAGCCGCGCGCCTCCAGCGCCGCATCCAGAACCTCGTCGCCCTCGCGGATCATGAAAAGCGCCGGCTGCCCCAGATCGGCCATCGCGCGTTCCGCATCGGGGATCGCCGAGGCCGTGAACCTGCCCGCCAGGGTTGCCGACGATACCCGCTGCCCGCCGCCGCCGCCCTCGCGGATCGTCCATGGGCCAAGCGGCCACGCGCGGGCAGGGGGCCATGTTGCCTCTGTCACCGCGTAAAGCCGTCTGGCATCCGGAAATGTCATGCAGTTCCGGCCGGAAACAACGCCGCCAGCTTGAGGATTGCGGAATTCACCCGCGCCCCGTCGCTGCCCCGGATCACGATGTTGACGCCATATACTCCGTTCTGGATGAACGGATAGGATCCGATCGACGAGGTCCGGATATTCATCCGCCAAAGTGCTCAGCGGCCCCGCGATGTCGCCTTCACCGCGGTCGACCCGCAGCGACTGGCTGACCAGCGGCGCACCCCCCGCCAGATGCGGCAGGACCGAGGCGACCATCGCCTCGAAAACCGCAGGCACCCCGGCCATCACGTGGCAGTTGCCGATCGTGAACCCCGGCGCACCCGACACCGGGTTCTCGATCAGCGTGGCGCCATCCGGAATCCGCGCCATCCGCAACCGGGCTTCGTTGATCTCCACCCCCATCTTCTCGTATCGCTCTGCCAGAATCGCGCTTGCATCGTCGCGCACCCCGATCGGCACGTGGAACGCAGCCGCGATGCAGTCGGCGGTGATGTCGTCATGCGTCGGCCCGATCCCGCCCGATGTAAACACATGGTCATAGCTGCCGCGCAAGGCATTCACCGCCGTCACGATGCTGTCTGCATGGTCCGACACCACGCGCACTTCGCGCAGATCAATCCCGGCTTTCGTCAGTTCGCCCGCCAGAAAATGCATGTTCGAATCCCGCGTTCGGCCAGAGAGAATCTCGTCTCCGATAACCAGCATGGCAGCGGTGGGATTGGGCATGATCGCGGCTCCGGTGGGGTTCCCTTTCGCATATAAACGCGCGCCTCGCCGGTTTCCATCCCTTTGCGCGGCCCAAGGTCTGGCCCTTTTCGCGATCAGACCTTATGTAGGCCCAAACAACCACCAATCGGAGCGATCCCGTGGACGAGCGCAATCGCGGCCGCCTGACCAAGGACGGCATTCGGATTTACGAAGAGGCGGACTTTGCCGGGATGCACAAGGCCGGCCATCTGGCTGCGCAGATCCTCGATGAGATCGCCGAATATGTCGAACCCGGCACCACCACCGAACGGCTGGATGAGATCATCACCAACAAGGTCGAAACCGCCGGCGCGAAATCCGCGACGATCGGTTACAAGGGCTATCAGCACGCCAGTTGCATCAGCGTGAACCATGTCGTCTGCCACGGCATCCCGGGCAACAAGGTGCTCAAGGACGGCGACATCCTGAACATCGACGTCACCGTGATTGTCGATGGCTGGTACGGTGACACCAGCCGGATGTATGTCGCGGGCAACCTCACTCGCAAGGCCGAGCGCCTTATCGAAGTGACGCATGACGCGCTTATGAAGGGGATCGAAGCGGTGAAGCCCGGCAACACCTTCGGCGATATCGGATTTGCAATCCAAAGCTATGTCGAGGCGCAGCGCATGTCGGTGGTCCGCGATTTCTGCGGCCATGGCCTTGGCCGGGTGTTCCACGCACCCCCGAACGTGCTGCATTACGGACGCCCCGGCACCGGCGCGGCGCTGGAAGAGGGCATGTTCTTCACCATCGAACCGATGGTCAATCTCGGCCGTCCCGAAACCAAGATTCTGGCCGATGACTGGACAGCCGTAACCCGCGACAAGACGCTTTCGGCGCAGTTCGAGCATTCGGTCGGCGTGACTGCGGACGGGGCGGATATATTCACCCTCTCGCCCGCGGGCCGTTTCCACCCGACCTACGGCGCGTAACACTCCTGGTCGCGTCGCGCTTCGCAGATCATTCGCACAAGGTCAGCGACCCCATCACGCAATCCCGCCCGAAACGGAGGCCCCATGACCCTGACCCTGAAATCCCTTGTCGCTGCCGCTGCGCTTGCGGTTCTTGCCACCGCCGGATCGGCGCAAGAGGTCACGCTGCGCTTTCAGCACTTCGTCTCGCCGCTTTCCGCGAACCCGACCTATTTCATGGGGCCATGGGCGCAGAAGGTCGAAAAAGACTCTGGCGGCCGCATCAAGATCGAGCTCTTTCCGATGATGCAGCTTGGCGGCAAGGCCCCCGACCAGTACGATCTGATCCGCGACGGTGCCATTGACGGCGGCTGGGTTATCCCCGGCTATCAGCCCGGCCGCTTCCCGCAGGCCGAAGCGCTGGAACTGCCGTTCATGGTCACGAAATCAGCCGAGGAAGCCAGCAAGGCCGCTTGGATTTACACCCAGAAACACCTGATGGACGATTTCGCCGACGTCCACGTGATCGCGGCGCACATGCACGGCCCCGGCATCGTGCACAAGAAGGGCGCAGCGCTCAAAACCGTCGAGGATTTCAAGGGCCTGAAACTTCGCGCCCCGTCGCGCCCCGCCACGCTGTTGCTTGATAAGCTGGGCGCCGTGCCGATCGGCCTGCCGGTACCGGCTTTCCCCGAAGCCTTGGCCAAGGGCGTACTGGATGGCGGCGTGATCACTTGGGAAATGTCGCCCTCGCTCAAGCTGAACGAACTGACCGACAGCCACACCGACGTGGCGGGCGACAAATCGCTCTACAACCTCTATTTCATCTGGGCGATGAACAAGGCCAAATACGATGCGCTGCCCGATGACCTGAAGGCCGTGATCGACGCCAATTCCGGCTTTCACACCTCGGCTCTGGCCGGTCGCGCGCATGATACCGGCGATCTGGAAGGCCGCGACCTTATGGCCGCCGACGGCAACGAAATCGCCACCCTGTCAGAGGCTGAGACCGACCGCATCAAGGCGCTGGGCGAAGAGGTCACGGCAGGCTGGATCTCCGAGATGAGCGCCCGCGGCCTTGATGCCGAAGCGCTGGTTTCAGATGTCCGCGCCGCCGTTCAGGTGACCCGCGACGCCGAATAGCGCCCGCTCAACCAAGCCCCAACAGTCCTGGCAGATCGCGCATCGCGTGAAACACCCGCGCGCCTTTCGTCCGTAGCCGCGCACCATCATCGTGCGCGGCAAAGCCAAAGCACTCCATCCCGGCGGCCACCCCGGCGCGGCACCCTGCCGCGCTGTCATCGACCACCGCGCAGCGTTCGGGTGCAACGCCATAAGCCCGCGCGGCAATCAGATACAGTTCCGGGTCAGGCTTTGCCACCCCGTGTACATGCGCCGAGAACAACCGGTCGCCCAGCCGGTCCCACAATTCGGGATGCTGGCCAAGCGTGATCCGCATCTTCTCCATGCTGCCGTTCGAGCCGACAGCATAGCCGATCCCAGCCTCATCCAGCGCCTCCAGCACGTCGGTTACGCCTGCAACCATCGGCGTTCCCTCGGCCAGACGGGCATACATATCGGCGTAGATATCCTCTAGCCAACGCGCCGGAAGCACCGCACCCAGCTGCACCGCTTGTTCCCCCACGGCCCGCATCGTGCCACCGACGAACAGCGCGTCAATCTCTTGCGTGCTCAGCGCCAATCCGTGCCGCGCCAGATTTTCGGCCAGAATCGCATTTGTGACAGGCTCGCTGTCCACCAGCACGCCGTCGCAATCGAACAACACCATATCCGGCATCATGCTGCCCGCTCCAGAAAGCTAACCACCGTGTCGCCGTATTTGCGCTGATCCAACAGCTTCAGTTCGGGCGGCACCTCGGGCGGTCTGCTTTCCTCCCAGACGATGGTTGCACCCGGTGCAATCCAATCACCCTCCAGCGCCGCCGCAATCGCCTTTTCACCCAGGCCCATGCCATAGGGCGGGTCCAGAAACACCAGTTCGGCGAGCGCACCGTGCCGGTCGCCCAGCTTGGTCGCATCGCGGCGAAATAGCTTGGTCACCCCTTGCGTGCGGGTCAGATCGATATTGCTGCGGATAAGTGCGCGCGCCTTCAGCCCGTCATCGACAAAAGTGACATGCGCCGCCCCGCGTGACAGAGCCTCGAACCCCAGCGCCCCGGTGCCCGCGAACAGATCCAGCACCACCTTGCCGCTGATCGGATCGCCATAAGCCCCGCCCATCATCACGTTGAAAATGCTCTCGCGCACCCGGTCGGCGGTCGGCCGCAGATGCGCGCCGTCGTCACCCTTGCCGACCGAAGCCAGCGTCAGCCCGCGCATCGACCCCGCGATGATCCTCATGCCTTCAGCAAGCCTTTAAGGTTCGTCTCGGGGTCGGATACCACCTCGGGCGCGGGCGATTTGCCCATCTCGATCAGCCGCTTGCCAACCATATAGGCGCGCGGGTCGTTCACCGCATCGACGGCCAGCAACGTGTCGCCCTTGTAATACCAGAATGAGGTTGCACCCTCGGCCTCTCCGGCCCGTGTGACCACCCGATCATAGCCCGCATTCAGCCCGGCAATCTGCAACTTGAGGTCATACTGATCCGACCAGAACCACGGCTTCGCATCATAATCCGCGCCCGCCCCCAGCATGTTCGCCGCCACGCATTCCGCCTGATCTATGGCATTGCCGACACTCTCCAGCCGGATCCGCCCGCCGCGATGCGGGAATGATGCGCAATCGCCCGCCGCCCAGATCGACGGATCGGATGTGCGCCCCTCTGCATCCACCTTGATCCCGTTCTCGATCGTCAGCCCCGCCGCCTCGGCCAAGGCGGTCGCGGGCGCAATCCCGACGCCCACCAGCACGAAATCAACCGGCAGTTCGCTGCCATCGCTCAGCTTCGCCGCCGTCACATGCCCCTCGCCCAGCAACCGGTCCAGCCCGACACCTTCGCGGATCGTGACGCCATGGCCCTGATGCGCGGCCCGGAAGAAATCCGAGGTTTCGGGGCAGGCCACGCGCTGCAAGATCCGCTCCGCCATCTCGACCAGGGTCACAGCCAACCCCTTCTTGGCCGCCACTGCCGCCGCTTCAAGCCCGATATAGCCGCCACCCACGATCAGCACCCGCCGCCCTTCGCCAAATTCATGCGCCATCGCATCCACATCGGCCAGCGTGCGCACTGTGTAAACGCCATCCAGATCACCGCCGATCGCCGCCGGCAACCGCCGTGGCACCGATCCGGTGGTCAGCGCCAGCTGGTCATAGCGCAGCACCTCGCCACCCACCGTGATCGTCTTGGCCACCGGATCAATCCCCGTCACCGGCGCGCCCAGCCGCAGATCGATCGCGTGCTCAGCGTAGAAACTCTCTGGCCGCAGATACAGCCGCTCCAGCGCCATTTCGCCCAAGAGGTAACCTTTCGACAGGGGCGGGCGCTGATACGGCGGCACCGGCTCCTCTCCGATCAGCGTCACGCGTCCGTCAAATCCCAGATCGCGCAGCTTCGTCACCAGCGACTGTCCGGCCTGCCCGGCCCCCACAACAACGATATGGCTCATGCCCGCCTCCGATTTCTGCTGGTCACGGTTCCGGCGGACCCTATATCTAGCAGCAGTCGAAACGCAATCTTGCAGGGCCATTTCATGACGATTTCCCAAGGCGACACGTTGCCATCCGCCACGCTTCTGCAAATGGGCGCGAACGGCCCAGAGCCGGTCTCGCTTGACGCCAAGATCAAGGGCCGCAAGGTCGTGATTTTCGGCCTGCCCGGCGCTTTCACCAGCACCTGCACTTCGGCCCACGTGCCCAGCTTCATCCGCACCAAGGATCAGTTCGACGCCAAAGGCGTGGATGAGATCATCTGCATCGCCGTCAACGATCCCCATGTGATGAAAGCCTGGGGCGAATCCACCGGCGCCACCGCGGCCGGCCTCACCTTCCTTGCCGACGCCGACAGCTCTTTTACCGGTGCCATCGGCATGCAATTCGACGCGCCTGCGGCGGGCTTTCACAAACGCTCGATCCGCTACGCGATGGTTGTCGAGGACGGAGTGGTGAAGGTTCTGAACCGGGAAGAACAGCGCGGTGTCTGCGAAATGACGGCAGGCGAGACGCTGCTTGAACAGATCTGAAACTCCAGGCGCAAGGGCCCGGCCCCGGTCGCGACCCTTAGGTTGGGTGACAAGCGGAAGATGGTTGGCAAGAGCCCGTTGCAGTCTGAGGTGCCCCTAGTTTCCGAGACACCTGCCTTCGTCAGTTTGTGCTGTCTGATTTCGAAGTCAACCATTGCCGGCAGGTGCTTGCATGCAATCACCGAGAGGGGGCGACAGCATGCCGTTGTTGGTGTGCTTGCGTTTCGGGTTGTGGAACATCTCGATGTAGTCGAACATATCCCGTCTGGCGTCGTCGCGTGTTGGGTATGTGCGGCGCCTGATCCGTTCCCGCTTCAAGAGCTGGAAGAAGCTCTCGGCCACTGCGTTGTCATGGCAGTTTCCTCTGCGGCTCATGCTGGCTTCGAGGTTGTGCTGTGCCAAGAACGATTGCCATTCGCGGCTGGTGAATTGCGAGCCCTGGTCCGAGTGGATCGTCACTTTGGCCTTGGCCTTCTGGCTTGCGTCGCCAGACGGCAACGAGCAGTGCCTGCAATGCCAGGTCTGTGGTCATGCGCGTTTGAGCCGACCAGCCGACGACACGGCGGG
Source organism: uncultured Alphaproteobacteria bacterium (assembly GCA_963714615.1). Taxonomy (GTDB): domain Bacteria; phylum Pseudomonadota; class Alphaproteobacteria; order Rhodobacterales; family Rhodobacteraceae; genus JAHEAO01. Next base: position 220,709 of record CAVQOV010000014.1, on the reverse strand, counting down.
AGAACAGATCGATAACGACACAGAGATACAGCCAGCCCTCATGTGTCCTCAGATAGGTGATGTCCGTCAGCCAGACCTGATCGGGCCGAGACGTCTGGAACTGCTGCGCCAGCCTGTTCTCGGCCACGACGGCTGGCTTGCCGCCGTAGCGCCCGGGGCGCCGCTTGTAGCCGACCTGCGCGGAGATCCCAGCCAACCCTGCCAGCCGCGCCACCCGGTTCCCGGAAACCCGCTCTCCCTGATCGCGCAGATCGTCAGCGAGCTTGCGATATCCGTAGACCTTGCCGCTGTCGGCCCAGGCCCGCCGGATCAGTTCGGTCTGACGGATATCTTCCTGCGCACGGTGGCTTAACGGTTCCTTAAGCCATGCGTAGAAGCCGCTGAAATGCACCCGAAGCACGCAGCACATGGCCCGGATGCTGAACCCCTCCCGATGCGCCCTGATGAAGGCGTACGTCGTCGGGACTCGTGCGCGAAGTACGCCGTTGCCTCTTTGAGGATGTCGCGCTCCTCGATGACCCGCGCCAGCTCACGCTTCAACCGCCGGTTCTCGGCCTCGTGATCCACGCCCGACGTCTTCGGCGCGGGATCGGCGAACAGCTTCATCCACTTGTACAAAGAATGCGTGCTGACACCCAAACGCCGGGACACCTCCCGAACCGGATCGCCCCGCACCGTGATCTGATGCACCGCATCGCGCTTGAACTCGTCGCTGTAATTGCTTGTCCCCATGTCGGCCTCCTCGCCTCAAAGCCAGGGGGCAAAGCGTCTGCAAATCCAGGGGCACCTCAGATCGACGAGCCGATCAATGGATCGCAGAAGATGATCGGAAGGGAGGCGATCCTCTATCGAGAACTCGTAAAACAACGCGCCATGAGGAACTTGTTTCGGTCCCAACATCGCCGAGATCCCCGCATCAATGTAGAAAGTGAATCAGCGACCGGGACCCAAATCAAAAGAGGTTTTTCAACGGAATGGGCCTGAAGCGGACGCCGAATGTAACCAAATCAGCGGCCTCTATCAGAACAAAGCGACCGTTTCGTCGATCTCCCCGGGAAGTCGTGCCCGTTCAAAAGCCATCGTATCGGTCTCGCTCTTGTTGCGCCTCCGGAACTCGAATGTTCCGGCTGCGACGGCGGCTGCAAAAAGAGTGTGAGCCGCGGCGTCAAGCTGTTTTGCGGCAAGCACCGGAAGGGCTTCTGATGTGAATCAGTTGGTTTCGCATGTTGCGCTTATGGGCTAGACAGAACCGAACAATGTTGTGGCGTCTTGTGCTTTGGACCGCAACACCGGGGGACAGACCAAGGGCCGCAAAGTGAACCGACTAGACGAAAGCCTTTTGTCCGCCATTCCGCCATTCCGAAAGCTGGACCGCGTTCAAATTCGAGAGGTACTTGACCGGTCAACACCGGTGCGTTTTGACGGCGGGCAAACGGTTTTCGAAGAAGGCGTGCGGGCCGACCGGTTTTATCTGCTGCTGGACGGTGTGATCCGCGTCAGCCGCACGACGCCGGGTGGCGATCAGGTGATCGTGCTTCATATTGCCGCCGGACAACTGTTCGGAATTGCACCTGCCTTGGGGCGTGTCAGTTATCCCGCAACGGCAACGGCCGCAGGCGAATGCCTGGCGCTTGGTTGGCCGGTCAGCCTTTGGCCTGTGTTCATAAAAGAGTACCCCGGCTTTGCCACCGAAACCTACAAAGTTGTGGGTGAGCGGGTCGGGGAAATGAACAACCGGATACTCGAACTGGCGACTCAGGCAGTCGAACAGCGGGTCGCCTGTGCTCTGTTGCGTGTCTTGAATCAGACCGGCAGAAAAGTGGACAACGGCATCGAGATTTCCTTTCCGATAACACGGGCAAATATCGCTGAAATGACAGGAACCACGCTGCACACTGTCAGTCGATTGCTGAGCGCGTGGGAGAAACAGGGCATCGTGGAAAGTGCACGCCGTCATATCGTTGTGACCGACCCTCATCGGCTTGTGGTGCTTAGCGGAACGGCGACCTGAACGGGACGGCACCGATCAAGCCAACGATTCTAGTCTTGTTGCTTACATGGGCCTTTTGAGGCCGCTGCACACCGAAGTTCCGTGCGAAACGCAGCCTCATCCAGTCGGTACTCGTCGCAGGCGTCGGTGACGGTGTGAAACGGTGTAATGTAACATCCTACGCAAAGCATCCCATGGCGCATGAAAACTCCCACGGTATCCGGCCACCCCTCGAACAATTCGCGGAGCGTCAGCTCCGGATCGTCGATTGAAGGGCCTGCCATCCTGTCATCCTCCGTCGGGGCCAGCCTTTTCCCGCCCGATCCAACATTGATGGCAGCTTCTTTTCCCTGGTTCTTTGCGCTTGGGCAAACTCGCACGGATCACCGTCGCGTCATCTGTGCCGTTTGATACGCACGCGATCCCGGTGAGGCGTTGGTAGGCGGCGCGTTTCCCGGCAGACGAAAGACCCACCCCATTTCCCATCACGAGAAACGGTGTGTGAACCGGGCAAAGCGCAGTTGATCCGGTCGTGGGAAATCGGGGCTTTGTTGATCCAGCGCAACGAACCGGTTGGCTGGGTGGGCTAGTTCCGACCTGCCAATCGGCGAGTAAAAGAAAAGGGGCACACCTTGATCAGCATCGAAGACGGGAGACACCCGCTTCACTCTCGGCGAAACGGCAAGAGTGCTTGGTTGCCATTGATCGGGGCTTCGGGGGGCGACTTTGGCTAACTTCAGAAATGCTGCGTTCGTTCTTCTTTGCACGCTAGCCATGTCTTTCGCAATCGCGACCCCCCTCGGGGCAAGCGAACTCGCGCGTTTTCTGGCCAAGATTGACCCCTCAGAACTGATCGAAGGAGCCACCGCATTCGGGCCCGTGGGGGTCGAGGTGCCCACAGCGCCGATCCTCGCCGGATCCGAAACCATTGGTCATGCCTTTCTGACGTCCGACTTTGTTGGAACGACCGGGTATTCCGGCAAGCCCATCCATATCGTTGCCGCGATATCGCCCGAAGCCGTGCTGACCGGCGCGAAGCTGATGGAGCACTCTGAACCCATCGTTCTGATTGGCATTCCAGAAGCGAAGGTCAGGGCGGTGATCGATGGCTATGTCGGGCTTGACCTGAAAGCAGAGGTGGTGAGCGGTGGGTCATCACATGATCTCGACATCATCTCGGGTGCCACCGTGACGATAATGGTTATCGACGATTCCCTTGTCAGGTCGGGCATCAAGGTGGCCCGGCTGCTTGGTCTAGGCGGGCTTGCCCCGGCAGCTGCATCAGGACCACGGCGCGAGATCGACAAGTCCATTCAAGCCCGGAGTAGCTGGGAGAAGCTGACTGGCGACGGATCGGTGCGCCGATTGCTGCTGACGGTCGGACAGATCAACGATGCCTTCGCCGCAACGGGCGACGAAAAGGCCATTGCGCGCCCGGAAAAGGGTGCACCCGAAGACATGTTCATCGATCTCAATCTGGCCGTTGTCAGTGTCCCGGCGATCGGCAAGAGCCTGCTGGGCGATGCCGAATACGCCAACCTTGAAAACTGGTTGGAAGAGGGTGAACAGGCGATCATTGTTGCTGGCAGTGGCCCCTATTCCTTCAAGGGATCGGGCTATGTGCGCGGCGGTATCTTCGACCGTATCCAGCTTATACAGGGCGACCGGTCGATCCGCTTTTTCGACAAACAGCACCGTCGGTTGGGCAGGCTCGCCGCGCCGGACGCGCCAGAGTTTCAGGAGGTCGACCTGTTCAAGATCCCGACGGATGCGGGGTTTGATCCGGCAGAGCCATTCCGGCTGCAACTTCTGGTTCAGCGTGCCATCGGCGCGGTCGACAAGAGCTTTCTGACGTTTGATCTGGAATACCGGCTGCCGGAAAGCTACCTGCTGCCGGCTGCTGCCGCACCCGTCGTGGCTGAGACCTCGACCAGTTTGGAAGACGATACCGAGGCCGCCGCCAAGCGCGCGCTTGTGGCAACGGATCTGGCGCGACCGCACTGTCGAGATTGCCATTCTGGGAACGATGCTGGGCGTGCTGACGCTAACATTCTTCTTCCAGTTCCAGGCGACGGCCAATGCACGACGGTTCTACTGGTTCCGCATCGGCTATCTGACGATGAGCCTGTTCTTCATCGGCTGGTACGCCAATGCTCAGCTTTCGGTCGTGAACCTGATGGCGCTTGCCGGCTCGCTGCGGTCCGGGTTCACCTGGGATGCCTTTCTGCTGGACCCGCTGGTCTTCATCCAGTGGTTCGCAATTGCCGCTGCACTGCTCTTTTGGGGGCGCGGTGCCTATTGCGGATGGCTCTGCCCGTTTGGTGCGCTGCAGGAGCTGACCAACCAGATCGCACGTGCTTTCAGGATTCCGCAATGGGAGCTGCCTTGGGGCCTTCACGAACGTCTCTGGCCAATCAAGTACATGATCTTCCTTGGCTTGTTCGGGCTGTCGCTGTCCTCGATTCCACTGGCCGAGAAGTACGCCGAGGTCGAACCGTTCAAGACCGCGATCATTCTGAAGTTCGTCCGCGACTGGCCGTTCGTGGTCTTCGCTGTGACCCTTCTTGTGATCGGGCTGTTCGTCGAGCGGTTCTATTGCCGCTATCTCTGCCCGCTTGGCGCGGCTCTGGCGATACCGGCTCGGATACGGATGTTCGACTGGCTGCGCCGCTACAAGGAATGCGGCAGTCCCTGCCAGGTCTGCGCCATCGAATGCCCGGTTCAGGCCATCCACCCAACCGGTGAGATCAATCCCAACGAATGCGTCAACTGCCTGCACTGCCAGGTTCTCTACCAGTCCAAGGCGAAATGCCCCGTTGTGATCCGAAAGCTCAAAAGACGCTCTGCGGACCACGCATCCGCTACGGCAAACAAGGATGCGTTTGAACGTGCACTATCGAAGAAACCTAAAGCAATGGAGATCTGACATGACCGACGAAAAGAAGAGTCTCGCACTGACACGCCGGGGTATGCTCGGCGCCAGCGCCGGCGGCGCCGTCTTGGCCACAACTGGCGCAGGTGCCGCCCTGTTCAATGCCGGCGCCGCCAAAGCGCAGGGCAGCACACCGAAATTCGAGCTCGCTCCAGGCGAGCTGGACGAATACTACGGCTTCTGGTCGTCCGGTCAGTCGGGCGAACTGCGTATCCTCGGCTTTCCGTCGATGCGCGAGCTGATGCGGGTTCCGGTCTTCAACCGCTGTTCGGCAACCGGTTGGGGCCAGACCAACGAAAGCCTCAAGGTTCTGACCGATGGTCTGCTGCCGGAAACCAAGGAATTCCTCGCCAAGAAAGGCATGAAGACCTACGACAACGGCGACCTTCACCATCCGCATATGTCGTTCACCGACGGCACCTATGACGGTCGCTACCTGTTCATGAACGACAAGGCCAACACCCGCGTCGCCCGCGTGCGCTGCGACGTGATGAAATGCGACAAGATCATCGAGATCCCGAACGCGCATGACATCCACGGTCTGCGGCCGCAGAAGTTCCCGCGCACCGGCTATGTCTTCGCCAATGGCGAACACGAGGCGCCGCTGGTCAATGACGGCACGATCCTGGACGATCCCAGCCAGTATGTGAACATCTTCACCGCGATCGACGGCGACGAGATGAAGGTCGCCTGGCAGGTGATGGTGTCGGGCAACCTCGACAACACCGACTGCGACTATCAGGGCAAATACGCCTTCTCGACCTCCTACAACTCGGAAATGGGCATGAACCTGGCCGAGATGACCGAGAACGAGATGGACCATGTCGTCGTCTTCAACCTCAAGGAAATCGAGGCAGGCGTGGCGGCGGGCGACGTTCAGATGCTGAACGGCGTGCCGGTGATCGACGGGCGCAAGGGCCAGAACAAGAAATACACCCGCTACATCCCGATCCCGAACAGCCCGCATGGCTGCAACACCGCGCCCGACAAGAAGCACGTCATGATCAACGGCAAGCTGTCGCCGACGGTCTCGGTGATCGACGTGGAAAAGGTCGACGCGCTGTTCGAAAGTGATGCCGATCCGCGGTCCTGCATCGTTGCCGAACCCCAACTGGGCCTCGGCCCGCTTCACACCGCCTTCGACGGCAAGGGCTTTGCCTACACCACGCTGTTCCTCGACAGCCAGGTCGTCAAATGGGACATCGACAAGGCGATCGAGGCCTATGCTGGCGAGGATGTCGATCCGATCGTGTCGAAGGTCGATGTGCACTATCAGCCGGGCCACAACTCTACCTCGATGGGCGAAACCGCCGAGGCGGACGGCAAATGGCTGGTCTCGATGAACAAGTTCTCGAAGGACCGGTTCCTGAACATCGGACCGCTGAAGCCCGAGAACGAGCAGCTGATCGACATCTCGATCGGACGAGATGAAGGTGGTGCATGACGGCCCGACCTTCGCCGAACCGCATGACAGCATCATCGTGCGCGCCGACATCGTCAACCCGGTCAATGTCTGGGATCGCAACGACCCGATGTGGGAAGATGCCCGCAAACAGGCCGAGGCGGATGGCGTGATTCTGGAAGACGGCCACGACGAGGTGATCCGCGACGGCAACAAGGTGCGGATCTACATGTGGTCCGTGGCACCTACGTTCAGCCTCGAGAAGTTCACGGTGAAGCAGGGCGACGAGGTGACGCTCTACGTCACCAACCTTGACGATGTGGAAGACGTGACCCACGGCCTCTGCATCTCGAACTACGGGATCGCGATGGAGATCGGGCCGCAGGCGACCGCCTCGGTCACCTTCACGGCGGACCGGCCGGGCGTACACTGGTTCTATTGCCAGTGGTTCTGCCACGCGCTGCACATGGAAATGCGCGGCCGGATGCTCGTCGAACCGGCAGGCGCCTGAACGATGCGCTTTTGCCTGGTCAGTTGCGTCTTCCTCATGCTGCCAACCTTCGGGTTGGCCGCCGAGGTGGACGTATGGCCGGGCGAGGGTGCTTTGTCGGCTGCAATCGCCAAAGCCGCAGACGGGGACACCTTCGTCTGCGGCCAGGCACCTATCGCGAGAATCTGGTGCTGGACCGACCTCTGACGATCGACGGGGGCGGCAAGGCGATTCTGGAGGGCACCGGGACGGGCAGTGTCATCACGGTGACTGGCCCGGATGTGGTGGTTCGAGGGCTGACGATCCAGGGATCCGGGTCATCGCACCAGACAATCGACTCTGGCGTTCAACTGACCAAGACGGCGGACCGTGCCGAGATCAGCGACAACACGCTTCTTGGCAATCTCTACGGTGTCGACATTCACGGCGCCAAGGATGCGCTTGTGTCAGGCAACACCATCCGCGGACGGCAGGATCACCGGATGAACGACCGGGGCAATAGCATCTATGTCTGGAATGCACCCGGCGCAGTCGTCGAGAGACAACGACATCATGTGGGGCCGTGACGGCATCTTCGTGAATTCGTCGAAGAACAACACCTTCCGGAACAACACGTTCCGCGATCTGCGCTTCGCGATTCACTACATGTACGCCAACCGCAGCGAGGTTTCCGGCAATGTCTCGATCGGCAATGACCTGGGCTATGCGATCATGTTCTCCGACCGGGTGAAGGTGACGAACAACGTTTCGATCGGCGACGACGAACACGGTGTCATGCTGAACTATGCCACCAACTCCGAGATCACCGGCAATCTCGTGAGGAACGGCAAGGATCGTTGCCTGTTCATGTACAACGCTCACCGCAACCGTGTCGAAGGCAACCGCATCGAAGGATGCGAGATCGGGATCCATTTCACCGCCGGATCAGAGCGCAACGACGTCACGGGCAATGCATTCATCGGCAACCGGACGCAGGTCAAATATGTCTCTACCGACTGGGTCGAATGGTCCGTCGACGGCCGCGGTAACTACTGGAGCGATTTCGCCGCCTATGACGTGAATGGTGACGGAGTTGCGGATACTCCCTACCGTCCCAATGACAGCATGGATCACATCCTTTGGTCGCAACCAGCCGCCAAAATGCTGTTGGGCTCGCCCGCCGTGCAACTTGTGAAAGTGGTCGCAATCGGCCTTCCCGGCGCTGCTACCGGGCGGTGTCGTCGATTCCCACCCGCTGATGCGCCCCGTCGAAATCAATGTGCCGGACCTGGAGGTCGATCATGCAGGATGATGCGCTGAGGATCGAAAGCGTCAGCAAGCTGCGCGGATCACAGGCCGTCCTCAGCGACGTCTCGCTTGTTGTCCGCCCTGGCGAGCGTGTGGCGCTGCTGGGGCACAACGGAGCGGGCAAGTCCACGCTCATGAAGATCGTACTGGGCCTCGATCCGCGCCTCGGGCGGCACAGTCGCCGTGATGGGTGCCGCGCCGGGAACGGTCGAGGCGCGCCGTGCGACGGCCTACCTGCCCGAAGCAGTCGCTTTTCACAAAGCGCTGACCGGGCGCGAGCAGCTGACGCTCTTTCGCAGGCTCTCGGGCGTAGCCGAAAGTCTGTTGTCGCCGCCCTGCTGGAGCGTGTCGGTCTGACCGATGCCGCCGACCGCAGGCTGGGCACATACTCCAAGGGGATGCGGCAGCGGCTGGGGATGGCGCAGGTTCTTCTGGGCAGAGCCCAAGGTTGCATTGCTGGATGAACCGACCAGCGGCCTCGACCCTGCCTCGCGGCATGAACTTTACGCCATCATCGACGAACTTGCAGCCCACGGAACCGCCGTTCTGATTGCCAGCCATGCCCTGACCGAGGTCGAGGCGCGCACAGAGCGTATCGCAATCATGAAGGCCGGACGGCTGGTCGCGGACGACACGCTTGCGAAACTGTCAGAGCGCGCGGGCCTTCCGACCCGCATTCGCGTCACAGCCACCGGCGAAGAGGCGGACCGTGTGGCCGCAGAGCTTGGCGGGACACGGTCAATGGCAGAGACGGTCGATCTTCTGTGCCAGACCAGACGGCAAGATCGGACCGCATGAAGCGGATCATCGCGCTTGGCGACGCCGTCACGGATTTCGACATCTCGCCGCCGAAACTCGAAGATCTCTACCGCCACTATTCATCGGAGAGACCGCAATGATCGGCCGTATCCTCGCCGTCGCCGGAACCGAGTTTCGCATAGCGCTGCGCAACCGATGGGTGCTGACAGCGACACTTCATCATGGTGCTCTTCGCCCTCGCCCTGACCTTCGCCGGCAGCGCGCCGACGGGCGTGCTCGGGCGTCGACATGCTGACCATCGCGGTTGCCTCGATGACCACGCTCTCGGTCTACCTCTCGCCGCTTACTCGCGCTGATGATCTCGTTTGACAGCATCGCGGGCGAAGCCGAGCGCGGCAGCCTGTCGCTGATCCTGTCCTATCCGGTTTCCCGGGCTGAAATCCTCTTGGGTAAATTCGTCGCCCATCTGGCCGCGCTTGCCATCGCAATGGCGCATCGGTTTTGGTGCGGCCGGTCTCGTGACCGCGCTTCTGGGCGGGGCCGGCACGGAAAGCCTGGTGGCCCTTCTGCGGCTCGTGCTGACCTCGATCCTGCTTGGCGCAGTATTCCTTGCGCTCGGCTACGCATCTGTCGTCGATGTCGGGCAGTTCAACGGCGGCGGCGGGCCTGTCGGCAGGCGCCTGGCTGGTGCTTTGTCGTGCTCTACGATCTTGGTCTGCTCGGGGCCATCGTTCTGGATGATGGCGGCGTCTTTACCCAACGAGTCTTTCCCTGGCTGATGATGGCAAATCCGGCCGATGCTTTCAGGCTGTGGAACATCGGTGCCGCAGACGGCGTTGCGATGGCCGCCGGATTGTCCGGTGCCGCAAGCGCCTTGCCCGGCTGGGCCGCTCCGCTGTCGCTGCTGCTGTGGCTGCCGCTTGGCTTCATCCTCGCGCGGCTGTCGTTCGGAAGGGTCGAACCATGAGGTGGATCGCGCTTGTCGCTGTTGCTGGCCGCTGCAAGGAAGAGGTGGCCGAACCGTACCCGACCCGGTCGCGCTGACCGATGAGGCGCTGGGTTACTTCTGTCAGATGAACGTGTCCGAACATGACGGGCCCAAGGGTCAGATCCATCTGGCGGACTATCCGCAGCCGCTGTTCTTCGCGCAGGTCCGTGACGTCGTAGCCTATCTCAAAGGGACCGGAGCGAGAGGCCGAGATCACCGCGATATACGTCAGTGACATGGGTGCCGCGCAAAGCTGGGCAGAGCCGGGCACGTCGAACTGGATCGACGCACAGTCCGCGGTTCTCGTGGTCGGCGCGGGGGTCAGGGGTGGCATGGGAGCACCAGAGATCGTGCCCTTCGCGACACCGGAAGGCGCCAGAGCGTTTCGCGCAAAGATATGGCGGCACGGTCATGTCGCTTGATGAGATTCCCGACGATGCGGCGATCGGTCCCGTCGATCTGGACCAGACCCTGGAGGATCCGGAATGAACGCCGCAAATACCGCGCCGCCGGTTTCTGACCATGACGGCAGCCTTCGCGGCCCTGCCGGCAATGGCGAACACCACGCTGCCCGTGGCCGAATGGCGCGGCACCGCACTTGGGGCGAGTGCCTCCCTGCGTCTTGGTCGGATGTAAGCGACGATGAGGCCCGCGATACCTTTTCCGCCGTAGAGGCAGAGCTGGCGCGGCTTGAGGATATCTTCAGCCTCTACAAGGCAGACTCTGCCCTTTCGCGCCTCAACCGAGTTCGGGGCGTCTTTCTGCGCCGCCGCCCGAGATGCTGGAGCTTCTTTCGCTCGCCGGGGCGATCCATGCCAGCACGAATGGTGCATTCGATCCGACGATCCAACCGCTTTGGGCGCTCTATGCCGAAACACCCGGACAGCTTGCCGGACAAAAGCATGCTGAAGGCGGCACGCGCCCGAACCGGCTGGACGCATGTGCGGATCACTCCGTCCAGAGATCGCCTTCGCGCAACCCGGCATGGCCATGACGCTGAACGGCATCGCGCAGGGCTACATCACCGACCGCGTGGCGGATCTGCTGCGCCGGCGCGGGTTCGACAATGTCCTCGTCGACATGGGCGAAATTGTCGGGCTGGGTCAACGCGGCGACGGCGGTGCCTGGCGGATAGGTGTTTCCACACCCGACGGGCGCATCGTTCATCGCACGACCCTAAGCGACCGGGCGCTCGCGACATCTTCGCCCATGGGCACGCTTTTCGACGACGACGGCAATGTCGGCCACATTCTCGATCCGCTCCGTGGTGTCCCGATCGCCGTACGCGAACTTGTCTCGGTATCCGCGGATCGCGCGGCTCTGGCGGACGCTTTGTCGACGGCGTTCTGCATCATGGATGATGCAGAAGCTGCCGCGGCGCTTGAAGTGCACCCGACGGCCCGGTTGGAGGTGGCGCGACATCTCATTCGCGTGGCCTGAGATCCATGGCCTGACGATCGAGCGTATCGTCATCGCACTCGTTGCGGCACCGAGCGCGGCGGTAACCTTCCGCATCGCCGCCTTCGGGGTCTGGCCCAATACGCCCAAGTTAGGTTCGGGCCCCAACATCCTGTGTATAACTCGCCCAAATTCCCCATATCGTGGGGTTCCCCGTTGACTCGCAGCCTTGAGGGGGCGAACACTTCGGTTTCAACCGGAATCACCTGAAGGCCGCCCCTTTGCGTTTCACCAAGCTGCGTCTCAATGGCTTCAAGAGCTTTGTCGATCCGACCGACCTGATCATTGCCGATGGGCTGACGGGCGTGGTCGGGCCGAATGGCTGTGGCAAGTCGAACCTGCTGGAGGCGCTGCGCTGGGTGATGGGCGAGAACCGTCCCACCGCGATGCGCGGCGGCGGCATGGAGGATGTGATTTTCGCGGGGGCGGCGACGCGCCCGGCGCGGAACTTTGCCGAAGTGGCGCTGATGATCGACAACTCGGAACGGCTGGCGCCGTCGGGGTTCAACGACGCGGAAAACATCGAGATCACGCGGCGGATCACGCGCGATGCGGGTCAGCGCCTACAAGGTCAACGGCAAGGACGTGCGGGCGCGCGATGTGCAGATGCTGTTCGCCGATGCCTCGACCGGGGCGCATTCGCCGGCGCTGGTGCGGCAGGGGCAGATCAGCGAGCTGATCAATGCGCGGCCGAAGGCGCGGCGGCGGATACTGGAGGAAGCGGCGGGGATCTCCGGGCTTTACCAGCGGCGCCACGAGGCGGAGCTGAAGCTGAAGGGTGCCGAGACCAACCTTGTGCGGGTCGATGATGTGGTCGAGCAGTTGGCGAACCAACTGGTGCAGCTGGCGCGGCAGGCGCGGCAGGCGGCGCGGTACCGCGAGATCGGCAACGAATTGCGCCATGCCGAGGGGTTGCTGCTGTACCGGCGCTGGAAAGAGGCCGAGGATGCGCGGGCGGCGGCGGAACAGGAGTTGCGCATGCGGCTGACGGCGGCGGGCGAGGCGGAGCGGCTGGCGCGGGCCGCGGCCGGGATGCGCGAGGCCTGCGAGGCCGGGTTGCCGGCGACTGCGCGAGGAAGAGGCGATTGCGGCGGCGGTGTTGCAGCGCTTGCAGGTGCAGCGCGACACGCTGGACGAGCAGGAGGCGCGGGCGGTTCAGGCGATTGAGACGCTGCACGGCGCGGATCGCGCAACTGGCCATGACATGGAGCGCGAAGAGGCGCTGAACCGCGATGCCGGGGAAACCATCGAGCGGCTGGACTGGGAAGCGCGCGAATTGGCGAAGGCCGCCGAGGGCCATGCCGAGCGGCTGGACGCGGCGGCGGCCGAGGCGCGGTAGGCGGGGACGGTGCTGCAAGAGCGCGAGGATGCGCTGGCCGAGTTGACCGAGGACGTGGCGCGGCTTGTCGGCGCGGCATCACTCGGCGCATCGGTTGCTGGAGGATGCCGGCAAGACGCTGGGCAAAAGCGAGGCCGAGGCCGAGCGGGCTCGGGCGGCGGCGGTAGAGTCGGAGGGTGCGCTGGGCAAGGCCGGCGCGGAATTCGCGGCAGCAGAGGCGGCGCTGAGTGCGGCGAGCGCGGCGGCAGAGGCCGCCGAGGCGGCCTTGGTTGCGGCCGATGATGCGCGCGCCGAGGCGCAATCGCGCGAAGCCGATGCGCGGGCCAGCCGGAGCGAGGCCGAAGGCGAGGTCAACGCGCTCGCGCGCCGAGGTGGCGGCGCTGGCCAAGCTGGTACAGCGCGACACCGCCGAGGGCGGCCAAGTGCTGGACCTTCTGCGCGTCGATCCGGGCTATGAAAAGGCATTGGGTGCGGCTTTGGCCGATGATCTGCGCGCACCTGCCATCGAGGATGGCGCGGCGTCGGGCTGGGCGACGCTGGCCGGCCTATTCGAAACCGCAATCGCTGCCCGAAGGCGTGGCGGCGCTGACCAACCATGTTTCGGTGCCGGGCGTTCTGGTGCGCCGGATGGGGCAGGTCGGGCTGGTCGAGGCCAAGGATGGCGCGCGGTTGCAGGCCGAGTTGATGCCCGGTCAGCGGCTGGTCAGCATCGAGGGCGATCTGTGGCGCTGGGACGGCTATCGCGCCGGGGCCGAGGATGCGCCAAGTGCGGCGGCATTGCGGTTGCAGCAGCTCAATCGCTTGCAAGAGTTGAAGCAGGATCTGGAAGAAGCCACGGCGCGCGCAATGGGTGCCGTGCAGGGGCACGAGGCGCTGAAGGCGCGGCTGACGGCGCTGACCGAGGCCGACCGTGCCGCGCGGGATGCGCGGCGCGAGGCGGACCGTGGCGTGACCGAGGCAAGCCGGGCGATGAGCCGGGCCGAGGCGGACCGCAACATCGCGGGAGGCAAGCTGGAAAGTCTGCGGCTGGCCGTGGCGCGGCACGAAGAAGAGGCGATGGCGGCGCGCATCCGGCTGAAAGAGGCCGAGGCGGCGGTGGCCGATCTGGGCGATCTGGAGGCGGCGCGCGCGGCGTGTCGAGGACGTCAAGATGACGGTTGAGGCGGCGCGGATCACGATGATGTCGCGGCGCTCTGCGCATGACGAATTGCGCCGCGAAGGCGAGGCCCGGGTGCGGCGTTCGCAGGAAGTGACCAAAGAGGTCTCGGGCTGGCGGCATCGGCTTGAAACCGCCGGCAAGCGGATTGCGGAGCTTGGCGAACGCAAGGTGGCGTCGGAGGCGGAACTGGCGACCGCGACGGTGCGCACCGCAGCAGATTGCGGCCGAGCGCGCCAAGCTGGCCGATGCGATTGACGAGGCCGAGGCGCGGCGCAAGGCGGCGGCGGATGCGTTGGCCGAGGCCGAGAGCGCACTGCGCGAGGCGGTGGCGGGCGAACGCGATGCAGAGCGCGCGGCATCAGAGGCGCGCGAAGCACGGGCGCGGGCCGAAGCGCGGGCGGATGCGGCCAAGGAAACCGTGGCGCAGGCGGCGGAACGGATTACCGAGGATCAGGAAGCCACGCCAGAGAAATTGCTGGAGCAACTGGACGTTGTGCCCGACCAGCTGCCCTCGGTCGATCATATCGAGAATGATGTGAACCGGCTGAAGCGCACCCGCGACGCGCTGGGTGCTGTAAACCTGCGGGCCGAGGAAGATGCGCGTGAGGTGCAGGAAGAACATGACACGCTGGTCAGCGAAAAGACCGATCTGGAAGAGGCGATCAAGAAGCTGCGCACCGGCATCGCCAGCCTGAACCGCGAGGGACGCGAGCGGCTGCTGACCGCGTTCGAGCAGGTGAACACGAACTTCGGGATGCTGTTCAAGCATCTGTTTGGCGGTGGCGAGGCCAAGCTGGTGATGGTTGAAAGCGACGATCCGCTGGAGGCGGGCCTTGAGATTATGTGCCAGCCGCCGGGCAAGCGTTTGGCGACATTGTCGCTCTTGTCGGGGGGCGAGCAGACCCTGACCGCGCTGGCGCTGATCTTTGCGGTGTTTCTGGCCAATCCGGCGCCGATCTGCGTTCTTGATGAGGTCGACGCGCCTTTGGACGATGCCAACGTGACGCGGTTCTGCGACATGCTGGACGAGATGACGCGACAGACCGACACGCGGTTCCTGATCATCACTCACCATGCGGTGACGATGGCGCGGATGGACCGTTTGTTCGGGGTCACCATGGGCGAGCAGGGCGTGAGCCAGCTGGTCTCGGTGGATCTGAAACGCGCCGAGCAGATGGTCGCCTGAAGCATGGGTAACGGCGGATTAATGATTAACCGCTAGAACAGGTCGTGAACAAACGACCGAGGTTAACCATGCGCGAAGTTGCAGCCATTGCCACCATCCTGTTTCTGTTAGGCATCTCCGGCATTGAACCCGGAGCTGTCCAGGCCAAATCCTGCAAGACCGGTACGGTCGCGTCATTGCTGGGCGCCTGCTAGGCGCAGCGATAATTCGCGGAAGGAACCGGGGCGGTCGCAGGATCGTGATGCGGTGATTTGGCGATGTCCCGACTAGGCTTTGCGGCAACGAAAGGCTGGTTTGATGCGGACGGTCGTTTTGCTTGCGCTGATGGCGTCGCCCGCTGAGGCGCAGGGGTTGCGAACCTCGGATACCGAATTGGATGTGGCGGCGCTGAGGGATGCGCTGTCTGGCCAGCTTCTTGAGTTCTTCGATGGGTCGAAATCGCGCTATTATCCCGATGGTGGCTATCTTTACACTTACACCGATGACGGAGAGCAGTGGAACGGCACCTATGCTTTGGGCCCGGATGGGTCGGTTTGCGTGCAGATGGAAGTGGGCGGATCGCGCTGCGACACCTATGTGCTTGCTGATGGTCGCCTGACGCTGATCATCAAGAACGGCACCCGGTTCCCGGTGCGCAGCGCGACGCCGCTGGAGTAGCTTAGAGCTTGTTCAAAAGCGCGGCCGTTGGCCACGCGTCGGCGGGCAGGCCAAGGCGGACCTGTTCCTTTTGCACCGCATCGCGGGTGAGCGCGCCAAGGATACCGTCGATCTTGCCCACGTCATGGCCGCGCGCCGCGAGTTTTTGTTGCAGCGCCTTCATCTGGCCGTCTGACAGCGCCGGGTCGGGGTTGCCGGCGGTAAAGACCGGCGCGCCTTCCAGCCGGGTTGCGAAATAGGCGGCGGTGGTGACGTAGACGAAGCTTTTGTTCCATTCGAATAGCACGCTGAAATTCGGGTAGGCGAGGAAGGCCGGGCCGTTTCGACCCATCGGCAACAGGATCGAGGCCGGCAGGTTGCCGGGGCCAAGCGCGCCGGCGCGGGGCTGGACGCCGAGTTTGGCCCATTGGCTGACGGACTTGGTGCTGGTCAGGCCGGTGTCGGACCAGTTCGAGGTTCGCGGGCAGCACCACCTCTTGCAGCCACGGTTCATTCGGGCGCCAGCCGAGGCCGCGCAGCATCTTGCCGCCCGACATCAGCGCGTCGGCGGGCGAGGTTTTCAGGCTGACATGGCCGTCGCCATCGCCATCGACGCCGTTGTTCAGAATGTCCTTCGGGCAGCATCTGGACCATGCCGATTTCGCCGGCCCAGGCGCCTTTGGTCGTGGCGGGGTCGAAATCGCCGCGTTCAAAGAGCTTCAGGGCGGCGGCGATTTGCGGCTGGAACAACTCGGGGCGGCGGCAATCATGCGAGAGTGTCAGCAGAGCGTTGAGCGTGTTGAAGTCGCCCTGCACCTGGCCGTAAGTCGGTTTCCAGCGCCCAGAAGGCCAGAAGAACGCCGCGCGACACGCCATAATCGCGTTCGACGGCATCGAAGATCGCGTCGTATTTCTGCGCGTTGCGGCGGCCGTTGTCGATGCGGTTCTGGCTGATCAGGCGGCGCGAAAAGTCGATGAAGTTCATCTGGAAGATGCCCTGCGCGCGGTCGGCCCTGATCACCTTGGGGTCTTGACGTGCGCTGGCGAAGAAACGCTCGAGGCTGGCGGCGGAATGGCCGTTCGCGCGTCGCCTCTTGCTTGAGATTGCCGATGAAACTGGCGAATGAGCCGCCGCAAGGGACATCGGCGAACGCAGGGGCCGCGAACAAGACGGCGGCGGCAATGGTAAGGGCGAAACGCATGGAACCTCCGGTTCGGATTTCGCGGCAGGTTATCAGGATGCGGGCTGTCACGCAACCGCCAGCAGGGCGATAAGGGCAAGCGCCAGCGCCCATGTGCGCCAGAGGGCGCGGGTGGTGGCGTCGATATCGGTGGCGGCAACGGCGTGGCGACCTTGCGGGTTGACGAAGGGGAAGTCGCGCATCGCACCGTCATAGCTGCGCGGGCCAGCAAGCGCGATGTCGAGGGTCGCGGCCATCGCGGCCTCTGGCCAGCCGGCATTGGGGGATCTGTGAAGTTTCGCGTCGCGGATGGTTTGCGGCCAGATGTCGAACGCGCAGGTGCGCGGCGGCGATCAGGGCGGCGGTCAGGCGGGCGGGGATCCAGTTGAGCGCATCGTCCAGGCGGGCGGCTGCCCAGCCGAATTGTTCGTGGCGTGGCGTGCGGTAGCCGATCATGCTGTCGGCGGTGTTCACCAGCTTGTAGACCAGCAGCCCTGGCAGGCCGAGAAGCAGGAACCAGAACGCAGGCGCGATGACGCCGTCCGACAAGGTTCTCGGCAGCACTTTCGATGGCAGAGCGGGCGATGGCGGGTTCGTCCATTGTCGGCGGTATCGCGGCTGACGATCAGCGCGACGGCCTGGCGGCCGGCAGGCAGAGAAAGGCGCAGGCCGTCGGCGACAGCGCGCACATGATCGACGAGGCTGCGTTGCGCCAGGAGGATTGCGGCGACGAGGGTTTCAGGGATCGGGCCGCCGGGAAGCGCGGCTACGGCGGCACCCGTTGCCCATGCCGCGAGGGTAAGCAGCGTGATGGTGGCGAGGCCCTTCAGCTTGCGGTCTTTGCCTTGGTTGAAACGATGATCGGCCCAGCCGATGACGCGGCCCATCAGGACGGCGGGATGCGGCAGGCGGTTCCAGAGCCAGCCGTGGCTCTCCGAAGATCGCGTCGAGGATCATCGCGGCGGCAAGCATCGCGGCGTGGGTCACAGCGCGGCTTCCAGTTGCGGCCCCGCTCGGGGTCAGGCAGGCCAAGCCGGAGCCAGGTGTCGGAATAGGGAAAGATGCGGGTCCAGATGTGGTGCTTGGCCAGACGGTCTTGCCATGCCTTCGCATCGTCCACCGCGTAGAGCCGGAAGAGGGTGGTGCCGCCGACGAGGCTGGAATGCGGGGCCATGAGGGTGTCGAGACGCGCGGCATCAGCGGCGAGGCGGGCGCGGGTGGCATCGGCCCAATCGGTATCGGTCAGCGCGCGGGCGCCGATTTCGAGGGCGGGCCCGGATATGGGCCACGGGCCCAGCAGGTCGGCAAGGCGGGTGATCAGCACGGGATCGCCAATGGCGAATCCGAGGCGCAGCCCGGCCAGACCCCAGAACTTGCCGAAACTTTTGAGAATCAGTGCGCCGGGGCGGGTGGACAGGCGGATCAGCGAGGCGGCGGGAGTAACATCGCAAAAGCTCTCATCAATGATGGTGAGCGGCGCACAGAGGTCGGCTTCGGCCCATATCCGGCCGTCGGGATTGTTGGGATGAACGACGACTTGCGCCGCTGGATTGGTTTGGCCCAAGCTCCAGCCATAGGCGTTGAAGGCCGCAGCGTGCTCATTGTAGGTCGGTGCTGCGATGAAGGCCGTGCCGGGCAGGGCCAGCGCCGGTATTCGGGCAATCAGCGCCGATGCCCCCGGCGCGGCGACGATTTGTGTGCCCTTCGGGACATTCCAGAAGCGGCGTGCGGCGGTCAGAAGATGGTCCATCGCGCCCTGATCGGGCAGCGCTGTCCATGCCTCGGGCGCGATGTCGCCAACCGGATAGGGCACCGGGTTGATGCCGGTCGAAAGGTCCAGCCAGTCGGCGCGGGTGCCGCCGTAGCGGGCGATGGCCGCGTCGAGGCCGCCGCCGTGGTCGCGTGCGCGTGGTCATTCGTCTGTGGGCAGCGGCGGGTGGCGGGTTACGAAATGGCCCTTCACGCCTTCGGGCCACTGGCGGTAGGGCACCTGACCGGTCTCGGTTTCCGCATGGAGTGCCGCGTAGGCGACGATGGCTTCGGCGGAGTCGCGGTTCGGGACGAAGTTGCCGATCGTGTAGCAAAGCTTGCCGGCCGCCTGCACTGCGACGTTGCAGCCATGTGCGCAGCCCATCAGGCACGAGGTGCGGCGGGTGCGGACGGGGGCGTGCGCGGCGGCATCCTCGACCAGCGCGGCGAGCACCTCGCCGTCGGTCTCGCCGGTTCCGCCAGCTTGCCAGCCGTCGCGTTTGCAGGTATCGCAGATGGTGATCCAGGTGGTCATGACATGCCTTTTTTCCGTCGCCGGGACCATTGAGCGGATTTGCGCCGGAGAGGCAACAGACTCTGCGGAAAGTTAACGAAGGTGACGTAGGGGTTAACCGGTTGTTAACGATTTGGGAACACTTTGCTAATTGGGAATGGTTAGCGAATACGGCCCGTTTGGGCCACAGAGGTTAATATGCGAGTCTTGATTGTAGAAGGTAATCCGGACCTTGGGTGGGTTTGGCGTCGCCACCTAGAGCGGCGCGGATGCCAGGTTACTCTGGCCCACACCCAAACCGAGGCGATTGAAGTCATCCGCACGGATGACGTTGATATAATTGTGCTGAATCTGATCCTGGATGATGGCAGCGCCTTTGCCGTTGCCGATTTCGCCAGCTATCGCTGCCCGAAGACCAAGATCATCTTCACAACCAACAGCAACTTCTTCTCTGACGGCTCGATCTTCCAGCATATTCCCAATGCCTGCGCGATGATGCCGTCGGAAGTGGCGCCCGATGATCTGTCGGCGTTGGTCGAGCATTACGGGACGGCGCATTAACCGCGACCGTGCGGTCGGGTCCAGTCGATCAGCGGATTGATCGGAATGATCCGGTACGGATTGATGGATGTCGTGGCTGTAGTGGTAGTGGCGCACGATGTGGGCGAAATTAACCGTCTCGGTCACCCCGGGGGTCTGGAACAGATCGCGTGCGTAGGCCCAAAGGTTGGGATAGTCGATCAGGCGGCGGCGATTGCATTTGAAATGCGTATGATAGACCGCGTCGAATCGCGCCAACGTGGTAAAGAGCCGCCAGTCGGCTTCGGTGAGGCGTGTTGTCAATCAAATATCGGTGATGTGAAAGCCGCTCTTCCAGCCAGTCGAGGCTGTCGAAGAGGGCGTGTGCAGCCTCGTCATAGGCGGATTGCGTTGTGGCAAAGCCAGCCTTGTAGACGCCATTGTTGACGGTTGAATAGACGCGGGCGTTGATCGCCTCGATCTGGTCACGCAAGGCGACGGGCCAGTAGTCTTTGGTATTGCCGGTAAGATCGTCGAAGGCGGAATTGAACATCCGGATGATCTCGGCGCTTTCGTTCGAGACGATGGTGTTTTGCGTCCTTGTCCCACAGGACCGGCACGGTGACACTGCCAGTATAGATCGGGTTGGCCCTGATGTAGACATCGCGCAGGAAGTCGAGGCTTAACAGCGTGTCGCCGGTGGCGCCGTGGTCATCGGTGTCGAAGGTCCAGCCGTCGTCCAGCATGTCGGGATGCACGACCGAGACCGTGATGTGATCTTCCAGCCCTTTGAGTTTGCGAAAGATCAGGGTGCGGTGTGCCCAAGGGCAGGCATGAGAGACATAGAGGTGGTAGCGCCCGGAGCGGGCCTCAAATCCGCCCTTGCCGGTGGGTCCGGCGCTGCCATCGGGCGTTACCCAGTTGCGAAAGCTGGTTTCAGGGCGTTCAAAACGACCGCCGTGTTTCGTGGTGTCGTGCCCGTCGGCGGTCCAGGTACCTTCGATCAGCTTTCCCATGATGCGCTCCTTATTTTCCTTCCTTGATCTGGGGCCGGCGGGGGTGGAAGAAAACAGCGATCAGGGCGCAGCGGCTCTGCGCAGGTGCACAGGGTCGCGTGCATGTCGGTTTCCCTGCCCTGCGCGCCGCTATTTCCGTTGCGCCGCGGGGTCGGCCCTCCTATACGCGGAGCGTGACGAAGCCCTTTGCGGGCCAGAGAGGTTGGCTGCGGACGATCGACCCAAACGGGGATCGGATGCAGCGTCGTCGGGGGATACGCCTTTGCCTCTTTGGCCGGATCGGCCCGGATGAAAGGACGTATGATGAAAGCACTTCCCTTCCTGTTTGTTCTGTTCGCGGCGGGTGCCGCGCAAGCGCATCCCGGCCATCTGGTCGATGCCGCCGGTCACAACCACTGGGTTGCCGGGGCCGCCATCGGGGCCGCCATTGCCATCGGCGCTTTGGGGCGCGCTGAAGGGCAGGCGCAAGGGCGCCGAGGCCACGGGTCGACGCGCCTGGGCCCGAAGACCGGCAGGGGGCCTGAGCGATGGCGAAGATCGGGGTGATGATTTGCGGCCACGGGTCGCGCAGTCACAGGCGGCGGTGGATGAATTCGCGGTGCTGGCCGAGAAACTGCCGGCCTATCTGCCCGAGGAGTGGGAGACCGACTACGGCTATCTCGAATTCGCCAACCCGGTGATCCGCGACGGTCTGGACCGGCTGCGCGAGCAAGGGCTGCGAGCGGATTCTTGGCGGTGCCGGGGATGCTGTTTGCCGCGATGCATGCCAAGAACGACATTCCGACGGTGCTGAACACCTATGCGGCTAGCCAATGGCTGTCGAGGTCAGCTATGGCCGCGAGTTGGGCGTCGATCCCAAGATGATCGCCGCCGCCGGTGCGCGGGTGCAGGAGGCTGTGGACCGGGCCAATGCCGAGCTGGGCGAGCTGCCGCTGGCCGAGACCTGTCTGGTGGTGATCGGGCGCGGTGCGTCGGATCCGGATGCCAACGCCAACGTGTCAAAGATCGCGCGGATGCTGTGGGAGGGCATGGGCTTTGGCTGGTGCGAGGTGGGCTATTCCGGCGTCACCTTCCCGCTGGTCGAGCCCTGCCTGCAACATGTCACGCGGCTGGGCTACAAACGGGTCATCGTGTTTCCGTATTTCCTGTTCACCGGGCATTCTGATCGACCGGATTTATGGCTTCACCGATCAGGTGGCCGCCGAGCATCCGGACATCCAGTTCGTCAAGGCGGGCTATCTGAACGACCATCCGAAGGTGCTGGAAACCTTCGCCGAACGCATCACCGAACAGATCGGCGAGGCGCCGCCGCCCAACTGCGCGATGTGCAAATACCGGGCGCAGGTGCTGGGCTTCGAGGCCGAGGTCGGCGCGGTGCAGGAAAGCCATCACCACCATGTCGAGGGTCAGGGTGCGGCTGCGCCGGGGTCGAATGTGGCGGATTGCGCGTTGTGCGATACGTTCTGCACCGGCGTGTGCCGGTTGGAAGCCGTGGCGGCATCATCATCACCATCATGATCATCCGCACGATCATGACCACGATCACCATCACGCGACCTATCCGCATGCCAATCACCCGCATGGCCCCGAAAGCGCGCGCAAGGTGCACAAGTGAACGATCTTTTTGCGAAAGACCGTGCCTTGGCGAGGATATTTCGGAACAGAAGAAAGTGCGGCGATGCGCCCCTACCTGAAAGACCCGGAAGCGATCTATGCCGAAAGCTTTGCGACGGTGCGACGCGAGGCGCGGCTGGACCGGTTCGGGCCCGGGATGCAGGCGTTGGCGTCCGGGCTGATCCATGCCTGCGGCATGATCGAGGTCGCGGACCGGCTGGCGTTTTCGGACGGCGCATTCGAGGCCGGGCGTGCAGCACTGGTCGCAGGCGCGCCGATCCTTTGCGATTGCGAGATGGTGGCGGCAGGGATCATCCGGCGGTCTTTGCCGGCGGGCAACGAGGTGATCGTGACGCTGAACGATCCGTGCGTGCCGGATCTTGCAGCGGAACTTGGCAACACCCGTTCGGCTGCTGCGGTCGAACTGTGGCGCGACCGGATCGAGGGGGCGGTCGTGGCGATCGGCAATGCGCCGACGGCGCTGTTTCATTTGCTTGAACGGCTGGACGAGGGCTGGCCGAAACCGGCGGTGATCCTTGGCTTTCCCGTTGGCTTTGTCGGTGCGGCCGAAAGCAAGGCGGAACTGGCGGCCAATCCGCGCGGCTGCGACTTCGTGGCGCTGCGCGGCCGGCGCGGCGGCTCGGCGATGGCCTCGGCGGCGGTGAATGCGCTGGCGGCGGGATTGCCCGGAGAGGCGAGATGAGCTGCCTGACATGTGCCATACGTTTTGCCGCTGCAGAAGCTTTGCAGACCGGAGATTCGCAGCAATGACTGGTCCTTGGCTTCATATCGTCGGGATCGGCGAAGACGGGATGGACGGGCTGACGCCAGCGACCCGCGCCGTGGTCGAGGCCGCCGAGGTGATCATCGGCGGCGACCGGCATCACAGCCTGTCCGACAGCGTGTCGGCCGAGCGGCTGGCCTGGCCGCATCCGTTCGATGCGCTGATCGAGATGTTGCGAGGGCTGAAGGGCCGCCGGGTTGTGGTTCTGGCGACCGGTGATCCGTTGTGGTTTTCGGTCGGGGCGCGAGATCGGGCGGGCGATTGCCGCCTGCCGAGATCGTCTATCATCCGCAGCTTTCGGCGTTTCAGCTGGCGGCGGCGCGGATGGGCTGGTCGATGGCGGATGTCGAGACGCTGACGGTGCATGGCCGCCCGGTCGAGCAGATGATCGCGTTCATCCAGCCGGATGCGCGGCTGCTGATCCTGACGACCGGGGCGGAGACACCGGCACAGATCGCGCGGTTCCTGACCGAGCGCGGCTTTGGCCGCAGTCCGATGACGGTGCTGGCGGCGATGGGCGGCAAGGATGAGGCGCGCTTTGACGGGCTGGCGGAGAGCTGGGATCATGTGGTGCCGGCGTTCAACACGCTGGCGGTCGAGTGTGTCGCGGCGCCCGACGCGGCGCTGATGCCGCGGGTGCCGGGGCTGGCGGATGAGCTGTTCCAGCCTGACGGCACGATGACCAAGCAAGAGGTGCGCGCGGTGACGCTGGCCAAGCTGATGCCGATGCGTGGTGCGCTGTTGTGGGATATCGGCACCGGCTGCGGATCGGTCGCGATCGAATGGATGCGGGCGGCGCGCTATGCCCGCGCGATCGGGATCGAGCCGCGCGCAGACCGGCGCGCGATGGCGGCGGCCAATGCGCTGGCGCTGGGCGCGCCGAAGCTGGAACTGATCGAGGGCGAGGTGCCTGCCGCGCTGGCCGGGCTGGAGGCGCCGGATGCGATCTTCATCGGCGGCGGGCTGTCGCAGGACGTCTTCGAGGCCGCTTGGGCCGCGCTGCGGCCGCTGGGGCGGCTGGTGGCCAATGCGGTGACGCTGGAAAGCGAGGCGGTGCTGATCGGCGCTGCATGCGGCCGCACGGCGGGGACTTGGTGAAGCTTGCGGTGAACCGCGCAGAGCCTGTCGGGCCGTATCGCGGCTGGCGACCGCTGATGCCGGTGACGCAGTGGAGTTTGGTGAAGCGATGAGCAGGTGTTTTGCGGCGCGGCATGCCGGCGGCGCGAGTATTTTGGAACAGAAGAAGTCGGGCGTCGGATGCAATCGGTGACGGGCAAGCTGTTTGGTGTTGGTCTGGGGCCGGGCGATCCGGATCTGATGACGCTGCAGGCGGCGCGGCTGATCGGCGCGGCGCGCGGTTGTGGCCTATCCGGCGCTGGCGGGGGCGGCGAGTTTTGCGCGCTCGATTGCGGCAGGCGTGATCGCCGCCGGGCGCGCGGGAAATCGTGATGGATGTGCCGATGACGGTCGCGCGCGAGCCGGCGCAGGCGCGCCTATGACGTGGCGGCGGCGGCGATTGCCGAGGCTGCTGGATGCGGGCGAGGATGTGGTGTGCCTGTGCGAGGGTGATCCGTTCTTTTATGGCTCTTTCATGTATCTGTTCGCGCGGCTGTCGCGGCGATTTCCGGTCGAGGTGGTGCCGGGTGTGACCAGCATTACCGCCTGTGCGGCGCGCGCGGGGATGCCGCTGGCGGCGCGCAACGAGCGGCTGACGGTTTTGCCGGGGCCGTTGCCCGAGGACGAGTTGCGGACGCGGATCGAGGGCGCGGAAAGCGTTGCGATCATGAAGGTCGGGCGGCATCTGGCCAAGATCCGGGCGGTGATCGACGCGTTGGGGCTGACGGATCGCGCGGTTTACGTCGAACGCGCCAGTCTGCCGGATGAGGTTGTGTGCCCTCTGGCCGAGGCACCGGATGTGGCACCGTATTTTTCGATGATTTTGCTGACGAAGGGGGCCGATCCGTGGCTGTGAAACCTGTTGTGGTGGCGCTGTCGCGCTCGGGCGAGGCTGTTGCGCATCGGGTGGCGGAGAGCCTTGGCGCGGTAGGTGCATGGGCGCGAGGGCCGGGTGGATCGGGCCGATGCGTTCTTTGCGGATGCGCTGGAGCATGTGCGCGATTTGTTTGCGGCGGGCGTGCCGATTGTCGGGGTTTGTGCGAGCGGGCATTCTGATCCGGGCGGTGGCGCCGTTGTTGGCGGACAAGCGGGCCGAGCCGCCGGTGATCTCGGTCTCGGACGATGGCGCGGTCGTGGTGCCGCTGTTGGGCGGGCATCGCGGCGCGAACCGGCTGGCGCGCAGAGGTGGCCGAGGCTTTGGGCGGCGTCGCGGCGGTGACGACGGCGGGCGATGTGGCGCTGGGTGTGGCCCTGGATGAGCCGCCGGCGGGCTGGGTTCTGGGCACGCCGGAGCTGGCAAAGGCGGCGATGGCCGCGGTTGCTGGCGGGTGAAGGCGCGCAGATCGAGGGCGACGAGGCGGCGCGGGCCGGGTGGCTGGATCGGCTGCCCAAGGGGGACGGGGTTCGGGTCGCGGCGACGATGGCAACGCCCGAAGCAGGGGTGCTGACGTTTCATCCGCAGCGCGCGACGCTGGGCGTGGGCTGCGCGCGGAACTGTCCGCCGGAGGAACTGGCGGCGCTGGTGGCCGAGGTTCTGGCCGAGGCCGGAATTGCGCCGGGCGCGATCAGGGCCGTCGTACACGATCGATCTGAAGGCGGACGAGCCGGCGATGATTGGGCTGGCTGCCGGGCTTGGGGTGCCGTTGCGGCTGTTTGATGCGGCGCGCGCTGGAGGCCGAGACGGGCCGGTTGGCGACGCCGTCCGAGGTGGTTTTTGCCGAGGTTGGGTGCCACGGTGTTTGCGAGGCTGCGGCGCTTTGGCGCGGGGCCGGGTCGGAGGCTGTGCTTGAGGTTGCCAAGCGCAAGACGGCGAATGCGACGTGCGCGTTGGCGCTGGCCCCGGACGCCGATCACGGAATTGCGCGGACGCGCGCGGGGGCGGTTGTCGGTTGTTGGGATCGGGCCGGGGCAGGCAGCCTGGCGGACGCCAGAAGTGTCGCGACTTGTTGCCGAGGCCGAAGAACTTGTCGGTTATGGGTTGTATATTGATTTGCTGGGACCGTTGGCGGCGGGCAAGGCGCGGTCGGATTTTCCGCTGGGCGGCGAGGAAGAGCGCTGCCGCTATGCCTTGGAACGCGCGGGCGAGGGGCGCAATGTTGCGCTGATCTGTTCCGGCGATGCGGGCATCTATGCGATGGCGGCGTTGGTCTTTGAATTGCTGGATCGGGGGCCGGAGGCGCAGGGCGTCTCGGCATGCCGCGCGGCGGGTCGAGGTCGTTGTGCTCGCCCGGGGTGTCGGCGTTGCAAGGCGGCGGCGGCGCGGGCTGGTGCGCCTTTGGGGCATGATTTCTGCGCGATATCGCTGTCGGATCTGCTGACCCCGCGCGACGATATCGTGAAGCGGTTGCAGCGCGGCGGCGGAGGGTGATTTCGTGATCGCGTTTTACAATCCGGTGTCGATACGGCGGCGGACGCTGTTGGCCGAGGCGCGGGATATTTTGCTGCAGCACCGGCCAGCAGACACGCCGGTGATGCTGGCGAGTTCGCTGGGGCGACCCGAAGAGCAGATCCGCTATCGGCGGCTGGCCGATCTGGATGTCGATGAGGTGGATATGCTGACCGTGGTGCTGGTGGGCTCGTCGAACTCGCGGCTGGCGCAGTTGGGCGAGGGGCCGCGGATGTACACGCCGCGCGGCTATGCGCGCAAGATTGATGGGGATCTGGCGGTATAAGCACAGGTTTCTTGCCTGCGGCGCGGATATTTTTGGGACAAAGAAGGGCGTGGCATGACGGTATATTTCATCGGTGCAGGGCCGGGCGATCCGGAGCTGTTGACCAAGAAGGCCGAGCGGGTGATCGGGGAATGTCCGGTTTGTCTTTATGCAGGGTCTCTGGTGCCGGCCGAGGTCGTGGCCTGTGCGCCTGATGGGCGCAGGGTACTGGATACGGCGGCGATGACGCTGGATGAGACCCATGCTGAGATCGTGGCGGCGCAGGAGCGCGGCCAGGATGTGGCGCGGGTGCATTCGGGCGATCCGTCTCTGTACGGTGCGATTGCCGAGCAGATCAGGCGGCTGCGGGCGGATGGCATTGAGTATCAGATCATTCCCGGTGTTCCCGCCTATGCGGCGGCGGCGGCGGCGCTGGGACAGGAACTGACGATCCCCGAGATCGCGCAGTCGATCGTGCTGACGCGGGTGTCGATGAAATCGACCTCGATGCCCGAGGGCGAGACGCTGGAGAATTTCGCGCGCACCGGCGCGACGCTGGCGATCCATCTGGGGGTGCGCAATCTGCGCGAGATCGAGCGGCAGTTGTCGCCGTTTTATGGCAGCGGATTGTCCGGTGGTGGTGGCTTACCGGGTCGGCTGGCCGGATCAGCTGCTGATCCGGGGCACCTTGGCCGATATTCATGGGCAGCGTGCGGGCCGAAAAGATCACCCGCACGGCGCTGATCCTTGTGGGGCCGGCCTTGCGCGAGGGGCAGGATTTCCGTGATTCGGCGCTTTACGATCCCGCCATGCCGCATGTATTGCGCCCCAGAGTCGCAACAAAATAGGACCTTCCCCGGCAATACGTTACATTTGTAAACCACTTTGAACCTTTACTTGACCTGAAACGTTTCAACGTCATCCTTGAAGATCTGGGTGTAAGGGGGGAATGGTCATGTCGGATTTTTTGCCGAAGGAAGTACGCGAAGGGCTGGAACTGGCCCGCAAACGCGCGTTGCAGAAGAAAAGCCGGTTGCGGGTGCATGCCGATGACGAGGTTTATCCGGTACTGCGGTTCTGGGAGGATGGCTTTGCGCTGGATGCCGAGGATGCGCCGCATCTGCGCGGGCTGGTCGATATCTATGACGGAGCGCGGCATTTGTATCAGTGCCTGATCGTCGCGTCGGAGGAAGAGGCCGGCGAGATGGTTTATGAGTTCAAGTGGCACACCGAGGCCGTGGACAAGGCGCCGCTGGATTTCTACCGCGACGAGAACGCGCCGGTGGCGTTTCTGACCTGACGACGCGGGGCCTATTGCAGGTCGGCGAAGGCGGCCTCGATTCGCTCGATGGCCTCGATCAGGCGCGCGCGCGGCATCGCTACGTTGAACCGCTTGTGCAGCGCGCCGCCGATTCCGAATGCAGGGCCGGGGCTGGCAGCGATACGGGCATCCTTGGCAAGGCGTTGGGTTGATCTCATCGTCACTCAGTCCGGTGCCGGTGAAGTCGACCCAGGCGAGATAGGTTGCCTGCATATCCATCACCCGGACGCCCGGCAATGCACCGATACGGTCCCGCCAGAGGCGGAAGTTTTCGGCGATGTAGGCGCAGGCTTCGTCCAGCCACGGCTCGCCATTCGGTCATCGCGGCCTTTGTCATGATCATGCCGAAGCGGTTCGGAGTACCGCCAAGCGCCAGTATGCGCCGTGTGATAAGTTGCGCGCAGATTGGGATCGCGAATGATCACCATGCCGGTTTCGCCGCCCGGCGATGTTGAACGTCTTGGAGGCGGCGGTCAGCACGATGAGCCGGGGCATCGACCTCGGGCGCGGCGGCGGCGGTGGCGATATGGGCTGCGCCGGGGTGGATCAGGTCCATGTGGATCTCATCGGAGATCAGGATCAGGTCGTGGGTCTTCGCAGAAGGCCGCGACGGCGCGGATTTCTGCGGTTGACCAGAGCCGCCCGCCGGGATTGTGCGGCGAACAGAAGACCAGAATCTTTTCGCGCCCCGTCAGGCTGGCCGCCAGCGCGTCGAGGTCCATCTCGTACCGGCCGTCGCGTTCGACCAGCGGGCTTTGCAGGATCTCCCGCCCCTTGGCGCGCGTCTTGCCGAAGAAGGAATGGTAGACCGGCGAGAACAGGATCGACATGATCGCCCGGATCGGTGAACGCTTCGAGCACGGTGGCGAATCCGGCAACGACGCCGTGGCAATAGTGAGATCCAGTCGGGTTGGGGCGTCCAGCCGTGACGTCTTGCGATCCAGTCGCAGGCGGCTTGCGCGACCGGGTCCAGGATCGCCGAAATAGCCCAGAAATCCGTTGTCGATCTCGGCCCGCAGCGCGTCGCGAATGCAATCGGCGGCGGGAAAATCCATATCGGCGACCCACATCGAAATCGCATCCTCGGCGCGTGACGCCCACGTATTTCTCCATATCGTCATACTTCATGCGTGTGGTGGCCTGTGATGGCGATCATCTTGTCGAAATCGATGGGCATACGCGTCTCCTGTGCTGCTTGGACGGCAAGCTAACCGACCGCGCGCCGGGCGCAAGGGGCGTTGCACCGGGGCCGGGGCATCGCCTAAATGATGGCCATGAGTGTTCGACCGATCCTTTTGCACCCCGATCCGCGCCTGAAAAAGGCGTGCGAGCCTGTCGTCGGAGATCACGCCGGAGCTTGCGAAGCTGGCCGATGACATGCTGGAAACGATGTATGACGCGCCCGGCGTCGGGTCTGGCTGCGCCGCAGGTTGGCGTGTTGCAGCGGTTGCTGGTGATGGATTGCGTCAAGGAAGAAGGTGCGGCGCCGCGCCCGATGGTGCTGTTCAATCCGGCAGTGACGTGGGTGTCGGACGAGACCAATGTCTACGAAGAAGGCTGCCTGTCGATCCCCGAGCATTACGCCGATGTCGAACGGCCCGCCGAGGTACGCGTGACGTGGCTGGACCGCGACGGCAAGATGCGCGAAGAGCATTTCGACGGGCTTTGGGCGACCTGTGTGCAGCACGAGATCGACCATCTGGATGGCAAGCTGTTCATCGACTATCTCAAGCCGCTGAAGCGGCAGATGATCACCCGCAAGATGCAGAAGATGAAGCGCGAAATGGCGCGGGCGTGACGCGCGCGATCACTTGCCTGGCCGGACCGGCGGCTGCGGAGCGTGGCTGACACCAGTTGCCGCGGTCACCGATGACGATGCGCGCGATCTGGGACGACAATGATCGAGGTGATGGAGGCGATGCCGGGCGTCGGTCTGGCGGCGGTGCAGCTGGGCGTGATGCAGCGGCTGGCGGTGGTCGATGCGTCGAGCGAGCGCGGGCAGGCGGTGCGGATGGCCAACCCGGAGGTGCTGCATGCCTCGGCCAAGCTGCGCAGCCATGATGAGGCCAGCCCGAACCTGCCCGGCGTGTCTGCCGTGATCGAGCGGCCAAGGGCGGTGACGGTGCGGTTCCTGAACGCGGAGGGCGAGGTCGAGGAACGCGATTTTGTCGGGCTTTGGGCGACCTCGGTGCAGCATCAGATCGACCATCTGAACGGCCGGATGTATTTCGACCACCTGTCGCCGATGAAGCGGCAGATGCTGCTGAAACGCGCGGCGAAGATCGGCAGGCGGGCATGAGGGTCGTGTTCATGGGCACGCCGGAGTTCTCGGTTCCGGTGCTGGAGGCGCTTGGTGGCGGCGGGGCACGAGATCGCCGCTGTCTATTGCCAGCCGCCACGGCCCGCCGGGCGCGGCAAGAAGGATCGCGCCAGCCCGGTTCAGGCGCGGGCCGAGGCTTTGGGTCTGCCGGTGCGCCATCCGGTATCGTTGCGCACGCCCGAGGCGCAGGCGGAGTTCGCCGCGCTGGGCGCCGATGTGGCCGTGGTGGTGGCCTACGGGCTGATCCTGCCGCAAGCGGTGCTGGAGGCGCCCCGGCACGGGCTGCCTGAACATCCATGCCTCGCTGTTGCCGCGCTGGCGCGGGGCGGCGCCGATCCACCGGGCGATCATGGCGGGCGATGACAAGACCGGCGTCTGCATCATGCAGATGGAGGCAGGGCTGGATACCGGGCCGGTTCTGCTGCGGGCCGAAACCCCGATCGGGGCAGAGGAAACGACCGCCGATCTGCACGACCGGCTGGCGGCTTTGGGGGCGGCGAAGATCGTCGAGGCTTTGGCGCGGCTGCCGGAGCTTGCGCCCGGAGCCGCAACCGGAGGACGGCGTGACCTATGCCGCCAAGATCGACAAGGCCGAAGCGCGGATCGACTGGACGCGTCCGGCCATCGAGGTCGACCGGCTGATCCGCGGGCTTTCGCCGTTTCCGGGGCCTGGACACTGATCCGGGGCGAGCGGGTCAAACTGCTTGCCTCGCGGTTGGCCGGCGGGCAGGGTCGACCGGGCGAGGTTCTGGACGAGGCACTGACCGATGGCCTGCGGTCAGGGCGCGGTTCAGCGTGCTGCGGCTGCAGCGGGCCGGGCGCGGCGTGCAGGACATCGCAGGAGTTCCTGCGCGGCTGGCCGGTTGCGGCGGGCGAGAAACTGGGAGAGTGAGGCGATGTATCATGGCCCTGTTCGGCACCGTCGTGATCGCCGGGATCATCGGCTATGCGTCCGAAAAAAGCGGCTTTACCCATAACGGCGTTCATCCCGTCGATCATCATCTGCATCGGCGGCGCGTTCCTGTTCTTCTTCATTCGCGTGATGTTCGGCGTTCAGCTTTGGCAGCCACGGCGCTGAACGCGATCATATCGTCCATCGGCGCGCTGGTGATCGTGCCGACGCATTATCGCGGCCGCTGAGAGGAGACTTGCGATGCCAATTCTTGCCCTTATTATCATCGGCGCGGCGGCTGGGTTCATCGCGACCCGGCTGATGAAGCTCGATACCGATCTGATCGACCACCATTGCCATCGGCATCTTCGGCGCGCTGGTCGGCGGGCTGGTGCTGCGGGTGCTTGCTGACCATCACGGGCTGGGCGGCGGGTTTTGTCGGCGCGGTGCTGGGGGCGATGCTGCTGATCTGGCTGTGGCGGACCTACGGGCCGAAGCGCTAGGACGCGCGGCGGTCGGGATTTGTAGACCGGCAGGCTCCACCCGAAAATCAGGCTTCCGGCGCGCAAGCGTGAAGGTGACCCCGGCGCAGATCAGCAGGGCGATGCCCGTCGGCAGGAAGCTTGCGCCGCGATCAGCGCCGCGCCCGCGCCGGTGAATGCGGCGGTGACGTAAAGCTCGCCCTGTTTCAGGACCAGCGGCACTTCGTTGCAAACGACATCGCGCAAGAGGCCGCCGAAACATCCCGTTGCGACGCCCATCAGCAGCACGATGCCCCAGTGCTGATCAAGCGACAGCGCCGCAGCGACGCCTGCGGGAACCGCGACGGCCAGCGCGCAGGCATCCAGCCAGGTCAGGACTCGCAGGCGGCTTTCCATCAGATGCGCGGTGAAAAAGACCAGCACCGCCGCGGCGATGGCGACAAGGATATAGCTGGGCGCCGCGACCCAGAAGATCGGATTGCGGTCCAGAAGCACATCGCGCACCGTGCCGCCGCCGACGGCCGTCAGGCTGGCGACGAAGGAGAAGCCGACGACATCAAGCTGGGCGCGGCTGGCGACCAGCGCTCCGGTCAGCGCGAAGATGAACACCGACGGCGTAGTCGAGAAACGGAAGCAAGGTCACTGTGCCTTTGGCCTTCGCGGGTTTGAACGGCTCCATGCCCGCGCGCGCCAGTTCATCGCGCGCTTCGTTCTCGGCGGATGCCCGGCATGGCCCTTGATCCATTCCCAAGTGACGGTGTGGCGGTGGGTCGCCTCTTCCAACCGTTGCCATAGGTCGACATTCTTGACCGGCTTCTTGTTCGACGTCCGC
This sequence comes from uncultured Alphaproteobacteria bacterium, assembly GCA_963714615.1. Taxonomy (GTDB): domain Bacteria; phylum Pseudomonadota; class Alphaproteobacteria; order Rhodobacterales; family Rhodobacteraceae; genus JAHEAO01. Next base: position 188,092 of record CAVQOV010000014.1, on the reverse strand, counting down.
CAGCCGTTGCGTTTCCAGCCATGGATCCAGGTCGTCACACCGTTCTTCACATAGGCGCTGTCGGTCACCACGGTCAGGGTCTGACGGTTTTTGCAGGGCTTCCAGCGCGTTGATCGCGGCCAGAAGCTCCATGCGATTGTTGGTGGTTTCAGATTCGCCGCCGAAAAGGTCGCGTTCCTTGACCACCTTGTCACCGTCGCGCGCGATCAGCAGCACGCCCCAGCCGCCGGGGCCGGGATTGCCGGAACAGGCGCCATCGGTATAGGCGAACAGCTCAGGCACGCGCGAAGATGCCGATATAGGGTTCGGTATCGCCGGCCAGTCCCTTGCCTGCGCCGGGTTGGTGCCAGAACGGCGTGAAGCCGGCAGCTTGGTCAGGTAGGTTTCCAGTTCGTCTTGCGAGTAATAGGCGTAGAAGCGGCCCGATGCTGTCGCGCTGCTCGCCATTGCCGGTTTTCATGCCGATGTAAAGTATGCCGCCGGGTTTCAGCGCGCGTGTGGCAGGATCCGAAGATGCTGCGCGAAATGCGGCCTTGGAGGCGTGCAGCAGGCTGAAAGCTGGCCCAGATGCCATCGTACTGCGCGACGTCCGTCAGATCGTCGAAACTGGCGTGTCGGGCTGTGACGCCGGGGCTTGTTCAGCGCTCTGGCGATCATTTCGACCGAGCCGTCCCAGGCGTCGACCTGTCAGCCCGCTCGGCCGACATCCGGGCGGAGTGGTGGCCGGGGCCGCAGCCCAGATCGAGCACGTGGCCGCCCTTGGGCAGCTCGGCGATGAACGGGTCAGGACCGCATGGGCCGGATCGTTCGGCGACAATATCCTCGTAGTGCGTCGGCCCGCTGATCGTAGACGTCAGAGCGTCTTGTCGTCCTTGGTCATGCCGGTTCTCTGCAGGATGCGCGGCACTTTGAACTCGACATTCTCGGTCGCGGTTTCAACGACTTCGACGGTCAGGTCATAGCGGGTGCGAAAGGCGTCGATCACCTCGTTGACCAGGACTTCGGGGGCTGACGCGCCGGCGGTGATGCCGACCGCGCGGATGCCGTCGAGCGCGCGCCAGTCGATATCGGTCGGCGCGCTGCACCAGTTGCGAATAGGCGCATCCGGCGGCGCGGCCGACCTCGACCAGACGTTGCGAGTTGGAGGAATTCGGCGCGCCGATCACCAGAAGCGCGTCGATCTTCGGGCGCGATGACCTTGACCGCCGCCTGCCGGTTGGTCGTGGCGTAGCAGATGTCTTCCTTGTGCGGGCCGATGATCGTCGGGAAAGCGGGCCTTGAGCGCCTCGACGATGCCCGATCGTGTCATCGACCGAAAGGGTGGTCTGGGTGATGAAGGCGAGTTTTTCGGGGTCGCGGACATGCAGGCCGCGCCACATCCTCGGCGGTCTCGACCAGCAGTACTTCGCCTTCGGGCAGTTGCCCCATCGTGCCGATGGTTTCGGGATGGCCCTGGTGGCCGATCATCACCATTTGCAGGCCATTCTGGTGATGCCGTTCGGCCTCGATATGGACCTTGGAGACCAGCGGACAGGTGGCATCGACATAGATCATCTCGCGCCGTTCGGCCTCGGCGGGGACGGCTTTGGGGACACCGTGGGCCGAGAACACGACCGGGCGGTCATCGGGGCAGTCGGCGAGATGCTCGACGAAGACCGCGCCCTTGTCGCGCAGGTTGTCGACGACGAATTTGTTGTGCACGATCTCGTGCCGGACATAGACCGGCGCGCCCCATTTCTGCAACGCGATCTCGACGATCTTGATGGCGCGGTCGACGCCAGCGCAAAACCCGCGGGGTGCGGCAAGGTAGAGGGTGAGGGCGTCGGCACAGTGGCGCGATTCCGAGATTGCTCGGTGGCAGGGGTAGTGTGGCTTGGCGTCCCGCGTCCAGACCTTGAACAAGCGAAAACCGGGGCGCGGTGGCCCCGGTTCCGGTCATGCGTCGGTCCTGTCGGATCAGCTTTCGGCGCTGACCTCGGCTTCAGCTGGTTCGCGGGGTTCGCGCGGCGGGCGGCCCGATCACCTCCTTCAGCTCGTCCAGCTCGATGAAGTTGTCGGCCTGACGCCGCAATTCATCCGCGATCATCGGCGGCTGCGACCGGATGGTCGAAACGACCGACACGCGCACACCCTGACGCTGCAGGCTTTCGACCAGGGCCGGAAGTCGCCATCGCCCGAAAACAGCACGACATGATCGACGTGCGGCGCGAGTTCCATGGCATCGACGGTTAGTTCGATATCCATGTTGCCCTTGACCTTCCGTCGGCCCTGGCTATCGGTGTATTCCTTGGCCGGTTTGGTGACCATGGAGAAGCCGTTATAGTGCAGCCAGTCCACAAGCGGGCGGATCGGGAGAGTAGTCGTCATTTTCCAGAAGAGCAGTATAGTAGAACGCGCGCAGCAGCTTGCCACGTCGCATGAATTCCTGCCGAAGCAGTTTGTAGTCGATGTCGAACCCCAGCGCCTTGGCCGCCGCGTAAAGGTTTGACCCATCGATGAACAGCGCGAGCCGTTCGTCTCTGTAGAACATAAAATGATCCTCTCAATACAGCGCTTCGCCAATAACTGCGTGTGAGTGATTGTGAGTGGTATAAGGAAACTGACGAAACTTTCGGTAAAATAGGGGAATTGTTCGTTGCCGCAAGACAATGATTGTCACGAAACCGAGTACACGTGCTCTGATTGCATTCGGATCGAACCTCCGTTCGCGCGGCCGGTGACCAGATCGAAACGATCCGGTCTGGCGCTGGCTGATGTTGGAAGAGCTGGGGATAAAACGCATGTCAATGTCAGTCGATTATACCGAACACCGTGTTTTCCGGTCGGGACAGGGCCCGACTTTGTTAACGCGGCGGCAAGCGTCGTGTGCGATTTGCCGCCGAGGCACATGTTGACGTTACTGCACCTTGTCGAATCGCGGCTTGGACAGTGCGCGTGATGGGCGCTGGGGCGCGCGGACGCTGGACATCGATCTGATCGCCATGGGCGACTGGATCGTTGCCCGATGCAGAAACCTTCCGCACTGGTGTGGATCTGCCGCCAGAGCAGCAGTCGAGATCGCGCCCCGATCAGTTGATCCTGCCGCATCCCCGCATGCAGGACCGGGCCTTCGTACTGATTCCCCTTGCCGAAGTCGCACCGGACTGGCGGCATCCGGTGTCTGGGCCTGAACGGTCGCCGAAATGGTTCAGAACCTGCCCGAAACCGCACGGGAAGAGGTAAAGCCCCTGTGAAACGGCCGGAAAGGGCGGATTCCGCGCTTGTCAATATGCCTCGGACCGCCTAAATAGACGCTTCCACACCTCCCTTGCAAGGATTGGAGAGCCAGATGGCCCGCGTGACGGTCGAAGATTGCGTTGATAAAGTTCCGAACCGGTTCGAACTGGTGATGCTTGCCGCCCATCGGGCGCGCGAGATTGCCGCGGGTGCGTCGATCACAGTTGATCGGGACAACGACAAGAACCCTGTCGTGTCGCTGCGCGAGATCGCCGACGAAACTCAGGCGGCCGACGATCTGCGCGAGCGGATGATCGAAAGCCATCAGACCCAGATCGAGGTCGATGAGCCGGAAGAAGACGCGATGGCGCTTTTGATGGGTGCCGAGGTCGACAAGCCTGCCCGCGACGACATGTCGGAAGAAAACCTGCTGCGTGCGCTCATGGAAGCGCAAGGGCAGCAATAAGAGGCGCTAACGCGCCAAAGGGTGCGGACCGGATGATCGACGTCGAAGACCTGATCGAACTGGTCCGCAACTACAATCCCAAGACAAATGCAGACCAGATCCGTAAGGCCTATGCCTACGGGCAGCAAGATGCATCGACGGCCAGTATCGCCGCTCAGGCGAGGCATATTTTACCCATCCCGTCGAGGTCGCGGCGATCCTGACCGAGCAGCAGCTGGATGACGCAACGATCATCACCGCGCTGCTGCACGACACGATCGAGGACACCAAATCCACCTATGGCGAGATCGCCGACGGTGTTCGGCGAGGAGATTGCCGAGCTGGTGGATGGCGTGACCAAGCTGACCAATCTGCAGCTGACCTCGACCGAGACCAAGCAGGCCGAGAATTTCCGCAAGCTCTTCATGGCGATGTCCAAGGATCTGCGCGTGATCCTGGTGAAGCTGGCCGACCGGCTGCACAACATGCGCACGATCAAGTCGCTGGCCGAGGAAAAGCAGGTTCAGAAAGCCCGCGAGACGATGGACATCTTTGCGCCGCTGGCGGGGCGCATGGGTATGCAGTGGATGCGCGAGGAGCTGGAGGATCTGGCCTTTCGGGTGCTGAACCCCGAGGCGCGGAACTCGATCATCCGCCGGTTCATCACGTTGCAGCGCGAAACCGGCGATGTGATTCACAAGATCACCAACGATATCCGGCTCGAGCTGGAGAAAGGCAAGATCGAGGCGGATGTCTTCGGCCGCGCCAAGAAGCCCTACTCGATCTGGCGCAAGATGGAGGAGAAGGGGCAGGGGTTCTCGCGCCTGTCCGACATCTACGGGTTTCGGATCATCACCGGGTCAGAGGCCGATTGCTATCGCGTGCTCGGGGCGATTCACCAGCGCTGGCGGGCGGTGCCGGGCCGGTTCAAGGATTACATCAGCCAGCCGAAATCGAACGGATATCGCAGCATCCACACGACGGTTTCAGGGCGTGACGGCAAGCGGGTCGAGGTGCAGATCCGCACCCGCCAGATGAACGAGGTGGCCGAGGCTGGCGTCGCCGCACACTGGTCCTACCGCGACGGGATCCGGGTGCAGAACCCGTTTGCCGTCGATCCGGCCAAGTGGATCGCCAGCCTGACCGAACGCTTCGAGAATGCCGAGGATCACGACGAGTTCCTGGAACACGTCAAGATGGAGATGTATTCCGATCAGGTCTTCTGCTTCACCCCCAAGGGCGACGTGATCAAGCTGCCTCGCGGCGCGACGCCGCTGGATTATGCCTATTCGATCCACACCCGGATCGGCGACAGCTGCGTCGGGGCCAAGGTCGATGGCATTCGGGTGCCGTTGTGGACCCGGCTGAAGAACGGTCAGTCGGTCGAGGTCATCACCGCCGGAGGGCCAGCGCCCGCAATCCAGCTGGATCGACATTGTCGTGACCGGTCGTGCCAAGGCCGCGATCCGGCGGTCCTGCGCGAAGAGGACCGCGAGCGGTTCATCAAGCTGGGTCGCGAACTGGCGCGCGTCGCTTTCGAGCACATCGGAAAGCGCGCCACCGAAAAGGCGCTGGCGACCGCTGCCAAGCAACTTGGCCTTGCGGACAGGGCGAAGACTGCTGGCGCGTCTTGGCTCGGCGGAACTGTCGGCGCGCGAAGTGGTGCAGACGCTGTACCCCGAGCTGGCAACCGGTGGCGAAGAGATCGACATCAAGCGCGCCATCGTCGGGCTGACGCCGAACCAGACGTTCAAGCGGGCGTCATGCTGCCAGCCGATGCCCGGTGAACGGATCGTCGGCATCACCTATCGCGGGCAGGGCGTGGTGATCCACGCAATCGACTGTCCGGTTCTGGAGGAATTCGAGGAACAGCCGCAGCGCTGGGTCGATCTGCAATGGCACAGCGGCGTGCATCCGCCAGCGCATACCGTCAGCCTTGATCTGACGATCCGCAACGACGCCGGCGTGCTGGGCCGGATCTGCACGCTTATCGGCGAGCAGAAGGCGAATATTTCGGACCTTCACTTTCTTGACAGGAAACCGGACTTTTATCGCCTGATTATTGATGTTGATTTAAGGGATATCGAGCATCTTCATGCCGTCATGCTGGCGCTGGAGGCGGACAGCGAGGTGGCGTCGATCGCGCGGTACCGGGATGCAGGAGCGCAAGCCCTGAGAAGGGAACGGAGTTGTAAGGCGTTGTTCAAGAGGCGCACCAAGCGGAGTTACTCCCAGATCGTCACCGAAGGGATCTATCCCCGCGGCGGCTGGACGCCGTGCGTTCAGCTATGTGCTGCACCGGCTGCGCCGCCTGCCCGACCCGCCGCACAAGATCGCCCGCGGTGTCGCGGCTGGTGTCTTTGTGTGTTTCACACCGTTTTTCGGGTTTCACTTCGTGCTGGCGATCGCCCTTGGCCTTCGTGATGCAGGGCAACCTGCTGGCCGCACTGCTGGCGACGTTCTTTGGCAATCCACTGACATTTCCGATCATCGCGACGTGTCGATCGAGCTTGGGTCATGGATGCTGGGCGTGCCGCATGGCATTGCCGCTGCCGCAGATCGTTGCGGCCTTTTCCAATGCATCGCTGGAACTGTGGAACAATTTCACCGCAATTTTCACGCCAGAGGTCACGCACTGGAACCGGCTTGCGGATTTCTTCTGATCGCGTCTTCCTGCCCTATCTGGTGGGCGGGATCATCCCCGGCGTCGTCGCTTGCCGTAGTCGGCATATTCGCTGACCCTTCCGGTGCTTTCAGCCTATCAGAAGGCGCGGATCAAGCGGCTGAAAAAGCGCTACGAAAAGAAACGCGCGGCGGAAGAGGCAAAGGCTGACGCCGCCCTGAAAGCCCGCTAGAACGTTCCGGAACAGGAACAAGGATTTCGGCGATGGGACTGACAGAACCCCTTGGCAAACTACGGCTTGGCGTCAACATCGACCATGTGGCGACGGTGCGAAACGCGCGCGGCAGCGCCTATCCCGATCCGATTCGCGCCGCGAAGCTGGCCGAGGACGCGGGCGCCGACGGCATAACCGCGCATCTGCGCGAGGATCGCCGCCATATCTCGGATGCCGATATCGAGGGGCTGATGGAGGCGTTGTCGGTGCCGCTGAACTTTGAGATGGCGGCGACCGATGAGATGCAGGCGATTGCCCTGCGTCACCGTCCGCACGCGGTTTGTCTTGTGCCGGAAAAGCGTGAAGAACGGACCACCGAGGGCGGGTTGGAAGTTGCGCGCGAGGAAAACCGGCTGGCGCATTTCATCGCACCTTCTGCGCGACGCCGGGTGTCGGGTGTCGATCTTCATCGCCGCCGATCAGCGACAGATCGAGGCGGCGCACCGGATCGGCGCGGCGGTGATAGAACTGCACACCGGCGCCTATTGCGATGCCCATGCAGAGGGCCGGTTTGACGAGCGCGACACCGAACTGGCCAAGCTGCGCGAGATGTCAGCCTTTGCGCATGAACTGGGGCTCGAGGTGCACGCAGGCCACGGGCTGACCTATGACACGGTGAAACCTGTCGCCGCCTTTCCCGAGGTGATGGAGCTGAACATCGGCCATTTCATCATCGGCGAGGCGATCTTTCGCGGTCTGACCCCCGCCATCCCCGAAATGCGGCGGCTGATGGACGAGGCGCGGGCGTGATCCTCGGTATCGGCACCGATCTTTGTAACATCGACCGCATCCAGGGCACACTGGACCGGTTCGGCGACCGGTTTCGCAACCGGGTGTTCACCGAGGTCGAGCAGCGCAAGGCGGAGCGGCGCAAGGATACTGCCGGCACCTATGCCAAGCGCTGGGCGGCGAAAGAGGCGTGCTCCAAGGCGCTTGGCACCGGGCTGCGGATGGGGATCAGCGTGGAAGGACATGGCGCGTCAGCAACCTGCGGAGCGGGCAGCCGGTGATGCATGTCACGGGATGGGCGGCGGAACGGCTGAAAGAGATGACACCGCAGGGTCACGAGGCGATCATTCATGTGACGTTGACCGACGATCACCCTTGGGCGCAGGCTTTCGTCGTGATCGAGGCGCGCCCAATCGCTTGACTCCCCGTGCCGCCCTGACCATGTAGCCGGGACAACAATCATAGGCAGGACGACCAGATGGCCGAGAAGGCAAGAGAAGCAGGACGGCATCGTCGAGACCATCAAGACGGTGGTCTACGCGCTTGCTGATCGCGGGTGTGTTCCGGACGCTGTTCTTTCAGCCGTTCTGGATCCCGTCGTCCTCGATGAAAGACACGCTGCTGATCGGCGATTTCCTGTTCGTCAACAAGATGGCCTATGGCTATGCGCAGGTCTCCTGCCCATTCTCGATCTGCCCGATTTCCGGTCGGCTGTTCGGGTCCGAACCAAAGACCGGTGACGTCGTGGTGTTTCGCCATCCGGTGAACGGAGAAGACTACATCAAGCGGCTGATCGGCCTGCCGGGCGACAAGATCCAGGTCAAGGATGGCGTGCTGTTCATCAACGGTGTCGAGGCCAAGCAGGAGCCTGCCGGAGACTTTGTCGAGACCTATGCCAAGCAGGGGCCGGTTGGCAGCCTGCCGCAATGCGCTAACGGTGGTGTCGGTCTGGGCGGCGACTGCGTGAAGGAGCGCTTTACCGAGACGCTTGCCGAATGGCGTCAAGCATAAGATCCTGAATATCCGCACCTCGCAGCTGGATGACACGCCGGTCTATACCGTGCCCGAGGGGCACTATTTCTTCATGGGCGACAACCGCGACAACTCCACTGACAGCCGCGTTGCGCCGACCGCGCGTGGCGTGGGTTTCGTGCCGTACGACGAACCTGATCGGTCGCGCGGACCGGATCATGTTCTCATCCGCTGGCCGGTCGATGCTGTTCTTCTGGACATGGCGCAGCGACCGGTTCTTCAAGGCAATCCAGTGAAAATCGGCGCGGATTTGCAGGCTTTCTGTGCCCGGATCGGGCATGAGTTTCAGGATGCCGAACTGCTGATCCGCGCCGTCACACATGCCTCGATCTGCTAGCGAAACGCGGCCCGACAACCAGCGGCTGGAGTTTCTGGGCGACCGGGTGCTGGGGCTTGTCGATGGCAGAGGCATTGTTCGAGGCGGACCGTGGCGCGCACCGAGGGCCAGATGGCGCCACGCTTTAACGCATTGGTGCGCAAAGAGACCTGCGCCGATGTCGCGCGCGAGGTCGATCTGGGCGCGGTGCTGCAGCTCGGGCCGGTCCGAGATGGTGTCGGGTGGGCGGCGCAAGGAGGCGCTCTTGGCCGACGCGATGGAGGCGGTGATCGCCGCCGTCTATCTTGACGCCGGTCTTGGACGCTGCGCGCGTGATGATACTGCGGCTTTGTGGGGCGCGCGGATCGCGGCGGTCGAGGACGACGCACGCGACGCCAAGACCGCGTTGCAGGAATGGGCGCAGGCGCGCGGGCAGGTGCCGCCGGTCTATGCCGAAGATCTCGCGCGAAGGGCCGGATCATGCACCGGTCTTCACCATCGAGGCGCAGTTGGCGAGCGGCGAGGCCGAACGGGCCGAGCGCTCCGGCCAAGCGGCAGGCGGAACAGGCGGCGGCCAAGGCGCTGCTGCAACGAGTGGAAAGCGGGACATGACAGACACACGCGCCGGGTTCGTGGCCCTGATCGGCGAGCCGAATGCCGGCAAGTCGACGCTTGCTGAACCGGATGGTCGGGGCCAAAGGTCTCTATCGTCACGCACAAGGTGCAGACGACCCGCACACGCATTCGCGGGATCGCGATGGCGGGACAAAGCCAGATCGTGTTCGTCGATACGCCGGGTCTTTTTCGCCCGCGTCGGCGGCTGGACCGCGCGATGGTCGCGGCGGCCTGGGGCGGGGCGGCGGATGCCGATATCGTGGTGCTGTTGATCGAGGCGCATCGCGGGATCACCGATGGCGTGCGCCAGATTGTCGAAACCCTCAAGTCGACATCAAGGCTCGCAGCCCGTGGCGCTGGCGATCAACAAGATCGACCGGGTCGAGGCGAAGGTGCTGCTGGCGCTGACGCAAGAGATGAACGAGCTTTATCCGTTCACCGGACGTTCCTGATCTCTGCCGAGAAGGGCCACGGCGTCGAGGATTTGAAAGGCTGGCTGGCGGGCGAAGTGCCGGCAGGTCCGTGGCTTTACCCCGAAGATCAGATCGCCGATCTGCCGATGCGGATGATCGCCGCCGAGATCACCCGCGAAAAGCTGACGCTGCGACTGCATCAGGAACTGCCCTATCAGTTGACCGTCGAGACCGAGAAGTTGGGAAGAGCGCAAGGATGGCTCGGCCCGGATCGACCAGATCGTCTATGTCGCGCGCGATGGGCACAAGGGCATCATCCTGGGCAAGAAGGGCGAAACCATCAAGGTCGTCAGCCAGATCGTCGCGGGCCGAGCTGGAAGAGTTTCTGGGCCGCAAGGTGCATCTGTTCCTGCAGGTGAAGGTGCGCCCGAACTGGCTGGAAGAAAGCGAGCGCTACAACGAGATGGGGCTGGATTTCCAGGACGGCAACGAGTGATCCGACTGACCGCTGATATCTGGGTCAGCGCCTATCTGACCCGGCTGCGGCTGGCCGACATCCCGGTTTTCGTCACCGCGAAGGGCGACGCGACGGCGGGCGCGGTTCTGGTCAAGCTGAACACGCTTGACGGACAGGCGAAAGCATTTCAGCGTTCGTTCGATCTGATGACCGGCGAGCGTGACATGGATCGTTCTGGCCGAAGGCGAGGATGCGGCGGTCGAGGCCGCGTTGGCGCGGCAGCGCAGTTTCGATCCCGACCTGTGGGTGATCGAGGTCGAGGACCGGCAGGGGCGGCATCTGCTCGACGAGCCGGGATTGGCAGGAGTAGCCTTTCGCAATGGAATGGCGCGATCAGGGAGCCTTGCTGAGTGTGCGGCGGCACGGCGAGACCTCTGCCATCATCGAGGTTTTCACCGCTGCTCATGGCCGTCACGCCGGTGTCGTGCGCGGTGGCACCAGCCGCAAGATCGCGCCCATCATGCAACCGGGCGCACAGCTGGATGTGACGTGGCGGGCGCGTCTGGACGAACATCTGGGTGCCTTTACCGTGGAACCGGTACGAAGCCGCGCGGCGGCGGTGATGTCGGACCGGCTGGCGCTGGCCGGGCTGAACGCCACCTGCGCGTTGCTGGCGTTTTGCCTGCCGGAACGAGAGCCGCATCCCCAGCTTTATCATCGAACGGTCGCGCTGTTGGACATGCTGGGCCAGACCGAGGCCTGGCCGTTGGCCTATCTGCGGTGGGAGCTATCTTTGCTGGACGAGATGGGCTTTGGTCTGGACCTGACGCGATGCGCGGTTACAGGCGTCGCCGGCAGATCTGATCTATGTGTCGCCCAGAACGGGCCGGGCCGTTAGCTGCGCGGGGGCGGGCGACTGGGCTGACAAGCTGCTGCCGCTGCCGCAAAGTCTGCTGGGGCAGGGGCCCGCTGGACCCGGCCGGCATTCGTGGCGGGCTTGATGACAACAGGGTTCTTCCTGACCAAATGGCTGGCGCCGCAACTGGGTGACAAGCCGCTGCCGCAGGCCCGGCAACGGCTGATCGACGCGCTGGCGCGTCAAGCCTGACCGATAGGTCTGCGGGTCAGGGCTGAACCGCGCGGAATACCATTTCCCGACCAGCCTCGTTGCGCAAAATGACGGTGTCGCCCGACGCCTCGATCAATGTCATTTCGTTCAAGGCAGCGAAGAACTCGGCTTCGCGAGGCAAGTCCGGGCAAGCACGACGGGTCGCGCGGATCGCCGAAAGCTGAAACCAAGGATAGGGCACGGTCTGCTCGGCTGAATATCCGTTGCAAGGGCCGCTGCCCTTGACCTGACCCTCTTGCGGGAAGGATATCGTTGCGCGGGCACGTAAAGCGCAAGCCGTCAAGCTCTGCTAAAGCATAGATGGCGGACGGATCGGTAAAGCCGGAAATCGTTTCATCCTTCGGGCAGGCGGCCAGCAGCAGCGGCAGGAAAAGCGCAAGTCGGAGCATGACGGGATCATCGGTGAGCGTGCGTTCAAAGGCAAGCCGGGACCGGGCTTTGCGCGGTTACGACATTTCCTGTCGCCTACACGCAAGACCTGCCTTGGCCAAGGACGTCTAGTTTGACCGACAAGTCAAAGAATTTCCGATGATCTCAGCACGCGCACCCATTTATCTTAGCCATTCGCCAACGCCAAGCGTGCAGGGTTTTGCTATGCTTGCGGGCATGGACGCAGCGGTGCGCGGCACGCTGATCTCGGTCATGCCGCTGGCGGTTTACCGCGCCTTGGGCGATGCGGCCACTGGTTTCACGGATCTACTTTTTCGTCGGGATCGTGGCGCTGATCTGCGGCTTGCTGGTGCCGTGGCTATCGCGGTTCGTGCCACGTCGCTGGTTGTTTACGGGCGGATCGGCGCTGTACCTTCTGGGGATGGCGCTGGCGATCTTCGGCGGGCAGCTCGGGATTGCGGCGGCCTTGTTCGTGAACGCAATCGCCACCGTCGTGACCTTCATCTGCTTCAACGCCTACCTTCTGGACTACATTCAGCGCGCCGATCTGGGCAAGGCCGAGACGATGCGGATGGTCTACAGCGCAACCCCTTGGGCGGTGGGGCCGGTGCTTGGCGTCTGGCTGCTAAGCTGGTGGCCGCCGGCGCCGTTCATTCTGGCGGGGCTGTTCGGTCTGGGACAGATGACCGTGTTCTGGTGGCTGCGGCTGGGCAACGGCAAGCAGATCACGCGCGCGCGCGGACCTGCCGCGAACCCGCTGGCGTTTCTGGGGCGGTTCTTTCAACAACCCCGGCTGATCGCGGGCTGGTATTTCGCGGTCATCCGCAGCTGCGGCTGGTGGGTCTATGTCGTCTACCTGCCGATCTACTGCATCGAGTCCGGTCTGGGCGACAAGATGGGCGGCATCGCGCTGTCGGGCACCAACGCACTGTTGTTCATCACGCCACTGATGCTGCGGCTGGTGCACCGCACCTCGGTGCGCTGGTCGGTGCGCGCGGCGTTCATGCTGGGCGGGCTGGCGCTGATTGCCTTCACCGTTTTCGCCGCCTTGCCATGGGTGGCGTTCTGGCTGGCGGTGCTGGCGTCGGTCACGCTGGTGATGCTGGATGTCTGCGGCGGATTGCCGTTCCTGATGGCGGTGAAGCCGTCCGAGCGGACCGAGATGGCGGCGGTCTATTCCAGTTTCCGCGACGTGTCGGGCATCTTCACGCCGGGGGCGGCATGGCTCGTGCTGCTGTTCTCCCCGGTGTCGGGTGTGTTTGCGGCCTGCGGCGTTGGCGATGATCTCGGCCTGGGCGGTGGCCGGGCGGCTGCACCCGCGACTTGGGGGCGGCGCGTGTCGTTTCGCGCGGTGCCGGAACCGTCCGAAGCAGCCTAATCCAGCAGCCGCCGGGCGATCACCTGCGCCTGAATCTCGGCGGCCCCTTCGAAGATGTTCAGGATACGGGCGTCGCACAGGATGCGGCTGATCTGATATTCCAGCGCGAAGCCGTTGCCGCCGTGGATTTGCAGCGCGTTGTCGGCCGCCGCCCAAGCGACGCGGGCGCCAAGAAGCTTGGCCATGCCAGCCTCAAGGTCGCAGCGCTTGTCGTGGTCTTTCTGCCAGGCGGAATGGTAGGTCAGCTGTCGCGCGACCATGATCTCGACCGCCATCATCGCCAGCTTGCCCGCGACGCGCGGGAAGGCGATCAGCGGTTTGCCGAACTGCTTGCGGTCAAGGGCGTATTGCATGCCGACCTCAAGCGCGTTTTGCGCCACGCCGATGGCGCGGGCGGCGGTCTGGATGCGCGCACTCTCGAAGGTTTGCATCAGTTGCTTGAAGCCCTGACCTTCGACGCCGCCCAGAAGGTTTTCGGCCTTAACCTTGAAACCGTCGAAGGCAAGTTCGTATTCCTTCATGCCGCGATATCCCAAGACCTCGATCTCGCCGCCGGTCATGCCGGGGATCGGGAACGGATCGGTGTCCGTGCCGGGGGTCTTTTCGGCAAGAAACATTGACAGGCCCTTGTAGTCGGTGGTGTCGGGATTGGTGCGGGCCAGCAGGGTCATCACATGGGTGCGGGCGGCGTGGGTGATCCAGGTCTTGTTGCCGGTCACTTCGTAATCGTCGCCCGCCTTGACGGCGCGGGTTCGCAGCGACCCAAGGTCGGAGCCGGTGTTAGGTTCGGTGAAGACGGCCGTCGGCAGGATTTCGGCGCTGGCGAGTTTCGGCAGCCAGTGCGCCTTTTGCTCATCGGTGCCGCCGCAGAGGATCAGTTCGGCGGCAATCTCGGACCGGGTTCCAAGCGAGCCGACGCCGATATAGCCGCGTGAAAGTTCCTCGCTGACGACGACCATCGAGGCCTTGGACAGGCCAAAGCCGCCAAACTCTTCCGGGATCGTCAGGCCGAAGACGCCCATTTCGGCAAGTTCCTCGATGATCTCCATCGGGATCAGTTCGTCTTTCAGGTGCCAGTCGTGAGCGTTCGGGACGACGCGATCGTCGGCGAAGCGGCGAAACTGGTCGCGGATCATCTCGAGTTCGTCATCCAGACCCGAGGCGCCCGAAGGTGGCATGGCCGTGATTGTCCTGCATCAGTTCGACCAGACGCATCCGCGCGGCTTGGGTGTTGCCCGACTGGGTCAGGGCCATCACGGCAGGGTCCATCAGCGCGCGCTGGTCATCTTGGGTCAGGCCGATATCCTGAAGGCGCGCGATCTCGCCCTGAGACATCGGGATGCCGCCGTAGATCTGCCAGAGGTATTCGCCGAAGGCGATCTGGTGGATCAGTTGTTCCATCTCGCCGAATTTGCCGTCCGCTTGCAGACGTTCGGCCCAGCCCTGCATCTGGCGCAGGGCCTCGACATAGGTGGCCAGCCAGGAAAGCGCAGTGGGCGGCGGTTTGATCTGCCTCAAGCAGAGTTGCAGAGATGCGGCCATCTTCCGTCAGGCGGTCGCGCAGACAGATCGGTCGCACGGGCAAGAACCGTTTCGGCGGCAGGAACGGCGGCAGAGGTCAGGCCAAGGAGGTCCGGCAAGATCACTTGGGTCATGGGCATATCCTGTCCGTCATGGGCCATGAGCGCGACTCCTATTTCTGGTCGGGTCGGGAATAAGGTCTTTGCAGGTGCAGCGCAATTAAAATTCGCAGCAGTCGCCAGCCGTGAACTGAAAATGTCGCAGCCGATTTGCCGATGCCAAGGCGCCACGAATGGCGTAAAACCTGGTCAACGGGGCGAGAGGTCGGGTTTTTGGAACAGATTTTCGGCGGAATCGATCCGTTCTTCATTGGCGTGGCGGTGCTGGTGACGGTCGTTGGCGGCTTCGTCAAGGGGGCGGTCGGCTTCGCGATGCCGATGATCATGATCTCGGCCATGGGGTCATTCATGTCGCCGGAGCTTGCACTTGCAGCATTGATCGTCCCGACCGTGGTCGCGAACGTCTGGCAGGGCGTTGCGCGGCGGGTTGGGAGCGGCATGGGCTGCGGTCCTGCGGTTCCGCTTCTACATAAGTATCGTGCTGGTCTGCATCGCGCTCAGCGCGCAGTTGGTCGCGATCCTGCCCGCCTCGGCGATGCTACTGATCCTTGGGCCTGCCGATCACGCTTTTCGCGCTGATGCAGTTGTCGGCTGGCGATCTGACCATCCGGCCCGAGAATCGCCGCCGGGCCGAGGTGATCATTGCCAGCTTTGCGGGGCTGATTGGCGGCATTTCGGGCGTCTGGGGGCCGCCGACGGTGGCCTATCTGACTGCCCTCGACACGCCAAAGGCAGACCACATGCGGACGCAAGGCGTGGTCTATGCCTCTGGTGCGGTCGGTCTTGTTCTTCGCACATCTGCGTCTGGCGTGCTGAACGCCCAGACGCTTGCCGCTGAGCCTGGCACTGGTGGTGCCTGCGCTGGCTGGGCATGGTGATCGGGTTCTGGGCACACGATCGGCTGGATCAGGAAAAGTTCCGCAAGGCGACGCTGGCGGTGCTGGTGATTGCGGGGCTGAACTTGTGCGGCGGGGCCTGATGTCCTGACGATCGACCTTGCATCGCGCCTAGCGTAGCGCAAACATGCGGCATGAGTGGTAAGTCTGATACCTCCGGCGGGTTCGCCTCCGCCCCCTTGTTTCGCGCATGAACTGGCGGAAACCGGGGCTGGATATGTCGCTGCCGATGCTAGAGGCCGCAGCCGATACCGCCCGCTGGCGCAAATCCAAACGCGAGGAGCTGATCGCCGCCCGTCTGGCGGTTCCGGTCGATGAACGCGCACGAGTTGCCGGCGAAGTGGCCGAGGAGCTGGACCGGCTGATTGCGCCTGGTCCGGGGCGGATCATCAGCCTGTACTGGCCGTTCCGCGGCGAGCTGGATCTGCGCGACTGGATGCGCGGCGCGCATGAACGCGGTGCCCGGATCGCGCTGCCGGTAGTCGTGGAAAAGGCGCAACCGTTGATCTTTCGCGAATGGTCGCCCGGCTGTCGGATGGAGCGGGGCGTGTGGAACATCCCGATCCCGGCGAAGGACAATCGGATCCTGCCCAATGTCGTGATCTCGCCCTTGGTCGGATATGACCCGAGTTGTTTCCGGCTGGGCTATGGCGGCGGGTTTTATGACCGGACGCTGGCGAGCATGACCGAACACCCGACTGGTCATCGGCGTCGGGCTGCCCCTTGGGGCCTTGTCCACGATCTTTCCGCAGCCCTTCGACATCCCGATGGACGTGATCGTGACTGGCAAGGACAGGGTTCTGGAGCGCAAGGTGGGCTAGGGCGGCGCGGTTGGGCGCAGCGTTGCGATACCGTGCTTGTGGCAAGCCGGTTGGTTGACCTTTGCAACGGCATTGGTGACAAGCACGAGATGAACCACGGTTTCGCAAATTCCAGACGTATCAACATCAACGGAGCGCGGCTTGCCTATGTCGAGCAGGGTTCCGGCGATCCGGTGGTTCTGGTCCATGGCGGCGTGTCGGACCTGCGAACCTGGGACAGTCAGGTTTCGGCGCTTGCCCAGCATTTCCGCGTGCTGGCTCTACAGCCGCCGCTATGCCCGGCCGAATGCCGAAATCCCGGAAGGCGCGGCTGATCCGATGCAAGCCCATGTCGACGATCTGGTGGCGCTGATCGAGGCGCGCAATTTGGACCGGCGCATCTTGTGGGGCATTCCCTTGGCGCCTTCATTGCGCTGCTGGTCGCGATCCAGCGGCCCGATCTGGCTGCGCGGTCTTGTCCTGATCGAACCGCCGGTGCTGACGTTGTTTGCGAATGTGCCACCGAAACCATGGCAGGCCCTCCGGCTGCTGCTGACCCGACCGCGCACGGCCGTGGCGCTGTTGCGGTTCGGCGCGCGTGTCATGCGACCGGCGCAAAAGGCGTTCCGGCAAGACGATGAAAAGGCCGCGATCGAGGCGATCGGCAAGGGCGTTCTGGGCAAGACCTATTTTCAGACGCTCTCGGCCGCGCGGTACCAGCAGGTCTGGGAGAACCGCAAGGCCGATCGGGCGCAGATTCTGGGGCAGAGTCATTCCCGCCGTCGACCCCTGCCGAAGTGGCCGCGGTCGTAGTCCCGTCCTGCTGATTTGCGGCAGCAACAGTCCGAAGCTCTTTCGCCGGTCTGACCGTGCGATTGGCCGAGTTGTTGCCGAATGCACGCGTATTGCCGAGATCGAGAATGCGTCGCATATGCTGCACGAGGACAAGCCAAGTACTGTCAATGCCGAGATCGTGAAGTTCCTGCAAGGCCGGGGACGTTAGCGACGCCGGATCCAGGTCCCGCGCCTGCATCAGCCGATTGCCGCCGCCTTTACGTCATCGTCGATCTGATCCGCATATTTCTCGAAATTCGCGGCGAACATGTCGACGAGTTTCTGCGCCTGTCGGTCATAGGCATTGCTGTCGTCCCAGGTGCGGCGCGGATCCAGCAGGATGTCGGCGACGCCCGGAACCGTGACCGGAACCTCGAAACCCGAAATTCGGATCCTTGCGGAACTTGGCCTCTGCCAGTGTGCCGTCCAGCGCCGCGGTCAGTAGCGCCCGCGTGGCCTTGATCGGCATCCGGCTGCCGGTGCCATAGGCGCCGCCGGTCCAGCCGGTATTGACCAGCCAGCAGGTTGCACCGTGCTTGGCGATCTTGTCGCGCAGCAGGTTGCCGTAAACCTCTGGGCGGCGCGGCATGAAGGGCGCGCCGAAACAGGTGCTGAACGTCGGCTAGGGTTCCGTGACCCCACGCTCGGTTCCCGCAACTTTCGAGGTGAAGCCGGACAGGAAGTGATACATCGCCTGCGCCGGGGTCAGCCGCGCGATGGGCGGCAGCACACCGAAGGCGTCGCAGGTCAGCATGATGATATTTTTCGGATGTCCGCCCAGACGCGGTTTTCGATGCGTTCGAGATGTAATCCATCGGATAGGCGCAGCGCATGTTGGCGGTCAGGCTGTCATCCTCGAAATTCAAGATCCTTGGTTTCGGGATCGAAGATCATGTTTTCGATCACCGTGCCGAACTTGGTGGTGGTCGCGTAGATCTCGGGCTCTGCCTCTGGCGACAGATGGATGGTCTTGGCATAGCAGCCGCCTTCGAAGTTGAAGGTGCCGCGATCCGACCAGCCGTGTTCGTCGTCGCCGATCAGCACCCGGTTCGGATCCGCCGAAAGCGTGGTCTTGCCGGTGCCCGACAGGCCGAAGAAGATGGCGGTATCCACCGGATTACCCGGCGCGTGGTTGGCCGAGCAATGCATCGGCATCACGTTTTTCTCGGGCAGCAGGTAATTCAGAAGCGTGAAGACCGATTTCTTGTTCTCACCGGCATAAGCGCTGCTGGCGATCAGGATCACTTTCTTGTCGAAATTGATGGCAATGACGGTTTCCGACCGGCAGCCATGCTTTTCCGGGTCGGCCTTGAACGTCGGGCAGTTGATGATTGTGAAATCCGGCGCGAAGGTATCCAGTTCCTTGCGCGACGGACGCCGCAGCATGTGTCGGATGAACAACCCGTGCCAAGCAAGTTCGTTTACCAGCCGCACATCGAGGCGATGCGCCGGATCGGCGCCGGCAAAGAGATCCTGCACGAAATAGTCCTTGCCCTTCATATGCTCCAGCATGTCGGCATGAAGGCGGTCGAAGGCCGCGGGGTCCATCGGCGGGTTGTTCTCCCACCAGATATGCGGCGTCGACGGACGGTGTCTTGACCACGAACTTGTCCTTGGGCGAGCGGCCCGGTATGCTTGCCGGTCGTGACCAGCAGGCTGCCGCCCTTGCCGAGTGTCCCTTCGTTGCGCTTGAGCGCTTCTTCAATCAGCGCGGGTTCCATCAGGTTGTAATAGACCTGACCCAGCCCCGTGATCCCTTGTTCCGACAGATCGTGTGTCAGGGTTCACCCGTCCAATGGTCATATTCATGCTCCCGCGCCGAAAGTGGCGTCTCTTTCGTTTCAAGTGCTGTGCCGAAGGGTCAGTCTCCGCACATCTGACAAGGGTCAAAGACCCCCTTGGATTTCCTATAACACGCAGAATTTCCGCTGGAACAGGACGGAAACGCGCAGTTAGCGCAATCATGCCGGGGTTAGCGCAACCATCTTTCGCGGATCGGAAACGAAAACACGAAAGTGAGGCAATTTAGCCATTCCTTCGGTCTTTTCGGTCAAGAATAAAGCCGCCGATCCGGTTGATTCGCAGTTCTTGGTTGATTCCAAAGGAAGAAACCGGGAATATACTAAGAAAAACAGGCAGCAGAGTAGTACGAAGGATCCCAATTATGTCGAGGATTGCGTTGGTTGACGACGACAGGAACATCCTGACGTCCGTTGTCCATGACCCTGGAGGCCGAAGGCTTCGAGGTTGAAACTTACAATGACGGACAGGCGGCGCTGGACGCTTTCAACAAGCGTCTGCCGGACATGGCCGTGTTCGATATCAAGATGCCACGGATGGACGGCATGGACCTGTTGCAGCGGGTGCGGCAGAAATCCTCGATGCCGGTGATCTTCCTGACCTCCAAGGATGACGAGATCGACGAGGTTCTGGGCCTGCGGATGGGTGCGGACGACTATGTGAAGAAGCCGTTCTCGCAGCGTCTGCTGGTCGAACGTATCCGGGCGCTGTTGCGCCGCCAAGAGGCGATTGAAACCGGCGTGACGCCCGAGGGCGATGAGAACAAGATCATGGTGCGCGGCGAACTGACCATGGATCCGTTGCGCCATTCGGTCAGCTGGAAGGGCCGCGATGTGTCGCTGACCGTGACAGAGTTCCTGCTGTTGCAGGCATTGGCGCAGCGCCCCGGTTTCGTGAAAAGCCGCGATCAGTTGATGGATGTCGCCTATGACGATCAGGTCTATGTCGATGACCGTACGATCGACAGCCACATCAAGCGCCTGCGCAAGAAGATGCGCACCGTTGACGATGATTTTACTGCGATCGAGACACTCTACGGTATCGGGTACAGATATAACGAAGAGTAATGACGCTCGCGTCGAGGATAGACGTGAAGAAATCCTAAACCGGCAAAACGGGCCGATGTTGTCTTGGGCGACGATTGGGTCGCCCCGCACACTACAACGGATTCCGAGATCAGGGCACGCCGGGAACGGCGCGGCCTGATCTCGATCAACCGTTCGCCCCTTGCCCGCAAGATCGTCACCTTCAACCTGATGGCGCTGATCATACTGGTCGCGGGTGTGCTGTACCTCAATCCGTTCCGTGATAGTCTGGTGTTCCAGCGCGAACGCGGGCTGGTGGTCGAGGCGGAACTGATCGCCGATGTATTCGAAGCCCAGCTTCCCGAAATCGCCGTTACCGGCCTGATCGCGGATTCCGGGCTTGATCCGGCGGCAACCCTGCGCGGGATCGACCTGCCGGTGGGGGTCGAGGTCTTCATCTTTGACAGCAACGAAAAGATGGTCGCCACCTCCTTGGGCATGGAACGCGCGGCACTGCGGCAGATCGAAGGCTTGCAGGACGATAGCCGCAGCACCTTGATCACCGGGTTTCTCAATTCGGTATGGGAGGTGATTTCCAGCCTGCTGGCACCCGCCGAACCCGAAGAGATCGAGCAGAATGTCGAGAATCAGGCCCGTGGTCTGGTTCGCGCGACTCTGGCCGGACCGACGCAGGTCGATACCGGTTATAGCAAGGACGGCCGGGCAGTATTTTCGGTCGCCACGCCGATCCTGCAAGGCGACCGCCCCATTGGCGTCGTTGCCGTTACAAGCGCCGCCGGACAGATCGACGATCTGGTGCGAAGCGAGCGTGAACAGGTTCTTCAGATGTTTGTCATCGCCATTCTGGTTTCGATCGGCCTGAGCCTTGTACTGGCCTCGACTATCGCCAACCCGCTGTCGGATTTGGCCGCGGCCGCCGAGATCGGCCGTGACCGCAATTCGCGCAAGGTCAACCCCGGCCGGGTACGCATCCCGGATCTCTCGGGCCGTCCGGACGAAATTGGCCGCCTGTCCGGCGCATTGCGGGGCATGGTGGCGGCGCTTTACGACCGGATCGACGCCAACGAACAATTCGCGGCAGATGTGGCGCATGAGATCAAGAACCCGCTGGCCTCTCTACGCTCTGCGGTTGGCACCTTGCGGGTGGCCAAGCGAGACGATCAGCGCGACCGTCTGCTTGATGTGATCGACCACGATGTGCGACGGCTGGACCGTCTTGTCAGCGACATCTCCAACGCGTCGCGGCTGGACAGCGAGTTGGTCAAGGAAGAAGAGGAGCCGTTCGACCTGGTGCACATGCTGCGCAATCTGACCGACCATCTGGGCAAGGAAGCCGCTGCCAAGGGGGTGGAGTTCATCTCTGACCTGCCGCCGGTGCCGATCCAGGTCCAGGGGCTGGAGGCGCGGTTGGCGCAGGTTTTCGTCAACCTGATCACCAATGCGGTTTCCTTCTGCGAGGATGGCGATGCAATTCGTGTATGGGCGCGGCGTCGCGACAACCGCGTTCTGGTGGTGGTCGAGGATACCGGGCCGGGGATCCCCGAACAGGCCCTGACCAAGATCTTCAACCGGTTCTATTCCGAGCGCCCTGCCGGGCAGTTCGGCAACAATTCCGGCCTTGGGCTGGCGATCTCGAAACAGATCGTAGAGGCGCATGGCGGCGTGATCTGGGCGGAAAACATCCGCCCCACGGATGCCGACATCACATCGGACCCGCTGGGTGCGCGGTTCGTTGTCGGTCTGCCGATGTGATCGGGCCGGCAATCTGCTGGAAGCGAATGCTTGGCACCTGGCCAGGCGTCCTCTTGCCGTAGTAAGATGGGTGAGCGCAACACTCCGACAATTCTGCATGCCAGTTGCGTCGCACTTGGCCCGGTTGCGGTGCTGATCCTTGGCGCTTCGGGTACTGGAAAATCAGCGTTGGCGCTGGAGTTGCTGTCACGGGGCGCGGTTCTGGTAGCGGACGACCGGACGGTGATCCGATCAAGGGATGGCGCCCTTTTTGCAAGTTGTCCGTCAGCGATCCGGGGCCGGATCGAAGTGCGAGGCGTTGGCATTCTGGCGGCCGAAACGGTTGCCTCTGCCCGGGTCGCTTTGGCCGTCGATCTGGACCAAGTGGAGGATCAGCGGTTGCCGCCGGATCGACACCTGACGTTGGAAGGCGTTGACCTACCTTTGCTTCACAGCACCGTGCACGGCCATTTTCCCGCTGCAATTTTGCAGTATCTAAGGGGTGGCAGGAGCGATGATGACGAAACAGGACGCGCAAGCAGTGGCAGTTAACCCGCCTGAGGGCGGTCGACGGCTTGTGCTTGTCACCGGGCCGTCGGGCGCCGGCCGATCCACCGCTGTCAACGTGCTGGAGGATCTGGGATTTGAGGCCATCGACAACCTGCCGCTGTCGCTTTTGCCGCGTCTGCTGGACGGCCCGCCGATCGACCGGCCAATGGCGCTGGGCATCGACGTGCGCAACCGCGATTTCTCCACCAATGCCTTGATCGAACTGATCGACGATCTGTCGATGTCGGGCGGCGCTGGATGTCGAACTGCTCTACCTCGACTGCAGCGCCGATGTGCTGCTGCGCCGTTATTCGGAAACCCGCCGGCGCCACCCGATGGCTCCGGCGGAATCGCCGCAGCAGGGGATCGAGCGCGAATTCGATCTGCTGGTGCCGATCCGGGCGCGCGCGAACATCCTGATCGACACGTCGGATCTGAGCCCGCACGACCTGCGCGCCGAGATCGAGGACTGGTTTGATACCAGTGCCAGCGCAGAAGCTGGCGGTTTCGGTCCAGTCGTTCTCTTACAAACGCGGCATTCCGCGTGGTGTCGACATCGTTCCTGGACTGCCGGTTCCTGCGCAATCCCTACTGGTCCGAAGCGCTCCGCGGCCGCTTGATGGCAAGGATGCCGGGTCGTGGACTATGTCGCCGAGGACAAGCGCTTTGCCGAGTTCTTTGCACAAGGTCGAGGCGCTGATCCAGATGCTGCTTCCGGCCTATGCCGAAGAGGGCAAGGCACATCTGGCGATCGCCTTTGGCTGTACCGGCGGGCAACACCGCTCGGTTGCCGTTGCGGAAAAACTCGCGAATGCACTTGCAGCATCAGGATGGCAGGTGTCTATAAGGCACAGGGAATTGGAACGGCGTGGGGGCGGTTCGCCCGCATCTGGCGGCAGAACTGGGGAATAGGCGTGATCGGTGTTGTGATCGTCGCGCATGGTGGTCTGGCCAGGGAATACCTGGCCGCTGTCGAACATGTCGTCGGCAAACAATCCGGGATTCGTGCGATTTCGATTGAACCCGATCATGACCGTGGTCTGAAACAAGCCGAGATCTGCGCCGCCGCCGACAGCGTCGATGCCGGGGACGGTGTGGTTGTCGTGACCGACATGTTCGGCGGATCGCCCTCGAACCTGTCGCTTTTGGCCTGCTCTGTCACGGATCGCCAGATCATCTACGGCGCCAACCTTCCGATGCTGATCAAACTGGCCAAATCCCGCCATCTGCCTGTTGCCCCGCGGTTGACTGCGCCAAGGCCGCCGGTCGAAAGTACATCGACAGTTTCGATGCCTCGCCGAAGTAGACCAGATCGCATGACAGAGAAGACAATCCGCAAGCTGCGCATCGTGAACGAGAAGGGTCTGCATGCCCGGGCCTCGGCCAAACTGGTCGAAGTGGTCGAAGCGCATGACGCCCGCGCCAATGTCTCCAAGGACGGTCTTAGCGCCTCGGGTGACAGCATCATGGGGCTTTTGATGTTGGCAGCCTCCAAGGGAACCACTATTGAGGTAGAGACTAGTGGCGCCGACGCAGAGAAGCTGGCCGAAGCGCTTGAAGCGCTGGTCGCCGACAAGTTCGGCGAAGATTTCTGAGACGGTGCCGGAGGCACCCCGAACACTGGCGGGAGCGTAGTGGGAGCGTAGTGGTAGACAGCTATCAAGACACCCCTTTGCCCGACGAGGCGCTAGCGGCCCGGATTATGTTCCGTATGACAAGCGCAAATTGTCCTACGCCAATACTTTTCCGAATCCGTGGAAGGCCAACACCATTCGCACGATGGAATGGCTGACCGGCAAATTCTGGCTGTTGCGCCTGATCCGTCGGTTCGAGGCCGAGGGCGTTGCCGGAGGGTCAGGCGTTCTGGCCACAGGCCTTGCGTCATATGGGCATCGCTGTGCAGACCCCGGACGACGAGGTTGCGCGTATTCCCGGCCAAGGGGCCGGTCATTGTCGTTGCGAACCATCCGCACGGGCTGGTCGATGGCATGGTTCTGGCCGAACTCGTCGGTCGGGTACGGCACGACTACAAGATCCTGACCCGGTCGCTTCTGACCGAAGTCGAAGAGATCAAGCATTTCATGATCCCGGTGCCCTTCCCGCACGAAGAAGGCGCGATCGAAAAGAGCCTTGAGATGCGCAAGCGTGCGATGGCGCATCTGGAACAGGGCGGGCGATCGTGGTCATTTTCCCGTCAGGAGTCGTCGCGTCGTCGGACACGATGTTCGGCGAACGTGGTGGAGCGCGAGTGGAACCCGTTCACCGCAAAGATGATCCAGCGATCGGATGCGACTGGTGGTGCCGATCTACTTCCCGGGTCAAAACTCGCGACTTTACCAGATCGCCAACCAACTTTCGGCGACGCTGCGTCAGGGGCTGCTGATCCACGAAGTCGTCGATGCCCTGAACAAGCCGCAGCGCCCGATCGTCGGGAATCCCGATCGACCGCGATGCGATTGACCGTGGAAAGACAATCCGCGCGGTTTCATGGCTGGCTGCGGGAAGAAACACTGAAGCTGAAACCCTAGCGGGTCGGCACCGGGGTTTCGCCGCGATAGTCGTAGAACCCGCGACCGGTCTTGCGGCCCAGCCACCCGGCCTCGACATATTTGGTCAGAAGCGGGCAGGGACGGTACTTGGTGTCGGCCAAGCCCGTCATGCAGCACGTTCATGATCGCAAGGCAGGTGTCGAGCCCGATGAAATCGGCCAGTTCCAAGCGGCCCCATCGGGTGATTGGCGCCCAGTTTCAGCGACTCGTCGATGGACCGGACCGAACCCACGCCTTCGTAAAGCACGTAGACCGCCTCGTTGATCATCGGCATCAGGATGCGGTTGACGATGAAGGCGGGGAAATCCTCGGCTCGCGCGGCGGTCTTGCCCAGCCGTTCGACGACCTGAAGGCAGGCGCTGTAGGTCGTCTTCGTCCGTGGCGATGCCGCGGATCAGCTCGACCAGTTGCATGATCGGAACCGGGTTCATGAAGTGGAACCCCATGAACTTTTCGGGCCGGTCGGTGCGCGTTGCCAGGCGGGTGATCGAGATCGACGAGGTGTTCGAGGTCAGGATCGTGTGCGGCAGAAGATGCGGCACCAGATCCTCGAAGATCGCGGCCTTGACGGTTTCGCGTTCCGTCGCCGCCTCGATCACCAGATCGGTCTTGGCAAGATCGGTCAGCGTCAGCGTCGTCTTGATCCGGGCCAGCGCCGCCGCCTTGTCCTCGGCGGTGATCTTGTCTGCGCGCGACCTGGCGTTCCATGTTCTTGTCGATCAGGGCGAGCGCGGCATTTCAGGCTGTCCTCGCTGATGTCGTTCAGCAGCACATCATAGCCCGCCAAGGCAAAGACATGGGCAATCCCGTTGCCCATCTGACCTGCGCCCACAATTCCGACCTTGGCGATTTCCATGCCCGACCCTTTCCGATGCTGCCGGACCATATGCCCCGCCCAAAGCCTGGTGCAAGGCCCGAGACTTCGATAAACTTTGCCTAAAGCTGGAGGTTTAGCCAATTCGCAACCCGTCTCTGCGAATCTGGCTTTGGGTGAAATTTAACAATGTGGGTGGAACATGGCCTATGAACACTTGGGCGAGGGTGCCCTGGACTACTATCCCTGCCGCTATGGCAAATCGAAACTGCTGTTTCGCGGGCCGCGCAAGAAGCTGGACAAGCCCTATGTGGCGCTTCTGGGCGGATCAGAGATTTATGGCAAATTTGTCGAACAACCGATGCCAGAGATGCTGGAGGGGCTGATCGACCGACCGGTGGTCAATCTGGGTTGCGTCAATGCCGGTACCGATCTGGTCGTAAGCGACGACACGGTGATGGAGATCTGCCGAGACGCCGCGGTAACGGTGATCCAGATAACCGGCGCGCAGAACATGTCGAACCGGTTCTATTCGGTCCATCCGCGCCGCAATGACCGGTTCCTCAAAGCGTCAAACCTGCTGTCGACGATCTTCCGGGATGTGGACTTTACCGAATTTCACTTTACGCGGCATCTGTTGTCGCATCTTGCCGAGCGTTCACCAGAGAAATTCGCGATGGTTCAACAGGAACTTAAGGATGCCTGGGTCGCGCGGATGCGCACGATGATGGCCAAGATCGGCGGCAAGTTCGTGCTGTTATGGATGAGTGACCGGACGCCGGAAGACGCGTGCGACGACTGGTCGTCGCGCGACCCGCTTTTCGTCGACCGAGCCATGCTGGACGCGATTGCCGATCAGACGGCGGGTCTGGTCGAAGTTGTGGCGATTCGCGATGAGATCGAGGCCGGGTACGACCGCATGGTTCATACCCAACTGGAAGAACTTGGCGGCGCGCGAGATGCTGGGCCCCGTGGTTCAGGAAGCGGCGGCGCATGCCTTGCAGGGGTGCTTTGAGCCCGCTGATCTGAAACGAAAACGGCCCGCAAGGGGGCGGGCCGTTTCTTTCGATCTGCGCGAAGGCTTACAGCTTTTCGATCAGTTCCGGCACGGCGGTGAACAGATCCGCGACCAGGCCATAATCGGCGACCTGGAAGATCGGCGCTTCTTCGTCCTTGTTGATCGCGACGATGATCTTGCTGTCCTTCATGCCGGCCAGGTGCTGGATCGCACCCGAAATTCCGACCGCAACGTAAAGATCCGGTGCCACGACCTTGCCGGTCTGACCGACCTGCCAGTCGTTCGGCGCATAGCCCGAATCGACCGCCGCGCGCGACGCGCCTACGGCGGCGCCCAGCTTGTCGGCCAGTTTCTCGATCAGGTGGAAGTCAGCCTCGGACCCGACACCACGCCCGCCCGAGACGACGATTCCGGCGCTGGTCAGTTCGGGCCGGTCGCTTGCTGCAACCTTGTCCTCGACCCATTCCGAAAGGCCGGGATTGTCGGCCGCACCGATATTTTCGACCGGCGCAGAGCCGCCCATTCCGGCCGCATCGAACGCCGAAGTGCGGATCGAGACGACCTTTCTTGGCGTCCGCGGATTTCACCGTCTGGATCGCATTGCCGGCGTAGATCGGACGCTCGAACGTATCGGCATCGACGACGCCCGAGACATCGGTGATCACCATCACATCCAGCAGCGCCGCGACGCGCGGCAGCACGTTCTTGGCGTCGGTGGTGGCGGGTGCGATGATATGGTCATAGTCGCCAGCCAGCGATACGATCAGCGCCGCGGTGGGTTCCGCCAAGCGGTGGCCAAGTGTCGCATCCTCGGCGCAGAGCACCTTATTCACGCCGTCGATCTTGGCGGCCTCGGCGGCAGCATCGGCGGCCTGCGCCCCGGCGCACAAGCACCGTGATATCGCCAAGCGATTTGCACGGCAGCCACGGTCTTGGCGGTTGCATCGACCGACAGATGGCCGTCGGTCACTTCGGCCAGAAGTAAGTACAGCCATCAGATTGCCCCCGCTTCTTTGAGTTTCGCGACAAGTTCATCGACCGAGGCCACCTTGACCCCGGCCTTGCGGGTGTCGGGCTCGGTCGTCTTGACGACCTTCAGGCGCGGCGCGACATCGACGCCGTAATCGGCGGCGGTCTTTTCATCCAGCGGCTTCTTCTTGGCCTTCATGATGTTGGGCAAGCGAGGCATAGCGCGGCTCGTTCAAGCGCAGATCGACGGTCACGATGGCGGGCATCTTGACCTTGATCGTCTGCAAGCCGCCATCAACCTCGCGGGTCACGTTGGCGCTGTCGCCGTCGATGTCCAGCTTCGAGGCGAAGGTCGCCTGGCTCCAGCCCAGCAGCGCAGCCAGCATCTGGCCGGTGGCGTTCATGTCGTTGTCGATCGCCTGCTTGCCGGCCAGAACGAGGCCCGGCTTTTCCTCGTCCACGATCGCCTTGAGGATCTTGGCAACCGCCAGCGGCTCGATATCCTGATGCACGTCATCGGCGGCCACGACCAGAATCGCGCGGTCGGCCCCCATCGCCAAAGCGGTGCGCAGGGTTTCCTGCGACTGTTTCACGCCGATGGAAACGGCGATGACTTCTTCGGCCTTTCCGGCCTCTTTCAGGCGGATCGCCTCTTCGACGGCAATCTCGTCAAACGGGTTCATCGACATTTTGACATTGGCGAGATCGACACCGCTGCCGTCCGCCTTTGACGCGGACTTTCACGTTGTAGTCGATCACGCGTTTGACAGGCACAAGAACCTTCATCAGCGCGGTCTCCTCAAAATTAATCCGGCCCCCTGCGTCGGCGGCCCTTCAAGCTCTCGGACCCGGTGTTAGCGGGTCAGCGCGCCGGAAAACAGGGCAAAATCGACGCGGCAGGGCGCGTGGACGTCGCGTTTTGCGCTTGGGTCGCGCGAAATTGGATTTCCGGCGCGGTTTGGGGCAAGTCTGACAGCGATCGGTCACAATCCAGAAAGGGAGCACGCCATGACCGACACCAGTTCGACAAGCGCAACTGCAAGCCCGCCCGGATCGGGCGACTGGGCGAACGGGTCATCGCCGGGGTCGATGGCCATTATGACATGGGAACGCGCGTCGCGATTCCCACGCAATGGGCCACCTACAGTGCGATGGGGTATCCCGACAGACGCGATGGTGCCGGATGCCTATTACGGCGTTTGCCACGACATGCAGCCGGACGGGCGTTTCGGATATCTGTGCGGCATGCAGCTGCGAAAGGGCGAAATGCGCGCCGCACGGACTGACCACCGACGGTCATTCCGGCCGGCAACTACGCCAAGTTCCGCTGCCCGGTCCACATTTCGCAAATGCGTGAACAGTGGAACCGGATCATGGCTGAATGGCTTGCCGGCCTCGGGTTATTATCTGGGCGATGGTCCCTGCGTGGAATTCTACGGCCCCGGACTTTGACCCGCCACCGGCGAGGGCGGGTTCGAGCTGTGGGTTCCCGTCAAGAAGCCGGCCTAGCGGTTCGCGCCGGGCACCCAAAGCACGTCATCATGGCCGTCATTATTGGCGATCCGGGCGGCCACGAAGAACCAGTCGGACAGACGGTTGAGGTACCTTACCGCCGCCGCGTTCACCGATTCCTTCTGCGCCAGTTCCACCGCCAGCCGTTCCGCCCGGCGTGAGACTGTGCGGCAGAGGTGCAGATGTGCCGCCAGCGCCGATCCGCCGGGCAGGATGAACGACCGCAGCGGCGTGAGCTTTTCGTTCATCGCGTCGATCTCGTTTTCCAACCGAAGCACCTGCGCCTCTGACATCCGCAGTGGCGGATATTCGGCGCTGGCGTCTTTTTCCATATCGGGGCGGCAAAGGTCTGCGCCGAGGTCGAATAGGTCGTTCTGGATCATCGCCAGTTGCGCGTCCATGGCCCCCTCGGCATGCAGTCGCGCCAGACCCGACCGTCGCGTTGGTTTCGTCGACCGTGCCATAGGCCGCGACGCGGGCAGAGTATTTGGCAACGCGCGTGCCATTGCCCAAGCGCGGTTTCGCCGGCGTCCCCGGTTCGTGTGTAGATCTTGTTCAGAACGACCATGTTTCAGCCTCCCATCCGGCGAATCGCGACGAAGCCAAGGATTATCACGACCGCAATCGCCTGCGCGATGATCCGGTAGCGCATGATCCGGTTCGCATGTTTGCGGTTGAAATCGCCACCCTTGGCAAAGCCGCCGATCCCGACCATCAGGATCACGAGGACGGTCAGCACTGCGATGACGACGATGATGAACAATGGATCACGCCACATATCAGGCCCTTTCTTCCGTTACCCGCCGATGTAGCGGGTTTGGATCGGAAAAGCGAATTGCCAAATCGCCGCTATTCCCGGGACACCACCCAATCAAGCGCTCGCGTCGGCAGCACGCGGCGCAGGATGTTCGACACATAAGTCGGCGTTGTGACGAAGTAACGAGGCCTGGGTCGCCGCGACTCCAGCGCATGGATCAGCTTGACTGTGACCGCCGCCGGCTGCAATTCGAATCTCGACGATCCCGAGCCCTTGTAAAGCTGGTCCAGCAAAGACCCACGGTACTGATCGACGCGGGCTGAATTTTCCCAGTCGATCCACTTCTCGAACTGTTTGACGGCGTTCTTGCGGAAATCGGTTGCGATCGGGTCCGGGCTCGATCAGGATCACGTCGATCCCGGTTTCGCGCATTTCCAACCGCAAGGTATCGCTTAGTGCCCTCCAGCGCGAATTTCGTCGCGTTATAGGCACCGCGCCAGCGATAGGCGACAAGCCCAAGCACCGAAGAGCAGTTGACGATCCGCCCGTGGCCCTGCGCGCCGCATCACCGGGATCACCTGTCGCGTCAGGTCGTGATAGCCGAACAGGTTGGTCTCGAAGATCGCACGAAGCGCGTCGCGCGGCACATCCTCGACCGGGCCGGGTATGGCATAGGCGCCGTTGTTGAACAGCGCGTCCAGCGTTCCGCCGGTCCGCGACAGGCATTCGGTCACGGCGTCGCGGATCGACGCCTCGATCGGCATAGTCGAGCACGAAGCTTTCCAGACCCTCGCCGCGCAGCCGCTCGCAATCGGTCTCTTGCCGACAGGTGGCAAAGACCCGCCAGCCGCGCGCTGCCAACCCATGCGCTGCGTCATATCCGATGCCCGACGAACATCCGGTGATAAGTATGGATCTTGCCCTGACACGCCCGCCCCTTTCGTTTTGGTCATAGAACCGATTGCGGGCGCGAAGGCAAGGCGGATCAGCCTTGCGGGTCGGTGTCGGTCCAGGAATTCGGACGCCATGAAGCCCTCGATCCCATCGCCCTCGATCCGGATCTGCACCCATCTCCGCTGTCGGGTCTGACAGAACCTGCACCGCATCGGCGAACTCGACCGATCCGACCACGGGATCCGCGGTCGAGGGTCCGCCGCGCACATTCACGCGGCTGGCGCTGACGTAGCGCACCGGCGATCTGCGGTTTGGTTGCGGCCTCTGCCTTAGCCGGTTCGCATTGTCGGGATTCTGCGGCCTGCGGCACGATCTTGCCGTCCGTCGCCGATCACGACTGGATTCAGGAAGGACACCATATCGGCAGGATCAGTACGGAGCGCGCGGGCCGGTCGCGCCCAACGGGGTTGCGCCGCTTTCGGTTCAGTCGGTTCAGAGCCGAGCGACGACATGGTGACAGTCGCACCGGGGCAGGGTTTCGCAACGGCTCGACTTTGCCGGCGTTGCTTCCGCGCGCATCGGCTTGGCTGCACCGTTCCACCGATTTTGTCGGCGAAGTACATCACAAGCCCATGCCAGCGACAAGTAGAAGTAGCAGCCGGATCATAAGCACCTTCTGACGGGAATCACTTGTAACAATCTATTATAGCGCATTGCGGTAGCTGTTCGGCCGGGAAACTCGATACGATTTTCCCCTAAGGATTCTTTACCCTGTCAACGGGCCCGGTTATCACAGCATCCATGAACGACGTCACCGACCCCCCCAATATCGGCCCACATGGAAGTGTCCGAACCGCTGCGCCGCGCGATTGGCGAGCGCTATCTGACCTATGCGCTGTCCACGATCATGAACCGCGCGCTGCCCGATGCGCGCGACGGGCTGAAGCCGGTGCACCGGCGCATCCTTTATGCGATGCGCGAATTGCGGCTGGCCTCGGGCGGCGGGTTCCGCAAATCGGCGAAGATCTCGGGCGACGTGATGGGCAACTATCACCCGCATGGTGATGCGGCGATCTACGATGCGATGGCGCGGCTGGCGCAGGATTTCAACGTTCGCTATCCGCTGGTCGACGGGCAGGGGAACTTCGGCAATATCGACGGCGATAACCCGGCGGCGTCACGCTACACCGAGGCGCGGATGACCGTGGCGGCAGAGGCGCTGCTGGAAGGTCTGGCCGAGAACGCCGTCGATTTTCGCGACAATTACGACGGCACGCTGACCGAACCGGTCGTGCTGCCGGCGTCGTTTCCGAACCTTCTGGCAAACGGCTCCAGCGGCATCGCTGTCGGCATGGCCACGAACATCCCGCCGCACAACATCGTCGAATTGGTCGATGCCTGCCTGCATCTGATCAAGACCCCCGACGCCCGTGACGAAACCCTTGTCGGCTACGTCCCCGGCCCCGATTTCCCGACCGGCGGCGTGATCGTCGAGCCGCGCGAGAATATCATCGAGGCGTACCGCACGGGGCGCGGATCGTTCCGTCTGCGCTCGAAGTGGGAGGTCGAGGATCTGGGCCGCGGCACTTGGCAGATCATCGTTACCGAGATCCCTTATCAGGTGCAGAAATCCAAGCTGATCGAACGCTTGGCCGAGCTAATCCAGACCAAGAAGATCCCGATCTTCGGCGACGTTCGCGACGAAAGCGCCGAGGATATCCGGCTGGTGCTGGAGCCTCGCTCCAAGAACGTCGATCCCGAGGTTCTGATGGGCATGCTGTTCCGCAATTCGGACCTTGAAATGCGGTTCAGCCTGAACATGAACGTGCTGATCGACGGGCGCACGCCGAAGGTGTGCAGCCTGAAGGAAGTGCTGCGCGCCTTTCTCGATCACCGCCGCGAGGTGCTTTTGCGCCGCGTCGAAGCACCGGATGGACAAGATCGACCACCGGTTGGAAGTTCTGGAAGGCTTCATCATCGCCTTCCTCAACCTCGACCGGGTGATCGACATCATCCGCTATGACGATGATCCCAAGGCCGCGCTGATGGCCGAGGATTGGGGCCGTGATCATGTGCGCGCGATGTCCGAGAAGGACTATGTTTCGCCGCTGCCCGCAACGGGCGAGGGCGAGCTATCCGAGGTTCAGGTCGAAGCGATCCTGAACATGCGCCTGCGGTCGTTGCGGCGGCTGGAAGAACTGGAACTGGTGCGCGAACGCGATGCGCTGATGGAAGAACGCGCCGGGCTGGAGGATCTGCTGGACAGCGAGGCGCCTGCAATGGGCGAAGATCGCCGAGCAGTTGAGGAAACCCGCAAGCAGTTCGGCAAGGATTACGAAGGTGGCGCGCGTCGCACCCAGTTCGCCGAGGCGACAGAAGCCCCAGATGTGCCGATCGAGGCGATGATCGAGCGCGAGCCGATCACGGTGGTCTGTTCCAAGATGGGCTGGATCCGGGCCATGAAGGGCCATGTCGATCTGGCGCAGGAGATGAAGTTCAAGGACGGCGACGAGGCGCGTTTCGCCTTCCACGCCGAAACCACCGACAAGATCCTGCTGTTCGGCACCAATGGCCGGTTCTACACGCTGTCTGGCGCGAACCTGCCCGGTGGGCGCGGCATGGGCGAACCGGTGCGCCTGATGGTCGATCTGCCCAACGAGTCCGATATCGTCGATCTTTTCGTCCACGCGCCGGGCCGCAAGCTGCTGGTCGCGTCCTCTGCCGGGGACGGCTTTGTCGTGCCGGAGGATGAGGTCATTGCCCAGACCCGGACCGGGCGTCAGGTGCTGAACGTCAAGGATGAGGTGCATGCTCTGGTCTGCCACCCGGTTGCGGGCGATCATGTCGCTTGCGTTGGCGAGAACCGCAAGGTGCTGATCTTCCCGATGGATGAACTGCCCGAGATGGGCCGGGGCAAGGGTGTGCGGTTGCAGAAATACAAGGATGGCGGCCTGTCGGACGCCACCACCTTCACGCTTGCCGATGGTCTGTCGTGGAAGGATCCCGCCGGGCGCACCCGCACCGAAACCGAACTTGAGGAATGGATTGGCAAGCGCGCCGGGTCCGGCCGTATGGCGCCAAGAGGGTTCCCTCGTGACAACCGGTTTACGTAAGCCCGGATGGCGCTGACCGAGTTTCAGACCGAATATGTCGGCACCCGTGGGCGGCTTTTCAGGTTGGCGCTGACCAGCAGCCTACTGACGGTCCTGACGCTGGGCCTTTACCGGTTCTGGATGAAGACCCGCCTGCGCCGCTACTACTGGTCGGCGATCCGCCCTGGCGGCCAGCCGCTTGAATATGTCGGCGAACCGCTGGAGAAGCTGCTGGGGTTCCTGATCGCCGTGGTCATCCTCGCCTTCTACATCGGCATCGTGAACCTTTTGCTGATGTTCTTGTCCTTCTCCTTGCTACAGGGAAATTTCGCGGCCTATGCGCTGTCTTTCGTCGGCGTGATCCCGGTCATGTTCTACGCGCGCTATCGTGCTCGTCGCTACATTCTGGCCCGCACGCGCTGGCGCGGGCTGCGGTTTGGCATGGCCCCGGGCGCGTGGGGTTATGCCGGCCGGGCTTTTTTGCATTGGAGCATAACGATCCTGACACTGGGTCTTCTATGGCCGCGCATGACTTTCGCGCTGGAAAAGTACCGCACCGACCGTACTTTTTTCGGGACTGGGCAGTTCGTTCAGGGCGGTCACTGGCAGATGCTTTATCGACCGTTCCTGCCACTGCTGGCGGGGCTCGTCATAGCGGGGATTGCCGTGGTGCTGGCGAGTTGGGGCTCGGTCGGTCAGGCGATGTTGGTCGGGGCGGTCGGCACACTTTGGGCGCTTTACGGCCTTGCGCATTACAGGGTCCACAGCTTCCGCCTGCTGACCAACACCAAAAGCCTAGGCGGGATCGGTTTCAGGGCGCAGCCGCGTCCGTGGCGGGTTATCCGTATTTATGTTCTCGGCAACCTGATCGTCGGCCTGCTGATGTCGCTGTTTCTGACCGCGCTGCTGGCGGCGTTGGGTGGCGCAGTGCATCACCGTCGCCGGGTCTTCGGGCAGCTTCGACCCGATGGAAATGGGCGCAAATTTGCCGGTCTGGCTGAGCACAATGGCGGCGATGCTGCTTTACTTCAGCGTCTTCGTCAGTTGGGGCGTGTTTCAGCATGTCTTCGTGACGCTGCCGCTGGCCCGCCACTATGCGCAGACGCTGGACCTGACGGGTACCCACCACCTGCCTGCGTTTCAGCAGCGCGACCGCGATGAATTCACCGAGGCCGAAGGATTTGCCGAGGCGCTGGATCTGGGGGCCGCGATATGACTGGTGCCTCCGTGATCCGATGTCGGTGAGGATGCGTCGGGTCACCGCGCCTTCGCCGATTTTCTGGATGGCAAAACCGCCGTCGTTCACCGCGTCGAAGTGAAAATCGCTGAATCGGCCAAAGGCCCCGCGCTGGTCGCTAACACTGCCCGGCGACGAGGTGTTGCGTTGGCCGCTAGAGGCGATCCGCGGCATCCCTGATCAGGCGGCGCGCGACCGCCTTGTCGTGACTTCCGGGGACGCGCCGCTCGCGCGACTCATCCTCAGCGATCCGGTGATCCCTGCGATCCTGCGCGCGCGGTGCCGGAACCTGCACAAGCGTCCGCCGGTTCGGGGCCGCGCTCGCATTCTCGGCTGGTCGCTAGCGGCCATTGCTTCGGTGGCGCTGATTGTCTTTGTGCTGGTGCCGGTCATGGCAGACCAACTGGCCGAATTTCTGCCGCCTGAAGGCGAAAAGGCGTTGGGCGACACCACGTTCGAACAAATCCGTTCAGCGCTTGGGGATAGCGATTTCAACCCGGTCACGATCTGCGGCGATCCCGCCGGAACCGCCGCTTTGTCCAAAATGCAGGCCCGGCTGGAGGAAGAGACCGATCTGCCCTACCCGTTGACCGTGCACGTGCTGGACCACGAAATGGTCAATGCCTTCGCGCTACCTGGGCGGCCGAATTGTGTTTTTCCGCGGTCTGATCGAAGCCGCGGAACACCCCGATGAAGTAGCGGCGGTCTTTGCCCACGAGATCGGCCACGTCGTGAACCGCGATCCGGCGCGGGGCGCGTTGCGTTCCGCGGGGTCGATCGGGGTTCTGGGGTTGGTTTTCGGAGATTTCGCCGGTGGCGCGGCGGTGCTCTTCATGGTCGAACGCCTGATCGACGCCACCTACAGTCAGGAAGCAGAGGCCAGCGCCGACAGTTTCGCGCATGGTGTCTTGGCGAAAGGCGGCATGTCGCCCGACGCGCTGGCCAGTTTCTTTGAAAGGTTGCGCGCAAAATATGGTGACAGCGAAGGTATAGTCGCGCATTTCATGGCCCATCCCAGTCTCGGCAATCGTATTACCGCTGCCCGCTATGCCGCCAGCCGGATAACCGGCCCAAAGCGCCCATCGCTGGGCGAAGAGGATTGGCAGGACCTTCGCGGAATTTGCCGCAGCACGTCGGGTTGATTGCCATGACTCCGACGCTGGGCTAACTAGGGATCATATCAGGGAGTAACCGATGTCGCATCTGTCCAGAATCCGGAACCTTTTGCTTGGCCTCACGGGCCTTGTGGCGCTCGCCGCGTGCAGTTTGCCTGCGGATGTCAATGAACCGCAGGTGCCGATGGGCGACTTCCGGCTTGGGCATAACGTGGTGGTCGTGGACGAGCCAACGATCGGCCCGTTCTCACGCACCGCGACCGACGAGGAATGGACCGACGAACTGACGGCCGCAATTAACAAGCGGTTCGGCGGCTACGAGGGCGAAAAGTTCTACAACCTCGGGATCAAGGTCGAGGCCTACGCTTTGGCGATGCCCGGCGTGCCCTTGGTCTTCAAGCCCAGATCGGTGCTGGTGGTCAACGTGCTGGTCTGGGACGACGCCACGCAAACCCGCCTGAACCCCGAGGTCAAGCAGTTGACCATCTTCGAAGGTATCTCGGGCGAAACAATCATTTCATCCGGCCTGACACAAAACAAGAAAAAGCAAATGGTTAAGTTGTCGAACAACGCGGCAAAGGCGATCCAGGACTACCTGTTGGAGAACCCCGAATGGTTCGGACTGCCGCCGCTGGACGCGGTGCCCCAGGGCACTGAAGCGCCGGCAACCGACGCCGAAGCCTTGGAAGCCATGCCGATCGAGTTCGCGCCGCTTGATAGCCCGCCCCCCAGTTCGGAAGAAGCGACCAACTGACGCTTGATTTCTCGGCCCATAGCCAGTAACGAGCGCGCGGATGATGAATCGGGCCGCGCGCGGCCCCGCAATGGATGAGGCTAAAGGGCCATGGCAAAGGCAAAATTCGAACGCACCAAACCGCATGTCAACATTGGGACGATTGGCCATGTTGACCACGGCAAGACGACGCTGACGGCGGCGATCACCAAGTATTTCGGTGAATTCAAGGCCTATGACCAGATTGACGGCGCGCCGGAAGAGAAGGCCCGCGGCATCACGATCTCGACGGCGCACGTGGAGTATGAGACCGAAGCGCGTCACTATGCGCACGTCGATTGCCCCGGCCACGCCGACTACGTCAAGAACATGATCACCGGTGCCGCCCAGATGGACGGCGCGATCCTTGTTGTGAACGCCGCTGACGGCCCGATGCCGCAAACCCGCGAGCACATCCTGCTGGGTCGCCAGGTCGGCATTCCCTACATGGTCGTCTACATGAACAAGGTCGACCAGGTCGATGACGAGGAGCTGCTGGAACTGGTCGAGATGGAAATCCGCGAACTGCTGTCCTCGTACGACTACCCGGGCGACGACATTCCGATCATCCGCGGCTCGGCTCTGGCGGCGATGAACGGCACCGATCCCGAGATCGGCGAGAACTCGATCCGCGCGCTGATGAAGGCGGTCGACGAGTACATCCCGACGCCTGCGCGTGCGGTTGACCAGCCGTTCCTGATGCCGGTCGAGGACGTGTTCTCGATCTCCGGCCGCGGCACGGTTGCGACGGGGCGCGTCGAGCGTGGCATCGTGAAGGTGGGCGAAGAGATCGAGATCGTCGGCATTCGCCCGACCACCAAGACCACCTGCACCGGTGTCGAGATGTTCCGCAAGCTTCTCGATCAGGGCCAGGCGGGCGACAACGTCGGCCTCTTGCTGCGCGGTGTCGATCGTGAAGGCGTCGAGCGTGGCCAGGTGCTGTGCAAGCCGGGTTCGGTCAAGCCGCACACCAAGTTCGAGGCCGAGGCCTACATCCTGACCAAGGAAGAGGGTGGCCGTCACACGCCGTTCTTCGCGAACTACCGTCCGCAGTTCTACTTCCGCACCACGGATGTGACCGGCACGGTGATGCTGCCTGAAGGCACAGAGATGGTGATGCCGGGCGACAACCTGAAGTTCAACGTCGAACTGATCGCCCCGATCGCAATGGAAGACAAACTGCGCTTCGCCATCCGCGAAGGCGGCCGCACCGTCGGCGCAGGCGTCGTCTCCAAGATCATCGAGTAAATAAAGACCAGATTCTGAAACGAAACGCCGCGCCTTTGGGTGCGGCGTTTTTCGTTGATCAGGGTTGTGGCGGCAGACCCGCCATCGCATCGGCTGCCGCCTGCGCGCCATCGAGAGCCTCGGCCATCTGCTGCCGCAGCTTCGCGCGCTCGGGCATTTCCATCTTGCGCGGCACCTCTGCCTGCCAGCGTCGATAGACGTATGCGCCGCGCGTGAAGGGCAAGGGAAACATCATCCGGTCCCACGAGGACAGCCGTTTGTGACGCCGCATCGAGAAGGCGTAGAAGAAAACCGGTGCGCCGGTCACCCGCGCCCATTCCAGGGGCGCATCCTTCATCTTGCGGGCTGGCCCCTGCGGCCCGTCCGCGGCCATGCCCACGCTGTTGCCCGCCTTGAAATTCCTCAAGATCTGGCGTGATCCGCCCGTATTCGTGGATTTCGCGGCCATCGCGATCGGTGTAACCCCGAACCATTTCTGCGTCGCCCCCGCCAGCCGCGCCACCGGCGAGGTGTCGTGCAGGGTTGTGAACTTCGCCAGCCGGTGCGGCCAGTGGATCGGCGCCACCATCGTGCGACTGTGCCAAAGGACCAAAAGCACCGGCCCCGACTTCAGCGCCTCGGCCAGTTCCTGGGTGCCGCGTGTCTTCCAGCGGGTGGTGGCCAGGCAGAACTTCAGATATGCGGCCAGAAACGCTGACAGGATAAATTCCAGAACCCGAGAGTTTTCAAGACGTCGGCGCAGGCTCATTCATGGGTACTTTGCTGTGGTTTCGCAGGTAGGCCCCTTTTGAAAGCAAATCCACCCCGAAAGGCAAGGGCGCATCTTGCGCTGCGCTCGAATTGCGGCTATCTCCCCGGTCGGCCTAGGGGTTTAGCTCAGTTGGTAGAGCATCGGTCTCCAAAACCGAGGGTCGTGGGTTCGAGTCCCCCAACCCCTGCCAGGTCACCTTTCGAACATTGCGAAATGCCTCACTGGCCATAACTCGCCGGAATCCACTGATCCGGTCGGCGATCCCTTGCCATGTCGTCAGAAAACCGCATTTCGATCACGCATCCCGCACAACCTTAACACGATTCCGCCATCATATCCTGTAAGTCTGACCGCGAAAGCTGCGGATCTGGGCGCAGCACAACCGTGGTGGATGTCATAGGATGAAACTTGGCAGGATAACCGCAAGACCGTGGGCGCTGGTGCGACCGGCGTTGGCGGTTTTTCCAATCTTGGCCACCTTGTTGGCGACGCCTCTGGCAGCAGCCGAGCCGAAAACGCCGGCCTACCTCGCGCCAAAACGGGCGATCTCGGCACCCGATGGGTTTGCGGGCCTGTGCGGCAGGTATGGCTGGGCCTGCGCCAGCAGCGCGGCAAGCGCAGTGTCCGGTGCCGCGGTCCTGAAACTGGCCGACAGGATCAACCGATCCGTCAATCGCCGGACCCGGCAAATTTCGGACCGGGCACAATACCGCAAGGATGAGGTGTGGGCACTACCAACCGCGCGCGGGGGTGACTGCGAGGATCTGGTGCTGCTGAAGAAGTTGCGCCTCATCGAGGCCGGTGTGCCAGCCAGCAGCCTGTTGATGGCGACTGTGCTTGACCTGCGCGGCGGACGTCACGCGGTTCTGGTCTTGCGAACCAGCGGCGGCGATCTTGTGCTGGACAGTCTGAATGACCGGATCAAACACTGGGTGGACACGCGCTATACATTCCTCAAGCTCCAAAATCCGCGAAGTCCCGGAAGTTGGGACGCGATTTTTGCCGGCGGGCGCATTCCGATCGAAAGACCCACCGTCATCGCCATGAAGTAGTGGTCAGCGGAATCCACACGGGCGCCTGTTTCAAGGCGCCCGTTGATTAGGTTTCATTGGCCAATGCGCACTACAACTGGCGTTTGCCGCCGTCATGCGACCGCCGCGATCAAAGCACCACTCGCAGCAGATCCATTGCCGCTACGATCCGAGGGCCAACTTTTGGTCGGGCCTCTTGCTACTTCAACTGCCCAGAGGAGTAGTGCCGCCACCACCGTCGTCGCCACCACCGTCGTCGCCACCACCGTCGTCGCCACCACCGTTGTCGCCACCACCGTTGTCGCCACCGCCGTTGTCGCCACCGCCGTTGTCGCCACCGCCGTTGTCGCCACCGCCGTTGTCGCCACCGCCGATGCCTCCGCCATTGCCACCCTCGCCATTTTGCTGTTCGGGCACGATCGTTCCGGTGTCCGGTCCGACCAGTTGAAGTGCAATTTCAGGGCAATTTGCCAGCGCGTAGTCCAAGATCAGATCGAAATCGGGTCGCTTGCGCAACCGCTCGCGTTCTGCGGCGTCGATCTTCTCTCTGGTGCAAATATCCTGCGGATCGTCCAAAGGCACTGTGCATCCACTCAGGCCAGCAACCAAGGACACTAATAGAAACGCTAAAGTTGCGCGAAACATTTCCCATTTACCCCTTCATTCATACACTCGATAAACACGGCACCCAAAGCCGTTACACAGCGCCAGAATCGTCGAATCGGGCATATGTGTCAATTTCTGGTTGAATTTGTGACGCAAATTTGGCGGAGCGAGTTATTCTTGCATCATCCACGTTCCCCGCTGACGGGCGTTGCTCTTGCGCGCGCCCTCCTACAGACAGGCCATACCAAGATGCCCCAGAGTTTCCTCGACCAGATCAGATCGACACTGCAGGAGATCGACGATGCCGGACTGATGAAAGCCGAACGCCCGATCACCTCGGCGCAAGGCGGGCTGATCGAGGTTGAACTGAATGGCCAGACACACGAGGTTATCAACCTTTGCGCCAACAACTACCTTGGCCTCGCCAACGATCCTCGCCTTGTCGCCGCCGCCAAGACAGCGCTTGACGATCACGGTTACGGCATGGCCAGCGTCCGGTTCATCTGCGGCACGCAGGTTCTGCACCGCCAACTGGAGCGCGACATTGCGGGTTTCCTTGGCAAGTCGGACAGCATCCTTTTCGCCGCCTGTTTCGACGCCAACGGCGGGTTGTTCGAGCCGCTTTTGGGCGCGGAGGATGCAATCATCTCTGACAGTCTTAACCATGCCTCGATCATCGACGGCGTGCGGCTGTGTAAGGCAAAACGCTATCGCTACGCCAATTCCGACATGAGCGATCTTGAGGCGCAGTTGAAGGCGGCCCGCGCGGGCGGCGTCGCGTCATGTCATGATCGCAACTGACGGTGTGTTCTCGATGGATGGCTATCTGGCGCGCCTGCCGGAAATCACTGATCTTGCCGCCCGTTACGACGCAGTGGTTATGGTCGATGATTGCCATGCGACCGGCTTCATGGGGCCGAAGGGTGCGGGCACCCCGGCACATTTCGGCGTTGCAGATAAGGTCGATATCCTGACCGGCACTCTGGGCAAGGCGCTGGGTGGCGCGATGGGGGGGTATATTGCCGGGCCGCAGCCGGTGATCGATCTGCTGCGTCAGCGCGCGCGGCCGTATCTTTTTTCGAACGCGCTGGCCCCCGCCATTACCGCCGCCTCGTCCGAGGCGCTGCGGCTGGTCGCCGAAAGCGATGACCTTCGGGCGCGGCTGTTCGAGAATACAGCCTACTGGCGGGCAGGCCTGTCCGACGCTTGGCTATGACCTTCTGCCGGGCGAGCATCCGATCGTGCCGGTCATGCTGGGCGAAGCGCGGCTGGCGCAGGAACTTGCCGCGCGGCTGTTCGACCACGGTGTATACGTTGCGGGTTTCTTCTTTCCGGTCGTCCCCAAAGGCGCCGCCCGCATCCGCACCCAGATGAACGCTAAACTAAGCCGCGATCAACTGGACCGCGCATTGCACGCGTTCGCCGAGGCCGGTCGGGAAACAGGAGTTCTGTCATGAGCAACCAGATGAAGGCTTTGGTAAAGGCGCGCCCCGAACCGGGGCTGTGGATGGAACGGGTGCCTGTCCCCGAGATCGGCGAGGATGATGTTCTGATCAAGATCCACAAGACCGGTATCTGCGGCACCGACGTGCATATCTGGAACTGGGACGACTGGGCGGCGCGAACTGTACCGGTGCCGCTGGTCACGGGGCACGAATTCGCCGGCGAGATCGTCGAGCTAGGCCGCGACGTGACCGACCTGCAACTTGGCCAGCGGGTCAGTGGTGAGGGTCATCTGATCGGCAAGACTTCGCGCCAGTCGCGCGCAGGCAAGTTCCATCTCGACCCCGAAACTCGCGGCATCGGCGTCAACGAACAGGGCGCTTTCGCCGAGTATCTGCGCCTGCCCGCCTTCAACGTCGTACCGCTGCCCGAAGAAGTTGATGACGAGATCGGCGCGATCCTCGATCCGTTGGGCAACGCCGTGCATACCGCGCTCAGCTTTGATCTGGTGGGCGAGGATGTGCTCGTCACCGGCGCCGGTCCCATCGGCATCATGGCCGCGGCCGTTGCGCGGCACGTCGGTGCGCGCAACGTGGTCATCACCGACGTGAACCCCGAACGGCTGGCGCTGGCCGAGAAGGTCACGGACCTGGTGCCGGTGAACGTTGCGAACGAAGACCTGAAAGATGTGATCAAACGCCTCAAGATGCGCGAAGGCTTCGATGTCGGGCTGGAGATGTCCGGCAATCAGCAAGCGCTCGATCAGATGGTCGAGGCGATGGTGATGGGCGGGCGCATCGCGCTGCTGGGCATCCCGCCCGGCAAAAGCCCGGTCGATTGGAGCCGGATTGTGTTCAAGGCGATCACCATCAAGGGCGTTTACGGCCGCGAGATCTTCGAGACCTGGTACAAGATGTTGGCGATGCTGCAAAACGGCCTCGATATCCGCAACGTCATCACCCACCGCCTGAAAGTGGACGATTTCGTCAAGGGGTTCG
The DNA here is from genome assembly GCA_963714615.1 of uncultured Alphaproteobacteria bacterium. Taxonomy (GTDB): domain Bacteria; phylum Pseudomonadota; class Alphaproteobacteria; order Rhodobacterales; family Rhodobacteraceae; genus JAHEAO01. The sequence continues at coordinate 144,973 of CAVQOV010000014.1, read as the reverse complement.
ACGTGATGCGCAGCGGGTCAAGCGGCAAAGTTGTGCTGGACTGGACATAAAACAGGGCGGGCTTGAACAACGGTGCCAAAGCGCGTATCTGCCCCTCACTCGACTTTTATCAGGTGAAGAGACATGGCAAAGACGGTGAACCCGCTTCAGTTCGTCCAGCAGGTGCGGTCAGAGGTCGCAAAGGTCGTCTGGCCGACCCGGCGAGAGGTGCTGCTGACCACCGGAATGGTCTTTGTGATGGCTACGCTGACGGCGATATTCTTCTTCTTCGTTGACCTTCTGATCCGCACGGGATTGCAGGGCCTTTTGGGGATGTTCGGCTAGTTCGAACTGGCCCCCGTCTCCGGGTCCGCCGGCTGAAACATCACGTCGCGGAGATCGCTGAAACGCTCCGCGACGCAGGCCTTCCGATCATTCAGACCCGCCATCAGATCGGCATATTTCGGTGCCCCCGGCGCGACATTGTCGCAGGGTATGCCATTGCCCGGAAGCTCCTGACACATAAGGTCGGCAAATCGGATCGCACGGACCAGCGGACAGGAAACTGCCTTGTCGAACTCGGCCTGGTCGGCGGCTGAAATTTCAGAGTTGTTGTTATTTTCCTTGCGTTCGAAGTAGTCGCGCGACTTCCTCTGCAGATAGAACCGGATGTAATCCGGGCTATGGTGGGAATAAGCGATGGCATTCTCGTAATAGACGTTCTTGGTGGCATTCAGCGGCGCGCGATCCAGATCGTTAATGTATTCGCCAATGGTGTGCCATACCCTTGGATCGAAGGGCGCGACCTGCAATGTGCTTTTGAGCAGCACCAACGCCTCCTCGGCAGGCATCCGATCCGCCACGAGCCGGTCGCCCGCATACTGACGCGTTACAATCTTGGCAAGGTCCGGGTTGTAGGGGTCGTTCTTCAAGGCCTCCAGAGACTGCGCCCGCTAGGCCGCGTAGACGCGAGCTGAGTAGAGTTCGGTTCCCCTTGGTTCTGCAACCGCATGGTCGTAGGCCGCCGCCATTTCCGTGTCGGTGGCGCCCGGCCCCTCCAGATAGTCCCGGACCCGCGCATCGCCCGCGGGCGTCAGGCCCGGTTTCAAGATCTTGGGGCGCGCATGCGCCAACAAGGGATGATCGTTCTTTCGCAATGCCTTTCGCGCTTCGTCCCGGACGTGATCGCCATAGTCATAGGTGAACGCCGCATCGATCAGGCAAACATCGGCGTCATAGTCGGGAACATCCGGCACCATTCCGGCATAGGTGCCGCAGATGAACAAGGCGTCGTCGAAGGTGCCGCCCCATTTCGGCTGCGCCGACGCCAATGCCCGTTTTACAGACCCGTAATTCGGCGCACGATCCATGATATACCCCAGCAGTTCCCGGTCCCTTCCTTCGCGCCTGACGAGGTTCAAAGCCAGCACCGCGTCCGATGCGGGGACGAGATCGGGAGCTTGCTTGACCGCCACGTTGACCAGGCGCCCGGCCCGGTCGAAATCGTCCTGTGACCTTTGCGATGCTTCGAGATAGGTGAAAATCGCCAGGTCAGTCCCGCGCATGTGACGGCCCGAAGTGTAATAAAGCCAGGCGAAGGCGGTGTGTGCATAGGTGGAATCGGGATAGTCCTCCATCCAGAACTCGGCGAATTCATGGCGATGCACCGTAGATCCGGAAATTGATCCGGCGGAGGCCTTGCCCTGAACACTTGAACTCACGCCCGTTCGCCTGTAAGGCGGGTGCAATTCCCAGACATGGCGTGCTTCGATTCGAGTTGCGCGCCGCTTTTTGTTGTGGAAGCTGCGGGTCAACCGCTTGGAAGATTTAGGAAATATCCGGCACATGCCGGAGCAGATGCAAGGGCAAGGTAATGGCGAAACGGTGGTATTCGGTGAGCGTTCTCTCGAACTACGAGAAGAAGATCGCCGAACAGATCAGACACGACGTTGCCGCTGCCGGTCTGCAAGACGAGATTGAGGAAGTGCTGGTGCCGACTGAAGAGGTCATCGAAGTGCGCCGCGGCAAGAAGGTCACGACCGAACGTCGCTTCATGCCGGGCTACGTGCTGGTGCGGATGGAGATGACGGACCGGGGCTACCACCTGATCAACTCGATCAACCGAGTCACCGGGTTTCTTGGTCCGCAGGGCAAGCCGATGCCGATGCGGGACGATGAAGTGAACTCGATCCTGAACCGCGTCGAAGAAGGCGAAGCCTCGCCGCGCACGCTGATACACTTTGAGACAGGCGAAAAGGTTTCCGTGTCCGACGGACCGTTCGAGGGTTTCGACGGCATGGTCGAGGAAGTGGACGAGGACAACCAGCGCCTGAAGGTGACGGTATCGATCTTTGGCCGGGCAACTCCGGTCGAACTGGAATTCACGCAAGTCGCCAAGCGCGGCTGACGTGATGTGAGTGTGGGAGGCAAGACGGGCGCGCCCGTTCAAGCCGGACCACTAAACCGAAGACCACGCGCGTCGCGACGTTGCGTGGAGGTGATAAAGGAGAGGCCATATGGCCAAGAAACTCGTTGGAAAGCTGAAGCTGCAAGTCAAGGCAGGTCAGGCGAACCCGTCCCCGCCGGTCGGCCCCGCACTGGGTCAGCGCGGCATCAACATCATGGAATTCTGCAAGGCCTTCAACGCCAGGACGCAGGAAATGGAACCGGGCGCGCCGTGCCCCACGGTGATCAGCTACTATCAGGACAAATCGTTCTCGATGGATATCAAGACGCCGCCAGCGTCGTTTTTCCTGAAAAAAGCGGCCAAGCTGAAATCCGGCTCGAAGACCCCCGGTCGTGAAACCGCCGGTTCGGTCTCTGTGGCTCAGGTCAAGGAAATCGCCGAAGCCAAGATGAAGGATCTCAACGCGAACAGCGTCGAGGCTGCAATGCAGATCATCCTTGGATCTGCACGATCCATGGGCATCGAGGTGAAGGGATAATCGCAATGGCTAAGTTTGGAAAACGGACCCGCGCCGCACGCGAGGCTTTCGCCGGCAAGGACAATGTCTCGGTTGAAGAGGCTGTGACCCTGATCAAGGGCAATGCCAAAGCGAAGTTCGACGAAACCATCGAGATCTCGCTGAACCTTGGCGTCGATCCGCGCCACGCAGACCAGATGGTCCGCGGCGTCGTGTCGCTGCCCAACGGCACTGGCAAGACGGTGCGTGTCGCCGTGTTCGCCCGTGGCGACAAGGCGGAAGAGGCCAAGAAGGCCGGTGCTGACATCGTTGGCGCAGAGGACCTGATGGAAATCGTCCAGGGTGGCAAGATCGAGTTCGATCGCTGCATCGCCACCCCCGACATGATGCCGGTCGTCGGTCGGCTGGGCAAGGTTCTTGGCCCGCGCAACCTGATGCCGAACCCCAAAGTCGGTACGGTGACGATGGATGTGGCTGCCGCAGTTGCCGCCGCCAAGGGCGGAGAAGTTCAGTTCAAGGCCGAAAAAGCTGGCGTGGTGCATGCCGGCGTTGGCAAGGCGTCGTTCGGCGAAAAGCAACTGGTCGAGAACGTTCGCGCCTTCGTTGATGCCGTGCAAAAGGCCAAGCCGGCCGGGGCCAAGGGATCATACATGAAGAAAGTCTCGCTTTCTTCGACGATGGGCCCCGGCGTGTCGGTTGATTTGTCTTCGGCAACTGGCAACTAAGCTGGCCTGAAGCGCAGAAACGAAAGGGCGGGCCGTCTGGTCCGCCTTTTTTGGTTGCAGATTAGCGCAGGTCGAGCGGTAGATCAGCACGACGCTTCTTATGGCGCTGCACTATAACGGTCTCCGGATCTTCGGCAACGACCTTGAGCAAGTAGCCATCCGCCCCGGCAATCGAGCAGCATTCGACAACCTGTTCCCGCCCTACGACGAAATTATCAAACAGCGCGAACACCTCTTCCTCATGCCCGATCCAGCAACGCCGCATATCCCGAACTACTAATCCAGACCATCTGCCCCGCAACGACAATACTCAGCACCAAGGGCGGTCCGCGCCATTCCTGCACGCCGTCGCAAAAAAGGCGGGCCCGGCCTAGCCCGCCCTGAAAGTCGCGGGTTCCGCGTCAGCGCCTAAATCGCGTCATGTGACGGCGTGTAAAGCCACATGGCGTTGTTTTCGTGATTGCCGGTATCCTCGCCGATCAGCACGCGGCCATCGGCCAGCACCACCACGTTGTCGGGATTGGCAACGCCATCAACGGCGCAGGCATTCGGCTCCTTGCTTCCGTCGTAGGCGCCACCGGCCACGACCGGGGTCATCATCGATACGTTGTAATTCGCGTCGAGCTTCATCTCGTAAACCACGCCGCACTTGTTTTGCGACAGTTGCAGGTCGCCTGCCTGATCCGACATGCCCTTAGCGACTTCCGACATCACCAGATACATGTAGGGCACCGTGCCATCGGTCGCCCCTTGCAGATTGATGTTCACGCCTTCCATCTTGCGGAACTCGGCCGTGGCGCCTTTGGCCGCCGCCGCCTTGCGGCTTTCCAGGAATGCGACGCGGTTATCTTGCGCCTCGCCGCGCGCCCAGGCCGCGACTTCTTCGTCCGAGATATAGTTGGTCTGCCCGGCAACCATGTCGGCTTGCGTAATGCCGTCATAGGCGGCGATCCAGTTCGCGATCTCTTCGTTGGTGCCGTGCGCCAGCTCGATCCAGTTGATCTGCAACGCGGTCGTGGCCGCATCCGCGCCGGGCGCGCCGATCTGCTCGACCTGTGCTGCGAACAATCTACCGGCACTCAGGTCGCCGGGCTGGTCGGAGATGAACTTGTAGAACACCACATCGGTGCCGTCGTCAGACAGATAGGCGGTGCGCTGGTCGGGCATCACCACTGTATTCTCGTGGCTGAACCGTCCCATCGCGAAGGCCTTGACCGGCTTGGCCGGGCCCGTCGGATCGGTGATCTCGACGATGTAGCCATAGCGGTAGGGGTTCGGATACTCGCCCAGATATCCGGCCAGCGTCTCGACATCGCCGATCTCTTCATAAGTGGCATCGTTCCAGACGGCGGTATCGTCGAAATACAGCTCTTCGGACGATAGCGGCGTGTTCCACGGGCTCAGCGTGCCAAAGCAGTTGACCCAGGTTCCGGCAACGCTGGCAAAATCAAGCATCATGGCGTCGTTGCCATCGGCCGTCCATCTGCCGTCCGCGGCCCGCGCCAGACGCACCCGCGACATGCCGCCGGGGCGGTCTTCCCAGTTGGTGAACAGATAGCCCTCGCCGGCGCCGGTCGGAACGAATGCGTTGAAATCGGGATCGTTCGACACGCGAATTTCACCCGCCTTGCCGGTGATCTTGCCGATGATGTCGAAGTCGCCCTCTTGCACCAGGATCTGGTAATCGCCCATCGAGCTTCGCACGACTTTGCTTTTCGGCCGCGTCAGTTGGTTGGGTCAACGGCTCGCCATCCAGTGCGATGTTCGCGACCACACCGACCGTCGCCTTGGCAAAGGCGGTCGGCAGGTCGGCTGCGGGATGCTGGACGTTGAAGAACAGGTCATCGCCCTGAACGAACATCCCGGTGATCTCTGCGCCAAGCGGAACCGTTGCGACGCGGCTGATTTCGCCGGCAGTTGCAACAGAGTTCAGGCAGGTCGTGGCGGCAAGCGCGGAAAGAAGTGTGGCGAATTTCATTGTAGGCCCCTTGATCTGTGAATCAATTCAGTGCCGATGTCGTAGCTGAGTTGTATGACATCCAAATAACTGGACAAACGCGCCTGAATGGTCTTGAATATTCGCATTGGATCGGATCGTGTCCCGAAGAACGTGCCATTGCCTGCGCAAATGGTGCATATTGCCTCTTCACTTCCCCCGACAAACCCCCTAATACGCGCCTGTTCAGGTTGCCACGAGGATTCGAGGCGGCTTGAATGATTCGTCCAAGACGGTGGGTGGCTTCGGTCGTAAATCCTGCCTGAGACGGGAAATGAACAAAGAATTCCGTGGCCTACGCCTCGGGCGAATTTGCGAAGGACCCGTAAGGACCCGATTGTCGGGCACTTGCCCGGCAAAATACGAGCCGGAGGGGTCACCCTCCAAAATTGGAGTGAAACTGTGGATAGAGCACAAAAAGAGAAATTGGTCGAAGAACTCGGCCAGATCTTTGAAAGCTCTGGCGTTGTTGTGGTCGCACACTACGCAGGTCTCACGGTTGCCGAAATGCAGGACCTGCGCGCGCAAATGCGTGAAGCGGGCGGGTCCGTACGCGTTGCCAAGAACAAGCTCGCCAAAATCGCCCTTGAGGGAACGCCGAACCAACCGATCGCCGCTCTTCTCACTGGTATGACCGTACTGGCCTATTCCGAAGACCCCGTGGCAGCTGCCAAGGTCGTGGATGCGTACGCCAAGAAAAACGAGAAGCTCGTTATTCTGGGTGGTGCGATGGCTGGAACGGCTCTGGACGTCGACGGTGTGAAAGCTGTCGCCAAGCTGCCATCGCGCGAGGAGCTTATTTCCTCGATCGTCGGTTGCATCGTGGCGCCTGCCGCAAACATCGCCGGGGCCATTGGCGCACCTGCTTCGAACATCGCAAGCATCCTTTCCACGATCGAGGAAAAGGCCGCTGCATAAGCAACCTTGTGACCTGTGTGGCTTGAAACCATGCGCGTTGGAACACATCTAGAAGAACGGAAACCATAAAATGGCTGATCTGAAGAAACTTGCTAAAGAGATCGTCGAATTGACGCTTCTCGAAGCTCAGGAACTCAAAACCATCCTGAAAGACGAATACGGCATCGAGCCCGCAGCTGGCGGTGCAGTGATGATGGCCGGTCCTGCCGCTGAAGCAGGTGCTGCCGCAGAAGAAAAGACCGAATTTGACGTCGTGCTGAAGAATGCCGGCGCTCAGAAGATCAACGTGATCAAGGAAGTACGCGCGATCACCGGTCTGGGCCTGAAAGAAGCCAAGGATCTGGTCGAAGCCGGCGGCAAGGTCAAGGAAGGCATTGCCAAAGGCGAAGCCGAAGAGATCAAGGCCAAGCTGGAAGCAGCCGGCGCCGAAGTCGAGCTGGCCTAAGCATCTGGGCCGCAAGGCCCACACAAATACAAGGCTGGGTCCGATTTTTCGGGCCCGGCCGAACCTGTCTTGAAGAGCACCTTTCACGAAAAGGTGTTCTTCAAGGAGAGGTTTCGGATCGGGAGCAGGGCGGTGGGACGCCCCGCAGGAATAGACCGGATACCCCCTGTTTCAAGGGCGCACCGCCCGTGGCCCCGACGGCTGGTGTGCTTGCGAAAACTGAAAGGTGTTTACGAACATGGCTTCCTCTTACCTTGGCCAGAAACGACTCCGCAAATATTTCGGCAAAATCCGTGAAGTTCTGGAAATGCCGAACCTCATCGAGGTTCAGAAATCCAGCTATGACCTGTTCCTGAACTCGGGCGACGGGCCCGATCCGATGGACGGCGAAGGCATCAAAGGTGTCTTCCAGTCGGTCTTCCCGATCAAGGATTTCAATGAGACCGCCGTGCTTGAATTCGTCAAGTACGAGCTGGAAAAGCCGAAATACGACGTCGAGGAATGCCAGCAACGCGACATGACCTATGCCGCACCGCTGAAGGTGACCCTGCGTCTGATCGTGTTCGATGTGGACGAGGATACCGGCGCGAAGTCGGTCAAGGACATCAAGGAACAGGACGTTTTCATGGGCGACATGCCTTTGATGACCCCGAACGGCACGTTCATCGTGAACGGCACCGAGCGTGTAATTGTATCCCAGATGCACCGCTCGCCAGGCGTGTTCTTTGACCACGACAAGGGCAAGACCCATTCCTCTGGCAAACTGCTTTTCGCCTGCCGCATCATCCCCTACCGCGGCTCGTGGCTGGACTTTGAGTTTGACGCCAAGGACATCGTCTTTGCGCGAATCGACCGGCGCCGCAAGCTGCCCGTGACCACCCTGCTTTATGCCCTTGGCATGAACCAGGAAACGATCATGGACGCCTATTACGAGACGATCAGTTTCAAGCTGAAGAAGAACAAGGGCTGGGTCACCAAGTTCTTCCCCGAGCGTGTGCGGGGCACGCGTCCGGAATACGATCTGGTTGACGCCAAGACCGGCGAAGTGATTGCCGAAGCCGGCAAGAAAATCACGCCGCGGGCCGTCAAGGATCTGATCGACAACGGCAAGACCACCGATCTTCTGGTGCCGTTCGACCGCATTGTTGGCCGTTTCGTCGCCAAGGATATCATCAACGAAGAAACTGGCGCGATCTATGTCGAAGCCGGCGACGAGCTGGTCTGGGAAGTCGACAAAGAGGGTGACGTCACTGGCGGCAACCTCAAGGAACTGATGGATGCCGGCGTGACCGAGATCCCGATTCTGGACATCGATAACATCAACGTTGGCGCCTATATCCGTAACACGATGGCGGTGGACAAGAACATGAACCGCGAAACCGCGCTCATGGACATCTACCGTGTCATGCGTCCCGGTGAGCCGCCGACCGTCGATGCCGCGTCGCAGCTTTTCGACACGCTGTTTTTCAACTCAGAGCGTTATGATCTCTCGGCCGTTGGCCGTGTGAAAATGAACATGCGCTTGGCTCTCGATGCGCCGGACACCCAGCGCACGCTGCGCAAGGAAGACATCGTTTCGTGCATCAAGGCGCTGGTCGAACTGCGCGACGGCAAGGGCGATATCGACGATATCGACCACCTCGGCAACCGCCGGGTCCGTTCCGTTGGCGAACTGATGGAAAACCAGTACCGCGTCGGCCTGCTGCGGATGGAACGCGCGATCAAGGAACGTATGTCCTCGGTCGAGATCGACACGGTGATGCCGCAGGATCTGATCAACGCCAAACCGGCCGCGGCTGCGGTGCGTGAATTCTTCGGCTCCAGCCAGCTGTCGCAGTTCATGGACCAGACCAACCCGCTCTCGGAAGTGACGCACAAGCGCCGCCTGTCGGCGCTTGGGCCGGGCGGTCTGACCCGCGAACGTGCGGGCTTTGAGGTGCGCGACGTGCACCCGACCCACTACGGCCGGATGTGTCCGATCGAAACGCCGGAAGGCCCGAACATCGGCCTGATCAACAGCCTCGCCACCTTTGCCCGCGTCAACAAGTACGGGTTCATCGAAACGCCGTACCGCAAAGTCGTGGACAGCCATGTAACGGACGAAGTCCAGTACATGTCCGCGACCGAGGAAATGCGCCACACCGTGGCGCAGGCCAATGCCCACCTCGATGACAAGGGCAATTTCGTAAACGACCTGGTGTCGACCCGGAAATCCGGCGACTACACGCTGTCGCCAAAGGGTGCCGTGGACCTGATCGACGTGTCGCCGAAACAGCTGGTCTCGGTTGCAGCCTCGCTGATCCCGTTCCTTGAGAATGACGACGCGAACCGCGCTCTGATGGGCTCGAACATGCAGCGTCAGGCGGTGCCACTTCTGCAAGCCGAGGCGCCGCTGGTCGGCACTGGTATTGAGGAAGTCGTGGCGCGCGACTCTGGTGCGTCGATCATGGCGAAACGTGCGGGCATCATCGACCAGGTCGATGCGCAGCGTATCGTTGTGCGGGCAACAGCAGATCTCGAACCCGGTGATCCGGGCGTCGATATCTACCGCCTGCGCAAGTTCCAGCGGTCGAACCAGAACACCTGCATCAACCAGCGTCCACTGGTGAAGGTCGGTGATACGGTCGGCAAGGGTGAAGTTCTGGCCGACGGTCCCTCGACCGATCTGGGCGAACTGGCGCTTGGCAAGAACGTGGTCGTCGCGTTCATGCCGTGGAATGGCTACAACTACGAAGATTCGATCCTGATCTCTGAACGCATCACCCGCGACGACGTGTTCACCTCGATCCACATCGATGAATTCGAAGTTGCTGCACGTGACACCAAGCTTGGGCCAGAGGAAATTACCCGCGACATCCCGAACGTCGGCGAGGAAGCTCTGCGCAACCTCGACGAGGCCGGTATCGTCTACATCGGTGCCGAGGTAGGCCCGGGCGACATTCTAGTCGGCAAGATCACACCGAAGGGCGAAAGCCCGATGACGCCGGAAGAGAAGCTTCTGCGCGCCATCTTCGGCGAGAAGGCTTCGGACGTCCGCGACACCTCGCTGCGTTTGCCGCCGGGTGATTTCGGTACCATCGTCGAGGTCCGCGTCTTCAACCGCCATGGGGTTGAGAAAGACGAACGCGCGCTTCAGATCGAGCGCGAAGAGGTCGAACGTCTGGCCCGTGACCGCGACGACGAGTTGGCGATCCTTGAGCGCAACATCTACTCGCGCCTCAAGGGCATGATCCACGGCAAGATCGCGGTCAAAGGCCCGAAAGGCGTCAAGCCGAAAGCCGAGATCAACGACGAACTGCTGGAAAGCCTGTCGCGCGGCCAGTGGTGGCAGCTTGCTTTGGCCGACGACAAGGAAGCCAGCGAAGTCGAGGCCCTGAACGCTCAGTTCGAGGCGCAGAAACGTGCGCTGGAACACCGGTTCGAGGACAAGGTCGAGAAGGTGCGCCGTGGTGACGATCTGCCGCCGGGCGTGATGAAGATGGTCAAGGTCTTCGTGGCTGTGAAGCGCAAGCTTCAGCCCGGTGACAAGATGGCCGGTCGTCACGGCAACAAGGGCGTGATCTCGAAGGTGGTCCCGATGGAGGACATGCCGTTCCTTGCGGACGGTACGCCGGTCGACTTCGTGCTCAATCCGCTGGGCGTGCCCAGCCGGATGAACGTCGGTCAGATCCTTGAAACCCACATGGGTTGGGCGGCGCGCGGTCTTGGCAACATGATCGGTGAGGCTTTGGGTGAATACCGCCGGTCCGGCGATCTGACCCCGGTGCGCGACGCGATGAAGCACGCCTATGGCGACGATGTCTACGAAGAGGGCATCAAGGGCATGGGCGAGGATCAGCTGGTCGAAGCCGCTGGCAACGTTGTGAACGGTGTGCCGATTGCAACGCCGGTCTTTGACGGTGCGAAAGAGGCCGACGTCAACGATGCCCTCATCCGCGCCGGCTTCAGCCAGAGCGGACAGTCGGTACTGTTTGACGGTCGCACGGGCGAGCAATTCGCCCGCGAAGTGACCGTCGGCATGAAGTACCTGCTGAAGCTGCACCACCTTGTGGACGACAAGATCCACGCACGTTCCACCGGGCCTTACAGCCTTGTCACGCAGCAGCCTCTGGGCGGTAAAGCCCAGTTTGGCGGCCAGCGTTTCGGGGAAATGGAGGTCTGGGCACTGGAAGCTTACGGCGCCGCTTACACGCTGCAGGAGATGCTGACCGTCAAGTCGGACGACGTGGCAGGCCGCACCAAGGTCTACGAGTTGATCGTCAAGGGCGAGGACAACTTCGAAGCCGGCGTGCCGGAAAGCTTCAACGTGCTGGTCAAAGAAGTCCGGGGCCTCGGCCTCAACATGGAACTCCTGGATGCGGAGGAAGAGTAGGGCGCCCGTCGCCCTTCTCATCCCATCCCCTGAACTAAGGAACGCAAAATGAACCAGGAACTTACAAACAACCCGTTCAACCCGTTGGCTCCGGTGAAGACCTTTGACGAGATCAAGGTTTCGCTGGCCAGCCCGGAACGGATTTGTCGTGGTCCTACGGCGAAATCAAGAAGCCGGAGACCATCAACTACCGGACCTTCAAGCCCGAGCGGGACGGTCTGTTCTGTGCTCGTATCTTTGGCCCGATCAAGGATTACGAATGCCTGTGCGGCAAATACAAGCGCATGAAGTATCGCGGCGTCGTCTGCGAGAAATGCGGCGTCGAAGTCACGCTGCAAAAGGTGCGGCGCGAACGCATGGGCCATATCGAATTGGCCGCCCCTGTCGCGCACATCTGGTTCCTCAAGTCGCTGCCAAGCCGCATCGGCCTGATGCTGGACATGACTTTGCGCGATCTGGAACGCATCCTCTACTTTGAAAACTACGTCGTGATCGAGCCTGGTCTGACCGACCTGACCTACGGCCAGTTGATGAGCGAAGAGGAATTCCTTGACGCACAAGACGTCTATGGCGCCGACGCCTTCAGTGCCAATATCGGCGCCGAGGCTATCCGTGAAATGCTGGCCGCGATCGACCTCGAGTCGACCGCCGAACAGCTGCGCGAGGACCTTAAGGAAGCAACCGGTGAGCTGAAGCCCAAGAAAATCATCAAGCGGCTGAAAATCGTCGAGAACTTCCTGGAATCCGGCAACCGTCCGGAATGGATGGTCCTGACCGTGATCCCGGTCATCCCGCCAGAACTGCGCCCGCTGGTGCCACTGGATGGCGGCCGGTTTGCCACGTCCGATCTGAACGACCTTTACCGCCGCGTGATTAACCGGAACAACCGCCTGAAGCGGCTGATCGAGCTGCGCGCGCCCGACATCATCGTCCGCAACGAAAAGCGGATGTTGCAGGAATTCTGTCGACGCTTTGTTCGACAACGGCCGTCGTGGCCGCGTCATCACGGGGGCCAACAAGCGCCCGTTGAAGTCGCTGTCGGACATGCTGAAAGGCAAGCAGGGCCGCTTCCGCCAGAACCTTCTGGGCAAGCGGGTCGATTTCTCGGGCCGTTCTGTCATCGTGACCGGTCCGGAACTCAAACTGCACCAGTGCGGTCTTCCCAAGAAGATGGCGCTCGAGCTTTTCAAGCCGTTCATCTACTCGCGGCTGGAAGCCAAGGGTCTGTCCTCGACCGTCAAGCAGGCCAAGAAGCTGGTCGAGAAAGAGCGTCCCGAGGTCTGGGATATTCTTGACGAGGTCATCCGCGAGCATCCGGTCCTTCTGAACCGCGCGCCCACGCTGCACCGTCTGGGCATTCAGGCGTTTGAACCCGTTCTGATCGAAGGCAAGGCGATCCAGCTTCACCCGCTGGTCTGTTCGGCCTTCAACGCCGACTTTGACGGCGACCAGATGGCGGTCCACGTGCCGCTTAGCCTCGAAGCGCAGCTCGAAGCCCGCGTGCTGATGATGTCGACGAACAACGTTCTGTCGCCCGCCAACGGCGCGCCGATCATCGTGCCGTCGCAGGACATGATCCTTGGCCTCTACTATGTCTCGATGGAACGTCAGGGCATGAAGGGCGAAGGCATGATCTTCTCTGACGTCGATGAGGTGATCCACGCCCTCGACGCCGGCGAAGTGCATCTGCACGCCAAGGTCCAGGCCCGCATTCCGCAGATCGACGAGGAAGGCAACGAAGTGATGCGTCGCTTTGAAACCACCCCCGGCCGTCTGCGTCTGGGCGCGCTGCTGCCGCTGAACGCCAAGGCTCCGTTCGATCTGGTGAACCGGCTTTTGCGGAAGAAAGAGGTTCAGCAGGTCATCGACACCGTCTACCGCTATTGCGGTCAGAAAGAGAGCGTCATCTTCTGCGACCAGATCATGACCATGGGCTTCCGTGAAGCGTTCAAGGCCGGAATTTCCTTCGGCAAAGACGACATGGTGATCCCGGACAGCAAATGGCCGATCGTCGATGAGACGCGCGGTCAGGTGAAAGACTTCGAACAACAGTACATGGACGGCCTGATCACTCAGGGTGAAAAGTACAACAAGGTCGTCGATGCCTGGTCCAAGTGTAACGACAAGGTCACCGACGCGATGATGTCGACCATCTCGGCGAACAAGATCGACGAGAATGGCGCCGAGGCGGAACCGAACTCGGTCTACATGATGGCCCACTCCGGTGCCCGTGGCTCTGTCACCCAGATGAAACAGCTGGGCGGCATGCGCGGCCTGATGGCCAAGCCGTCGGGCGAGATCATCGAGACCCCGATCATCTCGAACTTCAAAGAAGGCCTGACGGTTCTTGAGTACTTCAACTCGACCCACGGTGCCCGCAAGGGTCTGTCCGATACCGCGCTGAAAACCGCGAACTCGGGCTACCTGACCCGTCGTCTGGTAGACGTTGCACAAGACTGCATAATCCGTCAGCGCGATTGCGGCACCGACAAGGCGATCACCGCGTCAGCGGCCGTCAACGATGGTGAAGTGGTCTCGTCGCTGGCAGAACGCATACTTGGCCGCGTGTCGGCTGACGATGTACTCAAGCCGGGCACCGACGAAGTGCTTCTGACCCGCGGTCAGCTGATCGATGAACGCGCGGCCGATGCGGTTGATGCCGCTGGCGTTGCGTCCATGCGCATCCGCTCACCGCTGACCTGTGAGGCAGAAGAAGGCGTCTGCGCGGCCTGTTATGGTCGTGACCTTGCACGCGGTACGCTGGTCAACCAAGGCGAAGCTGTCGGCATCATCGCCGCACAGTCGATCGGCGAACCCGGTACCCAGCTGACGATGCGGACCTTCCACATCGGCGGCGTGGCGCAGGGTGGTCAACAGTCCTTCACCGAGGCCAGCCAGACCGGCAAGGTCGAGTTCCAGAACGCCAGCATTCTTCGGAATGCTGCGGGCGATGATATCGTTATGGGCCGGAACATGAAGATTGTGATCATGGACGATGTCGGTCAGGAACGTGCCAGCCACAAGCTAGGCTACGGCACCAAGCTGCACGTCAAGGACGGGGCAAAGGTCAAACGCGGCGACAAGCTGTTCGAATGGGATCCTTATACCCTGCCGATCATCGCCGAAAAGGCCGGTATCGCGAAGTTCGTCGATCTGACCTCTGGTATCTCTGTCCGCGAAGACACGGACGAGGCCACGGGCATGACCCAGAAGATCGTGGCCGACTGGCGCAACGCGCCGCGCGGCAACGACCTCAAGCCAGAGATCATCATCATGGGTGCTGACGGCGAACCGGTCCGCAATGACGCGGGCAACCCGGTGACCTATCAAATGTCGGTGGACGCGATCCTTTCCGTCGAAGACGGGCAAGAGATCAAGGCAGGCGACGTCGTTGCGCGGATTCCGCGTGAAGGCGCCAAGACCAAGGACATCACCGGCGGTCTGCCGCGTGTGGCCGAACTCTTCGAGGCACGTCGCCCGAAGGATCACGCCATCATTGCGGAAATCGACGGCTATGTCCGGTTCGGACGCGACTACAAAAACAAGCGCCGGATCACGATCGAACCGTCCGACGATACCCATCAGCCCGTCGAATACATGGTGCCCAAAGGCAAGCACATCCCGGTAGCCGAAGGCGACTTCGTGCAGAAGGGCGACTACATCATGGACGGCAACCCAGCGCCGCATGACATCCTAGCGATCATGGGTGTCGAAGCGCTAGCTGACTACATGATCGACGAGGTGCAGGACGTTTACCGTTTGCAAGGCGTGAAGATCAACGACAAGCATATCGAGGTCATCGTGCGCCAGATGCTGCAGAAGTGGGAGATCCAGGACTCTCGGCACCACCACGCTGCTGAAGGGCGAGCATGTGGACAAGGCCGAATTCGACGCTGCCAACGACAAGGCCGTGTCGAAAGGCGGTCGTCCGGCAACCGGTGAGCCGATCCTTTTGGGGATCACCAAGGCCAGCCTGCAAACCCGGTCGTTCATCTCTGCCGCATCGTTCCAGGAAACCACGCGCGTGCTGACCGAGGCTTCGGTTCAGGGCAAGCGGGATAAACTGGTCGGTTTGAAAGAGAACGTGATCGTCGGCCGTCTGATCCCGGCGGGCACCGGTGGGGCTGCAATGAACGTGCGCCGCATCGCGACGGAGCGTGATCAGAAGGTGATTGAAGCCGCCCGTGCAGAGGCGGAAGCCGCAGCGGCCCTTGCGGCTCCGATCGAAGAACCGAAAGCGCCGGCTGGCGAATTCGACAACGTCTTCGCTGACACGCAAGAAAGCCGCGACGAATAGCAGAGATCTGACCTCCGGCATCCTACAGATGTCATGAACGGCCCCGCCCTCGCTGGCGGGGCCGTTTTTCATTGCCTAGCTCTGACCCTCGAACGTTAGGGCAACAGGCGATGCACCAATTCCAAATCACCGAGAATGCCACGCTGCTTCCGATGGAAGATCTGCGGTTTGGCCTGACACGCGCCGGTCTTTACGACGCACTCGGTCGGCGGATCGATGCGTGGCCGTTGTTGATCTCGGCCGATAGCCGACTGCCTATCGCACCGCGCAGACTACGCACGACGCCAGAGAAAGCGACCCAAGGCGGCTTTATCTATGGCGGCATGTTCAACCCGCGTTTCGGCCATTTCATCACGGAAACCGTGCCCAATCTTGTAGCAATCGCCATTGCTGGCCGCGCCTTCCCGGACTACACGCTGCTGTTTCACTGCTGGCCGCACTTCGGGTCTGATCAGATCGGGTCACGTTCGTTCATTGCCTATTTCCTTGATCTTCTCGGCCTGGCCGACCGCAAGGTGGCCCTGGTCATGCAGCCCTTGCGCGTCGAACGGATGGTCCTGCCCGAAGCCCCGTTCGACGGCAAATTCGCTTACAAGCCATGGTTGCCTGCCCTGCTGGACAGCTTCCTTCCCCGGCCACCGCGGTGGCGCATGATCGGGTCTATCTCAGCCGCACGCGCCTGAACAAGAACTTGCGGCTGACCGACGAGTTGCGAAATCGAGGCGATCTACCGCGATCGCGGCTACGAACCCATACACATGCAGGAACTCAGCGTGACCGATCAGATCGGCATCGTTCGCAGCTGCTGCCATCTGGCCGGGCCGCAAGGCAGCGCGATCCACTGGAGCCTTTACTCCGCCAGCATTGAAACTGTCATCTCGATGGGCTGGAAATCCTGCCTGCAGGCCAACATTTGCGCGGCGCGGTACCAGATGTACTTCAATCCGCGCGGTCTGATTGCCAATCCGTTTGGGGGCGGTCGTACGCGCTGGTTCTCTGACCGGGCCGTGCGCCGCATGATCGATATCGCAGAGGCGGCGGCTCTGGCGGCCTGATTGCCGCGGAGCTGCACGCGAAGCAAACGGGCGCGATCCCACTCGTGTCAGTCTAGAGATTCCATTTCCGTTTGGAACGTGATTAGGGTCCGGTGTCAGTCGATCCCGTTCGGAACCCAAACGCAAATGACAGAGCTTGCCCAGCCGGACTCGGCGCAGTTTACGCGCAGCCGGAAACTCCTACTGATTTCGATTATTTGCGTCTTTGCCGCCGCGCTGCTGCTGACGGCCGCGTGGCAAGCCTGGCTTCATCCCGACGAGAGCTATTACATCATCGGCGCGGCGCAGATGAACGAGACCGGGAACTACCTTGTTCCACACACGGTGCTTGGCGACGTCCGGGTGAACAAGCCGCCCTTGACCTATCACTTCGTCGTTGCAGGGTTTGCGCTTCTTGGCGACAGTTTCCTTGCTGCAAGGCTTTTCTTCGTCGTCAGTGCAGCGATGGTGGTCGGATTGACCTATGCGCTGGCGCTGGCGGTCGGAGCCAGGGGCATTGGCCCGGCAATCGCAAGCGCGGCGCTGGCCGGAAACTTCATGTTCTTCAAGTCCGGCTACACCGCGATCCCCGACATGCCGGCCACGTTGGGCCTGACTGCGGCCCTTCTGGGCTTTGCCCGGATGTTCGGCACTGCAAACCGGCCGCGATGGGCTTCGTACGCAGCCTATGGCGGCTTGGCTTTTGCGGTGCTGGCCAAGGGGCTGCTGGCCGTTCCCCTCTTGCTTCTCGCGGTAGGGCTGCGCGTATGGCGCTCTCGCGGAAACGGCGGCTCGATCGACCGAAACGAGGCTCTGGCGATTGTCCTGTCCGCCCTCATTGGCAGCTCGTGGTATGTCTGGATCCTGCTTCAGGCACCCGACGCGTTTCTGGCGCAATTCCTGGGCGATCAGGTTACCGAGAAGGTAGGGTTCGGCGCAAGGCTGCTTTTCAGGGGCCTTGCCACGAACGCCCTCAATCTGGTCTTCGGCTTTTTGCCGTTTCTGCTCATGACGGCCACGCGGCGGCTTTCTTGGCCGCGCCTGACAGTCCCGTCCGCTCCGGTCCTGCTGCTTGTGGCATGGCTTGTTCTGGTTGTCGCTCTGTTTTCCTTTTCGGGATTTCTGACCGAACGCTACATGGTGCCCGCGATGCCCGCGCTGGCTGCGCTGATCGGATTGACAGCGGGCAATCTTTCCCCTCTCAACCTGCAGTTTCGCCTGCTGTGGTCGGTGCGGATCCTAAGCGTTCTGCCCCTTCTGGCGGCGGCACTTTCGATAGCGATCCTGCGTTCCTCCGGTTCTGTGATATCTGGTCTGATCCTTACCCTCATAACCATCTGCGCCTTCCTACTGGTCTGGCGGATCAGAAAGCCCGGTATCCAACTCGTCGTCCTCGCGTCGATGCAGGCGCTGGTTCTGTTCGCGGCCTATCCCGGCTACCGCGTCATTGCTTTGCCCGAGGTTTGGGAGGTGGCGGTGAACGAGATTGCCAGCGCCGGCCTCGTCGCGTCTGACGCCGCGGTCGCCGGCACCGGGAAAGACAATGACGCAAGGCGGCTCTTCGTTCAACTCGGCCTGCTGCGTGGGCCAATGCTGGACTACGGGTTCGAAAACGGCGCCGATCCCGTGAAGGTCGCTACGGCAACCGAAAAACTTGTGCCGAACGTACGACTGATCGTGACTCTGTCCGCACCCTTGGCCAAGGAGTTCGGCCGTCGCGGCTATACCGTGACCCGCCGCGTTGGCTCGCTTCAGAAAGTTTCATTTGCCGCATTGGCCCAGGCGATCCGGACACGAGATTTCGACCGGCTGCGCCGACGTGGCGGAAAGCCCATATTCCTGATCCGCGCAGCCGGGCTTTGACATGCCGGATCTTTGCTTGCAACCGAACCTGCGATCTCTCACTTCGATCTGGAGCAACTTTGTGGCGCCTGCTATGTGCCGGTCATCAGGCAAGGACCGTCCGACATGACCCCGAACAGCCGCGGCGCGCTTCTCATGATGCTCAGCATGTCCGCATTCACCCTGAACGATGCCTGCATGAAATCGTTGTCGGACCAGATTCCGCTGTTTCAGGCGGTGTTCCTGCGCGGCATCTTCACCAGCCTGACACTGGCCATCGCCGCCGCCTGGCTCGGGGCGTTCAGCGTCGCTTTGTCGCGCCGCGACTGGATGCTGGTGGGCATCCGGTCACTGGCAGAGGTCGCGGCGGCGTATTTCTTCATCTCGGCACTTTTCAAGATGCCGATCGCCAATGTCACCGCGATCTTGCAGGCGCTGCCACTCACGGTCACGCTGGCAGGAGCAATGTTCTTCGGCGAACAGGTCGGCTGGAAGCGGACGCTGGCGATCCTTGTGGGCTTTCTTGGCGTGCTCTCTGATCGTCAAACCCGGGGCAGAGGGCTTCAACTCTTATGCGGTCTATGCCGTCATCGCCGTGATCGCCGTTACCATCCGCGATCTCGCCGCCCGCCGCCTGTCGCACGAGGTTCCCTCGATGACAGTCGCGCTGTCCGCGGCAGTGCTGGTCACCGGGTTCGGCGGCCTTGGCCTGCTGACGCAGCCTTGGGCGCCGGTCGGCGGAACCGAAGCGCTGCAACTTGCCGGCACCGTCTTTTTCGTGATCGGCGGCTACCTTTTCAGCGTCATGGCGATGCGCATCGGAGAGATCAGCGTCGTCGCACCGTTCCGCTATTTCAGTCTGCTTTGCGCGCTGGTTCTGGGCCTCTTGGTGTTTGGCGAATGGCCCGACAGCCTGACCCTGATCGGCAGCGCCATCGTGGTGGCGACAGGCGTCTTCACGTTCTATCGCGAACGCCGGTTGGCACGCGGATATGGCCCGGTCGGTCTGCGCATCAGATAATCGCGGCACCACAGCCAAAGTGCTTGGCGGTGCTGTTGACAACCCCCGCGAACTCCCCATATACGGCGCCCACTTGACCTCGGAGGGGGATCTTTCGTGGTCGGGTTACAAAACTGAAGTGGTCATGATCCGGGCCTAAACGCCCCGATCCTCTGGAATTCCACCGCGTCGTTCCCGCGAACGAGGGGACGCATGCGGTATTTGCGTTTTGCGGACGCGTAAAACGTCTGATGAGCAGCGTCCATGGCGCTTGAAAATGAAATGTGTTGCAACACGGGGAAAAAACCGGAATGCCAACGATACAACAGCTGATCCGCAAGCCGCGCCAGCCGAAAGTAAGAAGCTCCAAGTCTCTGCACTTGGAATCATGCCCGCAAAAGCGTGGCGTGTGTACGCGCGTCTACACAACGACACCGAAAAAGCCGAACTCGGCCATGCGGAAGGTTGCCAAAGTGCGCCTGACCAATGGTTTCGAGGTCATCAGCTACATTCCCGGTGAAAGCCACAACCTTCAGGAACACTCTGTCGTCCTGATCCGTGGCGGCCGTGTAAAAGACCTTCCGGGTGTCCGTTACCACATCCTGCGCGGTGTTCTGGATACCCAGGGCGTCAAAGACCGCAAGCAGCGCCGTTCGAAATACGGCGCCAAGCGTCCGAAATAAGAGGATCAACAGATGTCTCGTCGCCACGCCGCCGAAAAACGCGAAGTCCTGCCCGATGCCAAGTTTGGTGACCGGGTTCTGACCAAGTTCATGAACAACCTGATGGTTGACGGCAAGAAATCCGTCGCCGAACGGATCGTTTACAACGCATTCGATCGCGTTGAGAGCAAGCTGAAAAAGTCGCCTCTGGAAGTCTTCCACGAGTCGCTCGACAACATCAAACCGTCGGTCGAGGTTCGCTCGCGCCGGGTTGGTGGCGCCACCTATCAGGTGCCCGTCGAAGTGCGCCCGGAGCGTCGCGAAGCGCTGGCGATCCGCTGGCTGATCGCTGCCGCCGCCAAGCGCAACGAGCACACGATGGAAGAGCGTCTTGCAGGCGAGCTTGTCGATGCCGTCAGCGGCCGCGGCACTGCCGTGAAAAAGCGCGAAGACACCCACAAGATGGCCGACGCCAACAAGGCGTTCAGCCACTACCGCTGGTAACCGAAGAATCTAGAGGGCCGAACAATGGCACGCGATTATCCCCTGACCCGGTACCGGAACTTCGGTATCATGGCGCATATCGATGCAGGCAAAACCACCTGCACCGAGCGTATCCTTTACTACACCGGCAAGTCCCACAAGATCGGCGAAGTCCATGACGGCGCCGCCACGATGGACTGGATGGAGCAGGAGCAGGAGCGTGGCATCACGATCACGTCGGCTGCGACCACCACGTTTTGGGAACGCACCGAGGATGGCCTGAACCCGCAGGGCAACAAGGTCCGCTTCAACATCATCGACACTCCCGGCCACGTTGACTTCACCATCGAAGTCGAGCGTTCTCTGGCCGTTCTTGACGGCGCCGTCGCCGTGCTGGACGCCAACGCCGGTGTTGAACCCCAGACCGAAACCGTCTGGCGTCAGGCCGACCGTTACAAGGTTCCGCGGATCGTCTTCGTCAACAAGATGGACAAGATCGGCGCTGACTTCTTCAACTGCGTCAAGATGATCAAGGACCGCACCGGTGCCATTCCGATGCCCGTGCAGATCCCGATCGGGGCCGAAGACATGCTGGAAGGCATCATCGATCTGATCACCATGGAAGAATGGACATGGATGGGCGAGGATCTGGGCGCAACCTGGACCCGTCAACCGGTTCGTGACAGCCTCAAGGCCACCGCCGACGAATGGCGCCACAACATGCTGGAACTTGCTGTCGAGCAGGACGATGACGTCATGGAGGCCTATCTCGAAGGCAACGAGCCTGATGTCGAAACGCTGCGCAAGCTGGTCCGCAAGGGCACGCTCGCGATGACCTTCGTTCCGGTCCTTGCCGGCTCTGCGTTCAAGAACAAGGGCGTGCAGCCCCTGCTGAACGCTGTCATCGACTTCCTGCCCGGTCCGCTGGATGTGCCCGCCTACATGGGCTTTTCGCCGGATGACGAGACCGAGACCCGCAACATCGCGCGCCATGCTGATGACAGCGAACCGTTCTCGGGCCTTGCCTTCAAGATCATGAACGATCCGTTCATGGGCACCCTGACCTTCACCCGGATTTACTCGGGCCAGGTCAAGAAGGGTGATGCGCTTCTGAACGCCACCAAGGGCAAGAAAGAACGTATCGGCCGCATGGTCATGATGCATGCCAACAAGCAAGAAGAAATCACCGAGGCATTTGCCGGTGACATCATCGCGCTTGCGGGCCTCAAGGATACCACAACCGGCGACACGCTTTGCGATCCGCAGAAACCGGTCGTTCTGGAAACCATGACCTTCCCCGATCCGGTGATCGAGATCGCCGTTGAGCCAAAGACCAAGGCCGACCAGGAAAAGATGTCGATGGGCCTGCAGCGTCTGGCTGCCGAGGATCCCTCGTTCCGCGTCGAGACCGATATCGAATCCGGTCAAACGATCATGAAGGGCATGGGCGAACTTCACCTCGACATCCTGATCGACCGCCTCAAGCGCGAGTTCAAGGTCGAGGCGAACATCGGTGCGCCGCAGGTAGCCTACCGTGAAACCATCGGCCACGAAGCCGAGATCGACTATACCCACAAGAAACAGTCGGGTGGGTCCGGTCAGTTTGCGCGCGTCAAGATGGTCATCACCCCGACAGAGCCGGGCGAAGGTTATTCGTTCGAGTCCAAAGTCGTTGGTGGTTCGGTGCCGAAGGAATACATCCCGGGCGTCGAAAAGGGCATCAAGTCGGTCATGGACAGCGGTCCGCTGGCAGGCTTCCCGGTCATCGACTTCAAGGTCGCGCTGATCGACGGTGCCTACCACGATGTGGACTCCTCGGTTCTGGCGTTTGAAATCGCGGCACGTGCCGGGATGCGCGAAGGTCTTAAAAAGGCCGGCGCCAAGCTCTTGGAACCGATCATGAAGGTCGAGGTTGTGACCCCGGACGAATATACTGGCGGCATCATCGGTGACCTGACCTCGCGTCGCGGTCAGATCTCGGGGCAAGAGGCACGCGGCAACGCCGTCGTCGTCAACGCCTTCGTGCCGCTGGCCAACATGTTCGGCTACATCAACACGCTGCGCTCGATGTCCTCGGGACGTGCGAACTTCACCATGCAGTTCGGCCACTACGAACCGGTTCCGCAGAACATCTCGGACGAGATCCAGAAGAAATACGCATAAGGCGGTGGGCGGATCGCCCACCCTACACACCACACCAGTAGGGTGGGCGACCTGCCCACCACCGCGACAAAGGAGGCCATCATGGCAAAGGCAAAATTCGAACGCACCAAACCGCATGTCAACATTGGGACGATTGGCCATGTTGACCACGGCAAGACGACGCTGACGGCGGCGATCACCAAGTATTTCGGTGAATTCAAGGCCTATGACCAGATTGACGGCGCGCCGGAAGAGAAGGCCCGCGGCATCACGATCTCGACGGCGCACGTGGAGTATGAGACCGAAGCGCGTCACTATGCGCACGTCGATTGCCCCGGCCACGCCGACTACGTCAAGAACATGATCACCGGTGCCGCCCAGATGGACGGCGCGATCCTTGTTGTGAACGCCGCTGACGGCCCGATGCCGCAAACCCGCGAGCACATCCTGCTGGGTCGCCAGGTCGGCATTCCCTACATGGTCGTCTACATGAACAAGGTCGACCAGGTCGATGACGAGGAGCTGCTGGAACTGGTCGAGATGGAAATCCGCGAACTGCTGTCCTCGTACGACTACCCGGGCGACGACATTCCGATCATCCGCGGCTCGGCTCTGGCGGCGATGAACGGCACCGATCCCGAGATCGGCGAGAACTCGATCCGCGCGCTGATGAAGGCGGTCGACGAGTACATCCCGACGCCTGCGCGTGCGGTTGACCAGCCGTTCCTGATGCCGGTTGAGGACGTGTTCTCGATCTCCGGCCGCGGCACGGTTGCGACGGGGCGCGTCGAGCGTGGCATCGTGAAGGTGGGCGAAGAGATCGAGATCGTCGGCATTCGCCCGACCACCAAGACCACCTGCACCGGTGTCGAGATGTTCCGCAAGCTTCTCGATCAGGGCCAGGCGGGCGACAACGTCGGCCTCTTGCTGCGCGGTGTCGATCGTGAAGGCGTCGAGCGTGGCCAGGTGCTGTGCAAGCCGGGTTCGGTCAAGCCGCACACCAAGTTCGAGGCCGAGGCCTACATCCTGACCAAGGAAGAGGGTGGCCGCCACACGCCGTTCTTCGCGAACTACCGTCCGCAGTTCTACTTCCGCACCACGGATGTGACCGGCACGGTGATGCTGCCTGAAGGCACAGAGATGGTGATGCCGGGCGACAACCTGAAGTTCAACGTCGAACTGATCGCCCCGATCGCAATGGAAGACAAACTGCGCTTCGCCATCCGCGAAGGCGGCCGCACCGTCGGCGCCGGCGTCGTCTCCAAGATCATCGAGTAAATAAAGACCAGATTCGATGTGGGACGGGGATGACCCCCGCTCCACCTCTCAATCTAAAGCCGCGAAAGGCAAGACACATGGCCGCTCAAAGCCAAAATATCCGGATCAGGCTCAAAGCCTTTGATTACCGCGTGCTGGATGCCAGCACGGCGGAAATCGTCAGCACGGCCAAGCGCACCGGTGCCACCGTCCGTGGTCCGATCCCGCTGCCCAACAAGATCGAGAAGTTCACGGTTCTTCGTGGTCCGCACATCGACAAAAAGTCGCGTGACCAGTTTGAGATCCGCACGCACAAGCGTCTTCTCGACATCGTCGACCCCACCCCGCAGACCGTGGACGCGCTGATGAAGCTCGACCTGGCCGCCGGTGTGGACGTCGAAATCAAGATTTAAGGAGGGCACCCTGTTATGTTGCGCTCTGGTGTAATCGCAAAGAAGGTGGGCATGACCCGCCTGTTCATGGAAGACGGCAAGCAGATTCCTGTGACCGTCCTTCAACTCGACAGCCTGCAGGTTGTTGCACAGCGTACCGCTGACAAAGACGGCTATTCGGCCGTCCAGCTGGGCGCCGGCACGGCCAAGGCCAAGCGTGTGTCTCAGGCGATGCGTGGCCACTTCACGGCCGCCAATGTCGCGCCGAAGCGGAAGATCGCTGAATT
This sequence comes from uncultured Alphaproteobacteria bacterium, assembly GCA_963714615.1. GTDB lineage: Bacteria > Pseudomonadota > Alphaproteobacteria > Rhodobacterales > Rhodobacteraceae > JAHEAO01. The sequence continues at coordinate 120,218 of CAVQOV010000014.1, read as the reverse complement.
CCGGGTTGATCCGGAAAACATGATCGCCGTCGGTGAAGAACTGACTGCAGACCACTATTTTGCCGGTCAGTTCGTTGATGTATCGGGCACCTCGGTGGGTAAAGGCTTTCAGGGAGCCATGAAGCGGCACAACTTCAGCGGACTGCGCGCCTCGCACGGTGTGTCTGTGTCGCACCGTTCGCACGGCTCAACGGGTCAGTGTCAGGATCCGGGCAAGGTGTTCAAGGGCAAGAAGATGGCCGGTCACATGGGCTCTGCCCGTGTCACCACGCAGAACCTGCAGGTCGTCCGCACCGATACCGATCGCGGCCTGATCATGGTCAAGGGCGCTGTTCCCGGCTCCAAGGGCGGTTGGGTCACGGTCAAGGATGCGGTCAAAAAGCCGACGCCTGAAAACGTGATGCTGCCCGCTGGTCTGAAATCGCTGGCCGAAGAAGCCAAGCGACTGGCCGAAGAAGCCGCAGCCGCCGCCGCAGCAGAAGCAGCCGCAGCGGAAGCCGCAGCAGCAGAGGCCGCAATTGCCGCCGAAGCCGCGTCGCTCGAAGCCTCCGAGGCTGACGAAGCGAAAGACTCCGGCGACGACGCCGCCAAGCCGGAAGGAGACGAGAAAAATGAAGGCTGATGTCATCAAACTCGACGCCAAGAAGGCCGGCGACATTGACCTGTCGGACGATATCTTTGGCCTGGAGCCGCGTGCAGACATCCTGCACCGCGTGGTTCGCTGGCAGCGCGCCCGCGCGCAGGCCGGCACCCACAGCGCCAAGACCCGGACCGAGGTCAGCTACTCGACCAAGAAGATCTATCGCCAGAAGGGCACCGGCGGCGCACGCCACGGTTCCCGCAAGGCACCGATCTTCCGGCACGGTGGCGGCTACAAGGTTCCGACCCCGCGCAGCCACGCGCATGACCTGACCAAGAAGTTCCGCAAGCTTGGCCTCAAGCACGCTTTGTCGTCCAAGGCGGCGACTGGCAATCTGATCATCCTCGACACGATCGATATGAAGGATGCCAAGACAAGCTCGCTGGCCAAAGCCGTCAAGAACCTCGGCTGGAAGCGCGTGCTGATCATCGACGGGGCAGAGGTGAACGAAAACTTCGCCCGCGCCGCCGCCAACATCCAAGGCCTGGACATCCTGCCGACCATGGGTGCCAACGTCTATGATATCCTCAAGCGTGACACTCTGGTGATCACCAAGGCGGGTATCGAAGCACTGGAGGCTCGACTGAAATGAGCGCGAAGCCAGAACATTACGATGTGATCCGCAAACCGATCATCACCGAAAAGGCGACCATGACCTCCGAGGCCAATGGCGTTGTTTTCGAAGTGGCGATCGCAGCGAACAAGCCGCAGATCAAAGAGGCCGTCGAAGCCCTCTTTGGTGTCAAGGTGAAGGCCGTCAACACGTCCATCACCAAAGGCAAGACCAAGAAGTTCCGTGGCAAGCCCGGCGTCCGCAAGGATGTCAAGAAAGCCTACGTGACGCTGGAAGAAGGCAATACTATCGACGTCTCGACGGGCCTCTGATAGAACGCGCCAAATCTTCGGCCCCCCACGCGGGGGCCGACACTTTTTTAACCCGGGTCTAACGACCCATGACTGAACCTGGACCTTTGGTCCAAAGCTAACGGAAGACAGAAAGCATGGCACTCAAGTCGTACAAGCCGACGACGCCAGGCCAGCGTGGGCTGGTGCTGATCGACCGTTCGGAGCTTTGGAAAGGCCGCCCGGTCAAAGCCCTCACAGAGGGTCTGACCAAGAACGGCGGACGGAACAACACCGGACGGATCACTATGCGTCGCCGTGGTGGAGGCGCCAAGCGTCTTTACCGCATCGTGGATTTCAAGCGGAACAAGTTCGACGTGTCGGCCACCGTGGAACGGATCGAATACGACCCGAACCGCACCGCCTTCATCGCGCTGGTCAAGTATGACGACGGCGAGCAGGCATACGTGCTGGCCCCGCAGCGCCTTGGCGTTGGCGACAAGATCATCGCCGGTGCGAAGGTCGACGTGAAGCCGGGCAACGCGATGCCGTTCTCGGGCATGCCGATCGGTACCATCGTGCACAACATCGAGCTGAAGCAGGGCAAAGGCGGCCAGATCGCCCGCGCTGCCGGCACCTACGCCCAGTTCGTCGGTCGTGATGGTGGCTACGCTCAGATCCGTCTGTCGTCGGGCGAACTGCGCATGGTCCGTCAGGAATGCATGGCCACCATCGGTGCCGTGTCGAACCCCGACAACTCGAACCAGAACCTCGGCAAGGCCGGTCGCAACCGCCACTACGGCAAGCGTCCTTCGGTTCGCGGTGTTGCGATGAACCCGATCGACCACCCGCATGGTGGTGGCGAAGGCCGCACCTCGGGTGGCCGTCATCCGGTTACCCCGTGGGGCAAGCCGACCAAGGGTGCAAAAACCCGGAACAAGAACAAAGCGTCCAGCAAGCTGATCATTCGCTCGCGTCACGCCAAGAAGAAGGGCCGGTAATCATGTCGCGTTCTGTATGGAAAGGCCCCTTCGTAGATTCCTACGTTCTCAAGAAAGCCGAGAAGTCCAAGGAATCGGGCCGCAACGAAGTTATCAAGATCTGGTCGCGCCGCTCGACGATCCTGCCGCAGTTTGTCGGTCTGACGTTTGGCGTCTACAACGGCCGCAAGCACATCCCTGTCAACGTCAGCGAAGACATGATTGGTCAGAAGTTCGGTGAATACTCGCCGACACGGACCTACACAGGTCATTCCGCCGACAAAAAAGCGAAGCGGAAGTAAGCCATGAGCAAGGATAAAAATCCCCGCCGCGTGGCCGACAACGAAGCAATGGCAAAATCCAAGATGCTTCGCACCAGCCCGCAGAAACTCAATCTCGTCGCGCAGATGATCCGCGGCAAGAAGGTCGACAAGGCCCTGACGGACCTGACCTTCTCAAAAAAGCGGATCGCCGAGGATGTGAAGAAATGCCTTCAGTCCGCGATCGCGAATGCCGAGAACAACCACAACCTGGACGTCGATGAACTGGTCGTCGCCGAGGCTTATGTCGGCAAGAACATGGTCCTCAAGCGCGGTCGCCCGCGTGCGCGTGGCCGGTTCGGCAAGATACTGAAGCCGTTCTCGGAACTCACCATTCTGGTGCGCGAAGTCCGCGTTGAGGAGCAAGCATAATGGGTCATAAAGTCAATCCGATCGGCATGCGCCTTCAGGTCAACCGCACCTGGGACAGCCGCTGGTATGCCGACACCAAGGATTACGGCAACCTGCTTCTTGAAGACCTCAAGATGCGCGAATTCATCCGTGAAGAGTGCAAGCAGGCCGGCGTTTCCAAGGTCATCATCGAGCGTCCGCACAAGAAATGCCGCGTGACGGTGCACACCGCACGTCCGGGTGTGATCATCGGCAAGAAAGGCGCAGACATCGAAACCCTGCGCAAGAAGCTGGCGAACATGACCGACAGCGAACTGCACCTGAACATCGTCGAAGTGCGCAAGCCGGAACTTGATGCCGCCCTCGTGGCCGAAAGCATCACCCAGCAGCTCGAGCGTCGGATTTCCTTCCGCCGCGCGATGAAGCGGGCGGTTCAGAACGCGATGCGCATGGGTGCCCTTGGTATCCGCGTGAACGTCGCCGGTCGTCTGGGTGGCGCAGAGATCGCGCGCACCGAATGGTACCGCGAGGGCCGCGTGCCGCTGCACACCCTGCGGGCCGATATCGACTATGCAACCCACGAAGCCAAGACCGCCTATGGAATCATCGGCGTGAAGGTCTGGATTTTCAAAGGTGAGATCATGGAGCACGATCCAGGTGCCCGTGACCGTCGCCAGCAGGAACTCCAGGATGGTCCCGCCCCCCGTGGCTCGCAGCCGCGTGGCCCCGGCGGCCGCCGGTAAGGAGAGAAAAAGATGCTGCAACCAAAGCGCACCAAATTTCGCAAACAGCACAAGGGCCGTATTCACGGCGAAGCCAAGGGCGGTTTTGAACTGGCGTTCGGCACCTACGGGCTGAAAGCGACAGAGCCGGAGCGGATCACCGCCCGGCAGATCGAAGCCGCTCGTCGTGCCCTCACGCGGCACATGAAGCGGCAGGGCTCGGTCTGGATCCGGATCTTCCCGGACGTGCCGGTCACCTCGAAGCCCACCGAAGTTCGGATGGGTAAGGGTAAGGGCTCGGTTGATTTCTGGGCGGCGAAAGTGAAGCCGGGCCGGATCATGTTCGAGATCGACGGCGTCACCGAAGTTGTCGCCCGCGAGGCCTTGCGATTGGCGGCGATGAAGCTGCCGATCAAGACCCGCACGATCGTCCGGGAAGACTGGTAAACGGCGACCAAAGGTCGCCGAGACGGTGTAGCGGGAAATCGAAGATTTCCGGCGGGCCGCCCGGAGAGAATTCTGAAAGGGCGGGGATTTCCTCGCCCTTTTGGTTTTTCGGGGTGTCCACATGTGGACGGAAACGGAACTCGGTTTCAAATCAATGGGTTGGGAAATTCTGTTTGGGATTTGTTAACGGATTTGAGGTGGCGGGCGGTGGGGATTGACACAAAGGGTGGGGAGCGGCGTGGCAGAGAGATGTCGCCGGATGGTGGGTTGAAACCCACCCTACGCTTGTTACAACCGCCAAACCTACCCTCTCGACTCAATGCTTTTCAAGCGGCCTTGATGTTTGGCTGCACAGCGCCAAAGCTTTTTTCTGACCCCTTCCGGTTCGAGGTGGCGGTAATGGCCTCCGGAGAACTTGGGCCAATCAAGCGCTAACCCTTGTTCGACAAGAACGGCCGCAATGTCCGTACCGTCAGGTAGAAAGCATTTTGCCACGATCCGATCGTATGACACTTCGTCTTTGATTTCGGCCGTAACGACCTTGCCTTTGCACAATCCGATCAGGGCGAACTTGGCTTTCTTGCCCCATGGGTGATCCAGTTCGGGGGCGTCTATCCCTGCTAACCTGATCTTCGTGCTACTTATGACGATTGTGTCGCCATCAATCACATAGCACTTGCCCTTTAGAGTCTGGGTTGTCGGAGTTCTTAATGGTTTCTGCTCCCAAGTCGAACGCTTATGGGGAATATGGGGTCGGTAATGGCCCAGCTTTGCAGTATCGACAACCCGAGCTTTTTTCGGAGCAGAGCGAAATAAAAGGCGAAATAGCGCTTTGAGCATTGTCGCCCCGCAACTGAAGCAATTCGGATATGGATTCGTCGTTCCAGAGCACCAAATGGAAAGATCGGGACGATCTTGTGCAGTGTTCTGGACGAGATTGTGTCATTCGCCGCATCGCCCGCGTTGCGCACAGGGGGTCGTGGTATGTTTCAATCCGCGATCGCGACGAACTTGACGGGGATGGTGGGTTGAAACCCACCCTACGCTCGCTGTGTTGTGCCGGGGTGCCCAAGCGCGGATGTTGTGGAGCCTCTTCCAGCGTTCGAGAATTGGTTCGGCCCGGAACAAGGCAGCCAGTGCCGGCAGCGCCCGACCGCGTCACGCCAAGGGCGTGTTTTCCGCACGATGGGCGGGCGCTTCGGTGCCGCTGTGCATCGATCGGGTGTTGGATGTTGCGGCACCATAAAGCGGAGACCTCAGGCGTTTGGGGCGCCCACCCGCGGTCGGGCGCTGCCCTCTGGTGTGCTGGGTCGGTGATGGTCGGGTTCGGCCTTTGCGGGGGAGGTGGGTTGAAACCCACCCTACGTACCCCCTCACCCCCACCGATAGTTGAAACTCACCGACATCCGTTCGTCCTCGGCCATGTTCATCGGCACCTCGTGGCGCAGCCAGCTTTCCCACATGAGGACGTCGCCGGCGTCGGGGGTGAGGTAGATGAAGTTCTTCATCTCGCGCCGGGCGTCTTTCAGGCGGGGCGGGGCGGCCATCATCATCGCGTGGCGCGGGTCTTCCAGTTTCAGGGCCGATGCGCCTTCGGGCATCGCCACGTAGGTGGTGCCGCTGATGACGGAATGCGGATGCAGATGCGCGGAATGCGAGCCGCCTTCGGGCAGGATGTTGATCCAGAGTCATCGAGCATCAGCTTGCGGCCGTCCAGATCGAATTGCAGGTCGTCGGCAAAGGCCGCGACGTGTTTGTTCAGCGCCTTGACCATCGTCTTGAAGATCGGGAACCGCCAGGGCAGGTCGCTGAGCGAGGCGTAGCTGGTATAGCCGGGAAAGTCGTTGTCCTCGCACCATTGCTGCCCCGCCTCGTCATCTTCGGCGATCGTGTTGCACGAGGCGACAAGTTCGTCCGGGTCGACCTTGGGGCCAAATTCCGAGAGCCGGGCGCGGTAGAGACGGGTGACGAAGAGCGATTCAATCTGTGCCATGGTGCCTCTTACCGCAGGGCGGCAATCGTGGCGAGAGGGCAGCGGCGCTGTGCCGTGAACTTTGCGTCAGGCCGATTCCGTAAAGCCGCGGGAATTCCCGCTTGCCAACCCCCCCAAACCCCCCTATACGGCCCACTTCTGCAATGAACTCCACCGGAATCAGGGGTCACCCGTCAGGGGCCTTCCGGTGATGTTGAAAGGACGTTTGAGCCATGAATGCTCAGGAACTCAAAGACAAGACGCCCGACGAGTTGCGCACGCAGCTTGTTGCGCTGAAGAAAGAAGCCTTCAACCTGCGCTTTCAGCAGGCCACCGGCCAGATCGAGAACACCGCGCGCATGCGTTCCGTCCGTCGTGACGTTGCCCGTGTGAGCACCATTTTGAACCAGAAAGCCGCTGAAGCGGCCGCAGTCAAAGGAGCCTGAAGATATGCCCAAACGTATTCTGCAAGGCACCGTGACCTCGAACGCCAACGCACAGACCGTTACCGTGTCTGTCGAGCGTCGCTTCAAGCACCCGCTGCTGCACAAGACCGTCCGCAAGTCCAAGAAATACCGGGCCCACGACGAGAACAACTCTTTCAACGTCGGCGACTCAGTCCGCATTCAGGAATGTGCGCCGAAGTCGAAAACCAAACGCTGGGAGGTTATCGCAAACTAGGCGGTAACAGTCCGGTTCAATCGAAACCCTGGGGCCAAATAGCTAAGGCTGGTCCCCACAGGTCGGGAGAAACCAAATGATCCAGATGCAGACCAACCTGGATGTTGCTGACAACTCTGGCGCTCGCCGGGTGCAGTGCATCAAGGTTCTGGGTGGTTCCCATCGCCGTTACGCCAGTGTTGGCGACATCATCGTGGTGTCGGTGAAGGAAGCCATTCCGCGTGGCCGTGTGAAGAAGGGTGACGTCCGCAAGGCCGTTGTCGTTCGCACCGCCAAGGAAGTTCGCCGTGACGATGGCACCACGATCCGGTTCGACCGGAACGCCGCCGTCATCCTCAACAACGCCAACGAGCCGCTCGGCACCCGGATCTTCGGGCCGGTGGTGCGCGAGTTGCGGGCGAAGAACTTCATGAAAATCATCTCGCTTGCTCCGGAGGTGCTGTAATGGCTGCCAAGCTGCGCAAAGGTGACAAGGTCGTCGTGCTGTCGGGCAAGGACAAGGGTGCCACCGGGGAAATCTCGGTTGTGATGCCGTCCAAGGGCAAGGCCGTCGTCGAAGGCGTGAACATCGCCATCCGTCACACCAAACAAACCCAGTCGAGCCAGGGTGGCCGCGTGCCGACCGCCGTTCCGGTCGATCTGTCGAACCTGGCCCTCGTGGACAGCAAGGGCAAAGCAACCCGCGTCGGTTTCCGGATGGAAGACGACAAGAAGGTCCGCTACGCCAAGACAACCGGGGAGACGATCTGATGCTTGATCAGGCTACTTATACCCCGCGCCTCAAGGCGCATTACAATGATGTCGCGCGGGCCGCTCTGAAAGAAGAGATCGGCTACAAGAACGACATGCAGATCCCGCGTCTGGACAAGATCGTCCTGAACATCGGCTGCGGCGCCGAGGCTGTGCGCGACACCAAGAAGGCGAAATCGGCGCAAGCTGACCTTTCGACCATCGCCGGTCAGCAGGCCGTCATCACCATCGCCAAGAAATCGATCGCGGGTTTCCGGGTGCGTGAGGAAATGCCGCTTGGCGCCAAGGTGACCTTGCGCGGCGACCGGATGTACGAATTCCTCGACCGCCTGATCACCGTCGCGATGCCGCGGATCCGCGACTTTCGCGGTGTCTAGCGCCAAGTCGTTCGACGGTCGTGGCAACTACGCCATGGGCCTGAAGGAGCACATCGTTTTCCCCGAGATCAACTTTGACAAGGTTGATGAGAACTGGGGGATGGACATCATCATCTGCACCACCGCGAAGACCGACGCGGAAGCGAAGGCACTGTTGAAGCAATTCAACATGCCCTTCAACAGCTGATCGCGGAAGGAAGAACACAGATATGGCTAAGACATCCATGATCGAACGCGAAAAGAAGCGCCAGAAGCTGGTCGAGCAGTATGCCGGCAAGCGGGCCGCGCTGAAAGCGATCGTCAACGACCAATCCAAGCCGATGGAAGAGCGGTTCCGCGCTTCGCTGAAGCTTGCCAAACTGCCGCGCAATTCCTCGGCTGTCCGGTTGCACAACCGCTGCCAGCTGACCGGCCGCCCGCATGCTTACTACCGTAAGCTGAAGGTGTCGCGGATCGCGCTGCGGGATCTCGGCTCTGCCGGTCAGATCCCCGGCCTTGTGAAATCCAGCTGGTAAGGAGGGCATATAAATGAACGATCCTATCGCCGATATGCTCACCCGGATCCGCAACGCGCAACTGCGCGGCAAGTCCACCACCTCGACGCCGGCTTCCAAGCTGCGCGGCTGGGTTCTGGATGTGCTGGCGGACGAAGGCTACATTCGCGGCTATGAAAAATCGACCGGGGCCGATGGCCATCCGGCGTTTGAAATCAGCCTCAAATACTACGAAGGCACCCCTGTCATTCGCGAGCTCAAGCGGGTCTCCAAGCCCGGCCGCCGCGTTTACATGGGCGTCAAGGACATCCCCTCGGTCCGTCAGGGTCTGGGTGTGTCGATCGTCTCGACGCCGAAGGGCGTCATGTCGGATGCAAGCGCACGCGCAGCCAATGTTGGCGGCGAAGTGCTTTGCACGATCTTCTAGGGAGTAGGGTATGTCTCGCATTGGTAAAAAACCGGTCGAGCTGCCGTCGGGGGTTTCGGCCACCGTCTCTGGCCAGACCGTCGAAGTGAAGGGGCCGAAAGGCACCCGCAGCTTTACCGCAACCGACGATGTCACGATCAAGTCCGAGGACAACGTCATCACCGTCACGCCGCGCGGCAATTCCAAGCGCGCGCGCCAGCAGTGGGGCATGTCCCGCTCGATGGTGGAAAACCTTGTGACCGGCGTTTCGACCGGTTTCAGGAAAGAGCTTGAGATCAACGGCGTCGGCTATCGCGCGAACCTTCAGGGCACGACCCTGAAACTGTCGCTGGGTTACAGCCACGACGTGAATTTCGAAGTGCCCGAGGGTGTCACCGTGACGTCCCCGAAGCAGACCGAGGTCATTGTGGAAGGTATCGACCAGCAGCTTGTTGGTCAGGTCGCGGCGAATATCCGCGCCTGGCGCAAGCCCGAGCCCTACAAGGGCAAGGGTATCAAGTACAAGGACGAGTACATCTTCCGCAAAGAAGGCAAGAAGAAGTAAGGACGCACATCATGGCAAACAGCAAAAGAGACCTGTTCTTGAAGCGCCGCCTGCGCGTCCGGAACAAATTGCGGAAAATGGCAAACGGGCGCGCGCGCCTGTCGGTCCACCGCAGCAACAAGAACATCAGCGTTCAGCTGATCGACGATGTGAACGGCGTCACGCTGGCATCCGCTTCCACGCTGGAAAAGGATCTGGGCGTGATCGGCAAGAACAACATCGAAGCGGCCACCAAGATCGGTGCCGCCATCGCGGAACGCGCAAAGAAGGCCAAAGTGACCGAATGCTATTTCGATCGTGGCGGCTTCCTCTTTCACGGCAGTGTCAAGGCTTTGGCCGACGCAGCACGTGAAGGCGGCCTGAAGTTCTAAGGAGACGATAATGGCAAGAGAACCACATCAAAGGGGCGGCCGTCGCGACCGCGACGAGACCCCTGAATTCGCCGATCGTCTCGTAGCGATCAACCGTGTATCGAAGACCGTCAAGGGTGGTAAGCGCTTCGGCTTTGCAGCCCTCGTGGTTGTCGGTGACCAGAAGGGCCGCGTCGGCTTTGGCAAGGGTAAGGCCAAGGAAGTTCCCGAGGCGATCCGCAAGGCCACCGAACAGGCCAAGCGCCAGATGATCCGCGTGCAACTGCGCGAAGGCCGCACGCTGCACCACGATATCGACGGCCGCCACGGTGCCGGTCGCGTCGTGATGCGTCAGGCCCCCGCCGGTACCGGCATCATCGCCGGTGGCCCGATGCGCGCCATCTTCGAGATGCTCGGCGTGCAGGACGTGGTGGCCAAGTCGTTGGGGTCGCAAAACCCCTACAACATGATCCGCGCCACGATGGACGGGTTGCAGAAGGAATCGAGCCCCCGCTCGGTCGCGCAGCGTCGCGGCAAGAAGGTGGCCGACATCCTGCCGCAAGCCGTGACGATAGCCCGGCCGAGGCCGAGGCCGAACCGCAGAAGCGTAAGGACACGGGAACATGGCCAAGAAAACCATCGTCGTAAAGCAGGTCGGTTCGCCGATCCGCCGCCCCGCCAGTCCAGCGTGCTACGCTGAAGGGTCTGGGCCTGAACAAGATGCACCGCACCCGCGAGCTGGAAGATACGCCTTCCGTGCGCGGCATGGTCGAACTCGATCCCGCATCTGGTCGAGATCATCGAAGAGCGCGGCTGACCAGCCGCCCGCCCGTATCAAGACGAGAACGCCTCCGGATTTCCGGGGGCGTTTTTGGTTTTCGGGCCGGATATGCTCCCCTACTTTGGTCTATGGCGCTTTTTTGCGGATTTTTTGTAAGAATTCGCGTGTCGCGCCATGGCGATCACAAAAGGGGGGTTACATGTCTGAAGAAATGACGGGCGGCTGCGCTCATATCCATACCAAGACGGCCCATGGGCCGATCGACAACCACACCTGCCATTGCTCGGTCTGCAAATCGGTGACCGGGCAGCCGACGACGCATGTGGCGTTCTTCAACTACAAGGACGTCAAGGTCGATAACGAGGCTGGCCTGAAGCGGCAGCCGTTCAACGCCAAGAACCCGGACGGCCCGCTGGAACTGTGCACCTGCGCGGAATGCGGTACCCCGATCATGCTGGACGACAAGCAGCACCGGATCCGGGTGATCGTGCCGAACCTGATGGGCTACGACACGGCGAAGTTTCCCAAGGCGACGTATCACGCGTTCTACGATCCCGCGACCGGGGTTCCGAAGCCGAATGACGGCCGCCCGGTGGAAGCCGCCCTGCGCCCCGATTTCGTCTGGCCACAACCGGCCTGAACGGTTCAGAGCGCCACCAAAAACGCCTCGGGGTAACCGGGGCGTTTTTTTTGTTGTGCACCCCGTCATCGCTTTCGCCCGGCGGCACGCCGGGCAGCGCCCGACCCGCCCCGTCGTGCCGCGGGCACGCCTCCGGCGTGACGGCGGGCGCTTCGCACACACCCTCGGGCCGGGCGCCGCCCTTTGAGATGCCTAGTCAGGTTTGACCGACCTTTGGCGCTCGTCAACAAACGCGCCAACGGCCAAAGTTGCCATCGCGCTAGCCGTTCGCCATGCATTGAAAATTTCGTTATGCAAAAGCTCCAGATCGTCGACCATGACGTCGCGACCCTCGTCACTTTGAATCTTGAAATCGTGTTTCTCGAAGAAGCCATGAAACAGTCTATTGCGTGCCTGTAGCGCGCTCGAAAACTGGTCTGCTAGATCGTTCTCAAGATTGACGTGAATTTTCAGACTGCCGAGGAGGCGGCCAAGTGTGCTGCGACTTATATCATCCAGAGCCTTCCGGGCAGCCTCACCATCTGGTTTAATGTGCCAATTGTTCTCAATGCCTTGGGCGCACAAGATTAGAGTTCCCAACTCGGTTTCGAATAGCTGAGCCGCTTCGGCAGTAATGCCAAATTTAGCGTAAAGTTCGTCGCGGGTTGCCAAGAAAAAGAACCTCCCTCTTTAATCCTACCGCTCGAAAGCCAGTAAACCAACAACAGGGAGTGGTCCCGCCCGGTCCATCGGACCGGGCCGCGCCTGACCTGCCCCCGTCGTGCCGGGAGGCACGCCTCTGGCGTGACGCAGGCGCGTTCGCGCCCACCCCTCAGGTCAGGCGCGACCCTCTGTCAGGCCCAAACCCAGCACCCCCCTTGATCCCCCCCGCCGCTTCGCCTATACGCCCCCGGTGGTCCCTCGCGGACCCCGAACTCAATGAAGAAACGCCGTGGTTGGCCGCTCCCGTCGCTGGGGGTCATATCCGGCACAGGAGAAGCGACATGAAACTGCATGAATTAGCCGATAACGAAGGCGCCACCAAGAAGCGGATGCGCGTTGGCCGTGGCCCCGGCTCTGGCAAGGGCAAGACCGCTGGCCGTGGTATCAAGGGTCAGAAATCCCGTTCGGGTGTGGCGATCAAAGCCTATGAGGGCGGCCAGATGCCGCTGTACCAGCGTCTGCCCAAGCGCGGCTTCAACAAGCCGAACCGCAAGAAATTCGCCGTGGTCAACCTCGGCCTGCTGCAAAAATTCATCGACGCCAAGAAGCTCGATATCAAGAAGGACATCACCGAGGATGTGCTGATCGAGACCGGCATCGTGCGGCGCAAGCTCGACGGTGTGCGGGTGCTGGCGAAGGGTGATTTTACCGCCAAGATCAAGCTGGCGGTCACCGGCGCGTCGAAATCGGCCATCGCGGCGGTCGAGAAGGCAGGCGGCTCGCTGACGGTCACGACTGCGTCGGCGGCTGAATAAAGGGTTGTGGGCGGCCCCGTGGCTGCTTACATCATCCGTTAAGTTTTCATGGCGCCGCCGACCGGGAAACGGTCCGGCGGCGTTATTGCAATAGAGAGACCCCATATGGCATCCGCAGCAGAACAAATGGCCGCCAACATGAGCTGGGGCGCGTTCGGCAAGGCGACCGAGCTGCGCAGCCGCATCTTCTTTACCCTCGGCCTTCTGATCGTCTACCGGCTTGGCACCTACATCCCGGTTCCGGGCATCGACGGTCTGGCCCTGCGGCAATTCATGGATCAGGCGGCGACCGGCATCGGTGGCATCCTCAACATGTTCACCGGCGGTGCGATTTCCCGGATGGGGATCTTCGCGCTTGGCATCATGCCCTACATCTCGGCCTCGATCATCATCCAGCTGATGACCGCGATGGTGCCGCAGCTTGAACAGCTGAAGAAAGAGGGTGAGCAGGGCCGCAAGAAGATCAACCAGTACACCCGCTACGGCACCGTGTTTCTGGCCACGTTCCAGGCCTATGCGCTGGCCGCCAGCCTCGAGGCCGGCGATCTGGCCACCGATCCGGGCTGGTTCTTCCGCATCGGCTGCATGATCACGCTGGTCGGCGGCACGATGTTCCTGATGTGGCTGGGCGAGCAGATCACCCAGCGCGGCATCGGCAACGGCATCAGCCTGATCATTTTCGTCGGCATCGTCGCCGAGATCCCGCGCGCTTTGGCGCAGTTCTTTGAGAGCGGCCGGTCAGGGCTCGATCAGCCCCGCCGTGATCATCGGCGTGATCGTGATGGTCGTCGCGGTGATCGCCTTCGTGGTGTTCATGGAGCGTGCGCTGCGCAAGATCCACATCCAGTATCCGCGCCGTCAGGTCGGCATGAAGGTCTACGACGGCGGCTCTTCGCACCTGCCGATCAAGGTCAACCCCGCCGGCGTCATCCCGGCGATCTTCGCCTCGTCGCTGCTGTTGCTGCCGACGACGCTGGCCACCTTCTCGGGCCAGCAGACCGGCCCGGTGATGTCGACGATCCTGGCCTATTTCGGCCCCGGCCAGCCGCTGTACCTGCTGTTCTTCGCGGCCATGATCATCTTCTTCACCTTCTTTTACACCATCAACGTGTCGTTCAAGACCGATGACGTGGCCGACAACCTGAAAAACCAGAACGGCTTTGTTCCGGGTATCCGCCCCGGCAAGAAGACCGAGGAATATCTGGACTATGTCGTCACCCGGCTTCTGGTGCTGGGGTCGGGCTATCTGGCGGCCGTTTGTCTGATGCCCGAGATCCTGCGCTCGCAACTTGCGATCCCGTTCTATTTTGGCGGCACCTCGGTGCTGATCGTCGTCTCGGTGACGATGGACACGATCCAGCAAGTGCAATCGCACCTGCTGGCGCACCAGTACGAAGGCCTGATCGAACGATCGCAGCTGCGCGGCAAAAAGCGCAGCAAGAAGGGGACGTCGAGACGATGAACATTATCCTCCTCGGGCCACCGGGGGCAGGGAAAGGAACGCAGGCCCGCCGTCTGGTGGACGAGCGCGACATGATCCAGCTTTCGACCGGCGACATGCTGCGCGACGCGCGCAAATCGGGCACCGACATGGGCAAGCGCGTGGCCGCCGTGATGGATGCCGGAGAGCTTGTCACCGATGAGATCGTGATCGGCCTGATCGAGGAAAAGCTGAAAGGCGACAATGCCGGCGGCTTCATCTTCGACGGCTTTCCGCGCACGCTGGCCCAGGCCGATGCGCTGGGCGATCTGCTGGCCAAGTTCGACGCCCACCTCGACGCGTGATCGAGACTGCGCGTCGATGACGAGGCGCTGGTCAAGCGCATCTCGGGCCGCTTCACCTGCGGCAATTGCGGCGAGGTCTATCACGACGTGACCAAAAGCCGAAGGTCGAGGGCACCTGCGATGTCTGCGGCGCGCAAGACCTGCGCCGCCGCGCCGATGACAACGAAGAAAGCCTGCGCACCCGGCTGATGGAATACTACAAGAAAACCTCGCCGCTGATCGGCTACTACTATGCCAAGGGCAAGCTGAATTCGGTCGAACGGACTGGCCGAAATGGACAAGGTCGCAGCCGCGATCGCAGAGGTTCTGGACTGAAGCAGGATGACTTTCAACTGAATCGGAATTCACCCCAGGATTAGGCGAATTCCGATGATTTTCCTTCTTTGAAAAGTCATCTCGCTCTAATCGGTTCACAGGTCTTGACCCTACCGGCAGAACCCCGTATTGCACCGCATCCCGCAAGGGAATCGGTATGAAACAAGGGGTCGCGCCCCGTTCGTACCAGATTGAGTTCAGCGTGGCCCGCAGGTGAAAATCCCCGCGGGCTTATGTTGTGAAAAAAGGTTCCGGCACTACGGAACCGCAACGAAAAGGAAATGACACGTGGCACGTATCGCCGGCGTAAACATCCCGACTGCAAAGCGGGTTCCCATCGCCCTTACCTATATCACCGGAATCGGCCCCTCGATCGCCAAAACCATCTGCGAGTCTGTCGGTATCGACCAGACCCGTCGGGTGAACGAGCTGTCGGATGCCGAGGTTCTGGCCATTCGCGAACATATCGACGCCAACGTCACCGTCGAAGGTGACCTGCGCCGTGAAACGCAGATGAACATCAAGCGTCTGATGGACCTTGGCTGCTACCGCGGCCTGCGTCACCGTCGCAACCTTCCGGTTCGCGGCCAGCGGACCCACACCAACGCTCGCACCCGCAAAGGCCCCGCAAAGGCCATTGCCGGCAAGAAGAAATAGGGGGTCTGATCAATGGCACGTGAAAAGGTCCGTACGAAGAAAAAAGAGCGCAAGAACATCGCCGCCGGCGTGGCGCATGTGAACTCGTCGTTCAACAACACCAAGATCCTGATCTCTGACGTGCAGGGCAACGCGATTGCCTGGTCGTCGGCTGGCACGATGGGCTTCAAGGGCTCGCGGAAATCCACGCCCTACGCGGCGCAGATGGCCGCGGAAGATGTGGCCAAGCAAGGCCCAGGAACATGGCGTCAAGACGCTTGAGGTCGAAGTTCAGGGCCCCGGTTCGGGCCGTGAAAGCGCGCTGCGCGCTTTGGCTGCGTTTGGCCTCAACATCACTTCGATCCGTGATGTCACGCCGATGGCCCACAACGGCTGCCGCCCGCCAAAGCGCCGCCGCGTCTAAAGAAACTACCCATGCACGGGTCGCGGATTCCCGCGGCCCGATGCCGTTATTTTGACCCTCGGGTGTTCCCCCGCTTACGGACATGGGCCTGGGAACTTGAATTGAGGAGACACGCATGATCCACAAGAATTGGGCTGAGCTGATCAAACCGCAGCAGCTGGACGTCAAGCCGGGCAATGACCCGCAGCGTCAGGCGACGCTGATCGCCGAACCGCTGGAGCGCGGCTTTGGTCTGACGCTCGGCAACGCGCTGCGCCGCATCCTGATGTCGTCGCTGCAAGGTGCTGCCATCACATCCGTGCAGATCGACAACGTGCTGCACGAGTTTTCATCCGTTGCCGGTGTGCGTGAAGACGTCACCGACATCGTGCTGAACCTCAAGGGCGTCGCGATCCGGATGGAAGTCGAAGGCCCCAAGCGGCTGAACATTTCCGCCAAGGGTCCGGCTGTTGTGACCGCTGGCGATATCTCGGAAAGTGCCGGCATCGAGATCCTGAACAAGGATCACGTGATCTGCCACCTCGACGAGGGTGCCGACCTGTACATGGAACTGACGGTCAACACCGGCAAGGGCTATGTCTCGGCCGACAAGAACCGCCCCGAGGATGCGCCCATCGGCCTGATGCCGATCGACGCGATCTATTCGCCGGTGCGCAAGGTCAGCTACGATGTGCAGCCGACCCGCGAAGGTCAGGTGCTGGACTATGACAAGCTGACGCTGAAGCTGGAAACCGACGGCTCGATCACGCCGGATGACGCCGTGGCCTATGCCGCGCGCATCCTGCAGGACCAGCTGTCGATCTTCGTGAACTTCGACGAGCCGGAATCGGCACGTGCGGACAGCGACGAGGACGGTCTGGAGTTCAACCCGCTGCTGCTGAAGAAGGTCGACGAGCTGGAACTTGTCGGTGCGCTCGGCGAACTGCCTGAAGAACGACAACATCGTCTATATCGGCGATCTGATCCAGAAGACCGAAGCCGAGATGCTGCGCACCCCGAACTTCGGCCGCAAGTCGCTGAACGAGATCAAGGAAGTGCTGTCGGGCATGGGCCTGCACCTTGGCATGGATGTCGAGGAATGGCCGCCGGAGAATATCGAGGATCTGGCCAAGAAGTTCGAAGACCAGTTCTAGGAACCACCGGCCTTACGTCGGCTTGCCCTGTTCGGGGCAAGTCGACTGCCGGCCACCGGTGAAACCATTCTGGTTTCACCTTGGGCAATCCCGCCCCAATAATGCGGCTGGCACGCATCAGACCGCTGGACAAAGTATAAAGATCTGAGGAGACACAAAATGCGTCATGGTAATGGCTACCGCAAGCTGAACCGAACCCATGAACACCGCAAGGCGCTGTTCGCAAACATGGCCGGTTCGCTGATTGAACACGAACAGATCAAGACCACTCTGCCCAAGGCGAAAGAGCTGCGTCGCGATCATCGAAAAGCTCGTGACCCTTGGAAAACGCGGCGATTTGCACGCCCGTCGTCAGGCCGCCTCGCAGCTCAAGCAGGATGCCTATGTCGCAAAACTGTTCGAGGTTCTGGGGCCGCGCTACAAAGAGCGCAATGGCGGCTACGTGCGCGTCCTGAAGGCCGGTTTCCGCTACGGTGACATGGCGCCGATGGCGATCATCGAATTCGTCGACCGCGACCTTGAGGCCAAAGGCGCCGGCGACCGCGCCCGCGTTCTGGCCGAGGAAACCTCCGCCGAGGATTGATCCCCGCGACGCCCGAATTCAAACCCCGTTGCGCCCCGTGCGCGGCGGGGTTTTTCTGTTTTAAATCAACTCAGTGCCGCTTCTGCCCGGACTTGCTCGTTCTTGAGGGCGATCGACGTCGACAATCGCTTCCTCCAATCCTCGACCTGCGCCCGAGATATGTCGGAGATTCCAAGAAACTCCAAGAAATCGGCGCGCGACTCGTCCGGCAGCGACTAGAGCTTGAAAAGAAGATCCTGGTCGGTCGACTTCATGATGACTCTGCATAAAATTTGCACTGTAGAGGCACAATTTAAGGTTGACCGCGTGAATCACAAGCTGTCTAAAAGGGTATGTCCAGACGTCCGGAAATAAGTCTTCTATTCAAACAGCTTGGCGAAAATTCGCCAGCGGGTTTTGCTGCAGGCCTCCATATCAGGTTCGCCGCCCCTTGATCGCTGTGAGTACTTATGACCCGAAATGGTCCGAGCATTACACCGTCAACGCATACGGTTTGCGCGACCCGATGATATCCTGGGGATTAAGTTGCGAGGGAACCACCAGGTGGAGCGAGATAGAACTCCCCGACCCTTTCAACATTTGGGGGCAGGCGGCCGATCACGGCCTGATCTACGGCGCAGCATTCGCATGTGGTCCGATCCAATCAAGAACCATTGTCGGAATTGCGCGGACGTGACCGCGAATTCAGTGACTTGGAGATTGAAAAGGTATTCGGGCTGATCCTTGCTTTGCACGAGATCTCGGAACCACCGACCGAGTTGACTCCCGCCCAGGTTCAGGCCCTCCGGTGCATCGCGGACGGGGACCGTCACGCAGCCGCTGCTGCCAAGCTGGGCATATCTGAAAGTGCCTTCAAGGCGCGCCTCATCTCGGCGCGCACAAGGCTTATGGCACGCACGACGTCCGAGGCAATTCAACGTGCCAAGGAGTATCGGTTGCTCTGACGGTTTGCTATTCCGCGGTGTGTTGAACTCAACCCACCGGAGGCAATTATGCAAACCACCACTCTTTCTTTCGACAACATGCACAACCATGGCGCGCTTTTCACCAACATGCTGCGCGCCCGGCATGAGACCTTCATTCAGCAGAACAACTGGGATCTGCCCGAGGTCGATGGCATGGAATACGACCAGTACGACACGCCGGCCAGCCGCTGGATTGCGGTGCACGAATTCGGCGAAGTGCTGGCAGGCGTCCGGCTGACGCCGACAACCGCGCGTTGTGGCATCTACACCTACATGATCCGCGACGCCCAACGCGGGCTGCTGGAAACCATCCCGACCGACCTTTTGTATGAAGAGGCGCCGGTTGCCAGCCATATCTGGGAATCCTCGCGCATTTTCGTGTCTCACAAGGTGCCGGCGAAGCTGCGGATGCGGGTGCAGATGAACCTGATCAACGAGATGACGATCTCGGCACGCGAACTTGGCGCATCCACCGTTCTGGGGCTGATCCCGGAAAACGGCCCGCGCTGGGGGCGCCGTGTCGGGCTGGATATCGACGTTGTCGGCCCGGTGCTGAATATCGAAGGCGATACCAGCCGCTGCATCCAGATCAACCTGCAGTCCAAACTGCACTAGTGTCGGTGTTCACAGAGGCTGGTGCGCCCGGCCCCAGCCTCAAAACACTCCTTTTCTCGGCCCGCGCCCATCACTACGGTTGGCGCATGGCCGATCTTTTTCCCGATCCGGAACCCGATGACGCTCCAAAGCCGCGCCGCGGCCTCTGGCCGATCGTTTGCGTCCGAAGGTTCTGGGCGAGGTTATCGGACAGGATCAGGTGCTGGGGCCGGAGGGGCCGCTTGGGCGCGATGCTTGCCTCTGGCAGCCTGTCGTCTCTGATCTTCTGGGGTCCGCCCGGGGTTGGCAAGACCACGATCGCGCGGCTGCTTGCCGCTGAAACCGACCTGCATTTCATCCAGATCAGCGCGATTTTCACTGGTGTGCCCGACCTGAAGAAGGTCTTTGAGGCGGCACGCCTGCGGCGCCAGAACGGCAAGGGAACCCTGCTGTTCGTCGACGAGATTCACCGGTTCAACAAGGCGCAACAGGACGGGTTCCTGCCGTATATGGAGGATGGCACGATCCTGCTGGTTGGCGCCACCACCGAAAACCCAAGCTTCGAGCTGAACGCGGCACTTTTGTCGCGCGCGCAGGTTCTGGTTCTCAAGCGGCTGGACCTTGCCGATCTGGAACTTCTGGCGCAGCGGGCAGAGCGTGAGTTGGGTAAGCCCCTGCCGCTGACCGGCGCGGCGCGCGAGGCGCTGCTTGAGATGGCTGACGGGGACGGGCGAGCGGTGCTGAACCTGATCGAGCAGGTCATGGCGTGGAAGGCGGACAAGAAGCTGGACACCGACGCCCTGACCACGCGGCTGATGCGGCGCGCGGCGAAGTACGACAAATCCGGTGACGAACATTTCAACCTGATTTCCGCGCTGCACAAATCGGTGCGCGGGTCCGACCCGGACGCGGCACTTTACTGGTTCGCCCGGATGCTGACCGGCGGCGAGGATCCGCGCTATCTTGCACGGCGTATCACCCGGATGGCGATCGAGGATATCGGTCTTGCCGACCCGCAGGCGCAAACGATCTGCCTGCATGCGTGGGAAACCTACGAACGGCTCGGCTCTCCGGAAGGGGAGTTGGCATTGGGGCAGGCGGTGACCTATCTGGCTTTGGCGCCGAAATCCAACGCCGGCTACGCGGCGTTCAAATCGGCCATGGCCGCGGCACAGAAAACCGGATCGGAGCCGCCGCCAAAGCATATCCTGAACGCGCCGACCAAGCTGATGAAAGAGCAGGGCTACGGCGAGGGCTATGCCTATGACCATGACGCTGCCGAGGGTTTTTCCGGCCAGAACTACTTTCCCGACGGCATGAAGCGGGGCGTCTACTATCAACCCGTCGAACGGGGCTATGAACGAGAGCTGAAAAAACGGCTCGATTACTTTGTAAAACTGCGCGCCAAGCGCCACGACGGTTGACTTTCACCGCGTCCCGCGAAATGGAAAGCGCCATGTTTGTAACTCTTACACAGGTTGCCTTGGGTGGCGCTCTTGGGGCCAGCGCGCGTTATCTGACGGGTGTCGCCGCGATCCGGCTGATCGGGCCCGGCTTTCCCTGGGCAACGCTTGTGGTCAACATCCTCGGGTCATTCCTGATGGGGGTTCTGGTTGTCGTTCTGGCGCACAAATCGGGCACCCGGCTGGCCCCGTTCATGATGACCGGGGTGCTGGGCGGGTTCACCACGTTTTCGGCGTTTTCGCTGGATGCGCTGACGCTGTTTGAGCGCGGCCAGATCTGGATCGCCGCGTCCTATGTCGCGGGTTCGGTGGTGTTGTCTCTGGGCGCGATCTTCATGGGGTTGGTCGTTGCGCGCGGGGTCTTTGCATGAGCCGGGTCCAGACGATCACCATCGGCAATGACGAAGCCGACCAGCGGCTGGATCGCTGGTTCCGGCGGCACTTTCCGCATGTCAGCCAGGGCCATATCGAAAAGATGTGCCGCAAGGGCGAAATCCGCGTCGATGGCGGGCGGGTCAAGGGCGCTTCGCGGGTGTCACCGGGCCAAGCAGGTGCGCATCCCGCCGTTGCCCGACACCGCCGACGATACCCCGCGCGCGCAGCCAAAGGTATCCGATGCCGACGCGCAGATGATGCGCGAGGCGGTGCTCTACCGCGACGATCACATCATCGTCCTGAACAAGCCCGCCGGATTGCCCAGTCAGGGCGGCAGCGGCCAGACCCGCCATGTCGACGGGCTGGCAGAGGCCTTGTGCTTTGGCTATCCGGAAAAGCCGCGGCTGGTGCACCGGCTGGACAAGGACACATCCGGCGTTCTGGTGTTGGCGCGAACCGACCGGGCGGCCAGCGCGCTTACTGCCGCATTCCGGCACCGCGCGACCCGCAAGATCTATTGGGCGATCGTTGCGGGCGTGCCGCATCCGCGCATGGGAACGATCAGCTTCGGGCTGGTCAAGGCCGCCGGGCCGGGGCGCGAAGGGCGAGGGCGAGAAGATGCGCTGCATTCACCCTGACGAGTTGGGCTCACCCCGGCGCCAAGCGGGCGACGTACCGACTATGCCGTGCTCAGCCCGCTTGCCAGTCGTGCCGCGTGGGTGGCGCTGGTGCCGGTTACGGGGCGAACCCACCAATTGCGTGCCCATATGGCCGAGATCGGCCACCCGATCATCGGGGACGGCAAATATGGCGGCTCGGGGCAGGAAAACCTTGGCGATGGATGGGGCGCGCAACTTGGCGGCGACATAAGCCGCAAGCTGCACCTGCATGCCCGCTACCTGCGGATCGAACATCCGGCCACGGGTGCGATCATGAACTTCACCGCGCCTCTGCCGCCGCACATGCAGCGCAGCTGGGACAACTTTGGCTGGCAGGCCAGCGACGTGCCCGTCGACCCGTTCCAGGATTTCGAATGAGCGGCTGGACCGCCAAACGCTTCTGGACCGACGCGACCGTCGAACAGACGCCCGAGGGCTTCGTGGTGCGCCTTGATGGCCGGGACATCCGCACGCCCGGCAAAGCCCCGCTGATCATGCCGACAAGAGCCTTGGCAGAGGCTGTTCGCGAGGAATGGGCGATGCAGGGGGACAAGATCGACCCCACGACGATGCCGGTCACGCGAACCGTGAACTCTGCCATCGACAAGGTCGCCGCGCAACGCAACGAGGTGGTCGAACTGATCGCGGCTTATGGCGATGCCGACCTCATGTGCTATCGCGCAACATCGCCCGTGGAACTGGTGCGCCGGCAGTCAGAGGCGTGGGATCCGCTGCTGGACTGGGCGGCAGAGACGCCTGGGCGCGCGACTGGCTCCGCACCCCGGTGTGATGCACCAGCCGCAGGACAGCGCCGCCCTGAGCCGCCTTGCCGCGCTGGTGAAAGAGTTCTCCGATATCGAGCTTGCGGCCTTTCATGATATCGTCAGCCTTTCGGGATCGCTTGATAATCGGTTTCGCAGTGGTTCAATCCGTCGATCACGACGACCGGCTGTGGATAACTTCGAGAATCGATGAAATCTGGCAAGAGCAGCAATGGGGCACCGACGAGTCGCCGACCTTGTTGCCAGACAAAAACAATCGGCCTTCCTGACAGCGGCCGAAGTCCTGCGCCTTGGCGCAGAAAATAACATTGTTCTGCAATGCTTGCGCGATCAAAGCGATCAATTGCTTTACGCTGGATCAACCATCACTTTCCGTGATCGCGCACTTGACGTGAAGTGGTGAATCCGACCACACTCCCGCGCTGAGGGGAAAACACCACTCACATGATCGCCCCCGGTCCGGTGGACCGGAAGAACCGCCCGTTCTTCGGGTGGCAACTCAGGAAGAGGTAAACATGAAAAAAACCGTATTTCTTGGCGCACTGACCGTTGTCGGTCTTGCTGCCGGCGTCGCGTCGGCCGCCACCCTTGACGACGTCAAGGCACGTGGCAAGCTGAACTGCGGCGTGTCAACAGGCGTGCCCGGCTTTGCCGCGCCCGACGCGAACGGCGGTTTGGGAAGGCTTCGACGTTTCCGTATGCCGTGCCGTTGCCGGCCGCCATGCTTCGGCGATCCCAGTGCCGTTGAATTCACCCCGACCACAGGTCAGACCCGCTTTACCGCGCTGGCGTCCGGCGAGGTTGACATGCTGGCCCGGAACACCACTTGGACCTTCTCACGCGACACCGACCTCAAGTTCGATTTCGTCGGCGTGAACTACTATGACGGTCAGGGCTTCATGGTTCCCAAGGCGCTTGGCGTTTCATCGGCCAAGGAACTGGACGGCGCGACCGTCTGCATTCAGACCGGCACCACGACCGAGCTGAACCTGGCGGACTTCTTCCGCATCAACAACATCAGCTACGAGCCCGTGCCGGTTGAAACCAACGCCGAAGCCCAGCAGCAGTATCTGGCCGGTGCCTGCGACGTCTACACCACCGATGCATCCGGTCTGGCCGCAACGCGTGCGACCTTCGAGAACTCCGGCGATCACGTTCTGCTGCCCGAGATCATCTCGAAAGAGCCGCTTGGTCCGCTTGTGCGCCACGGCGACAACGAATGGGGCGATATCGTGATGTGGACGTCTGAACGCGCTGATCGCCGCCGAAGAGCTTGGTGTGACCTCGGCCAACGTCGGCGACATGGTCTGCTGCGCCGACCAACAACCCGGAAATCAACCGTCTTCTGGGCACCGAGGGTGAACTTGGCGCGATGATCGGACTGCCGAACGACTGGGCCAAGAACGCCATCATGGCTGGTGGCAACTACGGCGAGATCTTCGAGAAGAACATCGGTGAGAACACGCCGATCGGTCTGGCTCGTGGCCTGAACGCTCAGTGGACCAATGGCGGTCTGCTGTACTCGCCGCCGTTCCGGTAAGCGACGAATTCTGCGAAGGGCGCGGCGAAAACCGCGCCCTTTGCGCATGAATGCAGCAACAAGAAACGACCTGCCAAGCGACCCGTCAGAGGTTGCCGGCTAAACATAAACATCAGGGAGCATGGGGGCGTCATTCATGACGACACTGACCGATCCTTCACAAGGAATCGTTCCGCCTCAGCCAGCTGATCTATGATACGCGGTACCGCTCGATGACCATTCAGGTCGTCGCGCTGATCGGCTTCATGGCGGTGTTTGCATGGCTGATTTCAAACACCGTCGCGAACCTTCACGCACTGGGAAAGGACTTTAACTTCGGGTTCCTGACCGTGCGTTCGGGCTACGACATCAATCAGATCTCTGATCGAATACAGTTCGAACTCGACCCATTTTCGTGCGGCGACTCGTCGGCCTTCTGAACACGCTTGCTGGTCGCCTTTCTGGGCTGCATTCTGGCGACGATCGTCGGCGTGATTGCCGGGGGTCTTGCGGTTGTCGAAGAACTGGCTGACCGCCAAGTTGATGACCGTCTACGTTGAAAGCTTCCGCAACATACCGGTGCTGTTGTGGATCATTCGTTCTTCGCCGTGCTGACCGAAGGCACGCCAGCCCCGAACGCATTCCGTGGCGACAGCCCGGCGGCCTCGATGAAGCTGTTCAATTCGATTGCCATCACCAATCGCGGAACCTACGTTCCCAACCCGACATGGCAGACCGGATCAATCCTCGTGGTGCTGACATTCCTGCTGTCATTGCTGGGGATATGGGCCTTCGCCGCTATTCGAAACGCCGGCAGGAAGCGACGGGCGATATTCTGCCCAACGTCTGGATAAAGCTGGCAATCTTCTTCGTGCCAGCCGTCCTTGTCTATTTCATCGTCGGGCGGCCCATTGGCCTGGACTACCCGGTACTCAAGGGGTTCAACTTTCAGGGCGGCTTGCAAATGCGCAACTCGCTGATCGCGCTTTGGCTTGCGCTGTCGTTCTACACGGGCGCTTTCATCGCCGAGAACGTGCGCGCCGGTATCCTGGCTGTGTCGAAGGGCCAGACTGAAGCCGCGTATGCCTTGGGGCTGCGGCCGAACCGAACCATGAATCTGGTGATCCTGCCGCAGGCGATGCGGGTCATCATTCCGCCGCTGATTTCGCAGTATCTTAACCTGACGAAGAACTCTTCGCTGGCAATCGCGGTTGGCTACATGGACCTTCGATCGACGCTGGGCGGCATCACGCTGAACCAGACGGGGCGAGAGTTGGAGTGCATGATGCTGATGATGCTGATCTATCTCATCATCTCGCTGCTGATTTCGATGGCGATGAATGTCTACAACAGTTCTGTCAAGCTGAAGGAGCGGTAAGATGAGCGATCTCGCAAGCCAGACCACCGCCTTCGTCCGGACGCAAATGCTGCCAGAGAAGGAACCGCCGCTTACCGAGCGGGGCGCTGTCAAATGGGTCCGCGAAAACCTGTTCTCTGGCTGGCTCAATTCGGATCCTGACAGTCGTCTCGTTGTACCTGATCTTCGCACTGCTCAACCACATCCTTCCCTGGGTCTTCAACGGCGTCTGGGTGGCGGATTCGCTCAGCGAGTGCCGCGAAATCCTTGATGGTGAAACCGGGGCCTGTTGGGCTGTCATCACAGAGCGCTGGAAACAGCTTTTGTTCGGGTTCTATCCGTCAGAACTGTATTGGCGGCCGATTCTGGCATTCATCCTGCTGTTTGTTGCGATGGCGCCGGTCCTGTTCGACCAATTGCCGCGCAAGATGCTGTGGGTGACCGCGATATACCCATTCGGGATGGTCTGGCTTGTCTGGGGCGGCTCGATCTGGGGGCCGGTGTCGATCATGGCCGGTTTTGCGGTTGGGGTCTTCGCGCTTCGGTTCTTTTCCGTCTACTCCAGCCTTGGCGCGGTCATCGCGGCCTTTGTCGCGCCGATCCTGTGGTGGTTGTTTCTTGCAGGCCCCGCCGCTGACCTGCTGCAATCGGTGATTCCGATCGGGATCGAGACCGCTCAATCAAAGCAGATCGGTGGCTTCATGATCTCCGTGATCATCGGCCTGTCGGGCATCGCGCTTTCCTTGCCGATCGGGATCGTTCTGGCGCTTGGGCGGCAATCCGACCTGTTCATCGTCAAGACGCTTTGCGTGGGTTTCATCGAATTCATCCGGGGTGTGCCGCTGATCACGCTGCTGTTCACCGCGTCGCTATTGTTGAACTACTTCCTGCCACCCGGCACGAATTTCGACATCGTGCTGCGGGTGATCATCATGGTGACGCTGTTCTCGGCGGCCTACATGGCCGAGACGATCCGGGGCGGATCTGGCCGCGCTGCCCAAGGGGCAGTATGAAGCCGCGGATTCACTGGGGCTCGACTACTGGAAGGCGCAGCAGTTGATCATCATGCCGCAGGCGCTGAAGATATCGATCCCGGGCATCGTCGGCAACTTCATCGGCCTCTTCAAGGACACGACGCTGGTCATGTTCATCGGCATTTTCGACATGCTGGGCCTGGTCAGCGCGATCCGCGCTCGATCTGGACTGGAACGGCGTCTACTGGGAGCTGTTCATCTTCGTGGCGCTGGTCTTCTGGATCTGCTGCTTCTCGATGTCCCGTTATTCGCAATGGCTGGAGCGCAAGCTGCAGACCGAGCACCGTTAAGGAGACTGAAACATGTCTGAACTTGCAATCGACCGCACCGTCAGATCGTAGCCAGATGAAGGTCTCGGACGAGGTCGCCATCCAGATCACCAACATGAACAAGTGGTTCGGCACCTTCCACGTTCTGCGCGACATCGACCTGACGGTTTACCGGGGCGAGCGGATCGTCGATCTGCGGGCCGTCCGGTTCCGGCAAAGTCGACGCTGATCCGCTGCATCAATGCGCTGGAAGAGCATCAGTCCGGCCAGATCGTCGTGGACGGCACCGAGCTTTCCTCGGATCTCAAGAACATCGACAAGATCCGGTCCGAGGTCGGGATGTGCTTTCAGCATTTCAACCTGTTCCCGCATCTGACGATCCTTGAGAATTGCACGCTCGCGCCGATCTGGGTGCGCAAGGTTCCCAAGAAGGAGGCCGAGGCCACCGCGATGGAGTACCTGCACAAGGTCAAGATCCCGGAACAGGCGCACAAGTATCCCGGCCAGTTGTCGGGCGGTCAGCAGCAGCGGGTGGCGATTGCGCGGTCGCTGTGCATGAAGCCGCGGATCATGTTGTTTGACGAACCGACGTCGGCGCTTGATCCCGAGATGATCAAGGAAGTGCTGGACACGATGATCGAGCTGGCCGAAGAGGGCATGACCATGATTTGCGTGACGCACGAGATGGGGTTTGCGCGTCAGGTGGCGAACCGGGTGATCTTTATGGATCAGGGTCAGATCGTCGAGCAGAACGAGCCCGAGGAGTTCTTCCTGCATCCCAAATCGGATCGCACCAAGCTGTTCCTGAGCCAGATTCTGGGCCACTGACAGGCGGCTTCATCGTCGCAATCGCTTAGCACGGAATTGCCGGGAAGGGAAACTTTCCCGGCAATTGGCGTTTGGTTGGTCAGTCCTCGCCGCGCGGCAGCGTAAACGCCAGCACGTCGCCCTGGCCCCAGGCCACCCGACCCCAGTCGCTGATACGTCGAACTGATAGACGGTGGTCGCCGCAGTGGGATACTGCGCAAAGCGCGCGTGATGCGGCGGGTGGGCGGCCAACGCGGTTGCCGCCAGCGCAATCCCCGGATTGTGCCCAAGGATCATCACCGTTTGCGGCATCCTGAACCTTCTGCAGAACATGCCGAGCATCTGCTCGGGCGACGCGCAGATAAAGCGCACGTTCAATCTGACCTCTGCGCTGCGCGGCAGTGCGGTTGAAATGATCTCCCAAGTCTCACGGGTGCGCGCAGAGGTGGAGCACAGCACCAGGTCGGGAACGAAGTCATGCTGCGCCAGCCATTGCCGATATCCGCGACGCGGTTCGCCCGCGTTTGTTCAGCGGTCGATCGTGATCGTCGATGGTTGGTCGTCCCAGCTGGATTTGGCATGGCGAGTCAGGATCAGGCGATGTGTCATCGGTGAAAGGCTTTCATGTGAAAGGCCGATTGTTCGGCAAGGCGACCGTATGCGGCCGAAACCGGGCAGGCGCGGCGAACAGCACAGCCCTGCATCATGCAATCCTTGCTCCGGCTTCGTGTCCAGATAAGCATGGCAGTGGTCAAGATCATAGCCCGCATCCGTCAGCGCCCCGACCGGGCAAGCTGGTGCGGCAGGGCTTGACCTGAACAGGTGTCGCAGGGGCTTTCGGCGCATGGTGCGGCAGATCGACAGTGATAGGGCAGCGCCAAGTGCACCGCGATAGGAGACAAGAGCCCGGCGTGGTCATGCACCAGCAAGCCTTACCGGCGACGTCCAGGCCCGGCCGCTGCGCAGGGCCCAGGCGATGAAGGGCTGATACGGCGGGCCACCGAACGGAAAAAGCGCCGGCCGCTGGCGCTTGTCTGCAAGACCGCGATAACGATACGAACAGACCAGCGATCCAGCGGGTCGGGCAGGCCGTCAGAGAATTCCGGCGCGGCGCTGACATGGGGCCAGAAGCCGGGCTCGTGCGGGCCAAGCAGCAAGCATCGTTCCTGTATCCGCTTGGCGCATCGTCGGCGGTCGTCGGGTGAAATCCCGCCGAAGATGTCGAAGGCCCTCGGTCAGGGCGAGGTCGCGCAGCGCAGCGTAATCCATCACCGGCCAGGGCCGCCGCTCGCAGCATGCTCTGCCGGCTCTAAGTTGCACGGATCAGCGACCCGGCGCCATGTTCGGTGTAAAGTTCCAGCAGACATGCATTCGGGCGCTCGTCCGTCCAGAATGACCACCGCGCGTACGCCACCCGTCCAGCGCCTCCAGCGCGGTCTCCGTCTTGGGGATCATGCCGCCGGCGATCACGCCGTCTGTCGGTCATCTGCCGGATCTGGTCGGCACTCAGCGCGGTCAGCACTTCGCCTTCGGCATTCTTGACGCCGGCGACATCGGTCAGCAGCAACAAGCGGTCTGCCTTGAGTGCCGACGGCAATCGCCCCCGCCGCGGTGTCGCCATTGACGTTGAACGTCTCACCGTTCCGGCCGACGCCGATGGGCGCGATGATCGGTATGATCTCTGCCGCCGCCAGCGATCGCAGGAATTCGGGACGCACCTCTGACGGGGTGCCGACAAGCCCAAGATCGGGATCCGTGTAATCGCAGATCATCAGGTTGGCATCCTTGCCCGACAACCCGATGGCCTTGCCGCCTTGCGCGTTGATGGCCTGCACGATCCGCTTGTTCACCAGCCCGGACAGTACCATTTCGACCACTTCCATCGTGGCGGCATCGGTCACGCGCTTGCCGTTGCACGAATTCCGACTTGATATCCAGCTTGGCCAGCATGTTCATTGATCATCGGCCCGCCGCCATGAACGATGACCGGATTCACCCCGACCTGCTGCATCAGCACGACATCGCGCGCAAAGCTTTCCATCGCGTCGTCGCTGCCCATGGCGTTGCCGCCAAGCTTTATCACGACCGTCGCGCCATCGTATCGCTGCAGATAGGGCAGGGCTTGTGAAAGCGTTCGGGCGGTGGCAATCCAGTCTCTGTTCATCGCGTCCTGCTTCTTCATCTTGGTGATCCTCGGGTCAGTGCCAGTTTGGCGATTGTGAGAGTGTCACGCAAGATTGCCAGGGTCCGGATCGCTTCGAACCCTATTTCAGGGTCGCGATGATGGCCCGAAGCGTATCGATGCCTTCGCCCTTCTCGGACGAGGTCAGCACGAGTTCGGGATAGGCTGCGGGGTGCTTGGAAAGTGCTGCGCGGACCTGTTCCAGCACCTTGTCGCGGTCAGCGTCCTTGACCTTGTCGACCTTGGTCAGAACCGCCTGAAATGTCACCGCTGACTTGTCGAGGAGGTCGAGGATGTCCTCATCCACCTTCTTGACGCCGTGGCGGGCATCGATCAGCACGAAGGCGCGTCGCAGGGTCTGACGCCCCGACAGATAAGCCTTGCAGCAGCCGCTGCCATTTCTCGACCACCTTCACCGGTGCATTCGCAAAGCCGTAGCCGGGCAGATCGACCAGATAGGTCTGATCGCCGCAGGTGAAAAAGTTGATCTCCTGCGTGCGGCCCGGCGTGTTCGAGGCGCGCGCAAGCCCTTTGCGGTTCGTCAGCGCGTTGATCAGGCTGGACTTTCCAACATTCGAGCGACCCGCGAAGCAAACCTCTAGCCGATCTGCCGGGGGCAGGCCGTCCATAGCGACGACGCCCTTGACGAACTCGGTTTCGCCAGCAAACAGCACCCGGCCAAGTTCGATGTCTTCGGGGCTGACGTCTGCAATCGGAAAGGGCAATTTCATGGCAATAACTCAAGGCTGTCGCCAAGGCTGATCGTGCCCGGGTTGGCAACGACCGCATAGACGCCGAAATCGGTGTGGCCCCAACCCTCTTCGAGCGCTTTCAGCGTGTCCGCATCGCGCCTTCCCGTTTCCGGGTTGGAGGTCGTCGCCAGACATCGGACGATGCGTTCACGAACCTCCAGTTCGACGGTTCCGACCCGCAGGCGCTTTCCGATCCAGTCGAACTCTTCCCACAGGGGCAACCCTTCGATCAGGAAATTCCCGCGCCAGCACAACGGCGAAAGATCCTGCCCCAACCGCTGCCCCACAGCGCGGTGAGAGGCGAGGTTGATCAGGCTGACGGAGGGAAAATCGGTGTCGGTCATGCCGCGGTCCGGAACGCGGATGATGCCGGCGGATGCGGCACGGTCAGTGGGCATGATCGGGGCAACCCAGTCGAGGAACCGCGCCTGATCCGCATCAGGATTGAACTGCAGATCAGGCAGATCGGGATGGCTCAGCGTCAGGGTTTCCGTCGCCTCGTCCAGCACAGCATGGATCGCCTGCAGCGACGGCGCCTTGGAACCACGCGAGAAATTGGCACATGGCGCCCACGCAGTCCCATCGGCCTTCGACATTTGCATGCGTGACCGCCCAAGCTCGGTCCCACGGCATCGTGCGCCCTTCGGCCAAGGTGACACGCTCCAACGCCTCGCGACCATGCGACTTGATCGGGTGCCGCCAGATCTGGGCGACCGTGCCGGTCATTTCGCGGTCGGCTTGTTGCGTCTGAAGGTCGACAGGATGTTGCCGAACACGTCCGGTTTGTGGCCGTGGCTGCGCATGATCAGGTATTGCTGCGTGAACGTGATCGTGTTGTTGGCGATCCAGTACAGCACGAGGCCCGAGGCAAAGCTGCCCAGCATGAACATGAACACCCAAGGCATCCAGGCAAAGATCATCGCCTGTGTCGGATCGGTCGGGGCCGGGTTCAGCTTTCTGCTGCAGCCACATCGAGATGCCCAAGAGGATCGGCAGGATGCCAAGCGACAGGATGAAGAAGATCGAACCCGGTTCTGGCGTGGCCCAGGGCAGCAGGCCGAACAGGTTCAGGATCGACGACGGATCGGGCGCCGACAGGTCGCGGATCCAGCCGATCCACGGCGCATGGCGCAATTCCAGCGTGACGAAGATCACCTTGTACAGCGAGAAGAAGATCGGGATCTGCAGACACGATCGGCAAGCAGCCCGAGGCCGGATTGACCTTGTTCTTCTTGTAAAGCTCCATCATGCCTTGCTGCATCTTCTGGCGGTCGTCGCCGGCCTTTTCCTTCAGCTTTTCCATCTCGGGCTGCAGTTCCTTCATCCGTGCCATCGAGACGTAGGATTTGTAGGCCAGCGGGAACACGATCGCCTTGATGATCAGCGTCAGGACGATGATCGACCAGCCCATGTTGCCGATCACGCTGTTCAGCCAATGCAGCACCGCAGAAGATCGGCTTGGTCAGGAAGAAGAACCAGCCCCAGTCGATCGCGTCGATGAAGTGTAGATGCCGTCCTCGTTCTGATATTCGCGGATCGTTGCCCATTCCTTGGCGCCGGCGAAAAACCGGGTCGTGTAGCTGGCCGATTGCCCTGGCGCCACCTCGACCGGCGCGCAGACGCGCCTCGGAGGTGTAGACGTCGCGGGACTGGTCATATTTCAGGACCGAGGTGAACGGCTGATCCGCGGCGGGGATCAGGGTTGGTCATCCAGTAATGGTCGGTGAACCCGATCCATCCGTTCGCTGCCACCTCGACGACTTCGGCATTCGCGCCCCAGCGCGGATCGGTTCCAAGGCCGCGCATGTCCTTGTAGTCCAAGCTCGGTCAGTTCCTCGCCGGACTGCCGGATTGGACCTTCATGGATCACGAAGAATTTCTTGCGGTCGGAGGGTTCGCCGTGGCGTCTGATCTGGCTGTACGCGGCCATGCGGACGGCACCTTCGGCGGTGTTTTCCACCGATTGCGTGGCGCTGAACATGAAGTCGTCATCGACCTCGATCTTGCTGCGGAAGGTCTGACCCTTGCGAGTTCTGCCAGACCAGTGTCACCGGTTTGCCAACGGCGAGTTTGTCGCCGCTTTCCAGTTGCCAGATCGTGTCAGCGCCGGGCACATCGTGCAAAGCCCAGATCGCCGCCGGGGGCCCATGCGAACAGAGCGTAATAGGCCTCGGGCTCGCCGACCGGGGTCAGAAGCGTGACGTTCGGGCTGTCGGCGTCAAGCGTCTCGCGGTAGTCTTTCAGCGACAGCGCATCGATGCGGCCACCCTGCAGCGAGATGCTGCCCGACAGGCGCGGCGTGTCGATCATGATCCTTGGCGCATCTACCTGTGCGATGTCCGGGGCAGGGGGTGTCGCGACAGTGTCCGGGGTGACGGCCGTGACGCCCGGCACCTCGGCGGTCTGGGTCGCCACCGGGGTATTCGGATCGGTCACTGTCTGCTCTGGCGGGAACACGACGAACCATACCAGAATCACCAGAAAACTGAGTGCCGTCGCAAGGATTAGGTTCTTGTTCTGATCGTCCATTCGGGCCCACCACCTGACTGTTCGGCGTCAGGGCCGGTTCAACAGGCCGTGGGCCAAAAGGTCAAGCGCTTTTCGGGCCGGATTCCGGTGCCGTCGGGTTCCTGTCAGCCAGCTTTTCGCCCAACACGCGGTGTCTCGACCAGTTTGTTGCGGTACTTGGTGATCCAGTCTGTCGCCTCGCCCAGTGGCATCGGCCGGGCGATGCTGAACCCTTGCACATGGCCGCAGCCAAGTTGCGCCAGCATGGCATGCTCACCCACGGTTTCGACCCCTTCGGCCAAAGTGTCCAGTTCCAGCCGTTCTGCCATCGTCAGAACCGCCGCGACCATGTTCTGCTGATCCCGGTCACGATCCAGACGCGCCACGAAAGAGGCGTCGATCTTGATGCGTTTGACGGCAAATCGGCGGATATTGGCGATCGAGGCATGGCCGGTTCCGAAATCGTCCAGATCGATGTTGCAGCCCAGTTCGGACAGCGCGCGGATGTTGCGGGTGATCACATCGTCCTGCGAATCGGCGATCACGTCTTCGAGAATCTCGACGCAAAGACGGTCGGGCGTAAGTTCGAACCGGTCCAGTTCCCAGCGGATCTTGTCGCAGAGTCTTCGGATTGCGCAGTTCGTGGGCCGAGAAATTGACCGAAACGGACGGGATTTTCTGCCCCTCTTTGTCCCAGTCGCGCAAGGCGGACAGAGATTGATACAGCATCACCTCGCCCAGACGTTCCATCAGGCCATGGTTTTGCAGGGCGGGCAGGAAATCCGACGGCGGGATGATGCCCTTCTCGGGATGTTCCCAACGCGCCAGAGCCTCGAACCCGGTGATCGCGCCGGTATCGGTGGACACTTGTGGCTGGAACCAGGCGGTGATCTGGCCCTGTTCCAGCGCCTGTGCCGCCTCTTCAACCAGTTCTGCGCGAACTGTTGCGCGGCGTTTGATTTCCGGCGTGAAGGCGCGGATCGAGCCCGGGCCGTTTGCGGCAGCCGCGTTCAGCGCAACCTCGGCGCAATCCAGCACCCCCGCGCCGGTTTTCGTGGTGGCCCGCGCCAGTGTGCAGAATCCGACCGAAGCCGTGGCATAGACCCGTGTTGCATCGATCGAATAGGGATCCGCGACGGCCGCTTGCAGCCGCGCGCAAAGCTGAAGCATTGCCTCCAGATCGATGCGCCGGATCGGCGCGAGGACGACACCGAAAGAGGCTGCCCCCAACCGAACGATGGTATCGCCGTCCCTGAGGGCGGTTTTCAGCCTTTCGCCGGTCTGTTTCAGGATCGCATCGCCAGCGGGTGTTCCGAACTGGCGTTCGAGCGCGCGGAAATCATCCAGCATAACAGCTATTGCTGCACTGGATTTTCCGGTTTCAGCCTCGGATTGCAACGCGGCATCCAGACGTTTGACAGCGGCCTGGCGCAGGTTGAGGCCGGTGATCCCGTCATAATCATCGGGCCAGGACGTGCCAGCGCCGGAAAACAAGCCCGCGATCGCAAAGAGGGCCGGCAGCAGCAGCGCCATGTAAAGCAGCAAACCCTCGCCGCCATACCAGTAGCCGCCCAGCATCAACGCCGGCAGGAAGGCCAGCACATGCGGCCCCAAAAGCACCGACCGCAACGAATTTCGAAAGCGACTTAGGACCGTTCCCTCACCTGACGACATCTGCATTCACCCCTGATTGCATTGGACAGATGGCCTGCCCGGATCGTCGATCAACCTAAAGGCGCACCGGTCGCGGCCAAGTTAACCGAGGTCGGGAAGTTGCGGGGTATTTTCATCAAATGCTTCGGCAATTCGCGTCAGACCGGCAAAATCGAACAGCTTGGGATCCAGCAGATGCGAGGGCCGCGCATTCATCAGCGCGCGGAACATCACTTGCCGCCGACCGGGGCTGTTCTTTTCCCACCCATCAAGCATCTGCTTGACCTGCTGCCGTTGCAGCCCGTCCTGACTGCCACACAGATCGCAGGGAATGATCGGATAGTGCATCGCCTGGGCGAACCGCTCGCAATCGGCTTCGGCCACATGCGCCAGCGGGCGGTAGACGAACAGGTCGCCATCCTCGTTCAGCAGCTTGGGCGGCATCGTCGCCAACCGGCCGCCGTGAAAGAGGTTCATCAAGAACGTCTCGAGAATATCGTCGCGGTGATGGCCGAGCACAATGGCCGAGCAGCCCTCTTCGCGTGCGATACGGTAAAGATTGCCGCGCCGAAGACGCGAACAGAGCGCGCAGTAGGTCCGCCCTTGCGGCACCTTGTCGACCACGATCGAATAGGTGTCCTGATACTCGATCCGGTGCGGCACACCCATACGTTCCAGAAACTCTGGCAGGACCGTCGCCGGAAAGCCCGGCTGCCCCTGATCCAGATTGCAGGCCAGAAGCTCGACAGGCAGCATGCCGCGCCATTTCAGTTCATGCAGCACCGCAAGAAGGGTGTAGCTGTCCTTGCCGCCCGACAGACAGACCAGCCAGCGGGCATCACGCTCGATCATCCCATATTGTTCGATGGCCTCGCGGGTGTAGCGGACGATCCGCTTGCGCAGCTTCTTGAACTCGGTGGTCGAGGGTGCGCCGTGAAACAGCGGATGGATATCGTCAGGATCGTCGAGCATGAGCGCGGTATGCCAAACCGCGGCCGCCATGCAAAGCGGATTTCGAGGATCGTCAGTCAGGCACGTTGTCGACACCCGAGCCGCCCCAGGGATGGCACCGGGCGATGCGGCGGGCGGCGAGCCAGCCGCCCTTTATGCCGCCGTGCTTTTCCAGTGCCTCCAGAGCATAGGCCGAGCAGGTGGGCTGATAGCGGCAGCCATGCCCGACCCAAGGCGAAAACAGCAGCCGATAGGCGCGGACGGGCAGGGCGAGGACATGGGCAAGCGGGGTCATCATCTGTCTTGATGTATGCGTTCAAGCGCCCGGCGCAAGTCGTCTTGCAGGTCCACGAAGTCGCGGCTGGCGGTCGCGTCGGCGCGACCGATCAGCACGTAATCCCAGCCGCGCTTGCCATGCGTGGGCAACACCAGCCGCGCCACCTCGCGCAGCCGGCGCTTTGCGCGGTTGCGGGCGACGGCATTGCCGACCTTTTTCGAGCAGGTGAAACCGATGCGGATCGCGTGGCTTTCGCCCGTTGCCTCGCGCTTGTCGGGCCTGCAACACGAAGCCCGGCATCGCTTGGCGCCGGCCCTTGGCGGCCCGCAGGAAATCGGCGCGTTTGCGCATGACCTCCAGACAAACGGAAACCGCCGGAGGCTGGGCTGCGGCCTTGGCGATTATGCCTGCTGCAGGTGCCTCCGGCGGTGTCATTGCGGTTGCCTTTCGGCAGGGCGCCTAAGCGCTCAGCGACTTCCGGCCCTTGGCGCGGCGTGCGTTCAGAATCCTGCGGCCGGCCTTGGTTGCCATGCGCGCACGAAAGCCGTGACGGTGCTTGCGCACCAGGTTGCTTGGTTGAAAAGTGCGCTTCATGCGTCATCTCCGTCAAATGCAGCCCAAATCCCGGACAGGATTCGAAGGCCGTGAATGTTCGAAGCCCGTCCTTTAGGGGGTCGCTCCGGTGATGTCAATTCGCTAGTCGCAGGTTTTCTGCAACATTGGCGGATGAAACCGGCCCGCGAATGTTACACCTTCCCCGCCAAATCCCCGCTATGCTGAAACACCGGCTCACCCCCGATCAACCGGCCGTGATAGGGCTGTCGGCTGGCGCCGGAAACACGCATGTTGCCCGGGCAGCAATACACAAGGCGCGGCTCGTGACAGACATTCCCAAGACATCGACCACCGGCTTCCTGCGCCGCCTGCCGCTGATCGCGATCCTGATTGTGGCGGTGGTGGGGGCCTTCACCTTGCGCGACTACCTGTCTTTCGAAACGCTGCGCGAGAACCGCGAAGTCGCTGATTGCGTTCCGGGATGCAAATTACCTTGGCACCGTGCTTGCCTTCATGGCCGTCTACATCGTGATTGTCGCGTTTTCGCTGCCCGGCGCCACCATCGCGACGCTGACCGGCGGCTTTCTGTTCGCCACCTTTCCCGGCGCACTCTTCAACATCGTCGCCGCCACGATCGGTGCGACGTTGATCTTTCTGGCGGCGAAATGGGGCTTGGGGGAGCGTCTGGCGGCGCGGATGGAGGCCTCGGAAGGCACTGTAAAGCGCCTCAAGGACGGAATCGACGACAACCAGTGGTCGGTGCTCTTTCTCGATGCGGCTTGTCCCGGCCGTGCCGTTCTTCGTTGCCAATCTGATCCCGGCGCTGGTCGGCGTGCCGTTGTCGCGCTTTGTCATCACGACGTTTCTGGGCATCATACCGGGCGGCGTGGTCTACACTTCTGTCGGCGCCGGGCTGGGAGAGGTCTTCGAGCGCGGTGAAACCCCCGATCTGGGCATCATATTCGAGCCGCATATCCTGCTGCCTATCCTGGGCCTTTGCGCCTTGGCAGCCCTGCCGATCGTACTGAAAGCCGCCCGCAAAAAGGACCTCTGAACGATGCAACGGATCAAGACGGATATCTGCGTCATCGGCGCGGGGTCGGGCGGGCTGTCGGTTGCCGCAGGCGCGGTGCAGATGGGCGCGTCGGTGGTACTGCTGGAACGCCACAAGATGGGCGGCGATTGCCTGAACTATGGCTGCATACCGTCAAAGGCGCTGATCGCGGCGGCGAAGCAGGCGCATCTTATGCAGACCGGTGGCGAGTTTGGCGTGACGCCGGTTAGCCCCAAGGTCAGCTACGCCGCCGCCAAGGACCATGTGCAGCGGGTCATCGAGACCATCGCCCCGGTCGACAGCCAGGAACGGTTCGAGGGGCTTGGCGTCACCGTGATCCGCGAACATGGCCGGTTCATCTCGGCAACCGAACTGCAGGCCGGCGATACGATCATCACAGGCGCGCCGGTTCGTGATCGCCACCGGGTCGTCACCGCTGGTGCCGCCGATCCCGGGCCTCGAAAACGTGCCCTATGAGACCAACGAAACCCTTTTCGATCTGCGCGACCTGCCCAAGCATCTGCTGATCATCGGCGGCGGCCCGATCGGCATGGAAATGGCGCAGGCGCATGTCCGGCTTGGCGTCGAAGGTGACGGTGATCGAAGGCATGAAGGCGATGGGCAAGGACGACCCCGAGCTTGCCGCGATCGTGTCTGGACCGTGCTGCGCGCCGAAGGCGTCGAGATCGCCGAAGACGCGATGGCGGCCGAAATTCGCGGCAAGGCAGGCGCCATCGAGGTTGAGGCCAAGGACGGCCGCGTCTTCAAGGGCACGCATCTGCTGATGGCCGTCGGGCGCAAGGCCAATATCGAGCGATATGGGACTGGACAAGGCCGGCGTCGAACATGACCGCTCGGTCAAGGTCGGCGCCGATTTGCGCACCACCAACCGCCGGATCTATGCCATCGGCGATGTCGCGGGCGGCCTGCAATTCACCCATGTCGCGGGCTATCATGCCGGGGTCATCATCCGCTCGATGCTGTTCGGATCTGCCTGCCAAAGGCCCGCACCGATCATATCCCCTGGGCGACCTATACCGATCCGGAACTGGCGCAGGTCGGGCTGACCGAGGCAGAGGCGCGCGAAAAACACGGCGACAAGCTGGAGGTTGTGCGCTTTCCCTATGACGAGAATGACCGCGCCATAGCGACCCGCAAGACAACCGGCTTCATCAAGGTCATGGTGGTCAAGGGCCGCCCCGTGGGCGCCAGCATCGTCGGGCGCAGAGGCGGGTGAATTGATCGGCATCTGGGCGCTGGCGATCGCCAACAAGCTGAAAATGTCGGCGATCGCCAATATGGTTGCGCCCTATCCGACGCTGGGAGAGATCAACAAACGCGCGGCAGGGGCCTATTTCTCGCCCCGGCTCTTTGATAGTCCTATGGTCAAACGGGTCGTCGGGTTCGTGCAGAGAGTGCTGCCCTGACCAGCAGCGTAACAGGTTGGCCATGTTTCTGAATACGCTCTCCGGCCGATTCCTTATCCTGACGATGGTGTTCGTCATGCTGGCCGAAGTGCTGATCTTCGTGCCCTCGGTCGCGCGGTATCGCGAGGACTACCTGCTTTTGCGGCTGGAACGGGCGCAGATCGCGTCGCTGGCGCTTCTGGCCAATGACATGATCGACGCCGATCTGGAAAAAGAACTGCTGCAGACGGCCGGGGTCTACAACGTCGTCCTGCGCCGCGACGAAATGCGCCAGCTGGTGCTTGTCCTCGCCGATCCCACTCGCCGATCGCCAACACTTACGATCTGCGCGACCCACGGTGGCCTTGATCTGATCCGGGATGCGCTGAAATGCCTGATCGAACCGGAAAACCGCGTGATCCGGGTGATGGGCAACCCGGTTCAAAGCGCCGGGTCTGCTGATCGAGGTCACGATGGACACGCAGCCGCTGCGCACGGCAATGATCGACTATGGCCTTGCGAGTTCTGGCCTTGTCGGCAGTGATCTCGATCGTCACCGCCTTCCTGCTGTTTCTTGCCGTGCGGCGGTTTCTGGTGAAACCGATCAAGGGCGTGGTCGACGCGATGATATCCTATGCCGAAGCGCCCGAGGATGCCCGCCGGATCATCGTGCCCTCAGCCGGCGTCAGCGAATTGCGCGAAGCCGAGAATGCACTGCAATCCATGCAGACCCAACTGACCGGATCGCTGCGCCAGAAAGAGCGGCTGGCCCAACTGGGCGAGGCCGTGGCGAAAGTCAGCCATGACCTGCGCAACATCCTGACGACGGCCCAGCTTTTCACCGACCGGATGGAGCAAAGCGCCGATCCGGCGGTAAAGCGCGTTGCGCCGAAGCTGATCAACTCGATCTCGCGCGCGGTGAACCTGTGCGAATCCACGCTGGCCTTCGGCAAGGCCGAAGAACCTCCGCCCGCGCTGTCCCGCGTCTCGATTGCCAAGCTGGTGAACGATGTGATCGAAAGCGAACGCCTTGCGGCAGGCGACTATGACATCAGCTATGCCGAGGATGTTCCGAGCGGCATGATGATCCGCGCCGATGCCGAACAGATCCACCGTGTGCTGTCAAACCTCGTGCGCAATGCCCGTCAGGCCATCATCAACGCTGGCAAGCCCGGCGAAATCGCGATCCGGGCATCCGAGACCGAAGGCGACTGGATCAGTAACCGTCACCGATACCGGCCCCGGACTTCCCGGCAAGGCGCAGGAACATCTGTTTCAGCCGTTCCAGGGCGGCGCCAGCAAGGGCGGTCACGGTCTTGGCCTGGCGATTGCCGCCGAACTGGTGCGCGGGCATGGCGGCCGGCTGGATCTTGTGCGTACGGGTCCGGACGGTACGGAGTTCGCAATTCGGCTGCCCAAGGCCATCGCCGTTCTGGATGAAGCGGCAGAGTAATTCGCCCCTTGCAATGCCGGCGCACGCGCGTTTATCTCCCGCCTGTCCGCGCGCTGGTAGCTCAGTTGGATAGAGTACTTGACTACGAATCAAGGGGTCGGGGGTTCGAATCCCCCCCAGCGCGCCAACAGATTCAGGGGCCTGGCACGGAAGTGCCGGGCCCTAGATTTTTCCCGCAAGGGCTGACGTCAGACAGGCGGCCGGCCCACCGGGGCTCGCACGACCATTTCCGGATTGCTCATGTGGGTCGTTCCACGCGTGGCGATAATGATCGGGTGCGTCGAACGACCAGCAGAGCCAGACCATTGCTGCGATGTCGCAATCCGGCCGTCGACGGGTGCCGATCACGCTGTCACCGTGCTGGGCCTCAGAAACGGCGTTGCATAATTCCGCAAACCACCGAGCAAGATGTCTTTATGTTCTAAAAGAGGGCCCCAGACACCCTGCGATGTTTAAGAGAAAAGCATACAACACGCCTGAAAAAATGTGTCGAGACTTCCGCAGCTTCCCTTCAGCGCCACCCACACCGGAGCGCTCTTAGCCCGGCACCAAACTGTCCATTTTCTTCGCCAGTCTAATGTCGAGTTCCGTCAGTCCGCCCACGTCATGGGTGCTCAGCGTCACTTCGACGGTCTTGTAGACATTCGACCATTCCGGGTGGTGGTTCAGCTTCTCGGCCCAGATTGCCACCTAAGTCATCCAGCGAAAAGCCTGCACGAAGTTCTTGAATTGAAACGTCTTTTCAATTTCATCCCGCCCCTCGACCAGCACCCAGCCGCTGCCCCGCAACTCGGCCACGGCGGCGTTCCGGTCAGCCTCGCTCAGCTTCTCGCTCATGTCTCTTCCTTTCCCGTTTTACGGAACGGCCCGTAGCTCGTAAGTATTTGATTGTCCTCATCAACCGCCGCCCGCTCGCCCTGCAAGAACTGTTCCACCGCGCGCCGGAATCCCGGATCGCCGATCCAATGCAGCGAATGCGTCACGACCGGCAGGTAGCCCCGCGCCAGCTTGTGCTCGCCCTGCGCACCGGCCTCGACCCGCGCCAGCCCGTGTTCGATCGCGTACTCGATCGCGCGATAATAGCACAACTCAAAGTGCAGGTTTCGGTGATCCTCAACACAACCCCAGTAGCGGCCGTAAAGACGTTGAGCGGCCGATGAAGTTCAGCGCGCCGGCCACCGGAACGCCGCCGCGTTCGGCCAGCACCAGCAGCACATCATCGCGCATCGTGGCGTGAATCTCATCAAAGAACGCCCGCGTAAGATAGGGCGTCCCCCATTTCCGCGCGCCGGTATCCTGATAAAACCGCCAGAACGCATCCCAGTGGGCGGGCTCGATCTGGTTCCCGGACAGCGCCCGCACCTCGCCGCCGAACTCTGCCGCCGTGGCCCGTTCCCTGCGGATGTTCTTGCGCTTGCGCGATGACAAATCCGCAAGAAACCCCTGAAAGTCGGCATATCCCCGGTTGACCCAATGAAACTGCTGGCTCGTCCGGTGCAAAAGCCCCAGCCTTTCGCCCGCCTCGGCCTCATCATCAGTGCAGAACGTCACATGCAAAGATGAAACTTCATTTTCCGCCGCCACCTGCACCGCGCCCTGTACCAGCGCCGCGATCCCGGTATCCCAAAACCCTGGTCGGGTCAGGAACCGGCGCCCCGTGACGGGCGTGAACGGCACTGCGATCTGCAATTTCGGATAATAGCGCCCACCCGCATTCTCAAAGGCATTGGCCCAGCTGAAATCGAAGATATACTCGCCCTGGCTGTGCCCCTTGGCATACATTGGCGCGACGGCAATAACCTGGCCGTCTATCGCCGCGCTCAGATAACGCGGCGTCCAGCCGGTGCCCCTGCCGACGGACCCCGACCGCTCCAAAGCCGACAAGAACCGATAGGTTGTGAACGGATCGACAGGCCGTCCGCCCGCCGCAGTTTCGGGGCATGCGCAGGCATCCCAGTCTTCCGCGCCGACCTCTTTGATCCCGCCATGCAGGTTGATTTCTATGCGCGTTTCGATCATCTGCTCCCTCGGCTCG
The DNA here is from genome assembly GCA_963714615.1 of uncultured Alphaproteobacteria bacterium. Taxonomy (GTDB): domain Bacteria; phylum Pseudomonadota; class Alphaproteobacteria; order Rhodobacterales; family Rhodobacteraceae; genus JAHEAO01. The sequence goes on along the minus strand of CAVQOV010000014.1, from coordinate 77,916 downwards.
TCATCGCCCGTTAAGTGGCCCCAGCCGCGCCAACGTCAAGCCGCCGGTAATGCGGCAAGATAGCCCTCGAAGGTGATGTTGTCGGCGATCCGTCGTGCCTCGGCCTCGTCCGTGGCCGAGCGGATCGTCCAGCACAGCACCGCGCCGCCCGCCGCCTTGATCCCGGCCACGCGCGATCGCGTCAGATCGTTGAACTGGTGCGAGATAAAGCTGGCCCCAACCCGGTCGTAATCCGGAATACTGCGCAGCCGGTCCAGCACTGGCCCCGGCACCAGTTTCCAGTCCTTGGGCGCGAAATCGCAAGTCGTCAGCCCACGCGGCACCTCGGGCGCCAGCCGGGCGCATTCAGCCACCGAATGCGGGTTGAACGACATTAGCGTGACTGGCCCGGCGTAGCCCTGCAAAGCATCGACTGTCGCGCGTTCCAATGGGCCGACATCGGGCCCAAGCGCGCCATCCTGATCCTTGATTTCGATCAGCAACGGCACCTGGTTGGCGACAAGAGACAACACTTCGACCAAAGTCGGAATACCCTCATCGCCGCCCTTCAATGTGATCTGCCCCAGTGCTGCAGCATTCCGCTGCCGCACCGGGCCAACCTCGCCGGTCAGCCTTTGCAGATCGTAGTCGTGGAACACCATCGCCTGACCATCCTCAGACAACTGCACATCCAGCTCGATCCCGTAGCCGGCCGTGATCGCCGCCCGCATTGCAGCGCGCGAGTTTTCGGGCCGCCCGGCGCCACGATCGTGCAAGGCGCGATGCGCCAGTGGCACCCTGATGAAAACCTCAGGCAGCGTAGTCATCGGATCAGAAAGAGCCCCTCGATCTCGACCGCAACACCCAGCGGCAACGCCGCCACGCCCACCGCCGCGCGCGCATGTTTGCCTGCGTCGCCCAGCACCGCGACCATGAAGTCCGACGCGCCGTTGATCACTTTGGGATGGTCCTGGAAATCCGAGGTGGAATTCACGAAACCGCCCAGCTTTACCACCCGGACCAGCCGATCGAGGTCGCCCTCGCACGCCGCCTTGACCTGCGCCAGAAGGTTGATCGCGCAGACCCGCGCGGCGGCTGCCCCCTCTTCGACGCTCATCCCGTCGCCCAATCGGCCCTTGATGAGCCCCTCCGGCCCGGTTGAGATCTGGCCCGAGACATGCACCATGTCGCCGACCTTGACGAACGGCACGTAATTCGCCGCCGGTGCCGGAGCAGCGGGCAGCGTGACACCCAGCTCCGCCAGTTTCTGCTCAAATCGTCCTTGCATCGCCAAATCTCCCGTCGGTTTGCGCCTTTCGGACGCTAGCGGGCTTGGGCGGTCGTGAAAACCGCTATTTCAGCCGTCGCGGAAGGCGCGGTTGAAATAGTCCGAGAATGGCTTGGCAAGGTAGGAAAATGGCGAGCGGTCGCCGGTCCGGATAAAGACCTCGACCGGCATGCCGGGGCGGAGCGACGCGCCTTGCGACAGGCGGGCAAGCTGCGCGTCGTCCAGTTCGATCGTCGCGGTGTAAAAGCGGGTGCGACCGGTTTCATCCTCTACCGCGTCCGGAGAGACCCGCGCCAGCCTGCCGCTCAACTCTCGTGTTGTGCGGGCGTCAAGCGCCGGAAGCCTCAGCACCACCGCCTGACCGGGCTGGATCTGGTCGATGTGCATCGGATGGATCATCGCCTCGACGGTCAGTCCGCCGTCCTGCGGCACGAGCGTCAGCAGATCTTCGGCGGGCCGGATGACCGCGCCCCGGCCAAGTTCACCCAGCCCCAGCACGATACCAGAGACCGGCGCGCGGATATCCAACCGCGCGATCCGGGCTTGCAATGTCCGCCGTTGCTCAACCAATTCACGCTCGGTGAAATCCAGATCTCGCAAACCGGCGATCGCCTCTTCGCGGCGTGTGACGTCGATACCGTAGCGCGCCGCCTTCAGTTCGGCTTTGCGCTCGGCCAGTTCCGCCAGCGTCGCCTGCACCTCGCCGATGGCGCCGGCCAGGCGCGCTGCCTCGCGACGCAGCGCCTGCACTGTGGCCGATGGAATCAGCCCTTTGGCCAGAAGTGAAGCTTGGCTTGCCAGTTCCGCCGCGATCAGCTTGCGCTGTTCCTCCAGTGCCGAAAGTTGTGCCGCCACGCCGGTTTTCTGGCTTTCGATCCGCGCGCTTTGGCTGCGCAACTGTTCCATCTGGTTGCGGCGGCTGTCTTGCCTTGCCTCGAACAGTTGAACCTGCCCCGACATCAGCGCGCTGACGCTGCCGTCGACACTGGCTACCGTTCCCGCGCCGACGTTGACAACCAGGCCGGATGCGCCATCGCGCTCCGCCGCGAGCCGCGCGCGCCGCGCCGCGACTTCGGCCAACCGATTCTTGGTGATGACGAGCTCAGAGCGCAAATCGTCGCCCTCGATCCGTGCCAGGATCTCGCCAGCGTGCACCATGTCGCCCTCCCGCACGAAGACCGCTTCAAGAGCGCCACCGTCGGGATGTTGCACAGCGCGATGGCCTGCCGCCGCAGCGATCTGACCCGGAGCTATCACCGCCCCTGCAATTCTCACGCCCAGAGCCCAGACGGCAAAGCCGCCGAAGAAGACCACAATCGCCAACGTGCCCAAAGTCACGAAACCGGTGACGGGGATCAAGTCCTTCGGAGTTGCGGTCTCGGTCATCCGCCACTGCCCTGCCGCACCAGCGACAGGTTCTGCCGCTGCGCCAGATCCTTCAGGATATCCTCTCGCCGCCCAAAGGCCCGGCACTGCCCGGTATCAAGGATCAACAAATGGTCGCATTCCTGCACCGCCGAGGGCCGGTGTGTCATGACAACGACTGCACCGCCTGCCGCCTTGAATGCGCCAATCGTCGCGTTCAAGGCGGTCGCGCCGTCATTGTCGAGATTTGTCATCGGCTCATCCAGCACCAGCACAACCGGCACGCCGAATAGTGCGCGCGCAAGTCCGATCCGCTGAAATCTGCCCGCCCGACAATCCGCACCCGGCGGGCCCCACTGCGGTGTCATATCCGCCCGAAAGCGCCAGAATCATGTCATGCGCGCCGGCCGCCTTGGCGGCGGCAATGATGGCATTGTCGTCGCGATCGGGCGCAAAGCCGCTAATGTTCTCGGCGACGCTGCCCTCGAAAAGCATGGCGTTTTGCGGCAAATAGCCGACGTATCGGCCCAGATCTGCCGCGCCGAACTGATCCAGCGCCGCACCGTCCAGCCGGATCTCGCCCGCCGCCGGGGCTACATGCCCGATCAGGGCTCGCGCCAGAACCGTCTTGCCCGCGCCCGACGGCCCGATCACGCCCAGCGCCTGCCCCGGGTGCAGTTGAAAGTTCAGCATCCGCACTCGCGCTATCCGATCACCGGGCAGTGCAATCGAAGCCTGCCGCACCTCGAGCACCGCGCGCGGGCGCGGCAGGGCGGTGGCGCGGACCGGGGCGGGTACACGACCCAGCAGATCGGCAAGGCTGGCCCAGCCGCGCCGCGCGCGGTCTGCGACCGGCCATTGCGCCACAACCACCTCGATTGGCGCCAGCGCCCGCGCCAGCAAGATCGAGCCAGCAATCATTGCGCCCGGCGACATCTCTCCTTGCAGGGCGAGCCAGGCGCCCATGCCCAGCATCGCCGATTGCAACAGCATCCGGAATGTGCGGATTGCGGTACCGAACCAGCCCGAGACGTCGCCGACCTGCAAGGCCTCTCGGCTGGCCGCCTGCCGCGCATTGCGCCAGACCGGATAGTGCGATCGCCTGCGCCCCGCAAAGGCCAGCCGCAGGGCCGGATCGTGGAACCGGCCGGCGAGCCGTTCCGCCCTGGCCGCCTTCTGCGCCGCTCCACGAGCGGCAAGCCGCAGGGCCGCGTGGTTGCCAAGCGCCAGTGCGATCAGCGTCAGCCCGCCCGCAACCGCCATCCATCCCAGCCAGGGATGGAATATTGCGATTGCAATCACGAAGAGCGGCACCCAAACTAGATCATAGGCGGCCAACGCTATCGGCGAGGCATAGGCCCGCTCGATCGACGCAAGATCACCCAGCGAACCCTGACCGGCCGCATCATCGCGTTCTGCCGCCATGAAAACCCGTTCCTGCAGACGTGCGTGCAGCCGTGCCCCAATCCGGCCGGCAAGCCGCGCGCGCGCCACGTCGATGACCCCCATAAGCACGAACAGGAACACGGCCAGCAGCGACAGGGCCAGCAGCGTTTCGGCGGATTTGCTGGTCAGGACGCGGTCATAAACCTGCAACATGTAGACCGGCCCGGTCAGCATCAGCAGATTCACGAAGATGCCGAACAACCCGACGATCCAGTACAGCCCGCGATCCCTGCGCCGCGCTGTCGCAAGTTCTGCCAATCCGCGTTCCAAACCATCCCTCGCCATTCGCGTTCCCCAATCCCGCACCAACCGATTCGCAAACCTCCTTGGCCGATGACGTAATCCAATGATCACAGCAATTCGCTGACCTCCGGTTAACAAACCGGTTCCATGCGCCGGTCAAACATGTGAAAATGCCCACGATTTTGTCTTGGCTCCCGGGGGGCACATGCCGCAGAGATTTCCTATCCGTGCCGGTCTGGCTGCGGCACTGCTTGTTATCTTGTCCGCCTGCACCTCGCCGGAGGTGACCAGCGGCATCAATGATCCTTACGAGGCGGCAAACCGCAAAAACCACGAGCGCAACCGCAAGATCGACCGCAATTTCCTGCGGCCCGTCGCCTATGCCTACGGTGAAAACGTGCCGCAGCCGATCCGCAATGGTGTCAGAAATTTCGCCGGAAATCTCAGCGTGCCGGGCGATATCGTGAACAACATCCTGCAATTCCGGCTGGACGATGCGATCCACAACTCCGTGCGTTTCATGGTCAATACCACGATCGGGATTGGCGGCGTGCTGGATCCGGGGACCGCCATCGGGCTGGATGCGCGCGACACCGATTTTGGCGAGACCCTCTACGTCTGGGGCGTCGGTGAAGGCCCCTATCGCGAATTGCCGGCAATGGGCCCTTCGACCACGCGCGATGCCGTGGGCAAGGGCGTCGATATGTTCCTCAATCCGCTCGGCCGTGTCGTTCGCAAGCCTGAACGCTATGCGCTGCCGTTCACTCGGTGTGGTGGCCGGGCTGGGTGAGCGCTATCGCTTTGGCGCAACACTCGATTCAGTGCTTTACGACAGTGCCGACAGTTACGCGCAAACCCGGCTGCTCTATCTCGAAAATCGGCGTTTCCAGCTTCAGCACGGCTTGGAACAGAACAACGAAGGCTTATATGACCTCTACGAGGAAACGTATGAATAGCATACCAGATCGCCGTTTTGTCCTGTCCGGTCTTGCTGCGCTTGGCTTTGCCGCAGCCCTGCCCGGTCGCGCCCTTGCCTTCAGCACGACGCAGGCCGAGGCGCTGATCACGCGGGTCGTTGCGGACATCACAACAATCATCAACAGCGGCCGATCAAAATCCGCGATGTTCAGCGATTTTGAGCGTCTTTTCGCGACCTATGCGGACGTTCCGCGCATCGGCCAGATGGTGCTTGGCCCGGACAGCCGCAGCGCCACGCCCGCGCAGCGGACGGCCTTTGCCAAGGCCTTCCAAGTTTACATATCGCGCAAATATGGCCGCCGGTTCCGCGAATTCATCGGCGGCAAGGTCGTGGTCAACTCCACCCGCCCGGTGAAATCCTACTACGAGGTCACCACCACCGCGCTGCTGGCCGGCGAGGCCCCGTTCGAGGTGGTCTTTGTCGTCGCCGACAGCAACGGCCGCTTCATCGACATGCTGATCGAGGGCATCAGCCTGATCAAATCCGAACGAGCGGAAATCGGTGCAATGCTGGACCGGCGCAAGGGCAATATCGACCAGCTGATCCAGGATCTGAAGTCGGCCGGTTGATCCCGGTCAATCGGGCCGCGACACGAACCAGCCATTGACCAAGCGGGTCACGCCGTGCGCGCCAGCCGCAGTTTTTGGGCCTGCCCTCGCACGGGCAAGACCCGAATGGAGGAGTCCTTGAAGCTCGGATTCATCCGAGGCGGGTTGTTTGTTGTGGCCTGCTTGCTCGGTGCAAGCGCCGTGGCGAGGGCAGCCGGCGTGACGTACCCCGTGCCTCTTTGGTCCGGCCCCTTAGTTTCGTCCCAGTATCGCCCCCAGCACATTCAGCAAAATCTGCTCTGCGTCACGGTCATTGCGCTGGTTCTTCTTCCGGCGATTGTTGTTTGCGCCGCGCTCTTCGCGTTTCTGCCATTCCTCGACAACCTGCACCTGCGGCGGGGCAACCGGGCGGATCATCGGTAATGGCCGCGCCGGCAGGCCCTCATGCACGCGCACCATCACCTCATGCCAGATCTCGGCGGGCAGGCCGCTGCCGGTAACGCCGGTCAGGGGCTTGTTGTCGTCATATCCCATCCACACCCCGGCGACGTAATCGGCCGTGAAGCCCAGAAACCACGCATCGCGCGCGGCCTGCGTGGTGCCGGTCTTGCCCGCAACCTCGCGGTCGGACAGATTGGCCCGGCTTCCGGTGCCACCGTTCACCACCTGGTTCATCATGTAGATCAATTGCTTGGCGGCTTCCGGCGTGATCACGCGCTCGCCCATGCCGCCCTCTTGGCCCATCAGAACAGTGTTGTCGCCCTGCAGCCGCAGTTCGGTCATGCCGTAGGGTGTCACGCTCGATCCGCCGTTCAGGATGCCGGCATAGGCGCCGGTCATCTCGATCAGCGTCGATTCCGACGCGCCCAACGCCAGCGCCGGACCAAGCGCCAAATCGCTCTTGATCCCGAAATTCTCCGGCAATGGTCCGCACGTTGTCCAGCCCGACGAACTCTGCAATCTTCACCGCCGGGATGTTGTAGGATCGCTTCAGCGCTTCGGTCAGCGTCACCCGGCCGTGAAACTTGTTGTCATAATTGGTCGGCGACCACGCGCCAGAGCCCGGAATGTTGATCGTCAGCGGCTCGTCCACCACCGTATCGGCATAGCTGTAGCCCAGATCCAGCGCCGCGGCATAGACGAACGGTTTGAACGCACGATCCGGTCTGCCGCTTCGCCTGAATGGCCCGGTTGAACTGCCCCGCGACGCCCTTGAACTTGCGCCCGCCGACCATCGCGCGCACAGCACCATCGGCCGACATCACCACGATCGCGGCCTGCGCCTCTGATCCTTCCTTGACCTTGGTCTCGAATATCGACTGCAAGGCATCTTCCGCGGCCTGCTGGATGCGCGGATCGAACGTCGTTCTCAGGATCACGTCCTCGGTGGTCTCGCTGGTCAGGAAGTTCGGCCCGCTGTCCATCACCCAATCGGCGAAATAGCCGCCCGCCCTTGCCTCGGCGGCCTGGCTGAGCTGCGCCGGGCGCGCCCGCGCCTGATCGGCCTCGGCCTTGGTCAGATAGCCCTGATCCTCCATCAGTCCGACAATCACGCTGGCCCGATCCTGCGAGCGCTGCAGGTTCGCCGTCGGGGCATAGCGCGAAGGCGCCGTCAGCAACCCGGCCAGCATCGCCGCTTCCGCCGGGCCAACCTGGGCCGCCGACTTGCCGAAATAGCGTTGGCTGGCGGCCTCGAACCCGCGCGACCCGGCCCCCAGATAGGCCCGGTTCAGGTAGATCGTCAGGATTTCGTTCTTCGAGTACTTGGCCTCCATCGCCATCGCATAGATGGCTTCCTTGACCTTGCGCCAGACCGATCCTGCGCGACAGTCGGCCTCGTAGTCCGCCTCGGTTTTCCAGGTCTTTGGGTCAAAGGGCACGCCGATGCACAACAGCTTTGCGGTCTGCTGCGTGATCGTCGATCCGCCATTGCCCGACAGCGGCCCGCGCCCCTCGCGCAGGTTGATCCGCACGGCACTGGCAACGCCGCGCGGGCTGATCCCGAAATGCCTGTAGAACCGCTTGTCCTCGGTCGCGACCACCGCATTGCGCAGGTCGTCGGAAACCGTTTCGGCCGTGATCTGCCCGCCAAACTGCTCGCCGCGCCAGGCAAAGACCTTGCCGTCCCGGTCCAGCAGGGTGACCGAACCGCGCGCGCGCCCGTCCAACAGATCGCCAACCGGCGGCAGCGTTGCGTAGAAATAGCCGATGGCCAGCGCCAGGATGATCGCAAACACTGCGGCTCCGCGCAGTGTGATCTTCCAGATCAGTCGGAAGATCCAGCCGAAGAGCCCAAAGAAAATCCTCGCAAAAAGGCTGCTGTGCCGCTTGGCGGGGCGCCGGGCACGCGTCTTGCGCGCCGGTTTCTTCACCGTCGGCTTTGCAGCCTTCTGGTAACGCCGTTCGGCGACCAGAGGCGGCCTTTTCTTTCCATTTCCACTCATAACCCAAGTTCCGCTGCCTGCATTTTTTGCCAGACTACCCCGCCCTTGGGGAATTGTGGAGCGTCTTCGAACCGGCTCGGCACATTAATGACGCGCACAATTTTTAGGCAAGTGCGAATATTTGTGCAAAAATTGTGCAAAGTTGCTGTTTGGTGCACGGAAAATACCCGATTTTCCCTGTCCAATGCTGCGCCGCGGCGCTTGTCTTTGCCTGCGGGCCTTCTGGGCCACCTGCCACATGGAAGGGGAAACACGTGAAACTGATAATCGCAGCAATCAAGCCGTTCAAACTCGAAGAGGTGCGCGAAGCCCTCACCGGGATCGGCGTGCGCGGCATGATGGTGACCGAGATCAAGGGTTTCGGCTCGCAGTCCGGCCACACCGAGATTTATCGCGGGGCCGAATATGCCGTGAACTTCGTTCCCAAGGTCAAGCTTGAGATCGTCGTATCCGACAACATGGCGGATGAGGTCGTCGAGACCATCACCAAGACGGCCAAGACCGACAAGATCGGCGACGGCAAGATCTTTGTCCTCGATGTGGAAAGCGCCGTGCGCGTCCGCACCGGAGAGACCAACGAAGACGCGCTTTAGGCGCCAGACACCAAGCAAGAGAGATGAAAATGTCCAAGATTTCAAAATTCATGGGTCTGGCCGCCGCCGCATCGGCACTTGCCCTTCCCGCATTCGCCCAGGACGCAACAGCCGTCGAACCGGTCATGGACAAGGGTGACGTCGCCTGGATGATGATCTCGACCGTGCTGGTCCTTTTCATGACCGTGCCGGGACTGGCACTTTTTTACGGCGGTCTTGTGCGCGTCAAGAACATGCTGTCGGTGCTCATGCAGGTCACGCTGATCGCCGCGATGGTTATGGTGATCTGGGTGGTCTACGGCTACTCGGTCTCATTCGGGGGCGGCACCAGTGCCTACTGGGGCGGCTTCGGCAAACTGTTCCTTGCCGGGGTCAACGCAGACAGCATGGCCGCCACATTCACCGATGGGGTGGTGATCCCAGAGTATGTGTTCATCGCGTTCCAAATGACATTTGCCGCCATTACCCCAGCCCTGATCGTCGGCGCGTTTGCCGAGCGGATCAAGTTCTCGGCGGTGCTGCTGTTTTCGGCGCTTTGGGTCACCTTCGTCTACTTCCCGGTCGCCCACATGGTCTGGGATGCCTCCGGTCTGATCTTCAACATGGGCGCGCTTGATTTTGCGGGCGGCACAGTCGTTCACATCAACGCTGGTATCGCGGCGCTGGTCGGCTCGCTGATGATCGGGAAGCGCATCGGGCTGGGCAAGGACATGATGGCCCCACACTCGATGACGCTGACGATGGTCGGCGCGTCGATCCTGTGGGTCGGCTGGTTCGGCTTCAACGTCGGTTCCAACCTCGAAGCCAACGGCGGCGCCGCACTTGCGATGATGAACACCTTCACCGCCACGGCTGGCGCAATCCTTGCGTGGTCGCTGCTCGAAAGCCTGATCCGCGGCAAGGCGTCAATGCTGGGCGCGGCCTCGGGCATGATCGCGGGCCTCGTCGCTGTCACCCCGGCTGCGGGGTCCGTCGGCCCGGTCGGTGCGATCGTGCTCGGCGCTATCGCCTCGCTCGGGCTGCTATTTCTTCGTCGCGGTTGTGAAGAACAAGTTCGGCTATGACGACAGCCTCGACGTGTTCGGCATCCACGGTATCGGCGGGATCATCGGTGCGGTCGGCACCGGGATCTTCACAGCTCCTGGTTTGGGCGGCATGGGCGGCGCGGATTACGCGATGATGGGGCAGACCTGGATCCAGATCCAGGCGGTCCTCATCACCATCGTCTGGTGTGGCGTCGTTTCCGCCATCCTCTTCAAGCTGGTTGATATCGTCATCGGCCTGCGCGTCGACGAAAGCGCCGAGCGTCAGGGCCTCGACCTCACCTCGCATGGCGAAGCGGCCTATCACAGCTGATCCTTCCCGGTTGCGATCACCTAGGGCCGGCGGGCATTCCCCGCCGGCCCTTTTCTTTGCCCGCCGTCAGGCAGCGGTGCTTCCCTGCCGCTGGGGCTGGCCCACGGCCACCACAACGCTGCCGCGCTTGTGCCGACCTTCGACCCGGCGATAGGCCTCGGCGATACTCTCCAGCGGATAGGTGCTGTCGATGACCGGTCGGATCGCGCCCTCCTTCAGCAAGCCCGCCAGCATCTCCAGATCCGCCGAACTGTCGCCAGACACGCCGACCTTCACGCGCTTGCCGGTGCCGCGCGACGTGACCAACGCCAGCAGAATCTCGCGGAATCCGAACTCAAGCGGCAGGTAAATGCCCGTCTCCGTCAGCACCCGCTTCACCGTGGCGAACCGCGTCTTGCCCACGGTATCGAACACCAGATCCCACTTGCGCGCGCTCTGGGTGAAATTCTCGTGCGTGTAGTCGATGACGTGATCGGCCCCCAGTGCGCGCAACAGATCCAGATTGGCGCCGCTCGCGACCCCCGTCACCTCGGCCCCAAAGTGCTTCGCCAGCTGCACCGCAAAGATACCGACCCCGCCAGAGGCGCCGTGGACCAGCACCTTCTGCCCCGGCGCGACCCGCGCGAAGTCGCGCAGGAACACCAGCGAGGACAAGGCTCCGAAGGGCACCGCGGTGGCCTCTTCATAACTCAGGCTATCCGGTTTCAGCGTGATCGGCCCGTCCTGGGGGATCGCCAGATACTCGGCATGCGCGCCCCGGGGCGCAAAGCCGAACACCGCATCGCCGCCCCTGAACCGGGTCACATCCTTGCCTTTCGCCACGACCCGCCCTGCAAATTCCATCCCGAGCACCTTGTTGCGGGGCCGGAGCAGGCCGAACATCATCCGCCCCGGTAGCCACGCATAACTTGGAAAGGCCGACGCCCTTATGCGCCAGTCCGCCGTCGTCACCGATGAGGCGTAGACCTGCACCAGCACCTCGTTGTCTTTGATCTCAGGCCGCGCGATCTCGGCGATCTGCACGACGTCCGCGGGCCCGTATCTGTCATAGATTGCAGCTTTCATAGCTCATCTCCTGTCACGCGCATCTGATGCTATGGTTCTAACCATGCATTCACGCCGAGGGAATTGACCAAATCCTGCGATCTGCTATGCGTTTTCGCATGGATTGGCGCTCCGTAAAATTCGACTGGAATCGCGCAAGGGCGTTCCTTGTCACTGCCGAGGAGGGCTCGTTGTCGGCTGCCTCCCGTGCCCTTGGTATGGCGCAACCGACACTGGGCCGTCAGGTTACCGCATTGGAAGAAGAACTTGGCGTCGTGCTTTTTGAACGCGCCGGTCGCGGCCTTACGCTGACGCCCAGCGGGCTCGACCTGCTTGACCACGTTCGTGCGATGGGAGACGCGGCGGGGCGCGTCTCGCTGACTGCGGGCGGGCAGGCGCAGTCGATCGAAGGCAGCATCTGCATTACCGCCAGCGAAATTTACTCGGCCTTCCTTCTGCCTCCCATCGTCGCGCGTCTGCGCCGTGAAGCCCCCGGCATCCAGATCGAGATCGTCGCTTCGAACGCCGCCGTAGACCTCAAGCGACGAGAGGCCGACATTGCGATCCGCAGCTTTCGCCCGACTCAGCCAGACCTGATCGCCAGGAAGATCCGCGACGACCACGCCCGTCTTTATGCCACCCATTCCTACCTCGACCGGATCGGCAACCCGACCACGCCCGCCGACCTTGCGCGCGCCGACTTCATCGGCTTCGACACCACTGACCTGATGCTCGACGGGTTGAACAAACTGGGCCTGTCGCTGACCCGCAGCAATTTTCCGGTGCTGACGGCCAATCATCTGGTGCACTGGAAACTCGTGAAACAGGGCGTCGGCATCGGTGTCTTTCCCGAAGCGGTCGGCGAGCCCGAACCCTCCGTCCGCTGCGTCCTGCCAGACCTCGTGCCAATGGTCTTTCCGATCTGGCTGACCACGCACCGCGAACTCAACACCAGCCGCCGCGTTCGCATGGTGTTCGATTTTCTGGCAGAAGGGCTGGCGGCCGGGCAGGCAGCCCCGGACACGCTATAGCCGTGACGAGTTAGTCTAAGGGACGCGTTGAGTGACGGTGCGTCAAACCCCCGCCGCCACAATCGCCTCGGCCAGCACAGGCACCGTTTTCGCGTTCAGCCCGGCGATGTTCAATCGGCTGTCTCCGACCATGTAGATGCCGTTCTTCTCTCGCATGACCTGCACTTGCTCAGGGCTTGCGCCAATCCGGCTGAACATGCCGCGATGCCGCGCGATGAAATCGAACCGATCCGAGTTGGTGCGCTGCCGCAACTCGGCCGCCAACTGTTCCCGCAGGCCCAGCATGCCCCGCCGCATGTCTTCCAGTTCTGCCCTCCACTCGGCCCTAAGTCTTTGATCGCCAAGAATCATCGTGACCAGCCGCGCGCCGTGATCGGGCGGAAACGAATAGTTCTGGCGGTTCAGAAACGCCAGCGTGCCTTGCGTTACCGGCTGCCGTTCGGCACTAGCCGAGATCGCCATCAGGATGCCCGTGCGTTCACGGTAAATCCCGAAATTCTTCGAGCAACTCGCCGCGATCAGCACTTCGGGCAGTTGCGAGGCCACCAGCCGACGTCGCCGCCGCATCCTCTTCCAGACCGTCTCCAAACCCTTGATATGCAAGGTCAATCAGCGGAACAGCCCCGGTCTTCGCCAAGTGATCAATGACCGCCTGCCACTGCTCCAACGTCAAGTTCGCGCCGGTCGGGTTGTGGCAGCAGCCGTGCAGCAGAACCGCGTCGCCCGCTTTCAATCTTTTGAGATCGCTCATCATTCCGTCGAAATCGACACCGCGTGTCGCTTCGTCGAAATAGCGATACTCGGCCATCGGCATCCCGAGATACTTGATGATCGAGGGATGGTTCGGCCATGTCGGCGCCGATATCCACACCGTCGCCGATGGCGCTGCCAGCCGGATCAACTCCAATGCCTGCCGGATCGCCCCGGTACCCCCCGGAGTCGCCGCAGCCCCAACCCGATCATTCGCGACAGCTCCTGCTAAAATCAGGTCTCGCATTGCCACACCATAAGCCGGATCACCCGCCAGCCCGGTATAGGCCTTGGTCGTCTCGACTTCCCAAAGCATCTTTTCGGCGGCCTTCACGGCCCGCATGATCGGCGTCACGCCGTCCGCCGTCTTGTAGACGCCAACGCCCAGATCGATCTTGTCGCTCCGCGGATCGTCGCGGAACATTTGCATCAACATCAATATCTTGTCGGCCGCCTGCGGCTTTAGCTTCTCAAGCATCACTGGTCTCCAGTCGCGATCTTCAGATCGCCATACATGCCCCATTCGGCCCAAGACCCGTCATAAAGCGAATGCCGGTCGTGGCCGATGATTTCCAGCGCCAGACTGATGATCGCCGCCGTCACGCCCGAGCCGCAAGTCGTGATTGCCGGCTTGCTCAGATCGACGCCTTTGCTTTTGAACACCTGCCGCAAAGCCTCTGGCGTCTTCATCGTGCCATCTGGATTGATGAGATCCGGATACGGCACATTCACTGATCCCGGAATATGCCCGCCTCGCAGCCCCGCACGGGGCTCAGGCTCTTCGCCCCGGAACCGTCCGGGCGAGCGTGCATCCAGTATCGCGTGGTCCCCAAGCTTCGACGCCGCAGCGACTTGCGTCACGTCACGCACGAGATGCGCCTGCCGCTGCACGGTGATGTGCCGGTCACGCACCACCGGCGGCATGTCCTCGACCGGGCGCCCCTCGGCCTGCCACTTGGGAAACCCGCCGTCCAGCACTGCGACATCCATCTTGCCCATAAGCCGGAACAGCCACCAGACCCGCGGGGCCGAAAAGATCCCCGCGCCGTCGTAAACCACCACCTGATGCCCGTCGCCCACGCCCATCGCCCGCATCCGGCTGATGAACTTCTCAACCGGCGGTGCCATATGCGGCAGCTCTGACCGCTGGTCGGAAATCTCGTCGATATCGAAGAACCGTGCGCCGGGGATGTGTGCGGCGTCATATTCCGCCCGCGCATCGCGACTCATGTCAGGCAGATACCACGACGCATCCAGTATCCGCATATCGGGATCCTTCAGATGCGCGGCCAACCAGGCTGTTGAAACCAGAGTTTTCGGATTGCTGTGCGTCATGGCATCCCCCGGATATACCCATGAATTGCGTAACGAGCGGGGGGCGGTTTCGCAAGGGTCGGGCGCCCGGATCGGACGCCCGAATACCAATTTACTTGGCCATCATGTTCTTGACCACACCGACGATTGCCATCACCACTGCCCCGCCAACGCCGCCAGATGCGACCTGCGCGACGATCGCGCCCCAGTCCATCCCGGCGGCCGCATCTGCAGCGCCGCCGCCGATCAGTCCACCCAGCAATTGGCCGCCAAGCCCGCCGCCGACCAGACCGGCGATCGTGTTGCCAAGCATTCCGAGGCTCTTGTCCTTCATCGCAGCCCCGGCAACGTTACCGCCAACGGCGCCCGATACGAGTTGAATCAATAACTGTTCCATTCACTGTCCTTCCTGTAGGGTCGGTTTATTGGCACCGCAACGTGACCCACCCGCCACAGCTGACGCAAAGTTTAGCGAATTTCCCGGGTCTGACAACAAAATGTGGGGCGTCGCCAACTCAACTGCCGTGGCGCAGCAGCCGGGCCTTCTGGCGGTTCCAGTCGCGTTTCTGCTCTGTGGCGCGCTTGTCCTGGGTCTTCTTGCCTTTTGCGACGCCGATTTTCAGCTTCACGATACCGCGGTGGTTGAAATACATCACCAAGGGCACCAACGTCATGCCTTGCCGAGATGTCGCCTGCCAAAGCCGCGACAATTCCTTTTTGGATACCAGTAACTTGCGCTTGCGCCGCTCTTCATGGCCCCAGGTCTTGGCGGGATCATACCGCGCAATATAGCTGTTGATCAGCCACAACTCGCCTTCTTCGACCGAGGCATAGCTTTCCGCAATATTCGACTGTCCGGTTCGCAAGGATTTGACCTCGGACCCCATCAGAATGATGCCACATTCTATGTCATCCTCTATGGCATAATCGTAGCGCGCACGCCGGTTCTCAGCGATAACCTTGTAATTGGGGTCGGTAATCTTGGCCATAGGGCGGTTCAGGTCTCTGTTCTCTGCCTGTTGCGGCGGGTCATTTCATCTGGTCCGGGAGCTTCGCGCAGGAATTCCACGAAATCGAGCATCTCCCGCGTGCCGGGTTTCGAACATGGGCGGCATTGCTGCGACGTGCCATCGAATTCTGTGCGTCAAATCGGGCCATTGTCGGATCCATATAGGGGTATTGGCAGTGGCGGCCAAGCAGAATGGCAATCCGGATCAAAGACCCGGGTTTGCATCGTTAACGTGTACCAGCGTGGCGATCGGCGGCATATTGCCCTTGGTTTCCAGGAAATTGGCGAGATACAGCCGCAATTGGCCGCACATTGGCGCGATTTTGCACCACTCACGCCTACTTGCGCCAATGGTCGCCTTCAATAGCGCTACATTGTTTGCGAGGACACCCTAGTCGGGTCTATCCCGGCGCCGTCAAAGGAAATGCGACGATAGTCGCGCAACGTGCGTAACCAGTGTTCACCAAGGAGTTCAGCCGTTGGAATTCTCAGTTCATCGAAATATTCCGAAATCGGCGGGCAAGGCCGCGCCGCAAAGACGACCGCTTGTTCAGCCGGCGTCGGAGCAATCGAAGGGCAGGCTTACGGCGTGGTTACGGAAAAGTCTTTTGCCGGCGCTGTCGATCTTGATTGGCATCTCTTTCGCCATCGCGGCTGCGGGTCTGATCATCGGGCTGCTGGCGGGCAATTACGAATTGGTCGGATTGGTCTTCTGGCTCTTGCCTCGTCTTGGTTTCGCGGCTCTTGTGGTATTGCTGGTTCAATTCGTGACCACTACAGAAATGCCATCGCAAAGAGCAATTTGGAAAGCCGGTAATGACTGAAGACAACAATCGCGCGTCATCCTCGATATCTGACGACATTCTGATCGACGGCAATCTTGAGACGTCCGGACGCGTCAAAATCGGCGGCACTGTGAACGGCAATGTGTCGGCGGGCGATCTTGTTCTTGAACCGCAAGGCACGATCAAGGGGCGCGTGACGGCCGAGAAAGCCGAACTTCGGGGAAACCAGAAGGGCAAGGTTGTCTGTCAGCGGCTGATGATTTCGTCCAGCGCCATCGTGCAGGGTGACATCAGTTGCAAGGATCTGGTCGTCGAATTTGGCGCGCATCTCAGCGGCAAGGTCCAGGCCAAACCGAAATAGCGCTCGGTGCGATCGCCGCGCCCGCTAGGGAAATGCACCCTTGAACGCAATTTTAAACCTGAAGCGCGCGCTCAGAAATGTTTAAGAGCATCAAAGAAGCGCACAAGAACGCTAGTTCAGCAGCCCCGCGTGCACCATCGCCGCCCGGATCTTTCCCTTGGTTTCGTCTGTCAATCCAACCAGCGGCAAGCCGCACCTTCTCGGAGCATTTGCCCAGCAGCGACAGCCCGTATTTCGCGCCAACCAGCCCGGGCTCCTGGAAGATCGCGGTGTGCAGTGGCATCAGCCGGTCCTGATACTCCAGTGCTTTGGCATAGTCGCCAGCCAGCGTCGCCTCTTGGAATTCGGCACAGAGTTTCGGCGCCACATTCGCGGTGACCGAGATGCACCCGACCCCGCCATGGGCATTGAATCCCAGCGCCGAAGGATCCTCGCCGGACAGTTGAATGAAATCCTTTCCGCAGGTTTCGCGCTGTCTTGACACACGCGTCATATCCGCCGGTTGCATCCTTTACCCCGACGATCCGAGGCAGTTTTGCCAAGCTCTCCCATCGTGTCCGGGGTCATGTCGACGGCCGAGCGCCCGGGAATATTATATATGAATATTGGTAGCTTACAGCACTCGTGCAAGGTGGTGTAATGCGCGATCAGTCCGGCTTGGGTCGGCTTGTTATAATAGGGTGTGACCACCAGTGCCGCATCCGCACCGACCCGTTCGGCATGTTGGATAAGACCAACAGCCTCGGCCGTATTGTTCGACCCGGCACCCGCAATAACAGGCACCCGACCCGCGGTGATCTTGACGACTTCTTCAACGACCATTTCATGTTCGCGGTGGCTCAACGTCGGGCTCTCGCCCGTGGTGCCAACCGGCACAATGCCGTGGCTGCCTTGCTCGATATGCCATTCCACCAGCTGTTTGAGCGTATCAAGATCCAGATCGCCGTTTTTGAACGGCGTCACCAGGGCAGGCATCGACCCTCTGATCATGACAGTTCTCCTTAGGATTTTTGGGATGCATCCGAGTCACCCAACTGCAAACGCCCGGAACCTATCCGCCCTTTCGCCGATTGCCAAGTTTGTGAGTTGCTGTTCGGCAAAGGAAATATAGACTGTGTGACTGTCGGGTAGACCAAAGGATAGAGCGCGATGAAGCGTATGGTTGTCGGGCTGGCGTTGGCGCTGGCCCTTGGCACAGGGGCAGGGGCGCAGGACAAGGTCGCCGTTAGTGCAGTTGCCTTGGCGCTTCAGGCTGTCGAGGTGAAGGACTGGCCGCGTGCCGCTGGGTTGATCGGACCTGCGGGTCAGATCGGCCGGGATATCGTCGAGTGGCACCGTTTGCGGGCAGATGGCGGGAATTTCCAAGAATATCAAGTTTTTCTAACCCGCCGACCGGATTGGCCAGGCCTGCCTTTCTTGCGAAAGGCAGGTGAGCGGACGATCCCCAAAGATGTCGATCCGAACCGCGTGATTGCCTATTTCGTCGGGCAGGAGCCCCAGACAGGGCGTGGCGCCCTGCGCCTTGCCGCCGCGCTGCGTAGTGTTGATGCCGGCGATCAGGCCACCGCCGTGATCGTCAAAGCCTGGCGCGAACTGTCGCTGTCCAAGGACGAGGAAGCGGCTTTTCTTGCGCAATACGCTCAACTCCTGAAGCCGCACCATGCCGCCCGCCAAGACGCGCTGTTGTGGCGCGACCGCGCAACAGAAGCCGAGCGGATGATGCCGCTGGTCGATGACTCGACTGCAAAACTCGCCGCCGCGCGGATCGCCCTGTTGCGCAAGGATCCCGGCGTCGACGCCCGCATAGCCGCAGTTCCGGTCAATCTGGCTGATGACCCCGGGCTGGCCTATGCGCGGTTCCAGTGGCGCGATTCGAAGGGCCGGACCAACGACGCCACGGTCCTGATGATGGAACGCAGCGGGTCTGTCACCGCGCTCGGTAAGCCCGAGGCATGGGGGAACCGCCGCCGCGACCTTGCGCGCCAACTGATGCGTGACGGCAAGGCAAAAGAGGCTTACCGCCTCGCCAGTCAGCATCACCTGATCGAGGGGGACGACTATTCCGATCTGGAATGGCTGTCGGGCTTCATCGCGCTGACCGACCTGAAGGATCCGCAAACAGCGCTGACGCACTTCCGTCATCTCCGCATCGCCGTCGCCACGCCGATCTCGCTGGGTCGCGCGGGTTACTGGGAGGGGCGCGCCTACGAGGCTTTGGGGCGCAGCGAAGACGCCCGCGCCGCCTACGAATTCGGAGCAGAGTTCCAATCCAGCTATTATGGTCTTCTGGCCGCTGAAAAAGCCGGTCTGCCGATGGATTCCGACTTGCTTGGCATTGAAAGTTATGCCGATTGGCGCAATGCGCCGTTCGTCGGCTCGTCGGTGTTTCAAGCCGCGAATGTTGTTGCGCGCCGCCGATCAACCGCTGCTGTTCACCCGGTTTCTACGGCATCTGGCCGAGAGCCTGACCCCGGCAGAGCAAGGGCAGCTGGCCGACATGGCGCTACAGCTTGATCAGCCCTATGCCGCTGTTTACCTTGCAAAATACGCCGCCGATGGCGGAGTGGTGCATATGCGGCCCTACTTCCCGGTACCGGATCTGGCCAAGGCAAAGTTTCCAGTGCCAACCGAACTCGCGCTTTCGATCGCGCGCCGCGAAAGTGAATTTTACGTCGAGGCCAAAAGCCCCGCTGGCGCACGCGGCCTGATGCAGGTGATGCCCGGCACCGCAAAGCTGATGGCCGCGAAACTTGGGTTGCCCTACGAGGTCGCCCGTCTGACCTCTGACGCTGGCTATAACACGACCCTTGGCAGCGCTTACCTGGCCCAACTGATCGAGGAATTCGGCCCCGCATACGCGCTGGTTGCGGCGGGGTACAACGCCGGTCCCGGGCGACCGCGCAGCTTGGATCGGCGTCTACGGCGACCCGCGCGATCCTTCCGTTGACGCCGTTGATTGGGTTGAACATATCCCGTTCAACGAAACGCGGAACTATGTCATGCGGGTGATGGAGTCGGTGATAATTTACCGTGCGCGTCTGTCGGGGAAAACCGGGCCGATCCGGTTGTCTCAGGAACTGAAGGGCCGCTAGCGAACTCTTGTGGTGCGCTGTTCCCGCCAGAGGGTAAATATCCCCGCAGCCACAACAAGTGCCGCGCCGATGACGACGTTGGTTTTCAGCGTCTCGTGGAAAACCACGCAGGCCGATCGCCGAAGCGAAGACCAGCTGCAAGTATGCAAACGGCTGCACCGCGCTGGCCTCTGCCACCTCGTAGCAGCGGATCAGCAGCCAGTGGCCCAGCGCGCCTGTGACGCAGAGCATCGCCATCAGACCTTAGTCGCGGGCTGTCATCGGCTCCCAGAACCAGATACCGGCAAGCGTCATCGCAATGGCGCCCACGACGCCGGTCCAGAAGAAACTCGTGGCCGTGCTGTCGCGCCGCGAGGCATAGCGGGTCAACAGACCGTAAAGCGCGAACATCATTGCCGAGGCAAGTGGTACAAGGGCAGTCACCGAAAATACCGTGTGACGCGGATTCAGGATAATCAGCACGCCGAGAAATCCGACACCGATCGCGCTCCACCGTCGCCACCCGACCTTTTCGCCCAGTATTGGGCCCGAAAGCGCAGCAACCAACAGGGGGTAGCTGGTGAAGACCGCGTGAGACTCGATGAGTCCCAACAAAACGAAAGCCAGAACCATGACGCAGATCTCGCCGGCCAGAAGAAGGCCGCGCAGGATTTGCAGTGGCAATTGCGCTGTGGCAGCCGCCTGTCGGATACCACCGGCCCTGCGGGCCGCGACTGCGATTACGAAGGCGGCGAAGAACCAGTAACGGATCATCACAACCATCATGACGTTGTATTCGCCGGCCAAATGCCGAGACAGCCCATCCTGCATCGCAAAGACGAAGGTCGTGGCGATCATCAGAAAGATGCCAAGTCGTCTGTTGCTCTCGATCATGCGGGTTCTCTCAATCGGCCGATTGTCATGTGACGCTTGCGACCGATAGCCCGGAACACGTTGCACCTCGAACCCGGCGCGGCCAGTGATCGGCGGACGTGGCCCGCGGCGGTAGTAGGTCGCGAAGGTCCCACCCGGCGCGGTGTGGCGCGCGACCTCGGCCATCAGCGCGGGTTCCCACATCTCGGGGTTCTTGGCCGGTGAAAAACCGTCGAGAAACCAGGCATCGGCCTTGCCTTGCCAGCGCGGCAGGCTTTGACGGACATCGCCCTCAATTATCGTGATCGCGACGCCCGGCAGGCTAAAGGCTGCGCTCTCCGCGGTCCCAGGCGGCCAGAAACGTATCCAGCAAGATCGTTGGGGATCGGAAAATCGATCAGCGCGAGCGCGGATATCGTTGGGCGACAGCGGGTAGGCCTCGAAGCTGGTGTAGCTGATCGGTGCCGGATGCCCGCCTTGGCCTGTAGTGTCGCGGCGGTGGCCAGCAGGTTCAGTCCGGTCCCGAACCCCAGCTCCGCAATGCGAAAGCCCGGGCGAAACCTGGCAGGCAGGTCATTGCCGGCCAGAAACACATGGCAGGTTTCGGCATATCCGTCCTGCACCGAAAAATACGGATCGTCGAAGCGCACCGAGACCGGCGTGCCGCCGTCGCGCCATTCCACCTTTGCTGTCTGGTCTGCTGTCATGCGATGGCCTACACCCGCGTTGCAGGCGACAATGCGCAAGGGGGCTGGGATTGGCAAGGATCGACGTGACGATCATGGGGGCGGGGATTTTCGGTCTGTCCATCGCCTGGATCTGCGCCCGCCGCGGGGCGCGGGTTCGCATCGTCGATCCGCGCGGACCGGGCGGCGGGGCGAGCGGCGGGCTTGTCGGCGCGCTGGCGCCCGCACACGCCCGAGAACTGGAATGCCAAGAAGGCCTTTCAGTTCGAAAGCCTGATCATCGCCGAGCAGTTCTGGAGCGATGTCGATGCCGCAAGCGGTCTGAATTCTGGCTATGGTCGAACCGGTCGTCTGCAACCGATACAGGACAAAAGAACACTGGAACTGGCGCAAGCCCGCGCAGTGTCGGCCGCGGAGCTTTGGGAAGGGAATGCAACCTGGCAAGTGCGTCCGGCGCGCGATTTCGGCGATTGGTCGCCGCCATCCGTTACTGGTTTTTTGATACAAGACAGCTTGACCGCCCGGATCGATCCGAGGCGGGCTTGCGATTCTCTGGCCAGCGCTTTGACCGCACGTGGTGTTGATCTTCAGACCGACGCGGCCATTGAAGGCAAAGTGGTCTGGGCCACCGGATATGAAGGTCTACTGGCGCTTTCGAAAGAACTGAAAAGACCCGTCGGCAATGGCGTCAAGGGGCAGGCGGCCTTGCTGCGCTACGAGGCACGGGCGGCGCCGCAGCTTTTTGCGGACAACGTGCACATCGTGCCGCATGACAATGGCACACTCGCCGTCGGTTCAACCAGCGAACGAGAATTCGAGTTGCCCGACACCGCTGACCACCAGCTTGATACGGTGCTGGCGCGGGCGGTCGCGGTCTGTCCCATGCTTAGGGATGCAGCTGTTCTTTCGCGCTGGGCGGGGGTTCGGCCGCGTGCCAAAAGCCGGGCACCGATGCTGGGCGCCTATCCCGGGAGGGATGGGCAATATGTGGCCAATGGCGGTTTCAAGATCGGTTTTGGCATGGCCCCGAAAGTGGCCGAGGTGATGGCGGATCTGGTCCTTGAGGCGCGCGACACCATACCCGATGAATTCCGCGTCGAGGCAAACTTCTAAGAAGCCGTGGCCTCCATGCAAAGCCGTCCATCCGGGCCACGCACCCAGAGATCGCCGTCCCTCCAGCACAAACTGGCGCTTTCGTCATGGATCAGCGGGGACGTCGCGCGGTACGCGAACGTCGACAGTTTGCCCAGCATCTCTTCGGCAAGAAGCATCGAGAGCTGCGCCAGTAACGGTCCGTGAACCACGAGGCCAGAATAGCCCTCAACTTGTCGTGCATAGTCCAGATCGTAGTGGATGCGGTGCCCGTTGAAGGTCAACGCCGAGTAGCGAAACAGCAGCGTGGTGTCGAAGCTGATGCTGCGCACGGTTTCTTCGTCAGTTCGCGCTGGCCTTGCCTTGTTACCGATGTGGTCGGAGCGTGGCGTGCGATAGGCAATGTCCTGATATTCGGTCACGCAAAGACGGTCGTTTTGCCAGATCTCGTGCCGCAATGTGACAAAGCCAAGCGGGCCGGTCCGACCCTGTTTGCGGGCGACGGTTTCGACGGTGCTGCGCTTTTCCGCAGGCATGCCAAGAATGACGGGCGCATCGAAGGCAAGCCGGCCACCCGCCCACATGCGCTGTGGCAGGCCGAGGTCGGGGATCAATCCGGAACCCACCGTCGGATGCCCGTCGCGGCCAAGCATCGCGGCGGGGCGCGCATCCCAGAAATGGATCTGATGCCAGAACGGCGGCAGTGAGTCGCCCGTTTTTGGCGGCGCTCCAGGCAGACCCAGCGTGGCGTGTAGCGCCCCTGCGCGCGCTGGGTCCAGTTGATCGCGGAATGTTTGGCTCTGTCCGACGGCTTCGTGCATGGTGTCAACGTAGCTGGCAGGCAGGAGGGCAGGCAAGTGGCACCGCGCATCGACAGCCTTGATCATTTGGTGCTGACCGTCACGGACGTCGCACAGGCGGTCACATTCTATTCTGATTGTCTGGGCATGAGGCCCGAAGCTTTCTGCGCCGCTGACGGGTCCGAAAGATGGGCGCTGTTCTTTGGCGTTCAGAAAATCAACCTGCATCTGGCCGGGCAGGAATTCATGCCGAAAGCGCGGCGGCCGGTGCCGGGTTCTGCCGATCTTTGCTTTCTGTCAGACACTCCGTTGGCGGAATGGCAGATGCATCTTGCGGCAATCGAGGTGGATGTCGAAGAAGGCCCCGTGCGACGAGCCGGGGCGACCGGTCCGATCCTGTCGATCTATCTGCGCGACCCGGATGGAAATCTGTTAGAGATTTCGAACCGCATGTAGGTATGCGGACGCCGTGCCGCGTCGCACAGCACTTCGCGGCTTGTCGCCTCTTTACGCAGCGGTCCCGAGATGCCAAGCAATCCGTAGCGCGTCGTTTCGTCGGCCGTTACATCCGGTGCAAGGACGAATCCAGCCGGAACGATATCGAATGAAAGGCAAACCGGGGCGGAACATGGCAAAACTTCTGATGACCGGGGCCGCTGTTGGCGTTGCCAAAGGCTTCGGCGAAGCGCTGGCTGTGTTCTGTGTCGACAAGGCAATTGCAGACGATGCCGCACCGAAACCGATGGCGAATCTGTTCCAGGGTGGTGCGTTCTGCGCCCAGGATTTCCAAGGCGATAGCGAGAAGGTACCAAATTCATGATGCGGCATGGCGGACAGATCCTGGTCGAGCAGTTGAAGTTGCAGGGCGTGACCCGCGTCTTCTCGGTTCCCGGCGAAAGCTTCCTCGCCGCGCTTGACGGCTTGCATGAGAGCGGCATCACCAACATCGTCTGCCGCCACGAAGGAGGTGCCGCGATGATGGCCGAGGCGACGGGAAAGCTGACGAGCAGACCCGGGGTCGCCTTCGTGACGCGCGGTCCGGGAGCAACAAACGCATCTGCCGGGGTGCACATCGCACGGCAGGACTCAACGCCCATGGTGCTGTTTGTCGGGCAGATCGCGCGCGGCCATCGCGACCGCGAGGCGTTTCAAGAGGTTGACTACCGGGCGTTTTTTGGTCCGCTGGCAAAGTGGGTAGCTGAGGTGGAAGACACCGATCGGCTGCCGGAATATATCAACCGCGCGTTTCATGTCGCGATGTCGGGCCGACCGGGGCCCGTGGTTCTGGCGCTGCCCGAGGATATGCTCAGCGATGTGTCGTCAGTCCCGGCGCTGACCCCCACCGCGCGCCCGCATGCCGCCGTGTCACCAAGTCGCAGATCGACGCGATTGTGGAACAGCCTTTCGCACGCGACGCGGCCGCTGATCGTCGTCGGCGGGTCGGACTGGTCCGTCGAAGCCGCCGAGGACCTGCACCGTTTCGCCGCCGCCTTCGACCTGCCCGTGGCCGTCACCTTCCGCCGGCAGGCGCATCTCGATAATCGTGCGCCGCAATACGTGGGCGATCTCGGCGTCGGCATGAACCCGAAACTGGCCACGCGGCTGCGCGAGGCCGACCTGCTGCTGGTGCTGGGCTCGCGGCTGGGCGACATCGCCACCGGCGGCTTTGAACTGATCGACCCGACCGATCCCGGCAAGGTCCATCGTCCACGTCCATCCCGACCCGGACCTGCCGGGCTCGGTCTATCGCACCGATCTGGCGGTGACGGCCCGTGCCGCTGATGTCGTCGCACAACTTGCCGCACCGCAACGGCGGCGACGCGCGGCTGGTGCGACTGGACCCGCGCCGCGCGAGCCGACTACGAGGCGTGGCAGGAGCCCAAGGAAACCCCAGGTGCCGTCAAAATGGAGGCGGTGATCGGCTGGCTCATCGGACAACCTGCCCGAAGATGCGATCGTGACCAACGGGGCGGGCAACTACGCGGCGTTCCTGCACCGCTACTTCCGGTTCAAACGCTACGGCACCCAGGTTGCGCCAACCTCTGGCAGTATGGGCTACGGCTTTCCGGCAGCGATCGCGGCGAAGCTGCAGAACCCCGGACAGCACCGTGGTCTGCCTTGCCGGTGACGGCTGTTTCCAGATGACGCTGAACGAGATGTCGACCGCCCGCCAGCACGGCGCGAACGTCATCGTCATCGTCGCCAACAACGGCCGCTACGGCACCATCCGGATGCATCAGGAACGGCATTATCCGGGGCGGGTCAGCGGCACCGATCTTGGCCAATCCCGATTTCGCGGCGCTGGCGCGCGCCTACGGCGGCCATGGCGAATTGGTTGAGGCGACCGGGGATTTCGCCGCAGCCTTCGCCCGCGCCGAGGCGTCCGGGATCGCCGGCGGTGATCGAGTTGAAACTCGACCCCGAGGCGCTTTCGACGGGCTTGACGCTGTCAGAAACCCGGGCGCTCGGGGAGCGGACGCACCGGCTCTAGCTGCCGGAATTGGGAGGGGCGGGGTTGGACGAGCACAAGGCAAGGCGGCGGGGCCGCGCAGCAACTCGCGCCGCCAACTCGCGGCGGCAGCCGAACTATCGCCAGCTTCGCCACCCGTTTCCACCGCAGGCGGTCCTGCCGGATGAGGCGGTATCGCGGATCCACGACATGGCGTTGAAAGTGCTGTCCGACCTGGGCCTGAAAATCCTGCTGCCCGAGGCGCGCGACCTGTTCCGCGCGGCCGGCGCGTCGGTGGATGATGCGAGCCAGATGGTGCGGATCGGGCCAGAGATCGTTGAGGATGCGCTGCGCGCGGCCCCGCGGTCGTTCCGGCTGCGCGCCTCGAACCCGGCGAGCGAACAGGACTATGCCGAAGGCGCGATGCTGTTCGCTGCCGGTGCCGGTTGCCCGAACGCCACCGACCTTGTGCGCGGCCGTCGCCCCGGGTCGCTTCGCGACTATGAAGAAACCCTGAAACTGCAACAAAGCTTCGACGTGATCCACATACACGGCCCCTCGGCCGAGCCGCAGGATATCCCCGCCGAACTGCGCCATTACGATATGATGCGCGGCCAGATGGTCTTGGGCGACAAGCCGATGTTCGTCTACGCGCGCGGTCGTGGCGCAGGTCGCCGAAAGCCTCGAGATGATCGCGCTGGGGCTGGGGCTGGGCGATACTGAACTGGCTGATGATGTCTGGTGCTATACCGTCATCAACACAAACTCCCCGCGACAGATCGACGTGCCGATGGCCGAGGGGCTGATCGACTTCGCCCGCGCCGGTCAACTTTCCATCGTCACACCCTTCTGCCTGGCCGGGGCAATGGCCCCGGTCACCGTCACCGGCGCGCTGGTGTTGCAACATGCCGAGGCACTTGGGGCCATTGCACTGACCCAGCTTGCAAAGCCGGGCGCGCCAGTCAGCTACGGTGGCTTCGGTTCCAACGTCGACATGAAATCCGGCGCGCCCGCGTTCGGCACGCCCGGAACACATGAAGATGTCGATCGGGTCGGGCCAACTGGCACGCCATATCGGCCTGCCGTGGCGCTCGGCAGCGGGGTCCGCCTCGAACATCGCCGACATGCAGGCGGCAGGGGAAAACCACATGTCGCTCTGGGCCGCCACGCTGGCCAATGCGACGCTGACGATCCATGCCGCGGGCTGGCTCGAGGGCGGGCTGACGTTTGGCTACGAGAAGTTCATCAACGATGTCGAGGCGTTGCAGACCACTCGCCGAGCTTTCCGTCGTCGCCGGAAGCCGACGAGGCGAGCCTTGGCTGGGATGCCCTGGCCGATGTCGAACCGGGCGGGCACTTCTTCGCCACCCAGCACACGATGGACCGCTATGCGACAGCATTTTACGATCCGCTGGTCGCGGATCTGTCGAATTTCGGCACTTGGTCGGACTCGGGAGAGCAAACCAGTACGGTGCGGGCGACGGCGGTTTGGCAAGGGCTTCTGGCGGCCTACGCCCCGCCACCCGGCAGCGCCGAGCGCGCGGCACGTCTGGCCGATTACGTCGCGGTGGGAAAGGCCAAGGGCGGGGTCAAGCCGTCAGAGTGACCATTTCATCTGTTTGAAAATATCCCCGCCGGAGGCATCCGCCTCCTCCGCCGTCGCGACAGCGTCAGTATTCCACCCCGATCTGCGCCTTGATCCCGGACCGGAACGGATGCTTGACCAGCTCCATCTCGGTCACCAGATCGGCGATCTCGATAAGGTCGTCATGGGCATTGCGTCCGGTCAGAACCACATGGGTCATCTCGGGTTTCTCGGTCTTCAGGAACGCCACCACATCGGCAATCGGCACGTAGTCATACCGGATCGCGATGTTGATCTCATCGAGCAGCACCATCTTGTTCGCGGTGTCGCGGATCAGCTCCTTGGCCTTTTCCCAAGCTGCCGTCGCCATCTCGATGTCGCGGCTCTTGTCCTGGGTTTCCCAGGTAAAGCCCTCGCCCATCGTGTGAAACTCGCAGATATCGCTGAACCGCGACAGGATCAGGTCACGCTCGCCGGTCGACATGCCGCCCTTGATGAACTGCACCACGGCGCATTTCATGCCGTGGGCGATGCAGCGAAAGATCATCCCGAAGGCGGCAGAGCTTTTGCCCTTGCCCTTGCCGGTGTGGACGATGATCAGACCTTTCTTGTCGGTCTTGGTCGCCATGATCTTGTCGCGCGCGGCCTTCTTCTTGGCCATCTTCATCGCGTGACGGTCGGTATCGTCGGTCATCTCGGCCTCCATTGAGCAAGTTGCGACTGTGGTCCCGGCAGCCCTCAAATGCAAGCGGCGCGGCCATCCATCCAACCGACGCGGCCGATGCTTGATCTGGCGGAATGATCCTTCACGGATCGTTAACCCGTCCGCTGCAGGATCGTAACATGAAACGAGGTTTCCTGATCACTTTGCTTGCACTGGCGGGATGCGCAAGCCCTGCCTTCCTTGGACAGCCGGCCAAGGAAGTTGAGGTCGCCGGTAGCGTTTTTCGGGTCTATATGCGCAGTGGGACCGAACAGGTCGAGGCGCATCGGATCAGCGTCGAGCCGCTGCCTGGCAGGGCGCTGACCCTCGCTAAAGCCGCGCGCGCGATAGAGATTGCCACGGGATGCGGTATCCGAAATGGTTCGCTGGAGGGTGATCAAGCGATTGTCAGCGCGGAAGTCGGCTGTACCCTGCCGTGAGGCCTCACTCTGGCGCGGGTGTGCGTTTGTCCAGAGTGTCGGTGATTTCAAGCCACGAAAGATGCTCGTCCCAGTGGAAATGGGCCTGCGGCCGATAGCCCCCGGGGTCGTTCAGCAGCGCGGCGTAGAAGTGGATTTCGTCAGGCATGTCCGCGGTCTGGTAAGCGACCGGGCTGCCGCACGTGGGGCAGAACGACCGGGTCACACCGGGGGATGAAGCATAGGTCGAAGGTTGTGCGCCGGTCCATTTCCAGTGGCCGTTCGGTACGCCCATGAAAGCGGTGACCGGCGAGGCTGTCGCGCGGCGACAACTGTCGCAATGGCAATAGCCGCGCCAGTTCTCCGGCCCGTCATATTCAAACGCGATGGCACCACAGAGGCAATGGCCAGTTTGGCTCATGTCAGGACCTTTCTGAACCGCAATGACGAAACGCGACCATAACCGGGATGTGTGGATTCGGCGACCTCGCTGAATCCCATTGCGCGAACGGCCGCGTGGTTTTCTGTAAGTTCGCCGCGGGTTTCAAGTTCGACCGCAGCAAGGCGAGGCAGCACTGCGCATTTCTGAACCAATCGGACCAGCGGGGCGGCATGGCCTTTGCATCTTGGGGCTTCGACCTCCGCGAGTTTACCGAGATAAAGCTGATCCGACGCGGTACGACATCGACCAAATCTGCCCCACCGCTACCCTCGCAGTCTTTCCAGAAGGGCACGGGCAGAGTTGGACCGCGGCTGCCATAAGCCCCGGTCGATCGCTTCGGACAGACGCTCGGCGATTTCACGCAGGGCTGGGGCATTATGAGTCTCGATGAAGTCGCGGGTCGCCTCGTCTTCCAGAAACGCGGCATGCACGAGGTCGAAGTGGTGGCCCTTCACAGCGCCCGTCGTCGCGGCGAATGCAAACATATAGTCCACTGTGGCTGCAATCTCGAAGGCACCCTTGTAGCCATGGCGTTTCACGCCGTCGATCCATTTTGGGTTCACGACGCGGGAGCGGACGACACGGCCGATTTCATCGTCGAGCGTGCGGATCACAGGGCGTTCGGGGCGCGAATGGTCGTTGTGGTAGATCGGGCGGTCCTGGCCTTGCAAGGTGCTGATGGCTGCCGCAGCACCACCTTCGAACTGGTAATAGTCGTCGCTGTCCAAGACGTCGTGCTCGCGGTTGTCCTGGTTTTGCACGATGGCCTCGGCCTGCTTCAGGCGGGTCTCGAATGCATCACGGGCGCGCGTGCCTTCTGCGTCCTTGCCGTAGGCATAGCTGCCCCATTCAAGGTAAGCTTCGGCCAGATCCTTTTTGTCGCCCCAAAGCCGTTCGTCGATCATCGCCTGAAGGCCCGCGCCATAGGCGCCGGGCTTCGCGCCGAACACGCGATACTGGTCGTCGGCGCCTTCGGTGCGGGCGCGGCCTGCGGCGGGGTTGACGTCGGCTGGTTCGTCCAGCGCCATAACGGCGCGGGCGGCCGAATCCACAAGTGCGATCAGTTGCGGGAATGCGTCGCGGAAAAACCCGGAAACGCGCAAGGTGACATCGACACGCGGACGGCCGAGGGTGGTTGCGGGGATCACCTCGAACCCCGTGACCCGGCGGTTGGCGCTGTCCCATTGCGGTTTCACGCCCATCAGCGCCAGGCATTGGGCAATGTCGTCGCCGCCGGTGCGCATATTGGCGGTGCCCCAGGCGGTGAGCAGCATGGTGCGCGGCCAGTCGCCGTGAGTTTGCATGTGCTTCTCGATCAGCAGGTTTGCGGATTTCCACCCGAGCGCCCAGGCAGTGGGTGTCGGTACAGCGCGGCTGTCGACGCTGAAGAAGTTGCGCCCGGTCGGCAGCACGTCCAAGCGGCCACGGGTGGGTGCGCCAGAGGGTGCAGGTGCCACGAACTGGCCTTTCAACGCGGTGAGGAGGCCGGCACCTTCTGCCGGTCCACAGGCCCGTACGGCAGGAAAAACGACGGTGTGGATCTCTTGGATTACGGCGTGCGTCGCTTTCCATTGCGGCTCTGGTTTCGCGCCTGCGATCAGCAGGCCGGCCAAGGCTTCCAATCGTTCCACGGTGTCGCCGTGGCTGCGCCAAGGATCGGCGCCGGCGGCTTTCAGCGCCTCGGGATGCGGCCCCGTCCAAGGGGCTGCCATGTCACAATCGAGCGGGTCGAAACCCAAGGCCAGGTCCGCGGCAAGAGCCCGGATCAGCGAGGCGTTGCCGCCGGTGCCGTCGCCGCGCGGCACACGGACGAGGGCTTGCACCAGATCGCGTTCCAGACGGTCGGTTGGCGACTGGCCGAAGATGTGCAGCCCGTCGCGGATCTGCGCCTCTTTCAACTCGCAGAGATAGGCGTCGAGTTTAGCGAGATCGGTTTCCTCGTCGGCGCCGGTCATGCCGACATCCGCGCCAAGACCGGTCGCAGCGGTCAGGGACAAGATTTCGCGGCGCAGGTACTCAATGCGGCGCGGATCGACACCAGCGGCTTCATAATACTCGTCGATCAGCGCTTCGAGGTCGCGCAGCGGCCCATAGGTTTCGGCGCGGGTCAGGGGCGGGGTCAGGTGGTCGACGATCACCGCCTGCGCGCGTCGTTTGGCCTGCGTGCCCTCACCGGGATCGTTGACGATGAATGGGTAGATATGCGGCATCGGGCCCAGAACGACCTCTGGCAGGCAGGTTTCGGACAGCGCCAGCGCCTTGCCGGGCAGCCATTCAAGGTTGCCGTGCTTGCCCATATGAACGATGGCTTGGGCGCCGTGCACATGGCGCAGCCAGAAGTAGAAAGCGAGGTAATTGTGCGGCGGCACAAGGTCGGGTGAGTGATAGGTCTCGGTCGGGTCGATGTTGTAACCACGCGCCGGTTGCAGGCCAACGACGACATTGCCGTACTGCAGGACCGACAGCTTGAAGCGCCCGCAATTGGCCTCATCTTCCTCGTAGAAGGGATCCTGCTGTGGTTTGCCCCAGCGATCCTCGATCTTTTTGCGGACCTCCCAAGGCAGTTGGCCATAGGCATGTTGATAGTCGGCCACCGACATTGCGACCCCGCCGGTGCGGGTGGCGCGATCGGTCAGCCAGTTTGTCGGGCCAGCCATGATCTCTGCCATCAGCGCTTCGGAATCGACCGGCGGGTTCGTGACGCAGTAGCCCTCGCCTGCCAGTAGGGTCAGAGCGTGAACCGTTGCCGCAGGGGTGTCGAGGCCAACGCCGTTTGCCATGCGCCCGTCCTTGTTCGGATAGTTGGCAAGGATCAGCGCAACGCGGCGGTCGGGAGCTGGTGTTGCCCGCAACTTTGCCCAGTTTGCGGCAAGCTGGGCCACGAATTCCACACGGTCGCCACGCGCGCGGTAGGCCGCGATCGGGCATTCAGTGGCGTCGTCGAAAAACGCCTGACCTTTGAATGAAATCGCGCGTGAAAGGATCCGGCCATCGACCTCGGGCAAGGCCACATTCATCGCGATGTCACGGGCAGACAGACCGGTCAGGCCGTCCTGCCAAGCCTCCTCGGACGAAGCAGCCAGAATAACCTGGAACACGGGTGCTGCGTTGGCGGCGGATTCGGCCAACGGGTTTGCCGGGCTATCGTCACCGTCATGCGGTGAGCCAACAGCGAAACTGGTGCAGTTCAAAATCACCTGTGGAGGTGATCGGGTGAAGGCAGTTTCGAGCGTGGCGGCCGAGACCGGATCTTTCAGCGAGGCAACAAAGACGGGCATCGGATTCATCCCCTGCCGCAAGAGCGCTCGTGTCAGCCGGTTGATCGGATGTAGCCCGGCGCCCTGCACCAGAGCGCGGTAGAAGACGATCGGCACCACCGGCGCGTCGGGCGTCCACTGCGCGCGCAATGTCTCAATGTCGGCGAGTCCGGCGCCGG
The DNA here is from genome assembly GCA_963714615.1 of uncultured Alphaproteobacteria bacterium. Classification (GTDB taxonomy): domain Bacteria; phylum Pseudomonadota; class Alphaproteobacteria; order Rhodobacterales; family Rhodobacteraceae; genus JAHEAO01. Next base: position 45,825 of record CAVQOV010000014.1, on the reverse strand, counting down.
GCCAATAGAGGCCTGCCCGCAGAAGCGGTTTGGCGCCGGAAGGTTTCTCGGTGCCCTCCAGCATGGCGCGGGCGTAGGCCAGCAAGCATGCGGAGTTCTCGGGCCCGCCCTCGACCAGATATCCCCAAAGCGCCTGATAATCCTCTTCCGACACTGTCGAGAGGTCGCGCAATTCGGCATCAGGTTTGTCGTCGCCAGGCAAGGCGGCGAAAGGTACGCCGGCAGAGTGCAGATGGGCGGCATATTGTTCGAGACCATATTTCCAGTAACTCGCGCCACCCAGGATGCGAGCGATTACCAGCCGGGATTTCGCTGCACAGTGTTCGATATGCAGATCGACCGACATGGGGTGCCGCAGATTTCCAATGCTTGCCAAGCGCAGAGTTGGTGGATCCGGCATTTCCGCACGCGCCTCACTAAGCGCGGCCAGCTCGGTATCGGCGGCTGAAAGGAATACCACGTCGGCAGGGGTCTGGCCCAGATCGACCGGCTCGGAGCCATCATCAATGGCGCCAGGTGTTGCGGCCAGAAGATGCATCAAACGCGGCCGTGCTTAGTGGCGCAGTTGCCTGCGGCAAAGATACGCGTGTCATGCAGATGTATGCGGACGCACATCACGACAGCCGCTTTTCCATGAAGACCGAATGCGGCCCCTCGACATAGTCTCCGAATGGGCCGCAGATACTGAACCCGTGCCGTGCGTAGAGACGGTGCGCGGCATAAAGGTCGTCGCCGGTTTCCAGCCGCATCAACGGCAGACCGCGGCTTCGGGCATGGGCTTCGAGCGCCTGCAACAACGCCGCGCCAGTGCCAGTACCACGGGCAGCGGGATCGACAAACATCGACTTGATTTCGCCATAGCCCGTCTTTTCGGCCAGCGCGGCGCAACCGCTGGCGGTGCCGGAATTGCGCGAGATGAAGAACGTGATGCCGGGCGTGCAGAGATCGTCGATGGACAGCGCAAATATATGCTCGGGCGGATAGAGCGAGCGCTGTAGCGCGTGGCTTGCCTCCAGCAGCGCGCGGGCCTCGGGGCTGCGCGGATTGCCGGGTTCGACAACGATCATGCCGCCAGCGCCGCCGTGATAGCAGCGCGGTCCAGCCCAGCCTGGCCGATCACGACAAGTCGGGTTTCACGCAGCTCTCCTGCGGCGAGCGGGCGATCGAAATAGGTCTCGATGCGTGGCCCGACCGCCTGAAGCGTCAGGCGCATCGGCTTGCCGGCGACCGCGGCAAAGCCCTTTAGACGCAGGATGTCATGTGCTTGGATTGTCTCGGCCAGTTGGATGGCGAAGGCGGCGGGATCGGAAATCTCGGAGCGGGTGACGACGAAGCTTTCAAACTCGTCATGACCGTGTTCGTGCTGGTGATTCTCTGGCTGTTCATCATCATGATGATGATGGTGGTGCACCTCGTGGCGCGCCTCGAGGTCTTGTTCCGCGCCGATTCCTTGGCCCAGAAGCACATCCACAGGAAGCGCGCCCATACTTGTTTTCACCACCTTCACGCCGGTCCGGCTTTCGCGACGCAGCCGCATCACAAGCGCGTCGGCTTCGGCGGTGGACAACAGGTCGGTCTTGTTCACGATAATCATGTCGGCGCAGGCGATCTGGTCCTCGAACAACTCTGACAGCGGAGTGTCGTGATCGAGGTTGTCGTCAAGTTTGCGCAGCGCGTTGACGGCGTCGACGCTATGCGCAAACCGGCCTTCGGTGACGGCCTTTCCGTCAACCAGCGTGACCACACCGTCAACGGTGACCTGCGTGGAGATCTCCGGCCAGTTGAAGGCGCGCACCAACGGTTGTGGCAAGGCAAGGCCCGACGTTTCGATCACGATGTGGTCGGGCTTGATGTCGCGGGCCAGAAGTTTCTGCATCGTCGGAATGAAATCCTCGGCCACGGTGCAGCAGATGCAGCCGTTCGAGAGTTCCATGATGTCATCCGCGGAACAGGTTTGATCGCCGCAGCCTTTCAGGATGTCGCCGTCGATGCCCAAGTCACCGAATTCATTGATAATCAGGGCGATGCGCTTGCCGTTTGCATTGGCCAGCAGATGCCGGATCAATGTAGTTTTGCCGCTGCCCAGAAAGCCGGTGATGACCGTTGCAGGGATCTTTTTTGCCATGGATTTGGTCCGATCTGTACCGCGCTTCAGGCGCGGTTGCGGGTGAAGAAATAGGCGGAGAGGCTGCCAAGGACAACCCAACTTGCTGCGGCGACGCCAAGACTACGGGCCGCGAATTCGGCGGCAAGTTCCGGCGGGGCAATGCCGAAATAGGTATCAAGATGCGGCGCGCCGATGATCGGCGGCAGGGCCAGCGCGGCGATGCCGACGATCGGCATTAAGCCCTTGCCGAAGGCGATCAGCCCAAGCCCGAGGGCGGTTGCGGCAACTGTTCCCAGCCACCAGGCTTGGCGCAGTTCGACCTCGGCCGCGACGGTTCCGGGCAGTTCCGGGGGCAGGCCGATGGCCGGGGCGAGATGCATCGCGATGAAGCCACAGAGGCCCCAGACGATGCCGGCGCGCGGGCTGAGGACATTTCCGGACCGCTCTGCAAGGGCCATTCCGGCCAGCAAAATAAGGGCAAAAGCGGTATATGCAATAAGGTTGAACGCGGCGGTAATCGCGTGGCGCGACAGGTCTTGGGTCAGCCCCTCGGCGGGGCCGGCGGGGCTTTGGACGGGGGCGGAAAGGCTGGCGGCGAAATGGCTGCGGATGCCGGATTCATAGAGCTCCCCTTCCAGCAAAAGCGGGGTGACGAGCCAGAACTGCAAAAGGGCCGCAACCACACCAGCCGCCAGACCAGCGAAAAGCCCGCTGGTCAGCAAATGTCTGGTCATCTGATCAGTGGCAGGGGAAGGCGATGGCGTGGCGGGTATCGTGTGCGCCGTCATGCAGAACCGACGCCTGAGCGAAGCCCGCGATCAGCAAGAGCATCAGCCCGGCAAGGGCGGTAAGCGCGATTCCGGCAAGGCCGGTGTCAACGCGAGTAATAGCCAAGGTCTTGTTATTCATAGTCATTCTCCTGTTTCCGTCACACCCGACGGAAGGGTCAAGGTCCGGCGCATGGCTGGTCTCCTGGCTTGCGGGTCTTCGCGTGCCGTCGCCTTCCCGGTTGCCCAGTGGCTGATGACGACACACTCACCGCTTACAGTCGCGGGGGCGGCTGAGGCATTGGGCCCCGACTTGGGTCTCCCTCACCTCATTCCCATTTGTTCCCCCGTGCTTGGCACGTTCATGGGGAACCATGCGGGGCCATTTGGCAGGTTTAAGGCGCCGGGGTCAAGGCGGATTGCGACGCGGCAGAGACGGTTAGCGGCGCGGGCAACGGGGCGGTGTTGTATGCTTTTCTTTAAAACATCGCAAAATGTTGTACGCGATGTTGTACAACATTTCTTGAGAGCTCGGCTCGAACCCTGTCTCGGGACCGGGAAGTGTTCTGCGCAAGCAACCAACCTGACTGTTCAGGCCAGCATCTGGGTGTCGCCACAAATCGAGATGGCCTGACCGGAAATGGTGCGCCCGCGTTCGGATGCGAGGAACAATATCTGATCGGCGATCTGATCGGGTGAAATGTATTGCTTGATCGATGTGTAGGAGAACGCCGTTTCCTCGACCTCGTCAAAGCTTTTGCCCAAACGCTGTGCCTTGGCTTCCAGCACCCGGCGTTGCCGGTCGCCGGCCACCAGACCCGGCAGGATCGCATTGGCGCGAATACCGTCAGGGCCCAATTCGATCGACAGGGATTTGGTAAAGCCGATGACGCCCCACTTTGCCGCCGCGTAAGGAGCGCGCAGGCCAAATCCCACGCGGCCCGCCATCGACGACATATTGATGATCGACGCATTCCGGCTTTGGCGCAGCGCCGCAATTGCGTGCCGGGCCGTATTGAACTGGCCGGTCAGGCAGACATCGAGGCAACGGTCCCAATCCTCTGCCGCGATGTCCTGAACCGGCCCGGTCGGTCCGGCGATACCGGCGTTGTTGATCAATGTATCCAGCCCACCCATGCTGGAAATGGCAGCTGTCATGAAGTGCGCGACGGCTGGTCGGTCGGATACGTCACAGTGGGCGGATGTGATTTCGTGATCCGAGGACGCAAGTGATTGCAGCGCGGCGTCACTGACATCGCATACCGTCACCTTCGCGCCTTCTCCAACGAAGGCGCGCGCAATCGCAAGGCCGATACCGCCGGCACCGGCCGTTACGATTACCTTGTGCCCAGACAATCCCAGATCCATCGTGATCCTCCCTCGCTTCAACACAGCGACTGTTCAGCAACAAGTCAATCGGTCAGTATCGCCCCGAAGGAGGCCGTGCATGTCTGAACCAGCGATCATTACCGCCGCGATAACCGGGGCGATCCACACACCGTCAATGTCGGCCGCATTGCCGGTTACACCGATGGAAATTGCTGACGCCGCGGTAGAGGCCGCAGAGGCGGGCGCTGCGATCGTGCATCTTCATGCGCGCAATCCAGACACCGGAGCGCCCGACCAGACCGCCGAAGCATTTGAGCCGATCCTTCGATCAATTCGCAGCCGGTCCGACTGTGTCGTGAACATCACCACCGGCGGCGCGCCGACGATGACGGTTGCCGAGAGGGTTCGGCCAGCGCAGGTGTGGTCGCCCGAGCTCGCATCGCTGAACATGGGGTCGATGAATTTCGGGCTTTACGGAATGCTGGGGCGTTTCAAGGACTTCAAACATGACTGGGAGCCGAAGTATCTTGGCAACCATGACATTCTGTTTCGAAATACCTTTGCGGATATCGAGGGCATTCTGTCCACTCTCGATGGCTCTGGCACGCGGTTCGAATTCGAGTGCTACGACACGGCGCATTTGTATAACCTGGCGCATTTTCGGGATCGCGGACTGGTCAGCGGGCCGCTGTTCATCCAGACGGTCTTTGGCCTGCTCGGCGGCATCGGCGCACATCCCGACGATGTGGCCCATATGCGCCGGACCGCTGATCGCTTGTTCGGCGACGGCTATATCTGGTCGGCGCTGGGCGCTGGGCGCCACCAGATGAATGTTGCGGCGCAGGCGGCGGCGCAGGGCGGCAATGTTCGCGTCGGGCTTGAGGATTCCCTGTGGCTGGGGCCGGGGAAGCTGGCGCCATCCAGCGCCGCGCAGGTTTCAAATGTGCGCAAATTGCTTGAGGCACTGGGCCGCGATATCGCCTCGCCCGATCAGGCGCGCCGTATCCTGAAGCTGAAGGGCAAGGACAAGGTCACGGCAGAGATACCGCGATAGCGCCGGGATGGTTCTGGGCCCTGACTGGCGGCGCGGGCTGAGGTTCGGTTTTCCGGTTTGACCCGCGCTGTAATTTCATAATGTGAAATTACCTACGACATAGTCGAAAAACCTTGCTAGAATCCTTTCTGAACCGGATGTTCATTCAGGAGGTAGGGCCGTGACCGTGAAACTCGACAAGCCGACAGAGTTTGAGGAACGCGCAAGCAAGGTGGATGGTGCAATGCCACTTATCGCACCGCAGGAAGATCAACCCGTGCGCACGATCCAGTCTGTTGATCGGGCCTTGCGTATTCTGGAGGCCGTCGCGGGTGAGCGGGACGGGATCACGGTTTCAGAGATATCCGAGCAGGTCGGGCTGAACATGTCGACCTGTCATCACCTGATCACGACGCTGGTGCAGCGCGGCTTTCTTGCACATCTGGGGCGGATGCGAGGCTATGCGCTTGGTCCGAAGCTGAGCGAACTTGTCGAGCTTTCCGAACAGGAAACCGATGCGGCGGCGCTGCTGGACAAGGATCTGCGGGCGCTTGGGGCAAAGCTGGGCCATGGCGTGCAATTTGCGACCCACAGCGACACCTCGCTTGTGACGAGGCTCAGTTTTCCGGGGCCCGATGACGAGGTTGTGGAGCCGAGCGAAGTTGAAAAGATGACCGCGATGCATGCGACCGCGACGGGCAAGGCCATCCTGGCGTGGATACCCGATACCGAGCTTGTGCGCGTTATCTCTGCGAACGGGCTGACGCAATATACGCCGCGCACCATCACGACGCTATCGGGATTGGTGGAAGAACTGAGGCTTGTGCGGCGCCTGAAATTCGCGGTTGACGACGAGGAATTCCACGAAGGTATCGTTTGCATCGGCGCGGCGATCAGGGAGGGCGCCGGGGCGGTTATCGGGTCGATTTCCGTCACGATCTCGGCTGAACGCGCGACCCAGGATTATCGGCAGTACCTGATCAGGGAAATGATCGGGGCGGCCAACAACTTTTCCAACAAACTGCGCAATCTCAAACACTAGCGCGAACAATCACAGCGAATGGAGACAGAGCCATGCCAATGCCCGCCAATGTAACCTCAAGCGCGACGCATCCGATTCCGGAGCAGATGAAAGCCTGGGTTCTGGGAGATCCCGGAGAGCTTACGCTTTGCGACAAGCCGGTGCCGGTGCCCGGCAAGGCAGAAGTTCTGGTGCGCATCGATGCGGTTGCCATCTGCGCGACTGACCTGGAAATCATCTACCACGGCCCGCCGGCGCAGATCCATGGCGGCGATCCGTTCAACAAGAATTTCACGCCCGGGCATGAGTATATGGGCACTGTCGTGGCGCTTGGGCCCGGCGTTGACGAGTACGAGATCGGCGAGCGTGTGACGGTTGAGATTCACGCCGGCTGTGGCCAGTGCAAGCGCTGCCGTCAGGGCATGTACACGTCGTGCCACAACTACGGAAAAAACTACGGCGACGTCGACAAGGGCCACCGCGCCAACGGCTTCACGACCGACGGCGGATTTGCCGAATATGCGGTCAACAACATCAACACGCTGGTTCATGTCCATGACAGCATGTCCGACGAGGAAGCGACGCTGGTCGTGACCGCAGGCACGGCGATGTACGGTCTGACCGAGCTTGGTGGGCTGGTCGCGGGCGAAAGCGTTGTGGTGACGGGCCCGGGGCCGATCGGTCTGATGGGCGTCGCGGTGGCCAAGGCGCTGGGCGCACAGCCTGTCATTCTGACCGGGACGCGCGACAACCGTCTTGAAATCGGAAAGAAGCTGGGGGCCGATCACGTGATCAATGTCCGCAACGAAAACGCCGTCGAAAAGGTACGCGAACTGACCGGCGGCAAGGGTGTCGATTATGTGGTGGAATGCGCCGGCGCCCCGAACGGGCTGAACGAGGCCGCCCAGATGGTGAACCGCGGCGGCAAGATCTGCCTTGCGGCGTTCCCCAGCACCAGCCCCGAGGTCGATGTGGCCTATCTGGTGCGCAACAACATCTACCTCTACGGTATCCGTGGCGAGGGCAAAGCCGCCACCCACCGGGCCGAGGCCCTCATGCGCCAAAAGCGGTTCGACGCCACGCTGATCCATACCCACACCTTTGAAATGAGCGATCTCAAGGAAGCGCTGCGCTACGCCAAGGACCGGGTCGAGGATGCGATCAAGGTGGTGGTCAAGAATCCGCGCGCCGCATCCAAGAAAGTGGCCGCTGAATAGGCGCAGCGAAAGGGACGAGCGATGCTGACCTGCGACACATATCACATGCCAACGAGCCTGCTGGATGCGCTGTCGGTCTGGGCGGCTGCACCGCAGGGAAGCCGCCTTGTCTCTGGTGCGACCGACCTGCTGCCCTGGGCCCGCGAAGGCCGGGCCGGGGACGTGCATCTGCCCGCGCTGGTGGATGTGACACGCATAGCCGAACTGAACGGTTACGCGCTTGAAAACGGTCGGGTCAGGCTGGGGGCAGGCACGGTCTATCAGGATTTCCTGACCGACAAGACCCTGATGCGCAGCCTGCCCTGCATGCCGTATTGTGCGATCTGGTTTGCAGATGATCAGATCCGCGAGCAGGCCTCGCTGGCGGGCAATCTGGTCAATGCCTCGCCGGTGGCCGATGGCACACCGGCCGTTGTTGCCCTGAACGGCGAGATCGAGCTGGCCCGGCTGGAGGACGGCGAAATTGTCCGCCGTACCGTGCCGGTCGTCGATTTCATCCAGGCCCGGGCCGGACGCAGATTGCCAGCGACGAAATCGCCACGGCGGTCATCCTTGATGCGACGAATGGGTATGGCGGTTCGTTTCAGAAGGTCGGGCAGCGCCGGTCGCTGGTGATCTCGGTCGCGTGCTGTGCGGCGCTGGTGAGGGCGGATCGGGACGGGCGCGTGTTCGAGGATGTGCGTCTTGCGCTTGGCGGCGTCGGCCCGCGCCCGATCCGACTGCGCGAGACGGAAAGCGCCTTGCGTGGCGAGCGCATCTCTTACGCGCTGATCGATCGAGGTCGCAGGTGATGCCGCCGATTCTGTCGGCTCTCGCAGCCGACAGGAATACCGCCGCGAAGTCGTCGTCAATTTCGTCCGCGCGGCACTGGTGGACGCGCTCGCGAACCAGCCCGACGCCGAGGTCAAATTCCGAAGATGCGCAGGAGCAGGCCCATGTCTAAGCTGAAGATCGAGGCCGAAGTGAATGGCCGAAAGGTTGCCCGCGAAACCGACCCGCACAAACGCTTGCTGGACTTTCTGCGCGATGATCTGAACCTGACCGGCACCAAGGAAGGCTGCGGCGCGGGCGAATGCGGCACCTGTTCGGTCTTTGTCGATGGCAAGCTGGTGAAATCCTGCCTGATGCCGGTTGCCAAGGCTTCGGGGCACGCGCATCGAGACCGATCGAAGGGCTTGCCGCGGCCGGGCGAACTGACGCCGATGCAGCGGGCGTTCCACAAGACCGGCGCCAGCCAGTGCGGATATTGCATTCCGGGCATGGTGATGGCGGCGACCTCGGCGCTGCGCGAAAACCCGGATGCCGATATCGAAGAGATCAAGGAGCGCCTGGGCGGCAACATCTGCCGCTGCACCGGCTACACCAAGATCTTCGAGGCGGTGGAGCTGGCGCGGGACGTGATCGCGGGCGATATGCCCGAGACGGCTCTGGAGGAAGATAGCGTCGCGGACAGCTATATCGGCGCCAACGTGCGCCGACTGGACGCGCCCTCGAAGGTTTCGGGCCGGCTGAAATATGCCGCCGACATGAAGATGCACGACATGCTGCAAATGCAGGTGCTGCGTTCGCCCCATGCGCATGCGCGGATCGTTTCGATCGACACCAGCGAGGCCGAGGCGATGGACGGCGTCGCCTGCGTGATCACCGCCGACGATGTGCCGGGCACGGACGGGTTCGGCGTATTTGTCCATGACCAGCCGATCATGGCGCGCGGCAAGGTGCGCCATGTCGGCGAGGCGGTTGCGGCCGTTGCCGCCGAAGATCTGCTGACCGCGCGCCGGGCCGTTGTCGAAGATCAAGGTCGAGTATGAGGAACTGCCCGGTCTTTTTGATCCCGAAGATGCGCTGAAGGCCGGTGCGCCGGTCATCCACGACTATGCGCCGGACAATCTCGTCAAGCACATTCCGGTCCGCAAGGGCGATGTCGAGGCAGGGCTTTGCCGCAGGCGGATCTTGATCCTCGAAGACGATTTCAGCACCCAGCAGGTCGAGCATGCCTATCTCGAACCCGAGGCGGGGATTGCCTATGTCGATCCCGACGACGTGGTCGTGGTGATTTCGCCGTCCCAGAACATCACCCATCACCGCCACATGCTGGCCGAGATCATCGCCAAGCCGATCAACAAGGTGCGCTTCATCATGAGCCCGGTTGGCGGCGGCTTCGGCGGCAAGGAAGACATGATCTATCAGGGCATGCTGGCGCTTGCGGCGATGAAGACCCATCGGCCGGTGCAGCTGAACTTCACCCGCGAGGAAAGCCTGATCGCCTCGGCCAAGCGCCATCCCGTCGCGGGTGCATTACAAGATGGGTCTGAAGAAGGAACGGCCGCATCACCGCGATCGAGTTCAACATGCTGTCGGACGGCGGCGCCTACGGGATGTCGAGCGAAGGTGTGATGCGCAAGGCGGCGATCCTGTCGTGCGGGCCCTATGAGGTCGACAATCTCAAGGTCGACACGACGGCCGTCTACACAAACAACACGCCGTCCGGCGCATTCCGGACCTTCGGCGGCATGCAGGCGCAGTTCGCGACCGAAAGCATGATGGATATCGCCGCCGAGGCGCTGGACATGGACCCGTTCGAGATCCGCCGCGTCAACATGATGAAGATCGGCGCCAGGACCCATACGCAAGCAGAGGCTTGAAACCGCGTCGCTCGACCGGGTTCTCGATGCGGCGGAACAGGCATCGCGCTGGGAAACGGGAGCGCCGACGCGTTCGCGGCGCCGAGCGCGGCGATCTTGGTGGCCCCGATACCCGCAAACCCTGCACTCTGGGCGCGCGGTATCAAGGCTGAAACAACCGTGACCACGACGATGCGGAGAAGGTTGCGTGATGAGCCGGAATGAAACGCGGCCGCGGCATGGCGGCAAGCTGGTACGGCATTGCACGCACGGCGACCATCGACCGGGCCGGGGCCTGGGCCGAGCTGGATGACGGTGGCACCGCCAAGGTGGTGACCGGAGTAACCGAAATCGGCGAAGGCATCCTGACCGTGCTGGCGCAGGTCGCGGCCGATGAGATGGGGATCACGCCGCAGGACGTGACCATCGGCGACAACGACACCGCGCGCTCGCCCGAAGCGGCCCATGCCGGGCGCGACCCGCCAGACCTACATGATCGGCAACTCGGTGGCTCTGGCCTCGCGCGAAGCGCAAAAAGTCTTGTTTGAACAGATTGCGGATCATTGGGACGTTCCGATGTCGAAAGCCTGCGGGCCTTTGACGGAGAGATCTGGGCGTCAGGACACCAATCTGCGCATGTCGATGTCTGATGCGGTCGCCATCTGCAAAAAGCGCGGCGTGGTGCCGGTGGGATCGGCGTCTTTCACCGCGCATGGCACCGGGCTTGATCCTGTCGATGGATCCGGCAGCCCGTGGCAGGCCTATGTTTTCGGCACCCAGGTGGCCGAGGTCGAGGTCGATACCTGGACCGGCGAAGTGCAGGTTCTGGGCATCTGGGCCGCGCATGACGTTGGCCGCGCGATCAACCCGCGTGGTGTCGAAGGGCAGATCGAAGGCGGCGTGGTGCAGGGTCTCGGTCAGGCGCTGATGGAGGAATACCAGACCGACAAGGGCCATGCGATCACGCATGGTTTCGCGAAATACATCCTGCCGACCTCGCTCGATATTCCGCAGATCAACTGCATCATCGTCGAGGATCCCGACCCCAAGAGCCCGCTGCGGCGCGAAGGGCATCGGCGAGCCGGCGCTGGTGCCCACCGCGCCGGCCATCATGAATGCGATCTACGATGCCATCGGCGTTCGGATCAAATCGCTGCCCGCAACACCGGAAAAGATTCTCAAGGCGCTGCGGGATCACGTGCCCGGACGTGAACAGATCGCACAAGCTGCCCGGGAGGCGCGCGCCCAGGCAGCACGAAAAGGAAGCGCGCTCGTCTGACCCGGACGACATCGGGGCCAACACAAAATCCAGGGAGGAAGACATGAAACTCAATCGAAGAATACGCAACGGTGCGGCGGTCTTGTTGTCGTCTGCGCTTATCGCATTTGGCGGCGCGGCGCAGGCAGAGTACCCCGAAAAACCCATCGACATGACCAGTTCTGTTCGGGGGACGGCCAACACGATCGCGCAATTGCTATCCGAGCTTGATGTCGGATGAGCTTGGGCAGCCCGTCGTTCCGGTCAGCCGTACCGGCGGCGGCGGGGCCGTCGGCTATTCCTATGTCGTGGCAACGGCGGCGGACGGTTACAACATTGTCTGGAACTCCAACTCGATCAGCACGACGCACCACACAGGTCGCGTGCCTTTTGACTACACGGCGTTCACGCCCATCGCGCGGGTGTCAACCGAAATCCCCGCGCTTGGCGGTGAACTCCTCGACCGGCTGGAAGAACCTTGCAGATCTGGCCGAAGCGGCGAAGGCATCGGGGGACAAGCTGAAGGTGGGCATTTCCGGCAAGGGCTCGTTCACGCATCTGACCTCTGCGGCGTTGTTCGATGCAATGGGGATCAGCGACAAGGTTGCCTTCATCTCTTACGGCGACGGCAAGGCGCCGATCGAATTGCTTGGCCGGCCGGATCGATGCGGCGATCCAGTGGCCGGGGCAGTTTGCGTCCTATGTCGAGGCGGGTGAACTGAACGTGCTGGCCGTGACCGGTGATGAGCGTGTTTCGGTTCTTCCGGACGTGGCGACGGCGCAGGAACAGGGCGTGGACGTCGAACATCTGCCATGTGGCGCGGTCTTGCCGCCCCGGCTGGCACGCCTGACGATGTGGTCGCCAGATTGCAGGCGGCCGCCGAGAAGGCGGTTGCCAGCGATCAGTTTCAGGAAGCGGCCGGCAATATCGGTTTCTCGCCCGCCTACCTTCGCGCCGCCGATTTCGGCGCGCTGATCGAGAAAGACGACGCGTTCTACGCCGAGCTTCTTAAGCAACTCGGCTTGGCCCAGTAACGGAAAGCCGGGGGCAATGAGATGACCAATCGTGTTCAGGATACCGTGCTGGGCTTCACGCTTTTGCTGGTTGCGGGATGCTGGACATGGTTGGTCGTCGATACCATCCCGCCGGGGATCGGCGACGGCGAGGTTGGCCCGCGCGCCTTCCCGCTTGCCTTCGGGATCATCCTGATGGTGCTGGCTGCACTTCTGCTGCTGCGGCTCGCCTCGACAGGCAGCAACGGCCCTTCGGGTGGCGGGTTGACAGATGCCGAGATGCCCGCCGTTCGCCAGTTGCAGTGGCTGGCCGCGATGTTGGTTCTGGGCGAGGTCGCGCTTTATGGTTTCCTGCTGGAAAAGCTTGGCTTCCTTTTGGCGACGCCGGTCGTGATTTTGTTGGTGATGCTCGTCAGCCTGCGGGTGCGTTCCGTTCCCAAGCTTCTTGGCATGTCGCTTGGTCTGACCGTTGGATGCTGGCTGATCTTTGAAAAGCTGCTCGGCATCTATCTGGCCAACGGCATCTGGCTGAACCTGGGTTAGACATGGACATTTTTCTTCAGGCAGCCCTGCTCGCGCTTACCCCCGCCGCGATTGCCGCGATCGGTCTGGGCGTCTTTGCTGGGCCTGATCTTCGGCTCGATCCCGGGCCTGACCTTCACGGTGGCGCTTGCGCTTGCGCTGCCGATCACCTTCAGCATGGATACGGTTCCCGCCATCGGGATGCTTCTTGGCACCTACATCGGTGGAATGACCGGCGGATCGGTCTCGGCGATTCTGCTGGGCATTCCGGGAACACCATCGGCGGCGGCGACGGTTCTGGATGGATATCCGATGACCAAGCAGGGGGAAGCCTCGCTTGCATTGGGCACGGCTGTGATCGTGTCGGTGTTCGGCGGAATTTTCAGCCTTGTCGTGATGATCGTCTCTGTTGATCTGGTATCGCGGCTGGCCATCGGCTTTGGGCCCGCCGAGATCTTTGCCCTTGTGCTCTTTGGGATGTCCACGATCTGCGGTCTTTGCGGTAACTCGTTGATAAAAGGGCTGATTGCCGGTGTTGTGGGCCTGATGATCATGACGATCGGCATCGACGCGATCGACGGTGTGCCGCGCATGACCTTCGGCAGTATCAACCTTCTGCAGGGCGTGAACCTGCTGGTCGCCATGATCGGCCTGTTCGCGGTTCCCTTCATCATCGAGGCCTTTTCGGATCGCTTGGCTGACGGGCAAGCTTCGGCCCGCGTGGTCAATGTACGCGCCGAATTGCCATCGCTGCGGCTGCTGGTCCGCAATGTCTGGCTGATGATCCGGTGTTCGATCCTCGGCACGGGGATCGGTGCGATCCCGGGGACCGGTGGCGCCATCGCGGCATTTCTGGCCTATGATCACGCCAAGAGGTTCTCGAAAAAGCCCGACAGTTTCGGCAAGGGCAATATCGAAGGCGTCATCGCCCCCGAGACCGCAAACAACGCCGTGACGGGCGGTACCCTGATCCCGCTTTTGTCGCTTGGCATTCCCGGCGATCCCGCGACCGCGATTGTGCTGGCCGGCCTGATGATCCATGGCATAACGCCGGGACCGGCCCTGTTCATGAACCACGCAGGCGAGGTTTACGGCATGTATGTGGCCGTTGTGATTGCCTATATCTGGGTGCTTGGGCTGCAACTGATGGGCATCAGGTTGTTCATCCATGTCCTGCGAATTCCGCGTGAACTTCTGGCCGTCGGGGTGCTCGTGCTTTGCGCCATCGGTGCCTATTCCATCCGCAACAGTGCGTTCGACATCTACGCCATGGGGGCGATCGGCGTTCTGGCCTACGTGCTGGTTGCAATCCGCGTGCCGATCACGCCGATCATCCTGGCCATGGTGCTGGGCCCGACGCTGGAGAACGAGTTTCGCACCGCGATGATGCTTTCGGAAGGCAGCGCCGACATCTTCCTTTCCTCTCCCATCGTGCTGGTCTTTTTCGCGCTGGCGCTGCTGGTCATCGGGCTTCAGGCGGCGAGCGAGTTGCGACTTAGAAACAAAACCCCCAAGAAAATCGAGGCTTCAGATGCTTGACAAGAACCAGATGCCCGACGAGGCCGAAAACAGGATCCGTACCCGTGCGATCAGGCTGGCGGTCAAAACCGTTGATGAGGCACTGATCGACGACAAGAACGGCGGCGTTGTGCAACTTACTCTGTCCGAAGCGTTGATCGTCGGCCTGCTGAAGCAGGGCGTGCGGCGTTACTTCGCGATCTTTGGCCATGGCTCGACCGATCTGGGCGAGGTGCTGCGGATCTATCACGAGGAGGGCGCGGTAGAGGTCATCAACTGCCGCAATGAAGTTGAAATGGCCCATGCCGCCACCGCCTATGCATGGGTTTATGGGCAAACGCCTGCCGTCGTCACGTCGATCGGTCCGGGCGGTCTGCAAGCCATGGCCGGATCTTTGGCGGCGGCCTCGAACGGCGTTGGCGTCTACCACATCTACGGCGATGAAACGACGCAGGGCGAAGGCTACAACATGCAGCAGGTGCCCAAGCCCGAACAGGGCATCTTTGGCAAGCTGACAGCCTTGATGGGGCAATCCTATACCATGCATACGCCCGGCGCTTTGCGCGAGTGTTTGCGCCGCGGCACCGCCTGCGTGCACCACCCTTACAAGGCCGGGCCGTTTTATGTGATGCTGCCGATCAACACGCAGCCACAGGTGGCAAAAGTCAACGTCGCCACTTTGCCCGGACGCAACAAGGTTCCGGCCGTGGCGCCCGCCCGGTCCGGCGATCTGGCCGATGCGGTCACCTTCCTGCGAACCCACAAACGCATCGTGATCAAGGCAGGGGGTGGCACCCGCGGCCACCACGAGGCCGTTCGCGCGCTGGCAACGCGCATCGGCGCGCCGGTTGTCCTGTCGCCGGGGTCAACTGGCGTTCTGATGGACGGCGACGTTCAGAACATGCATGTGGGCGGATCCAAGGGCTCGCTTTGCGGCAACCACGCCATGCAGCGGGCTGACGCGGTCATCATGATCGGCAGCCGCGCGGTGTGTCAGGCCGATTGCTCGGGCATCGGATACCCCAACGCGCGTGCAGTTCTGAATATCAACGGCGACCTCGACGACCTGACGCATTATGCCAACACCGTTTGCCTTCCCGGCGATATCACCGCCGTGATTGACGCACTGTTGACTGCGGCGAGCGATCGGACCGGGGCCGAGTTGCGCACGGACTGGCTGCGGGAATGTGCGGCGAAAAAGGCCGAGTGGAGCAGCTTCAAGGCTAAAAGGACACATGCCGAGCCACTGGAGGATGTCGTGTGGCAACGTCCGGTTCTGACACAGCCGTCGGCGATCCATGCGGTGGCGTCGTTTGCCAATCGTGTCGGTGCGATCAAGTTCTTCGACGCAGGCGATGTGCAGGCCAACGGCTTTCAGATCGTCGAGGATGATGCGCCGGGCCAGACATTCACCGAAACAGGCGCGTCGTACATGGGCTTTGCAAGCTCGGCACTGCTGGGCGGCGCCTATGTGCCGGACCCGAAGTACGGCATCGCATTTACCGGCGACGGCTCTTTCATGATGAACCCGCAGATCCTGATCGACGCGGTCGAACACGGGGTGCGCGGCATGATCGCCCTTTTCGACAATCGCCGCATGGCCGCGATCACCGGGCTGCAATACGACCAGTACGGGCGCGAATTCAAAACCAGTGACGCGGTTGCCGTGGATTATGTCGCGATGGCCGGTGCGGTGGCCGGTGTGAAGGCCCTGCATGGTGGTTTCAGCCGCAAAGAACTTGAGGCGGCACTAGAGGCGGCGCATACGCATGATGGCCTCTCGTTGATCCATATCCCGGTCTATTCGGGCCGTGACCCGATCGCGGGGATGGGCGCCTATGGATCGTGGAATGTCGGCAACTGGGTCGAAAACGTTCAGGACCAATACCTGACCGCAACAATTTGAGGAGCGAGAAATGTATCAGGATCTGAACCTGTTCATCCGGGGCGATTGGCGCGCGGCGTCGGACAAGGCGACCAAACCCGTGACTGATCCAGCCACGGAAGAAGTGCTGGGCACGATTGCGGCGGCCACGCAAGACGATATCGACGAAGCGCTTTCCGCGGCCAGCGACGGTTTCGAGGTCTGGCGCAGAACCGGAACCTGGGACCGTGCGGCGAAGATCCGCAAAGTGGCCGATCTGATCCGCGAACGGCAGGGCGATATCGCCCGCCTGATGTCGCTGGAAACCGGCAAGCCGCTGGCCGAGGCGATGGGCGAGACAGGTGCCGCCGCCGACCATTTCGAATGGTATTCCGAAGAAACCAAGCGCATCTACGGGCAGGTGATCGAGGCCCGTACGGCCGACAGCCGCATGGCGGTGATCTATCAGCCGGTTGGCGTTGTTGCCGCCTTTTCCGCCTGGAATTTCCCGGCGCTGTTGCCTGCCAGAAAGATCGCGGCTGCACTGGCGGCCGGATGTGCGATTATCGTCAAACCGGCGGGTGAAACGCCTGCCTGTTGTGCAGCGCTTGTTCAGGCCTGCCACGATGCAGGGATCCCGCCCGGTGTGGTCAACATGCTGACCGGAAATTCCGGCCAGATCGCAGAACGACTGATCCGCTCGCCAATCGTGCGCAAGGTCAGCGTTACGGGGTCTGTGCCGGTTGGCAAACAGATCCTTTCGCTGGCCGCAGAGGGGGTCAAGAAAGTGTCGATGGAATTGGGCGGCCACGGCCCGGTTCTGGTGTTCGACGATTTCGATGCCGTACAGGCCGCGGATATTTGTGCGCTGACCAAGTTCCGCAATTGCGGTCAGGTCTGCATCTCGCCGACCCGGTTTTACGTTCATGAAAACAGCTACGAAGCCTTTGCCTCGCGCTTTGCCGAGATCGCGAAATCTCTGAAAATCGGGCGCGGTCTGGACGATGGCGTGCAGGTCGGGCCGATGGCAAACAAACGCGGCCTTGAAACCATCCAGCGCATGACGCAGGACGCGCTTGATCGCGGGGCCGAGCTTTTGGCCGGCGGCAAGGCCCCGGCGGGTTTCAACAAGGGGCATTTCATGGAGCCGACCGTGCTGGGCCGGGTGCCGGATGACGCGCTTGTCATGAACGAAGAGCCATTTGGCCCGATCGCGCCAATAACGACCTTCAGCGACTATGACGACGTAATCGCGCGCGCCAATTCGCTGCCGTTCGGGCTGGCGGGTTACGTCTTTTCCAACGACCTGACCACAGCGACCCGTGCTTACGAAGACCTCGAAGTTGGCATGGTGGGGGTCAACGAAATGCTGCTTGCCACCGCCGAAGCGCCGTTTGGCGGGGTCAAGGAAAGTGGCATGGGGCGCGAAGGTGGATCGCTTGGCATCCAGGACTACCTCGTCCCGAAATACGTCAAGATCAAGCTTGCAAGGTAACTCTTATGTCGGACGACACAGCACACGGCCTTGCGCGAGGCCTGACAAATTATGGTGACGCGGATTTTTCGGTCTACCTGCGCAATTCCTTCGCGTCCTCGATGGGGTATTCCCAAGAGGTCCTGAAAAAACCGATCGTCGGGATTGCAAACAGTTTTTCGGGCTTCAACAACTGCCATCGTCATTTCCCGGAACTTCTTGACGCCGTCAAGCGTGGGGTCCTGCTGGGTGGCGGCCTGCCGATCGAATTTCCCACGATTTCCTTGGGCGAGGTGTTTCTCAGCCCGACCAGCCTGAAGTTCCGCAACCTGATGTCGATGGACACCGAAGAGATGATCCGCGCCCAGCCGATGGATGCGGTGGTGCTGATGGGGGGGTGCGACAAGACGGTTCCGGCGCAGCTTATGGGTGCGGCTTCGGCCGATTTGCCTGCTGTGCAGCTTGTGGCCGGGCCGATGATGACCTCTCGCCATGGAGACGAGCGTCTGGGTGCCTGCACCGATTGCCGCCGGTTCTGGGGCAAGTACCGCGCGGGCGAGGTTACGAGCGAAGAAATCAATCAGATCGAGGGGCGCCTGGCCACGACAGCCGGAACCTGTGCAGTGATGGGCACCGCATCGACGATGGCGTGCATCGCCGAAACGCTGGGCATGTCGCTGCCGGGAACCGCTGCCATTCCGGCCGTGCATGCCGACAGGCTGCGCGCAGGCGAAGCGTCGGGCCTTGCCGCTGCGCGCATGATCCACAATCCCATCCGTCCGAGCCAGGTGATCACGGAAAAATCGGTCGAGAATGCGATGCGGGTCTTGCTGGCATTGGGCGGATCGACCAACGCTATCATCCACCTTACGGCGGTCGCGGGGCGGCTGGGCATCGCCGTATCGCTGGACCGGCTGAACGCGCTTTCGGATACCACACCGGTGCTGGTGAACCTCAAACCCGTCGGTTCCGATTACATGGAGGATTTCTTCTATGCGGGCGGTATGGGGGCCGTGCTGCGTGAGTTGATGCCACTGCTACACCTGGACACGGTTTCGGTAACCGGTGAAACGCTCGGCGATCGGCTGGAGGTGGATCCGGGATATGTAGACCACCGGATCATCTCCAAGGCCAGCGACCCGCTGGAGCCGCAGGGCGGGCTAATAGCACTGTTTGGCAATATCGCCCCGCGCGGCGCCATTCTGAAACGCTCTGCTGCTGACGAGCGGCTTTTCGAGAAAGAGGGCCGGGCCGTGGTGTTCAATTCGCTCGAAGATCTGGCGAACCGCGTCGACGATCCGGGCCTCGACATCACGCAAGATGATTTCATGGTGCTGCTGAATGCTGGCCCGAAAAGCGCCTCGGGAATGCCCGAGGCCGGCTACCTGCCAATCCCGAAAAAACTGAGCGCGAAAGGCGTCAAGGATATGGTGCGGATTTCGGATGCGCGCATGTCTGGCACCGCGTTTGGCACCATCGTTCTGCATGTCGCACCGGAAAGCGCCATCGGCGGACCCTTGGCGCTGGTGCAAAACGGGGACCGCATACGGTTGTCCGTGAAAGAAAAGCGCATCGACCTGCTTGTCGATGACGAAGAACTGGAACGCCGCCGCAGTGTCTGGGTGTCGAGTGTGGTGCCGCCCGAAGCGCGGCGCGGGTATGACCGGCTTTACGCCAGCGAAGTGGGCCAGGCCGACGAAGGCTGCGACTTTTCGTTCTTGCTGCCGGTTGACGAAACTGCCGGGTTTTCCGGCGGAAATGACCAGTGAAGACCGGAGCGTCGAAAGGGGTCTTTCTGTTGTTTGCTGCGCCCGCGAGTTTCATCTTCTGCGCAC
Organism: uncultured Alphaproteobacteria bacterium; assembly: GCA_963714615.1. Taxonomy (GTDB): domain Bacteria; phylum Pseudomonadota; class Alphaproteobacteria; order Rhodobacterales; family Rhodobacteraceae; genus JAHEAO01. The sequence goes on along the minus strand of CAVQOV010000014.1, from coordinate 26,242 downwards.
TGCCGGCTTTCGTTGGTTTGCTGGTGATCCGGGGCGTGGCGCCGTTTTCCAAGCACAGGCGAGGGCTGTTCTTTGGCGGCGCGAAGGCTCTTTCGACATGCACTTGACCGGGATCGGGTAATGTGGTCACCCCGCAGCAGGAGGACGTCAACCCCATGAAGTTCATCGTTTATGTCAGTCAAGCGGCAAAACCTTTCGAGAAAGATCAATTGGCGCGTTTGCTGGAACACAGCCGGGCGCGAAATGCGGCAGATGAAGTCACGGGCCTGCTGATCTACCGTTACAATGCGGAATTTGACCGTGGTAATTTCGTGCAGGCCCTTGAGGGCCCGCAAGCGGCGATTGAGGATGTCTGGCGTCGGATATCAAACGATCCCCGGCACCATACCATTGTTGTCATCGAGGAAGGAGATAGCGAGGACCGCATGTTTGGCGACTGGTCCATGGGGTTCAAGAATGTCGAAGCTGACGACTTGAAGGATTTCGAAGGATTTGCCGATCTTGGGAGCGACGCGTTCTGGGCTGCGGTGAACGCGGGCAAAGCACCCGAAGCGCTGGATTTGCTTGTAAGCTTCTACGAGCGCGATTGATCGGTTCGCCGAGAGAGCGCCCGGCATCCGATGTGGCAGGCTGTGTTTGCAACTCTGAGGGTATTCCGACTATGTACTAAAACAGATTCGCGATATGCTGAACAGCCTATCACGCCGCTCCTGCGACCCCTGGTATCGAGGCAGTCAGCCCAGTGTTTTTTCAAGGATCTCGCATGAAACTGGAGCTGCTGGGCGACTGGTACATCCGCCTTTCCGGCGAGAAATATACTTACAGGAACGTGATGGGGCTCATTCGGTCCAAGGAGTTCTGACGCTGCTCTGGCGAAGATCGAAAAAGCGAAAACGATATTTCCGCATACCGGGCGATTCCACGCGGCGAAGGCCAGACTGCTGTTGAAAAACCGACAGCTGCCGATGGCGATCGAAGAAGCGAAACAAGGGTTGGAAATCGACCCAAAACGGAAATCGCTACGGTTCTTGCTTGCCGATTGCTATCGTTTGTCCGGCGATATCGAAGCGGCGATTTCCGAATACAGTAAGCTGACCCACTGCTCGCCGTCGGTGGTGCAGGCCAAGCACATGATGGCTTGTGCCATTTCGATACATGACATGGAATTTGCGGCCAAGATTTTGGACGATTCAGACCAAGTGTCAAGGTCCAGCCCGCCGTTTTTCGTCTTTGTCGAACTGCCATTTTTGCTCAAAAATCGCGTCGATATTTCCTCGGATGAAAGATTTGTGAATCTGCGCCGTGAGGGATTGTTGGCGAACGAATTTCGTTTCTTGGCTCACGGGCTTGGCGAGAGCGGTTTTCTGGATGAGGCATTGAGCGTTCTGAAAACCGGCTTGGAGAGATTTCCCCGCTCTCTCGACCTGCGTGCAATGAAATTCAGGGTGCTGCGGCTTAAATCGCTCGACGAGGCAGAGCAGTATATTTCCAGTTTGCGCGACGCGGCTAACGAAACCGAATTTCTTCAGTTTATCGGGCGGCTTCCGGTACAGTTCAGGCCGCGATCTGACAATTTGGCGTACATCGCCCGGATTTTTTCGGATGAGACTTTCGAGGCTGATGAAAAACGGGAAAAAATAATTGAAAAGATGCTCATTGCGCCCGATCGGGACTCAATAAAATTAGCGATCCCGTGGTTGATGGAAAACCAGAGCAAAACAAATTTCGCGGGAATTCTGGGGCTACAGAACAAGGCGTCTGATCTCGACGACCTGAAAAAATCCATCATAGTGCCGGTCGATTGGAGTGAATTTGCCGATCGGCGCGAGCGAATGTTGTCGACAATTCACGGGCACGCCGAATTCCTTGACCATACCAAGGACTTGCTTTCAGCGATGCAGGCTGCGGAATCCGCCTGGATGTTCACGGCCGACAGCGCCTTTGAGGCCGTGGAGTTCGCCAAATGGATCGCCGGAAGAATTCGAGAAAAACTTCCGACGTCGGTTATCAGATTGGGCGACGGGGAGGGAAATTTTTTGCCCTACCGCCCGGACAAAACTGAAATGCAGGTGCTGGATGCGATCGAGATTTAAAGAGACATCTGGTGGGGAGAGTGCCTTGCCGAGCGCCCTGATATTGCAAGGCTGGTGCGCGATCTGGGTGAAGCGATTGACGAAGCAGATGTCGTGGGTGTTCCCACGATCCTTCGGGCCGAGTTGCTGAGAGGGGCGGAAAACCGCGACTCACGCGGAATTACCGCTGTCGTCGATAACCTCGAGACACGTCGAAAATCGGGGCACCCCGTGAAGAGACTGGTCTCGAATTTCTTTCATACCGATCTTTATAACTGGAAGCTCTATGACCTGATATTCTCGAACGTGGAAAGTGTGTCGGTCGTTTCCTGCCACGATCTCTCACCGTTTCTCAATGAGCGTTTTGGTGTGGCTGTTCGAGATCACATTAAGATCTCGCCCGAGCACAAATATACGCGCATGTTTTCATTGGATGGCGATCCTGGTGACCGGATCTTCCCGAATCGGTACGCAAAGATTCTGGATGAAATCGCGCCCGAGCCCGGAGAGGTCTGGCTTGTCGCGGCTGGATTTCTGGGCAAACCGATGTGCAACAAGATCAAGGCACGTGGCGGAATAGCGATCGACGTCGGCAGCATTGTCGATATCTGGCAAGGTTTTAATACCCGTAACAAGGTGAATTCCGAATTGGACTATGATTGGCAGACGTCGATGATAGCCGGATTGAACCTGGGCGAGGCTGCATGTCAGTCAATGAAATCTGCCATCGCAAGGCATCGGTTTCGGCAGCACCACAAACCCGGATCGGGCCAGACATCGCCGGACTCAAATGAGACGATGCATAAGGTGCGCGTTGTCGGCCATCCCAGGTGCGCATCAGCGTTTGTCGCCGCATCGATCCAGTGTTTTGGATTGGATCTGCCTCATGAAAAAATCGGGCGCGACGGAATTTGCAGTTGGTTGAACGCGGTGGAGGAAGACCCGAATCCGCCGTGGGGCCCAGCCCTTTCAAGCGACGACACCTATCAACACACCATTGGATACGTTCGCGACCCCGCGAGTGCTTTGCCATCGATCGTTGTCGAAAATGGAAACACGAAGTCCTTTGATTTCAGAAGGAAGCACATTTTCCTGGAGACCGGGATCGATCTGGCCGATTGGACGAGGCCGTTGGACCGTGCGATTGCAAGCTATGTCTACTGGATGGATATCGTGAAGAAACGGTCCCCGCTGCTGACACTGAAAGTCGAAAATCTGCTCGACGACATCTATCAGGCCCGTGACGTGCTGGTTCAGGTCGGATTCAAACTGAATCCAGAAAATTTCAGTTCGGCGAAGAACATTCCGAAATCCAAGAATGCTACGGCTAACAAGATCACGATGACAGGTTTCAAACCATCCCTCGACAATATGAGAATGGCAGAAACCCCAGATGATCTGCGGCAGAAATTGAACGAGTTCTGTCAGGAATACGGGTACGTAAAACTCTTCTGAAGCCAGACGAGGAACGCTCTGCATTGCCCTCAACGGGGGGTGATTTCCGATCAGCTCTCGCGCAGGTCTGCGGAATTCTCCAAAAACCAGTCATAGGTTTCGCGAATCCCGTCGATCAGAGGCGTCTTCGCGCGCCATCCCATCCTTGCCAGCCGCGATACATCCAACAGTTTTCGCGGCGTGCCGTCCGGCTTGGTGGGGTCAAAGCGGATGCGCCCATCAAAGCCAGTGACATCAGCAAGCATCCTCGCCAGATCGCCAATACTCACTTCTTCGCCGGTGCCGACATTTATGTGCGACAACATCGGTTGCGTCTCGCGGGTGTAGGCGTCGTACGGCAGGTCAAGAACAAAGAGCGAAGCCTCGGCCATGTCATTGACGTGCAGGAATTCACGCATCGGCTTGCCGCTTCCCCAGATAATCACTTCATCCTTTCCGTCACGCACCGCGTCATGAAAACGGCGCATCAGCGCAGGCAGGACATGACTGTTTGTGGGATGAAAATTGTCGCCGGGGCCGTAGAGGTTCGTTGGCATCACGCTGCGAAAGTCTACTCCGTGTTGACGATTGTAGCTTTCACAAAGTTTGATTCCGGCGATCTTGGCAATGGCATAGGGCTCATTTGTTGGCTCTAGCACGCCGGTCAGTATGGCATCTTCGCGCATCGGCTGATCCGCGAGTTTCGGGTAGATGCAGGAACTGCCCAAATACAAGAGCCGTTTGACGCCCGCGCGGTATGCCTGATGGATGACATTGCACTCGATCATCAGGTTTTCGTAGATGAAGTCGGCAGGGAATGTGTTGTTGGCGTGAATCCCACCCACCTTGGCTGCAGCGAGGATGACCGCATCGGGTTGCTCAGCCTGAAAGAAGCTCTGCACAGCTTTCTGATCCGTCAGATCCAGATCTGCGTGGGTCCGCGTCAGCAAATCTGCATCGGGGTGTGACGATTGCAGCTTGCGCACGATCGCCGATCCCACCATGCCCCGATGCCCTGCGACAAATATTTTCACAGCACCACCCCTACTTATCAAGTGAGACCGGCACGGCCAGATCATGATCCCGCAAGAGGGCATGCCGACGCGCGGCCTTGAGATCTTCCGCGACCATTTCTGAACACATCTCGCGCGCCGAAATCTCTGGCACCCAGCCCAGTTTCGTCTTTGCCTTTGTCGCATCTCCCAGCAGCGTCTCCACTTCCGCGGGGCGAAAATATCTTGGATCGATCCGCAAGATCACATCGCCGACACGAACCCCGGGGGCCTTGTCTCCGGTGACAGAGGCGACTGTACCTGTCTCATCCAGACCCTGACCCTCAAAACTCAATTCGATGCCAAGATCGGCTGCCGTCCAGACGATGAAGTCGCGCACCGCGTATTGCTTGCCTGTGGCGATCACGAAGTCTTCGGCTTCATCTTGTTGCAACATCATCCACTGCATGCGCACATAGTCTTTCGCGTGTCCCCAATCGCGACGGGCGTCGATGTTGCCCATGTAAAGGCACGCCTCCAGCCCTTGCGCGATGTTGCACAAACCGCGGGTGATCTTGCGTGTGACGAAGGTTTCACCGCGGCGCGCGCTTTCGTGGTTAAAGAGAATGCCGTTGCACGCAAACATTCCGTACGATTCCCGGTAATTGACGGTGATCCAATAAGAATAAAGCTTTGCAACGGCGTAAGGGCTGCGCGGATAAAACGGGGTCGTTTCCGTTTGAGGCGTCTCTTGCACCAAGCCATAAAGCTCAGACGTGGAGGCCTGATAAAAACGGGTGTTGTTTTCCATTCCAAGCAGTCGGATTGCTTCCAGCAAACGCAGCGCACCGATCCCATCAACATCTGCCGTATACTCCGGCGTCTCAAAGCTGACGGCGACATGGGATTGCGCGCCAAGATTGTAGACTTCATCGGGCCTGACATCCTGAAGAATCTTGTTCAGATTTGATGCATCGGTCAGGTCGCCATAGTGAAGATGCAGTTTCGGATCAGGATTGTGCGGATCTTCATAAATGTGATCAATGCGCTGAGTGTTGAACGAAGAGGCGCGCCGCTTGATGCCGTGAACCTCGTAGCCCTTGCCCAAAAGAAATTCGGCAAGGTACGAGCCATCCTGCCCTGTAATCCCGGTTATGAGTGCTCGCTTCGTCATGTTTTCGTCGGTTTTCCAAATAAAGCAGGTTTCATTTCCACTTGTCTTTCAATGAATTCGCCTTGAGGTGATTAAGGTCGCGCAAGTCTTGCGGGCGGCCCGTACACTTATCAGTTCGGCCCATTGTTCTTTCCGCGTTGTTTTCGGCGCTTCAATGCCTGCCAGCGATTAATCTCAAAGGGCCGGGACATCGCCTCTTTTCGCCAGTTGAGGCTTTCAAGATCCTCTTTTTCGGCCAGGCTTCGCACAGTCGAAAGAGACAAGGACCGATAGTTTTTTATGATCTGAAACAGCTCTTCGTTGGACTTTCCCTTGGAAACGTCGCTGTTCGCGTGCCGCGTCGCAGATGCTCGTTGATACCTGTCTTGTTTCAGCGGCCACCATTTTGAAAAATCAAAACTGCCGTTCAGAACGGGATCTTGTTCGTCAATTTCCTTCAGCACCGACTTTTTCACGAATACCAGATCGACCTGCGACAACCGCTTGTTGTAGTAGCAGATATCGACAATATCAAAGAGTTCGAAATCCGAATTCAGAAGCACCTCTGCCCGGTCAAAAATGGTCTGTCGCGTAGCTTCGATGATCACCACATTGCTCTGAGCGATCGTTTTCGGTGCGCCGTTGAGAACGTCCAGTTCCGCGCCGTCCACATCGATCTTGAGCAGGAATTGCCCATCGATAGCCCGACGTTCAAGAACTGTATCGAGCTTGCCGGCTGCAACGGTGCGAACGGTGGCTTGGCTGTCGGCTTCGTCAGCTATTTTCGCATGCGTGATCGGAGTGTTTTCACTCATTGACGAAAGCTGCAAACTGACTTCTCCGTCAAAATCGCAAATCGCGCTTTCCTCAAGTTCGAATTTCACGCCTCCCGAACTGTAGTTCTTCCGGATGTCGTCGTAATACTCCTTGATCGGTTCGCACAGCAGGTGCGGTACGTCGCCAAACACCTGCATGAGTTCCGGGGTCTTGGTTTGCACCCCAACGTCGATAACCCAATCGACCTTAGCGCCCATGGAACGAAGCAGTCTTAGCGTATCGACCTTACCGGGCCAGCGCTCCACATTCTCAGGCTGCATTGTATTCCACTTTCGATCTGGCTGGATTGTGATGGTGCGAATTGAACTTTCCTATCGCTTTAGTTCAATCTCTGCCACCGTGCTTGCGAAAATCATCGGTTTTGCAACAGCGGACGATCCCGCCGGGTTTCTCTGACAGCGCAAGACAGCCTAAAGCATGCGGTTGGATTTCAATTCCGCAACAAGGCGCCGGGACGGCCTTGGATTTCGCCAGGCGGTCACAAATTGTTCGAGTTTCTCCCGCGCTTCTTCATCGGCCGACAGCGTGCGCAGAGTTGACAGATATTCGCGCCGATTGTGACTGGTGTAGTCGGCAAAATTTCCACTTTGCCATGGTTGGTCGTCGCCGAAATGGTAGGTCATCGCAACATCTGTAAGGATCAACATTTTGGACGAGTGAACCACCATATTGTAGAGCAGCCCCATCGCGACACTGGCTGCACCAATGCACGCATTGTTCCTTGCAAAACGATCGAAAGCTTCCTTTCGAAAAACGAAGCAATCATAACCCCTATGCCGTTTCCCCAGATCAGCGTGCAAAAGCGGAGTGTCGTGATCCGCAATGAAATCTGCGCTTATAGTCCGGCGATTCACGATAACCGCATCGAAACCGCGCGAAACAAGATCGAAGACGCATTCATAAAAATAGGGCTGCACACAAATGTCGGCATTTGTGTAGATCAGGAAATCATCCGGATCGGCAGCTTGCGCGCCGGATTCCAGAATGTCGAACAAGAGCGGTAGCGGCCTTCCGGAAAGATTCTCGTCGACAGATGCAATCGTCCGTTCAATACCCGGTGAGCGATCAAACCCCGCTGGCGTTTGATCTGGGTCGGACTGCAACTGGACATTGACAAGTTTGACCCGGCCATCTTGGCCATGCTGCGCATCCAACATTGATTTTGTCGTGCACACTTGGACAGTGTCATCTGGCCGCGGCGGGTACAAATTCACCATGTGAACGAGTTTCGGCGATTGACGATCTTCCGCGTCTTTGCGGGGAAATTCCGCGATCAGTTCCGACAAATCCTGATCATCGCGTTGAACAAGCGTGGTCGGCGTGGCCCAGAGAGGACCATCGCAGCCTTCCGATGCAAACCAAGAATCCGGCATCGCCCTATTCTTCCGCTTGGACCGGATACCTTGTCTCTTGGATTTGTCGCGGCTTCTTTCGAAAATTTGAGAGATCGATTTTATCAAGCCACTGTCCCCCAGTTGTCATTCCTTGTGGCCGCGCTATCGCGGGTGCCGCGCTGCCCGATTCCCAGTGCGGCGGCATGCCCATAGACGAGGTATCCGGTGCGGGGGTTATCAACAACCGGCGATTGAGGAAAGCGTCACTTTGACACCGGCTTTGTTGCCGCAAAAAGACGCCGGTCTTATTGGGTCGAGTTGCCGCTTTTCGCGCATGCGCCCGGGAATCGCCACGCGGGCGGCGGTCTTGGCCGAACCGGTTCGGCCAAAGGCAACTGATGGGATCAAACCCTCAGTACAGGTCCACCCGGAACGGCGAAGTCGTCCACGTCAGCGCTGCCAGCTGGATGATGCGTTCGACCGGATCGGTTTGGGCGGGGCCTGCATCGAAACGGGCGAGCACCTCGTCCATGACCTTCTGACTGCCCGGACCGAACGCCCCGTCAACATCGATATAGCCACCCAGTTCCACAAGCAATTTCTGAGCGCCGCCATTCAGGATCTCTGCCGGATAGGACGCTATCAGCGCGCGGGATTGTTCCGCAGCACTCTTGTTGCGTAATGCCGCGGACTTCGCCCCGATTACGGCCGCATCGAACAGATCATAACCCGCAACACCTTCGGATGAAATCAGGTAGGCGGCATTTCCGCCCGCCAGGGCGTCGCCACGCTCAAGCCCCGTCAGGAACCATTCGACAGCCTTGCCCAGATCCTTGCCAGTGCTTACCAGCCCGTCGCGATACATCACGGCAAGGTTGAACGGCGCATCGGGCTGGCCGCCTTCGGCCGCTTTCGTGAACATATCGAATGCGGCGGGATTATCGACCGCGGTACCGCCAAGCCCCCGCATGTAGACAAGGCCCATGTTATTGAAGCCGTAGATGTCATCGCGGGCCGCGCTTTCGCGCAGATAGCGCAGGCCACGTTCCGGGTCGTAATACTCGGCCTTATCGTCGAGGTAGAAATATCCCAGCTCATTCATCGCGAACGTGTGGCCCACTTCAAGCGCCCGCATCATCAGATCGTCGCCTTCGATCTCGATCTCATTGGTGCCGCCAAAGCGCATGAACTGGCGTCCCAACGCGTAATAGGCATAGGGATCACCTTCTTCGACGCCGCAGGCGAAAAGCTGCAATACCTCGTCGCTGGCCTTTGGGTTGGCAAGGCCACCAGTGACGCGGGCCTCGTTCAGGGCGGCATTGCCAAGTGCGTTCCGCGCCCGGCTATGGCCCAGATCCCGGGCGCGTTCAAAGGCCACTTTGGCCTCGTCATTTCGGCGCAGCGCCGTTAGCGCGCGGCCAAGCTGATAATGGAAACGGCCAACCGTCGGTTCGCGTTCAACAGCGGCCTCGCAGGCTGCCAGCGCAGTTTCCGGCCGCAACTCGTTGGCATAGCGGGTGATGCCCATGCCATCGGGATCAAGTTGACCGCCGGCTTCGAAATCACAGGCATCCGGTGTCAGGTTCAGGGAAATCCGCTGATTCTGTCCGTTCACCGAAAGGGTGATGGCGTCGTGGATCTGACCGTCTGGCAGCGACGGCGCGGGGATCTGGACGAACTCGTTGATTAACAGCAGCCTGTCGACATCGGCACCTGAAATGGTCTCGCCCGCCACGTTGCGCTGAAAGCCGGTGCCGTCGACAAGGACCAGGCGCCCGGTGCGCGGGCCTTCGACCACGTTCAAACGATCGGAGGGGGTGAGGCCAAGCGCGCTGCGCAGGGCCGAGTCTGATCTCGACCTCTGGTACAAAATCGGCATCCAGCGTGGCAAGGCTGTCTGCCACGGCTTGCGCCGACGAGGATGGTGCCGCCTGCGTGGGCACGACGCGCGCCAGCCCCCGCGAGCCGCCGCCGCCACGCCCGTCAACCACGATCGGGCGCGCCAGAGCAGCGCCGAGGCCAAAGCTGGCGGGTTCAACAAGGGTCGAGCTGTCCCACGGCACCTGCCGACCGCTGGTCTTTTCGTAGACCAGACGGCGGACGCCTTCGAACACGTCCTTGACCAGCGCGTCGGGTCGCGCGCTGGCCTCTTCGATGAGGGCGGCGGTGAACGGGCTGTTGGCACCTTTGCCGTCATACGCGATGGTGCCGGGCGCCGTCGAGAAGATCAGCATCGAATTGAGGGGCGCGGGCTGCGAGGAAAACCCGGTGCGGGTTTCGCGCAACTCGTTCCCGATCTGGGTGAGTACGGCCTTGCCCGCGACGGGGTTGTTGCGGCAGCTGTCCAGGATTACGACTTGCAACCGCGCGCGCGCCCCGACAATGCCGACAAGGCTGCCCAATGACACGGCCTCGAACGGAACGTCTTAAATCGTGTCCAGATCGGCATCGACCGGGACCAGATAGTTTTCCGATCCGATCTGAAATCCGTGCCCCGCGAAGAACACCACCACTTCAGTGTCGTCATCGACATCGAACAGAACCCGGCGCAGCACATCCTCAAAACCGCGCTTGGTGAGGTCCTCGTGATGTTTGACATCATAGCCTTGCGCCCGGAAGAACTCTGCCATCACCCGGGCATCGGCATAGGCGTTTGGCAAATCGGGAACGGCGCTATAATCGGAGTTCCCGATCACGATTGCATAACGGTTCGCTGCCCGTGTCGTCGGATCGAAGCGTCGCAGTGTCGTGGTGTTTGTCGCACCCTGGATCAGACGATCCAAGGCACGGCCGGACCGGGCCATCACGGGGCCTGAGGCAAGCACCGACACGGTCAGAAAACACGCAGCAACCCTGGATAGCGCGAAGGGCCCGGACATCAGCTCCAGCCCCCTCCGCCGCCGCCACCAAAGCCACCGCCTGTTCCGCCACCACCGTTGAACGGATTGGGTGCCGGAATCGTCGCGGGCGCCTCCGCCGGAGCAGCCGGAGCGACAGCCGGCTGTACGGGCGCCGGCGCCGGCGCGACCTGTGCAACGGCGGTACAGCTTCGTCAGCGGGTTCGTACTTCGGCGGCGGCGCAACGCAGGCGCCCAAGGTCATGGCACAACCACCGCCGCCGTGATTTTGTACAATGTACATGTCTGCATTTGAAACTCTCCTTGTCTCTGACTTTTCGTCTTTTTGGTTTTCGAAGCGCTGGGCTTCTTGAAATTGGGATGCATCATGTTGCCACCACATCCGATTGTGTCTACTGTGGCGTCAACTTCGCAGATCGATTTTTCGGCGCCCTGCGGTTTTTTGCGATTCTCCGCAATCTTCGGCGCGATCCCAACCTCCGTCAGTCCCGCCACCGAACCGGCTGGCGCGCCGAAATCTCTGACCCGGGCTTTGCCAAAAGCATCAATGAACTGCGAAAGGCCATCATCCGGCCCGAAGGCTCTGCGCCCGTAGAGACGAAAGGTTTCTTGTGCTATGATCAATCCCGATGCATATGGCCGAACCCGCTGGTCACGCGGCTTGACGGGCAAAGCATCTTAGTTTGACGGTTCTGCATTTGAGGAGAGCCAGACATGGCTGTTTCAGCCGAATTGAGCGAACGTTCCACACGACTTTTCCGCGATCTTTCCAACGAAACCGAAGCAACGGCGCCCATTGACCCGGTCGAGGGTTTCGATCCTTTCAACCCGCAGGAGGTCACCTCTGCCGGGCTCTTGGGCCTTGAACTCGCCCTGAGGGCCGCGTCAGAGCTTGATGACGAGGATGCTATCTCGAAGGTCCTCGATACCGCGGAAGCTGCCGCACGCGATCATCCGGCGGGTTTGGTGCGCCACGCGCTTGCGATCTTTGCGACGCACACGCCGCGCGGGCGTTTGGTTGGAAAACCCCGCATGATGCAGATGATGCCGTCGGCAGCACTTCCCGGCCTTGGTCGGGTGGGGCTGGAAGCGGCGACCGGACCTGAGGCAGTTCTTGATTACTGGCGCGAAAACGCGCTTGCGAACGAACATCATCAGCACTGGCACGAGGTTTACCCCAGTTCGGGCGTCTTGCGGCCAGTCGCCGAGATTCCCGCGGAAATCGTGAACAAGATCGAAACCCAGGGCTGGAATGCGGTTACCGAGGCGGAACTCAAACAGGTGTTCCGCGCGCAGGACCGCCACGGCGAGTTGTTTGTGTACATGCACCAGCAGATGCTGGCCCGCTACGATGCCGAGCGCTTGTCGAACGGGCTCGATCCGGTGCGGCCGCTGGACGCCGACGGGCTGGATGCGCCGATACCTGAAGGTTTCGATCCCGGACCGTCGCTAAGCCCGCCGTTTGTGCCGCGCCCCGTTGACAGGAAGCTGTCAGCTGGATGGACCGTTCAACTAGGCCAGTGGCTCGGCGAGATTCGTCTGGCGATTGCGCAAGGCGCCTTTCGCAACTCCGATGGCTCAGTGACCCAGATCACGCCTGCCATTCTTGGCGATCAGATCGAAGCCGTGCACAACATCCATCGCGGGGCTGTCGACAAAGCGCGCTATGGCAATCTGCACAATTCCGGCCACGGTGCGCTTAGCGCTCTTGCCGGGGCAGGCTCCGGCGTCATGGCCTCGACCGTGACTGCGATCCGCGATCCGGTTTTCTATCGCTGGCACAAGGTGATCGACAATCTGGCGTTCGATTGGCAGGAAACCCGGACGCCGGTTGACTTCAGCGATGCGCCGCCGGTCTCCATTGCCGGAGAAGATCAGCAATGGGCCGCCCATGGCATTGTGCTTCTGAACAGCGACAGTCTGCCATCCGATGCCGATGCAGCACTTGAGTTGTGCGAAGAGCTTCTTGGCGGAACGGCTTGGGATACCCCAGTCTCGCAAGGCACGCTAACTTCCGCCAGCGGCCAGGGCATCGAGGTGACCGATACCCTCGCGACCCGGATGAAGTTCGTCGATTTCCCCGATCCCGCTGACCCGAACGCAACCGTTCCGGTTGCATATCTGGCGCATGATCCGTTCACCCTTGCCTTGCGGTTAAGCAATACTGGCGGCGTGGACCAAGGTGTGACCGCGCGGATTTTCCTGTGCCCGGCAGAGCGTTCCGAAGACCGCCGGTTCTGGATCGAACTCGACAAATTCCCGATCACCTTGGCGGCCGGAGAAAAACGTGTTGTTCTGCGCTCTGACACGCTGTCGTCGGTTGTCAAGAAACCTGCAGAGCCAGAGTTGCATCCCGATCTGCTTGCCGACGCAGACGGAGACCCGCGTTGCGATTGCGGCTGGCCCTATTCACTGCTTTTGCCCAAGGGGACAGAGGCGGGGATGCCGTTTCGGCTGATGGTTGTGCTGACCGATGCGGCCCTTGACAGTATCGCTGCGCCGGGAACCTGCGGATCGCTGTCGTTTTGCGGCGCGCGCGACGCGCTTTACCCCGACCGGCGCGATATGGGCTATCCGTTCGATCGGCCGTGGTCCGGCGCAATCGCAGACGTCACCGCTGCCACGCCCTGCTTGGCGGGGCGCAGCCTGACAATCCGGCATGTTCCGTTTGGTGTGGTCTAGACCGGCGGTGCGCCAAGCGTTTCGGGCGGGCTCCACAGCCTGTCGAGTTCGGAAAGAAGCCGGGATTGGGCCTGAAGGTCGGGCGTTTGGTGCTTTTCGGCAAGGTCGCTGACAAACCTCGGCAGCAGGCCGCAAAGATCGATGAAGCTGATCAAACGCTGCATCACCGGCGCCTTCGACCGCCCGCCCATCTTGGTGGCTTCCAGCACGCGGGCATTCAACCCCTCCGGCCAGAAAAGCGCTTGCTCAGATATCTGGGCTATCGCGGGGATCAATATCGCTTCCGGCAAACGCAAGAGACTGGTCATCAACGTTGTATGCAGTTCCGGTGTCTGGCCGCGCAAATACAAAGCAAACGCCTGGTGCAACACGGGGCTTTCGAGATTGAGGAGGAACTCTTGTGAGTAACCCGGTTGTGCCGAAAGTGCTGTGCGATCGGGATCGGTTTCGATCATGTCGACCATTTCCTGCCGATCCACACCCTCACTTTTCCAGATGGTTTCCAGCAGCAATTCGGCGATCGGGGACTTCGCGGGAGTTCTTCCCTTCTTTGTAGGTCTGCAGGAACCGGAACTGGCGTGCACCCGCATCCTCAAACGTTCGGTCCAGAAGTGGCGTCGCGCCGGGAACGATCGGAAATTGCAGCTTTGCATCCCTGCCAAGGGCAGCGTTTCGCAAGAATGGCGAAGAGGCCAGCACGCGTATGTCACGGAACTCGGTGACGCCAAGCGCGCGTGCTTTGTAGGCCTCTTTGCCCAAGCGCTCCACGCCTTGCGTGTCCAGCCGGTGAGCTGCAAGCCGGGCAAGCGCATCGAGATCGAAAAAACCGGCAGAGAAAGGGCCGCGGCCGGTGGGTTTGCTCAGGGTGCGCTCGACATCATGTACGAAGTGATCAAGCGGCAGGCGCAGAACCTCGTCAGGATCGGGCGGCGCCACGACCGATGCAAGCGCGGTGCGCCAAAGCCAGCTTTCATGAAACGCGGCGCTCAACCCAAGCGGATGCAGCAGGTCAGGCCAATTCTTTATGCGCGATATCGCGGTCCAGCCAACCCTTGAAGCCTCCTCGAAATCCGCCTCGACAAAGGCAACCTCGACCGCGTTGTCCAGCCGCTGGTTGTTCAGGAGATCGTAAGCGTCGGTGACCGTGGGGATCCAGTCCAGATCGTTGCCGGGACGTGCGCGTCGTGGCGCATCAGCCATCGCTTGCGGCATTTCCGGTTTTACAAATGTCTGGCCGCCGTATGTCTTGAGCGCCTCGCTTTCCTGCCGGAACGCGGCATCTATTTGCAGATCGCCGGGATACTGGGGCTTTTCTATGGTGTCCTTTCGGGTTCCTGTACTTTTGGGTTTATTGCCCCGATTCTGGCTATAATCACAGTCCAGGAAAAAATGATGACAGGTATTGTTTTAATCATCCTGTTCGGTATAGGCCATTGCCTTCCTATTGTTATTGCCGGAAGCTCAACAGCAGTTGTAAAAAAACTGCTTGAAAACAGCGCATGGAATGGGGCGGGTGTCTGGTTCAGGAAAATTGCCGGTTCAACTATTATCCTATTAGGGTTATATTTTATTTTGACACCTTTTTTGCCTGCCATGCTTTAACCAGTGAAGTTAAAACCGTTTTGATCGTTTCCATAGATGCCTTACATCCAGAAGCTATTATAGGTCGTTAAATCAGCCTTGCCATAGTCTATAACAATATAGTATTAATTAAATAACTTAAAAAATCGATTTATAAATATTTTAAGGAGAATTATTATGTCTGAAAAGAAAAAATACAAAGACCATATTTACTGTCTATGTTAACAAAAAAGGTAAGGCCATGAAGCATTTAAGACTGAACAGGTGTTTCATTGTGCCCTGTATCCTGCTGATTCTATTATTTGCATTTCAAAGCCTGGCGGCGGAGCCCAAACATGGCGGCAGGGTCATTATTTCCTCCGGTGTCGGTGTTCCGCTGCATTTCAATCCGGCCCTGGCTTCCGGTTCGGCGACCGCAATGGTCGGCGTACAGATATTTGCCAGCCCGCTGCGCTATGATGAAAACTGGAATCCCAAACCCTATCTGGCCGAGAGCTGGGAGTTTTCAAGGGATGGGTTGTCACTGACTTTGAATCTGGTCAAAGGCGCGACTTTTCACGATGGCCATTCCATCACTTCTGCAGATCTTGCTTTTTCCATTCTGACAGTCCAGAAATACCATCCGTTCAAGTCCATGTTTGCTCCTGTGGAAAGGGTTGACACGCCTGATCCGTTCACGGCGGTGATTCGGCTGTCACAGCCGCATCCTGCCATTCTGCTGTCCATGTCTCCAGCACTGCTACCTATACTTCCAAAACACATATATGGGGACGGCCAGGATATTAAAACACACCCCGCCAATCTGCAGCCGGTCGGCTCCGGGCCATTTAAACTGGAAAGAATGTTCCGGGAAAGTACCTTGTGTTGAAAAAAAACGAGCAATTCTTTATCCAGGGCCGTCCTTATCTTGATGAAATCATGATTCGATATGATACTGATCCAAACGCTCAAATGATTTATATCGAACATCAGGATGTGCATATATTGTCTCCGTTCTCATACATTTGAAGGGATTGACAGGCTAAAAAAAAACGAACATCTTGTGGTCACGCCAAGGGGTTACGAAGGGCTAGGTGCGATTAACTGGCTGGCTTTCAATCTTTTGCGTAAACCCCTTGATGACAAGCGTGTCCGCCAGGCGATTGCCTATGCGATTGATCCGGAATTTATCAAAAATTCATGAATCACGGCCGATCAGTACGCGCCACCGGACCCATTTCCCCGTTTAGCCCGTTTTACGAGCCGAAAGTACAGATTTATGACCTGGATCTGGAAAAAGCACGGGAACTGCTTGACAATGCCGGGCTTCCATCAAATCCGACGGCACGCGCTTTTTCACTGACCCTGGATTATATCCCGATCGTTCCCAGCCAGCAGCATGATATTGCATTTTATATTAAACGCCAGCTTTCTAAAATTGGAATCGACGTCGGGTTCGCAGTTCACAAAATTTCAAGGAATGGGCGGAACGGGTAGGCAACTGGGATTTTGATATGACAATGGACACCGTCTATAACTGGGGAGACCCCATTATCGGTGTTCACCGCACGTATATGTCAAATAATATCCGAAAAGGCGTAATTTGGTCCAACACCCAGAACTACAAAAATGACAAGGTGGATGAAATCCTGAATCTGGCGGCCGGGGAAATGGATTTTGCCAGGCGAAAGGCGCTTTACAGTGAATTTCAGCGCATCCTGACCGATGAACTTCCCATCGTATGGCTGAACATGATGCCATTTCAAACGGTTTACCATAAGGCACTTTAAATCCTCCGGTTTCCATCTGGGGCATTCACTCGCCTTTGGATGAACTTTACTGGGAAAATGTTCCTGTAAAAAACTATGTTTCAACACCCCCTCTTGAAGGGGCCAAATCCACCCTTGAGCGGGTGGGAATACAGGCCATAAATCTTTTGAAAAAGGATTGTTCGGGGCGCTTGAGGTTTTTGAGGATGCAGAACGGGGTTTCTGGATTTAAAAAATTCAGGGCTGCATGTTATCGGCTTTACCACAAGAGGGATTGTCTTTCTTGACAATTCCGGCCAGATGAAGCCGGGAATGGATATCAGCGGGTTGCTGGACTTAAAAGGGGACAATCTTCTGAAAGAATTATCCGGGGCAATCGGGCAAGGTGAAAATGCCATTAGAGATAGAGGGTGTGTGGCCTCATCCCAACCCATAAAATCGGCCTTATTAAAGCGTGGTGCGGCAAACTGACCGAGGATGACCGTATCTGCGCGCTGATCTGGGAATGAAAGCCGAGGGAGAACCCATGACAATACTCAGTGACATGTCGATAAGAATCAAGGTGTTGATTGCACCCGTCATCATGATCCTTACGCTCGGGGTGATATTGTTTATCGCCATAAGCGGTATGGAAAACCAGCGCAAAGTATTAACCGATGTGCAGGAGATATCGTTTAAAAAACTTCAACTGGTTCAAGAGTTCATCACCACAAGCGAACTGGTTCAATCGGATGTCTATCGTCTTTCAGTCCTTCGATTCATGCAGGCCCCTGAAATTGAAATTTCACCGGCTTCTGAAAGGCTCAGTGTGGGATTGAACAATCTGACGATTATCAATGGTGAAATTCTTACAAAGTGGTTCTGGATGAAAATGAAAAAGCGTCTTGCAAGAGATGAACAAGTCTTTAAACACCTTCAGACACCAGGTTCAGCAGGCTGTCATGGCTGTTTCCGAAAACCCTTCCTTTGGCATTCTTTTGGTTCGATCCGCTGCAATCTCTTTTAATGAACTCAGCCTGTTGCTTTTAAAACTCCATGATTACCAGAATGAAAAAATTATTCAAGCCAAACAACAATCGGAAAAAACACTTAATAAAAGCAGATCAATCATTATCGGTATCTCGATTCTTATGGCCCTGATCGCTCTATTTACTACAATCATCCTGGGATCAAAATATATTTCCAGGCCCCTGAAATCTGTTACGCGATTAATGGGCCGGCTGACCCAGGGAGATCTGTCAGAAAAAAAGACGATATTGATCGTAAAGATGAAATCGGGCAATTGGAAAAAGCTGTAAGTGTTTTCAGAGAAAATGCTGTTGAAAAAATCAAGGCCGAGGAAAAATTGCAGGAAAGCGAGATTAGATTCAAGCATTTATATAATAACTCAATGGTTGGATTGTTCAGGACAAGGATATCAGATGGGGCCCCTTTGGTGATAAATAAGCAGTACGCAGAACTGGCTGGATATGAAACGATTGAGGAATGCATGGAAGAATTTTCTTCCTTAGAACATTATGCTGATCCAGAACTACGGGAACAGATGCTGGAACAAATAATGAAAAATGGTGAGGTAAAGCATTTTGAAGCTGAGATTATAAGAAAGGACAACACACCTATCTGGATCAGTTTTTCCGCCCGTGTATATCCGGAAGACAAATATATAGAAGGCGCTATGGTTGATATTACAGATCGTAAACTTCTTGAATCTCAACTTCATAATGCTAGGAAAATGGAGGCCATAGGTTCTCTGGCAGGTGGCATTGCCCATGAGTTTAACAATATGCTTGCGGTAATTATGGGCAACACAGAGCTTGCCATGGAAGATGTCCCTGAAGAGAACCCGGCAAGAGAAAATTTAAAAGAGATTCAAAAAGCATCTTTACGTGCAAAAAGTGTGGTGTCACAGATTCTGGGCTTTGCAAGAAAATCTGTATTTAATCTTTTGCCCGTAAAGATCAGTTCTATCATCAGTGAGACACTAAAATTATGGCAGGCTTCTACTCCCCGGGAACATAGAGATTCATCAGGACTTGTTCTGCAAATTTGACACGATAATGGCTGATTCCGGTCAGATCAGCCAGGTACTCATAAGCCTGTGCAGCAATGCCAGGAATGCCATGAAGGAAAAAGGCGGGGTCCTGGAGGTAAAATTAGAAAATACAATTCTGGATGAGAAGTCTGCAACCCTTTACGAAGGCTTATGCCCGGCAAATTATGTAAAACTGACTATTAAGGATACAGGGCACGGGATTGATCCCAAAATCCTTGATCGCATTTTTGATCCTTACTTTACCACAACAAGCCTGGCAGAGGGAACTGGTATGGGGCTTGCCGTGGTATATGGAATTGTCAAGCATCACAAGGGAGCCATCAGAGTTAAAAGTAAACCTGGTAAAGGTAGTGTTTTTGAAGTATTATTTCCTCAACTGCATGTCGAAACAAAGCAGGAAACAAGTTAACCAGAGGATTTGTCCTTCATTCATAAGCTGTTCTCCAAGAGAGATCTGGCAATAAGGGGTTTTATTTATCATGTGGAAAAACAGGTCAGGCATACAAACTGAATTTTTAAATAAAATGATTCTTATTGCCTTTGTTTCCATTGGTTTATGGTGTGCAATCTGGATACATTATGAATATTCCAATTTTAAGTTAAAATCAGAATCTTTACGTGCAGACCATGTCCAGTCCCAGAAAATAATACTAAAAAAACAAGTGTCTGATGTTGTAAGTTATATCAACAACATGAGTATACAAGCTGAACAAAAACTTGAGTTTGCACTTAAAGACAGGGTTTATGAAGCCTGTGATATAGCAATGAATATCTATAAGCAGAACGCTGATTCAAAAGATATGCCCCGAAATTGAAAAAATGATCAAGGATGCTTTAAGACCCATCCGATTTAATGGCGGCCGGGGATATTATTTTGCTGTTTCAATGGAAGGGATTGAACAATTATACCCTGTCAGTCCCGGGTTTGAAGGACAAAATCTGATTGAATTGCAGGATTCCAAGGGAAATTTTGTAATTCAAGATGAAATAAAAATGATTAAGAGTAAAGGCGAGGGTTTTGTTAAAAACTTCTGGACAAAACCTGACAAAGATCCATCCATAAGCTATCCCAAAATATCCTTTGTAAAATATTTTGAACCATTGGATTGGTATTTTGGTGCAGGAGAATATCTTGATGAAGCAAAAGAACAGATCCAGGAACAAGTTTTGAATCGTCTGGCAAATTTAAGATTTGATATTGATGGATATTTTTTCGGCAGTACATACAAAGGCCAATCTCTTTTTTCCAATGGCATAATCACCATGGGTTCAGGTAATATATGGGATTTGACTGATCCCAATGATGTTAAAAATTATCCAGGAGCAGATAAAAGCGGTCAAGAATCCAGCAGGCGGATTTGTTTATTATTCCTGGCATAAATTAAACACAAATGTTCCATCACCAAAAATTTCATTTGTTCAGGGAATTCCTGATTGGGAATGGACCATTGGTGCTGGTGTCTATCTTGATACAATTGAAGAAACTATTTTGGGAAACAAAACAGCATTAAATGTTGGACTTCAAAAAAGAATACTCCACAGTTTATTGATCCTGGCCGTGTTATTATGTCTTGTTTACTTCTGGTCAAAACGCATATCCAGTAAAATCACAAAAGAGATTGAAACCTTTTCATTTTCTTTAAAAGATGCAACCAACTCTGCAATAGTCATAAACCCGGATGATCTTCGTTTCCAGGAATTCAAAGATATTGCAGAGATCACCAATAAGATGCTGACAAGCCGAAAACAGGCTGAATATGCTTTGGAAAAAACTAAAGAGCAATACCGCCTTCTTGTTGAAAACCAGACAGATATGATCGTAAAATTTAATCCGGAAGGACTGTTTCAATTTGTCAGCCCCTCCTATTGCAGGACATTTGGGAAAACCCGAAAGGAACTGCTTGGCAAATCATTTATGCCATTAATCCACAAAGATGATCAGGACAATGTGGAACAAGCCATTAAAAGTATTTTTAAACATCCCTATACGGCTCATCTTGAGGAACGTGCCTTGACAAAGGATGGCTTTCGCTGGCAGTCATGGCTTAACACGGCTGTTCTGGATAAAGACAATAAGGTCGAGTCGATTGTGCCGTGGGCCGGGATATTGATGATCAAAAAAAGATTGAGCTGGCCCTGATAAAATCAGAACAACAGTTTCGAGAACTTTTTAACTCTATAACGGATCTTGTCTATACACAGGATCTCAAAGGCAGTTTTACCTCTGTAAATCCATCCATGTGCAGGCTTTTTGGCTATGATATGGATGAACTTACAGGCCGCGTCCCAGCCGATTTTATGAAGCCTGAATTTCAGTCTGATTTTATAGGCGAATATATGGAAAAAATTAAAAACCAGGGACATCATGAGGGCATCTCCTGCTATTTTAATAAAAACAGGGAAAAATTTTATATTGAATATAAAAGCTCCCTGGTTCAACCAGATGATGGTGAGCCATACATAAGCGGCATTGGCAGGGATGTGACAGAAAGAATTTTATCAAGGAAAAAAGTTGAACAGCTTCAGGACCAGGTCGCACAAGCCCAGAAGATGGAATCCATCGGCACCCTTGCCGGCGGCATAGCCCATGATTTTAACAATATTCTTTTTCCCATTTTAGGTTATACGGAGATGCTGCTAGAGGATGTCCCTTGAGACAGTCCATTTCGATCCTGAACTGAAAGGAATTTATACCAGTGCCTTAAGAGCCAAAGACCTTGGTAAAACAGATCCTCACATTTTCCCGACAAGACAGCAGTGAATTAAAACTGATGAAAATGCAGCCGATTGTCAAGGAAGCATTAAAACTTATCAGATCTACAATCCCCACAACAATTGAAATCAAACAGGATATCAATCCTGACTGTGGTGTGATCAAAGCTGATCCCACACAAATTCATCAGATTGTAATGAATCTTGCAACCAATGCGTATCATGCCATGGAAGAAACAGGCGGGGAACTGAAAGTAAGCCTCAAAGAAATGGAATTAGGAACACATGATCTGATTAATCCGAATATGGCACCTGGAGTTTATGCCTGTCTGACAGTGGCTGATACAGGGATGGGCATGGATAAAAACTTAACAGATAAAATCTTTGACCCATTTTTTACCACCAAAGCAATAGGCAAGGGAACTGGAATGGGACTTTCCGTGGTGCATGGTATTGTTACTGCTATGAGGGGCGCTATCCAGGTATATAGTGAACCTGGAAAAGGAACACAATTTCATGTTTATCTGCCCGTGGAAAAGAATTCTTCTGAAGAACAGAAAACCAATTCAAAAGAACAAATCCAGGGTGGAACTGAACAGATCCTTCTTGTGGATGATGAAGAAGCGATCCTTACAATGGAAAAACGGATGCTGGAGCGTTTGGGGTATCAGGTTACTTCACGTACCAGCAGCCTTGAAGCCCTTGAAGCTTTCCGTGCAAATCCAGATAAATTTGACCTGGTCATAACTGATATGGCAATGCCAAATATGCCTGGAGATAAACTATCAGTTGAACTGATTAAAATACGCCCTGATATTCCAGTATTGCTTTGCACAGGATTCAGTGAAACCATGTCTGAAGAAAAGGCAGCATCTCTGGGTATTAAGGGTTTTCTTTTAAAACCGATTGTGATGAAGGATCTTGCCCAGAAGATACGGGAAGTGCTGGATAGATAATAATATGGAAAAAAATAAAGAAAAAAAAATATCTGAAAAAATATTTAAAACGTTTTCAGAACAATCTCTTGCAGGAAATTATATTATTCAGGACGGGTATTTTGTTTATGTAAATCCAAAATTTGCCGATATTTTCGGCTATACCATTGAAGAGTGTCTGAACAAAATACATTTCAGCAAACTTGTCCATCCAGATGACCTTGGACTGGTCGAAGAACAGATGAGGAGACGGGAGACTGGAGAAGTCAAGTTTCTTCAATACGGTTCAGAGGAATGAAGAAGAATGGTGCAATTATCCATGTCGAAATTAACCTGAATATTCTATCCTTTATAAGGGTCGGACTGCTGGAACTGGAACCATGCTTGATGTCACGGATCGCAGGCGGACCAAAGATGCATTAATGGAAAGTGATAAAAAATACCGGTATAATTCCCAGTAATGCCCCTGCAGGAATTTATGAGATTGATTTTGTAAAAGGCAGATTCATTAATGTGAATGAGTTTATGTGCAAATTTACGGGTTATTCAGAAAAAGAATTTTTATCCATGAATCCTCTGGGTTTTTTAACAAAAGACAGTAAAAAAATATATATGGAAAGACTTGAAAAACTTTTTGCAGGAGAAAAGCTGGATAGTACTCAATGAATACAATATTATTAAAAAAGATGGCCAGAAATTATCTGTTATTTTGAACAGTGATTTTATTTATAAAAATGGAAACTTGACAGGTGCAAGATGCGTTGCCCATGATATTACTGAACTTAAAAAAGCCCAGGAAGAAAAAATAAAGGCCCAGAAAATTGCAGGAGAACAGAAAAAACTGGCACTGGTTGGTCAGGTTGCCGGAAAAATGGCCCATGATTTTAATAATATTCTGGGTATTATTATGGGCAATACCGAACTTGCCTTGTTGGATTGTCAGGAACCCGAGACAAGAAAAACACTTGAATTAATATTTGAACAAACCATACGGGGTAAAAATTTAACCAAAAATCTGGTTGCCTTTGCCAAAGATCAGGAACCCAAGCAGGAATTTTTCAGAATCAGCGAAAAAATTGATCTTGTTTTAAATCTGATGAGAAAGGATCTGGAAGGAATTGAGCTGAGAAAGGAAGAAAGTCAGGGTGTACCGGAACTGCTTGCCGATCCTGGAATGATCGAACATGCACTTGTAAATCTGATACAAAACTCAATCCATGCCATTAAGTATGGTTGAACACCCCAGAATAATCATTAGAACATACAGCCTTGATAATAATATCTGTTTTGAAATTGAGGATAATGGATGTGGAATTTCAAAAGAGAACCTGGAAAATATTTATGAACCTTCTTTTACTTTAAAAGGAAGCAAGGATGTAACAGGTTCATATAAAACCGGCATTAAAGGAACTGGGTATGGAATGTCCAATGTAAAAAAATATATTGAGCAGCATAAGGGCAATATTT
This sequence comes from uncultured Alphaproteobacteria bacterium, assembly GCA_963714615.1. Classification (GTDB taxonomy): domain Bacteria; phylum Pseudomonadota; class Alphaproteobacteria; order Rhodobacterales; family Rhodobacteraceae; genus JAHEAO01. The sequence goes on along the minus strand of CAVQOV010000014.1, from coordinate 2,384 downwards.
CAATTGAGTCGGAATTAGGCTCAGGGACAAAGTTTACAATCAGTCTGCCTGTATTAAAAAAGAATTGACAGACGAAGAAAAAATAGACAATTAACACTTGCTTGTATCCATCTGGCATTCAAATTCCTTCTTTTTTTCAGAAAGCCGCAGCGCTCTTCTTGCAATGGCCTGCGAGTTTCTCCTGAAATCTTCTTTTGTCACAAGCATCAGGGGAGGGACCTTTACTGGCCGCTTGTCCTGGCCTATGGCAACAAAGGTAAGATAGGCCGAGGCAAGGTGGGTCTTAACCCCGGTCAGAGATCTTCGGTTTCAATGCGGGCCCCTATTTCCATGGAGGTATTGCCAGTGTAATTGATACCTGCTTTTATCGTTAAAAGATTGCCGATAAATGCGGGCTTGTGAAAATCCATCCTGTCTATGGATGCGGTTACGCAGATTTTCCTGGTATGTCTTACTGCTGCAACCCCTGCAGCATTGTCAATTTCCTTCATGATAACACCGCCATGGAACAATTCCTGCCGGATTTCGCATCTTCAGGCATCATAACCCTGGAGATGATTACGCTTGAATCCTGTGCACATTTTTCTGATTTCATTTAATTTGCCTCTGCAGTCTTTCTCAAGGCTGCTGCTAAAAGTTTTCCTGTTCTTGCCGGTTAAAGAAGGTATAATGGCTTTGGATATTAAATTAAGATATTAAATCAGAGAATCCATAAAATAGAAACAATAATTTTTTACCAGACAAAGGGCATGGGCATGAAAGATCAAGTGATAAAAGGCAGAGCACAATTTCATTATGGCTGGATCATTGTTTTAACAGGCACTATGGTTCTTTTTTCCTGTCTTGGCCTTGGCCGATTTTCTCTGGGGATGCTGCTGCCATCCATGGGCAATTCGCTTAACTTGAATTATTCTCAAATGGGGTTAATCGAAACGGGGAACTTTGTAGGATATATGATTTCCGTGGTGCTGGCAGGTATCATTGCAAGATCGGTTGGTGCCCGCAGGACGATTTTTTTCGGCCTTGTTCTGGTCGGTGTTTCCAGATCTTGATCGGCCGGGCCATGACCTTTATTGAAGTAATGACCCTTTATGTGGCAACGGGTATTGGTTCAGGAATGGCCAATGTGCCCTTGATGGGTCTTGTTTCCCACTGGTTTTTAAAAAGTAACCGGGGCCGGGCTGCAGGTACCATGTTGTCTGGAAATGGCCTGGCAATTGTTTTTACGGGTTTATTTGTGCCCTGGGTTAATATAGGCCATGGGCAGAGGGCTGGAGAACCGGCTGGCTGACTTTTGGCATCATATCCATTGTCATAGCTGTCATAGCTGCAATGCTCCCTAGAAATGATCCTGAAGAAAAAGGCCTGGCTCCTCTGGGCAATGCAAATCAAGGGGATTCTTCTTCTCAATACTCAAGTGAATGAGAAAAAACCATCCAGTAAAATGGACAATGGTGCACCTTGGATGCATCTATACCCTTTTTGGGGCCAGACACACGTGGTCTATGCCACTTTTATCGTCACAGCCATGGTAAATGAAAGGGGGTTTGGCGAGGGTACAGCAGGAACATTCTGGGCTGTTGTAGGAGGACTTTCAATATTTTCAGGCCCTCTGTTCGGGTGGCTGTCTGACAGGCTGGGCAGAAAAATGGGCATGATGGTGGTTTACACATTGTTTACAATTTCCTATGCCCTTGTGGCTGCCAATCTGCCTGATCCATTTTTATATGCTTCCATTGGGATACTTCGGGCTGGCTGTTTGGACCTTATCCCAACCATCATGGCTGCGGCTGTTGGAGACTATATGGGGCCGGTTCAAGCTGTAAAGGCCTTTGGTTTTATCACCTTGTTTTTTGGAGCCGGACAGATTGGCAGGACCTGCTTTGGCAGGCTTTCTGGCAGATATCACGGGAACCTTCAGGATGGCCTTGGCTGTGTGCAATCCTGACTTCAGGGGCCGTTGCTTTGACCTATTTTCTGCGCAATCTTCCACTGGCTGATTTTTTCTTTAGAGCAGTTAATTTTAATAAAAAATTATCATATAATATACGGGATGTACCAGATTGAACTTTAAAATTAAATGGAGCCATTATGTTTGACTATCTTTTAAATGATAAACAAAAACAACTCAGGGATGAAACCAGGGATTTTGTTAAATCCATTCCCGGAAAAATGATTCTGGATATGGATGCGGATAAAATTCAGTTTCCAAAAGAATTTTTACAGGAAGCCGGAAAAAGGAATCTCATGGGCTGCCGCTACCCTGAAAAATGGGGAGGCCGCGGCATGGACTGGGTCTCCACATGCATGGTCATGGAAGAAATAGGCGTACTGGGCTATATTTTTGCCTGTACATTTGGTGTGGGCGCAGAACTTGTCTGTGA
>CAVQOV010000013.1:0-584261 GCA_963714615.1 uncultured Alphaproteobacteria bacterium | reverse complement strand
CACCTCGATTTACCTTGACAGACGATTTCGGCAAGCTTCTTAAGCGCGGCTTCGGCTTCGGACACGACCTCTTGATCATCTTCGATTTCACCCAGTTCGATCAATTCGATGTTGTCGTTCAACTCCTGTTCCGTGCCGGTGCAGACGGCGATGGCATCGACCAAAACCTGTCTGTCGCGCATCAATTTTTGCGCCCGCTCCTGATCGTCCCACAGGTTCGGATTCTCGATCATCGCATCGAACTCTTCCAGCCGGTGCCGGGCAGTTTCCCACCCCAGACGCTGCTTGAGAAGAGTCAGCGACTTGCGGATCGCCTCGACTGTGTTGGCGGTTTCTGCCCGCATGGGTGGATGGTTCCTGAGAAAACTGAAATGAAACTTGGGTGTATCAATGGGGATCGGGACGGGCAAGCACCGCTAGTAGAGCCCGCCAGACGAAAGTGTGCCGAAATCAGCCTTCTTGGGAACAACCACGACATCGCCGGTCACGGTCTCGATCGTGTTGCCCTCTTCGCCGACATCACCCGGCGCAAAAAGCGGCAGGTTAGAGCCCATCGCAAACCCGCCATCATACGTCAGGCCGAAGATCGGCTCTTCGCCGTCGCGGAAATATTCGGCTACCACATACTCTCCCGATGCGTCGTCGGGCAGGCGCGCACCGGTGAAGCGGTCGATCTTGATGAAATGGCCGCCCGGCGGAACCTCGAACGGTCCGCCACCGTACTTGGCCATCGCCTTCTGCATGAAGTCGTTGAAGACAGGGCCGCAAAGCGATGAACCAAAGGCGCTGCGCCCAAGCGAGCGCGGATTGTCATAACCAATATAGCAGCCGGCCACGATGTTAGACGTGAAGCCGACGAACCAGACATCTTTGGCATCATTGGTGGTGCCGGTCTTGCCCGCCACGGGCACCGGAAGGTTGATCTGCCGCCCGCCGTGCCGCGTTGCACCACGCCCTGCAACATCGAGGTCAGCTGATATGCGGTCACGGCATCCATCACCCGCTCGCGATCCGACATGATCCTGGGCGCCGCGCCGGGTGCCAGCGACGCAACCTGACAGTCCTGGCAGATGCGATGGTCATGGCGGTAAACGGTCTTGCCCCAGCGGTCCTGCACCCGGTCGACCAGAGTTGGTTCCACCCGTTCGCCGCCATTGGCGAACATCGCGTAGGCCGCGACCATCTTGAACACCGTCGTTTCCTCGGATCCCAGCGCGTTTGCCAGGAACCGGCCCATGTTGTCATAGACGCCAAACCGCTCGGCATAGCGCGCAACCACGTCCATCCCGACCTCTTGCGCAAGCCGTACGGTCATCAGGTTGCGGGATTGTTCGATTCCGGTGCGCAAGGGCGCGGGCCCGTAAAACTTGTTCGAGGAATTGGTCGGCCGCCAGACGCCTTGCGGTGTGTCCACCTCGATCGGCGCATCGATAATGATCGTGGCCGGAGTAAATCCGCTGTCCAGCGCTGCGGCATAGACGAAGGGTTTGAAACTCGGAACCCGGTTGTCGTGTCGCTTGCGTCGCGCGATTGAACACCGAATGCTGATAGGAAAAGCCGCCCTGCATCGCCAGAACCCGCCCGGTGTCGACGTCCATCGCCATCATCGCGCCCTGCACTTCAGGGATCTGGCGCAAGACTCCAGCGCGCGAAGGCTCCGTCCTTGGTGATCTGGCGCACCAGAACCACGTCACCCACCTCGACCAGATCGCCTGCCCGCTTGGCTTTCGGCGCCAGCTTACCGTCAGGCAAACGCTTGCGCGCCCAGGTCACATCTTCGGCGGGAATCCAGTGGCCGTCTTCGTCATTCTCGACGCCTTCGATCCCGATCCGGGCATCGTTGTCGCCAACCTCCAGCACTATCGCGGGATACCATCCCTCGACATCGCGGCTGACGTTGACACCCGCCAGGGCCTCGCGCCAGGTCGCTTCGTCCGACCAATTGTTCGGGCGCCAGCGTCTTGCCCGTGCCGCGCCAGACGCCAAGGTTGCGGTCATAGATTTCCAGTTGGGCGCGCAAAGCCTTTGCCGCCTCGATCTGCAATTCCGGGTCCATCGTGGCGCGGATCGCCAGCCCACCGCCAAAGAATTCCTCTTCGCCGAAGTTGCGGCTGAGTTGGCGTCGGATTTCATCGGTGAAATAGTCGCGTGGCGGCAGTTGCGCCCGGAACGGCTCGTAGTCTCCATTCTGCACGGACTTCAGTGGCTGCGCCTTCGCCGTCTCATAGGTCGCTTGGTCGATATAGCCGTTCTCGAACATCTCGCGCAGAACAAAGTTACGCCGCTCTGTCACCCGTTCTTTGGCGCGCACGGGATGATAGGTGGTCGGCGCCTGCGGCAATGCCGCCAAAAACGCCGCCTCGTCCGCGCTTAGCTGGCCGAGGTTCTTGTTGAGATATGTCTGCGCCGCCGCCGCCACGCCAAAGCTGTTCTGACCCAGGAAGATCTCGTTCATGTAGAGTTCAAGTATCTTGTCCTTCGACAAAGTCTGCTCCAGACGGCTGGCGAGGATCAACTCCTTGATCTTGCGTTCCGCTGATCGGTCAGAAGACAAAAGAAAGTTTTTCATCACCTGCTGAGTGATCGTCGATGCGCCCCGCAACCGCCCGCCGCGCGCAGCATCAATGGCCGCAGCGATCATGCCGCGCGGGTCATAGCCCTTGTGCTGGTAAAAGTTCTTGTCCTCGGCAGAGATGAACGCGTTCTTCACCAGATCTGGAATTTCTTCGGCAGGCACGAAAAGCCGGCGCTCTTCGGCAAACTCGTCCACGATCCGCCCCTCGCCGGAATAGATCCGGCTGATCGTCGGCGGAGTATATTGCGCCAACTGTTCATGGTTCGGCAGGTCGCGGCCATACATCCAGAAGACCGCACCAATGGCCAAGGCGGCCATGAAGACGCCAATGGTCAGCCAGCTGAAAATGCCGCCGAAAAACGAAAAGATGAACCTGAGCACCGTGGCCCCCACTTTCTACTGGATCAGTCTTTATACATAAGCACCAGCAGGGTCAAAACGAACCCGTCCCAAATCGGGTCGAATTCGCGCCGACGATGCTCACAGGTTTGCGAGCGATGGCATCCTACTTGCGCAATCCACGCGCCGCGGCAGCGTCGGTCCGCGCCCAGCCGAGAAGCGCATCGCGGATACCCTCGGCCGCTGCCTTGCGCCACTTGGCATCTGTGATCCGCGCCCGGTCACGCGGCGATGACAGGAAACCCAGCTCAATCAGGACCGAGGGGATATCAGGCGCCTTCAGCACCGAGAACGCCGCCGAAAGTTTTGGTCGCTTTGCATCCGGGTGGTCTGCGAGAGGCCCTCGATCAGTGCATCGGCCAACATGTCCGAGCGCGGCGCGGTTTCGGTCCGCGCAAGGTCCATCAGCACGCTGGCCACGACATCGTCCTGCGCGCTCAGATCGACGCCGGCCAGAAGATCGCCGCGATCATGCCGCTCCGCGAGTTTCTGCGAGGCCGCGTCCGACGCTTCCTCGGCCAATGTGTAGATCGTCGCGCCCGTCGCGCGCCCCTCGAGCAACGCATCCGCATGTAGCGACAAAAACACATCGGCCCCGGCTCTGCGGGCGATCGACACCCGGGTTTCGAGCGGCACGAAGACATCGTCAGTTCGGGTCAGAACCACTGTGAACCCACCCGCACGCAACAGCGCTTCCTCCAACTCGAGCGCGAATGTCAGCATCAGGTCGGCCTCGACCGTGTCGTCCGCCTCGGCACCGGGATCAATGCCGCCATGGCCGGGGTCCAATACGACGACCAACGGTCCCTCGCCGGACTGCCGTCGCTTGGGAGCAGGCGCGTCGATCGCGACGGGCCGGTCCTTACGCAGTTCTGCTGGCAGTCCGGCAGTCGTCAGGAATTCGGTTTCCGATGTCGGAACGAGACGGACTTGCAAAACTGCCGCGGAGGGGTCTCGCGTGTTCAGCATCGCCGCCTCGACACGCAGCGGTTCGGCCATATCCAGAACCATCCGAGACCAGCCCGCCCGGAACAGTCCGGTCCGAACCGCCGCGATGCGGATTGAATGGTCGAAGGTTTCGGCCTTCAGCCCGGTCCAGTCAAGTTCGTTGAAATCCAGAACCAGCCGACGGGGCGCATCCAGGGTGAATACCCGATAGGGCACCCCTTGCGTCATCGCGATGGTCAGCTCGACCGCTTCGCCGAGATCCGATACCTGGTTTGCGCCGGGCACGATCCGCGCCAGCGCCGACAGGTCTTGCGCCTGAGCGGCTTCGGCTCCCAATCTCAGGGCCATCATCAGGATCAGGCAAAATCTACGCATGCTGCTCTGTTTTCTTTGCCTTATAGCGTGCCGGGCAGCAGCCGCAAATGCCTAACAAGCCGCAATGGCGGTGTTCAGGCACACCAAACCCTTCGCGGATTTTGTCGCTGGGGGCGATCAAGAGTACCGCAGCTTCCGGGCGATCGGGGCGGCAAGCGCATCGTCCGATTGCATCGTGCCCGAAGGGACTGGCAGGCGAAGCGGCGATCGGTCGACTCTGGATCGACTGGCTCGGCGGTCGGCCGCTTCCGACTTGCCCGCTGCTTCCACCCCATACATCACAATGAAGGGATCGAGCGCACCGCGCCTTGAGTTCCGCACGGACGTCTTCCTAAACTCAGGCAATGACGCGTACCGCGGGGTGCGAAGATCAATGCCGGCTGGACGCCCGCGCGGTATGTGATAGATGCTCCGCCAAGCCGACGAAAAGTGGAGATGCCGATGAAACGCCTGACAACCGCCGCCCTGTTGATTGGCCTTGCCACGCCCGGCGCCGCATTCGATCTGACCGCGATGAGCGATGCCGAGCGGCAGGCGTTCCGCGACGAGGTGCGCGTCATACCTGCTGGACAATCCCGAGGTGCTTATGGAGGCCATCGGCGTTCTGGAAAAGCGTCAGGCCGAGACTCAGGTTTCGAACGATCAGACGCTTATCCAGGCCAATTCCGACGCGTTGTTCAACGATGGTTATTCCTATGTCGGAGGCAACCTGGAAGGTGACGTGACGATGGTCGAGTTCCTCGACTATCAGTGTGGTTACTGCAAGAAAGCGCACCCCGAAGTCACCGAATTGATCAAGGGTGACGGCAACATCCGCTACATTGTCAAGGAATTTCCGATCCTTGGCGATGCCTCGGTACTGGCCGCACGATTTGCTATTTCGGTCAAGCAGGTGGCGGGCGACGAAGCCTACGCAGCCGTTCATGACGAGCTGATGGCCTTCCGCGGGGAGATTTCCAAGGAGTCCCTCGAAACCGTCGCCACATCACGCGGACTGGATGCGGACGCGATCATGGCCGCGATGGACAGCGACGCTGTGACCGAGGTGATTTCTCAAAACCACGCGCTTGCCCAACGGATGCAGATCAACGGCACGCCGGGCTTTGTGATTGGCGATCAGATGCTGCGTGGCTATGTTCCGCTTGACGGGATGCAGCAGGTCGTGGCACAGATCCGGGGCGAATAACCCCTATTTTGTCGCGAGCTCCGCGGCGTCGAGTTCTGCCGCGCGTTTTTCCACGAGTTCCACGATGTGATCGACCATCTGGTCATTGCCCAACTTGTGGCTTTGCTTGCCAGCCAGATAAACCATGCCGGACCCGGCACCGCCGCCGGTAAATCCGACATCCGTCATCAGCGCTTCGCCGGGGCCGTTCACCACGCAGCCGATGATCGACAGGCTCATGGGCGTCTTGATATGCGACAGCCGGTCCTCGAGCGCCTCGACTGTCTTGATCACGTCAAACCCCTGTCGCGCGCAGGACGGACAAGAGATGATGTTGACGCCGCGATGGCGCAATCCGAGCGATTTCAGAATCTCGTAACCGACCCTCACCTCTTCTACCGGATCGGCCGACAGGCTGACCCGGATGGTGTCGCCGATCCCCATCCACAGCAGGTTGCCGAGGCCGATGGCGGACTTGATCGTGCCGGTCATCAAGCCGCCGGCCTCGGTGATGCCCAGATGGATCGGCGCGTCGGTGGCATCGGCCAGTTGCTGATAGGCAGCGGCGGCCAGGAACACGTCGGACGCCTTCACGCTGATCTTGAATTCGTGAAAATCGTTGTCTTGCAGGATCTTGATGTGATCGAGCCCGCTTTCGACCATCGCTTCCGGGCAAGGCTCGGCGTATTTTTCCAACAGGTGCTTTTCCAGCGATCCCGGCATTGACCCCGATGCGGATCGAGCAGCCATGATCCTTGGCGGCCCTGATGACCTCGCGCACCCGCTCTGCCGAGCCGATATTGCCGGGGTTGATCCGCAGACAGGCGGCACCTGCCTCTGCGGCCTCGATGGCGCGTTTGTAGTGGAAATGGATGTCCGCCACGATCGGCACCGGGCTTTCGGCGCACGATCTCTCGCAGCGCCTGCGTCGCGGCCTGATCGGGTGTCGAGATACGGACGATATCGGCGCCCGCCTCTGCCGCGGCCAGAACCTGCGCCACCGTCGCTTTGACGTCCGATGTGTCGGTGTTGGTCATGGTCTGCACGGTGATCGGGGCATCGCCACCGACCGGAACGTTGCCGACCATGATCTGCCGCGACTTGCGCCGGTAGATATTTCGCCAGGGACGAATGGGATTGAGCGACATTGCGCGCGCCTTGCATCGGAAAGGTTCAAGGATCACATAGAGGCCGCGCCACGTCTCTGGCAACCGAAGGCCGCGCGACTTACTCGGTGGCGGGCTGCTCTTGCGACGAGGTCAGGCTGTACCTCTGCAACCGCCACGAATTTGGCCAGATCGCTGTCCTTGGTCAGATCGGCAACCGCGTAAGGTCTGCTTTCAGATCCGTCGGCGCCATGACCACGTTCTTGACGACCGACGGGCCGACGCCGGCGGGGCCGAGGTTCTCGCCGTTGACGGCAAAGTAGACCGAGCCCGGCATTGCCCGCACGCAGCAGCGGCGGCTCCTCGGACTTTGGCAGAACATATTGCTCGCCTGCATCCAGGATCTTCTCGAACAGGACGGTACCATCCGCCGCACTGACCCGCACCCACGATGGGCGCACCGCGAAAAGCACGACCTCTGGCACATCCGCGGCAACCACCTGAACGGGCGCCTCGACCGGATCGGCTGTACGGGGTCAGATTGCTGTGCGGCCAGCATTTCTCGCCGGTCGCGCGGGGACAAGCGTGCCGACCGACGCCGGATCGAGGATCGAGATCGGACCGTCGCGCGCCACCAGCACCGGCACGTCCAGCGCCTGCGGCCGGTACAGCCGATCAAGAGCATCCGCGGCGGGCGCCGGGAACACCGCTTGCACATCGGCATCGGCAAGTTGCGTTTCGGCAGGCTCGAATGTTTCCAGCGTCGAGGTCACACCCGGGGCCTGATCAACCGGTGCAAACTGCACTTTCTGGATTTCCTGCAACACCGACCAGCCGCCGTATCCAATGCCGCCTATCAGCGCCAGCAGGACCAGCGAGGATCCGACGGCGCCCGGTTCGATCCGCGACATGAAAGCCTCGCCCCGCGGCACGAAGATCGCATCGGGATCGGCAAAAGGATCGCGAATACCCTTGCCAATCGCGGTATCCGCCTTGGCCGCGCGGCTGCCCGAGGCGGCGGCAGACATGCCGTGGGCGGTAACGAAATTACCCTCTTCGCAGAACCGGCTATAGGCCCATTCGGGATCGAGGTTCAGATAGCGGGCGTAGGACCGCACATAACCGGCGATGAAGCCCTGGTGTTTCAAACGCCGAAGGGTCTGCATTCTCGATCGCCGCGATATAGGTGGCCTTGATCTTGAGCTCGCGCTGCACATCCAGCAGCGATTTCGCCATTGTTGCGCGCTCGCCGCGCATGATGTCGCCAAGACGCAAATCATAGTCGTCAAAGCCCATTGGCTTTGCCGGTTCTTCTGCCGGTGGAGTGGACCTCCGCCCGATCATGCGTCCTGCCCCATACTCATCTGTCCCCAAACGCCGACGATTCGTGCGCAACGTCAGCCTATTGGATAAAAGTTTACCATACTGCAAGCGCGTTTGCACCCGGCCGATGAATCAGCCTGACAAGCTCAGCGCGATTTAGCGCACAATGGGCCCAAAGCTCGTCAAGTGCCTGAACGAGTTTGTCGATCTCTTTCGGGCCGTGCACCGGCGACGGTGTGAATCGCAAACGCTCCGTCCCGCGCGGAACAGTTGGGAAATTGATCGGCTGCGCGTAGATCCCGTAATCGACCAGCAGCATGTCTGACAGCAGCTTGCAATGCACTGGATCACCGACATGAACGGGTACGATATGGCTGCCATGGTCGATGATCGGCAGGCCCAAGCCTTTCAGCCGCAACTTCAGGATGTTGGCTTGGGTCTGATGGCGTTCCCGCAGGGCCTGATCGGTCTTGAGGTGCCTGACCGAAGCCGCCGCCCCTGCGGCCACGGCGGGCGGCAAAGAGGTGGTGAAGATGAAGCCCGGAGCATAGGACCGGATCGCGTCGCACATCTTGGCGGTGCTTGCGATATAGCCGCCCATGACGCCGTAAGCCTTGGCCAGCGTGCCGTTGATGATGTCGATGCGGTCCATCAGGCCGTCGCGCTCGGCAACGCCGGCGCCGCGCGGGCCGTACATGCCCACCGCATGAACCTCGTCAATATAGGTCAGCGCGCCGAATTCATCAGCCAGATCGCAGATCGCCTTGATCGGGCCGAAATCGCCATCCATCGAGTAGATCAATTCAAAGGCGATCAGCTTGGGCGCCGCCGGATCGTCGGCTGCCAGCAGCTCGCGCAGATGCGCGACGTCATTGTGGCGGAAGATCCGCTTGGCCCCGCCGTTGCGGCGCACGCCTTCGATCATCGAGGCATGGTTCAGCGCGTCGGAATAGATGATCAGACCGGGAAACAGCTTTGGGCAGCGTGGAAAGCGTTGCGTCATTGGCGATATAGGCGCTGGTAAAGAGCAGCGCCGCTTGCTTGTCGGTGCAGGTCGGCCAGCTCTGCCTCCAGCTGCTTGTGATAAACCGTGGTGCCGGAGATATTGCGCGTGCCGCCCGACCCGGCGCCGGTCGCATCAAGCGCCTCGTGCATGGCCGCCAGCACCGCCGGGTGCTGACCCATGCCCAGATAATCGTTGCCACACCAGACGGTGACCGGCTGTTCCTGCCCATCGGGGCGGCGCCAGATCGCATGCGGAAAGGCGCCTTTCTGGCGCTCGATATCTATGAAGGTCCGGTAGCGACCTTCGTCGTGCAACCGCTGAAGTGCTGCGTCGAGTTGCAGCATCGTAATTCAATAGCTTTCCCCCATGGGTCTGGTCTGGGCATTTTAGCATCAATCGACCCCAGTTTTCCATACACATTCAAGAAACCGTTACATTTTGCCGCGCAAGCCCGTGTTTTTGCACCGCCATCTGCGAATTCCGCACTGCTGGACCTTTGGCACGGCCCTGATACTGTCACGCACGACCGACCTGAAGGAGTGCCTGCCATGTCATTGGAACCCGTCCTTGCCCGCATCGACAATGATCTGAATCAAGCCACGGATCGTTTGATGGAGTTGCTGCGCATTCCGTCGATCTCGACCGATCCGGCCTATGCAACCCAATGCGAGCATGCTGCTGACTGGCTGGTCGCCGATCTGCAAAGCATCGGGGTTGCGGCCGCCAAGCGCCCGACACCGGGCCATCCGATGGTGGTTGGGCACATCGGAGACAGCGGTCCGCATCTTGTTTTCTACGGTCACTATGACGTGCAACCCGTTGATCCAATTGATCTTTGGAACCGCGATCCGTTTGATCCGGTGATCCAGGACAGCGCGGGCGGCAAGGTGATCCGGGGCCGTGGCGCCTCGGACGACAAGGGCCAGTTGATGACGTTTGTCGAGGCCTGCCGGGCGTGGAAATCGGTGCATGGCACCCTACCCGGCCGGATCACGTTTTTCTTCGAGGGTGAAGAGGAGTCCGGCTCGCCATCGCTGGTGCCCTTCATGACGGACAATGCCAAGGAGTTGCAGGGCGATATCGCGCTGATCTGCGACACCGGGCTTTTCGACGAAAACACGCCTGCGATCACCACGATGCTGCGCGGTCTGCTGGGTGAAGAATTGACGATCACCGGTCCGGACAAAGACTTGCACTCTGGCATGTATGGCGGCGCGGCGATCAATCCGATCCGAGTTTTATCGAATATCATTAGCGGGTTACACGACAAATCCGGCCGTATCACATTGCCCGGATTCTATGACGGCGTGCCTGAAATTGATCCCAAGGTCTTGGCGCAATGGGGCGCACTCGGGTTCGACGAGGACGGTTTTCTTGGAGCGGTCGGTTTGTCGAAACCGGCGGGCGAGATCGACCGATCCGTGCTCGAGATGATCTGGGCGCGGCCGACCTGTGAGGTCAATGGCATATGGGGTGGATATCAGGGCGACGGGTTCAAGACGGTGCTGCCATCAAAGGCCCATGCGAAGATCAGCTTCCGGCTGGTTGGCACGCAAGACCCTGTAAAGATAAGACAATCTTTCCACGCCTATGTGCGCAGCCTGCTGCCGCCCGATTGCTCTGTCGAGTTCAGGGGGCACGGCACGTCGCCGGCGTCGCAGATGGCCATTTCCGATCCGGCATTCGAGAAGGCGCGCCGCGCGCTGTCGCAGGAGTGGCCGAACGAGGCGGCATATATCGGATCGGGCGGGTCGATCCCGATTGCGGGCTATTTCAAGGACATCCTGAACATGGACGCGATGCTGATCGGGTTTGGCAAGGATGACGACCTGATCCATAGCCCGAACGAGAAATACGACCTGCGGTCGTTCCACAAGGGCATCCGCAGCTGGGCCCGAATCCTGGCCGCGCTGAATGCTTAAGATCGCGCCTTAACCATCTGGTATTCAAGGGAAAGTGGCGCGGTTGACGGGGCTCGAACCCGCGACCCCCGGCGTGACAGGCCGGTACTCTAACCAGCTGAGCTACAACCGCGCATCGGTCTGGCGTCGTCGGGCTTTGGGCAGTGATGGCGCGGTTGACGGGGCTCGAACCCGCGACCCCCGGCGTGACAGGCCGGTACTCTAACCAACTGAGCTACAACCGCCCACTGCCCGCCCGGGCGACGCCCGAACGTGAAGGGCGTTCTATGGCGAACCCCCTGCCTCGTCAAGCGCCAAAGGCACGAAAACGCCAGATGAAATTTGCGGGATTTGGTGGGTGATGAGGGACTCGAACCCCCGACATCTTCGGTGTAAACGAAGCGCTCTACCAACTGAGCTAATCACCCGTAGGCGGGGCTTTACCCCGGCGCGCCGGACGGTTCAAGCCCCGATGTTCCGGGGCAGCCCGACGCAGAGTTGTACGCGATGTTGTATGCTTTTCTTTAAAACATTCGGAAATGTTGTACGCGATGTTGTACAACATTTGGCGCGGGCGACGGCCAGGTGAGCCGTGCGGCAGATTTCTGACAGAAGGTGAATGCGTCGGTCAGGCGTCGAGGCGGCGGTGCTGGCCGTTTTTGATGTGGTAGACCACGCCCTGCCCGCCCGGCAGTTTCGCGATGCCTTCGGCGTCGAGCCCCAGAACGAGGCCGCGCAGCACCCGCGAGACCATGCCGTGGGTGACCACGACGGCGGGCGCGGTCTGGGCGCCCAGCCAATCGCTGATCCGGGCGCTGAAGGTGTCGAAGCTTTCGCCGCCCGGCGCGCGGTAGTGCCAGCTGTGAGGGGAGCGGGCGTTCATGATATCGGGCCAGTCGGCGATGAGCTCGGTCAGGGTAAGACCTTCGAACTTTCCGACCGAGACCTCTTTGAGCCGCGCGTCGAATTGCGGCGCATCCGTCAGCCCCGCGAGTGCGAGATCGGCGGTCTGGCGGGCGCGGCCCTGCGGCGAGCAGTGATAGGTCGTGTCCGGGGGCGCGGGCTGCGCGCGCAGGATGCGGGCCTGTGCTGCGGCCTGTCCGCGCCCCAGTGCGGTGAGCGGCGAATCCATATGCCCCTGCATCCGGCCCGCGGCGTTCCATTCGGTCTGTCCGTGGCGCAGGATGAAAAGCTCCGGGTAGTCGCGTCGCGTGCGGCGGGCGGCGGGTTCGGCCGGCATTCATTTTCCCCTCTTGACCTAAAGTATAGTTGAGCTCTTACGTTCTGATCCTGACCCGATTCGAGAAAGGAGACGGCGATGCTGAGGATCGTAAAAGATTTGGTTTCCAGACCCCACAGCCAGGCGTTGGCAAGACGCAACACGCGCAGACGTGCGCGCCACGACATCCAGCGGCTGCTGGTGCGTCCGGATCTGGCGCGCGATGTGGGGCTGTCGGAGGGCCAGTTGCCGGGCGCAGCCGTGCGGCTGCGGTGGAAGCCATGAGCGTGGGCCGGACCTTGCCGCCTGCGGTGCGCGCGCTGCTGGGCCTGACGCGGCATGCCGATGAGCCGGCGCCGCGCTGCCGGGATTGCCTGGACCAGCAGATCCGTGAGGAACTGGCCAGCCTGTCGCGGACGCAGGATATCGAGCGGTATCTGGCAGCTTCGGGGGGCGCAGACGCAAAACGCGCCGACGAAGCGGCGCGCTTGGATTGATGGTGGGTGATAAGGGATTTGAACCCCTGACATCTTCGATGTGAACGAAGCGCTCTACCACTGAGCTAATCACCCGACGGCGCGGGTCTTAGCGCTACTCGGCCGCATCCGCAAGGGTGTCGTCGGATTTCTCGGGCGGGGTTGTGCGGCGGAGTTTGCAGACCAGCATTTCGCCGTTCTTGAGGTCTTTGCGGCGGTTGACGCTGAGTTTGCCCAAGGGCGGCAGTTGCAGCGCCTCGCCGTTGGACAGCGCGTCGCCCAGTTCCTTGAGTACGGCGTCCATCACGGATTTGACCGCGTTGGGCTTCAGCCCCGAGGATGCGACGACGCGGCTGACGAATTCCTTGCGGCGGACGAAATTCAGACCGGGTGCTGCGGGTGCGGCGGTTTCGCTTTCAGCCGCGGGATCGGCGGTGACGCCGGCAAGCGGCTTGGCTGTGGTCGCGCTGGCGGTTGCGGCGGTTGTTTTCGCGGTCGAGGCCTTGATGGCCATGGTGGTCCTGCCTTTCGTTGGTGCTGCTCTGGCGCAAGAATAGCCGGAACAGAACCGACTTTCCACAAGACAGTTATGAGGCACAGCTATGGGGAGAGTGCGAACAGCGTTTGCAGGGCCTGGCCAAACGAAATCGGGGCGCGCCATCTGACGCGCCCCGGTTGATCAGGCAAAGTTGGTCTGGCGTGACGCCGGATCAGTGCGCGGTGGCGCTGGGGGCTTCCGGCGTGGTCAGCGCGGACTTGGCGCGCGCGGCCTCTTCGGCGGCCTCGTCCCATTCCACCGGCACCGGTTCACGCACCAGTGCGTGCTTGAGCACCTCGGAGACATGGCTGACCGGGATGATGGTCAACCCGGCCTTCACATTGTCCGGTATCTCGGGCAGATCCTTGGCGTTTTCTTCCGGGATCAGCACCGTCTTGATACCGCCGCGCATTGCCGCCATCAGCTTTTCCTTCAAGCCGCCGATGCCCAGCACATTGCCGCGCAGCGTGACCTCGCCGGTCATGGCGATATCCTTGCGAACCGGGATCTGCGTCAGCACCGACACGATCGAGGTGACCATGCCAACGCCGGCCGAGGGCCCGTCTTTCGGGGTCGCGCCTTCGGGAACGTGGACGTGGATGTCCATCGTCTCGAAACTTGGCGGCTTCACCCCGATTTTCGGGCTGATCGAGCGCACGAAAGAGCTTGCCGCGTCGATGGATTCCTTCATCACATCGCCAAGCTTGCCGGTGGTTTTCATGCGACCCTTGCCGGGCAGGCGCAGGGCTTCGATCGACAGCAACTCGCCGCCGACAGAGGTCCAGGCGAGGCCGGTGACGACGCCGATCTGATCCTCCTGCTCTGCCAAGCCGTAGCGGAACCGCTTGACGCCAAGATACTCTTCGAGGTTCTCGGGCGTGATCACGACCTTTTCCTCGGCCTTGCGGACGATCTTGGTTACGGCTTTGCGCGCCAGTTTGGCGATTTCGCGTTCAAGGTTCCGCACGCCCGCTTCGCGGGTGTAGGTGCGGATGATTTCCTGCAACGCGGCATCGGTCAGTTCGAACTCGTCCTTCCTGAGGCCGTGGTTCTTGATCTGCTTGGCGATCAGATGCTGCTTGGCGATCTCGCGCTTTTCGTCCTCGGTGTAGCCGGCCAGCGGGATGATCTCCATCCGGTCCAAGAGCGGACTTGGCATGTTGTAGGTGTTCGCCGTGGTCAGGAACATCACATTGGACAGGTCGTATTCGACCTCAAGGTAGTGGTCTATGAACGTGGAGTTCTGTTCGGGATCGAGCACTTCCAGCATTGCAGACGCCGGGTCGCCACGGAAATCCTGCCCCATCTTGTCGATCTCATCGAGCAGGATGAGCGGGTTCGTGGTTTTCGCCTTTTTCAGCGCCTGGATGATCTTGCCGGGCATCGAGCCGATATAGGTCCGGCGGTGGCCGCGGATCTCGGATTCGTCACGCACGCCGCCCAGCGAGATGCGGATGAATTCGCGGCCCGTGGCACGCGCCACGGATTTGCCAAGCGAGGTTTTACCAACGCCCGGAGGACCGACGAGACACAGGATCGGGCCTTTGAGCTTTTTCGAGCGCTGCTGCACGGCCAGATACTCGACGATGCGTTCCTTGACCTTGTCCAGACCGTAGTGGTCATCGTCCAGCACCTTCTGGGCGCGGGTCAGGTCTTTCTTGACGCGGCTCTTGGTGCCCCATGGAATGCCCAGCATCCAGTCGAGGTAGTTGCGCACGACCGTGGCTTCGGCCGACATCGGAGACATCGACTTGAGCTTCTTGATCTCGGCTTCGGCCTTTTCGCGGGCTTCCTTGGAAAGCTGGGTCTTTGCGATCCGCTCTTCAAGTTCGAGGATCTCGTTCTGGCCTTCTTCGCCGTCGCCGAGCTCCTTCTGAATGGCCTTCATCTGCTCATTCAGATAATACTCTCGCTGGGTCCGCTCCATCTGGCTTTTGACGCGGGTCTTGATCTTTTTCTCGACCTGAAGCACGGACATTTCGCCCTGCATCTGGCCGTAAATCTTTTCAAGCCGCTCTTCGATCGAGAGGGTTTCGAGAAGCCCCTGCTTTTGCTCGACATCGATGCCGAGATGGCCTGCAACAAGGTCTGCCAGCTTCGCGGGTTCACGCGATTCCGAGACCGCGGCGAGCGCTTCTTCGGGGATGTTCTTCTTGATCTTGGCGTAGCGCTCGAATTCCTCGGCGACAGAGCGCACCAGCGCCTCGACGGCATCGGGATCGCCCGGCAGTTCGGTCAGGGATATGGCATGCGCCTCGAAGTAGTTATCATTCTCGATATATTCGGTGATGCGCACGCGGGCCTTGCCTTCGACCAGCACCTTGACGGTGCCATCGGGCAGCTTCAGCAGTTGCAGGACATTGGCCAGAACGCCGACCTTGTAAATCCCATCGGATGCGGGATCGTCGATGCCGGGATCGATCTGGCTGGACAGCAGGATCTGCTTGTCGTCCTGCATCACCTCTTCGAGTGCCCTGACCGATTTTTCGCGCCCGACGAACAGCGGCACGATCATATGTGGGAACACCACGATGTCGCGCAGCGGCAGGACGGGGTAGGATTGTGCGAGTTGCTCGTTCATTTGGTTTCCTCAATTTGGCAAGAAGACCATGGCCCCACTTTGTGGCAACCTTGCGGTCTTCTCCGGTTCTGGCCCAATATCTGGGGCTGTCCGCCCTCTCTTTCAACCATCACCTATTGTGACTTGGCCGATAGTTTGCCTTTTGGGGGCGATGGGGGCAAGGCGGCATTTGCCGGAATTACGTGGAAAATCGCATCAATTGCACCGGAGCCCGCCTGGATCAGCGGTCACGGCTTTGTGTGACGCCCGCGAAGCGTCGCCGGAAAGCGACGGGCATCCGGGTGGAAACGGTCGGTTTTGGCGTGACAACGCAGGATAGACGCATACCCTTCGTGCATGGACCGTTCAGTGAAGGAGACGTCTAAATGATCAAACAATTCGGCCTCGAGACCGCGCTTTTACTGATCGACGTCCAGATCGGCGTGAACGTGCTTGACCATTGGGGCGGCCCCACAGGACGTCGCAACAATCCGCGGGCGGAGGACCGGCAGCGCGACCTTCTGGGCGGGTTTCGCAATTCCGGTCGGCAAGCGGCCTTCACCCGGCACAACAGCCGCGAGGCGGCCTCGCCGTTGAAATTCACCCTGCCCACGGGGGCGCAGATCGACGGGCTTGAAATCAGGTCGGGCGATATCGTGGTCGAGAAAGATGTGAACAGCGGGTTCGTCGGCACCAATCTGGAGATCGAGCTGCGCCGCGCGGGGATATCGAGACTGGTGGTGGCCGGCTTTTTCACAAATTTCTGTGTTGAAACCACGGTGCGGATGGCCGGCAACATGGGATACGATGTCTATCTGGCCGAGGATGCCTGCGCGACCTCCAACCGCGTCGGACTGGACGGCACCGATTACGAGCCGGAGCTGGTGCACGCCCTCTCGGTCGCCTCGATGCACGGTGAATTCTGCACTGCGCTTAGCACCGACCAGGTGCTGGGTCTGTTGAGGGCCGATGCACCGGGGCTGGAGCGGGTGCAGGGCAACGAGTGACTGCAACTGCGACTGGCAGCGCCGGGATTCACGTTCACAGCGGGTCGATATCGCCCTCTGCGCGCTGGGCGTGGAAGGCGGCTTCGAAGGCGGCGAAGCGGGCCTGGGCTATGGCGTCGCGCATGCCCTGCATGAGATCCTGATAATAGTGCAGGTTGTGCCAGGTCAGCAGCATCGAGGAGATGATTTCCTGCGCGCGAAAGACGTGGTGCAGGTAGGCGCGGGAATAGTGGCGGCAGGTCGGGCAGTGGCAATCGGCATCCAGCGGGCGCGGATCGTCCTGATGCCGCGCGTTCTTGATGTTGAGCACGCCGCGGCGGGTAAAGACCTGTCCGGTGCGCCCTGAGCGGGACGGCAGCACGCAGTCCATCATATCGACCCCGCGCGCAACGGCACCGACGATGTCGTCGGGCTTGCCGACCCCCATAAGGTAGCGGGGTTTGCCCTCGGGCAGCATGGCGGGGGCGTAGTCGAGCACCTCGAACATCACCGCCTGCCCCTCGCCCACGGCAAGGCCGCCGATGGCATAGCCGTCAAAGCCGATTTCCTTCAGCTTTTCAGCGCTTTCGGCGCGCTGGTCGTGAAACACGTTGCCTTGCTGGATGCCGAAGAGCGCGTGGCCGGGGCGGTCACCGAAGGCGTCGCGCGATCTTTGCGCCCAGCGCATCGAGAGGCGCATGCTGTCCAGCGCGACCTTTTTCTCGGCCGGGAACGGGGTGCATTCGTCGAAACACATCACGATGTCGCTGCCCAGAAGGCGCTGGATCTCGATGCTGCGTTCGGGCGTCAGCATGTGGTCGGAGCCGTCGATGTGGGATTTGAAGCGCACACCGTCTTCGGTGAGCTTGCGCAGTTGCGCCAAACTCATCACCTGAAAACCGCCTGAGTCGGTCAGGATCGGGCGGTCCCAGTTCATGAACTTGTGCAGGCCGCCAAGCCGGTCGATGCGTTCGGCGGTGGGGCGCAACATCAGGTGGTAGGTGTTGCCCAGCACGATATCGGCCCCGGTGGCGCGCACGCTTTCGGGCAGCATCGCCTTGACCGTCGCGGCGGTGCCGACCGGCATGAAGGCGGGGGTGCGGATCTGCCCCCTTGGGGTTTGGATCGTGCCGGTGCGGGCAGCCCCGTCGGTGGCCGTGAGGGCGAAGGAAAAGCGGTTGGTCATGGCGCATCCGATAGCCAAATTGGGGCCGGGTTGCAAAGGGGATCGCAATCGCGGCCCGTGCCGGGCCAAGAGATCGTTTTGCGTCCTTCGGACGCGGCTGCCTCCGGCGGGGATATTTCCGGACAAATGATGCAGCAGGTGCTTGCGCCTTTGCGGACCGTCTGGACCTTTGCGCGCTTAATCCTTATATATTCAGTCGGAAATCAAACGAGGTTGCCATGACCACCCAGGCAAACAAGATCGAAGGGACGCCGCTGATTGCGCCCTCCAGCACCGATCATCCACTGTACGAGAGCGTCGTCGAGGCCTGCCGCTCGGTGTTCGATCCGGAAATTCCGGTGAATATCTATGATCTTGGGTTGGTTTATACCATCGACATCAATGACGAGAACGAGGTCAACATCACGATGACCCTGACCGCGCCCGGCTGCCCGGTTGCCGGCGAGATGCCCGGATGGGTCGCCGATGCGGTGGAGCCGCTGCCTGGCGTCAAGCAGGTCGAGGTGCATATGGCCTGGGATCCGCCCTGGGGCATGGAGATGATGTCGGACGAGGCGCGGCTGGAACTGGGGTTCATGTAACCTTGGTGCAAGCGGAAATGCTTTCATTCATGGATTGCAAGTGAAATTACTTGCATTTACCGGGCCGCGCGCGCATTCTGCCCTGTGAAAGGGTGGCTGCGATGGTGATTGCGGTTCTGACCGGAGATCTGGTGCGCTCTACCGACCTTGAACAGGATCGGCTGGATCAGGCGATGCAGGCGCTGGCGGCGGCAGCGGCGCGGGCCTCCAGTTGGCATGGTGCGTCCTTGATGTTTTCACGCAACCGGGGCGATGGCTGGCAGGTTTGTCTGGCGCGCCCAGATCTGGCCTTGCGCACAGCGCTTTGCATGCGCGCGGCACTGCGCACGGGCGGCAAGGATCTGGCGACGCGGATCGCGATTGCGGTGGGGGACGGCGACCCGGGCAGCACCGGCGATCTGAATGCCGCGAGCGGGCCGGTCTTTGTGGCCTCGGGGCGCGGGCTTGATGCGCTGGAGCTGCCGGCGATGATGACGTTCGAGGGCGGCGGCGCACTGGGGGCTGCGGTGCGGCTGGCGGATCATGTTTCGCAAGGCTGGACCGAGGCGCAGGCGCGCGCTGTCGGGCCGATGCTGGAGCCCGATACACCAGTACGGCGCGAAGTGGCGCAGGCGATCGGGATTTCGCGGCAGGCCGTGGATCAGGCGCTGGAGGCGGCGGGCTATCCGGCGCTGGCCGAGGCTTTGACGCTGATCGAGGGGGCCGCGTGATGGCAGGCTATTCCGCTTTCCTTTTTCAAAAGCAAGTCGTTTGGCTTGCGATAGTCGCGAGGGCCGGCCGATGATCGAAACCTTCGTGGCGCTGATCTTTGCCCATGTGCTGGCGGATTATTTGCTGCAACCGGCATGGATGGTGGCACGCAAGCGCAATCCGGGCATTTTGCTGGCGCATGGGGCGGTGGTTCTGGCTGTGTCGATGGCGGCACTCGGACGGGTCGATGCCTGGCAGGTTCTGGCGCTGGGCGCGGCGCATCTGCTGATTGATGCGGTCAAGACCTATGCGGTTCGCGACACTCTGGCGACGCATCTGGCCGATCAGGCGGCCCATGTCGCCAGCGTGCTGGCGGTGGCGTTCTGGGCGCCGGGGCTATGGGCCCTTGGGGTTTGGGCGGACGCACCGCCCGTTGTGCTGCATCTGATGATACTGGGGGCGGGGTTCCTTGTGGCAACGCGCGCCGGGGCTTTCGCGATTGCCCGGCTGATGGCGGCGCAGACCGCGCCGGGGGCGAATTCGGAGGGGTTGCCGAAGGGTGGCACGATGATCGGCCTGCTGGAGCGCGGGCTGATCTTTGTGCTTATCCTGGCGGGGCAAGCCGCGGGGATCGGGTTTCTGATCGCCGCGAAATCGATCCTGCGCTTTGGCACCGTGAACGAGAACCGGGCGGCCAGCGAGTATGTCATCATCGGCACGCTGGCCTCTTTCGGCTGGGCGATCACGGTCACATTGGCGACACTGGCGCTGCGCGATCTGTTGCCGCCGCTTGAGATCGGCGGCCTTCGGCCCTAGATTGGGGACGAAACACGCGAAGGATTACCAGATATGTTCGGCATTCCGGGCAAGCAAGCCGTTTCGATGACACCCAGGGCCGCCAAGCAGATTGCGCGACTGATGGACAACGACGGCACCCAGGGCCTGCGCATCGGCGTCAAGAAGGGCGGCTGTGCGGGCATGGAATATACCATGGAGTATGTCTCGGAGGTTGATCCGCTGGACGAGGTCGTCGAAGAGGACGGCGCGCGGATCATGATCGCGCCGATGGCGCAGATGTTCCTGTTTGGCACCGAGATCGACTATGAAACGGGCTTGCTGGAAAGCGGCTTCAAGTTTCGCAATCCCAACGTGGTCGATGCCTGCGGCTGTGGCGAATCGATCAAGTTCGCCGAGCAGGAATGAGCGTCTCTGACGCTGACATTCAATTTGCACTTGAACTTGTTCGAGGGGCTTGGGCCCCTGACAACCCGCAAGATGATGGGCGGGCTGTGCCTTTATTTCGACGGGCAGATTTTTGCGATTCTGAGCAGCCAGGGCAGATTGTTTCTTAAGGCCAAGGGCGATTTCGCGCGCGCCCTGGCGGCGCAAGGTGCGGTGCAGTTCGGCATGGAGGGCAAGACCATGGGCTACTGGACCCTGCCCGAAGCGGCTTTGGACGATCCAGAACTGGCCTGCGACTGGGCGCGAAAGGCGCTGGCCGCGTTAGAGTAAGGTCTTGGTTTCGCGCACGCAGCCCGGTTAGGGTTGGCCCGAGCCAATCAAGGAGCCGCCATGACACGTCGCCGTAAACTTGCCGCCGGAAACTGGAAGATGAACGGGACCAGCGCCGAACTGGCCGAGGTTTCGGCGCTGATCAAGGCGCACCCTGCCCCGAATTGCGAGATTCTGCTGTGTCCGCCCGCGACGCTGCTGGCGCGGATGGCATGGCATGTCGGCAAGGCGCCGATCGCCGTCGGCGGGCAGGATTGCCACCGGGAGCCTTCTGGCGCGCATACCGGCGACATCTCGGCGGCGATGCTACTGGACGCCGGGGCAGAGTACGTGATCCTGGGGCATTCCGAGCGTCGCAGCGATCATGGCGAGAGCGATGAAGACGTTCGCACCAAGGCCCGGACCGCGCTGGCGGCGCGGGCTGAAGGTGGTGATCTGCGTCGGCGAGACGCTGAGCGAGCGCGAGGCGACAAACACCCTGGGCATCATTGGCGGGCAGTTGGCGGGGTCGATCCCGGATCTGGTAACCGGCGAGAATCTGGTGGTGGCCTATGAGCCGGTCTGGGCGATCGGCACCGGCAAGGTGCCGACCCTGGACCAGATCGGTGAGGTACACGATTTCATCCGCACGCGGCTGGAGCAGCGGTTGGGCGAAGGCGTGGCCCTGTCGGTGAGGATCCTGTATGGCGGCTCGGTCAAGGCATCGAATGCGGCGGAGATCTTCGGGGTGTCGAATGTCGATGGCGCGCTGGTTGGCGGGGCGTCTTTGAAGGCCGCGGATTTCTCACCCATCATCGCGGCGCTTGAGGCTGCGGGGTAGCGTTTTCTGCGAAAACGGCCTCCGGCGGGGATATTTCAGAACAGAAGAAGTGGCTAGAGCTGCGTTACGTCGTGGCGGTAGATCCAGTCGAAGCGGTGCAGCATCTTTGCGGGCGCCACTGAGCCGCCGAGGCGCAGGGCGGTGTGGGCGGCGGTTCTGATGACGGGGTTGCGCAGGTGGTAGTTGCGGGCGTTGGCGTTGGCGGCCTCGATCACGCGCAGGGCGCGGGCGCGGCGGCGCTGCTGGTAGGCCGGCAGGGCCTTGGCAACGGGATCTGATTTGAGGCAGTCGGCCAGCACCCATGCGTCTTCCAGCGCCATGTTGGCGCCTTGCGCGAGGAACGGCAGGGTTGGGTGAGCGGCGTCCCCTATGAGCGCGGTTGCGGCCCCGTGCCAGTTCTGCGCCACCGGGTGACGGTGCAGGCCCCAGAGGTTGACGGTTTCGACGCGGTCCAGAAGCGCGCGAACTGGCCGGTGAGAAGCCGTGGAATGCGCGGCGCAGGTCTTCGGGATCGCCGGGCAGCGACCAGCCTTCCATCGCCCAGTCCTGCCGCTCTTGCACCGCGACGATGTTGATCAGGCTGGAGTTGCGCAACGGATAGGTCACGATATGGCGGCCGGGGCCCATGTGGACATCGACTTGCGGTTCGGCGCGGTCCCAGGCGGGGACGATGGCGCGCCATGCGACCTGACCGGTGAAGAACGGCGGGGCCGCGCCGTTCAGCGCGGGGCGCAGGCGCGAATGCAGGCCGTCGGCGCCGATCACAAGGCGATGCGATTTCGGTGCGGCCGTCAGCGAAGCCGAGACGGACGCCCTGCCCGGTTTCGGTGACGGCGGTGATCTGGCGGTTGAGTTCGATCTCGACCCCGGCGGTGCGGGCGGCGTCGGCCAGCGCCTCGATCAGGTCGGCGCGGTGCAGCAGCAGGAAGGTCTGGTCGGGCGGCGTGGCGGGAGAGGTCGAGGCGGAGCACCTGAGCGCCGCGCCGGTAGTCGCGCAAGGTGACGGCCCGGGCTTTGGCGCCGACCGCGCGCAGACGCTCGCCAAGGCCCAGCGCGTCGAGGACGGCAAGGCCGTTGGGGCTGATCTGAAGGCCCGCGCCGACCTCGGTGATCTCGGGCGATTGTTCGACGATGCGGATCTGCGCGCCATGGCGGGCCAGAGCGATGGCGGTGGCGAGGCCGGCGATGCCGGCGCCGAGAATGGTGATGGGCTGATCGGTCAGCATGGCTTGGGTCTTTTTCGTTATTTGGTCAGGCTTAGCTGGCGGCGGCGGAATTCGCCAGTGGGTGTCGTTAAGCAGGGGTGGTGTCCACATGTGGACGGTTTTCATTCTTGTTGTTTGTCAAAGGGTTGGCATTTTCCGTTAGGGATTTGTCAAGGGTTTCCTGGTGGCGTTCGGTGGGGGTTGACGCGAGATGTGGGGGCATGGCCAAGGATGGTCATCGGCCAGCCGCCCGGCGCGCCCGTTGCTTCGTCATAGTCCTGTTCAACCTCAAATGATCGGCCATGCCTGCAAGAACCGGAACTCGCCAGTGGGGGTAGTGGAGGAGGCCTGAACGACAGATAGGGAAGGCTGGTTTGAGCCCATACCAACCAAATCCATTGCCCAACTATTGTCGGACACCATTTATTGAAACCACTTGAGGTCACCTGAAACCCTTGGTTTCACCTCTGGCCGGCAAGGCTGCGATTGGCTGTCGTATTTCACAAGGGGCGGCCATCATAGGATAGGGGTGCACACAACACCTTCAGCCAATCGAGAAGCGCACGCACCGGTCTAGCCTTGGCACCCTTGCGACAGATCGCCTGGTAAACAACCGTCTCATCCAGCGGCGTGTCGACCCAGACAAGCGTCCCGTCGTTCAGATGCTTTCGCACAATGACTTCGGTGGTAAGCATCAGTCCAAACCCCATCAGAGCGGCTTCCATTTCGTACCTTGCATCGCCAGGATCGACGATCCGCATCGTTTCTGGATCAAAACCCGCGCGCCGGGCGAATTCGTGCAACTCGGCTTCCTTGAATCCATGTTCGGCAACCCACGGCAATGTGTACAGGCCCGACTTTCCGCCGCTCAGCAAACTCGGGGCGGCGCAAACTATTGCCGGTGTCTCAAGCAACGGTTGCGCATCGTACCCTTCCCAGGTGGTTCCTTCGCGAAAACCACGAATGGCAATATCAAAACTGTCGAGATCGATCGGACTTTGGTTGCCATCGGGAACAAATGAGACCCGTGTCTTGGGGTTCTGTGACCAGAAATCGCTGAGGTTCGGCAATATGACAGAATTGACAAAATAGTGAGTCGTGGAAACCCGGACCCCACGATCTTCTTGCATTCGTTGGGCCTCAGCGACACCACTTGAAATCAAGGCAAATGCCTCGCGGAGTGACAGGCCAAGATGACGTCCTGCCTCGGTTAGCACCAATCCTCGCCCTTCGCGTTGAACCAGCGCAGCACCGACTTCGGCCTCAAGCTTGCGCACCTGCTGCGCGATTGCCGCAGGTGTAACATTGAGCGTTCTGGCCGCAGCAGAATACCCCTTCATCCGTGCCGTTGCCTCAAAGGCCCGAAGCGTGGTGAGGGCGGGAAGGTGACGCCAGTCAATATCAGCCATATGATAGCCTTGCTTAAAGAACAGGAAAAATTCCTGACTACGTGAAAGCCCGTATTCAGTTTAATACTAGTCGAATAGCGCAGTTGTCGACAGGAGCTTACGATACTCAACATGCAACTGGAGATAATGCGACCAACGCGCCGGTTTGGCGCCTCAGAAATCAAAGGAAATCAGGATGCCCAAGTTCATCGTTGAAAGAAATATTCCAGGTGCCGAAAAGCTTACCGCCGACCAGCTTTGCGACATTTCGCAAAAATCCAATGCGGTGGTCGATGGGCTCGGTGTCCCGTACGTCTGGCATCACACATATGCGGCAGGCGACAAGCTCTACTGCGTACACGAAGCCGACAATGCAGAGGCCATCTATCGCCATGCAAAAGAAGGTGGCTTTCCTGCTGACCTTGTTGCCGAGATCAAGATCACTTTTGGGCCGGAAACAGCAAATCGCTCAGCATAGCTTAGACCAAGGTGGGAGCCGAAAAGTCACGGTTCCCACGCAAATGGCTCAGGATCGAAAGTTTCGCGGCTAATGCGTCAAAACCTCTCCGACCGTCGCGTGAAAAGAAAACCGTATTCGTTCGAGATCTGCAACTTGTAGAGCTATGTCCAAAGTCGGCTTTGTCCGCAAAGCGACGCTATCACCTATTTCGCCGTCCGACCCAACCAACCATTCGAATCCGGGCCTCCAACGAAAAACACCGGGACAATCGCCCGGTGTTCCGAATTCCAGACAAGTGTTCGGCCCTAGTCGTCGCGGTGGACTTTTTCGCGGCGTTCGTGGCGTTCCTGGGCCTCGAGGCTCATCGTGGCGATGGGGCGGGCGTCGAGGCGTTTGAGCGAGATCGGTTCGCCGGTCACTTCGCAATAGCCGTATTCGCCATTCTCGATCCGGCGCAGGGCGGCGTCGATCTTGGCGACGAGCTTGCGCTGGCGGTCGCGGGTGCGCAACTCGAGCGCGCGGTCGGTTTCCTCGGACGCGCGGTCGGTGACATCGGGGATATTGCGGGTGCCGTCCTGCAAACCCTCGATCGTGTGCTTGCTGTCATCGAGCAGGTCGTTTCTCCAGGCCAGCAGCTTGCGGCGGAAATACTCCAGCTGACGGGGGTTCATGAATGGTTCGTCTTCGGCAGGACGGTAATCATCTTGCAGGAAAACTTCAGCCTTCATCGTGCTACCCTTACTCTTGCCGGACGCGTTTTGCGGTATCTGCTCGTTCATCCAACACCCTCCAACGGCGCCCATGTAGCCGAGTCCCGCGGGGATGTCACTAGCGGATGCACGTCACTTGATGGATTGTTACCCTATCGGTATGGATGCGTGAACAAAGCAGGCTTGAGAGCAGAAATTGAACATGAAATTCACCGGAACCGAGTTCGTATGTCGCCACCGATGACCTGACGGTCGCGGTCAATGCCGCCGTGACGCTGGAACGCCCGCTGCTGGTCAAGGGCGAACCGGGCACCGGCAAGACCGAACTGGCGCGCCAGGTCGCGGCGGCGCTGGGGCTGGAGATGATCGAGTGGCACATCAAATCGACCACCAAGGCGCAGCAGGGCCTGTATGAATACGATGCGGTCAGCCGGCTGCGCGACAGCCAGCTGGGCGACGAACGCGTGCATGACGTGCGCAACTACATCCGCAAGGGCAAGCTGTGGCAGGCGTTCGAGGCGGACAAAAAGGTGGTGCTGCTGATCGACGAGGTCGACAAGGCCGATATCGAGTTTCCGAACGACCTGTTGCAGGAACTCGACCGGATGGAGTTTCATGTCTACGAGACCGGCGAGACGATTCGCGCCACGCACCGGCCGATCGTGATCATCACCTCGAACAACGAAAAGGAACTGCCGGACGCGTTTTTGCGGCGCTGCTTTTTCCACTACATCCGGTTTCCCGATGTCGATACGATGAAGGCGATCGTCGCGGTGCATCATCCGGGCATCAAGCAGGCGCTGCTGACCACCGCGCTGACGCAGTTCTACGAGTTGCGCGAGACGGCGGGTTTGAAGAAGAAGCCCTCGACCAGCGAGGTGCTGGACTGGCTGAAGCTGCTGTTGGCCGAGGATCTGGCGCCGGAGGATCTGAAGCGCGACGGGGTGAATGCGCTGCCCAAGCTGCACGGGGCGCTGTTGAAGAACGAGCAGGATGTGCATCTGTTCGAGCGGCTGGCCTTCATGGCCCGCAGCCAGCGGCGATAGGCCGGGATCGGAGGTGCGAGATGGGCGTTGAGATCAGGAAAATCCACGGCGGCGACTATGACGAATGGCACCGGCTGTGGACGGGCTATCTGGCCTATTACGAGACCGAGCTGCCCGAAGCCACGAAGCGGCATGCGTTCGACCGGCTGTTGTCGGATGCGTCTGCGTGCCACGGCTATCTGGCGGTGGAGGGCGAGCGCCCGGTCGGGCTGGTGCATTACATCTTTCACGAACATATGTGGCGGCCCGAGGGGGTGTGTTATTTGCAGGACCTTTATTCCGACCCCGAGGTGCGTGGCACTGGCGTGGGCCGGGCCCTGATCGAGGCGGTCTACGCCGCCGCCGATGCCAAGGGTGTGCCGCGGGTCTACTGGCTGACGCAGGATTTCAACGCCACTGCGCGCAGGCTTTACGACCGGATCGGCAAGCTTTCGCCGTTCATCAAGTACGATCGTTCCTGAGGTGGTCCGGCTGTGCCTTGCGCTGATGCTGCTGGCGGTTGCGGGATGCACTCAGCTACCCCGGCCTGACGCCACCGAGCGGCGCGACGGCGGCGCGATCACCCTGCCGGCGATGAACACGTTCAGCCGGTCGGCCGGGGTTCAGGTCACGCGGTCCAACACCTCGATCGCGCGCGATTTCATGGAACTGGTGTTCGAGCTGGAAAGCGGGCGGCGCTTGCCGGTTCTGTCGCGGTTCGAGGGGCCGGTCACGGTGCGCGTGGTGGGCACTGTGCCGCCCAGCCTTGGCCCCGATCTGGCGCGGCTATCTAGAGCGGCTGAGGACCGAGGCGGGCATCCCGATCGCCCGTGTGCCGGCCAGTCAGGAGGCCGGGATCACCATCGAGGTTGTCAGCCGGCGCACGTTGCAGCGGGCGGTGCCGCAGGCGGCCTGCTTCGTGGCGCCTACGGGTTTCAAGCTGGTCGGAGTTCCTCAGAACCCGGCGCCGGCCGCTTGGCGACTGGACCACGCTTGAAACCCGCGACCGGATGGCGGTCTTCCTGCCCGGCGATGTCAGCCCGCAGGAAATCCGCGATTGCCTGCACGAGGAGTTGGCGCAGGCGCTGGGGCCGGTGAACGACCTTTACCGGCTGACCGATTCGGTCTTCAACGACGACAATTTCAACACCGTGCTGACGCCGTTCGACATGATCATGCTGCGCGCCTTTTATGCGCCCGAGCTGCACAGCGGGATGACGCCGGATCAGGTGGCCGCATTGCTGCCGGGCGTGCTGGAGCGGATCAATCCGGCGGGCCGTTACGGTGCGACCGATGCCGCCGGGCCGACGCCGGACGCGTGGAAAGCCGCGATCAACGCGGCGCTTTCGCCGCAAACCGGCGAGGTGCGGCGCCTGTCGGCGGCAAAACAGGCTGTTGCCATTGCCCGCGCCGAGGGCTGGGTCGATAACCGGATGGCGTTCAGCCTGTTCATCCTTGGCCGCGCGGCGCTGGGGCTTGACGGGCCACTTGCGCTGACCGCGTTTCTTCAGGCCGGAGAGATCTACAGCGCGCGATCCGACACGCGCCTGCATGCAGCGCATGTCGCGGTGCAGATGGCCGCGTTCTCGTTGTCTGCCGGGCAGCCGCAGGCCGCGATCGATCTGGTGAACGCGCATTTTGGCGCCGCGATGGCGGCCGAGAATGCCGGCCTGCTGGCGACGCTTCTGATGATCAAGGCCGAGGCGCTGGACGCCCAGGGCAAGACCGAAGAGGCGCGGGTCATCCGGCTCGACAGCCTGGGATGGGCGCGCTATGGATTCGGTTCGGATCAGGAAGTGCGGCGCCGGTTGGCCGAGATCGCCGCACTTTCGCCAGCCAGACAGGGAGAGCGGCCAACATGATCGTCATTACAGGTCTTTTTGCCGGTGCCGTTGCTGGGCGTGGTTCAGGCGCGGCGCAAGGGCGGTAACCGGCTGGATATGCTGCAATATGCCGGGGTCTTCGCGATCATCGGCGCGATTGCGGGCATGTTCGTGACCATTGCGATCGACCGGATGATCTAAGCGATGTTCCTGCCGTTCTTCGAGAATTTGCGCGCCGCCGGTATTCCGGTTTCGATGCGCGAATACCTCGGGTTTCTGGAAGGTGTCGGCGCGGGGCTGGTCACCTATGATGTCGAGGGCTTCTACTATCTTGCCCGCACCGCGATGGTGAAGGACGAGCGTAACCTCGACAAGTTCGACCGGGCCTTTGCCGGCCAGTTTCGAGGGGTTGGAGGAAATCACGCTCGATCAGGTGCTGGAGGCGGTCGATCTGCCCGACGACTGGCTGGAAAAGATGGCCGAGAAGCATCTGAGCGCCGAGGAAATGGCCGAGATCAAGGCGCTTGGCGGCTTCGACAAGCTGATGGAGACTTTGCGCGAACGGCTGAAAGATCAGCAGGGTCGGCATCAGGGTGGCTCGAAATGGATCGGCACCGCTGGCACCTCGCCGTTCGGTGCCTATGGCTACAACCCCGAAGGCGTGCGGATCGGGCAGGACGAGTCGCGGCACCAGCGCGCGGTCAAGGTCTGGGACAAGCGCGAGTTTCGCAATCTCGACGATACGGTGGAACTGGGCACCCGCAACATCAAGGTGGCGCTGAAACGGCTGCGCAAATGGGCGCGCGACGGGGCCGATGAGGAACTGGACCTGCCTGGCACGATCCGCGCCACGGCAGAGCATGGCTACCTCGATGTGAAAACCCGGCCCGAGCGGCGCAACGCGGTCAAGGTGCTGCTGTTTCTGGACGTGGGCGGCTCGATGGACCCTTACATCAAGCTGGTCGAAGAATTGTTCAGCGCCGCGCGCAGCGAATTCAAGCATCTGGAGTATTTCTACTTTCACAACTGCCTGTACGAAGGTGTGTGGCGCGACAACCGCCGCCGCTGGACCGAGCAGATCTCGACCGCGGAAGTCCTGCGCACCTATGGATCGGACTACAAATGCATCTTCGTGGGCGATGCCAGCATGTCGCCTTACGAAATCGCCTTTCCGGGCGGCGCGAACGAGCACTGGAACGCCGAGGCCGGGCAGGTCTGGCTGACCCGCGTCACCGAGCAGTGGCCGAACCATCTGTGGCTGAACCCGATGGCCGAGCGCTACTGGCCGCATACCCAATCGGTCGGCATGATCCAGCAGATCTTCGGCGCCGGACCGCATGGTGCCGATGACGCTGAAGGGGATCGAGGCCGGGATGAAGGCGCTGGGACGATGAGCCGGCTGGGCGCGGCATGGCGGCGGCATCCGGTGCTGAGCGCGGGGTTCGCACTGGCGCTGGCTGTCACGCTGTTCTTTGCGGTGCGGGCCACGCTTTTCGCGGTCTACTGGGCGGACCCTGCGCACCGCAATCAGGCGCTCGAGGGCTGGATGACGCCGCGCTACGTGGCGCTGAGCTGGCACACTCCGCCCGAGGTGATCGGTGCGGCGCTGCAGCTGCAACGCGATGGCACCGGCGGGCGAATCACGCTGGACCAGATCGCGCGCGATCGCGGCGTGCCGGTCGAGGTGCTGCTGCGGCGATCTGCGCGCCGCGATCGACGCGTTCAGGGCCGCGCCGCATGACTGAGACGCTTCTCAATCTGGTGTCGTCCTACGGCGCGCTGGTGATATTCCTGTCGTGCTTCCTGTCTTGCCTGCTGCTGCCGATCCCAAGCTCGATCCTGATGCTGACCGGCGGGGCCTTCGTGGCCTCGGGCGATCTGGTGGGCTGGCAGGTTGCGGGCGCAGCCTGGCTGGGCGCGGTTCTGGGCGATCAGACCGGCTTTCGGCTGGGCCGGTTCGGCACCGCGCCGCTGGACCGGCTGGTCGCGCGCGATCCGCGCCGCGCCCGTCTGGCCCGCCGCGCCCAGGCGCTGGTCGACCGGCAGGGCGGGCTTGGCGTGTTCTTCAGCACCTGGCTGTTTGCGCCACTGGGCCCCTGGGTGAACATCATCGCGGGGGCCGCGCGGCTGGGCTGGTTGCGCTTTACCTTGTGGGATGCTGCCGGAGAGGCGATCTGGGTCGGCCTTTACGTCGGGCTTGGCTACGCCTTCGCCGGGCAGATCGAGATGGTCGCCGAACTGACCGGCAGCGTCAGCGGCTTGATCGCCGCGGGCGTGGTGGCGTTGGTTCTGGGCCTGTACCTGTTTCGCTACGCCGACCGGTCCGGCCACGCCTAGGGCGCTTGACGCTGGCAGGTCGCGGGTAGAGGCTTCGCGCCATGTCCGACGCGCCCGTCTTTGCCATCGACCCCGCGGCCTTTCACGCCGATCCCTACCCGGCTCTGGCGCGGATGCGGGCCGAGGCGCCGATCTGCTTCGTGCCGCAACTGGGCGCTACGCTGTTCACCCGGCGCGACGACATCTTCGCGCTCGAAAAGCGCATCGAGGTGTTTTCCTCGCACCAGCCCGACGGGCTGATGACGATGCTGATGGGCGAGAACATGATGCGCAAGGACGACCCGGCCCACGCGGCCGAGCGTCTGGCGTGTTTCCCGGCGTTTTCGCCGCGCACCGTGCGCGACATCTGGGCGGCCGCGTTCCGCGCTGCGGCCGACCGCATCCTGACCGGGCTGGCACCGAAGGGCCGCGCCGATCTGGTGGCCGATTATGCGATGCCGGTGTCTGGCGAGGCGCTGCGCGCGATCACCGGGCTGACCAACATGGACTGGCGCCAGATGGACCGCGTCAGCCAGGGCATGATCGACGGCATCGCGAACTACGCGGGCGACGCCGCGATCGAGGCGCATTGCCACGACTGCACCGCCGCGATCGACCGGCATATCGACGCGCGGGTCGATGCGTTGCGCGCCGCCCCCGACGCCTCGCTTCTGTCGGTGCAGATGCAGGCCGGGCTGCCGATGCAGGCGGTGCGCGCCAACGTCAAGCTGGCGATCTCGGGCGGCCAGAACGAGCCGCGCGATGCCATTGCCGGCGCCGCCTGGGCGCTTCTGAGCCATCCCGACCAGCTGGCGCTGATCCGCGCAGGCGCTGGCAAGCTGGGCCGATGCTTTCGCCGAATATGCCCGCTGGATCTCGCCGATCGGCATGTCGCCGCGCCGGGTGGCTGTTACCGACACCGTCGCGGGCGTGCGCTTCGCCCCGGACGATCGGGTATTCTTCATGTTCGGATCGGGCAACCGCGACGAGGCCGCCTTTCGACGACCCCGACAGCTTCGACATCACCCGCGACACCCGCCGCGCGCTGTCCTTCGGCGCCGGCCCGCATTTCTGCGCCGGCGCCGCCGCCGCCCGCGCCTTGATCGCCGATGTCGCACTGCCGATGCTCTTTGACCGCCTGCCCGGCCTGCGCCTTGCGGGCCCGGTGGAGTTCGCCGGCTGGGCGTTTCGCGGCCCACGCGCGGTTCCGGTCGAATGGAGCCCCTGACCTGATCATCATCTGTTCGAAAATATCCCCGCCGGAGGCATCCGGCGATTGCCGCGGGGCGCAAACCACCCCATATCCATACCATGCTCAAATTCACGCCGATCCTGCTTGCCGTCCTTTATGCCCTGCTGATGTATCGGTTCTCGGTCTGGCGGACGGGGCACGAGCTGAACGCGAAATCCACCGAACTTGCCGATCCGACGCTCAAGCGCCTGACCGACCGGACTGGCGGCTGCGCTGGATCTGGCGCGCATTCCGGTCAATATCTACGAGATCGAGCCGGTCAACGGGCTCGCCGCCCCCGATGGCCGCATCTTCATCACCCGGGGGTTTTATGACCGCTACCGCTCGGGTGAGGTCAGCGCCGAAGAGATGGCAAGCGTCATCGCGCATGAGTTGGGGCATGTGGCGCTGGGCCATTCGCGGCGCCGGATGATTGATTTCTCGGGCCAGAACGCGCTGCGCACGGCGCTGGCGATGGTGCTGTCGCGGTTCATTCCGGGCATCGGCATCTGGATCGCCAACGTGCTGACCTCGATGCTGGCAGCCCGGCTGTCGCGGCAGGATGAGTACGAGGCCGACGCCTATGCCTCGGCGCTTCTGGTCAAGGCCGGGATCGGCACCGGGCCGCAGAAGTCGCTGTTCACCAAGCTCGAAGCACTGACCGCGGGGCGCGGCGGCGCGGTTCCGGCATGGCTGATGAGCCACCCCAAGACCGAAGAGCGCATTCGCGCCATCGAGGCGAACGAGTCGCGCTGGCAGCAGACCTGAGCCCGGTCACTCCAGCGCCTTGCCCAGCCGCGGCAGGCGGGCTTTCTTCAGCAATTTGCGCATCGGTTGCGCCTCACCTGAAAGGCGCTCGGCCTCCTGGCGCACCTGTTCCACCGCTTCCCGCACCGGCCCGGGCGCCTGATCCAGCAGCCGGCGCAGGAACGCGTCGGGATGCAGTGCAGTCAGCCCGTGCTCTGCCAGCACGCGCGGCGGGAAATCCCGCAGGTTCAGCGTCAGGATCACATCGGCCTGCCCGCTGATCGCGACGGCAAGGACATGGGTGTCATCGGGATCGGGCAGATAGAGCGGCGCTTCGATTTCAGCGTCCGCCGCCACTTCGGCTTGCGGCCAGTTGGCGCGCAGCAACACGATCTCTCCGCGCGCAATCATCGCGTCGGCTTCGCCCAGTTTTTCCGCGGCGCGG
Organism: uncultured Alphaproteobacteria bacterium; assembly: GCA_963714615.1. Classification (GTDB taxonomy): domain Bacteria; phylum Pseudomonadota; class Alphaproteobacteria; order Rhodobacterales; family Rhodobacteraceae; genus JAHEAO01. The sequence goes on along the minus strand of CAVQOV010000013.1, from coordinate 551,545 downwards.
GCCCATTCCTCTAGTATCCGGGCCGACCAGAGCGGCGCGAACAGACCCTTGCCTGCCACTGCCAATACGATTTCCCGCATCACCGTGGGGTAAAGCACGCAGGCGTCGATCAGAACCTTCAATCGACCAGCCGGAAGAACAACGCCTTGAGGTAGCCGCTTTCGGCCAGTTGCGGCAGTTGCGGATGGTCCGGCCCGGCAAAGCCGGTGTGGATCAGTTGCGCGCTGCGCCCTGCCCGGCCGATGCCGCGCGCCGAGGCGGCGCGGAACCGCGCAAGGTCGGCGGCATGCGAACATGAACACAGGCCCAGATAACCGCCCGGCCGCACCAGCGCGGCCGCGCCCCGCGCAATACGCTCGTAGGCGCGCAGGCCTGCTTCAAGCGCTTTCTTGTTGGGGGCGAATGAGGGCGGATCGCAGATCACCAGATCGAATGTTTCGCCTTCGCTCGCCAGCGCTTCCAAAGCGGCGAAGGCATCGCCCTTGCGGGTCTGGAACCGGTCAGCGACACCCATTTCGGCGGCGCCCTGCGCGGCCAAGGCCAGGGCAGGTTCGGAACTGTCGATCGCCAGCGCCGACGTGGCGCCTGCGCCAAGTGCCGCAAGGCCAAAGCCGCCGACATGGCTGAACACATCCAGCACCCGGGCATCCCGCGCCAGAGATTGCGCAAAGGCGTGGTTTGGCCGCTGGTCGAAGAACAAGCCCGTCTTCTGGCCGCCCAACACGTCGGCCATATAGATCGCACCGTTCATCGGCACCGGCACTTGCAAAGTCATCGGCTGCGCCGTCGCGCCACCGGCCGCCCCTGTCAGCACCTCGGTCTCTTCGCTCAGCCCTTCAAGGCTGCGGGCGCGTCCGGTGCCGTTCTTGACGATCGTGGTGACCCCCGTCACCTCGGCCAGCGCCGCCACCAGATCGGCCAGCCTTGTATCGGCCCAGGCGGCGTTCGGCTGCACCACCGCGACATCGCCGAAACGGTCGATCACGACGCCGGGCAGACCGTCCGCCTCGGCATGGACAAGCCGATAGAACGGCGCGTCGAACAAACGCTGACGGTGCGCAAGCGCGGTGCCAAGCCGGCGCGCAAACCACGCCTGTCCGATATCTTGCGTGATGTCGCGATCGAGCATCCGGCAGAAGATCTTGCTTGCCGGATTGACGGCGACCAGCCCCATCACCTGCCGGTCGGCATCTTCCAGCACCGCCACCGTGCCCGGTTGCAGCGCCTTTGTGCGCCGGTCGGTGACGACTTCGTTGTCATAGGCCCAGGGAAAGCCGTGCCGGATGGCGCGGGCATTTGCTTTGGCGTTCAGTCGGACGGTGGGATAGGTGGGGGTTTGCATATCCCCCCTCTACCCAGTTTCGCGGGGCGGCGAAAGGCCCCCCGCCCTAGCCTTCGGCAACCGCCGTTCCATCCGGCGCGATACCTGTCAGCTGGGTGCGGATCGACTCGGCGATCAGCTTGATATTGTCGTCTTTCTGGGTGCGGCCCTCATGGTCGGCGGCAAGCGCATCCGCGCCGCCCGGCGCGTCAACCTCTGCATAGACCCGGTACGCCGGGATGATCACTGCGCCGCTGCGCGCGTCGCGCACCTGCAAATCATACTCGACCTCGTATTTGCCGCCGAAGCTGTAGCGGATCTTTTCGGTCTGCGAATGGAACCGCTGCACGACGATGTCGAGGATGACCGGCACCTTGCCGTTCAGATCCTTGATGCCCGCCGCAATACCGGTCTCTACCACCGCCTTGACCTGCGGATGGCGCGGCCCGAAAGGATCGCCGCGCCAGACGATTTTTTCTGACGGATCGTAGGTATTGTCTTCCGAAACGCTCAGGGTTTCGGGGACGGTAACGGTGAATGACGCGACCCGCATCGGCGGCAATTGCGTTACATCGACCGGAGGCTCTGTTTTCGGTGAAACAAAATGATCATCCCCGCAGGCCGCCAGCAACAGCAGCGCAAATACCGCGCCGAGTGTTTTGGTGAATCTCATATCCGCCTCCGCTTTTGCGTCCACTTTGGTGCTGAGCGCAGCTTTTCACTTAACGAAGCGGCAAAAACAAGAAAATCCCGTTAAGCGAACGGGATTTTCTGCGGTTCGGAAATGGTTTAGAATTACATTTAGGCGGGCTGATGGCCCTTGCGCTGCGTAAGGTTCGCCCAGCGCCGTGCGACCCAGGCGGCGAAAACGCGCGCGCCATCGGCCATGGCTTCGGCCCGCAATTGCCGGGCGCGATTGCTGATCGCGACGTGATCATACACGGGGGTATGAGTTTGATATTCCATTGTGTCGTCCTTTGATTTGATTGCTCGATTTGTGCCGTTGCGTGCTTAGGTAGGGGATCGCTGCACGACATGCGACCGCCAAAACTGCATTGCCGCCATGCAAGGCGCGAAATGCTCGTCGCACCTGTAATTCTGCGAATGGTTAGCGCTAACAGGTTGTGTTAGGTGAAACCGAACCACCCGAATGTACCGAAAGGTAACGCCAGATGACGCCTGCATCCGACCCTGGAACAAGTGACCGAACGTATCGTCGCGCGCAGCCGCGACAGCCGTCAGCGCTATCTGGACCGGATGACGCGCGCGGCTGACGACGGGCCGCGCCGGGCGCATCTGTCATGTTCCAATCAGGCGCATGCCTATGCCGCGATGGGCAAAGACAAAGACACGCTGACGGCTGCGCGCAGCCCGAACCTTGGCATCATCACCGCCTATAACGACATGCTGTCGGCGCACAAACCCTACGAGAGCTATCCGCAGATGATCCGCGACGCCGCCCGCGCGGTCGGTGCGACGGCGCAAGTGGCGGGCGGCGTGCCGGCGATGTGCGATGGCGTGACGCAAGGCGAGGCGGGGATGGAACTCAGCCTTTTCTCGCGCGATGTGATCGCGCTGGCGGCCGGTGTCGGCCTTTCGCACAACACCTTCGATGCGGCGGTATTCCTGGGCATCTGCGACAAGATCGTGCCCGGCCTTGTGATGGCGGCGGCCACCTTCGGCCATATCCCGGCCGTGTTCCTGCCCGGCGGGCCGATGACCAGCGGCATCTCGAATGACGAAAAGGCCAAGGTCCGGCAGAAATTCGCAACCGGCGAGGTCGGCCGCGAGGAACTGATGGCCGCCGAGATGGCCGCCTATCACGGCCCCGGAACCTGCACCTTCTACGGCACCGCCAACACCAACCAGATGCTGATGGAATTCATGGGGCTGCACCTGCCCGGCGCGTCCTTCGTCAACCCCTACACGCCGCTGCGCGATGCGCTGACGGTGGCGGGCGCGAAACGCGCACTCGAGATCACCGCCCTCGGCAATGATTTCACGCCCGCCGGCGCGATCCTCGACGAAAAGACCTACGTCAACGGTCTGGTCGGGCTGATGGCGACGGGCGGCTCGACCAATCTGGTGCTGCACCTGCCCGCGATGGCGCGCGCCTCGGGCGTGATCCTCGACCTGCAGGACTTCTCCGACATTTCCGATGTCACGCCGCTGATGGCCAAGGTCTATCCCAACGGTCTGGCCGATGTGAACCATTTCCACGCCGCGGGCGGGCTTGGCTACATGATCGGCGAACTGCTCGGAGCCGGGCTGCTGCACCCCGACACCCGCACCGTCGCGGGTCCAGGGCTTGCCCGCTACACGCGCGAACCGAAACTGCGCGACGGCGCGCTGATCTGGCAAGACGGTGCCGGCAACACGCTCGAACGACAAGATCGTGCGCCCGGCCGCGCGATCCGTTCCAGACGACCGGCGGCCTCAAGCAACTGAAGGGCAATCTGGGACGCGGCGTGATGAAGGTCTCGGCGGTGGCCCCGGAACGCCATGTCGTGCAGGCGCAGGCGCGGGTCTTCGATCACCAGCAGGATGTCCGTGCCGCCTTCAAGGCTGGCGAGTTCACCGAAGATACCGTCGTCGTGGTCCGCTTTCAGGGACCGAGCGCCATACGGCATGCCGGAACTGCACTCGCTGACCCCGGTTCTGGCGGTTCTGCAGGACCGCGGGCTGAAGGTGGCGCTGGTCACCGATGGCCGGATGTCGGGCGCATCGGGCAAGGTGCCCTCGGCGATCCATGTCAGCCCGGAGGCCGCCGTCGGCGGGCCGCTTAGCCGGGTCCGTGACGGCGATGTGATCCGCGTCGACGCGACAGCCGGCACGATCGACGTGCTGGAGGCCGATTTCGACACCCGCACCCCCGCCACCGCTTGACCTGTCGGGCAGCCACGAAGGCATTGGCCGCGAAATCTTCGAGGTCTTCCGCCAGAACGTTGGCCTTGCCACCGATGGCGCATCGGTCATTTTATGAACCGGAACGCACCAGCTTCTTCGTCTTGAAAATATCCCCGCCGGAGGCGCACCCTCGCACCCCGCGATCCGGCCGCAAGGACAGGACCAGACCATGACCCCAGCCCACGCCAGTCGAACAGGCCCTCGAGGTTTGCCGCCTCGCCCCGGTGATTCCGGTCCTCGTGATCGACGACCTTGCCACGGCCCGCCCTCTGGCCGAAGCGCTCGTCGCCGGTGGCCTGCCCGCGCTCGAGGTCACGTTGCGCACGCCTTGCGCGCTCGACGCGATCCGCGAGATGGCGAAGGTTGCGGGCGGCGTCGTGGGCGCGGGCACATTGCTGACGCCTCAGGACGTGCGCGACGCCAAGGCCGCGGGGGCGCTTTTCGGGGTCTCGCCGGGCGCGACCGATCGGTTGCTCAAGGCGTGCGAGGATGAGGACCTGCCGCTCTTGCCCGGTGCCGCCACCGCGACCGAGGCGATGCGGCTTCTGGAACGCGGCTACACGGTGCAAAAGTTCTTCCCCGCCGAGGCGTCGGGCGGCGCTCCGGCGCTGAAAGCGATCGGCGCGCCCCTGCCGCAGATCCGCTTTTGCCCGACCGGCGGCGTGTCGCTGAAGAATGCGCCGGACTATCTGGCCCTTTCGAACACGCTCTGCGTCGGTGGGTCCTGGGTGGCGCCGGCCGGCCTTGTCAAGGCTGGCGACTGGGCCGGCATAACGGCGCTTGCGCGTGAAGCGGCGGCCTTGAGCCGCTAGGTTGCGTTGCGCGGCGCTGCTATGATCAGGGCGGACTCATCCCCTTGACGAGGTCGCGCAATGGCCGCGCCGGGTTAGTCGCTTTGCCCGAGCCTTGCCTTGCGCCCGCCGCGGCGGCCCGCGGGTGCGCCATCGCCCAGCCCTTCGCGCAGCACGGCCGTCATCGGATGATCCGGATGTGTCTGCGCCGTAGTGATCGAGCATCCGCTGCACCGCGTCTTGCGGCGTGGTATCGGCGGGCAGCTTGATCGCCCAGTCCAGAAAGATCGAACGGCATTCGGACGCATGTATGCCGTCGATCAGGTAGCTTTCCCGGATCAGCCCGGTCTTGTCGATCTCATCCAGCGTCATCTCAGGGCCTCCGGTTCGCGCAGCCATGCCTTGGCGCTTCCAAGCTTTATGCCCTGTCCGGCACTCTGCCAAGAGCCTTGTCGATCACCTCCGCCGCGCGGGCCGACACCGATTGCAGTTCCTCGGCCAGGGCCGCGACATCGTCGGCGCCGGTTTCGCGCAGCACGAAATCCGTGCCGCCCTGCCCGGCAAGATCGAGATCCAGGATATCGCCGGTCAAGAGCCGCGCCGCCGATTGCAGGTGCCACATCAGCTGGTAGGATGCCGATAGCATGCCGAAACCTCGGATTTCGAGAGCCAGCCGATGCGTTCGCCCGCCGCCAGCTGATCGGGGATCTGGCGGGCCGGGTCGCCTGCCAGCAGCGCCGCGGCCTGCGCCAGCAGTTCGACATCCTGCATCCGGCCGGCCCCCAGCTTGGCCTCCCATTCGCCCTTGCCCGGCTTCGCGGCGGCGATGCGTTCGCGCATCTCGGCGACGTCGGCCAGCACCTTGGCCGGATCGGAGGGCTGCGCCAGCAGCTCTTGGCGGAACGCCTCGACCGCGCGGGCCAGAGCCGGATCGCCGGTGATCGGGCGTGCGCGGGTCAGCGCCAGATGTTCCCATGTCCACGCTTCGGTCTTCTGATAGTCGCGGAACGCGCTCAAACGACGTCGCAACCGGCCCCTGCCGCCCCGACGGGCGCAGCCGCATGTCGATCTCGTAAAGCCGTCCCTCTGCCATCGGTGCGGTGACGGCCGTGACAAGCGCCTGCGTGAGGCGCGCATAATAGGTGCGGCTGGGCAACGGCCGGCGCCCGTCCGAAGCCTCGACACCTCGCGCATCATAGATCACGATCAGATCGAGGTCCGAGGCCGCAGTCAGCCGTTCCGAGCCCAGCGAGCCCATGCCGATCAGCGCAGCGCCCTGCCCCGGCGGGGCCCCGTGCTTGCGCGCGAATTCGGCAACGATCACCGGCCAAAGCGCTGTCAGCACGGCGTCTGCAAGTGCTGCATATTCCGCGCCGGCCTCGTCGGCGTCGATCAGGTCGCGCAGGTGATGCACGCCGATGCGGAAAGTGCCATTCCTTGATCCAGCGCCGCGCCGCATCCAGCTTGGCCTCGTAATCGTCCAGATCGCTCAGCCGGCTTGTCAGTTCCTCGCGTCAGGGTCTCGGTTCCCGGCCACGGCGCAAAGAAGCCGCCGCCGATCACCGCGTCGAAAACCTGCGCGTTGTGGCCAAGATACAGCGCCAGCCCCGGCGCGGTGGCCGCGATATCGACGATCAGGTCGATCAGTTGCGGGTTGGCGTTGAAAAGCGAGAATACCTGCACCCCGGCCGGCAGACCCGGCCAGAAAGCGGTCGAACTGGGCAATCGCCTCGTCGGGTCTCGCGGCCTTTTGCAGGCGGGCCAGAAGGTCGGGTTTCAACCGTTCGAAAATCTCGACCGCACGGTCCGAGCGCAACGCCGGATAGCTGCGCCAGCGGCTGATGGTTTCCTGCGACGCCGTCTGAGAGTTCCTGCGGCGCCTCGCCACCGTTCGCGCGGGGTGAAGAACCCCTCGGTCAATTCCTCGACCCGTGTCAGGCGGCGCAGCATATCTTCGCGCAGGTCGGCCTGCATCACGCCCGCACAGCGCCGCGATCCGCTCGAACCCTTCGGGGGTTTTCGGCAGATCGTGGGTCTGGGCGTCATTGACCATCTGCAACCGATGCTCGATCTCGCGATGGGCGCGGTAATCCTCGGTCAGCACCTGGGCTGCGTCGTGCGGGCACCCAGCCCTTTTCGCGCCAGCCGCGCCAGCCCCTCGACCGTGCCGCGCACGCCGCAGGTCGGGGTCGCGGCCGCCTGCGATGATCTGGCGGGTCTGGGTGAAGAACTCGATCTCGCGGATACCGCCCGCGCCCAGCTTCATGTTGTGGCCTTCCAGCGTGATCGGGCCGTGAAACCCCTTGTGCTCGCTGATCCGCAGCCGCATGTCATGCGCATCCTGAATCGCGGCGAAATCGAGATGCTTGCGCCAGACGAACGGGCGTCAGGCGCTGCAGGAACGCCTCGCCCGCCGCGATGTCGCCCGGCGCAGGCGCGCGCCTTGATGTAGGCCGCACGTTCCCACGTGCGCCCGACGCTTTCATAGTAGTTCTCGGCGGCATCCATCGACAGGCAGACCGGCGTGACCGACGGATCGGGCCGCAGCCGCAGGTCGGTGCGAAACACATAGCCCTCGCCGGTCTGATCCGACAGCATCGCCGCCATCCGCCGCGTCGCGCGGATGAAAGCTGGAACGCGCCTCGGCATAGTCCTCGGGATCGAACCGGCTTTCGTCGAACAGGCAGATCAGGTCGATATCAGAGGAATAGTTCAACTCTGCGCGCGCCCATCTTGCCCATCGCCAGCACGCTCATCCCGGCCGTGGTGCCGATCGCCTCCTGACCGACGCCCGGCAGCTTGCCGCGCTTGATCTCGGCCCCGACCAGCGAGGTGATCGCCCGGTCTACCGCGAGATCGGCGAAATCCGTCAGCGCGCCGGTCACATCCTCCAGCGTCCAGACCCCGGCCAGATCGCAAAGCGCCGCCAGCAGCGCGACACGGCGTTTGGCCAGCCGCAGCCCGTCGCCAGATCGCGGGCCGTCCAGCGCCCCGGCATCCGCCAGCACCGCGTCAAGCGCATCTTCGGGCTGCCCCGACAGCGCCTCGGCCAGCCAATCGGTATCGCGCAATCATCAGCGACATCAGGAACGGGCTGGACCCACCTGCCCCGTCCAGACACCTCGGCCAGTTCCGGCGGCGCATCCGGCAGCAAGCGCACGCGCCTCGGCCCCGCGATCGGGATCGAAGGCGCGCGGGCTGCGGGTGATGCGGTCGGCGAATGTCATGCGCCGGACATTGGAATGCGCGGCTCGGCAGCGGTCAACGGGCTTGAACGCGTTCTGAGAGCTGGGAAATAGTCGCGCGAATTCGAGAGGGCATGATGAGCAAGAGCCTGAAACGCGTGAAGGCGGCGCTGCGAGGCCGCTGGTATCAGCGCCGAGATCCGCGAAATGCCGGCCGAAACCCGCACCGCCCAGCAGGCGGCGGACGCGGCGGGGTGCGCGCTGGACCAGATCCTGAAGTCGATCATCTTTCGCGGCGAGACCAGCGACGCCGCGATCCTTTTCATGACCGCGGGCGGCAATCAGGTGGATGCGGCCAAGGCCTCGGCGCTGGCCGGCGAGCCGCTGGGCAAGGCCGATGCGGCGCTGATCCGCGACCAGACCGGCTTTGCCATCGGCGGCGTGGCGCCTTTGGGTCATACCGCACCGATCCGCGCCTTTCTGGATCCCAGGCTGCTGGATTTCCCGCTGATCTGGGCCGCAGCGGGCACGCCAAGGCACATCTTCGCCGTCGATCCGGCGCTGATTCACAAAATTTCCGGTGCGCAACTGGCTGATTTCATTTCCTGATTCGCGCCAATGTAAAAAATGTTTACATTAAGTCTTGAACCTGGCCCGAGCACTCCGCCAATCTATGTAATGTGAAAGACATTCACATCGACCCGAAACCCCAATCAGGGAGTACCTGAATGAGTTCTGTCGCTACATGGCCCGGCCAGGCCGAAAACTGGCTCGACGCCCGCGGCAAAGGCGCGTGGATCGCTGCCACCGTCCTTGCCTTCATCTTTTTCTGGCCCGCTGGCCTTGCCCTTCTGGCCTACATGATCTGGAGTAAACGCATGTTCAACGGAAACTGTGCCCGCCGCAATCGAATGTCCCGCTATCGCAGCCATGCCCGCGCGGCATTCAAATCCTCGGGCAACTCGGCCTTCGACAGCTACAAGACCGAAACCCTGCGCCGCCTGGAAGAGGAACAGGAGAACTTCGAAGCCTTCCTGCAGCGCCTGCGCGAATCCAAGGACAAGGCCGAGTTCGACCAGTTCATGGAAGACCGTGCCCGCAAGGCCCGCGAAGCCGGCTCCGATGACGACGACGAAAGCGCAGCCTGATCCGATGCCAGCCGCTGGCGGCCCACCTGACCCGCAACGGTCCGGGCCGCCGATATCTGAAGTGCACTCTCAACCAGAAAGCCCGACCGCCGATGATCCCCGCCTATACCCAGGCCGCTGGCCTGCCCGATCCCGACATGCACGCCGAGTTCTACGCGGACGTGCCGCTGAAGCGCTTTCTGGCCTTCATCGTCGATGCGATCCTGATCATCGTTATCACCGTGCTGTTGATCCCGCTGACCGCCTTCACCGCCCTCTTCTTCCTTGGCTTTCTGGGCCTCGTGGTCAGCTTTGCCTACCGCACGCTCACGCTTGGCAAGCCGCTCCGCCACCCCCGGCATGCGGCTGATGGCGATCGAGTTCCGCAACCATCACGGCGAGCGGTTCGACCTTGGCACCGCCTTCGTCCACACGCTGCTTTTCACCGTCTCGATGTCGATGGTGTCTGCCGCAGGTGATCTCGATCATCCTGATGCTGACCTCCGAACGCCGGCAGGGTCTGTCGGACATGTTCATGGGAACGGCCGCGATCAATCGCGCAGCGAGCCGAGGTGATCTGAGCCGTTTACCCTCCCCGAAAACGGGGGCTTGGCGGATGGGCAGGCTGTTGCTAACCTCTGGCCATCTAGCTGACCCGAAGGACCGAATGCGCCACACGCTTCCTATCGCGCCGCAATTCTATGTGACGGCCCCACAGCCCTGCCCTTATCTCGAGGGCCGGATGGAGAGGAAGTTGTTCACCGCGCTGCAGGGTGAATATGCCTCGAAGCTGAACGATGCCCTGTCCAAACAGGGCTTTCGACGCTCGCAGAACGTGCTCTACAGGCCCAGCTGCGCGGAATGTTCGGCCTGCCTGTCGGCCCGGATCCGGGTCGCCGATTTTGTCCCGACCAAAAGCCAGCGCCGCACGATGCGGCGCAACAGCCACCTGGTGCGCGAATCGACCTCGCCCTGGGCGTCAGAGGATCAGTACGAACTGTTTCGCAAATATCTCGACAGCCGGCACGCCGATGGCGGCATGGCCGACATGGATATCTTCGAATTTGCCGCGATGGTCGAAGAAACCCCGATCCGCAGCCGCGTCGTGGAATACTCCATGCCCGGAGCAGGGGCGGACCAGGGGCGATCTGGCCGCTGTCTGCCTGACCGACGTTCTCGATGACGGGCTGTCGATGGTCTATTCCTTCTACGATCCTGCGCCACGACAAGGACAGCCTTGGCACCTACGTGATCCTCGATCACATCCGCATCGCGCAAGAGGCCGGCCTGCCGTACGTCTACCTCGGCTACTGGGTGCCCGGCAGCCCGAAGATGAGCTACAAGGCGCGGTTCTCGTCGGTCGAGATCTACCGCGAGGGCGCGTGGCAGGATCTGGGCGACCCCGACGCCTATTCGGCCGACACCCATCCGCTTTCGACCGATCCGATCGCCGAACAGGTGGCACGCATCAACCTGCCCGACAGCCGCCCGACCACCGGGTCCTAGACGATTGCCGCATATCTCTGCTGTCAACGCTTGTCGTGCCCGACTATGACCGCGCGCTCGATTTCTATGTCGGGGTGCTGGGCTTCGATCTGATCGAAGATACCCCGCTCTGCGCCACCAAACGCTGGGTTCTGGTCGCCCCGAAGGGTGCTGCCAAACCCGCATCCTGCTGGCCCGCGCCGACGGCCCGGCGCAGACCGATCGCCATCGGCAACCAGACCGGCGGGCGCGTCAGCTTCTTCCTGACGGTCGCGGATTTCGATGCCGACTATGCACGAATGCGCGCGGCCGGTGTCCGGTTCCTCGAAACCCCGCGATCCGAACCCTACGGCAAGGTCGCGGTCTGGCAGGACCCCTTCGGCAACAAATGGGATCTGCTCGAACAGCGCTGACGTTGCCCATCATCGTCTCTCAAATATCCCCGCGCAGAGCGCGAACCGGAAAGGGCGCGCCGCAAGGCGCGCCCTTGACACATGTAATGAGCCTGCCGTCGGCAGGCTCTCAATCAGAAAACCTTCAATTCCCGATAAGGTTGGGCACGATGGTCACCACCCAGGGGAACATCCACAACAGCGCCAGCGCCATCACCTGGATGCCGACGAACGGGATGATGCCGCGATAGATATGGCCGGTGGTCACGCTGGCCGGCGCCACGCCGCGCAGGTAGAACAGCGCAAAGCCGAACGGCGGCGTCAGGAAGCTGGTCTGCAGGTTCACCGTGATCATGATCGTCACCCAGCTCGGGTCCATCGTGCCGCCATAGATCACCGGCCCGACGATCGGCACGACGATGTAGATGATCTCAAGGAAATCCATCACGAAGCCGAGGATGAACAGCACCAGCATCACGATCAGAAAGACCGCGAATTCGCTTTCGAACGAGCGCAGGAAGTCCTGGATGTAATGCTCGCCGCCGAACGAGATCACCACGAGGTTCAGCAGCTGCGACCCGATCAGGATCGCGAACACCATCGAGGTGACCTTGGTGGTTTCGCGCACCACCGGGCGTCAGCACCCGCGACCGCAACAGAACCCAGCAGGCATACAGACAGCCCGATCATCGCGATGCTGTAGGCCAGCTGCGCCACGACGAAGGCAACGATCTGCTCCAGCGCCATGCCCGACGACGCTCATTCGCAGGTCGAAATTGATCCCGGCCAGGATCATAATCACAACGGCAAAGGCCGCGATCAGGATCATGCGGCCCGACCGTCCCTCGTCATGCAGCTTGCGGTAGGCCGCCAGCATCAGCGCGCCCGCGGCCCCCAGTGCCGCCGCCGGGCGTCGGGTTGGTGATCCCGCCAAGGATCGAGCCCAGCACCGCGACGATCAGCACCAGCGGCGGGAATACCACCCGGATCAGATCATTCTGCGCCATCAGCCCCGCCGCATAGCGGCAGCCGTAAAGCGCGATCAGAAACGGCAGCGCCAGGATCAGAACCGTCGTGCCCGGGTGACGTCAGCGGCGAGATGAACAGGATGTCGGCCAACAGCATCAGACCGACCCCCATCGCGCCGATCCGCAGTTCGCGGGTGCGCTCGCCCGGGGCGACGCCCGCGGCCGTGGTCAGGATCAGCGCCAGCAGCACGGCGATGGTCAGAACCCCGGTGCCGATCGGTGCGATATTCTTCAGCATTTCGGCCCGTGCCGCCGCCATCTCTTCAGGGGTGCGGCGATGGCTTTCCTGCAAGCCGCCCGCGGCCTGCAAGCGCGGCCTGCTGCGCGACCGCCTCATCCCACTTTTCCTGCCCGTGATAGTCGATCATCGACGCCTTGCACTGCCTCGGAGACATTCGTGCGCAGGCCCGACGTATCCTGCCGGGCCGAGAAGCTGTCGACCTGTACCGACTGGTTTCCCGAAAGCCCGACCATGCCAAGCAGGACCGCGCCCGCGATCAGGCCGACCGGCGCCACCAGAAACCATAGTATAGCCGTCGCGCCGGGTGATGATGTAGTCGTTGACCTTGCCCTCGGATTCCACCGGCGGCGCCTTCGAGGGGTTGAACATCGCGTAGCCAAAGGCATAGAGGCCGTAAAGCAGCGCCAGCATGATGCCCGGCAGCAATGCCGCCTGAAACAGCGTGCCGACAGACAGCACCGCCGCCTCCCCCAGAAAGGTCAGCGCATCCGAACAGCCGGCCGCCTGCGCGCGGGTTTCCTGTGCCGCGGAATAAAGATCGCCCGCCAAGGTGCCCAGCAGCACGATCACGATCGAGGGCGGGATGATCTGGCCCAGCGTGCCGGAGGCCGCGATCACACCCGTCGCCAGTTCCGGCGAGTAGTTGTTGCGCAGCATCGCAGGCAGCGACAGCAGGCCCATCGTTACCACGGTGGCGCCGACAATACCGGTCGAGGCTGCAAGGAACGCGCCCACGATCACCACCGACACCGCCAGACCACCCGGCAGCGGGCCGAACACCCGTGCCATCGTTGTCAGCAGGTCATTGGCGATCTTGGAACGCTCCAGCGTGATCCCCATCAGCACGAACATCAGAACGGCCAGCAGGGTCTCGATGGACTGGCCGGCCAGCACGCGTTCGTTCATCCGGTTCACGATGAACGACAGGTTGCGGTCCATCGCCAGTTCCCATCCGCCGGGAAAGATCGGTTCTGCCAGAAGCGGCAGTTCGGGATAGGCTGAATCGCGAGATGTTCAGCGGATTCACGCCGGAATTCAGCAGCGCATTATAGGCCTCGCTCGATTGGTCGACGACCTCGTGCACCAGAATGCCAGAGCTGTCGAGTGAAGCGATGATGCGCGAAAGCGATGATCGACGCGCCGCCGATGGCAAAGGCCACCGGAAAGCCCGACATGATGCCGCCGAAGAGGCAAAGAAACGTGATGATCAGGCCGATCTCTACGCCGTCTAGTCCGAATAGCATTCAATCCGCCCCTGTCAGTGCGTGCCTTCGAAGGCTTCTTCGCCCTCGCCCAGCGTGTCTTTGTCCAGATATTTGCCCTCTGACTCGGGGCCTTCGACATATTCCAGGAAGGACCGGTAGAAGAACCCGACCGCCTGTAGCAGCATCATCGCGACGAAACGCGACCAGCAGGACCTTGAACAGGAAGTAGCCGTTGAAACCGTTCGGCGAAAACCCGATCGTCTCGACGTTCCAGCGCAGGATCGTGGCCTTCTTCAGCATCAAGTCCAGCTTGTCGGTCGCCGATACCTTCGGCGTCACCAGATGCCGCCACAGGAAGTACCAGGCATAAAGCCAGGTCAGGATCAGCGACGGCATCATCAGGAAAAGCGACCCGAACATGTCGATCAGCTTTTTCTTGCCGTAACTGACGCCGGAATAAACCAGGTCCACCCGGACGTGCCCGCCCTGAATGAACGTGTAGGCGCAGGCGAGCGTGACCACCATGGCGTTGTAAAGCTTCAGTTCCTCGGACCACCAGCTGAGGTCGAAGGACACCAGCGTGAACTTGTCCGACAACGCGTACCCAAAAGGCGCAGAACGGGCCGAACGAAATCTCTGAAACCCGGAAAATCCGTTGCAGGAAGATGATCATCACCTGTTGCAGCACCATGATCAGGCCGGCCCAGGCCACGAAGCGCCCGACGGTATTGCCGAAGCCCTCGATGATCCGGACGCTGCGCCACATCACCGGACGCCAGAGGAACCCGGCGATCGGTCAGCAAGACGAACAGCAGCAACATGACGAAGAAGAACTCGACCGAGCCGCCGTAATAGATGAAGCGGACAAGGGATTCCTTGTTGCTCCAGTCCAGCCACAGGCCCGGATGGGTTACGGCATAGCCGAGATTGTAAAAAGCGAATGCCAGGTTCTTGAAGAACCAAAGAATGCCGTCCAGCATCCTACCCCCCTGTCGTGACGCCGTTTTTTGGCACGCCTGCTTTTGTCAGTGCGGTGCCCCGGCCGAAACCGGGACACCGTTAGATTTGAGGCGATTAGCCCAGAACGCGGTCGCGCTGCGCGGTATAGGCGCCGTCAGAGGCCTTGATCCACTTCGACGAAGACTTCATCGACGCCATCGCAGCTGTCATAGATCTTCTTGTACAGCTCGTCGCCCATGTTCTCGTCATGGACTTCCTGGCTGGCCTTGCCGAACGCATCCCAGACAGCAGTCCGGGAATTCGCGGAGCGTCACGCCACCCGACTGCAAGCGGGCCAGAGCGGCCGAGTTGTTGGCCAGGAATTGCGACAGGTTCCACTGGTGGCACTTCACCCGAAGCGATCTCGATGATCTTCTGGTGTGCCGGTGACAGGCTGTCGAAGACCTCGCGGTTGGTCGCCAGCGACAGGCCTGCGCCCGGCTCGTGGAAACCGGCGGTGTAGTAGATCTTGGTGATCTCCTGGAAACCGGCCTTTTCGTCGGCCCACGGGCCGATCCACTCGGTGCCGTCGATGGCACCAGACGACAGCGCCTGGTAAACTTCGCCACCCGGCAGGTTCTGAACCGATGCGCCCAGCTTGCCCAGTGCCTTGCCACCAAGGCCCGGCATCCGGAACTTCAGACCGTTGAAGTCTTCCGGGCCCTTGATCTCATTGCGGAACCAGCCGCCAGCCTGTGCGCCGGTATTGCCTGCAAGGAACGACTTGAGGCCGAAGATCTGGCCCAGTTCGTCATGCAGCTCCATGCCCGCCGCTCGTGATAGTACCAGTTCACCAGTTCCTGCGCCGTCATGCCGAAGGGCACGGCGGTAAAGAAAGCATATCCCGGATGCTGACCGACGAAGTAGTAGTCTGCACCGTGATACATGTCGGCCTGACCAGAGGTCACGGCGTCAAACACTTCGAACGCGCCAACCAGTTCGCCAGCGGCCTTCACGTCGATGGTGATCTGGCCATCGGTCATGGCGGTGATGCGTTGCGCCGACACGCTGCGGCTGCATCCTGCACGCCGGCAAGGCCGCGGCCCCAGGTGGTGACCATGGTCAGCGTCCGCTTGCCCTGCGCATAGGCCGGTGCAGCCAGCGTCGATGCGGCCGCAGCGGTTCCGCCCAGCGCGGAGGTTCTTAGAAAGGAACGACGATCCATATGATTTTTTCTCCCTTGGAAATCGCCTGCCTCGATCGGCGGGCAGATCGTTTTCATGGTGGGCGGAGCCTAGCGGCTGATTTCAGGTGTGGGAATACCTTTGTCGCGAAATGCTGCCCGAATTTGCGGCATTAACAAGTTCAGAAGGCCCAATTTTATCGAACCTGCGGCAACTTGTCCGGTTGCCGCAGGGGAAGCTTTCCAGCCGCGGCACGAAAGGCGCGCGCCTGTGCCGCTGCGGTGGAAAATACCGTTTCCGCAAGCCGCTGGCGCAGCCCGGAACATCGGCGATCCGCATCGGCAAACAAAGAGCCGGGCAGCCCGCCAAACCTCAGGGCCCACAGACTCGCTTGTTTCGCGGCGCGAGGTCTTTGCGCAATAAAAATATGAAAAAATGGCGCGGTGCGACACTTTATTCTTTGCTTTCGCGGTTGACGCCCCCCGATCACCTCCCTAATGTCGCGCACGAAGTCAAGGAGCCTTGGGCATGAATGACATGGTCGTACTAGTGGAAAAATGGCGCATGGGCCGGTAACGGAAACCCTTTCCCGACCCCATGCGCCCCCGAAAACCGGGGGCTTTTTTATGCCCGGCCCAGAGACGCGATACGAAGGATAAAGCAAGATGCCACGTCAGATGACCGGTGCGAAGATGGTGGTTCAGGCGCTCAAGGATCAGGGCGTGGACACGGTATTTGGCTATCCCGGCGGTGCTGTGCTGCCGATCTATGACGAGATATTTCTGCAAAACGACATCCGTCACATCCTGGTGCGCCACGAACAGGGTGCGGTCCATGCCGCCGAGGGCTACGCGCGGTCCACCGGCAAGCCCGGCGTCGTGCTTGTCACCTCCGGCCCCGGTGCCACCAACGCGGTGACCGGTCTGACCGACGCGCTGATGGACTCGATCCCGCTTGTCGTGCTGACCGGCCAGGTGCCGACCTTCATGATCGGCACCGACGGGTTTCAAGAGGCCGACACCGTCGGCATCACCCGGCCCTGCACCAAGCACAACTGGCTGGTCAAAGAGACCGACAAGCTGGCCGACACGATCCATCAGGCCTTCCATGTCGCCAAATCGGGCCGCCCCGGCCCGGTTCTGGTCGACATCCCGAAGGATGTGCAATTCGCAACCGCCAGCTACATCGCGCCGAAATCCGCGCGCGTCTCGCATTACCAGCCGCAGAAGAAGGGCGCGATCGAGGCCATCACCGAGCTTGTCGCCGCGATCGAAAAGGCCGAACGCCCGGTCTTCTACACCGGCGGCGGCGTGATCAACTCCGGCCCGGCTGCCAGCCAGCTTCTGCGCGAACTGGTCGAAGCGACCGGGTTTCCCGATCACCTCGACCCTGATGGGACTGGGCGCCTATCCGGCCTCCGGCAAGCACTGGCTGGGGATGCTGGGGATGCACGGGCTTTACGAGGCCAACATGGCGATGCATGACTGCGATCTGATGATCAACATCGGCGCGCGGTTCGACGACCGGATCACCGGGCGGCTCGATGCGTTCAGCCCGCGATTCGAAGAAGGCGCATGTCGATATCGACCCCTCGTCGATCAACAAGGTGATCCATGTCGACATCCCGATCATCGGCGATGTCGGCCATGTGCTGGAGGACCTGCTGAAAGTCTGGAAAGTCCGCGGCCGCAAGACCAAAGCCGACGGGTTGGCGAAATGGTGGGCGCAGATCGAGGAATGGCGCAAGGTCAAATGCCTGACTTACACCAACTCGACGAAGACTCATCAAACCGCAATACGCGCTGGAACGGCTGGAGGCACTGACCAAGGACCGCGACCGCTACATCTGCACCGAAGTCGGCCAGCATCAGATGTGGGCCGCGCAGTATCTGACCTTCGAGGATCCGAACCGCTGGATGACCAGCGGCGGGCTTGGCACGATGGGCTACGGCTTTCCGGCCTCGATCGGTGTGCAGATGGCGCATCCGGACGCGCTTGTGATCAACGTCGCCGGTGAAGCGAGCTGGCTGATGAACATGCAGGAAATGGGCACCGCGATGCAATACCGCCTGCCCGTCAAGCAGTTCATCCTGAACAACGAACGCCTTGGCATGGTCCGCCAATGGCAGGAACTGCTGCACGGCGAGCGCTACAGCCAAAGCTGGTCGGAAAGCGCTGCCCGATTTCGTGAAACTGGCCGAGGCCTTCGGCGCCAAGGGCATCATCTGCAAGGATCCCGCCGATCTGGACGACGCGATCATGGAAATGCTGAACCACGACGGCCCGGTGATCTTCGACTGTCTGGTCGAGAAGCATGAAAACTGCTTCCCGATGATCCCGTCGGGCAAACCGCATAACGAAATGCTGCTGGGCAACGCCTCGACCAAGGATGCAATCCAGGCCGGCGGCGCGGTTCTGGTTTAGGAAGGGTCTGTAAATGTCTGCACTTGAAAATAAAAAAAGGCGCCACTAGCCATTCCGCATATGAACTGCGCGATCCGAATGCGAATGTGATCGAAAAGCACACGCTGGCCTGTATCGTCGAAAACGAACCCGGCGTGCTGGCGCGGGTCATCGGCCTGTTCGCGGGGCGCGGCTACAATATCGAAAGCCTGACCGTGGCCGAGATCGACCATACCGGCCACATGTCGCGGATCACCGTCGTGACGACCGGCACGCCCGCCGGTGATCGACCAGATCAAGGCGCAGCTTGGCCGCATCGTTCCGGTGCACGAAGTGCATGACCTGACCGTCGAGGGCCCTTCGGTCGAACGTGAGCTGGCGCTTTTCAAGGTCGCCGGCAAGGGCGACCAGCGGGTCGAAGCGCTGCGGCTGGCCGATATCTTCCGCGCCAACGTGGTCGATTCGACGCTGGAAAGCTTCGTCTTCGAGATCACCGGGACGCCCGAGAAAGATCGACGCGTTCGCGGACCTCATGCGCCCGCTGGGGCTGCGAGGAAGTCGCGCGCACCGGCGTGGCCGCCCTGGCACGCGGCAAGAAGTAGCCGGCCGGACAGCGCCCAGAAACGACTCGTTGACGGAAAGCCGATTCAGGCAGATTATCTTGGGATTACTCTATCTCAGGAGGCTTGAATGCGCCGTATTGGATTGGCCGCAGCATTCTTGCTGTTGGCCTCTGTTTCTGTTGAAGCTGACTCTACTACTGGAAAAATCATTGCGTTTGACCGGTTGAACAATGTTCTTGTTCTTGAAGACCGAACCGTCTGGCAAATTGTCCCGGCGGACCTTCCCCTGCCCGCCGATTTGCGGGCCGGTAATACCGTGAAGATCGAGTTCCATACAAATGGTGACAATGGCGTTGATCGGATTATTTCGATTTCACGCCTGAGCGAAGTCTCGATCCCGTATCAGTCGGGTCCGCCGCGCCGCAGACAGCGGTCACTTTAACTTCGGGCCGCCGGGGAAACCCGACGGCTTGCAACCGGTACACGAGTATTGCGCGCTCAGCAGGCGGGGCATGGTGCGCCCGTCAACTGTCCGGCGACTGGAACCGCTGTTGAAAATGTTAGCGGCAATAATCTCCACAAAATCTCGCAAAACGCTACTTCTCTTGCAAATTGCATGCAACGATGTGGCCGTGGGGGATTCGATCCACGCGGGTAAAGATAGTCCTGCGGGATCGGCGATAGGGGATGCACAGTGCTGAACGGCAATACGACAATCGAAAGCCTGCTGAAAGAACTGGATGATTTCAGCCCATCGGGCTACGCGGTCGGGCTGCATATCCACGTGACGGCGCCGCAGGTGCTGATCCAGACCTATGACAAGGAATGGATGGAATATTACGCCGAGCACCGGATGCTGCTGACCGATCCGACCGTGTTCTGGGCGATGACCAATTCGGGCACCCGGCGGTGGAGCGATCTGACCGATCTTGATACCGGCGGCGTGCTGCAGGCTGCGGCCAGGCACGGGCTGGTGCACGGTGTCCTGGTGTCCGTCGGTGGCGCGAAATCGCGGTCGCTGCTGAACAGCGCGCGCCCCGATCGGCCGCACACCGACGAAGAGATCGAGCGGATGGAAGCTGATCCTGATGACGCTGCACCATCGCACTGCGGATGACGCTTATCCTGTCGGACCGCGACCGCGCCGTTCTGGAAGACTATCTGACAACCTGAACCCGCGCGATAGCAACCCCGCAATCGGGGCTCCGCAATCGCGAAGCCCCGACCTTGGACAGTGCGTTGTTACTGCATCGCCGGAACGGTTCCCGCTTCGGTCGCGGCCGTCAGTTCAGCCTCCGAGACCGAGCCATCGGCATCGGTGTCGATGGCAGTGAAGGTCTCCTCGGTCAGATCAGGATAGCCCACCACCAGTTCGGCATAGGAAAACATTCCGTCGCCGTCGGTATCCATCTCGGCCTGGGCGATCACTGCGGTGCCAAGTGCGAGGGCAAGAACCGGGGCGAGGGTAAGGGTCATGGTCTTCATCGTGAGAAACTCCTTCAATGGTTATCAGGAAGGCTTCGCTGCCTTCCCCAGACAAGACGCTTGCGAAACGGGTTTATTCCCGGCGCCACCCGGCCGAGCGCGCGACGCGCCAAGGCTTGCCGATGGCGGGGCCAGCGCTGCGCGGGAAGCCGCCCAAAACGCGGGCGGCGCTCCGCTTGGCGGAAATCCCCCGTCTTGCGAAGGCTATGCGATGGCCAACTGCTATCGCCAAGGAGAAGCCAATGACCCGACAAGACCTGCCCCGCCACCCGCGCAGCGACCTTGCCGACCTGATGCCCGAAGTGATCCGGCTGTCGCGGTTATCTGACCCGCGACCGCGATCTGGCCGACGATCTGGCGCAAGAGGTGCTGCTCAAGGTCTGGACCCGGCTGGCAAACGGCGCCGAGATCGACGATCTTGCGACTTTACGTCAAGGCCAGCCTGCGCAACCGTCTGCGCCGCCCGCCGCGCCAGACCGAGGGGCTGTCCGAGGCCGACATGCCCACCACAGCCCCCGATGGCCCCGGCCCGCCTGGCGACCCGCGACGTGCTGGACTGCATCGCGCGGCTGCCCGACGATCAGGCGATCCTGCTGATCGAATTCGCGCAAGACGAGACCAGCTACGCCGACCTCGCCCGCCGCCACAACCTGCCGATCGGCACCGTGATGTCGCGCATCTCGCGCGCGCGCCAGCGGCTTTGCAAAGACATGGACCTGCCGCATGATTGCGCCGTGGCCAGTCTGGTGGGCAGTCTGGTGGAGGGCGCGGCGCTATAGGCCAAAAAGAAGAAGGGGGCCCCGAAGGACCCCCAGTTTCGCTGATCAGGCTCATTTTGTGTACCGCCCGGTTTCTGCCTGCGGCCCGATCAACGTCAGGGGCGAGCGCACCCGCCCCGGAAACCCCGCCGCGTTTTCCATGGAAAACGCGGAGAGTTGGACAGAATGGGTTTTCGACGAAAACCCGTGGAGTCCAACCACATCTCTGTAAGGGCGCACCGAATCGCTGCGCCCCAAATTCCTCAGCTACACCCGCTCGTCCCACCGCAGGTGTTGCACTTCATGCAAGTCCCGTTGCGCACCAGCGTGTAGTTGCCGCATTCGCCGCAGGGATCGCCCTCGTAGCCCTGCATCTTGGCCTTGGTGCGGGCGTCCATCGAGGTGCGGCGTCCCTGCCCCGCCGACATAGCCCACCGCGGTTTCGGCGAAGCCGGTCGCTGGCCACGTCCGGCACCAGCGTCTGCAAGGTCGCGACCGGATCGCGTGGCACTGTCCAGCGCCGACGGCGCCCATGCCGCCCTGCAAGCACACGCAGTTCCTGCGGCATCCGCTTGCGCAGATACCCGGTCGAGCTGATCTGGCGCAGCACCTCCAGCGATTTCGACGCCGCGGTCTCCGTACATCTCGTCGAAGTTGCGCTTGCCCTCTTCCTCGCCCCGGCCCAGATCGTCGAACGCGTCGCCTTCGGGCTTCACATGCGCCAGATCGGTGCGGTCGAGATAGCTGACCGCCAGTTCGCGGAAGATATAGTCAAGGATCGAGGTCGCGTTCTTGATCGTCTCGTTGCCCTGCACCATGCCCGCCGGTTCGAACTTGGTGAAGGTGAAGGCGTCGACGAATTCCTCCAGCGGCACGCCGTATTGCAGGCCGACCGAACCGCGATGGCGAAGTTGTTCATCATCGCGCGGAAACCGGCACCTTCCTTGTGCATGTCGATGAAGATCTCGCCCAGCTTGCCGTCTTCGATATTCGCCGGTGCGCAGATAGACCTTGTGGCCACCGACGATGGCCTTCTGCGTGTAGCCCTTGCGCCGCTGCGGCAGCTTTTCGCGGCCGCGTGCGATCTCCTTGACGATGATCTTCTCGACGATCTTTTCGGCCAGCACCCGCGCCTTTTCCTGCGCCGAGCCGTTGGTCAGGATCTCTTCGGCTTCCTCGTCATCCTCGATCAGCGCGGCGGCCAGCGGCTGCGACAGTTTCGAGCCATCGCGGTAAAGCGCGTTGGCCTTGACGCCCAGCGACCAGCGACAGCTCGTAGGCCGCCTGGCAATCCTCGATCGTGGCGTCGTTCTGCATGTTGATCGTCTTGGAGATCGCGCCAGAGATGAACGATCTGCGCCGCCGCCATCATCGTGATGTGGCTGTTCGACCGCCAGGAAGCGCTTGCCCTTCTTGCCGCAGGCATTGGCGCAATCGAAGACGCTGTAGTGCTCTTCTTTCAGGAACGGCGCGCCTTCCAGCGTCATCGTGCCGCAAACATGGTCGTTCGCGGCCTCGATATCCTTGCGGCTGAAGCCAAGATGGCGCAGCAGGTCGAAGGACGGATCGGTCAGTTTCTCGGCCGGGATGCCCAGGTGTTCCTTGCAGAACTCCTCGCCCAGCGTCCACTGGTTGAAGACGAAGCGGATGTCGAAGGCCGAGGGCAAAGCCGCTTCGATCTTCTCGATCTGCGCCGGGCCGAAGCCGTGGCCGATCAGCGAGGTGTGGTTGATCCCCGGCGCATTGCCGATAGTCCCGTGGCCGACGGCGTAAGAGATGATCTCTTCAATCTGGGAGGAGGAATATCCGAGTTTCTCCAGCGCCGCCGGCACCGAGCGGTTGATGATCTTGAAGTAACCACCACCTGCCAGCTTCTTGAACTTCACCAGCGCGAAATCTGGTTCGATCCCGGTCGTGTCGCAATCCATCACCAGACCGATCGTGCCGGTCGGCGCGATCACGGTGGCCTGCGCGTTGCGGTAGCCGTGCTTCTTGCCCAGCTCCAGCGCCTCGTCCCAGGCGCCCTTGGCCAGCTCGACCAACCGGGCGTCGGGGCAATTGCCGTGATCCAGCGGCACAGGTTTGACCGCCAGCGCCTTGTATCCGTTGGTTTTTCCGTAAGCCGCGGTGCGGTGGTTCTCGATCACGCGCAGCATGTGCTTGGCGTTCTTCTTGTAGCCGGGGAAGGCGCCCAGTTCGCCCGCGATCTCGGCGAGGTCGCGTAAGAAACGCCGGTCATCAGCGCTGTCAGCGCGCCGCACATCGCGCGGCCCTCGTCGCTGTCATAGCCGTAGCCCATGTTCATCAAGAGGCCGCCGATATTGGCGTAGCCCAGGCCCAGCGTGCGGAAGTCATAGGACCGCTGCGCGATTTCCTTGGACGGGAACTGCGCCATCATCACGCTGATTTCCAGCGTCAGCGTCCAAAGCCGGGTGGCGTGGATATACGTCCTCGGCCTGGAACTCGCCGTCCTTCAGGAAGGTCAGCAGGTTCATCGAGGCGAGGTTGCAGGCCGTATCGTCGAGGAACATGTATTCCGAGCACGGGTTCGAGCCGCGGATCGCGCCGTCTTCCGGGCAGGTGTGCCAGGCATTGACGGTGTCGTGGTACTGGATGCCCGGATCGGCGCAGGCCCAGGCCGCGTGGCCGACATCGGCCCAGAGGTCGCGCGCCTTGACGGTCTTGGCGACCTTGCCGTCGGTGCGGCGGATCAGTTCCCAGTCGGCATCGTCCTTGACCGCCTTCAGGAAGGCATCGGTGACGCGGACCGAGTTGTTGGAATTCTGGCCCGACACGGAGGCATAGGCTTCACTGTCCCAATCGGTGTCGTAGGTCGGAAACTCGATGCTGGTATAGCCCTGCTTGGCGTAATCCAGCACGCGCTTGACGTAGGTCTCCGGGATCTGAACCTTTTTGGCCGACTTGATCGCGGCCTTCAGGGTCTCGTTCTTCGCCGGATCGACCGCATCCTCGCTGCTGCCATCCCAGGTGCGGATCGCGGCGAAAATCTCGTTCAGCTGGCGTTCGTGCATCTTGGAGCCGGCGACGAGCGACGCGACCTTCTGTTCTTCGATGACCTTCCAGTTGATGAACTGCTCGATATCGGGGTGATCCATGTCGCAGATCACCATCTTGGCGGCGCGGCGCGTGGTGCCGCCCGACTTGATCGCACCCGCCGCGCGGTCGCCGATCTTCAGGAACCCCATCAGGCCGGAAGATTTGCCGCCGCCCGACAGATGCTCGCCCGCGCCGCGAAGGCTGGAAAAGTTGGTGCCGGTGCCGGAGCCGTACTTGAACAGACGCGCCTCGCGCACCCAAAGATCCATGATGCCGCCATCGCCGACCAGATCGTCGGCGACCGACTGGATGAAGCAGGCATGCGGTTGCGGATGCTCGTAGGCGCTGGCCGATCTGGTCAGCTCGCCGGTCTGGTAATCAACGTAGTAGTGGCCCTGCGACGGGCCGTCGATGCCGTAGGCCCAGTGCAGGCCGGTGTTGAACCACTGCGGGCTGTTGGGCGCGGCCATCTGGGTGGCCAGCATGAACCGCATCTCATCGTAATAAGCGCGGGCGTCGGCCTCGGACGTGAAATAGCCGCCCTTCCAGCCCCAATAGGCCCAGGCACCGGCCAGACGGTCGAAAACCTGCTTGGCAGAGGTCTCGCCGCCGAAACCTCTGATCCTCGGGCAGCTTGTCCGAGCGCGGCGGTATCGGGAACCGAGCGCCACAGAAACTCGGGCACACCCTTTTCCTTGACCGCCTTCAGCCGCGCCGGAACGCCGGCCTTGCGGAAATATTTCTGCGCGATGACGTCAGAGGCGACCTGGCTCCAGCCGCCGGGCACTTCCATGCCTTCCAGCTTGAACACCGTGGTGCCGTCGGGATTGCGAATCTCCGAGGTGGTGGTCGTGAAATCCAGCTCTGCGTAAGCGTCTTTACCTGCCTTGGTAAATTTACGTTCGATTTTCATTTTTATAACTTGCCCCGTGACTTCTATCGGTTCTGGTGGGCAGACCCGTCTTCATGCGGACCACACCCGATTACGCGCCGACCAGACCAAACGTCAGAGAATACGCCACCACAGAGCGGATGTTCCGCCCTACCCTGGCCTGGTTTGCCCGAAGGCGTCCGGCCCAGTTCTGGTTATCGTCCCTCCCCGGCGTCCCCTGCCACGAGATACTAAATCTAGTGGCTGGCCGGTCAGCCTCCACAACCTGACGTATCGCGGCCACAAGGGGTCAACGAAAATATTCACCATATCCACAGGTTTTTTCGGTTGACCAATCGGCGGGTTTTTGGGCCATCCCGTTAACCTTTCGAACTCGGTCCGGACGCAAGGCGAAAGCGGGCATCGGAAATTCCCGTTTCAATCGGCAGGTTTATGCCGATCGGTTCAGGAACCACCTGAAGTTATCCACAGGGCATTTTGCGGACAAGTACGGTGAAGGCGGGTATTGGGGAAATGTCACATGGTTGAAAAAACGCGCGACGGCTGGCGCGCGGCTTTGGCTCACGAGTGACGGTCGAAGCGTCAGGCCCGCGTCAGGCGCGTGCGCGTTGGCACCGGGCCAAGTTCTTGGATATTGTGATGTGGTCGGGGCGGAGAGATTCGAACTCCCGACCCTCTGTTCCCAAAACAGATGCGCTACCAGGCTGCGCTACGCCCCGACAGCGGCGTGCATAGTTGCTGTTTGCTGCAATGAAAAGCCCCTAGTCGCGAGATATCGCCCCAAGCGCGCCGAAATACCTGCGCAACAGCATGAAACGCGCGGACGGCAGGCTGATGTCGGGCTGGTACGGGGCGGCGCCCAATGCCTCGCGCGCCTTCAACCGGGCCGCATTGCGATGCAGCCAGTCGCTGTAGGCGGCGTCGGTCTTGGCTTGGCGGATATCGTTCCAGTCGACGGGCTGCACCGGCTCTTGCGGGCTGTCCCAGAACCCCGCTAGGTCAAACCCCGCAAGTGCCGCGCCTACAAAGCTGCGCCGCTGCTCTGAACTGGCCCAAAGGCCGGTGCCCGCAGGATCGGCGAGGATCTCTTGCGCCTCTGGCGACAAAAGGAAATCCCAACGCCGTTGCCGATCCCGCTCGGAGATGTTGCCGCCGGATTTCGCGCGGGCGAGCCAGATCGCGCCGGCGGCGCTGATGCTGCCCCGCGTCCGGTCCTCTTGGAAATCAGGCGAAAGAGGCAATCCGTGATCCTCGAAAAAGCCGCGCACGAGACCGCGGGCAACCGTGGCCTCATAGCTTCGCACATCGACGGACGTGAAGTGCTGGCGGAACGGGGCAAGCCGCGATTGATAGTGGAACGTGTCGGCCTTTGCGACAAGGTAGTCGGCGAACGGCATCGAAAGACCGGTACGCACCAGGTTTTCCTTGTAAAGCGAGACCGCGAACCTGTCGGGCCGGCGCAGATAGATCGAGACTGTGACATCGAAGCCCTGCAGGTACTCTGCCACGCGCGCGACATAGGCCAGACGCTGCCCTGCGCGGTCGCCCGCCCCGGATTGCGCGGCGATATGGCGCAAGAACGGCTCGGCGCTGATTACCACCAGATCCGCGTTCTGCGCGCGGCTGTCGAGCATCTTGCGGTAGCGCGCCAAAGCCGCCCGGTCTGCGGCCTCGAACCGCGCCAGCGCATGCGCCAGCCCGTGATGCGCGGTCTTGGGGCCACCAAAGAACCGGTGGCCGGGATCATAGAGGATGCCTGCCTTGGCAAAGCTGCCGCGGTGCTGAAAAAGGGCCTGCTGGATCGCGGTGGTGCCGGTCTTGTGTGAGCCTGCATGCAAGATCAGCCGCGTGGTCACGGATCAGCGCAGGGCCAGGCGGCTGCCCTGCTGTCGAAGCTGGGATGCCGGACCTCGCTGCCTTCGGTGATGCCCAAGGCGCTGGCCAAACCGCCATTTACCTCCAGAACGGCCACCACGCCGGTGCCGCCATCGATGCCGGTGGTATCCAGCGGCACGGCGTTTTCGTGAATGCGGGTCACTGTGCCGGTCGCGTCGATAAAGATCATATCCAGCGGGATCAGGGTGTTCTTCATCCAGAAGGTTGCATGTTGCGGCGCCTCGATAGACAAAGAGCATGCCGGCGCTTGCCGCCAGTTTCTCGCGGTGCATCAGGCCCTGCGCCCGTTCCGCCGGATCGTCAGCAACTTCGACGCCAAACCGCGCCTGCCCCCAATCACCGCGCAACTCTACCTGCGCGTCGCTGCAACCGGCATGGCCGATCCCGGCCAGCCCGGCAAGGGCCAGAATGCCAAGCGCGAAAGACGCAATCTGTCGGTTCATTTCTTTGCGGCCGAATCCCATGATATGACCGAGGATGCCATCCGCCCGCGCTTGCCTTCAACCACCTTTAGGCCAATGGCTTCGCCGGGCTGCAGATCGGCAAAACCTGAGCGCCGCAAAACCTCGATATGGACAAAGATATCCTCGTCACGGCCAAAGACATTGGCAAAGCCGAAGCCCTTGGACTTGTCGAACCATTTCACCCGACCGGGTTGCAGCGGAATATCGGTGTCGTCGATCTGCTCGCCGCCGTCGATGTCTGCGCCCTCGGCGGACGGTTCGGATTTGGGCGGCGTGATGCTGAAAATCTCCAGCGCCTGAACCCCGCGAGCGGTTTCCTGCACGCTGATCTCGACCCACGTACTGTCAGCAATCGAGCCTTGGCCGTAGTTCCGCAGAACATTGGCATGCAGCAGAATATCCGCGCCGCCATCCTGTGACACCACGAATCCAAATCCTTTTACCGGGTCGAACCATTTTACATGGCCAACGACGCGGCGCACGTCCCCTTTGTCTTCCATAGTCTCCACTTAGAGATTAGTGTTCCAGCCCCGCGCACAGTCGTGTGCCATCACGCCGTCGGTTTCAAGCATAAAATTTGCTTGGTTTTCAGGGGTCCGCAATTCACGATGCGCGAATTTCAGGGGTTCAGGCGCTGAATTTTCCACTCTGCTGCGGGCTTTTCGCGGGTCCAGCGGAACCGGTCATGCAGCCGGAATTCGTTTCCTGCCCAGAACTCGATTTCCTGCGGAGCGATCCGAAACCCGCCCCAATACGGCGGCCTCTTGGGGGATATGCCGCGTTTGGCCGTTTCCAGTGCTACGGCCCGCATCAGCGCCCCGCGCGAGGCCAGCGGTTGCGATTGCCGCGACGCCCAGGCGCCGATCCGGCTGCCCAAGCGGCCGTGTCGCATAATAGGCGTCAGACTCTTCGGCGGATACCTTGGCGATCAGGCCCCGGACCCGGATCTGACGGGCGAGCGATTTCCAGTGGATGACGAAAGACGCCTTCCCCGTCGCGGCAATCTCTTGCCCCTTCGCGCTTTCATAATTCGTGAAGAACACGAAGCCTGTCGTCCTCGATGCCCTTGAGAAGCACGATCCGGGTGTTGGGCATCCCGGTCGCATCGACCGTCGAAAGCGCCATCGCATTGGGGTCCGAAGGCTCCACCGGCTCTGCCTCGGCCAGCCAGCGCCGGGCGATGTCGAACGGGTCTTCGCCCGCGAATATGCCGCTTCTGTCGCTCATTCCGATGTCCCTTCCGGCCCTGCACCGACGCTTTGCGACATCCGGCTAGCGCCGTTTTCCTTGATGCCATCCCGGCTTTGCCATAAACCGTTGTCAATAAACAAAAGGTGGACAAGGGGCGCCAGATGTCAACAAACCTTATGGCAGGCAAACGCGGGCTTATCATGGGCCTTGCGAATGACAAGTCAATCGCGTGGGGGATTGCCAAGGCCTGCGCCGATGCAGGTGCCGAACTGGCATTTTCCTATCAGGGCGAACAGCTGAAGAAAGCGGGTCGATCCGCTGGCGGCGCAACTGGGCTCGACCCTGATCGTGGAATGCGATGTCTCGGACGAGGCGTCGATGGATCAGTTGTTCGAGACCCTGAAATCCGAATGGGGAAGCATTGACTTTGTCGTTCATGCCATTGGATTTTCAGATAAAAATGAACTTCGCGGTCGCTATGTCGACACCAGCCGCGCAAATTTCAACATGTCGATGGACATCTCTGTCTACTCATTCACTGCCGTCTGCCAGCGTGCCGCCGCGATAATGAACCCCGGCGGGTCGCTGCTGACGCTGACCTATTACGGTGCCGAAAAGGTCATGCCGCATTACAACGTCATGGGGCTGGCCAAGGCCGCGCTGGAGGCCTCGGTGCGCTACATCGCCGAGGATCTGGGCAAGGATGGCATCCGCTGCAACGCGATCTCGGCCGGGCCGATCAAGACGCTGGCGGCCTCTGGCATCGGCGATTTCCGCTACATCATGAAGTGGAACGAATATAATTCGCCGCTGCGCCGCAACGTGACAACCGACGATGTCGGCCGGTCGGCGCTGTACCTGTTGTCTGACCTTGGCTCTGGTGTTACCGGCGAAGTATTGCATGTCGATGCCGGCTATCACGCCATCGGCATGAAGGCCGTCGATGCGCCTGACATCACAAAGGTCAACAACCATGACTGACCGTTTGCCGCACGAAAAGGGGTTCCACGTCAGTTGGGACCAGATCCACCGCGACAGTCGCGCGCTGGCGTGGCGGCTGGACGGAAACGGGCCTGATGACGGCGCATGGAAGGCCGTTGTCGCGATCACCCGGGGCGGCATGGCGCCCGCGATGATCGCGGCGCGAGAGTTGGATATACGCACGGTCGATACGATCTGCGTGAAATCCTACGACCATCAGGACCAGTCCGAAACCAAACTGCTGAAGGCGCCTGACGCCACGTTGATGGGCGACGGCACCGGTATTCTGGTGATCGACGATCTGGTCGATACCGGCAAGACGCTGGAACTGGTGCGCAAGCTCTATCCCAAGGCGCATTTTGCCACCGTCTATGCCAAGCCGTCCGGCCGGCCGATGGTGGATACCTTCATCACCGAGGTCAGCCAGGACACCTGGATCTTCTTTCCCTGGGACATGGCCCTGCAATATGTCGAGCCCTATCGCGGCAAAGACTAAGGCATGTCCACGCCCGTGAATCCGCGCATCCGTGACACCTTTGCGCCTCCGGTAATGGAGGCGTATCGCTGGCTTGATGGCGTGAGCTTTCCGCCCGACCGGCCGCTCTTGAATGTCAGTCAGGCTGCCCCCGCCTTGCCGCCGCCTGAAAACATGCGCCGCGCCATTGCCGATATCGTGCTTAACGATCCGTCGGCGCACCTTTACGGTGCCGATCTGGGGCTGGCGGAGTTGCGGGCCGAAGTGGCGGATCAATCCTCGGCGCTTTACGGCGGCGCGATTCTGCCCGCGCAGGTGGCCATAACGTCCGGCTGCAATCAGGCGTTCACCGCCGCGATGACCACGCTGGCCGGTCAGGACGATGAGGTCATCCTGCCAACCCCATGGTATTTCAACCACAAGATGCACCTGACGATGCAGGGCGTCACCGCCGTGCCGCTGCCGACGGGCGAAGATCTGCTGCCCGACCCCGCCGTGGCCGAAGCGCTGATCACGCCGCGCACCCGCGCCATCGTTCTGGTCACGCCGAACAATCCCGGCGGTGTCGAATACCCTGCCGATCTGGTGCGCGCCTTCTACGACCTTGCGCAGCGCGAAAACATCGCATTGGTCGTTGATGAAACCTACCGCGACTTTGACAGCCGGACAGGCGCGCCGCATGATCTTTTCACCGATCCCGACTGGGCCAATACGCTGATCCAGCTGTATTCGTTCTCGAAGGCCTACCGGCTGACCGGGCACCGCGTGGGCACCCTGACCGCCAGCACGCGGCGTCTGGCCGAGGTCGAGAAATACATCGACACGGTCACCATCTGCCCCAACCAGATCGGCCAGCGCGCCGCCCTTTGGGGGATGCGCAACATGCGCCAGTGGCTGGCCGGAGAGCGCGCCGAAATCCTTGACCGCCGCGCGGCGATGACCGAAGGGTTCCACCGGCTGAAGGGTTGGAAGCTGCGCGGCATTGGCGGTTTTTTTGCCTATGTCGAGCATCCGTTCAAGATGGCGTCGGACGATCTTGCGCGACGGCTTGTCACCGAGGCGGGCGTTCTGTTGTTGCCCGCGACATTCTTCACGCCCGAAGACGATCCGCGCGGGGCGCGCGCGTTGCGTATCGCGTATGCCAACATCGACCGTAGCGGCATCGACACGCTGTTTTCCCGGCTGGAAAACCTGGCGCTCTGACCTTGCGCTGCTGACACATCGCGCCTAGACATCGCGGGGCGGAAAAACCACGAGGCTTCGGGAATGGCAAAAAGCGCGAAAAAGAAGGCGTCGAACGTCGTTGTCTGGATCATTCTGGTCCTGCTGATGATCGGCCTTGCAGGCTTTGGCGCCACCAATTTCGGTGGCTCGGTCCGGACCATCGGTTCGGTCGGTGATACCGAGATCGACGTTAACCGCTATGCGCGCGAGCTGGAGCAGGAGTTGCGAAGCCTGCAGGCGCAGACCGGCCAGAACATCACGCTGGCCCAAGCGCAGGCCTTTGGTGTGGACCGCGCCGTGCTGCAACGCCTTATCGGGGCCGCGGCACTGGAAAACGAAACCGCGCGTCTGGGGATTTCCGTTGGCGATGCAGAGGTGCAACGCCAGATCGTGGCCACACCTGCCTTTCAGGGTCTGAACGGCCAGTTCGACCGCGACGCCTATGAATTCACGCTGGACCGCTCTGGCCTGACCCTGGCCCGGTTCGAGGAAAACGTCCGTATGGATGTCGCCCGCAACATCCTGCAGGCGGCGGTTTCTGGCGGCGTCGCTGCGCCCGCCGCCTTTGCGAACACGCTGATCGCGTATGTCGGCGAACGGCGCAGCTTCTCATGGGTCAAGCTGGATCGTGGCGCGCTGCAAGAGCCGCTTGCAGAACCGTCCGAGCAAGACCTGCAAGCCTATTACGCCGCCAATATCGATCAGTTCGCCCTGCCAGAGGCGCGCGACATCACCTATGTCTGGCTGTCTCCCGACCGGATCGTGGATCAGGTCGAGGTAGACGATGCCACCCTGCGCAAGCTTTATGACGAGCGCGCCGACGAATTCAACCAACCCGAGCGCCGCCTTGTCGAACGTTTGGTTTTCGGCACCGAGGAGGAAGCGGCCGCCGCCCTGGCCGCGATCAATGACGGCTCGAAAACGTTCGAGGAGTTGGTCAACGAGCGCGGCCTGACACTGCCGGACGTCGATCTGGGCGATGTGTCGCGCGATGATCTGGGGGCTGCCGCCGATGCGGTCTTTGCGCTTGACGGCCCCGGCATTGCCGGGCCGGTGGCCACCGATCTTGGCCCTGCCTTGATCCGGGTCAATGCAATCCTGCCCGCGCAGATCACCTCGTTTGAAGACGCGCGCGGCGAGTTGAAGGACGAATTCACGATGGACCGCGCGCGCCGGATGATCGGCGATCGGATAGACGCGATCGACGATCTGCTGGCTGGCGGGGCGACGCTGGAAGAGATTGCCGCGGAAACCGACATGGAACTGGGCCAGATCGAATGGACACCAGAGATGTCCGACGGTCTTACCGCCTATGAAGGCTTCAAAACCGCCGCCGCCGCCGCGACAACCGAGGATTTCCCGGAGATCCAGCAACTTGACGATGGCGGCATCTTCGCGCTGCGGCTGAACAAGGTGATCCCGTCGCGCCCCGAACCCTACGAAACCGCTACGGGTAAGGTTCGCGAAGCATGGGAGGCCGCCAAGACCCGCGAGCAATTGCAGGTGCGCGCCGCCGAGATCAAGGCGCAGCTCGACAACGGTGCTCGCATCAGCAGCCTGGGCCTTCCGGTAACCGTGGAAACCCGCATTACCCGCGACGCCTTCATCGAAGACGCATCGCCTGAATTCGTGGCCGAAATGTTCAAGCTGAAACCAAGCGGCTCTGCCGTGGTCGAGGCACCCGACAGCATTCTGATCGGGCAACTGACCGACGTGCTGCCCGCCGACAAGGAAGATCCCGACGCCAAGGCGCTGGAACAGGCGTTGAACGATGGCGTGCGTCAGGGGATCGCCAACGACCTTCTGGACAGCTTCACCCGCGCGATGGAATTGCAGGCGGGCATTTCGCTGAACCAGACCGCGATCAACGCGGTCCACGCGCAGTTTCCGTAAGGCCGATGCCGCTGCAACCGTCATTCGACGCCTTCCAGAGCGGCTATGACCGCGGCCAAAATCAGGTCGTCTACACCCGCCTTGCCGCCGATCTGGACACGCCGGTTTCGCTGATGCTGAAGCTGACCGAGGCGCGCACCGACAGCTTCATGCTGGAATCGGTGACCGGCGGCGAGGTGCGCGGACGCTACTCGATCATCGGCATGAAACCCGATCTGATCTGGCGGTGCCTGGGCGAAACCTCGCAGATCAACCGCGACGCGCGGTTCGACCCCGAGGCGTTTGCCGACCTGCCGGGCCATCCGCTGGACACGCTGCGCGCGCTGATCGCCGAAAGCCATATCGACCTGCCCGCCGACCTGCCCGCCGCCGCCGCCGGTCTGTTCGGTTATCTCGGCTATGACATGATCCGGCTGGTCGAACACCTGCCCAACGTGAACCCCGATCCGCTTGGCCTGCCCGATGCGGTGCTGCTGCGCCCCTCGGTGGTTGCCGTGCTGGACGGGGTGAAGGGCGAAGTGATCGTGGTGTCGCCAGCCTGGGCTGCGTCCGGCCTGTCGGCCCGCGCCGCCTATGCGCAAGCCGCAGAGCGGGTGATGGACGCGGTGCGCGATCTGGAACGCCAGCCCAAGGACACCAGCCACGATCTGGGCGAGGCGCTGCCCGACGCAGAACCGGTCAGCAATTTCAGCCATGACGGCTATCTGGCGGCGGTCGAGAAGGCCAAGGACTATATCCGGGCGGGCGACATCTTTCAGGTCGTGCCATCGCAGCGCTGGTCGCTGGATTTCGCGCTGCCGCCCTTCGCGCTTTATCGCAGCTTGCGGCGCACCAACCCGTCGCCGTTCATGTTCTATTTCAACTTCGGCGGCTATCAGGTGATCGGCGCTAGTCCCGAGATCCTTGTGCGGGTGTTCGGCTCAGAGGTGACGATCCGCCCGATCGCCGGCACCCGGCCGCGCGGTGCGACGCCCGCCGAGGACAAGGCCAACGAACTCGACCTTCTGGCCGATCAAAAGGAGCTGGCCGAGCACCTGATGCTGCTTGATCTGGGCCGCAACGATACCGGCAAGGTCTCGAAGATCGGCAGCGTCCACCCGACCGAGCAATTCATCATCGAACGCTACAGCCACGTGATGCACATCGTCTCGAACGTGGTCGGCGAACTGGCCGAGGATCAGGATGCGCTTTCGGCGCTGCTGGCCGGTTTGCCCGCTGGCACGGTTTCCGGCGCACCCAAGGTGCGCGCGATGGAAATCATCGACGAACTGGAGCCGGAAAAACGCGGCGTCTACGGTGGCGGCGTCGGATATTTCGCCTCGAACGGCGACATGGACATGTGCATCGCGCTGCGCACCGCGGTGCTGAAGGACGAAAAGCTCTACATTCAGGCCGGCGGCGGCGTCGTCTATGACAGCGATCCAGAGTCCGAATATCGCGAAACGGTGCACAAATCGAACGCCATCCGCCGTGCTGCCGCCGATGCAGGCATGTTCACGCGCAGCCGCAATTCTTAGCCGCTTCGGCCACCCGTGCGGGGCGTTTCCGCCTATTATTTGTCCGGAAATATCCTCGGGGAGCGCGAGGGGCAGACAGCCCCTCGCCCGTCGCGACGCAAGGCCAGGGCCTGCGGCGCAACTCAAACTCACTCTGCCAGCAAAGCCGCCGAAACCGGTGCCAGCGCCACTGTTGCGGCACGGTTTCCCAGCCCCCACTCTAGCAGGGCGGCCACGGTTTCGGGGCGATTGTGACCAACGAGGATCACCCCGGTCTGCTGCCCGGCCTTGAACGCCGCCTGATCCAGAAAGCGCTGGATTGCCGCTCCGTCCTGACCGTCATTGTCGAACTCGCGGAATACAAGCTTGGCCGGCACACCCTCTCGGCCCGCAATCTGGGTTGCCGCATTGAGGCCCTTGGAATAGGTGATCATGCCCATGCCGTTCGCAGCAAGAATCTCGGCCACTTGTGCTGCAACCTGCCGGCCCGACTGGAAGCCGGCATCGCGGGTATCCATCACCGCCACGACCTCTGGCATTCGCGCCAGATAGGTCTCGAATGACACCTCGACATCTTTGGGGGCCGCGCCATCGGGCAGCGGCGTCATCGCCACGACTTCGCGGCCCGCCGCGCGGTAATCGGCCATCGCCTCGGAGGCATCGGGCCGTGCGGCATCGACGACGTAGCTGACCGGGAACGGGAAGGCTTCCATGTCCGAAACACTCGACCTGGCGCCGCCCTCGTCGATCAGCAGAATCGCCATCACCGGACGGTTCTCCGGGTTTTCAAAGGTAGCGGCAAAGCGGGTGATCGCGGAGCCCGCCGGCGCGCCACCGGGGGCAAGTTCCGCCCCAGGCACCGCAGCCTCGGTCTGTCCGCCAATCGACGGCAGCCGGTTCACCTTTACATCGGGGGCAAGGTTGCCAAGACCGCCAGCCGCCTCCAGCGTTCCGGCGCGTTCCGGTTCGGTCGGTTCTGAAGTTTCCGGCTCGGCACTCTCTGGCTCGGCAGTTTCGGGCTCTGGAAGGGCTTCGGGTTGAGGTTCCGGTTCGGCCTCTGGCGCAGCGTCCTCTGGTGCCACGTCCGGCGTGGGCACCGCTTCGGCGCCAACCGCAGGTGGGCTATCGGGTGCCGCTCCGGCCTCTGGCAAAGCGTCTGTTTTGGGCGCTACCGGCGCTGAACCGTTTGTACCGGCCTCGGGCGCTGCTTCGATCGTGGGCGAAGGCTCTGCCGGCGCTTCCGGCGGTGCCGGCGCCTGCGGCTCAACGATTACCGGCTGGGTGAAATCGGGCAGCGGCGCCGCCTCGGCGATCTGCGGAGCGGCATCGGCCGGGGCCGGCGTGGGGGCTGGTGCAGGCGCCTGGCCGGCATCCGGCGACCGCGCTGGCGCATCATTGGTGACAGTGACGTTGGGCGCTTCACCGGCAGCAGGCTCATCCGGTGCTTGCGCGGCCTCGGTTGTTTCCGGAGCGCGGGTAGCCTCGGTTTCCACGGCCGGGGCTGCATCGGCATCGCTGCCCACGGGTGCAGCCCCTTGCCGCAAGGTTGCATCTGCCGGGCTGTCGTCCCCGGCCGGCAGTGCAGCCGCCGCTTCCTCTAACGGTTCGACACTGACTGCCTCGGGTGCCTTTATTGCGATGTCTTTCGGCGCTTCAAGCACCTCGATCATCCCGCTCATCTGCGATGCCATCCAGACCAACATCACCGAAAGGATGCTGCCCCAGACCAGACCCGATAAAAATCCGCGCCCCAAACTCGATTCCTCCGTCCCGATGCCTGCCTTTTGCCCGGGATGACTTGACCCCCGGTGCTGCCTGTTGAACATGTATACCGCGACAATTCCAAGGGTTCACCCCCCTTTTACCGGAGACGCATCCATGCTGCTGCTGATCGACAACTACGATAGCTTTACCTACAATCTGGTTCACTACCTCGGTGAATTGGGCGCCGAGGTGGTGGTTAAGCGAAACGATGCGCTGGATGTGCAACAGGCGATGGCATTGCGCCCCAGCGCGATATTGCTTTCCCCCGGCCCCTGCGACCCTGATCAGGCCGGTATTTGCCTTGCGCTGACGCATGCGGCGGCGGAAACCCGCACACCACTTCTGGGCGTGTGCCTTGGCCATCAGGCCATCGGTCAGGCTTTTGGCGGCAAGGTGGTGCGCTGCCACGAGATCGTGCACGGCAAGATGGGCTCTATCCTGCATCACGGTCAGGGGGTGTTTGCGGGCCTGCCATCGCCGTTTCTGGCCACCCGCTACCACTCGCTGGTGGTTGATCGCGCCACGCTTCCTGACACACTGGAAGTAACGGCAGAGTTGGAGGACGGTACGATCATGGGCCTTCAGCACAAGACCCTGCCGATCCACGGCGTACAGTTCCATCCCGAATCCATCGCATCGGAACACGGCCACAAACTTTTGCAGAACTTCCTTGATATGGTGAAGGTCCCGGCATGAGCGATGACCTCAAGCCGATGATCGCAGCGGCCGCTGACCGCGCCCTGACCCCCGAGGAGGCGATGGCGGCCTTCGAGATTCTGTTCGAGGGACAGGCCACCCCCAGTCAGATCGGCGGCTTCCTGATGGCATTGCGCACGCGCGGCGAAACGGTTGACGAATTCGCCGCCGCCGCCGCCGTGATGCGCGCCAAATGCCACAAGGTGCGGGCGCCGCACGGCGCGATCGACATTGTGGGCACCGGCGGATCGGGCAAGCCGACCTTGCAGATCTCCACTGCCACCGCCTTCACGGTCGCGGGCGCCGGGGTGCCGGTGGCCAAACACGGCAACCGGAAATTGTCGTCGAATTCCGGCGCTGCCGACGCGCTGGCAATGAACGGGGTCGAGGTCATGGTCGGCCCCGATATCGTTGAAAGGGCGCTGGCCGAGGCCGGCATCGCCTTCATGATGGCGCCGATGCACCACCCGGCGATGAAACACGTAATGCCCAGCCGGATCGAACTGGGCACCCGCACGATCTTCAACATCCTCGGGCCGATGACCAACCCCGCCGGTGTGAAACGTCAACTGACCGGCACCTTCACCCGCGACCTGATCCGCCCGATGGCCGAAACACTGGGGCGACTGGGCAGTGAAAAAGCATGGCTTGTGCATGGTTCGGACGGCACCGACGAGATCACGATCACCGGCACCAGCTGGATCGCAGTGCTGGAGGGGGGCAAGGTCAGCGAACGCGAGGTCCACCCCGAAGACGCTGGCCTGCCCACGCACCCGTTTGAGGCGATCACCGGCGGCGGACCCGAGGAAAACGGCCGCGCGCTGGCCGCCGTTCTGGCCGGCGCACAAGGTGCCTACCGCGACGCGGTCTTGCTCAACGCCGCCGCGGCGCTGATGATTGCAGATCGCGCAACAACGCTGCCCGAGGGCGTGGAGATCGCCACGGACAGCATCAATTCCGGCCGCGCGCTGGAGAAACTGCGTATTCTTGCCCGGGTCACGTCGGGCGGCTGATCCGCAATTGCGCCGCCTTCGGCGTCGCGGTGCGCGCCGCTCGGGGATACTTTTCAGCAAAAGAGGATTGCTTGTTTTTCTTCTGTTCAAGAATATCCCCGCCGGAGGCGGAATCCGGAATAGCCTTGCGGGCGCAGCCCGCGCAATTCCGCAACTCTGACAACCACTTCCCTTCGCTCGGAAGTCAGGCTATCCAACTTGCATGACAAGTGTTCTGGACAAGATCAAAGCCTACAAGCTGGGCGAAATCGAGGCCGCCAAGGCGGCGCTTCCTCTCGTTGAAGTCGAAGCGCGGGCCGGCGTGGCCGGGCCGGTGCGCGGTTTTGCCGATGCGCTGCTCGCAGCGTCACGGCAGGGCTACGGTTTGATTGCCGAAATCAAGAAAGCCAGCCCATCGAAGGGCCTGATCCGCGCCGATTTCGATCCGGTCGCGCTGGCCGAGGCCTACGAGGCTGGCGGTGCGACCTGCCTGTCGGTCCTGACCGACACTCCCAGCTTCCAAGGCGCGCCTGAATACCTGACCGCCGCCCGCAACGCCGTGAAATTACCGGTGCTGCGCAAGGATTTCATGTATGATCCCTATCAGGTGGTCGAGGCACGCGCTTGGGGTGCCGACTGCATCCTGATCATCATGGCCACGGTCACGGACGCCCAGGCGGTCGAACTGGAAGCGGTTGCGACAGAATGGAAGATGGATGTGCTGGTCGAAGTGCACGACGAAGCCGAACTGGAACGCGCGGATGTTTTGAAATCTCGATTGCTGGGCATAAACAACCGCAATCTCAAGACCTTCGAGACTGATCTCGGCACGACCAGACACCTCGCCAAACTTGCCCCGGAAGGCAAGGTTCTGGTTTCGGAAAGCGGGTTGAACACGCCCGAAGATCTGGCTGACCTTGCCCGCTACGGCGCCCGGGTGTTCCTGATCGGCGAAAGCCTGATGCGGCAATCGGACGTCACCGCTGCAACCCGCCGCCTGCTGGCCGATCCACTGACCGCCGCGGGGGGTATCTGATGCCGGAATTGACGCATTTCGACGCCAAGGGCGATGCGCACATGGTCGATGTCTCGGACAAACCGGCGACAGCGCGCATTGCGGTTGCCGTCGGCAGCATCAAGATGGCGCCGAAAACTCTTGATATCATTGTCAAAGGCCAAGCCAGCAAAGGCGATGTTCTGGGCGTTGCGCGATTGGCCGGGATCATGGGCGCCAAGAAAACCGCGGAACTGATCCCGCTCTGCCACCCGCTGCCGATAACCAAGGCCGCCCTTGATCTGACCCCCGACCCCGATCTGCCCGGCATCCGGGTTGAGGCAACCGTCAAGACGGCCGGCCAGACCGGCGTCGAGATGGAGGCGCTTACAGCCGTCGCAACCGCTTGCCTGACGATTTACGACATGGTCAAGGCAGTCGACAAATCCATGACCATCGGAGAGATCCGCGTCGTATTGAAAGACGGCGGCAAATCAGGGCGTTACGAGGCGACGTGATGATATCCGTCGATCAGGCACTGGAGCGAATATTCAACCTGCTGTCGGTCTTGCCAACCGAAACCGTTGCCCTTGCCGATGCCGCGGGTCGGGTGCTGGCCGAACCGGCCACTGCTGGCCGTGATCAGCCGCCCTTTGCCGCCTCTGCCATGGACGGCTATGCGGTTCGCGCCGAGGATGCGCAACCGGGGGGCAGCCTGACCGTCATCGGCGAATCCGCAGCCGGGCATGGGTTTTCCGGCACTGTCCGCAACGGACAGGCGGTGCGTATCTTCACCGGCGCGCCAGTGCCCGAAGGCGCAACCCGTGTCGTCATTCAAGAGGACGTGACCCGCGAATTCGACAGTATCACCTTGCACGACAAGCTTGACCCCGCTTCGAATATCCGCCGCGCCGGGGCGGATTTCGCCAAGGGCGCCAAGCTTTCCGCGCCCCGCCGGCTGTCGCCCTCTGACCTTGCACTGCTGGCATCGATGAATTTCGCCACCCTGCCCGTTGCCCGCCGCCCGGTGGTGGCGCTGATCGCCACCGGCGACGAGCTGGTGATGCCCGGAGAGGAACCGGGCCCCGACCAGATCATCGCCTCGAACACCTTCGGACTAAAGGCGCTGGTCGAGGCCGAGGGCGCCGTGGCACGCCTGTTGCCAATCGCCCGCGATACCGCCGCATCGCTGAGAACCGCGTTTGAATTGGCCAAGGGTGCCGATCTGATCGTGACGATTGGCGGCGCCTCGGTCGGGGATCATGACATTGTCGGGGATGTGGCGGCCGAACTTGGCATGGAACAGGTTTTTTACAAGGTCGCGATGCGCCCCGGCAAGCCGCTGATGGCCGGCCGGATGGGCGACGCGGCGCTGATCGGACTGCCCGGCAATCCGGTTTCGGCGATGGTGTGCGGCCATGTTTTTCTGCTGCCCGCGATCCGGGCACTGCTTGGGCTGGCGCGCGCAGCGACGCCTCGCCAGCACGCCACACTCGGCTGCGCCATCGCGGCCAACGGCCCGCGCGAACACTACATGCGCGCCCGCGTCGAAGACGGCCGGATCACGCCCCATGAACGTCAGGATAGTTCGCTGCTGACGGTTCTGGCCGAGGCCAACGCGCTGCTCGTCCGCCCAGTCAACGATCCCGAACGCCCCGCCGGGATGGCCGTGGCGTATATTCCCCTTTAGCGCGAATACGTTGACACGTAACGGGAACAGGGATAGAACATAAGCTGAACGCCTGTCTAAGGGCGATCCCAAACCGGGGAAGGTACGAGCGTATGTTAACCAAGAAACAACTTGAGCTACTGAAATTCATTGACAAGCGGGTGCAGCGCGATGGCGTGCCGCCCTCCTTCGACGAAATGAAAGAGGCGCTGGATCTGCGCTCGAAATCCGGGATCCACCGGCTGATCACAGCTTTGGAGGAACGCGGTTTCATCCGCCGCCTCGCCCACCGCGCGCGCGCTCTGGAGATCTTGAAACTTCCCGATGCGATGGAAAAGACCTCCGGTTTCACCCCCCGCGTGATCGAGGGCGACCGGTCTGCCCCGCCGCGCCGTGCGATGCCGGTTGAAGTGGACGCCGTGGAACTGCCGGTCATGGGCCGCATTGCCGCCGGTGTGCCGATCGAGGCGATCAGCGAGGTGTCGCACAACGTTGCGGTGCCGGGCTCGATGCTGTCCGGCGCTGGCCATCACTACGCGTTGGAGGTCAAGGGAGACTCGATGATCGATGCCGGCATCAATGACGGTGACGTGGTCGTGATCCGCGAAACCTCGACCGCCGATAATGGCGATATTGTCGTGGCCCTGGTCGAAGGCCATGAGGCTACGCTGAAACGCTTTCGCCGCAAGGGCAGCGCCATCGCGCTGGAGGCCGCGAACCCGGCCTATGAGACCCGCGTGTTTCGCGACGATCAGGTCAAGGTGCAGGGCCGTCTGGTCGGGCTGATCCGCACCTACTGACGGCGCGGCCGCGAATTCCACAACCGTTTCCCGGACTGCTGCCTTGTTCCGACAAGGCGCAGTCCGTTTTCGTCCGGATAAAGTGCCACCGCACCCATCCCCGCCAGTGCCTTGCGGTCGAGCACCTGACAGGCTGCCTCGCCGGTCCAGTCGGCGGTCACTATGACCAGTGAGGCCGTGCGACAGCCCTCGGCGACACGGTCGGCGGCACCCCGACCGGAGAGATGCACGAAAGGTTGCCCGGCCGCCTCAAACAACAGCGTGCCTTTGACGCCGCCAAAGGCTGCGCGGCCAAAAGCGCCGTCCTGTTTGGCGCCATCACCATCATTTTCCAGCCAGCTCAGCGCCGCGAAGCCCTCGCCCTTGGCCTTGTTCAGCGCCCGCCCCTCTGGCGTCAGCACGCCGACCAACCCGCCAGTGTCAGAGATCAGCACCGCTGGCCGGTCCACCCCGGCCCAGAGCACGAAGGCCAACGCCGCAGGAACCAGCCCCGCCAGCCGCGCGCGCCCGCGCCACAGGATCAGCCACAACATCCCCAGCGCAAAAACCGGCAGCACCGATGCGGGAGGTGTCGGCACATAGGTCAGCGCCCCTTCCATCCCCGCCACGTAGGTAGCAACCGCCAATATCCAGTGGATCGCCGGCTGCATCAGCGCCAAGCCCGATCCACCCAAGCCCGACCGGCGAAAGGCACGCCGCCAGCACCGCACCGGGCATCACAATCAGCCCCATCAACGGCACCGACATCAGGTTCGCCACCAGCCCGTAATCCGCGATCCTGTTGAAATGCGCCGCCGCGACGGGTGCAGTCGCCAGCCCTGCGACGCCAGAGGAAATCACCACCGCCAGCACCGGCCGCAGCCAGCGCGGCGGCATCCAGCGCTGCCAATTGCGCAAAGCCCCGAAGGCCGCCACCAGCGCCGTGGTCGCGGCGAAGGACATCTGGAATCCCGGCCCGGTCAGCACCTCGGGCCGAAAGATCAGGATGATCACCGCCGCCATCGCGACCGCCCTTAACGTGACCGCCCGGCGGTCGAACAGCACCGCCACGAACATCACCGCGACCATCACAAAGGCGCGCTCCGTCGCCACATTACCGCCCGAGAGCGTAAGATAGAATGCCCCCGCAGCCAACGCCACCGCCGCCGCCCATTTCCGGATCGGCCAGCGCAAGCGCCACGCGCGGCCACAACGCCAGCCCGTAGCGCACCAGCGCATAAACGAACCCCGTCAACAGGCCCATGTGCAGCCCCGAAATCGCCAACAGATGTGCCAGGTTCGAGGCGCGCAACGCCTCCAGCGTCGCCTTGCTCATTCCCGAGCGATCCCCGGTCATCAAAGCTGCCGCAAAGGCGCCGTCCTCACCCGGCACCGCCGCCTGAACGGCGGCCGAGATCCGCATCCGCAACCGGTGCAGCCCAAGCCCCGCGGCGCCTTTCTCGGCCGAATGCAGCGCCAGAACCGGCGTGCGGGTGTAGCCAACCGCGCCCAATCCGGCGAACCAGGCCTGCCGTTGGAAATCGAACCCGCCGGGTTCGACTGGGCCAGAGGGCGGCGAAAGATGCCCCGTCAGGATCACCGTCAGCCCCGGTTCGGGCGTGATGAACCCCTGCTGTCCGTGCAGCGACACCCGCACCCGCGTCGGTATCCGCTCCGGCGCCATGTCGCGCAGAACCACCCTGTCCAGCGTCAGCCGCACCGCATCGGAACCCGAGCGGTCCACGTTCACGATCCGTCCCTGGATCGGCCCGTAATACCTAAACGACAGCACCGGTTCCGCCACCGCATGCGCCCGCACACCGGCCAACGCCGCGCCCGTTGCAGCCAGCACCACGAACATGAAAACCGGACGCGCGGCCTCGGGCAAACGCGGGATCAGAACCATGAGGCAACATACAAGGACCGCCAGTCCGGTATAGGTGGGCAAGCCGGGCTCGAACCGCAGCGCGAAATAACCTCCGATCCCAAACGACAGCCCGATGGGAACGAAGGGGAACAAATGACCACGCTGCGCCTGCAAGGCTTCGGCAATCCGCACGATCG
This sequence comes from uncultured Alphaproteobacteria bacterium, assembly GCA_963714615.1. GTDB lineage: Bacteria > Pseudomonadota > Alphaproteobacteria > Rhodobacterales > Rhodobacteraceae > JAHEAO01. The sequence continues at coordinate 508,004 of CAVQOV010000013.1, read as the reverse complement.
GGGCCACCCTTGTTCTCTCCTGCCTGATTGACTAGACCGTCCCGAACGCTATTCCTCTCATGGTTTCCAGAACGTTAAGCCCAAGAAGTTCAAGCCAGAAAGCCTGCCAATGTCCGACCGCCCGGTTGTCACCCGTTTTGCGCCCTCTCCGACCGGCTACCTTCACATCGGCGGCGCGCGCACGGCTTTGTTCAACTGGCTTTATGCCCGCGGTCGCGGTGGCAAGTTCCTGCTGAGGATCGAGGATACCGACCGCGCCCGTTCCACCCCCGAAGCGACCGAGGCGATCTTTCGCGGGCTCAGATGGCTTGGCCTTGACTGGGACGGCGAGCCGATCAGCCAGTTTGCCCGCATGGACCGGCACGCAGAGGTCGCGCATCAGATGCTGGCCACTGGTGCCGCCTATAAATGCTTTGCGACACAAGACGAAATCCAGGCGTTTCGGGAAACCGCCCGCGCCGAGGGCCGCTCGACACTGTTCCGTTCGCCCTGGCGCGATGCCGATCCCGAGACACACCCGCAAGCGCCCTATGCGATCCGCGTGAAAGCCCCGCAGGAAGGTCGAGACCGTGATCGCACGACCGCGTGCAGGGCGATGTCACGATCCGCAACACCGAACTCGACGACATGATTTGTTTACGATCAGATGGTACACCGACTTACATGTTGGCCGTCGTGGTCGATGATCACGACATGGGCGTCACCCATGTGATCCGCGGGGATGACCACCTGAACAATGCCGCGCGCCAGATGCTGGTCTATTCCGCGATGGGCTGGGACGTGCCGGTCTGGGCGCATATCCCGCTGATCCACGGCGAGGATGGCAAGAAACTGTCGAAACGCCACGGCGCAACCGGGACCGAAGAGTATCAGGCGATGGGCTATCCCGCTGCCGGGATGCGCAACTATCTGGCGCGTCTGGGCTGGAGCCATGGCGACGACGAATTCTTCACCGATGAGCAGGCGAACGAATGGTTCGATCTGGACGGAATCGGCAAGGCCCCGGCGCGGTTCGATACCAAGAAACTGGAAAATCTCTGCGGTCAGCATATCGCGGCGATCGGACGATGCTGCACTCGTAGCAGAAATCGAGCGATTTCTTGCCGCATCCGGGCAACCAGCCCTGACGGAACGCCAGACGGGACGGTTTGACGCGGGCCATGTTCGCCTGAAAGAACGTGCCAAGACCTTCCCGGAACTTCTTGATAAGGCGCATTTTATCCTGACGCGACCGCCCGGTCGTGCCGGACGACAAGGCCGCTGGCGCCCTGGATGCGGTATCCCGTCGTATACTGTCAGAATTGACGCCGCAGTTGCAAAATGCTAGCTGGAACCGCGACACGCTGGAGGCCGTCGTTGCCTCGGTGGCCGAGGCCAACGACACCAAGCTGGGCAAGCTCGCCGCACCGCTTCGGGCAGCACTTGCCGGACGCTCGGTTTCTCCCAGTGTTTTCGACATGATGCTTGTCCTTGGCCGCGAGGAAACGCTCGCCACGGCTGCAGGATATCCAGGGGTAAATCCCCGGACCCAACCGCGACCGCCCCAGCCGGGGACGGCCGAACCAACAAGGGGATGATGAATGGCAGACAAGACCAAGACCGCAACGCTGACCTTCAACAACAAACAGGTCGAGCTGCCGATCCATTCTCCTACCGCCGGTCCCGACGTGCTGGATATCCGCAAGCTTTACGCCCAGGGCGGCGTCTTCACCTATGATCCCGGCTATACCTCGACTGCCAGCTGCGACAGCGCGATCACCTATATCGACGGCGATGAGGGCATCTTGCTGCATCGCGGCTACCCGATCGACCAGTTGGCCGAGAAATCGCATTTCCTCGAAGTCTGCTACTTGCTGCTTTACGGTGAACTGCCGACCGCCGAAGTGCTGGAGGATTTCGAATCCCGCGTGACCAATCACACGATGATCCACGAACAGATGCACATGTTCTTCCGTGGCTTCCGCCGCGACGCGCATCCGATGGCCACGATGGTCGGCGTGGTCGGTGCGATGTCGGCCTTCTATCACGACTCGACCGATATTTCCGATCCCTGGCAGCGCGAGGTCGCGTCGATCCGGCTGCTGGCGAAGATGCCGACGATCGCGGCGATGGCGTACAAGTATTCGATAGGACAGCCTTTCGTCTATCCGCGCAACGATCTTGACTATGCCTCCAACTTCCTGCGCATGTGCTTTGCCGTCCCGGCCGAGGAATACGAGGTCAATCCGATCCTGTCGCGCGCCATGGACCGGATCCTGACCCTGCATGCGGATCACGAACAGAACGCCTCGACCTCGACGGTGCGGCTGGCCTCGTCCTCGGGCGCCAACCCCTTTGCCTGCATCGCCGCCGGCATCGCCTGCCTGTGGGGACCGGCACATGGCGGCGCCAATCAGGCCGCGCTGGAAATGCTGCGCGAAATCGGCACCGTCGACCAGATCCCCGAATACATCAAACGCGCCAAGGACAAGAACGATCCGTTCCGCCTGATGGGCTTTGGCCACCGGGTCTACAAGAACTTCGACCCGCGCGCCAAGGTGATGAAGCAATCGGCTGATGAGGTGCTGGACCTCTTGGGCGTCGAGAATAACGAGACCCTGAAAGTCGCCAAGGAACTGGAAAAGATCGCGCTGGAAGATCCCTATTTCGTCGAGAAAAAGCTGTATCCCAACGTCGATTTCTATTCCGGCATCATCCTTGATGCGATGGGCTTCCCGACCTCCATGTTCACCCCGATCTTTGCCGTCGCCCGCACCGTCGGCTGGGTCAGCCAGTGGAAAGAAATGATCACCGATCCGCAGATGAAGATCGGTCGTCCGCGCCAGCTTTATACCGGGCCGACGCAGCGCGACTATGTGGATGTCGAAAACCGCTGAATGCTCCGGGCCGTTCGCTGCAGCGGCCCCTCTATGCACCCAGTCGGTCCCGCGCCGCGACTGCCTCGCTGCCAAACGCTAGGGCAGCGGCGTCATTGTCTCTCAAATATCCCCGCGCGGAGCGCACCGCGGCGCGGGCACAGCCCGCGACGCAACCTCTCTCTTGATGCGCTCCAGCGCATCGCGATCAGGAACCCTAGCGCCCCTCGAACCGGGCTGGACGCTTTTCCAGGAAAGCCAGCACACCTTCCTTGAAATCACGGGTCTGGCCGCAATCGCCCTGCAACTTCGCCTCGAGGTTCAGCTGGCTCGGCAGATCGTTCTCGTAGCTCTGCCGGAGCGCCGTCTTGACATGGGCATAGGCCGCGGTCGGTCCCGTCGCCAGCTTGGCGGCGCGCGCCTGCCAATGTGCGTCGAACTCCGCATCCGGCACCGCCTCCCAGATCATGCCCCAGTCGGCGGCCTGCTGCGCCGCGATCGGTTCGGCGAACAGCGCCGCGCCCATCGCCTTGGCAAACCCCATCTGGCGCGGCAGCCAATAAGTGCCGCCGGCATCCGGGATCAGCCCGATCCGGGTGAAGGCCTGCAGGAACACCGCGCTTTCCGCCGCAATCACCACATCCGCCGCCAGCGCCAGATTGGCGCCTGCCCCCGCCGCAGCCCCGTTGACGGCCGCGATCGTCGGCACCTGTGCAGTCAAAGATCGCCTTCAGCATCGGCTCGTATTCGTCGCGCAGGGTCCGCTCCAGATCAATGTTGCCCACCGCCGCCCGGTCGCCCAGATCCTGCCCGGCACAAAACGCGCGGCCTGCGCCGGTCATCACCAGCACCCGCGCCGACGTCTCTGCCGCCTTCACGGCATGCAGGATCTCGGCCCGCATCTGTGTGTTCAGCGCGTTCATCACGTCGGGACGGTTCAGCGTCAGAACCGCAACGTCGTCGGCTCACAGACAACTGGATGGTCTGGTACTGCATGGGCTCACTCCCTCGGACTCGGTCCGCGGCACTCTAGGCCAAACCGGCCGCGAGGGAAAGCGACAACGCGCCGTCAGTCCTTCATTATTTCGCGCAAGTCGCGCTTCTTCCTCGGCGCTCAGCGCATCAGGTACCGCCGCGGAACCGCGCCGCCGCGCGTAAAGCCCGCCAATCCCAAGGGCCACCAGCAGCATCGCAGGCCCCGCAATCCACAGGATTACGTTTGCACCCGTTCGTGTGCGGCTCCAGCAGCACGTATTCGCCGTAGCGTGCCACGATGAAATCCATGACCTGCTGCGTCGCTGTCGCCGGCAACCAGCCGCTCGCGCACCAGAAGCCGCAGGTCGCGCGCGATATCGGCGTTCGATTCGTCGATGCTTCTCGCTCTGGCAGACCGGGCAGCGCAGACCCTGGCTGATCGTCACGCGCCCGCGCCTCCAAGGCAGGATCGTCCAGCACTTCGTCGGGCTGCACCGCCCAGACCGGAGCTGGCCAGCAGACACAGGATCAGCAGAAGGCGTTTCATTCCGCAGGCACCGCGCTCGCCGGGCCTTTGCGCGCGCCTGCGGCCACCCGGTAGCGCCGGTCGGTCAGGCTCAGAACACCGCCCAAGCGCCATGATGATCGCGCCCGCCCAGATCCAGTTGGCGAAGGGCTTGATATAGGTCCGCACCGCCCAGCCGCCGCCATCCTGCGGATCGCCGATCACCAGATAGATGTCGCGCAGGATGCCGTTGTCGATCGCAGCCTCGGTCGTGGGCATCTGCGCGACCGGATAGACCCGCTTTTCAGGGATAAAGCCGCGCCACCTCAGCGCCGTCCCGGAACACCGACATATCGGCCATCGTGGTCAGATAATTCGGCCCCTCGGAGCGGGTCACCTCGTTCAGCGTGATCTGATAGCCCGCAACCTCGAAGCGTCTCGCCGACCTTGGCCACGCGGATATCCTCGACCTGCCAGGCGGTCATCGCGGCAACCCCGAAGATCGTGATGCCCAGCCCGGAGTGCGCCAGAAGTTTGCCCCAGTCTGCCCGCGGCAAACGCGTCAGTCGCAGAGCCTTATCCGACAGCCCGCCGCGACCGCCGCGCAACCACAGATCGGTCAGTGCACCCGCAACCAGCCAGACCGCCAGCGCGGCCCCAACCGGCCCCAGCGCCGAGCGTCCGGTCTGCATCGCAAAGGCCAGCGCCCCAGCCGCCGCGGCCAGGGCCAGTGCTGGTCCAAGCGGCGGCGCGCCGCCCGCCCGATCCGCGCCCGCTTCCATGGCAGCATCGCGCCTAGCGGCAACACGATCGCCAAGGCCACCATGAACGGCGTGAAGGCCGCGTCAAAGAACGGCGCCCCGACGCTCAGCTTGCGGCCAAAGAACAGCTCTGCCACCAAGCGGCCAGAGCGTGCCGACGAAAACGACAAAGGCCGCGACCGCCAGCAGGATATTGTTCAAGAGCAGCGCGCTTTCCCGGCTGACCATGGCGAAGACGCCCTTCGCCTCCATCGCCCCGGCGCGCGCCGCGTAAAGCGTCAGTGCACCGCCCATGAATATGCCAAGGATGATCAGAATGAAGACGCCGCGCTCAGGGTCATTGGCAAAGGCGTGGACCGAAGTCAGCACGCCCGAGCGCACGATAAACGTGCCGATCAGCGAGAAGCCGAAGGCGATGATCGCCAGAAGAATGGTCCAGCTTTTCAGCGCCTCGCGCTTTTCAACCACGATGGCCGAATGCAGCAGCGCCGCCGCGATCAGCCAAGGCATGAAACTTGCGTTCTCAACCGGATCCCAGAACCAGAATCCGCCCCAGCCCAGTTCGTAATAGGCCCACCAAGAGCCAAGCGCGATGCCGATGGTCAGAAACACCCAGGCGGCCAGCGTCCACGGCCGCACCCAGCGCGCCCAAGCCGCATCGACCCGGCCCTCGATCAGCGCGGCCACGGCAAAGGAAAACGATCATGCTCAGCCCGACATAGCCAAGGTATAGAAACGGCGGATGAAACGCCAAACCCGGATCCTGCAACAAGGGGTTCAGATCCTCGCCGTTCATCGGCGGCCGCACCAGCCGCAGAAACGGATTCGAGGTAAACAGGATAAAGGCAATAAACGCGACCCCGATCGAGCCTTGCACCGCCAGAACCCGCGCCCGCAAGCTATCGGGCAGGTTTCCGCCAAAGACCGCCGCCGAAGCGCCGAAAAGCGCCAGGATAAGCACCCAAAGCAGCATCGAGCCCTCGTGGTTCCCCCAAACACCGCTGATCTTGTAAAGCATCGGCTTGGCGGTGTGCGAATTCGCTACAACCAGCCGCAGCGAGAAATCCGAGGTCACGAAGGCATTCATCAATACCGCAAAGGAAAACCCGAGCAGCAAGAGCTGCGTGATCGCAGCAGGCTCCGCCAGCGCCATCCACGCCGCTTGCCGCCTGTGCGCGCCGACCATCGGCACGACGGCCTGCACAAGGGCCACGCAAAACGCCAGAATCAGCGCGAAATGTCCAAGTTCCACCAACATGGAGCGACCCTAGCCAGTCTGTCGGCCGCCGCCAATGGGCATCCTGTCACATCTCGGTGCGCACAGCGCTAAGCGCGTTCTGCGCGCCCCCCGGCAATAACCCGAAACCGCCCCTCGACCACCGTCTCGGGCTTGTCCTTGATCGCCGACAGGCAATCCCGCAAGGCGCGGTCCAGTTCGTCCGCGGCAAGGCGGTTGCGCTCCAGCGCTTCGGTCAGTTTGTTGGCCATGTCATGTCCTTTCTTGTGTCAACTGCGCGGCAGGCGTTCGCGGATCAGCACCGCCAACTCGGTCAACACAGAGGTATTCTTGTTCAGAAGATCCCGCGTCGCCTGATCCTTCTGGAAATCGCGGTAAAGCAGGTAGAAGACCAGCAAGGCCCATGGCCCGTTCTCTGCCAGCAGGGATACAAAGATGCTATCCGGCATTGTCACGCCTCCAGTCCAAAAGTGCGGGATTGTCCGCGGCCTGACCCGGTGCAGCACCTTGTTGAAGCGCAGTCAGCGCCCCGATGTTCGCCGTCACGTCCGCCGCCCGCGCCAGCGTCAAGGCGATCGAGCGCTGGAATTCCTGCCCCTTGGCCTGATGCCGCGCACCGAAATAGAACGATACGATTGCGCCCAAAAGCCACCACAGCGGTTCCGGCACCAGCGAAATCCCCTGCATCCGCGCCGCGAACCAAATCGGATCGACCATCGCGCTGACGAAAAGCCCCAGTGTGCCCAAGGCCAGCGCCGGGCGCGGCAACCTGTTCAACCCATCGACAAACCGGTCGAACAGCCCCTTCCGCTCCAGTGCAAACTCTCCTGAAAACTGTGACAACGCAGCCGAGCGATAGGCCGCATCACGCACCTCTCCCGCCTCGGCATTGCCGCGAAAGACTTCCAGCGTCTCGCGGATCGCATTGCGCCCGCCGCCGAAGAAAAGCCCCAGTATCCCCTCGATCAGCCCCATGCCGCCACCCGTCGCGCGTGCTCCGCCGCCGTCAGATGGTATCGCGCCGAGACGAACTCCTCGGCCCGTACTATCCACCCGCCCTTGCCGCCATCCCGACGCCGCGCATATTTGCGGCTGGCAGGGCGGCGGTCGGCCAGCGCGTAATAGTAGTTCCGCCGCGCAATCCCGTAGGCATCCGTCAGGTGGTCCGGCGCCGAGGCATAAGCGATCCCAGCCGCCTCGATCGTGCGCGGCCCGATCAGGCCATCCACCGTGATCGCCTGCCCCATGTCACGCAAAAGCCGCTGCAAAATCTCGACCGCATTAGCCCCGGCATTGACATACATGTCGAATACCGACGCCTGCAGCGCCTCCGGCAAATCACCGATCCGGGGACGCCTGAAATAATCGCGGATAAAAACCTCTTTCGCCTTGTCCCGCGTCAGCGCCCGGACATCCGTGGTTGTCACCTTGCCGTCCCCGGTCAGATCCAGACCGAGCCGCCGCATAGTGCCGATGGTAACACCATATTTGGTGGCGCCACCCGGATCGTCACGATCATTCACATAGCCGCCCTCGCGGGCAATAATTTCTTCGGCAATCGCCTCTACGGTTTTCATGAAAATCCGCCCAATACGTGAAAAATTCACGACAAAGGCTGCGCCGATTTGGTTAATGGCCCCGAAACCGACCGTGCGCTGGACCGGCCGAACCGTCATCCGCTTTAATTACTTGTTCAAAAATATCCCCGCCGGAGGCAGATCCGCGCGCCCTGAGGGTGGGCGCATAAAAGCTGCGACGCGCGGCACGCGCGTCTCCGTTCAACAGCAGTTTCAGACGGATGATCAGCTGTTCGGATCGACGTAGACGCCCTGTTCCTTCAACGCGTCAATGACTTCCTTCGGCATATAGGATTCGTCATGTTTGGCAAGAATTTCAGTGGCTTCAAACACGCCGTTAACGAGGCGCCCAGTGCCCACCATGCCTTCACCCTCCTTGAAAAGGTCGGGCAAAACCCCAGTATAGCTGACCGGAACAGTCGCCGCGCCGTCGGTCACCGCGAAGGTGATGGTTTTGCCCTGTCCGCGCACCAGACGTGCCCTCTGCGACCAGTCCGCCAATGCGGAACACCTCATTCGGTGCCGGTGGCGCTGCAACAACCTGTGCGGGCGCCCGGAAAAAGTTGATGCCGTCTCGCATTGCATAGCCGATCAGCGCGGTCGACAGCGCCAGCGCCACCGCCGCCACGGCGATGATCTGGATCCTGCGTTGTTTCTTCAGGCCTTTCACGGCGCGCACCTCACGGGAATACCGGGGCCAGCATCAGCCCCGCGGTCTCATCAAGCCCCAGCATGATATTTGCATTCTGCAGCGCCTGACCAGAGGCACCCTTCATCAAGTTGTCGATAACGGACACGATAATCACGCGCCCGGCGCACCGATCCGCCACCACGCCGATATGGCACTGGTTCGATCCCTTCACATGCTGGGTCGACGGTGTCTTACCGAGTGGCAGAACCTGCACAATAAGGCTCCTTGTCGCAAATTGCCGCGCCAGCACATCGTGGACACTCTGGGCATCCCCGGCTGCATAGCATCGTGGCCATCATGCCGCGATCCATCGGCAATCAGATGCGGCGTGAAGCTGACCTGCACCCCAGTGCCCGCAGCAAGTTGCTCAATTCCTGGTCGAACTCGCCCAGATGCCGGTGTTGCGATACCCCAATACGCGCTGAAGCCTTCGCTGACGCTCGCAAAAGAGATTGCTCTCCTTCAATGACCGCCCGGCCCCGGACACCCCGTATCTTCGCATCGCATACGATGTCCTCGGGGTCGATTGCCCCAGCTCGCAAAAGCGGGATCAGCGGCAGTAGCGAGGTTGCGACGTAGCAGCCGGTATTGGCAGTGATCCGGGCGGCGCGAATCTCATCGCGGTAGAACTCCGGTCAGACCGTAAACCGCATCGTGCTGCATCTCCGTCGCGGTGTATGCGACTTGCCGTACCATTTCTCGTAGACCGCCGGATCGCGCAGCCGGAAGTCGGCGGACAGATCCACGACTTTCAGATGCGCTTCGGGATCGCTTTGATGATACCTGACGTGATCCCATGCGGGAGTGCGGCGAAGGCCAGATCGATCCCGGCAAAGTCGATCTCGTCGATCGTGGTCAGCTTCGGCAGCTCCAGATGGCGCAGATGCGGGAAAACCTCGGCCATTGTCCATCCCCGCCTTGCGATCAGCCGACAGGGCCGCGATCTTCATCGAGGGGTGGGTGGCGATCAACCGGACAAGTTCTGCGCCGGTATAACCGGAGGCTCCGAGGATGGCGATATTCTGAGTCATGATTTGGCTTCTTAACCCTTAAAGAAGTGTCCTCTGAACACCTTTATGCCTTTAGGAAATCGCATCAAAGAACGGACCCCGCGGCGCGGTGTCACGCAGATTGGAACTCGACCTGTCGTCGCAAGAACTGCGTGGCGCGCATCGACACCTTCCTCGGATCCCCGGTGGTCAGGAACAGGCTCTCGGTTCCGGGCCCCAGCATGTTCGGATGACGCTCCAGATAGTCCGAAAGGCTCTCGGCCACAAGGTTGGCCTGCGAGTAAACTGTCACCTCCGGCCCCAGCGCATCCTGAAAGACGTCCTCCATCAACGGATAATGCGTGCAGCCCAACACCGCCGCCTGCGGGTTCGGCATCTTGCGTTTCAGCGCGTCGACATGAGACTCGCACCAACGCCTCGGCGAGGATCATGTCGCCCTCTTCGATCGCATCGACAACACCGCCGCAAGCCTGCGCCTCGACATCGACGCCGATGGCGCGGAACGCGAGTTCTCGCTGGAAGGCACGGCTTGCCACCGTGGCTGGAGTGGCGAACAACGCCACATGCTTGACCGCAACCTCACGCGGCGGGCTGTTATCGCCCCAATGGCGCTCGGTCAGGGCCTCGATCAATGGGACGAACACGCCCAGCACCCGTTTGTCCGATGGCACCCAAGCCTCCTGCATCCGGCGCAAGGCCGCAGCGCTCGCGGTGTTGCAGGCCAGGATCACCAGGTCGCATCCCGCCTCAAACAGCCGATCAGCGGCGGCAGTCGTCAGCGCATAGACATCGTCAGCGGTCCGCACTCCGTAGGGCGCGTGCCTGTTGTCGCCAAGATAGACGAACGGCACATCCGGCAAGCCGTCCTGGACACCGCCTGCAGAACGGTCAGCCCGCCCAGTCCTGAATCGAAAATGCCTACTGCCATCTAAACCTTGTATTTCTCGTCGAACTCAAACCCGTATCCCAAGGATTTGAGCGGTTTCGGTGACAGGGCATACGTCTGTTGGCGCAGGAAATCCATCATGCTTTTCGTGTCATGCGCGTGCAGGTTCAACTGGGCACGCGGAATCGGCTGGCCGATGACCACGCGGACCGGCTCATCGACCCGCGCCCGGAACTCCTTGATCAACAGCGCCACCCGCAGATTGGCATGCAAATGGCTCGCCATCTGAAAGAGCCGACTGTTCTTGCCATCGAAATAGACCGGCACCACGGCGGCATCGGATTTGGTCACCATCTTCGCCGTGAAACTGCGCCATTTCGGGTCCATCGGATAGCCGAACGGCTTGGGCGCGGTGCTGACGGTGCCCCCCGGAAATATCCCGATCGCCCCGCCCTCCGCCAGATAGCGCAACGCCTGCTTGCGGGTCTCAACGTTCTGCGTGACAGCCGCTTTCGTCTCGTCAAAAGAAATCGGCAGGATCACCCGGTTCAGGTCCTCTGCCTTGCGAAACACGCTGTGCGCGATGATCCGGAAATCGCCGCGCAGCGCCGACAGGATATATCCCATCATCAGCCCGTCCGAGAATCCCGTAGGGATGATTCGAGATCAGGATCAGCGGCCCGCTGCGCGGGATGTCGTCCAGACTGCCACCCGCCACGTCAAGGCTCAGCCCGTAGCGCTCGACCATCACCTGCCAGAAATCCCGGCCACCCGCGACCTCATGTTCATAGCCCCGCACCCTGTTGATCAGCCGCAGACGTCCGGTGGCGTTTTCAACCACTCGGATCAGTGCCCGGCCACCCTTGGACCGCGCCGAACTGGCATAGCTGATATCGCGCGCGACCTGCCGATCGCTTGGTATTGACTTGCTCATTCAAGCCCCTCCGCGGCCGCAAATACTGTCCAAAGTATCGCGGCCCACTGTAACCGTTCCGCGACAGGCTGGCCATCGCCGCCGCCGCGACTATTCCGCCGCGGCTTTCAAAGGCGCACCACCCGCCCGCAACGCCGCCAGCAAGTTCGTCCCGTCGCTTCATCGCCTTGGCGTAGTTGGCCGCCTTCACCGGACCGAAACCACGGATCTGCAATGGCAATTCCGCCAGCGCGACGGCCGCCTCCATCGTGTCTTCGGTCACGGCCTTCAGCAACTCGGCCATGTCGGCCTCGTACTGGCGGATCAAGCGCCCGTTCCATCCGCCGCTCCGCCGACCAGCCAAACGGATCAAACGGACGTGCCGCGCAAGGCCTTCAGCATGCGGCAGCACCGACAAGGCCTCGACGATCCAGCCGCCAAACGCCCGCTTCTTCGGGCGTCCGTCCGGCCCGGTGCGCGACAGGATCGGCGGCGCCATCAGATAGGTCAGCTTCAGATCCGCCGTCGAATTCCGCCCGCGCCTTGGCCTCGGTGTCCTGCATCAGGCGCGCAACCTCGTATTCGTCCTTGTAGGCCAGCACCTTGTGATAGCCCTTGGCGACAGCCTCTTTCAGACGGCGCATCCGCAATCCTATCGACCAGCTTGCGATACCGTTTCGCCAGCCGCGCCGACTGGTAGGCCACCAGATGATCGGCGCGGAACGCGATCCGCTCGTCCAGCGTCTTGGGCAGCTCGACCACATTCGGCGACAGCAGCTTGTCGACCTCGGCCGGGTTCATCACGGCCCAGCGTCCGACCTCGAAGGCCCGCTTGTTGCGCTCGACAGCAGCACCATTCAGCTCGACCGCCCGCAAGATCGCATCGCGGGTCAGCGGCACCAGCCCGCGCTGCCACGCCGCCCCCAGCATCATCATGTTGGAATAGATCGAGTCGCCCATCACCGCCTTGGCCAGCTCAAAAGCGTCGAACATCGTCAGCCGGTCGCCAAGCCGTGCCTGCAACGACAGTTTAAGCTGCTCGGTCGGCAGCTTGAATTCGGTGTCGCGAGTGAAATCGCCGGTCATGATCTCGTGGCTGTTGACCACGCCGCCGGTGCGCCCCGTCTTCATCAATCCCAGGTCTTCGCCCCCGCACTAACCACCAGATCGCCGCCGATCAGCGTGTCGCACTCGCCGGTGGCGACGCGGATCGCGCTGATATCCTCGGGCTGATTGGCCAGACGGCAATGGATGTGCACGGCACCGCCCTTTTGCGCAAGGCCGGCCATTTCCATCATGCCGGCGCCCTTGTCGTCCAGGTGCGCCGCCATCGCCAGCACCGCGCCGATGGTCACCACGCCGGTGCCGCCGACGCCGGTGATCACGACGTTATGGGTGCCGTTGATCCCCGGAACCTTCGGAAACGGCACATGCCCAAGATCCAGCTCGACCGTCGCGGATTTGCGAATCTTGCGCACCCTCGACCGTCACGAACGACGGGCAGAACCCTTGCAGGCAAGAAAAATCCTTGTTGCACGACGACTGGTCGATCGCCCGCTTGCGGCCCAGTTCGGTTTCCACCGGCACGATCGAGACGCAGTTCGACTGCACCCCGCAATCGCCGCAGCCCTCGCAGATGTCGGTATTGATGAACACCCGCTTGTCGGGATCGGGAAACTGCCCCCGTTTGCGGCGGCGACGCTTTTCGGCGGCACAGGTCTGCACATAAAGAATGACCGACACGCCCTTGAGTCTTGCCGAACTTTTCCTCGACCGGCAGCAATTCATCGCGGGGATGCTGGCTCGAATGCCTTGGGGAATTGCGCAGAAGTCGATATCTTCCTTTTCGTCATAGACCAGCGCACAGGTGTCTCGATCCCCATCGCCTGCACTTCGCGCGCAATCCGTGCCGCAGTCCAGCCCGCCGTCGTTCTTCTGCCCGCCGGTCATCGCGACGGCATCGTTGAACAGGATCTTGTAGGTCATCGTCGTGCCAGCAGCCACCGCCGCGCGGATCGCCTGAATGCCTGAATGGTTATAGGTGCCGTCGCCAAGGTTCTGGAACACGTGCGGACGCTTGGAAAACGGCGCCTCGCCGATCCAGTTGGCGCCCTCGCCGCCCATCTGGGTAAAGCCGACCGTGTCGCGGTCCATCCACTGCACCATGTAGTGACAGCCGATCCCGGCATAGGCGCGCGCGCCCTTTGGCAGCTTGGTCGAGGTGTTGTGCGGACAGCCCGAGCAGAAATACGGCAACCGCGCACGCCAGTCTCAGGTGCATTGTCGGCTTTTTCTGCGTTTTCAATGGCTTGCAGTCCGGCCTTGATCCCATCCGTGCCGCGGCCCTCTTCGATCAGCACCTTGCCAAGGCATTTCGCGATATGCGTTGGCTGACAAGGCATAGCGGGTCGGGAACAGCTCCTTGCCGTCCTTCATCCAGCCATAGACCCGGCGATGCTGGTCGTCGAACAGCGCCTCCTTGACCTGCACTTCGATCAGCTTGCGCTTTTCCTCGACGACGACGATCAGGTCCAGCCCCTCGGCCCAGTCGTGGAATCATTTCATGTCCAGCGGCCAGACCTGCCCGACCTTGTAGGTGGTGATCCCCAGCCGCTCGGCCTCGTCGCGGTCGATGCCCAGCAGGCTCAGCGCATGCACCAGATCCAGCCAGTTCTTGCCCGCCGCGACAAAGCCGATCTTGGCACCCGGCTTCCCCCAGACCCGTTTGTCGATTTTGTTAGCACGCGCAAAGGCTTCCGCCGCGAACCTCTTGTAATCGATCATCCGCGCTTCCTGCGCGACAGGCGTGTCGATCAGCCGGATGTTCAGCCCGCCCTCGGGCATCTTGAATTCAGGCGTCACGAAATCCATCCGGTCCGGGCGGCCATCGACGACCGAGGTCACCTCGATCGTGTCCTTCATCACCTTCAGCCCAACCCACATGCCCGAAAACCGCGAAAGCGCGTAGCCGTAAAGCCCGTAATCGAGTATCTCCTGCACTCCGGCGGGCGACAGCACCGGCATATAAGCATCGACCATCGCCCAGTCCGACTGATGCAGCGTGGTCGAGCTTTCGCCGGTATGGTCGTCGCCCATCGCCATGATGACCCCGCCATTGGGCGAAGTGCCGGCCATATTGGCATGGCGCATCACGTCGCCCGAGCGGTCGACCCCCGGCCCCTTGCCATACCAAAGCCCGAACACCCCGTCGAACTTGCCCTCGCCGCGCAACTCGGCCTGCTGCGATCCCCACAGCGCGGTGGCGGCCAGATCCTCGTTCAGCCCTTCGTGGAACAGCACGTCAGCGGCCTCCAGATCGGCCTTGGCGCGGTTCATCTGCTGATCGACCGCCCCAAGCGGCGAGCCGCGATAGCCGGTGACATAGCCCGCAGTGTTCAATCCCGCCGACCGGTCACGCGCCTTCTGCATCAGCATCAGCCGCACCAGTGCCTGCGTGCCATTCATCAAGACGTTGGATTTCTCCAGATCGAACTTGTCGTGAAGGGTAATGTCCTGCTTGCCCATCTGATCCTCCCGTTCGCTGCGGTCACGGCCATTATAGGTCAAATTTGCTGACCTACAAAGTGATTTCCCGTTGCCACGACGTTTGCATTCGACCCGGTTTTCCAAGTAACTCTGGCTAAGTTGTCACCCGCTAACAAGCATTGATCGGATCGAAATGGACTGGGACAAGCTACGAATATTTCACGCAGTGGCCGATGCGGGCAGCCTGACCCATGCCGGAGAAACCCTGCACCTGTCGCAATCCGCCGTCTCGCGGCAGATCCGCGCGCTCGAGGAGAGCCTGAACACCACGCTTTTCCACCGCCACGCCCGCGGACTGATTCTCACCGAACAGGGCGAGTTGCTGTTCGACGCCACCTGGGCGATGATCAAGCGACTCGACGCCGCCGCCGCCCGCATCCGCGACAGCGAGGAAGAGGTGTTCGGCGAATTGCGCGTGACCACGACCACCGGCTTCGGCACGCTCTGGCTGGCCCCGCGCCTGCCGAAGCTCTATGAGAAATATCCCGACCTCAAGATCGACCTGATGCTGGAAGAGCGTGTGCTCGACCTGCCGATGCGCGAGGCCGACGTGGCGATCCGGATGAAGGAACCAAGCCAGGCCGATCTGATCCGCCGCCGCCTGATGTCGGTTCGCATGCGGCTATACGCGACCCCCGCCTATCTGGCGGCCAAGGGCACTCCGATGCGCCCGCGCGACCTGTCCGACCACCGGCTGATCTGCCAGAACACCAGCTCGGCGCAAGTCGCTGCGGGCGCGACGCTGGTGCAGGAGTTGCTGACCTACGACATCCCCTCGACGCTGACCGTCAACAACTATTTCGGGGTCCTTCAGGCGGTTCTCAACAACCTCGGCATCGGCGTTCTGCCCGACTATCTGACCGAGGATTTTCCTGATCTAGTGCGTGTCTTGCCAGATATCGAGTTCGAACGAGGTTCCGGTATTTCTTGCCTATCCGGAAGAGTTGCGGCAGTCCAAGCGCATCTCGGCCTTCCGGGATTTTGTGATGGACGAGATCATGGCGCACCGTAAGCGCCAGCGGATCGAGGCGGAAGTCGAAGTAAACAATCGCTATGCAGGAATTGCATGGCAGCCTTGCAGCCAATCGTTCCTTTTTTGCTTGAAGGGTAGGCAGTGCGCACCTAGATGCATCGTGAAGCCGATGGTTGAGGCAACTCTCATTGGTTTTTACCTCCCTGTTGGACTTGGCCGGGCTTTGCCCGGCCATTTTTTTTCCTGATGCCGGTGACAGGATCATTTACGCTCTGTTGTCGACTGTGGGACGTCCGAATAACGACCGCTGGTGACGGCGAAAAAGTAGAAGTCGAGCATCGAATCCAGCGACGCGGGCGTTCTTTGAAGACGGCTGCGCAGGGCGGCGCCCTCCCAGCAATCGACCAATCGGTCGGCCATCTCCTGTACGTCGCTGTCTTCGGGGATGTCCCCAACTCGCCGTGCATCCTCCAGACAGACTGCCAGTCGCTCGGCTATCTTGGAAAAGCACTCTGCGATCTTGGCGCGGAAGACCTCGCTGACCCCTGACAGTTCCTGGCCGAGGCCGCCAATTAGGCAACCCATATATCCTTCCTCGCGATACGACTTCTGCGTCATCTCGAAGAAGTCCCGTATCCGCACCAGCGGCGGCCGGTCCGGGCTTCCAAGGCAGGTATCCAGACCGGCGTGAACCTGCGCCATGTAGGCGTCCAGAACCTGTAAGGCGAAATCTTCCTTGTCCTTGAAGTGGTGGTAAACGATCCCTTCGGAACCCGTGTCGCGGTCAGCAGCGCCTGGATGCCCAGATCATTGTAGCCGTGCTTCAACAGCATCGGAAGTCCTGCGTCAGACCAATCGCTGCTTGGTCGAATGGATTTGCGGAACGCTGCCGGCGTCGGGTGCTGCTTGCGGAGTCATCGGCCCTCTGTCGTTGGTCGCTTGCCGGATCCGACGCCAACTGGTCGATCTAGCTACTGGTCATTTCAATCATATGATTGATCACCGTGGCTATGTTCGTGTTGCGGGCTGAACATGATGATCTCGGCATCCGCGTCTACTTTCACGTTGTGACCGGGGGGCCAATAGAACAGATCATTGGCTTTGACGGTTTCCTGCTGGCCTGCCGCATCGGTCGTGGTCAGCTGGCCCTCCAGCACATAGCCCCAGTGCGGCGACTGGCAAAGGTTCCCTTCCAGACCCTGAAAAAGCGGCGTTGTGTCGACGCCCGCCGACAGCGAGAAGTATTCGCCGCTGATCTTGCCCAATCCCGTCGCATCGCCGAAATCCTTGCGTTGACGGATGACGGCGCCGGGGATCTGCATCCTGATATCCACCTGTTCCTTCGATACGTGCATGGTTCGCTCCCTTCTGATTGGACTTATTAGACCGTTCGGTCTACTCAACATTACGCCATTCCGTGAAACAGTCAACGTCACGTTGCCGCGCGCGCCCGAACACCTTTTCCCCCGCGCCCATCTGCCGTAAGAGAGGCCCAACCGCACTGGGGGACGACATGGACGAGCCGCAGATAACCGCAGAGCTGATCGCAGCGCACGGGCTGAAGCCCGACGAATACCAGCGGGTGCTGGACATCATCGGACGCGAGCCGACCTTTACCGAGCTTGGAATTTTCTCGGCGATGTGGAACGAGCATTGTTCCTACAAATCCTCCAAGAAATGGCTGCGCACGCTGCCCACGACCGGTCCGCAAGTCATCTGCGGCCCCGGCGAGAATGCAGGCGTCGTCGATATCGGCGACGGTCAGGCCGTGGTCTTCAAGATGGAGAGCCACAACCATCCGTCCTACATCGAGCCCTATCAGGGTGCCGCCACCGGCATCGGCGGCATCCTGCGCGATGTCTTCACGATGGGCGCGCGCCCCATCGCGGCGATGAACTCGCTGTCGTTCGGCGAAATCACCCATCCGAAGACCCAGCAGCTGGTCAACGGCGTGGTCGAGGGCATCGGCGGCTATGGCAATTGCTTCGGCGTGCCGACGATCGGCGGCGAGGTGCGGTTTCACCGCGCCTATAACGGCAACTGCCTTGTGAATGCCTTTGCCGCCGGTCTGGCCGATGCCGACAAGATCTTCTACTCGGCCGCCTCCGGTGTCGGCATGCCGGTTGTCTATCTTGGCGCCAAGACCGGGCGCGACGGCGTTGGCGGTGCCACCATGGCCAGCGCCGAATTCGACGACACGATCGAGGAAAAACGCCCGACCGTTCAGGTCGGCGACCCGTTCACCGAAAAGCGCCTGATGGAAGCCTGCCAGGAGCTGATGCGCACCGGCGCGGTCATCTCGATCCAGGACATGGGCGCGGCTGGGCTTACCTGCTCGGCGGTCGAGATGGGCGACAAGGGCAATCTGGGCGTTCGCCTGAACCTCGAAGACGTGCCGGTGCGCGAAGAGAACATGACGGCCTACGAAATGATGCTGTCGGAATCCCAGGAGCGCATGCTGATGGTGTTGAACCCGGCGCTGGAGGCCGAGGCGAAGGCGGTGTTCGACAAGTGGGATCTGGATTTCGCCATCGTTGGTGAGACGATTGCCGAGGATCGGTTCCTGGTCATGCACAACAATGTGGTGAAGGCTGACCTGCCGCTTAAGGCACTCTCCGGCAACGCGCCCGAATACGACCGTCCGTGGGTCGAAACGCCGCCCGCCGAAGAGATGCAACCAGTGCCTGGAATTGATCCGATAGATGGGCTGAAGGCACTGATTTCGGCGCCCAACTATGCCGCAAAGCAGTGGGTCTACGAGCAATACGACCACATGGTCATGGCCGATACGGTGGTGGCCCCAGGTCTTGGAGCGGGCGTGATCCGAGTTCACGATACTCTAAAGTTGCTGGCATTCACATCGGACGTCACGCCCCGATACGTGATGGCCAACCCGGTCGAGGGCGGCAAGCAGGCGGTCGCGGAGGCATACCGCAACCTTACTGCGGTCGGCGCGACGCCTTTGGCGACCACCGACAATCTTAATTTCGGCAACCCTGAAAAACCGCAGATCATGGGCCAACTCGTCGGCGCGATCAAAGGAATCGGCTGCGGCCGTCGCGGCGCTCGATATGCCGATCGTCTCGGGCAACGTATCACTTTACAACGAAACCGACGGCACAGGCATCCTGCCGACCCCCACGATCGGGGCCGTAGGGCTGATCGCGTCAGAGGACAAACTGATCGCGGGTCATGCGCGCGATGGCCATGTGGCGCTGCTGATTGGCGAAACCCATGGCCATCTGGGCCAATCGGCGATCTCTGGCCGAGGTTTTCCACCGCGAGGACGGCGACGCCCCGCATGTCGATCTTGAGGCAGAGCGTCGCAACGGCGATTTCATCCGTGCCAATCACGAGCTGATCCGCGCTTGCACCGATCTGTCGGATGGCGGGCTGGCGCTGGCGGCCTTCGAGATGGCCGAAGCGGGCGGCATCGGCGTCACGCTTGAGGCGCATGACACGCCAACGCTTTTCGGTGAGGATCAGGCGCGCTATCTGGTGGCCTGCAACTTCGATCAGGCCGAAGCGCTGATGGTGGCCGCCGGTCAGGCGGGGGTTCCGATTCTGGCGGTGGGCCGGTTCGGTGGGACGGATGTCTGTTTCGGAGAATCATCTGCGCCGCTCGATGTTCTTTCCAACCTCTATCGCAACAGCTTTGCCGCTGCGGTCGTCGCAGGGCTGAGCTGACACCGGCAGGTCAAACAGCGTTGCGGGCAGCCCACTTGCGCCGCCCGGCACCGCGCTCTACATCAGAAGACAAGACCGAACGGAGGCGACCAATGGCCATTGAAGCGCAGGAAATCGAAGACCTGATCCGCGAGAGTTTCCCAAATGCCAGCATCACGATCACCGATCTGGCCGGCGACGGAAATCATTATGCGGCCGAGGTGGTCGATGCCAGTTTCAAGGGCATGAACCGCGTTCAGCAACAGCGGGCGGTCTATGCCGCCCTCAAGGGAAAGATGGACGGCAGCGCGGGCGAATTACACGCGCTGGCCCTGACCACCAAAGCACCGGAGTAGCGCGATGTCAGACGCAGCAACCAAGATCAAAGAGACAGTGACCAGCAACGATGTGGTCCTGTTCATGAAGGGCACCAAGATGATGCCGCAATGTGGCTTTTCCAGCCGTGTCGCTGGGGTTTTGAACTTCATGGGTGTCGAATATGCTGATGTGAACGTTCTGGCTGACGAGGGTGTTCGTCAGGGCATCAAGGACTATTCCGACTGGCCGACAATTCCGCAGCTGTACGTGAAGGGCGAATTTGTCGGCGGCTGCGACATCATCACCGAGATGACACTGTCGGGCGAGTTGGACCAACTGTTCGAGGCCAAGGGCGTCACTTACGACAAGGACGCCGCCGAAAAGATCCGCGAAGCCAACGGCTAAGCTACGGCAACGGTCCACGAGGTGTGTCATTGCGCATGGCAGGCCGCGTAGAGTGTTACTTCTTCAGAGTGTTCGGCATCAATCCACCCAAGTGTGGCCTCATCGCCCTTTGTCCACCAGACATATCCCGATCCGTCGCTGGGCCAGACATAGCGCACGCCAGAGGCTGACGGTGTTCGGGACAGCGTAATCTGGTGACCTTCGACTTGGATCACCACCGCAGCATCGTCTTCGGACGTAAGGTAGGCCGCAGGCACGATCACACCACGTTCGCAGCGGTTAGAGGCGGTACTGATTTCGAGCCCAGCATGGGCCGGTCCTGCGATGGCCAGAGCAGCGGGAACGACAACGCGCACCGAAAATATCACGACGCGGCTTTCTCCTCGACCGCTGCCGCAAGCGACTCGGCGCGAGCGGCCATCTCGGCCAGCGACTCGGTCAGTTGCGGCGGGATCACCGCCACCTCGACCGTCCTGGCCTGCGGCTCGGGCCGGTTGCGCAATTCTTCGATCAAGCTGTTCCTGTGCTGCGAGTTTCTGTTCGAGCCCGCGCAACTGCTCGTCAATCCCTGCGGTCTTGTCGGCCAGCATCAGCCCGGCCATCAGCAGCATCCGGCTTTCGGGCATCCGGCCAATCTGGTTGCTCAGAACCGACGCCTCGGCATCCAGCATGGCTGCGGCGGATTTCAGGAAATGCTCTTCCCGGACTGGCAGGCGACTTCGAACTCGCGCCCGCCGATGGAAACCTTGACATCAGGCATTGGCGCCCCCTTCCAGCAACGGCTTCAGTTCGCCCAGAACCGCATCAAGTTCAGACCGGTCCGCATCGCGGGTCGCGCGCAAGCGCTTCAAGTTCTGTCATCATTGCCTTGTTGATCAGATGCGGATCTCCGACGCCGTCTTCGTTCGCCTCGCGCAAAGCCTGGTTGTTCTGGCGCAACTGGTCGTTGATCCGCTTAAGCCGCTGTAACTTCACCGTCATGCCTCGCCGCGGCCTCTCGCAGGCGCGCAACCTCTGCTTCCAGCGCGCTGACGGTCTGTTCCTGGCGGTCGCGTATCGCCTTGACGCGCTCTTCAAGCTGGGCATTTGCGCTTCGCTCGGTCTCGAGCGCCTCGCGCAGCTGCGCGGCTTCCGTCGACGCGTCGCCTGAACCGCCTATGCGGACAAGCCCGGTGCCGATCCGGTCGAGCGCAGCGGTAATCCGTCGCTCCAACTCAGTGATATCGCTCATCTTGATCCCTGCCCCACCGATATATCCTGATCACAATAGGCGCAGAATTCAAATCAACCAGAGTAAAGTCAAGCCAAAGCCCCTCTACCCCGGATAAACCGCCCATTCCAAGGCGAACCGCCGCCAGTGTTCTTGATCTTCGCGATTTGGCTGCTATCAACCGTGAGACCTCTCCAACCAAAGGACGCTACCCCGTGGACATCGAAACTTTGCGCCAAGAGCACCCCGATCACTGGACCAAGGCCGCCGCAATCCGCGTGCTGGCGATGGATGCTGTTCAGGCCGCGAATTCGGGCCATCCCGGAATGCCAATGGGCATGGCCGATGTCGCGACGGTACTGTTCGAAAAGCACCTGAAGTTCGATGCAAACAACCCCGACTGGCCGGATCGTGACCGGTTCATTCTGTCGGCGGGGCACGGTTCGATGCTGCTCTACGCGCTGCTGCACCTGACGGGCTACGCGGACATGACAATCGACCAGATTCGGAATTTTCGTCAATGGGGATCAAAGACCGCCGGGCATCCGGAATATGGTCATGCCAAGGGGATCGAAACCACGACGGGCCCGTTGGGCCAGGGCATTGCCAACGCCGTCGGCTTTGCGATTGCCGAGGAGGCCCTGAGGGCACGTTTCGGACGCAAGGTGGTGGATCACTTCACTTACGTCATCGCAGGCGATGGGTGCCTGATGGAGGGGATCAGCCACGAGGCCATTGGCCTTGCTGGCATGCAGAAACTGTCAAAACTGATCGTGCTTTGGGACGATAACAGTATCTCCATCGACGGTGACGTCTCTCTTTCGGATATCACCGACCAGAAGAAGCGGTTCCAGGCAGCGGGCTGGCAAGTACTGTCCTGCGACGGCCATGATCCGGCAGCCATCGACCAAGCGCTGACGGCCGCCAGAACCTCGAAGAAACCGACGATGATCGCTTGCAAAACGCATATCGGATTCGGCTCGCCTGCCAAACAGGACACCGCCAAGGCGCACGGCTCGCCGCTTGGCCCTGATGAGATTGCGAAGGTGCGCAAAATTTACGGCTGGTCGCATCCCGCCTTTGAAATCCCGGCGGATATCAAAGCATCCTGGGAAGTGATCGGAAAACGCGGCGCGGCGGAGCGCGCCAACTGGCAAGGCCGGTTTGCGGACCTGTCGGACAACCGCAAGAAAGAGTTCGACCGCGTGATGGCCGGCGAGGCGCCGCGCAAGCTGTCGGCCACGATCAAGGCGCTGAAAAAGCAGATGTTCGGACGCGCAGCCGAAAGTCGCCACCCGCAAATCCTCGGAAATGGTCTTGGAGGTCGTCAACCCGATCATGCCAGAGACCATCGGGCGGATCGGCAGACCTGACCGGATCCAACAACACGCTGACTTCTGATCTGGGTATTTTTGACCCGGACAACCGCAAGGGCCGCTATATTCACTACGGCATCCGCGAACATGGCATGGCAGCGGCGATGAACGGAATGGTTCTGCATGGCGGCATCCGGCCCTATGGCGGCACCTTCATGTGTTTCACCGACTATGCCCGGGGGGCGATGCGTCTGGCCTCGCTGATGGGCATACCGACGGTCTTTGTGATGACCCATGACAGCATCGGCCTGGGCGAAGACGGCCCGACACACCAGCCTGTCGAGCACCTATCGATCTGCCGCGCAACGCCCAATAGCTGGACCTTCCGCCCCGCCGATACGGTTGAGACCGCCGAAGCCTGGGAACTTGCGCTGACCTCGACAAAGACGCCTTCGGTTCTTGCCTTGTCGCGGCAGAACCTGCCGACGGTGCGGACCGAACACAAGCTGAAGAACCTGACCGCCCAAGGTGCCTACGTACTGGCGGAATCCGAAGGCAAGCGTCAGGCGATTCTGATGGCAACGGGATCCGAGATCGAAATTGCTCTGAAAGCCCGGGATATCCTTCAGGCAAAGGGCATCGGCACCCGCGTCGTCTCGATGCCATGCATGGAGCTTTTTGCCGAGCAGGATCTGGCCTACCGCCGCAAAGTCCTGCCAGCCGGCCCGGTGCGTGTCGCAATCGAAGCCGGCGTGCGCTGCGGTTGGGATCAGTGGCTTCTGGGCGAGCGCGGACGCGAGGCAAAGGCGGCCTTCGTCGGTATGGACGGATTTGGTGCCTCGGCCCCTGCTCCGACGCTTTACGAAAAGTTCGGCATCACCGCCGAGAATGTCGTGGCGCAGGTTGAGAGCTTGATCTGAGGAACGGGCCGCAACGGTGACATCCGATGCGTCGATTTCAGGACTTTCGAGCTTGCGGCTGCCCGAAACGGGCAGTCTGCGGCGCGACATGCCCGCCCCTGCGAGTAAACGCAGAAAGGGTTATGTCGAAAATTTCGATGCTCATACGCTGATCTACGATTGCTTTTATGACGATCTGGCGCGACAGGTCGTTCTGGTCTGCCCCCGGCTGCTGAACCTCTGGCCGGTGCTGCGCGACGGGCTGACCTTGAATGGCCAGCCGGTCGACGGCAACCTGCACCGGAGCAAGCATCTGCGGTTCGAAGTCTTGCGGATTGCGGTACCTGAGCGACCCAAGGACGTCGGCTTCAGCGCGGAGGGACACCTTTTCCGCATTCCCGTTTCGCGTCAGGATCCTGACGCCTTCGCGGGTCGCAACGTCCTTTTGGCAATCTCGAAAGACAACCCGATTGATTGGATTGAGGATTGGGTCCGCTACCACGTCTCGGCACATGGCGCCAACGCCCTGATCCTTTTCGACAATGGGTCGACCGACTATTCGCCGGACGACCTGCAAAGCCGGCTTTCTGTCATTGCCGGCGTCGATGCATGCCGCGTTATCTCTGCCCCGTTTCCTTATGGCGGTGCCGGGGGCGGGCGGCTGAGTGTCCCGGCGAAATTCCTGCAAACCGCGTTGTTCAACATCGCGCGGATGCGATTCCTGCATCGTGCCCGCGCCGTGTTGTCAGTTGATATCGATGAGCTGGTATGGCCGCAGAACGGATCTGTTTTTGATGCGGCGGCCAAGTCGCGGCTGGGCGTGATTACATTCTTCGGCCATTGGGTCTACCCGGCCCATACGGGAACCGCGCAGCCGCAACGCGCTCACTCCATGCGCTTGGGAAACGAGCCGATCCCGAACCCGAAATGGTGCATTGTGCCGGGCAGCCTTGCTGACAAGTTCAGCTGGGCCATCCATCGGCCGGCAGGGCTTCTGTATCCTTTCACGATCCGGCGTCGTTTCGGGTTATGGCATTGCTTTGCAACCTCGACCAATTGGAAGCACAATCGCACCAAATCCGTTCCGGGGCTGATACCTTGCCCCGAATTGACGGAAGCATTGGCGCGACATCTGCCGCCTGGACCCTGATAATGTCGACACTTCAGCGACCATGTGCGCGCAGCACGCAGATTGGTCACTAAGTTTGCGCTAACACTTCATGTTTACGCTAACATATTGGCGTTAAATGCTTTTCCACCTCAGAATACCTCTGTATACCGCACACAAAACAGTGGACGCGCCGGGCGTCAGGGTGACAGGAGAACGGCAATGACGGTGACAGTGGGCATCAATGGCTTCGGTCGGATTGGGCGATGCACATTGGCGCATATCACCGAAGCCGCGCGTAACGACGTGCAGGTTGTCAAGATCAACGCCACTGGTCCGATCGAAACCAACGCGCATCTTCTGAAATATGACAGTGTCCACGGTCGCTTCGCCGGCGAGATCAAGATCGCTGCCAACACGATGGATCTTGGACGGGGTCCGATGGAGGTTTTCTCGACCTACAATCCCGAAGAGCTGGACTGGTCTGGCGTCGATGTTGTTCTGGAATGTTCGGGTAAGTTCAACGACGGCACCAAATCCGCGGTTCATCTGTCGCGTGGCGCCAAGCGTGTGCTGATCTCTGCCCCGGCAACAAATGTTGATCGCACCGTGGTTTACGGCGTCAACCATCGCAATCTCGTGGCAGAGGACCGCCTGGTATCGAATGGATCCTGCACCACCAACTGCCTGGCTCCTCTGGCGAAAGTACTGAACGACGCCATTGGAATCGAACGCGGCATCATGACGACCATCCACAGCTATACCGGCGACCAGCCCACGCTGGACCGCCGCCACGAGGATCTTTACCGCGCCCGCGCCGCCGCGATGTCAATGATCCCCACTTCAACCGGTGCGGCCAAGGCGCTTGGCGAAGTTCTGCCAGAGCTGGCAGGCAAGCTGGACGGCACCGCGATGCGTGTTCCGACCCCGAATGTGTCAGCCATCGATCTTACATTCGAGGCCACAAAGGATGTGAGCGTCGCAGACGTGAACGAAATCGTGCGCGAGGCGGCTGCGGGCCGCATGGGATCGGTGCTCGCCTACGATCCGGAACCCAAAGTCTCAATCGACTTCAACCACACCACACATTCGTCTATCTTCGCTCCAGACCAGACCAAGGTCATCGGCGGGCGTATGGTTCGTGTGCTGGCTTGGTATGACAATGAATGGGGCTTCTCCTGCCGGATGGCGGACGTTGCGGCGGCAATGGGGCGGCTCGTCCACTAGGGAGCCACGGCAATCACTAATAAAATTGCAGTCCTTCTGGGGCTTCTGATCCTGATCTTTTTCGCCGTTGACTATTTCTTTCTCGGCTGGACCATGACCTTGTTCCTGGCGCGAAAATTCATACTGTTGATTGAGTATCTGGCGTTCTGGCGTTGAGGGTCCGCCTTTGGCAGTTGACCTTTTCCGCCAAATCGACATGTTAGCGTTAACAGTCAGGCGTTCCGCGGTGGCCCGACCTGGAATCATTGAAGGAGTGCGAGAAATGGCCGTCAAAGTTGCAATCAACGGATTTGGTCGGATCGGTCGTAACATTCTGCGATCCATCATCGAATCGGGCCGCACGGATATCGAGGTCGTGGCGATCAACGATCTTGGGCCGGTCGAGACCAATGCGCATTTGCTGCAATTCGACAGTGTGCACGGCCGGTTTCCGCAAGACGTGAAGACCACCGAAACCACGATCGACGCTGGCCGCGGACCGATTGCAGTCACCGCAATCCGCAACCCGGCAGAGCTGCCGTGGAAACACGTCGATATCGTGATGGAATGCACCGGAATCTTCACCGATAAAGACAAGGCCAAGATCCATCTGGAGAATGGCGCAAGCCGGGTTCTGGTTTCAGCGCCGTCGAAGGGGGCTGACAAGACCATCGTCTATGGCGTCAATGACGAGCTTCTGACCAAAGATGATCTGGTGGTTTCGAATGGATCCTGCACCACCAATTGCTTGGCCCCTATCGCCAAGATTTTAAACGATAATTTTGGCATTCAGACCGGCTTTATGACGACCATTCACAGCTATACCGGTGACCAGCCGACGCTGGATACAATGCACAAGGATCTGTACCGCGCGCGCGCGGCGGCGCTTTCGATGATACCGACATCGACGGGGGCGGCGAAGGCGTTGGGGCTGGTGTTGCCGGAGTTGGACGGCAAGCTGGACGGATCCTCGATCCGGGTGCCGACGCCGAATGTCAGTTGCATCGATCTGACCGTGGTGCTGGAAAAATCGGTGACCGTCGATGCGGTGAATGCCGCGATGAAGGCGGCGTCAGAGGCGGGTCCACTGAAGGGTGTGCTGGGGTATGACACGCGGCCGCTGGTATCTTCGGACTTCAATCACAACCCTGCATCCTCCACCTTCGCGCCCGCGCAGACCAAGGTTCTGCCCGGCAATTTCGTTCGGGTGCTAAGCTGGTATGACAACGAGTGGGGATTTTCGTGTCGGATGTCGGATACCGCCGCTGTGATGGCCAAGTTTCTGTAATTACTGCTTAATACAAAGCCAATGATGGGCGCCGCAACGTTGCGGCGCCCATTTCTTATGCGTTCTGCGCATGGATATTCATGCGCCAGACGCATAGCGGCCTGTAAGAACCGTCAGTTGTTTCGGGCGCGGTGCGGGTCCAGATAAGGCCCAACCGACAACCGCAACCGAAGGAACAAGACCATGACATCCTTTGTCACAACCCTTACCGAAGCCGTCCGCAAACGCGCCGCTTACCGCCGCACCGTGGCTGAACTGGAGAGCTTGCCGCTGGACGTCGCGCTGGATCTGAACATCCATCGCGGTGACGCAAAGCGCATCGCACACCGCGCGGTTTACGGCGCTTGAAGCGCGCCGATCTTGCCAAAAAACTCCGGGCCGAAAAACGGTCCGGAGCGAATGTTTGATGCTTTTCTTTAAAACACGACAACATTCCTGACCGCGATGTTGTACAATATTTCGACGGTTGGAACGTCGAAACGGAGACTGCGCAACGGGAGTGCGGCGCGCGCCGCAACCGAATCGCCTTGGCCGTCGATCTAGCGGAATTTCCCGTCGAGCGCGGCCTTGACGGCCGGCGGCACAAACTTCGAAACATCTCCGCCCAGCCGGGCGATTTCCTTGACGAGTTTCGAGGCAATGGCCTGGTGTTTGGCCTCGGCCATCAGGAACACCGTCTCGACCGACGAATCGAGCGCGCGGTTCATGCCGACCATCTGAAATTCGTACTCGAAATCCGCGACCGCCCGCAGGCCGCGAATGATCACGCCTGCGCCGACATCATGCGCGCAGTCGATCAGCAGATTTTCGAACGGATGGGCAACAATTTCCGTCCCCGTCGAAGAAGCGATGGCGGCGCATTCGGATGTGATCATCTCGACGCGATCCTCGAGCGAGAAAAGCGGTTTCTTGTCACGGTTGATGGCGATGCCAATCACCAGCCGATCGACCAGCACAGAGGCTCGGCGGATGATATCGAGATGCCCATATGTGACCGGATCGAAGGTGCCGGGATAAAGGCCGATACGCATGTCTGTCCCCTTTGCTTTGGCACACGCAACATGAATGCGCCGGGGATTTCAAGCGGTTCGTGGGGCGCGGGCCGCCCATCAGAGGGCCGGCGGACCGGCCAGACCGCGCGGGCACGGCAACTTTCAGGACGATTTTCCTGCGAAAAATCATGCCTCCGGCGGGAATATTTGGGAACAGAAGATCAGATGCGGGATCAGCAGAGCGCCGCGCGGTCTTCAGCGGCCCATGATCATGCCTTCAAGGGCATTCTTTTCCATCGCCAGTTCCGAGAGGCGCGCCTTGACCACATCGCCGATGGAAATCAGGCCGATCATTTCAGAGCCGTCCATCACCGGCAGGTGGCGGAAGCGTCCGACAGTCATCTTTTCCAGCACTTCGTCGGCGCTGTCATGGCGGGTGCAACTGACGAGTTTCGCGGTCATCAGCGCGTCCACGGGTTCGGACAGGCAGCCGGCGCCGCGTTTGCCAAGCTCTCGCACGATGTCGCGTTCCGACAGGATGCCCAGCGGCACTTTGCCGTCCTTGGAGATCACGACGGCACCAATCCGCTTGGATGACAGAAACTCTGCCGCCGCAGATACAGTTGTTCCCGGTGGCAGGGTCATCACTCCGTCCTCGGGTTTCCCATTGAGGATCTGATGTACGAGCATTGGCCTTACTCCTGCATGGGTTTCATTGGCCTAGCGTCACCTCACACCCCCCTTCGTGTCAAGCAAAGCCTCCAGGCGCGCGACTTCGGCCTTCAGCCCGGCCGTCAGCGCCTCGGCGATCCGGTTCAACCGGTCGACGCGCCGGTCGTCGGCGTGGCGGATCAGGTAGAAGCTGCGGGTCAGTTCCAACTGGTCGGGCAGAATTCGCACCAGATTGCCCGCCGAGGGCAGCGCGAAATCATGAGCGACACCCACGCCGGCCCCCTGCCTGAGCAAGTTGAACTGCACCGAGACCGAGTTCGACGCCAGATCGACTCGCCCGACCCCGAGTTCGGCGAGGTAATCGAGCTCTTTGTCGAAGATCATGTCGGGGATATAGCCGACGATCCGGTGCTGCTTGAGGTCTTGCAAGCTCGTGATTTCGTGGGGTTTTTGCGCAGGTAGCGGCGGCTGGCGGCCAGATGCAGCCTGTAATCGGTGATCCTCTGCACGGTCAGCCGGCCGGTGATGGGCTGGCTGACGGCGATGGCCATGTCTGCCTCTCGTTTCGAGAGGTTGAAGACGCGCGGCAAGGCGATGATCTGCAACTCGAGCCCGGGATTGGCGGCGACGATACGGGCGGCGACCTGCGGCAGCAGGTAATTCGCACAGCCATCGGGGGCGCCGATGCGGATCTGGCCGGTCAGGTGGCCGGTCTGACCCAGCGCATCCTCGGCCGCCCCGCTGACCGCTTGCTCGGCGGCTTCGGCATGGGCCAGAAGCCGCTGACCACTTTCGGTTAGCCGGTAGCCCTGCGGCGATTTGATGAAAAGCGGGGTACCAAGGTCTTCTTCCAGCCGCCCGGTGCGGCGGCCGACCGTGGCGGGATCGAGTTTCAGCGCGCGCCCGGCGCCGGAAATGCTTTCGGCGCGGGCCACGGCAAGGAAAATCCGCAGGTCGTCCCAGTTGATATCCATGGTCATCCTTGCATTATTGCAAAACGCTTTTGGGAAGCTGCCCCTTTTCCGGGCAGAATTGCAAGACTAAGATGCCGGGGAAATCCAAAGGGAGAGATCAGATGGACGAACTTTCACATTACATCGGCGGCAAGCGCGTCAAAGGCGGATCGGGGCGGTTTGCCGATGTATTCAACCCGGCGACGGGCGAGGTGCAATCGCGCGTTCCGCTGGCCTCGAAGGACGAGGTCGATGCCGCCGTTGCGGCGGCGGCCAAGGCGCAGGTCGCCTGGGGCGCCACCAACCCGCAGAAACGCGCGCGGGTGATGATGGAGTTCGTGCGGCTGATTAACCGCGACATGGAAAAGCTGGCCGAGGCGCTCAGCCGCGAGCATGGCAAGACCATTCCCGATGCCAAGGGCGATGTGCAGCGCGGGCTGGAAGTCGTCGAGTTCTGCATCGGCGCTCCGCATCTTCTGAAAGGCGAGTATACCGATGGCGCAGGGCCTGGGATCGACATGTACTCCATGCGCCAACCGCTTGGTGTCGTTGCGGGAATCACTCCGTTCAACTTTCCGGCGATGATCCCGATGTGGAAGATGGCGCCCGCACTTTCCTGCGGCAATGCGTTCATTCTCAAGCCGTCAGAGCGGGATCCGTCGGTGCCACTGATGCTGGCGGAGTTGCTGAAAGAGGCCGGGTTGCCGGACGGCGTGTTGCAGGTCGTGAATGGCGACAAGGAAGCGGTGGATGCGATTTTGGACAACGAAACCGTGCAGGCGATCGGGTTTGTCGGATCGACGCCGATCGCGCAGTATATCTATTCGCGGGGCTGTGCGGCGGGCAAGCGGGTGCAGTGCTTTGGCGGCGCCAAGAACCACATGATCATCATGCCCGATGCCGATATGGACCAGGCGGCGGATGCCTTGATTGGCGCGGGCTACGGCGCTGCGGGCGAGCGGTGCATGGCGATTTCCGTCGCCGTGCCGGTCGGCGACGAGACCGCCGATGCGCTGATCGAAAAGCTGATACCGCGGATCGAGAAGCTGAAAGTCGCGCCCTATACGGCTGGCGATGACGTGGATTACGGTCCCGTTGTCACGGCGGCGGCAAAGGCGAATATCGAGAAGCTGGTGCAATCGGGGATCGATCAGGGCGCGAAACTGGTCGTCGACGGGCGCGGGTTCAAGCTGCAGGGCTACGAGAACGGCTTTTTCGTGGGGCCGCATCTTTTTGACCATGTGACGACGGATATGGACATCTACCGCAAAGAGATCTTCGGCCCGGTTCTAAGCCAGGTGCGCGCGAAAACCTACGAAGAGGCGCTTGGTTATGCGATGGACCACGAATATGGCAACGGCACCGCGATCTTCACCCGCGACGGCGACGCGGCACGGGATTTCGCGAGCCGGATCAATATCGGCATGGTGGGCATCAACGTGCCGATCCCGGTACCCTTGGCCTATCACACCTTCGGCGGCTGGAAGAAATCCGGCTTTGGCGACCTGAACCAGCACGGGCCGGATTCGTTCCGCTTCTATACCCGGACCAAGACGGTCACATCGCGCTGGCCGTCCGGCCTGAAGGAAGGCGGCGAGTTCCACTTCAAGGCGATGGACTGAAGCTCTTCGAACGTCACTGCGACGGGCAGCCTTCGGACTGCCCGTTCTCAGCGCCATGATCCTTGATCGGCACGCCCTCGCCGCGCATGATGCGGCCTCCCAACATCGGAGATCCGCCATGAAGATCACCAGACGTACCGCCCTTGCCCTGACGGCGGTTGCGCCAGTCGCGCTGCGCAACGTCCGCCCGCGCCGCAAGCCATGCCGCGCATGAGGTGGTAATCAAGGGTTTTGCCTTCGCGCCTGCCGACCTTGATGTGCAGGCAGGCGAAGCCGTGCGTTTTGTCAACAACGACAACGCGCCGCATACCGGCACGGCCGCGGATGGATCGTTCGACACTGGCACGCTCCAGTCCGGCGACATCGGTCGAGGTCGAGATCCCGGCGGGCAATCATGCCTTCGTTTGCCGGTTCCATCCCAAGATGAAGGGCGTGATCCGCGCCAGCTGATCGGTGCGAGGCGTCGGTGCTGCGCTTGCCCCGCCGCCAACTTCCTGCTTTTCTTGCCCGAATTGCAGGAGGCCCGTGCGCATGACCATCAAGGAACCGGACTTCACCATCGGGATCGAGGAAGAGTACCTTCTGGTCGATGCCGAGACGATGGATCTTGCCGTCGCACCCGACGGTCTGATGGAGGCGTGCAAGGCGGATCTGGAGGGCAAGGTCAGCCCCGAATTCCTGCAATGCCAGATCGAGATCGGCAGCGGCGTCTGCCGTACCATCGGCGAGGCGCGCGACCGATCTGCGGCATCTGCGGCGGACGGTGGCCAAGCATGCGGCCAAGTATGGGCTGGCGCCGATCGCGGCCTCTTGCCATCCCTTCGCCGACTGGAAGCAGCAGCACCACACCGACAAGGAGCGCTACAATAACCTGCGCCGCGATCTGGGCGGGGTGGCGCGGCGGATGCTGATCTGCGGCATGCATGTGCATGTCGGGATCGAGCCCAAGGACATGCGCATCGACCTGATGAACCAGCTCAGCTATTTCCTGCCGCATCTTCTGGCGATGTCCACATCCTCGCCGTTCTGGCAGGGCGAGGATACGGGCCTGAATTCCTACCGGCTGACGGTGTTCGACAACCTGCCCCGCACCGGGCTGCCGCCGCGGCTGGACAGTTGGGGGGCGTTCGAGCGATCGGTCGATACGCTGATCGAACTGGAGCTGATCGAGGATGCCTCGAAGATCTGGTGGGATCTGCGGCCATCCTCGCGGTTTCCGACCATCGAGTCGCGCATTTGCGATGTCTCGCCCCGGCTGGAGACGACGCTATCGCTGGCGGCGGTCACGCAATGCCTGTGCCGGATGCTGTGGCGGTTGTCGCGCAAGAACCAGCGCTGGCGGATCTACGAAACCTTCCTGATCGCCGAGAACCGCTGGCGGGCGCAGCGCTATGGCATGTCAGAGGGGCTGATCGATTTCGGCCAGCGCCGGGTTGTGCCGTTCGACGTGCTGATCGAAGAGCTGATCGGACTGATCGCAGAAGATGCCGAGATGCTGGAGTGCGTGGCCGAGGTCGAGGCGCTGCGCAAGCTGCTGGCCGAGGGCACCAGTGCGGACCGGCAGCGCAAGGTGCTGGAGGACGCGCGGAAGGCAGGGAAATCCGACGCCGAGGCGCTGCGCAGCGTGGCGCGGCATCTGGTCGAGGAGTATCACGCGGATCTGTGACGCCGTGGGGCCAATCTAATATCGGGCGGAAAAGCGAAAGGGCGAGGCATCCGCCTCGCCCTAAGCAAGCGATGGTTTTTTTCAGATCAGGCTTTGCGACGACGTGCGAAGCCGAAGCCACCTAGAGCGGTGAGCATCAGGACTGCACCTGCCGGAAGGGGAACGACGTTCGGGCTGTCAACCACGATGTTGTCGATCCGAAGCTGCGCAGTAGAACTTGCAGTCCAAGAAACCGACGTTACCCCGTCAAATAACCCGCCTAGAACCCCAAGCGTGTAGCCCTTATTCTTGCATACATAGAGGGTCTTATCCAACGGATTATTGCTATCATCCTTGCAGGAAGCGCCCGTAGAATCCTTCACAAAATCGACATCATAATTGGGAAGAAAACTGCTGAGCAGATCGCTCAAACCCACCCGAACGGTCGCAACAACTGCGGCACCATTGAAACCAGTGAAGTCCATGTAGTTGTCGTCGTCATCGCTGTTTCCGATGCCCGTCAAGTTGAAATAGAAGCTCACGAAGTCGAAAGCGGCATTGTCGGTACGCTTCAAAGTTCCGACGATTCCCTGAAATTCCTGGGCACAGCTTCCGCTGAAGCATTGAGTGGTGTTCGTTTGATTTGACGGTGAAAGCGTGTAAGGCCCCACTTCATAATAAGACCCATTTGGACCACCGGCCGAGTGCTGTGTGCCGCCATCCGTATCAAAGTCTATTAGCGTTGTTGCATTTGCAACCGCACCGAACAAGCATAGTGCGGCAGAACCGACGAGTACTCCAAATTTTTTCATTTTAACCTCTTTACCCATTTAAACGAACAAAACGCCCGTTAACCCGAAATCAGGATATCGCATCTCCCGGTCGAGAACCTAGAAAAATCTTAATTTCGCCACATTTTGCAATCGTCAGTTGAAGCGGGTTTTCGGCAGCTTCAAATAAACCCATCCGGCGGGTGTTTGTTCTCGAAATGCAACCAATATTCGCAGGTCGCGGCGGCGAATCAGGTCGGACGATTACAGGCTTTGTGGATGCGGCAAGACGGCGGTCGGTGCGATCCATGACCGAAACATAAAATGGGCGAGGCCGAAGCCCCGCCCGATACCAATGACTTTGTTTAAATCAGGCTTTGCGCTTGCGCGCGAAACCGAGGCCACCAAGGGCGGTCAGCATCAGGACCGCGCCTGCGGGCAGCGGAACCACGTTCGGCGGCGGATCGTCGTAGCTCACCGTCATCTTCTTGAGCTTGAGGTGTGAATAGTACTTATTCATGTAGCCGCCGTTTGCAGCGCCGATCGCAAAGACCTGACCGGTCAAATCCGAAGCCGAGGCAAAGCTGGAGTTGGCGCCGAAGATGCCCTGCGACAGGCCATCGACAAACAGTTCAAACCAGCCGCCGCTGTAAAAGTTGCGGTTGTCTTTGCTCTTTGCTGCCCAGCCGAAATAGAGATCGGTAAGCGTCACCTGACGGCCAAAATCGAAGACGAAGGCTTCGTCGTTGTAATAGCTGTCAAGCGCATGCTGATGTGTTTCACCGCGGTCCGACAGGTTGTCGCCGTAGTTGTTGCTGATCAGGCCATAAGAGTTGTTTTCAACGTCGATGCTGCTGCCGGCAACAAAGTTGCTGCCGCTTTTCGTGTAGACTTTGCCCGTCACATTCACGGCAAGACCGCCTGACCCGGTGAATGACTGGCTGGCGGCGTTCGAGATGCTAGGCACGCCGGGGCAATTGCTGCTGTAAGCAAAGCAATATTTGTTTTCGACAACAGCTGCCGAGGCGGCAGAAGCGCCAATTGCCATAACGACCCCGGAAACCATCCCTGCAATAAGTCTGTTCATCATCAATCATACCCTTCACTTTGGAGGCTTGGTCCGACTCGGTTGCGACCGGCAGACAAATCTCTTCCCGACGACAACAATACCATCGGCCAAATTTCGCCACAATTGCAGATCGAAAGACAAATAGTGCTGATTGTTTCCTCACGAGGCCCAACTTCAACCTTCGATTGTCACCGTGGGCGACCTGGTGCTGCAAAGGTTGCACATCTCGCAATTTATTGTCCTGAAAGAGTTTTTGGGAGCGCGCCGCGGCAGAGAGTGCCGCCTGCCGTGGCCCCGGTCGCCGAATCAGTGCCGCAGCGGCAGTCTGTCAATACCTGATGGCGGCGGTCGGCAACCTTTCGGCCGCCTTGCTTCGCGGAGCGGACTGATCCAAAATGAACGAGTGTTCATTTCACGCCGTTGGGAGGGGTCCATGGATTTCGCGCTGACCGAGGAACAGACCGCCATCTTCGACATGGCGCGGGGCTTTGGCGAAGACCATATCGCCCCCTTCGCCCGCCAGTGGGAGGCCGAGGGCAACATTCCCAAGGATTTGTGGCCGAAACTGGCGGAACTGGGGTTCGGCGGGCTTTACGTGTCCGAGGACAGCGGCGGCTCTGGCCTGTCGCGGCTGGATGCGACGCTGGTCTTCGAGGCGCTGTCGCGGTCGTGCATCTCGGTCGCGGCGTTCCTGTCGATCCACAACATGTGCGCGGCGATGCTGGACAAGTTCGGCAGCGACGCGCTGAAAGACCGGTTCCTGCCCGCCGCCCTGACGATGGAGACGGTGTTTTCATACGCGCTGACCGAACCGGGATCGGGATCGGACGCAGCGGCGCTGAAAACCCGCGCGGTGCGAACCAATGAGGGCTATGCGCTGACCGGGACCAAGGCCTTCATCTCGGGCGGCGGCTATTCGGATGCCTACGTGATGATGGTGCGCACCGGCGACGACGGGCCGAAAGGCATTTCCGCCGTCGTGGTCGAGGACGGCACGCCGGGCCTGAGCTTCGGCGGGCTCGAGGACAAGATGGGCTGGCGCAGCCAGCCGACGCGGCAGGTGCAGTTGGACGATTGCAACATTCCGTCCGCAAACCTGCTGGGCGAAGAGGGCAAGGGTTTCACTTATGCAATGGCGGGGCTGGACGGCGGTCGGCTGAACATTTCCGCCTGTTCGCTGGGGGCGGCGCAGGCCGCGCTGGACGCGACGCTGGCCTACATGGGTGAGCGCAAGGCCTTCGGAAAGACCATCGACCAGTTCCAGGCGTTGCAGTTCCGGCTGGCCGACATGGAAACCGAAATGCAGGCGGCGCGGGTGTTCCTGCGGCAGGCGGCGTGGAAGCTGGACACCGGCGCGCCCGATGCCACCAAGTTCTGCGCGATGGCGAAACGGTTCGTGACCGAAACCGGCAGCAAGGTGGCCGATCAGTGCCTGCAACTGCATGGCGGCTACGGCTATCTGGCGGATTACGGGATCGAGAAGATCGTGCGCGATCTGCGGGTGAACCAGATCCTCGAGGGCACCAATGAGATCATGCGGATGATCGTGGCGCGGCACATGCTGGCCGAGCGGGGATGAGCGAAGACATCCATATCCGCAAGGTCGGGCGCGCAGGGCGGATCACGCTGAACCGGCCCAAGGCGCTGAACGCGCTGACCTATCCGATGTGTCTGGCGATCGAAAAGGCGTTAGATGCTTGGGCGGCGGATGACGAGGTCGCGCTTGTCGTGATCGACGCTGCGGGCGAGAAGGCGTTTTGCGCCGGCGGCGACATCGTCGAGATGTATGAAACCGCCAAGGCCGGGAACTACGGATATGGGCGAAAGTTCTGGGCCGACGAATACCGATTGAATGCCAAGATCTTCAACTTTCCCAAACCCTATGCCGCCTTCATGCAGGGCTTCACCATGGGCGGCGGTGTCGGCATATCCTGCCACGGGTCGCACCGCGTGGTGGGCGATAGCAGCCAGATCGCGATGCCGGAATGCGGCATCGGGCTGGTGCCGGATGTGGGCGGCTCGCTTCTGCTGTCACGCGCCCCGGGGCGGCTGGGTGAATATCTGGGCACCACCGGCACGCGGATGGGTCCGGGCGATGCGATCCTGGCGGAATTCGCCGATTACTACATTCCCGAAGCCCGCCTGGCCCGGGGTCATCGCGGCAGTTGGAAACAACCGGGAACCTTGCCGCGATCGACAACGCGGCCCAGGCTGCGCCAGAGGGCAACCTGGACGGGTTGCGGCGCCCGATCGACGGGTGTTTCGGCGGCGAGACCAGTGGCGACATCCTGCGGGCCCTGCGCACGGACGGCTCGGACTTCGCCCAAAGCGCGATCACGGCGCTGGAGCGCCAAAGCCCGCTGTCGGTCGCCTGCACGGTCGAGATGATCCACCGCATCCGCGGCGCCGACCGCATCGAACGGGCGCTGGATCTGGAATACCGCTTTGTCTGGCGCAGCGCCGAGGACGGTGATTTCGTCGAAGGCATCCGGGCGGCGATCATCGACAAGGACCGCAACCCGAAATGGCGGCATCGCGGGATCGAGGATGTCAGCGCGGTCGAGGTCAGCCGAATGTTGATGCCCTTGGGGCCGAATGCATTGAAATTATAGGAGAAGGTCATGAAGATCGGATTTATCGGACTGGGCAACATGGGCGCGCCGATGGCGGCCAATCTGGTCGCGGCGGGGCACGAGGTGACCGGGTTCGATCCCGCAGCCCCCTGCCCCGACGGCGTGATCAGCGCCGCGTCGGCCGCCCAAGCCGCGCACTGGGACGAGACATTGTCATCACCATGCTGCCCAACGGCGCCATCCTGCAAGCGTGGCCGATGAAATCATTCCGGCGATGGACAAGGGCGCGCTCTTGCTCGATTGCTCGACGGTCGATGTCGAAAGCGCGCGCGCAGTGGCCGGCAAGGCTACGGGCGCGGGGCTTCTGGCCGTCGACGCGCCGGTTTCCGGCGGCGTCGGCGGAGCCGCCTCGGGCACGCTGACCTTCATGGCCGGTGGCAGTGACGAAGGCTTTGCCAAGGCGAAACCGCTTTTCGACATCATGGGCCAGAAGGCCGTGCATTGCGGCCCCTCCGGCAATGGCCAGGCCGCCAAGATCTGCAACAACATGATCCTTGGCGTCACCATGATCGCAACCTGCGAGGCTTTCGCGCTGGCCGACAAGCTGGGACTGGCACGCGACAAGATGTTCGACGTGGTCAGCACCTCTTCGGGCGCCAGCTGGAGCATCAACGCCTACTGCCCGGCGCCGGGCGTGGGCCCGAAATCGCCGGCCGACAATGACTACAAGCCCGGCTTTGCGGCAGAGCTGATGCTCAAGGACCTGCGGCTGTCGCAAGCCGCGGCCGAGGCCGTCGATGCCGACACGCCGATGGGTCAGGCGGCGGCGGCGCTGTACGAACAGTTCGTCGAAACACGAAGACGGCAAGGGCCGCGATTTCTCGGCCATGTTGCCACGGTTCGAAAAACGCCACCGCTCCTGATTTCTTCTGTTCGACAAGTATCCTCGCGCGCAGCGCGAAACATCCGCACGCAGTGCCAGAAGATGCGCGCCGGGCCAAAGGTCCGGCGCTCCGCTGGATCACGCTCAGTTGGTGATGATCTCCGGTCCCATCATCAGGGTCGGCAGCCAGGTCGAGATGATCGGGATGTAGGTCACCATGATCAGGAAGACGAAAAGCACCGCCAGGAACGGCAACGCGGCGCGCACCACCGCCATCATCGACATGCCCGCGACGCCCGAGGTCACAAAGAGGTTCAGCCCCACCGGCGGCGTGATCATCCCGATCTCCATGTTCACCACCATGATGATGCCCAGATGGATCGGGTCGATGCCCAGCTGGATCGCGATCGGAAACACCAGCGGCGCCACGATCACGATCAGGCCCGAGGGCTCCATGAACTGCCCGCCGATCAGCAGGATCACGTTGACGATGATCAGGAACATGATCGGCCCGAACCCTGCGTCCAGCATCGCCCCGGCGATCTGCTGCGGGATCTGTTCATCGGTCAGCACATGCTTCAGGATCAGCGCATTGGCGATGATGAACATCAGCATGATCGTCAGCTTGGCGGCGTCCAGCAGCGTGTCGCGGGTGTCGCGGTGGAAGAACGCCGTGACCAGCGCCTAGGGCCGGCGCGCACAGGCTGGTCGCGGCGTGCCCGTCGGCATTGGCCAGCGGCCCCATGTCGCGGTAGACGAAGCTGGCGATCAGGAAGGCATAGACCGACGCCACGGCGGCCGCCTCGGTCGGGGTGAAGATGCGCGCCGGTGATGCCGGGAATGCCGTAGATGCCGACCATGATGATGACGATCAGCATCAGCCCCCAGACGGCATCCATGAACGAGGCGCCGACCTCGCCCCAGCCCAGCCATTCGCCTTTCGGCATGTTGCGGACACGCGCCATGATGTAGATCGTGATCATCAGCATCAGCCCGGCCAGCATGCCCGGGAATCACGCCAGCCAGGAACATCCGGCCGACCGACACATCCGTCGCCGAGGCATAGACCACCATCACGATCGAGGGCGGGATCAGGATGCCGAGCGTGCCGGCGTTACAGATCACGCCGGCGGCGAATTCCTTGGTGTAGCCGGCCTGTCTTCATCGCCGCGATGACGATCGAGCCGATGGCGACCACGGTGGCGGGCGAAGAGCCGGACAGCGCCGCGAACAGCATGCAGGCGAACACGCCCGCAATCGCCAGACCGCCGCGCAGATGGCCGACGCAGGCGATGGAAAAGCGGATGATCCGCCGCGCCACGCCGCCCGTCGACATGAAGCTCGAGGCCAGGATGAAGAACGGGATCGCCAGCAGCGTCGAATGCCCGGCCATCGCGTTGATAAAGCGACTGCGCGATCGAGGCCAGCGAGGTGTCGGAAAAGATCAGAAGGAACAGCATCGACGACAGGCCCAGCGACACCGCGATCGGCACGCCGATCAGCAACAGGCCGATGATCATCGAGAAAGAGAATGACGACTTCCATGCGCTCAGGCCTCCCGGTTGGCCGGCGCGGCCTCTTCGACCGCGTCTTCGGCCTCGTGGCTGACGATCAGGCTCTCCTGCTCGCCGCGCAGGATGCGCATGGTCGCCTGGACGATCCGGAACAGGATCAGAACGGCAGCGACGGGCAGCATCGTATAGGGCACGACGCGCGGGCAGCTTGGAATAGGCCTCGCCCTCGTTGATCGCAGCCTTCCAGCCAGCGCAGAAAGCCCAGCATCGGCACCTGATCGGTCTCGATAGAAGGCCCGGTCGCGGGTGTTCGGATCGAACCCGGTCGGGAACCAGCGCCCGGTGGTTTCCTGCAAGGCCGGCGAAGGCGCCCAGTAATCCCAGGCGCCTTTCAGCAGCAACAGCGCGTAGATCAACGCAGAGCACCGCCGACAGGATGCCGAACACGCGGCGGGTCTTCGGCGAGACAATGTTGAGTAACCGCATCGACGCCCAGATGCGAGGTGATCTTGAAGCCGTAGGCGATGCCGAAAAGCACCAGCCAGGCGAACAGGATCGAGACGACCTCGAGACCCCAGATAGTTCAGAGAATTGAAGACGTAGCGCAGGACCACGTTGGCGAAGGTCAGCAGCGTCATCAGGCCCAGCATGATGCGCGATGGCGTTTTCCTCGAACCCGTGGACGAACCGGCCAAGCCGCGTCTGCGGCATGTAGCTTGCGTGCGCGCTCATCTGTCCCCTCCCCGTCGTGTCCCGTTTCGGGTCGGCCGGCCCCGGAATTCCGGGACCGGCAGGTCTTGTCGTCGATGTTTACATCGAGTCGTTGATCGCCTGTGCGGCGTCGATGTTTTCCTGGCCGACTTCGTCATCGAACTGTTGCCCAGACCGGCTTCATCGCATCGACCCAGGCCGGGCGCTGTTCCGGGGTCAGTTCGCGGATCACGCCGCCGGCGTCGAGGATCGCCTGACGCGCGTCGCTGTCGACCTTGCCGACGGCCGCGTTGCGCTCTGTCGTGACTTCCATCAGGATCGTGTGCAGCTGGTCGCGCACATCGGCGTCCAGACCGTCCCACCAGTCGGACGAGGTCACGACCAGATAGTCGATGATGCCGTGGTTGGTTTCGGTGATGCCGTCCTGCACCTCGAAGAACTTCTGGCCGT
Organism: uncultured Alphaproteobacteria bacterium; assembly: GCA_963714615.1. Taxonomy (GTDB): domain Bacteria; phylum Pseudomonadota; class Alphaproteobacteria; order Rhodobacterales; family Rhodobacteraceae; genus JAHEAO01. The sequence continues at coordinate 466,805 of CAVQOV010000013.1, read as the reverse complement.
AGATGTTCGACCAGGTGTTTTCCTGTCCGTCGACGACGCCGGTCTGCAGCGCGCCATAGACCTCGGCGAAGGCCATCGGCTGGGCGGTGGCGCCAAGCGCGTTCATCTGCGCGACCAGCACGTCAGAGGGCTGCACCCGGAACTTCAGGCCATTGGCGTCCGCGGGCACCAGCAGCGGCTTGTTGGCCGAGATCTGCTTCATGCCGTTGTGCCAGAAGCCCAGCCCCAGCACGCCGCGGCGGGTCATCGAGGTCAGCATCGCCTGGCCGGTGTCAGAGGACTGGAAGGCATCGACCGCGTCGATGTTCTTGAACATGAACGGCAGATCGAAAAGGCGGAATGCCTTGGTGATCGGCTCGAACAGCGACAGCGACGGGGCGGCCAACTGGACGTCGCCCTGCAGCATCGCCTCAAGCACCTTTTCGTCGGTGTAAAGCGTCGAGTTCGGGAACACCTCCATGCAGGCCTTGCCGTCCATCTCAGCGTTGACGCGCTCTTCAACAGCTCGGCCGCGATCCCCTTGGGGTGCTTGTCGGTGTTGGTGACATGGCTGAACTTGATGACGATCTCGCCATCGTCGCAGGCCATCGGATCGGCAGCAGCGGGCCCGGCGGCCAGCGCCAGCGCCGAAATGGCAGTCAGGGTTGTCAGGAATTTCATCTTGGTATCCTCCCATGGATAATCTGAATGTGTCGCGCCCCCGGTTTGCGGAGGGCTGGCGATAAAAGACCCGGCGAAGCAGCGACCCGCAAGGAAAACTTGCTTGCGCTTCAAATTATTGTTGCGAAGCAGTATTCCGGGGCGCAAGCGCCATCGACCCTTGGCGCGTGGCCATGCAGCGGACAGGAACCGCACGCATCCGCGCCCATTCCCGGCAACCGTGCAGCAGGAGGCACCGTGCTTGAAATTGCCCAATCACCGACCGAGAATGCCTTCGTGCAGGATCCTTACGCGTTTTATGAACGCGCGCGCGCCGAGGCGGGGGCGCTGTTTCATTGGGCCGATTACGACCTGCCCTGCGCGCTGTCGTTTGGCGCCGTCTGGGCAATCCTGCGCGACCGGCGGTTCGGCCGCGAGGTGCCGCAAGACCTGCGCGGGCCGCACCCCGATCACCAGGCGCCATTCTGGGCGGTCGAGGATCACTCGATGCTGGAGCTTGAACCGCCGCGCCACACACGGCTGCGCGGGCTGGTACTGCGGGCCTTTACATCGCGCCGGATCGCGGCCCTGGGGCCCGAGATCACGGCGCTCTCGCATCAGCTGATCGACGGGATCGAGGGTGACCGGTTCGACCTGATCCCGGCATTCGCGCAGAAACTGCCGGTGATCGTGATCGCGCGGCTGCTTGGGGTGCCCGAGGACCGGGCGGATGATTTGCTGGCGTGGTCGAATGCGATGGTCGGGATGTATCAGGCGCGCCGCACCGGGGCCGAAGAAGTGGCGGCGGCCGAGGCGGCGCGCGGGTTTTCGGATTTCCTGCGCGATTATGTGGCGTTCCGCCGCGACCGGCCTGCCGACGACCTGATCACGCACCTGATCGCGGCCGAACAGGAGGGTGACCGGCTGACGACCGACGAACTGATCTCGACATGTATCCTGCTGCTCAATGCGGGCCACGAGGCGACGGTCCACACGATCGGCAATGGCGTGAAGGCGCTGTTGGAGGCGGACACCCGGCGCGAGGCTCTGGCGCCGGATCGGATCGAGGCGACGATCGAGGAAATCCTGCGCTTTGACGCGCCGTTGCACATGTTCACCCGGTGGGCTTACGAGGATGTGGAGGTCGGGCGGCATGTGATCGCGAAAGGGGGGCGCGTCGCTTGCCTGCTGGGGGCGGCCAACCGCGACCCGGCGCGCTGGGATCAGGCCGACCGGTTCGATGCGGGCCGCTCGGTACAAACCAATGTAAGTTTCGGCGCGGGCGTGCATTTCTGCATCGGCGCACCGCTGGCAAGGCTGGAGTTGCAACTTGCCCTTCCGGTGTTGTTTCAGCGTTGTCCGGGCCTGCGGCTGGACGCGGCGCCGCGCTATGCCAATCTTTACCACTTCCATGGGCTGGCAGGCGTTGCGCCTGCAGCGCTAGACCAACCAAATTGCGACGCCTTCGGCGTCAAGAGAGGATTTGCGCCGTGCCTGCGGCCCGTCGCGAGGTGCGCTCCGCGCGGGGATATTTCAAAGACGATGAAGCCGGCGATCCAACACTTTCATTGTCTTCCAAATATCCCCGCCGGAGACGGCGCGCGGCACGCCAATCAGACCGGGAGCATGGTGGTTGACTTGATCTCTTCCATCGAGAGCAGTGCGGTGACGTTGTAGATCCGGACTTCCGAGATCAGCGCCTGGTAGAACGTGTCATAGGCGCGTGCATTGGCGACGCGAACCTTCAGAATATAGTCGATCTCTCCGGCCAGCCGGTGCGCCTCCATCACCTCGGGGCGGTCGTTGAGGGCCTTTAGAAACTTCTTCTGCCAGTCCGCTTCATGTTCCGAGGTGCGGATCAGAACGAAGAAGCAAGCCTCGAGACCCAGCGCCTCGGCGTCCAGAAGCACAGTCTGTTGTTTGATCACGCCAGTCTCTCGCAATTTGCGGATGCGATTCCACACCGGCGTCTTTGATGACCCCACGTTCCTGGCGATTTCGTCCAACGACTGGCTGGCGTCGCGCTGCAGTTCGCCAAGGATTTTCCGATCTATCGCATCGAGGCGGGCAGTCATTCCTGAATCTCCGGTCTTATGGAACACTTGTGCGTACGGGCGTCTTTAGCGGAACATTTTTCCTTATTCACCGCGGCACCTCGCAATTATCAGGAACATTATTCTATATTCAAGAGAGAAATTCAGAGGCCAGCATGCAGCATTTTCCGATTTTCCTGAACGTCCGGAACGCCCGCATCGTCGTGTCGGGTGGTGGCGAGGCGGCTTTGGCGAAGCTGCGGCTGCTGCTAAAGACCGAAGCGCGGGTCGACGTGTTTGCGACCGAACCCGCGGTTGAAATCGTGGACTGGGCGGCCGGGGGCCGGATCATATTGACGCGGCGCCGTGTGCAGCCCGGCGATATTTCCGGCGCGGCCCTGTTTTACGCAGCCGATGAAGATGCAACCCAGGATGCACGGACCGCAGCGATTGCGCGGGCCGAGGGCGCTTTGGTCAACATCGTCGATAACCTGGACGGCAGCGGCTTCATCACGCCGGCCATCGTCGACCGCGACCCGGTGACCATCGCCATCGGTACCGAGGGCGCGGCGCCGGTGTTGGCGCGCGCGATCAAGGCGGATCTGGAGGCGCGGCTGTCGCCCTCGCTTGGGATCCTGGCGCGGATCGGCAAAGCGTTCCGGCCTGTCGCCGAGCGCTTGCCGATGGGCCGGAAACGGCGCGACTTCTGGGCGGAGTTCTATTTCGACGCAGGGCCGCGGGCTGTGGATGCCGGCGGGGCCGATGCGGCCGAGGTGGCGCTGGACGAATTGCTGAGCCGGCACCTGGGCACCGAGGGCACCCGCGGCCGTGTCGATTTCGTGGGCGCGGGCCCGGGCGATCCGGAACTGTTGACGCTGAAGGCACGCAACGCGCTCGACCGGGCCGATGTGGTGATCCACGACCGGTTAGTGACGCCGGAGGTTCTGGAACTGGCGCGGCGCGAGGCGGTGATCCTCGATGTCGGCAAGGAGGGGTTTGGCCCCTCGACCGCGCAGCACCGGATCAATGCGCTGATCGTGGAACATGCCGGTGCCGGTGCCCAAGTGGTACGTCTGAAATCCGGCGATCCGACGGTCTTTGGGCGGCTTGATGAAGAGATCGAGGCGGTTGCGGCCGCGGGGATCGACTGGCGTATCGTGCCGGGGATCACGGCGGCGTCGGCGGCTGTTGCGGCGATCGGGCAGAGCCTGACGAAACGCGGGCGGAACGGCTCGATCCGGGTGCTGACCGGGCACGATATGCAGGGCTTTGCCGAACACGACTGGGCGGGCCTTGCGCGTCCCGGCGCGGTGGCCGCGGTCTACATGGGCAAGAAGAGCGCCCGGTTCATTCAGGGGCGTTTGATGATGCATGGGGCGGCCGCAGATACCGCCGTGACCGTGATCGAGAATGTCAGCCGAAGCGACCAGCAAATTCATGCCACGGATCTGGCCCGGATGGCGCGGACTATGGCCGAGGTGAGGGGCCCCGCGCTGACATTCATTGGCTTGTCGCCGAGGGATGCCATGTTGGCGGCAGAGGGACTCGAATCACAGGAGATTGCACTATGACCCGCGCTTTCACCCCCAAGATCGTCACCGCCAATGCCCTTCTGGAGGGCGATGTTGTCTACCTGACTGCCGATGACCGCTGGTCGCGTGATCTGGCACAGGCCGAGCTGATCGACGACGAGGCCCATGCGCAGCTGCGGCTTCTGGACGCCGAGCGCACCAAGGACATCGTCGGCGCCTATCTTGCCGATGTGCGGGCCGGCGCCAAGGGGCCCGAGCCGCTGCATTTCCGCGAGGCATTCCGTGCCACGGGGCCGTCGAACTATGCGCACGGCAAACAGGAAGAACGAAAATATGTATGATTACAATGACTTTGACGATCATTTCGTGCGCGAGAGGGTGGCGCAGTTTCGCGCGCAGGTGGCGCGGCGGATCGATGGGTCTTTGACCGAGGACGAGTTCCGGCCCCTGCGGCTGATGAACGGTCTGTATCTGCAACTGCATGCCTACATGCTGCGGGTGGCGATCCCTTATGGCACGCTGAACAGCACCAAGATGCGGCAGCTGGCGATGATCGCGGATCGCTGGGACAAGGGCTATGGCCATTTCACCACGCGGCAGAACATCCAGTACAACTGGCCGGAGCTGCGCGATGTGCCCGATATGCTGGACGCTCTTGCGGATGTCGGGATGCATGCGATCCAGACGAGCGGAAACACCATTCGCAACGTGACCGCCGACCATTTCGCGGGTGCGGCGGCCGACGAGATCGAGGATCCGCGCCCGGTGGCCGAACTCTTGCGGCAATGGTCCACCGATCACCCCGAGTTCCAGTTCCTGCCGCGCAAGTTCAAGATCGCCATCACTGGCAGCCCGAATGACCGCGCCGTGACGAAGGCGCATGATATCGGCCTGCGGATGGTCACCAACGACGGCGAGCCGGGTTTCGAGGTCATCGTCGGCGGCGGTCTGGGCCGCACTCCGATGATCGGTCAGGTGGTGCGGGACTTCCTGCCGAAAGCAGACCTTTTGCCATACGTCGAGGCCATCGTCAGCGTCTACAATCTACTGGGCCGACGCGACAACAAATACAAGGCGCGGATCAAGATCACCGTGCATGAGAATGGGCTGGAGAAGATCCGCGATCTGGTCGAGGCGCGGTTTGCCGAAATCCGGCCGGGTTTTGGCGGTCACGACCAGCACCTGCTGGCGCAGTTGGAACAAAGCTTCGCCGCCCCCGATTTCATCCGCAAGCCCGCTGATGCCTATCTCGCGGCGCGGGATGCCGATCCGGTGTTCCGCTCATGGAGCGACACCAACCTCGCCGAGCATCTGCATGCCGGTTACGCGATCGTCTCGATTTCACTGAAAGCGCATGGCGCGACGCCCGGCGATGCGACATCCGATCAGATGCGGGTGATGGCGGATCTGGCCGAACGCTATGGCCATGATGAGCTCAGGATCAGCCATGAGCAGAACGTGATCCTGCCGCATGTCCACAAAGCCGATCTTCCCGCGGTTCATGCCGCGTTGAAGGCGGCTGGCCTCGCCACCGCCAATATCGGGCTGATTTCCGACATCATCGCCTGCCCCGGCATGGACTACTGCGCTCTGGCAACGGCCCGCAGCATCCCGGTGGCGCAGGAAATCGCGACCCGCTTCGAGGAGTTGAAGCTGGAGCATGAAATCGGACCGCTCAAGATCAAGATATCCGGCTGCATCAATGCCTGCGGGCACCATCATGTCGGCCATATCGGCATTCTGGGGCTCGACCGGGCGGGGGTGGAGAACTACCAGATCACGCTTGGCGGCGACGGCACCGAGGATGCGGTGATCGGCGAACGCGCCGGCCCGGGCTTTGCATATGACGAGATCACCGACGCCATCGAGCGGATCGTCCGCGCCTATCTGGCCACACGCGAAGACGAGGCCGAGACCTTCCTGCAAACCTATCGCCGCCTTGGCGCGCAGCCCTTCAAGGCCGCGCTGTATCCATCACAGGACAACGCCGATGCCGCTTGAATTCCCCCTGCCCCCGGTCGCCGAACGCGCGCGGGAACTGAACGACCGCTACCGCCACCACGGCGCCACCGCGGTGCTGGAACGCGCGCTGACCGACCCTCAGGTCGGCACGATTGCGCTGGTGTCATCGTTCGGGGCGGAATCGGTGGCGTTGTTGCACATGCTGTCGGTGATGGACCGCAGCACCCCGGTGCTGTTTCTCGATACCGAGATGCTGTTCCCCGAAACGCTTGCCTATCAGCTTGAAGTAACCGAACGGCTGGGGCTGACGAACGTGCAGATCATCCGGCCCGACCGCGAGCGGACTTTTTTGCGCGATCCCGACGGGCAGTTGCACCGCAGCAACCCCGATGCCTGCTGCGCCTTGCGCAAGACAGAGCCGTTGCAGCAGGCGCTGTGGGGCTATGACGCCTGGATCACGGGCCGCAAACGGTTTCAGGGCGCCAAACGCACCGATCTGGAATTCTTCGAATCCGAGGCCGATCTCAGGATCAAGGTCAATCCGCTGGTCCATTGGACCCGCGACGATGTGCAGGACTACATGATCAACAACCGCCTGCCCCGGCATCCGCTGGTCGCACGCGGCTTCCCCTCGATCGGCTGCGCGCCCTGCACGTCCGCCGTCCGCCCCGGCGAAGACCCGCGCGCCGGGCGCTGGCGCGGCCGCACCAAGCAAGAATGCGGCATCCATTTCGTGAACGGCAAGCTGGTCAGAACCAGCCTGCCGGAAGGAGCAGAGATATGAGCGTGATTGTGACCGATGGCGGCTTCGGCACCGAGATCTGGTATGGGCGTTACGTGACGCCGGATCAGCTTGCGGCCAATGACTGCGGCACGGTGGCGCTTGATCTTGGCCCTGATGCGGCGGTCGAGGCGCTGGCGGGCAAGCTGGGCGACGTGGCGCTGATCCGTGTGGCCTTTCCCGGTTTCGCGGATGGCCGGGGCTTCACCATTGCGCGCCGGTTGCGGCTGATGGGCTATACCGGGCGGCTGCGCGCCGCGGGGCATGTCATCGCCGATCAGTATGCGATGGCGCGGCGCGCGGGTTTTGACGAGGTCGAGATCAGCGACGCTCTGGCCGCCCGTCAGCCAGAACCGCAGTGGCTTGCGCGGGCGAACTGGCGTGCCCATGACTATCAGTCGCGGCTGCGCGGCGTCTGAAGGGCTTCTAATATTCCGGAAATCGAATTAGAGAGGGGTCGGGCATCTGCCCGGCCATGCAACATGAATGATCTGAGACCCGTGAACGATATCAGCGCCACCAAACTGCCCACCCTGCCCGATGCGCAGACCGTGACCGAGGTCCATCACTGGACGGACCGGTTGTTTTCGTTCCGCGTCAGCCGCCCGCAGTCGTTGCGGTTCCGCTCGGGCGAGTTCGTGATGATCGGGCTGATGGGTGACAATGGCAAGCCGCTGTTGCGGGCCTATTCGATCGCCTCGCCGTCCTGGGACGAGGAACTGGAGTTTTACTCGATCAAGGTACCGGACGGACCGTTGACCAGCAAGTTGCAGCACATCCAGCCCGGCGATCAGATCATCCTGCGCCCCAAGCCGGTGGGCACGCTGGTTCTGGACGCGCTTCTGCCCGGCAAGCGGCTGTGGTTCTTTGCCACTGGCACCGGCATTGCCCCCTTCGCCAGCCTGATGCGCGACCCCGAGACCTATGAGCGCTATGACGAGGTCATCATGATGCACACCTGCCGCGACGTGGCAGAGCTGGAATACGGGCGCCGACTGGTGGAAAGCCTGCCGGACGATCCGCTGATCGGAGAATTCGTGGCCGGCAAGTTGCGGTACTATCCGACGACGACGCAGGAAAACAGCGCGAAGATGGGCCGGATCACCGACAACCTGACCTCGGGCCAGCGTGTTCGAGGACCTGGGAATTCCGGGAATCGATGCCGAACATGATCGCGGCATGGTCTGCGGCTCGCTGGGGTTCAACACCGACATGAAGGCGGTGCTGGAAGGGTTCGGCCTGCGCGAAGGCGCGAATTCAGAGCCGGCTGAATACGTGGTGGAAAAGGCGTTCGTCGGCGACGGGGTCTGAACTTACAGATATTGCACGAAAAAGCCGCGCCGGATCGCTCCTGCGCGGCTTTGTTCTTGGCAGGACCAGAGTTACTGGTTCACGATCGCCTTGACCCGGTCAAGAACGGCCGAGAGCAGTGCGGGGCTGTCTTTCGAACGCTCCAGCGCGGTCTTGATCGTGGTTTTCTCCTGATCCGACAGGTTGGTGCCATCAACCAGCGCCTTGACCTTTTCCAGGTCGAAGTTTTCGGGCTTCAGCAGATCGTCAACCGACATCTCGGCGGCGGTGGCAGCCTCTTCGACGGCACCTTCGACGGATTCGGCTGCTGTTGCGGCTTCTTCCTCGACGGCAGCCGCAGCGGCTTCGGCTTCGGCCTTGGCGGCCTCTTCGGCGGCCTTGGCTTCCTCGGCGGCCTTGGCAGCCGCTTGCTCGGCGGCAGCCGCGGCAGCTTCAGCTTCGGCCTTGGCGGCGTCCTCAGCGGCTTTGGCTTCTTCGGCGGCCTTGGCGGCGGCAGCCTCGGCTTCGGCCTTGGCGGCCTCTTCGATCTTGGCAGCCTGTTCCATAGCAGCCTGTTGTTGCTGCTGGTTGTAGTAATAGTAACCCCCGGCAGCGACAGCCAGAAGTACCAAGCCGATGATCCAGTTCTTGTTCATGTCAGCATCCTCACAATATGTGGTCGTCCCGTTGACCTTGGGGCGCATATGGCAGATGACTTGCGCAAAGTGAAGGGGCCGCGCGCGCCGTGTCTGGCTATCTGCCGTTTACCGCCAACTATCCGGTTGAAAGACAACGCGTCTCGCCCTATTTTTCATCGCCGAACCGTTTAACAACCAAAGGAATAACGCTATAGCCCGCAGACCCCATAACGCCCCGCCGACGCGTGACACCGGCCCGAAGATCAACGACCGCATCCGTTCCGCTGAAATCCGGCTGATCGGCGCCGACGGAGAGAACGTCGGTGTGGTCACACCCGAACGCGCCATGGAGATGGCCGCCGAGGCCGGACTTGACCTGGTCGAGATCTCGCCGAACGCCGAACCGCCGGTGTGCAAGATCATGGATTTCGGCAAGTTCAAGTACGAGACCCAGAAGAAAGAGGCCGAGGCGCGCAAGAAGCAGAAGATCATCGAGATCAAAGAGATCAAGTTCCGTCCAGGCACCGACACGCATGACTACGAGGTCAAGATGCGCAGCGTGGTGAAGTTTCTGGAGAATGGCGACAAGGTGAAGATCACGCTGCGCTTCCGCGGCCGCGAGATGGCGCATATGGAACTCGGCCGCGAGCTGCTGCAACGGATTTCCGGTGATCTGGAGGAAATCGGCAAGGTCGAATCGATGCCGAAGCTCGAAGGCCGGCAGATGGTCATGATGATCGGGCCCGCGAAGTAACGGCCAAGGTAAGCCGAATTGACGCATCAAGCCCCCGTGTTGCGGGGGCTTTTCTTTTGCCAAGCGGAGGCGCCCAGCGGCGCCAAGACTTTGCCCGCGTGTCCTTCGGACACCCGGATTGCCTCCGGCGGGGATACTTGCAGGAGACAATGAAAGATCACCAATCGCTCTTCATTGTCTTGTAAAATATCCCCGCGCGGAGCGCATCGCGACGCGGGCGCAGCCCGCGGCGCAAACCCTCTTGCGCAGGGGTCAGTCAGGCAGCCTTCACCGCTCGGCCCGTCAGCACCTTGATCAGATGGGCCCGGTAGGCGGGCGAACCGTGCAGGTCGCCGATCATGCCGTCTTCAGGCACCGACAGGTTGGCGATCGCGTCGGCCTTGAAGGACTTCGACAGCGCCTTTTCGGCCTCTTTCCAGCGAAACACACCCTCTTCCGAAGCGCCCGTCACCGCCACGCGAACGCCGTCCTTGAACTTTGCGACGAAAACGCCGACCAGCGCAAAGCGAGACGCGGGCTGCACGAATTTCTGGTAATTCGCTTTTTCGGGAACCGGGAATCTGACCTCGGTGATGATCTCGCCCTCTTTCAGCGCCGTAGTGAACATGCCCTGAAAGTACTTGTCCGCCGCGATCTCGCGCTTGTTGCTGACGATCGGTCGCATTCGAGGCCAGAGCCGCCGCCGGATAGCAGGCCGAGGGGTCGTTGTTGGCCAGCGAGCCGCCGATGGTGCCGCGGTTGCGCACTGCCGGGTCGCCGATATGGCCCGCCAGCGATGACAGCGCCTTGTAACTCTTGGCGGTTTCCTTGGCGACGCGGGCATGGGTCGTGGCCCCGCCGATGCAGATGCGTCCGTCATCGTCGGTGCAGACCCCCTGCAATTCGCCGATCCCCGACAGGCTGACCAGAACCGATGGCGCCGCCAGCCTTGCCTTCAGCGTCGGGATCAGCGTCTGGCCGCCGCCAAGCGGCTGCGCATCCTCGGCCTTCAGCGCCTTCACGGCATCCTTCATCGTGGTGGGCCGTGCGATTTCGAAATTGTACATGAGTTCTCTCCTCAGCCCTGCATTGCTGCCCAGACACGCGCGGGGCTGGCCGGCATGTCGATATGCGTCACATGTGTGTGGCCGCCGCGCTGAAGCGCATCGACGACCGCGTTGATCACGGCGGGCGGTGATCCGATGGCCCCCGCCTCGCCGCAGCCTTTCACGCCCAGGGGATTGTGGGTGCAGGGCGTCTGGCAGGAATGATCGACGCTGTAGAACGGCACGTCATCGGCGCGCGGCATGGCGTAATCCATATAGCTTGCCGACAGCAGCTGGCCGTCTGCGTCATAGACCGCCCGTTCCAGCAGCGCCTGGCCGATGCCCTGACCGATACCGCCATGGACCTGACCGTCGACGATCATCGGGTTGACGATGTTGCCGAAGTCGTCGGCTGCCGCGAACGAACAGATCGTCACCTTGCCGGTCTCGGGGTCGACCTCGACCTCGCAGGCATACGCGCCCGCCGGATAGGTAAAGTTCGACGGATCGTAGAACGCCGTTTCCTCGAGCCCCGGCTCGAGATCTTCCAGCGGGTAGTTGTGCGGCACGTAAGCGGCCAGGGTCACATCGCCCCAGGCCACCGACTTGTCAGTGCCCGCGACGCTGAACTTGCCGTCCTTCAGTTCGATATCGGCGTCCGACGCCTCCATCAGATGCGCCGCGATCTTCTTGGCCTTGGCGATGATCTTTTCGGTCGCCTTGAACATCGCCGATCCGCCCACCGCCAGCGAGCGCGAGCCATAGGTGCCCATGCCCATCGGGGTGTTGGCGGTATCGCCATGCACGATCTCGACCATGCTGGGGTCGATGCCGATCATGTCGGCGACCACCTGCGGGAACGAGGTTTCGTGCCCCTGCCCGTGGCTGTGCGACCCGGTCATCACCACCAGACCGCCGGTGGCATTCACCCGCACCGTGGCGCTTTCGTAAAGCCCGGCACGCGCGCCAAGCTGGCCGACCAGATGCGACGGCGCGATGCCGCAAGCCTCGATGTAGCAGTTCACGCCAAGCCCTCGCAGCAGGCCCTTCTTCTTCGACTCCGCCGCGCGCTTTTCAAACCCGGCCAGATCGGCGATCTGCTCCAGCTTGTCCATCGTCGCAACGTAGTTGCCGGTGTCATACTCCACCGCCACCGGCGTGGCATAGGGAAACTCGGTGATGAAGTTCTTGCGGCGCAGCGCGACCGGATCCATGCCGATCTCACGCGCCGCCTTGTCGATCACGCGCTCCAGCTGGAACGTCGCCTCGGGCCGGCCGGCGCCGCGATAGGCATCGACGGGCACAGTGTTGGTAAACACCGCCTTGACGTTCACGTAGATCAGCGGCGTCTTGTAGTTGCCCGCCATCAGCGTGCCATGCAGCCAGGTCGGGACCGACGGCGCGAAGGTGGAAAGATACGCGCCCATATTGGCGTGGGTGTCGGTGCGCAGCGCAAGGAAGTTACCGTCCTTGTCCAGCGCCAGTTCGATCCTGGTCACATGGTCGCGGCCATGCGCATCGGTCATGAAGCTTTCCGAACGCTGGCAGGTCCATTTCACCGGACGCTTGAGTTGCTTGGCGGCGAAGGTGCAGAACGCCTCTTCCGCATAATGGAAAATCTTCGAGCCGAAGCCGCCGCCGACATCCGGCGCCACAACGCGCAGCTTGTGCTCCGGGATGCCGAGCACGAAAGCGCCCATCAGCAGCCGGATCACATGCGGGTTCTGGCTGGTGGTGTAAAGCGTCGAATCGCCGGTTCCGGGGTTGTAGTCGCCGACGGCGACGCGCGGTTCCATCGCGTTCGGGATCAGCCGGTTGTTCACCAGTTCCAACGTCGTGACGTGATGCGCGCCCTTGATCGCCTTGTCGACAGCCTCGCGGTTGTCCTCGACGAAGCCCCAGTCGTAGCACAGGTTCGATTTCAGGTCGTCATGCACCTTCGGCGCGCCGGGTTTCAGCGCGGCCTTCATGTCGATGACAGCGGGCAGTTCCTTGATGTCGACCTCAACCGCCTCGGCGGCGTCGCGGGCCTGCTCATAGGTCTCGGCCACGACAACGGCGATCGGGTCGCCGACATGGCGGACCTTGCCCTGCGCCAGAACCGGATGCGCCGGTTCCTGCATCGGCTTGCCGTCGCGGTCGGTCACGCACCAGCCGCAGGGCAATCCGCCGATGCCTTCGAAATCCTTGCCGGTGAAGATCCGGATCACGCCGGGCATCGCCTCCGCCTTTGCGGTCTTCACGCTCTTCAGTTTCCCATGCGCCACCTGGCTGCGCACGAAACAGGCATGGGCCTGGCCGCGCAGGTTGATATCGTCGGTATAGTTGCCGCGTCCCGTCAGGAACCGCACGTCCTCGCGCCGCTTGGTGCTGGCGCCGATGCCTCCGTCTGGCATGATTAGTCCTCCCTGAATTTCAGTTGCGGTTCGGCCTATTCGGCCGCGATCTGCGACACGTCCTGACCCGATGCGGCCATGATCGCCTTGACGATGTTGTGATAGCCGGTGCAGCGGCAGATATTGCCTTCGAGGTATTCGCGGATCTGCGTCTCGGTTGGTTTCTTGATCTCCTTCAGCAAGCGCCGCCGCCGACATCACCATGCCCGGCGTGCAAAATCCGCATTGCAGGCCGTGATGGTCCTGAAACGCCTGCTGGATCACGCCAAGCGAGCCGTCGGCATTGGCCATACCCTCGATCGTCCTGACCTCGGCGCCCTCGACCTCGGCCGCGAACACCGTGCAGGATTTCACCGCCGCGCCGTTTACATGAACGACGCAAGCGCCGCACTGGCTGGTGTCGCAGCCGACATGGGTGCCGGTCAGTCCCAGCCCCTGCCGCAGGAAGTCGACCAGAAGTGTACGGCCTTCGACCTCGCCGGAAACGGATTTGCCGTTAACGGTCATTGAGACTTTCGTCATCAGTTCCTCCCTCAGTGATTTGGCCCGAGTTAAGCACGGCCTCGGCGGATTGAGAACACCCGATTTGACGCAAGGTCACGAAAACCCGGCCCTGCTTCATTGTCTTGCAAATATCCCCGCGCGGAGCGCACCCGCGACGCCGCAGGCGGCGCAAGCAAACTCTTGCCGCCACAGGCGGCGCAATACTCAAAACGGTTACTTGCGCTCGCGCGGCATGCCGCGCGCCGGACTGTCCTTCAAAAGGCCACCAACCCCCATCGCCGCCATGTCGGCATCGGTGACCGGCACCCCGCAGACGATCCGCTCCAGCACCCAGTCGGCGCCGTTCAGCGCCGGGGACCGCGCGCAGCCCGGCAGGCCGATCACCGGGCGTTCGCCAACTGCCCCCAGAAACAGCAGGTTTCCCGGATCGACCGGCAGGCCGAACCGCGTCACCGTGCCGCCGGCGCGGCGCACCGCCTCGGGCGCAACATCGGCGGGATCCGACGTGGCCGAGGCGGTCAGGATCAGCACCAGATCGCCGGTCGCCGCCGCGACGGCCGCAGCAAGGGGCGCGGTCGCGTGCGGCACGTCGCGGGTCTCGGTCAGTTCCATGCCCAGCGCCGCCAGCCGCGCCGCCATCGCGGCCTCGCCCTTGCCGGGATCGTCGCGGCCGATCTCGGTCTGGATCAGCGTGGCGCTGCGCAGCCGCACCGGATGCACCCGCATCGCGCCCCGCACCCGGTCCGCCGCCGCGCGCGCCGCCTGTTCGGCAACACCGTACGCGATGATCTTGACGGTGGCGACCATGCCGCGGTCACGGGTGCGGGCAAGGTTCGGCAATGTGGCGATGGTGATCATCGGATCGACGCGGTTGGCAGCCTCGATCGCCGCCACGTCAAGCCCCAGCACGCCCGGCCCGGTGGCATAGACGTTGACCCGCCCGGTCGCCGCCGTGGTCAGCCGCAGCCCGGCCCCGGCCGGATCGGGCACCATCGCGGCGGCGACCAGCGTCGCGGCGGCATCCTCTCCGATATCGCCCGGGTCGAGCCGCGCCACCGTCACCGGATCGTGCCCGGCCGCCGCCAGCGCTGCCAGATCGGCGGCATCCAGCACCCGGCCCTTGCGGATCCGCCCCTTGGCCACGGCCAGCGAATGCGCCAGGATCGCGCCCTGCGCCGCGACTCACCGGAACCGCGCCGAACCTCATCCCTGCCGCAGTCTCTGGGTGATCTGCGCCATGATCGGAAATGGCGATCTCGGCCGGCGACTTCGCGCCGATGTCAAGGCCGACGGGCGCATGGATGCGGGCGATCTCGGCCTCGCTGAAGCCCGCCTCGGTCAGCCGTGCGCTGCGCTTGGCATGGGTCCGGGTCGAGCCGAGGCAGCCAAGGTAGAACACGTCCGAGCGCAACGCCGTGACGATGGCCGGATCGTCGAGCTTGGGATCATGGGTCAGCGTCACCACGGCGGTGCGGTGATCAAGGCCGTGCGCGGCCAGCGCCTCGTCCGGCCAGTCATGGATGATCGTCTCGCCGGGAAACCGCGCAGCCGCGCCGAAGGCCTCGCGCGGGTCGATCAGCACCGCGTCGTAGCCGGCCAGCCGCGCCATCTGCATCAGCGGCTGCGCGATATGGACGGCGCCGACCACGACCATGCGCAGCGGCGGGTTGTGGATACCGATGAACTCGGACGCCTCGAACCCCGACTTGTCAGAGCGGAAGCGCGCGGCGATGACATCGCCCAGCGCAGGGTCCGCGGCATCGGCCAGCCGGCGGTCCCAGGTTTCGGTATTCACCACATAGGCCAGCGCCCGGCGCTCTGCGCGTGCGGCACAGATCTCGGCCAGCATCGCCTCGGGCAGCGCCTTGCCCACCGGTTCCACCAGCACCCGGATCGTGCCGCCGCAGGCCAGCCCGACGGCGAAAGCCTCGTCATCGCTGACGCCGTAGGTCAGGATGCGGGGCTTGCCGTCTTCCAGCGCCTCCTGCGCCTCGACCACCACCGCGCCCTCGACGCAGCCGCCGGAAACCGAGCCCGCGATCTCGCCCGCGCCCGAAATCGCCAGCTGGCTGCCGACGGGGCGCGGGGCAGAGCCCCAGGTTTCCACCACGGTGGCCAGAGCCGCGCCCTTGCCGGCGCGGTGCCAGGCCAAGCGCGGTTTCGGGGATGTCGTCGAAGCCGAGTTGTCATCGGTCGTGGGTGATCCTTGTCTGAAAGCAGTTGTTGCGGGACGACCGCACGTCAACATAAGCCACATCCTCGCGCTTCAGAAGGGCCCTGGCGTAACTTTCCAGTTCCGGTTGCGGCAACGATCCTGCCGGTGCCGTAGATGATCCGGTCGATCGCCGGAATAGGCTGTTCGGCAGTTCGTCAGCGAGACAGTTCAGAGCTGGCGCAGACAGCCAGCTAGGCCGCGATCCGATGGCCGCGCCAAGCAAAACGGGCGGCCGGATAATCGGCCGCCCGTCCGAATCTGGCGTGGGGTTGATTAGCGCGAGACGCAGTCTGCATCCCCAGAAGCGGCGTGATGCGGCGCACGGCGACGCGACGGTTGGCGCGTTCGTCGCCGTCGCTCGGCACCTTCAGGTAGCCTTCGCCATAGCCCTGCACCACCAGGTTTTCCGGCGGCACGTCGAAATACTCGGTCAGCGCCAGCGCCAGCGATTCCGCGCGGCGGTCAGACAGCGTCAGGTTGCGACACCGCGCTGCCGACGGCATCGGTATGGCCCTCGATCAGGAACACCTCGCCGGGGCGATCCTCGATCACCTGCTGCATGGCGCGGCCGAGACG
The DNA here is from genome assembly GCA_963714615.1 of uncultured Alphaproteobacteria bacterium. Classification (GTDB taxonomy): domain Bacteria; phylum Pseudomonadota; class Alphaproteobacteria; order Rhodobacterales; family Rhodobacteraceae; genus JAHEAO01. The sequence goes on along the minus strand of CAVQOV010000013.1, from coordinate 450,460 downwards.
TGCCAGCTTCTCCGCCTCGGTGGCGCGGATCGCGGCGGATCCGGTGTCGAAGGTGATCGCTTCAAGGTCGATCTGCGGCACCAGTTCGCGCACCGCGCGGATGTTGCGGATCTGCGCAAGCGAGAAGCGGCGGCCGACGTCATAGCCAAGCTCGCGGTTCAAGCGCGCTTCCAGCGCGGCATCCTGATCGGCGTAATCCACCCGGTCCGCGCGGGTGCGCGGCAGGGTCGAGACATCGACGTGGTCGAACTCTGCGTGTCGTCGAACAGCAGGTACTCGCTGCCATCCGACAGCACGCGCGCACGGCGCAGAACGCGGCCCTGCGCGTCGCGGATCGTACGCACCACTTCGCCGTTGGCCTTCGTCACCGGTCGTGATGGTCGAGCCGTCGTCGAAGGTCTGCGTCTCGACCGTGCTGCCGGGGCGACGCACCAGCGCGTCATCGTCGCGCAGCACGTAGAGCGAGCCATCGTCGCGCTGCGCAACGACCCGGTCGCCGGTATTCTGGACGACCTTCGAGCCATTGTTCAGAAGCGCCCCGACGACAGCGACACCGCCAGCGGCCAGCAGGATCTTCTGAAGGTCGGTCAGGCCGTCATCATCGTTCTTGTCGGCCTTTTTCGTTGTCCTGTCTTCTTGTCGGATCTGGCCACCTTGGCGGCGCGAATTCCTCGTTGCTTGATCGCACGTCCGCCTCTGTCACGGTAGTGACGGTGACCTCGGGTCGTGCGCACCGCTCGCCGGCGCGTCGCCCTGCTCCAGCCGCTGCGGCGGCAGAGGGGGCAGCCTCTTCATCGGCTGCGGCGGTCTTTGCCTCGGCGGCGGCGGCCTCTTCGGTCAGGCCGGTATCTTCGGACAGGATGGTTTCGGGATCCTCGATGGCCAGTATCTCGGGCTCGGCTTCCGAAACAGTGGCTTCAGGAGTGGTTTCTGTCTCAGCGGCAGCGTTTGCGGCGGCAGCGTCGGCGGCGGCTTCGGTTTCGGCGATCGCCTTGGCGGCGGCGTCAGCAGCGGCTTTGTCTGCGGCGTCCGCATCGGCGGCAGCTTCTGGCGGCGGCTCCGCATCGCGGCAGCTTCCGCTTCGGCGGCGGCTTTGCGGCGGCTTCGGCTTCGGCTTCCGCCTTGGCGGCGGCGTTAGCTGCTTCGTGATCGGCGATCGCCTTGGCAGCAGCTTCAGCCGCGGCTTTGTCCTCAGCGGCAGCGTCCGCTCGGCCGCGGCTTTGGCGGCAGCTCGGCCTCTGCGCTTCGGCGTCGGCCTTCGTTGCGGCCTCGGCGGCTTCTTGATCGGCGATGGCCTTGGCAGCAGCGTCAGCGGCGGCTTTGTCTGCGGCGGCAGCGTCCGCATCGGCGGCAGCCTCAGTCTCTGCTGCTGTACTTGCTTCGTCTGCAGCCTCGGCATCGGTTCCCGCGTCGGCATCTGTGTCCGTCGCGGCCTCATCTTCCGGCAGTATCTTCGGCATTGCCTTGCGCCGCGGCCTTTGCTGCCTTCTTCTCGGCGGCCTTCGCTTTCTTGGCCTGCTTCTTGGTCAGGACCGTGCCATCATCCTGAAGGCAGGGTGCTTCGACGTCCGGCCGCAGGGGATCGTGACCGCCTGCGCCAGTCCCGGCGCCGGAACGGAAAGCGACATGATCAGCGCAAGGCTGGTCGAGGTACGAAGGATCTGCTTGTTCATTGTTATATCCTGTTCAGGGCACTGCTGTTGCCCGAGTCGAACTGCTGAAACCTGATATCGTTCCGCGCGAAGCTCCGCTCACACATTATCGTCATGTCCCGTGAGGCGGCGGCGCCTCGCCCATCAGCGCCATGAGGCGCGCCTTTTCGCCGCTGTCGTGCGGGTGGCTGATCGCCTGCGCGAGCGCTTCGAGCGAGGCGATGTTGTGGCCGGCGCGGAAGCTGGTCGACATGCGGCAGCATCGCGCGGATGCCTTGCGCCCTGGGCGCGAAACCGTCCCAGCGCAGCAGCGGGTTGACCCAGATCACCTGCCGGGCCGACAGTGCCAGGCGCTGCATCTCGCGCGCCCAGCGCGGTCGGGATCGTCGCGGTCGAGACCGTCGGTGATCAGAAGCACCACCGCGCCCTGAGCCCAGCACCCGGCGCGACCAGTCGCGGTTGAAATCGTGCAGACATTGCGCCGATCCGGGTGCCGCCTTCCCAGTCCTGCGCCTCGGCTCCGGCCGCCGTTCAGGGCGGCATCGACATCGCGGGTCGCCAGGTGGCGGGTGATATTGGTCAGCCGGGTGCCGAAGGTGAAGGCGTGGACCCTCGCCCAGCCCGCGCCCCTGTTCGTTTGGCGACCGCGTGCAGGAAATGCAGCACCGCGCGGGAATACTGGCTGCATCGAGCCGGAAATGTCGCACAATACCACCAGGTTCGGCCAGCGGATGCGTTCGGCGCGTCAGCGACAGCCGCGTGACCTCGCCGCCCTGGCGCATCGCCGCACGCATCGTGCGCGCGCCAGTCGGGCCGGTGGCCCAGGCGGTCGGCCTTGGTGCGGCGCGATTTCAGCGGTTTCACCGGCAGGCGTCAGCCGTGCCAGCATGCGCTTGGCCGCGGCCATCTCGGCGGTGCTCATCTGCTCGAAATCGAGGCTGCGCAGCCGTTCCTGCGCCGAGGCGGTGCGCGAGGCGTCGATCTCGATCGCGGCTGTCCTCGTCGGCATCTCGGGCTGGTCCGGCAGATCGCGGTCGGCGCCGTCCAGAAGCGCCTCGGCGGCGCGTTTCTCGCCGGGATCGGCGGCGCGGTCCTCCTGCACGCCGCGGATCGCGGGCAACATCATGCGCCATCATGTGTTCGAGATAGCGCGGATCGCGCCAGTAGAGCCGGAAGATCTGCGCAAAGACGGTGCGGTGTTCGGGGCGCGAGACAAAGCAGGCATGCAGCGTCCAGTAGAAATCGGATTTCTCGGATAAACCCCGCCGCTTCGACCGCCCGGATCGCATCGACCACCCGGCCCGGCCCCACGGGCAGCCCGGCCTTGCGCAGTGCCCGCGCGAAATAAGTGATGTTATGCGTCAGCTTGCCGTGATCGGGGATGTCGAGCGGGGCGTATTCAGGCATCTGTTGCGCCATGGGGGGCTGCCGCCCCCCAGGCCCCCCGGGGATATTTCTGCGACGAATGATGCATCAGGCGGGGGCGAGTTCGGCGCGGACCTCATCGAGCAGGCGCTTGGCCTCTGAGCCCTGAATGCGCTGGATGTCGTCCTGATATTTCAGGATCGCGCCCAGCGTATCGGCGATGACCTCGGGCGACAGCGAGATCACGTCGAGCGCCAGCAGGCATTTCGCCCAGTCGATGGTTTCGGCGACGCCGGGTTTCTTGAACAGATCCTCGGTGCGCAGTCGCTGCACGAAGGCCACGACCTCGCGGCTGAGCGCGGCCGAGGCTTCGGGCGCGCGGGCCTCGAGGATCTCGATCTCGCGGTCGAAGGTCGGGTAATCGACCCAGTGGTAGAGGCAGCGGCGTTTCAGCGCGTCATGCACCTCGCGGGTGCGGTTCGAGGTCAGGATCACGATCGGCGGTTCGGCGGCGTGGATCGTGCCGAGTTCCGGGATCGTGACCTGAAAATCCGACAGCGCCTCCAGCAGGAACGCCTCGAACGGCTCGTCGGTGCGGTCCAGCTCGTCGATCAGCAGCACCGGCGCGCCGCCGGCTTGCGGGCGCATCGCCTGCAGCAGCGGGCGCTCGATCAGATAGTCCTCGGTGAACAGCTCGGTCTTCAGCGCATCACGGTCGGCGCCGCCCGCCGCCTCGGCGGTGCGGATCGCGATCATCTGCTCGGCGAAGTTCCATTCGTAGACAGCGCTGGAGGCATCGAGCCCCTCGTAGCATTGCAGCCGGATCAGGCGGCGGCCGAGGCCTGCGGCAATCGCCTTGGCGATCTCGGTCTTGCCGACGCCGGCCTCGCCTTCCAGAAAGAGCGGCCGGCCGAGGCGCAGCGCCAGAAACACCACCGTGGCCAGCGCGCGGCCGCAGACATAGTTCTGATCCGTCAGCATCGCCTGCACGGCGTCGATGGAACCGGGGGCTTTTGTCATCGTGTCTCCTTTGCCCGTCCTAAGCTGCATGGGCTGGCCAAGGCGTCAAGTGCTGCTTGCGCATTTGGGCGGCGCATGTCTTAAAAACCGGCATGGCAGTTTTCTCCCGCGCCCGTATCGTTACCCTTGTCGCCGCCCTGATCGGTGCGTCGGTTTTCGTTTTGGCCGGTCTGCCGCTGCCGCTGCTGCTGGGGCCGATGCTGGGCTGTCTGGCCTTTGCGCTGGCAGGTGCCGCGTTGCAGGGGATGGGGACGGTCGGCACGTTCTTTCGCACCTTTCTGGGGGTGGCGATCGGATCGACCGTCACGCCGGAGATGATCGCGACCCTGCCCAGCCACGGCCCGACACTGGCCCTGATGCCGGTTTTCGTGCTGGTGATCGGGCTGGTCGGGTATCCGTTCTTTCGCAAGGTCATGGGCTACGACCATGCCACCGCGTTCTATTCCGCGATGCCCGGCGGCTTGCAGGACATGCTGATCTTTGGCGAGGAAGCGGGCGGCAATGTGCGCGCGATGTCGCTGATCCATGCGACACGTGTGCTGGCGATCGTGACTGTCGCACCGGTTCTGCTGACCTTGCTCTACGACCTCGATCTGACGCGCGCGCCCGGAGCCTCTGCATCGAGCTTTCCGGTTTGGGACATCGCGCTGATGATCGTCGCCGGCGTCGCTGGCTGGAAGGGCGGCGAGCGGATCGGGCTGTTCGGCGCCTCGATCCTCGGGCCGCTGATCGTGACGGCGGGGCTGTCGCTGGCCGGCGATCATCCACAGTCGGCCACCAGCCGAGATGATCTGGATCGCGCAGTTCTTCATCGGCATCTCGGTCGGGGCGAAATACTGCCGGGATCACGCACGCGAGAGCTGCGCCACGATGTGCTTGCCGGGGCTGGCCTATGCGGTGATGCTGGCGTTCCTGTCGCTTCCTGTTCATCGAACTCGCGCTGCGCCTGAGCCCGGCCGGCACCCTGGATGTCTGGCTGGCCTTCCTGCCCGGCGGTCAGGCCGAGATGGCGATGGTGGCGCTGGTCGCGGGCGCCGATGTGGCGTTTGTCGTGGCGCATCACCTGTTGCGGATCTTCGTGGTGATCCTTTCAGCGCCGTTCGTCGCAAAGTGGCTGGACCGCTGAAACCGGACAGCTGGCGCGGGTTTAGCGCAATCATTGCAAATGATACGATTGCCCTTTCGCAGCCCCTGTTCTATGCCGGGGGCGACCAATCTGCGGGAGGCACAGCCATGAATATCGCCCCGAAACTCTCCGCCAAGGATGCGCCCGATCTGGCGCGCTTCGACTGGGACGACGCGTTCCGCCTGGAGGATCAGCTGTCCGAGGATGAGCGGATGCTGCGCGACGCCGCCCGCGGCTTTGCCAGCGACCATCTGGCACCCCGGATCATCGAGGCCTACCGCGAGGCAACGCGTCGAGGCCGGGATCTTCCGCGAGATGGGCGAGGCCGGTCTGCTGGGCGTCACCGTGCCCGAGGAATATGGCGGGCTGGGCGCGGGCTATGTGACCTACGGTCTGATCGCGCGCGAGGTCGAGCGGGTCGATTTGCGGCTATCGCTCGATGATGTCGGTGCAGTCCTCGTCTGGTGATCTACCCGATCTATGCCTACGGCTCCGAGGAGCAGCGCAAGAAATACCTGCCCGGCCTGACGGCGGGCGAGCTGATCGGCTGTTTCGGCCTGACCGAGCCCGATGCGGGCAGCGATCCGGGCGGGATGAAGACCCGCGCCGAGAAGACCGCGAACGGCTACAAGCTGACCGGCACCAAGATGTGGATCTCGAACGCGCCGATCGCCGATGTCTTCGTCGTCTGGGCGAAGTCCGAGGCGCATGGCGGCAAGATCCGCGGCTTCGTGCTGGAAAAGGGCATGAAGGGCCTGTCGGCGCCGAAGATCGCCGGCAAACTCTCGCTCTGCGCGCCTCGGTCACCGGCGAGATCGTGATGGACGGCGTCGAGGTCGGCGAAGACGCGCTGCTGCCGAATGTCGAGGGGCTGAAGGGCCCGTTCGGCTGCCTCAACCGCGCCCGCTACGGCATCAGCTGGGGCGTGCTGGGTGCGGCCGAGTTCTGCTGGCACGCGGCGCGGCAATACGGGCTCGACCGCAAGCAGTTCGGCCGGCCCTTGGCGCAGACCCAGCTGTTTCCAGAAGAAGCTGGCCGACATGCAGACCGAGATCATCGCTTGGCCTGCAGGGCATCCTTGCGCGTCGGCCGGCTGATGGACGAAGGCCGCGCCGCGCCCGAGATGATCACCCTGATGAAGCGCAACAACTGCGGCAAGGCGCTCGACATCGCCCGCGCCGCGCGCGACATGCACGGCGGCAACGGCATTTCCGAGGAATTCCAGGTCATGCGCCACATGGTGAACCTTGAAACGGTGAACACCTATGAGGGCACCCATGACGTGCACGCGCTGATCCTTGGCCGCGCGCAGACCGGATTGCAGGCGTTCTTCTGAGCCGTGCGGTTCCTCGCCGTCCTGACCGTCCGCAACGAGGCCGCGTTCCTTCTGGAATGGCTGGCGCATCACCGGGCGGTCGGGTTCACCGATTTTCTGGTGTTCTCGAACGATTGCGAGGACGGCACCGATGCGATGCTGGACCGGTTGCAGGAGATCGGTCATCTGACCCATCTGCGCAATCCCGGCCCGCACGAGGGCGGCGTGCAGTTCACCGCCCTCAAGGCCGCCGACAAGCATCCGCTGGTCAGGCAGGCCGACTGGATCATGACCTTCGACATCGACGAATTCGTCAATATCCATGTCGGCGACCACACCCTGCCCGCTTTGCTGTCCGCCCTGCCCGACGCCACGGCGATCACGCTGACATGGCGGCTTTTCGGCAATGACGGCGTGGTGCGCTACGAAGACCGCCCCATCACCGAGCAATTCACCCGCGCCGCACCGCGCATCCTGAACTGGCCGTGGCGCGCCGCGATGTTCAAGACGCTCTACCGCAACGATGGGACCTACCGGAAACTGGGCGTGCACCGCCCCCGCAGCCCGGATGACGGCAAGCTGCCCGCCGCGCGCTGGTTCGACGGCCACGGGCGGCGGCTCGACGACAGCTTCCTGACGCAGCGGGTGTTCTCTGCGTTCGGCCGCGACAACTACGGGCTGGCGCAGCTGAACCACTATCCGCTTGGCGCGATGGAAAGCTACATCCTCAAGCGCGACCGGGGCCGGGTGAACCGCACCGACCAGGACACCGGAATGTCCTATTGGACCGAGCGGAACTGGTGCATCGAAGAAGACCGCACGATCGCGGCCCTGGCGCGGCGAGGCGCGACGCGCAGCTGGCCGTGCTGGCGCGACGACCCCCAGCTTGATGCGCTGCACGCAGGCATGCCGTGCAATGGCGGCATAACCGATTCGCCGAACTGATGCAGCGAAGAGGCCAACCGGGGCCTGTTCGGGCGCCTTTGATGACGCCTCCGGCGCAGCCAATACCCGCTAAAGATGTGCGAACTTCTGTACAAATTCGCACAAAGCACCTTCGGCACCCCCGACTAGTCAGCGCGCGGAAACAATGGACATCTTCACGCAGCGATCTGACCGCCTGACCATTGCGCGGCGCCTTTTCGGACGGCTACACATGTCAGACCCCGTGCTGGTGGGGGAAGGGTGTCGAGGGTCCAAAGCTATAATGTCCGACGTTCCGCTGACCGAGTTGATCGATCCGGCGAACAACCTGTCCGACGAGGACTGGTTGGAGCGCATGGAGGACGTGTCCGACGATCTTGGATTTTTCGAACCGCTGGGGCCAGATCATTCCGCCATTTTCGTTAACAGATCGCGGCAGCTTCTGGTGACATTCGAGATCGTCGCAATCGGCCCGCAGCCGGCCGGACAACGATGTGCCGCTTGGCTGGGAAATGGCAGAGCGTCACGGTTGGTCTCAGCTCTGCATCCTGGCGCATTCCGAAACCTGGTTCCGGCACCGCGCGGTCTACATGTTCTTCGACCGTCTGGTTGATGAGGGGTTCTTCGACGAATATGATCAGGTCGTGTTCTATGGCTCCGGATCGTGCGGCTATGCGGCGGCGGCCTATTCGGTGGCGGCCCCGGGCGCCACGGTCATCGCATTGCAGCCGCAGGCGACGCTTGACCCGCGGGTGACCGAATGGGATCCGCGGTTCGATCACATGCGGCGCGTCAGTTTCACCGATCGCTACGGCTATGCGCCCGACATGCTGGACGCGGCCGAGCGCGCCTTCGTGCTTTACGATCCGGAAGAAACAGCGGATGCGATGCACGCCGCCCTCTTCACCCGGCCGAATGTGACGAAGCTGCGCTGCCGCTATCTGGACGGCGAGATCGAAGCGTTCCTGCGCCGGATGCAAATTTTGCAGCCGCTGCTTGTGAAGGCGATGGATGGCTCGCTGACGCGAAGCGGATTTCTACCGCCTGTTCCGCGAGCGGCGGACCTACCTGCCCTATCTGCGCAGGTTGCTGAGTGCGGTCGACGACATGCAGCGGCCCTACCTGACGGGCCTGTTGTGCCGCAGTGTCCTGGTCGGCATGAATACCCCCCGGTTTCGCCGGCAGCTTGACCGCGCCGAACATGAACTGGCCGAGCAGGGCCGCGCCTTGCCAGCGCAGCGCACCCTTCAAACTGCCTGACCGCCCAGCGCAACAGGTCGCCGGTCCAAAGCTTGCCCAAAAGGCGATCGCGAAAGTGACAAGCGCCACGAGATACCATGTCCGTTGGGTCTTGTTCTTCTCTGAAATCGCACCCCCGAGCGCCAGCGCCGCTCGATCAACGGCCCGGCAAGTCATGCCGATCCCGACCAGGTTTTCGCCCCGCGCGACCATCTGAAGATGCCCTCATGCCGGGGGGCTGCGTTTTACCATCTGGAAACGGCGGGCCTGACGGTGTAGGCGCAGTGGCATGACCACCACGCTGACAATCCGCCGCCCCGACGACTGGCATCTGCACCTGCGCGACGGCGCGATGCTGCAGGCCGTGCTGCCCGAAACCGCCCGCCATTTCGGCCGCGCGATCATCATGCCGAACCTGGTGCCGCCGGTGGTGACCGGCGCCGATGCCCGCGGCCTATCTGGACCGGATCATGAAGGCCTTGCCCGAGGGCGCGGATTTCGCGCCGCTGATGACGCTCTACCTGACCGAGGAAACCGACCCCGCCGATGTCGCCGCCGCCCATGCCGCTGGGTCTGATCATGGGCGGTGAAAGCTCTACCCGGCCGGCGCCACGACCAATTCCGCCTCTGGCGTGCGCGATTTCGACAAGGTCCGCCCGGTGCTGGAAAAGATGGCAGAGATCGGCCTGACGCTTTGTGTCCATGGCGAGGTGACCGACCCGGACGTCGATATCTTCGACCGCGAGGCGGTGTTCATCGACCGCGTTCTTGACCCGATCCGCCGCGCCACGCCGGGGCTGCGCGTGGTGCTGGAACATGTCACCACCAAGGACGGCGTCGATTACATCGGCGAGACCGAAAAGAACCTGGCCGGCACGATCACCACGCATCACCTGGTGATCAACCGCAACCACATTCTGGTCGGGCGGCATCCGGCCGCATTACTACTGCCTGCCTGTCGCCAAGCGCGAAACCCACCGCCTGGCGCTGCGCGCTGCCGCCACCTCCGGCGATCCGCGCTTTTTCCTCGGCACCGACAGCGCACCGCATGTCGATCCGCTGAAAGAATCCGCCTGCGGCTGCGCGGGATGCTTCACCGCGACGAACACGATGTCGATCCTGGCCGAGGTCTTCGAGCAGGACGGCGCGCTGGACCGGCTGGAAGGCTTCACCTCTCTGCACGGCGCGGATTTCTACGGCTTCCCGCCAGCGACGGCCACCATCACCCTGACCAGCGGCGAGCCCGTCGCCTATCCCGCCAAGATCGAGCACCGCCGACGGCCCGGTCACCGTCTTCGACCCCGGATTTCCGCTGCACTGGCACGTGACCGCCTGATGTTTTTTAGCGCAGATATCCTTGCGGAGGCATGATCTTGCGACGCAACACCAAAATGAAACTTGCCTCCGGCGGGGATATTTCTGAGACAATGAAAGGACATTCGCGATGATCCCCACCAGCTATCCGCCGCCCGAGGAAATGGCGCGCCTGACCGCGCGGATGCTTCTGGAAATCAAGGCCGTTCATTTCAACGCGACCGAGCCCTTCACCTTTGCCTCGGGCCTGCAAGGCGACCGACCTATATCGACTGCCGCAAGCTGATCTCTTACCCCCGCATCCGCTCGCACGCTGATGGATTTCCTGACCGTCACCGTGATGCGCAACGCCGGGCTTCGAGGCGTTCGACAACATCGCCGGCGGCGAAACCGCTGGCATCCCGTTCGCCGCGCTGGTGGCCGAACGCATGGCGCTGCCGATGACCTATGTGCGCAAGAAGCCCAAGGGCTACGGCCGCAACGCCCGGATCGAGGGCGAGATGACGCGAAGGCCAGCGCGTGCTGCTGGTCGAGGATCTGACCACCGATGGCGGATCGAAGCTGTCCTTCGTCGATGCAATCCGCGAAACCGGCGCCACCTGCGGCCATACGGCGGTGATCTTCTACTACGGCATCTTCCCCGAAACCGAGAAGACGCTGGGCGATCACGGCATCACCCTGCACCATCTCTGCACCTGGTGGGACGTGCTGGCCGAGGCCCGCGCGCAGGGCGCGTTCGACGACGCAACGCTGGCCGGGGTCGAGGCATTCCTGACCGATCCACATGGCTGGCGGGCGGCACAACCCAGCGGCTGACAATTCGGCGTCTAACGCTGACTTGCCGCCTGCGTCAGCCGCATCAGTACCGCGAAAAAGTCTTCCGTTGGTGCAGCGGGCTCTTGGCGCAAGCGGCTTCATCGAGATGTTGACGGCGATGGACGCAGACCGCAAAATGTGCCAGAGATGGCGGCAAAATGAACCCACAGCTTATCCACAGAAACATACATTTTGACGGGGCAGGCGACGGGCCAGTAAGACCACGACCGGGGACAGGATGGGGCAGACAATGACCGAGATAAGGGCAATACGCGCCGAGCAGCCGGCGGCGCAGGACAACGGCACATTGCCCCACAACATCGAGGCCGAGCAGCAGCTTCTCGGCGCGATCCTGACCAACAACGACATCTACGACAGGATCGCGTCGATCATCGGGCCGCAGCATTTCTACGAACCGGTGCATGCGCGGATCTACGAGGTCGCACAGGCGCGGATCTCGAAGAACGCGCTGGCCTCGCCGGTCACGCTCAAGGCGTTTCTGGAGGATGACGAGGGGCTGAAGGAACTAGGCGGGCCGGCCTATCTGGCCCGTCTGGCGGGCGCTGCGATCTCCTCTTTCGCCGCCCGCGACTACGCCCAGATGATCTACGATTTCGCGATCCGCCGCGAACTCATGGCGCTTGGCCGCGACATCACCGACAAGGCCGGCCGGGTCGAAGTGTCCAGCGAGCCCAAGGAACAGATCGTCGAGGCCGAACAGGCGCTCTACAAGCTCGGCGAACAGGGCCAGTCGGAAACCGGCTTCCAGTCGTTCCTGCGCGCCGTCACCGATGCCGTCAACGTCGCCAATGCCGCCTATCAGCGCGATGGCGGCCTGTCGGGCCTCTCGACCGGCCTGACCGACATGGACAAGAAGCTCGGCGGCCTGCACCGCTCCGACCTTCTGATCCTCGCCGGTCGCCCCTCGATGGGCAAGACCTCGCTGGCCACCAACATCGCCTTCAACATCGCCAAGACCTACAAGCGCGGCAACCTGCAGGACGGCACCGAAGGCGCGGTCAATGGCGGCGTCGTCGGCTTCTTCAGCCTGGAAATGAGCGCCGAGCAGCTCGCCGCGCGGATCCTGTCAGAGGCATCCGAAGTGCCCAGCGAACAGATCCGCCGCGGCGACATGACCGAGGGCGAGTTCCGCCGTTTCGTCGATGCCGCCAAGGCGCTGGAAGCCTGCCCCTTGTTCATCGACGACACCCCGGCGCTTGCCGATCAGCCAGCTCGCCGCCCGCGCGCGCCGACTGAAACGGACGCATGGGCTCGACGTGCTGATCGTCGACTACCTGCAACTGGTGCGCCCCGCGACCGCCAAGGACAGCCGCGTCAACGAGGTCTCCGAGATCACCCAGGGCCTCAAGGCCATCGCCAAGGAACTGGACATTCCCGTGGTCGCCCTGTCGCCAGCTTTCCCGTCAGGTCGAGAACCGCGAGGACAAGCGCCCGCAGCTCTCCGACCTGCGTGAATCCGGCTCGATCGAGCAGGACGCCGACGTGGTGATGTTCGTGTTCCGCGAGGAATACTACAAGGAACGCGAAAAACCCGGCGATCACGAGCTGGAAAAAATGGCCAACTGGCAGGCCGAGATGGAGGCCCTGCACGGCAAGGCCGAAGTCATCATCGGCAAGCAGCGCCACGGCCCCATCGGCTCGATCGACCTGTCGTTCGAGGGCCGCTTCACCCGGTTCGGCAACCTGGTCAAGCCGTGGCAGCAGGGCGGCGATAGCAGTTTCTAGGGCGGGGTGGTTTCCCAGGTCAGCGCCAAGTGCTTGGGTATTCCCTATCAGTCCACTCCCAAGAACACCTCGACGCCGTCGCGCGGGAACTCAATGAGCGGCCCAGAATGACCTTGAACTACTACTCACCAGCAGAGAAGTTCGACGAGTGTGTTGCGTCGATCGGCTGAATTGGCAGCTCGAAGCAGTCATTCAATCTTGCTGAGAGCCCCACCGCTGCCTGCCCAGACAAGTCGCTCACTCATTCGCCACAAGTGCCCGCCCATCTTGTTATTTGCCTTTCACCGAGCAATATTCTGCTACCCCAAGTTGCCCGACCGGCGTATTAAGCCTCTATGTCGATTTTCCTCGTATTCTTGCTCCTCGGCGCAGGCTTTTTTGCTTTTCGGTTCTGGTCGAAACAACAAATTCGCAAGAAACTCCTGGCATCGGAGCTATCGGATCATCAGCGTTCCATCGTCGAAACATCGGTCCCTTTAATTCGGAAGCTTCCGACTGAATTACGCGGGAAGCTTGAAGGCAAGATCAACGTCTTTCTCGACCAGATCGAATTCATCGGGTGCAACGGATTGGAAGCGACCGAGGAGATGCGGCTGTCGATAGCAGCGCAAGCCTGCCTTCTCGTCGTGAATACCGACACGTGGTACAAAATCTTCGCACAATTCTGATTTATCCGGGCGCCTTCAAATCACTTAGAAAAGAACAGCACGGCTATGTTGTGACAGAACGCGAAACCGTGCGCGTGGGCGAAAGCTGGGCGCGCGGCCCGGTCGTTCTTTCTTGGGCGGACGTCGAACAGGGCGCCGTAGACGAAAAGGACGGCCACAATGTCGTCTTTCATGAATTCGCCCACCAGATCGACGACTTGTCAGGCCGCACCGACAGCATTCCCGTCCTGAACAAAGGCCAAAGCTTCGCTGATTGGGAGCGCGTGTTTGCCGGTGCCTACGAAAGACACGTTCGAAATGTCGAAAGTGGACGCAGGACAGTATTTGACGCCTACGGCGCGATTGGGCCGGAAGAGTTTTTTGCGGTAGCGGTTGAGGTTTTCTTCGAGAGACCGGCTTCCCTAGAACACGAAGAAACGGCAGTTTACCAGCAGTTGGCAAGCCTTTTCCGGCTTAATCCGTTGACTTGGGTGTAGTTTTTCCCGGCCGGCAGCTAAAGCAAGCGTAGGGTGTGCTTCAGCGCACCATCACCCCGCCCCCACCACACGCCATGCCCGGTGCTACGCACCGGGCAGCGCCCGAACCGCCCCCGTCGTGCCATTGGCACGCCTCGCGGCGTGACGCGGGCGCTTCGCTTCCGACCCCTCGGTCCGGGCGCTGCGTTGCGTTTATGTCTTCTGCGGATCGCAAACCCGTAGGGCGGGGTTCACCCCGCCTCAACACCGGAACCCTTCTGCGTCATGGCGGGATGAATTCCGCCCTACCAAACCCGCCAATCCCGACGCGCCGCACCAAGCAACCCGTAGCAAACGTAGGGTGGGTTTCTAACCCACCACTCCACCCTCCCCACGACCGCCCAATCCCGGCGCTCCGCACCCGGCAACCAGCGTTGGGCGGGCCATCCTGCCGATCCCGCCGTCCCAACCCCTTGTGTCAACCCCCACCGCCCGCCCCCTCGAATCCGTTAACAAATCCCGAACGGAATTTTCCAACTCATTGATTTAAAACAGATCCCCTCTCCGTCCACATGTGGACACCGACAGTGCAGGCCGACGTTCGCCCAACTCGCCCGTCACCCCCCTCGCTGCCTTTCCCCTTGCACGCCGCCCCCGACCCGGCCAAAACCCATCGCATGGCAAATGCGACCCTTTCCATCGACCTCGACGCGATTTGCGCCAACTGGCGCGCGCTGAACGGCATGTCCGGCGACAGCGTCGAAACCGGCGCGGTCGTCAAGGCCGACGCTTACGGTCTGGGGGCCGCCCGGGTGGCGCGCGCGTCTGATGCGCGCCGGGGCGCGGCAGTTCTTTGTGGCCAGCGCCGAAGAGGGTGCGGCCTTGCGGCAAGCGATCGGGCCCGCGCCCGAAATCAGCGTTTTCACAGGCCATATGGCTGGTGACACCGATATGATCCATGACACCCAACTTGTGCCGATGCTGAACTCGGTCGAGCAACTGACGCGGCATCTCGAGGCGCTGCCCGGACATCCGTTCGGCATCCAGCTCGACACCGGGATGAACCGGTTGGGCATGGAACCCGGCGAATGGTTCGCGGTGCGCGATACTGGCCATGGCGGCGCGGCCACGGGTGCTGATCTCGCATCTGGCCTGCGCCGACGAGCCCGATCACGCCGATGAATGCCACGCAGCTGGCCGAATTTCATGAGATGACCGACGGTTTGGATGTGCCGCGCTCGCTGGCCGCGACCGGCGGTATCCTCTTGGGGCCAGACTATCATTTTGACCTGACGCGCCCCGGTATCGGGCTTTATGGCGGCCTGCCCTTCGCCGATGCCGCCCAGGTGCTGCGCCTGTCGCTGCCGGTTGTGCAGGTGCGCGACGTCGAAGCCGGAGAGACCGTGGGCTATGCCTGCGGCTGGACTGCGGACCATACGGCGCGCATCGCCACTGTCTCGGCGGGCTATGCCGACGGAATCTTCCGCCATCTTGGCGGCAAGCTGCGGCTTTTCAGCGCCGAATCCGCCTGCCCGGTCGTCGGTCGCGTCTCGATGGACGCGCTGACGGTCGACATCACCGATCTTCCCGAAGTACCGCGTACGCTGGAGCTGTTGTGCCCTGAGCAGACCGTTGATGATCTGGCAAAACTCGGCGGCACGATTGGTTATGAGGTGCTGACAGCACTCGGCGCGCGCTATTCCAGGCGCTATTGGGGTAGCAACGCATGACACTGGCGGCCGGTTTTCTGGCGCGGATCGGGGCCACGGTATTGGCCGTGCTGGCCGCCATCGGGCGGGTCTCGATCTACGGTGCAACTGCTGTCAGCCATGTGTTCCGACCCCCATTCTACTTTAAGGAGTTCGCACACGCTCTCATCTCCATTGGTTATTTCAGCCTTCCGGTAGTCGGCCTGACCGCTGTTTTTACCGGCGGCGCGCTGGCCCTGCAAATCTATGCCGGGGGCTCTCGGTTCAGCGCAGAGGCCGTGGTGCCGCAGATCGTGGCCATCGGGATGGTCCGCGAACTTGGTCCGGTGATGGTCGGGCTTATGATCGCGGCGCGCGTCACCTCGTCAATCGCGGCAGAGATCGCAACGATGAAAGTGACCGAGCAGATCGACGCGCTGGTCACACTTTCGACCCATCCGATGAAATATCTTACCGTGCCGCGGGTGCTGGCGGCGCTGGTCGTCGTGCCGCTTTTGGCCGGTGTAGGCGATATCATCGGGGTGATGGGCGGGTTCCTTGTGGGCACCGAGCAGCTTGGTTTCAATCGCGCTACCTACCTCAAGAACACCGTCGATTTTCTGGAAGCTGCCGACATCTGGTCGAGCCTTGTCAAGGGGGCTGTGTTCGGTTTCATCGCGGCGCTGATGGGCTGCTATTATGGAATGGACGCTGGGCGCGGCGCGCAGGGCGTGGGGCGCGCCACCAAATCCTCGGTCGAGGGTGCGGCGGTACTGATCCTGGCGGCGAACTTCCTTCTTACCTCGCTGTTCTTTTCAGCATGATAGAGCTGCGGGATGTTCATAAATCGTTTGGACCCAAGACGGTCTTGCGAGGGCGTCAATTTAACGATCCCCAAGGGCGAAAGCATGGTGATTATCGGGGGTTCTGGCAGCGGAAAGTCTGTTCTTCTCAAGTGTATCCTTGGTCTTGTTCAAGTAACCTCCGGCACCATCCTGCTGGACGGTGAAGACGTGACCAAGGCCGAGCGCGACGCCTTCCTTGCCCGCTTCGGGATGCTTTTTCAGGGCGGCGCGCTGTTTGATTCGCTGGCCGTCTGGCAAAACGTCGCGTTCCGGCTGCTGCGCGGCTCGCTGAAGCGCCCGAAGGCCGAGGCGCGTGAGATCGCGATTGAAAAACTCCGCCGCGTCGGGCTATCGCCGGATGTGGCAGACCTCTATCCCGCAGAGCTTTCCGGTGGCATGCAAAAACGCGTCGGGCTTGCCCGCGCCATCGCCGCCGAGCCCGAGATCATCTTCTTCGACGAACCCACCACCGGTCTGGATCCGATCATGGCCGGCGTGATCAATGAGCTGATCCGCGAGATCGTGACGGAAATGGGCGCGACTGCGATGGCGATTACGCATGACATGTCCAGCGTGCGCGCCATCGCCGACAAGGTGGCGATGCTGCATGACGGGGTCATCCAGTGGACCGGGCCGATCGGCCAGATGGATGAAAGCGGCGATCCCTATCTGGACCAGTTCATTCACGGCCGCGCCGAGGGGCCGATCGAGGCGGTGAGATGAGCGGGCGGCTTAGAGCCAAACCCGACCTAGCGCTGGCCAGCAAGGCCGACGCGGTCGTCGAGATCGCCGACCATGCTTTCATTGGCATGGTGGCTCAGCTATAGTCCACGTCGAGAGAATTAGGCTCGGCAACAGATGCAGGAATCCGACGAACCGGTGATGAAATTCGCCCGGCTTGCCGCCGAAACACGGTCGGGGACTAATTCGCGGGCCCCAAAAACCGGCAACAATCCGCCGTATACTTTTGACATTGTTGCGGATTATCGCCAAATTCCGCTACGGGGCTGACGGAGGATGTGTGATGCAACCACTGTTACCCATTTTTGTGGTCCTGGTTTTGTTGGCGTTGCTGTTGCCGCCGGCGTTTTTGCTTGCAACCGTGTTGCACCAGCAAAGTCGGATCGGCTGGACCACACGATCGCCAACTCTGGCAGCGGCCACGGTCGTTGCGGTGCTGGCAATCTGCTTCAACACGCTTTTCGTTATCCTGCGGTTGGGAGATATCCTGCTGGCCTCTCTGCAATCAGACGCATTCCTCATCCTTGCATTAACGATTTCCTGGTTCAGCTTTTTCGGCCGTATTGCGCTGAAATCGACCTTCCGCCGCAAGCGCAGGCTGAAGCAAAGCCGCGCAGGCTGACGCGAGGGCCGCGATTTCGCCTCTTGGTGCCGCTCGGACGCTGATGTAAGCCCACCGGCATGATCTTGCGTTACGCCAACCTTGCCTTGCTGGTTCTGTTTCCCATCGCCTGGTTCGCGCCCTTGATGCGCGCGGGGTTGTTGCCGCTTTTCGGCCTGTCGGAGATCTCGGTCATCTCGGGGCTGCAATCGCTTTGGGGTACGGACGTGTTTCTGGCGCTGCTGGTGACCGCTTTCGCCGTTTTCGCGCCGTACATGAAGACCATCGGCCTGGCGCTGGTCCAGTTCCGTCTGGCCTCGCCGCGGATCCTGCCAGCGCTGCATGTGCTCGGCAAACTCGCGATGGCCGATATCTTCCTGATCGCGCTTTACATCGTCGTCGTCAAAGGCGTCGGCATGGCGCGGGTGGAAACCGCTTGGGGGCTTTATCTTTTCACCTTCTGCATACTGGCCTCGCTTGCGATTTCGCTGCTCAACGGGCGCAAACGGTGAGAGCGGTAAAGACGGTGTTGGCGGCGGCGACGCCTTTCGCTAGACGGTAGCCATGGCAAAAGCACCGTCCTTTTCTTGCACGGCATGCGGCGCGGTTCACAACAAGTGGTCCGGGCGCTGCGAGGCCTGCGGCGAGTGGAATTCGATCGTCGAGGATGTGCCGATCTCGGCCGGTCCCGCCAAGAAGTCCCTTGGCGGCAAACGCGGATCGCGCATGGAGCTGACCGACCTGCGGACCGAGGAAACTCCGCCGCCGCGCACCGGCTCGGGGATCGCGGAATTCGACCGGGTTCTGGGCGGCGGCCTGGTGCCTGCCAGCGCAATCCTTGTCGGCGGCGATCCCGGCATCGGCAAATCGACGCTTCTGTTGCAGGCTGCCGCAAGCTTTGCGCGCTCGGGCCTCAAAGTGATCTATGTCTCGGGCGAGGAAGCCACCGCGCAGGTCCGCATGCGGGCGCAGAGGTTGGGGCTGTCGGATGCCGCCGTGCAACTGGCGGCAGAGACCAACCTGCGCGATATACTGACGACCTTAGAGGTCGAGAAGCCTGATCTTGCGATCATCGATTCGATCCAGACGATGTGGGCCGACAATGTTGAAAGCGCGCCGGGCTCGGTTTCTCAAGTCCGTGCAGCAGCCCACGAACTGACCAATTTTGCCAAGCGCAAGAACATGTCGGTGGTGCTCGTCGGCCACGTCACCAAGGAAGGCCAGATCGCCGGCCCTCGTGTGATCGAGCACATGGTCGACACCGTGCTATATTTCGAAGGCGAGCGCGGACACCAGTTCCGCATTCTGCGCGCCGTCAAGAACCGCTTTGGCCCAGCCGACGAAATCGGCGTTTTCGAGATGACAGGCGAGGGTCTGGCAGAGGTCACCAACCCCTCGGCCCTGTTCCTGTCGGAACGCGACACCCCTGCCCCCGGCAGCGTGGTTTTCGCAGGGATTGAGGGCACGCGGCCCGTTCTGGTGGAATTCCAGGCGCTTGTCGCACCTACGCCGCACAGCCAGCCGCGCCGCACGGTGGTTGGCTGGGATGGTGGTCGGCTGGCGATGATCCTGGCGGTTCTGGAATCCCGCTGCGGCATCCCTTTCACCGGTCTCGATGTCTATCTGAACGTCGCGGGCGGCCTTAAAGTCAGCGAGCCCGCCGCCGATCTGGCTGTTGCGGCTGCGCTACTTTCCGCCAGAGAAGACGTGGCGATACCCTCTGACACTGTGGTTTTCGGGGAAATAAGTCTATCAGGGGCCCTGCGTCCGGTCGGGCAGACAGAAAATCGCCTCAAAGAAGCCCGAAAACTGGGCTTTTCGCAGGCTATTGCCCCGACCAGAAGCAAATTGGGCTCGGATGATGGTCAGGGCATAAGGCAGATGCCGGACCTGACGAGTTTCGTGGGCGAGATATTCGGCGCGGGATAACACGCGCGAGGAGAGAAGAGCATGGAAGGTTTCACAATCATCGATGGCGGGGTGGCGCTGGTCATCGTCGTGTCGGCCATTCTGGCCTATTCGCGCGGTTTCGTACGCGAGGCGATGGCGATTGTCGGCTGGGTTGCCGCCGCCGTGCTGGCCTATATCTTTGCGCCCAAGGCCGAGCCGTTGATCCGCGAGATCCCGATGGTCGGCGATTTCCTTGGTGATTCCTGCGAACTGGCGATCATCGCGGCTTTCGCGGCGGTTTTTGCGCTTTCGCTTGTCATCGTATCGATCTTCGCACCGCTCTTTTCCTCGGCCGTGCAACGCTCGGCCCTTGGCGGCCTTGATCAGGGCTTGGGATTTCTTTTCGGCGTCGCGCGCGGCCTTCTTCTGGTTGCGGTGGCGCTTGTCGTCTACGACCGCGCGATAACTGGCGGCACAATGCCTATGGTCGATGACAGCCGAACGGCCAAGATCTTTGCCCGGGTTCAGGACAGCCTGAACAATTCGATCCCCGAGGATGCCCCCGCCTGGATCGTGGCCCGCTACGAGGATCTTGTTGGCAATTGCGGCGCACCGACCAACACGCCCGAAGCCGCGGCGCCCGAGGCTGCGGCACCCGAGGCTGCGCCATCCGACGCAGCACCTGCCGCGAACTAACGACACGATAGTCGCTGTCTTCCCGCCGGGAATCGCACGCATGCGTATTGCACATAGTTTTGTGATCGTTGCGTGACACTGGCGCGCATAGAGACTAAACGGGGGGCATCTGCTAAATGACCGGATTCGGAGCCCCGCCACAGGATGCGAGAGTTGCCCTTTACCAAGCCGTTCCTGGCCCACCCTTTCGACGATGACAAACTGAAAGAGGAATGCGGCGTCTACGGTGTTATCGGCGCAAAGGATGCCGCCAATTTCGTAGCGCTTGGACTGCATGCCCTGCAACATCGCGGGCAAGAGGCCGGTGGCATCGTCAGTTACGCGCCCGACGTCGGGTTTTCCTCTGCCCGTCGGTTCGGCTATGTCCGCGACAATTTCACCAAGGTCAGCCTGATGGAGACGCTGCCGGGATCGCTTGCCATCGGCCATGTGCGCTATTCCACCGCCGGATCGAAGGGCAACACCCAGATCCGCGACGTGCAGCCGTTCTTTGGCGAATTCTCGATGGGTGGCGCCGCGATCGCCCATAACGGCAACATCACCAATGCCGAGGCTCTGCGCAAGGAACTGATCGAGCGCGGCTCGATCTTTCAAAGCCATTCCGACAGCGAATGCATCATCCACCTGATGGCGAGGTCCCTGCAGCGCAACATCCCCGAGCGAATGAAGGATGCGCTGCGCCGGGTCGAAGGCGCGTTTTCCGTCGTCGCCATGACCCGCACCAAGCTGATCGGCGTCCGCGATCCGTTGGGTGTGCGGCCGCTGGTGCTGGGCAAGATCGGCGAAGGCTGGGTGCTATCCTCGGAAACCTGTGCGCTGGACATCATCGGCGCCGAATTCATCCGCGAAATCGAACCAGGTGAAATGGTGGTTATCTCGGCGGCCGAAGGGGTTCAGAGCTTCCATCCCGTTCGAACGCGTCAAGCCGCGGTTCTGCATATTCGAGCATGTGTACTTCTCGCGCCCCGACAGCATTCTTGGTGGCCGTTCAGTCTATGAAACCCGGCGCCAGATCGGTGTGGAACTGGCCCGCGAGGCGCCGGTGGACGCGGATCTTGTGTGCCCGGTGCCCGACAGCGGCACGCCTGCCGCGATCGGCTATTCGCAGGAAAGCGGCATACCCTACGCGATGGGGATCATTCGCAACCAGTACATGGGTCGGACCTTCATTGAACCAACCGAACAGATCCGCAACATGGGTGTGCGGCTGAAGCTGAACGTCAACCGGGCGCTCATCAAAGGCAAGCGGGTGATCCTTGTCGACGACTCGGTGGTGCGCGGCACGACCAGCATGAAGATCAAGGACATGATCCTTGATGCTGGTGCCGCCGAGGTGCATTTCCGCATCGCCAGCCCGCCGACCGCCTGGCCGTGTTTCTACGGCGTCGACACGCCGGAACGCGACAAGCTGTTGGCCAGCCATATGAGCGAAGACGAGATGCGTGACCATATCGGCGTCGACAGTTTGCGGTTCATCTCGCTTGACGGCCTCTACCGCGCCGTTGGCGAGGCCAATGGTCGCGACGCCAAGAGCCCGCAATACTGCGACGCCTGTTTTTCGGGCGAGTATCCTGTCAGCCCCGCGGATATGATCGAAAAAGGGTTTGCGATGAAGACGGCGGCTGAGTGAACCAACCGGGGGGACACGAGGCCTATCTGGCCACTCTCCCTGATGATCAGCGCCAAGAGCTGACGCGGTTGCGAGCGCTCATCCGATCCATTCTGCCGAATGCTGAAGAGGTCATCTGCTACAACATGCCGGCGTTCCGACAGAAGAAAGTCGTCGTGGGCATCGCTGCATTCAAACACAACTGCGGTCTATACCCATTCTCTGGCACGATTATTCCGAAGATGGCCGATCGGCTTGGCAGCTATAAGACTTCCAAAAGCGGCGTCCTGTTCACGCCTGCGCATCCCTTGCCCGACGATCTGGTGCGCGCCACAATCGCGGCTCGTCTCGCCGAGATCGGCTGACCTCTTGACCATTAGGCGAAGCCGGGCCACACCCGCAGGCGGAAGCGCCGGTGTGCAGCCGGGCGACGGTATTTGACAGATGAAGGTGGGCCATGGCTGACAAGATCGCCCTTGTAACCGGTGCTTCGCGCGGCCTTGGCGCCGCCATGGCTGAAGCTTTGGCTGCCGATCACCATATCGTTGCCGTCGCCCGCACCACCGGCGCGCTGGAAGAACTGGACGACCGAATTCAGGCCGCTGGCGGTCAGGCGACGCTGGCGCCGATGGATATCACGCTGGTCGAAGCGATGGCGCAGCTTTGCCGCTCTGTCTACGACCGCTGGGGCCATGTCGATACCTGGATCCATGCCGCTGTGCATGCCGCCCCGCTGGCCCCGGCCGCGTATATGGACGCCGCGGATTGGGACAAGTCGGTGGCGACGAACATTACCGCGACGGGCAAGCTGATCCCCATGGTGGAACCGTTGCTGGCGCTCGCCCCTGCTGGACGCGCGGTCTTCTTTGACGATCCGCGCGGTGGTCAGAAGTTCTTCGGGGCTTACGGCGCCAGCAAGGCCGCTCAGATCGCTCTGGCGCAAAGCTGGCAGGCAGAAGCGGCCGCGAATGGCGTCCAGGTGCATATTCTGGCGCCTGCCCCGATGCCCACGGCAACGCGGGCGCGGTTCTTTCCCGGTGAGGATCGGAGCGTACTTGCCAGCCCGCATGCCGAGGCCGCGCGGTTGCTGGCGGAGACTACCTGAAGCGGTGCGGCCACTTAACCCAAGGGCCTGCTTGCCGCTGACCGCCCGGTCCTTTATGCACGAGAAAAAACAGGCAGGTCGCGGATGCGCATACTCATCACCAACGACGACGGGATCAACGCACCGGGCCTGAAGGTTCTGCATGCCATCGCCGAGGAGATTGCCGGACCCGGTGGCGAGGTCTGGACTGTGGCGCCGGCTTTCGAGCAATCTGGCGTCGGTCATGCAATCAGCTATACCCATCCGATGATGATCGCCGAACTTGGCGAAAAGCGTTTCGCCGCCGAAGGATCGCCCGCCGATTGTGTTCTGGCAGGCCTTTATGACGTGATGCCAAGCCGGCCCGATCTGGTGCTGTCGGGCGTCAACCGGGGCAACAACGCCGCAGAGAATACGCTTTACTCCGGCACCATCGGCGGCGCGATCGAGGCTGCGTTGCAAGGCCTTCCCGCAATCGCCCTGTCGCAGTTCATGGGGCCAGGCAACCACGCGCTGAAAGACCCGTTCGAGGCGGCCGTGGCAACCGGTGCACAAACCGTGCGCGCGATCCTCGACAAGGGGATCTGGGATGATGCCGACTACAGGCTGTTCTACAACGTGAATTTTCCGCCGGTCTCTGCGCGCTCGGTCAGAGGGCGGCGGGTGGTTTCGCAAGGATACCGGACGGATACCTTTTTCGGGGTCGAGCCGCATCTGTCGCCCTCGGGGCGCAAGTTCCTTTGGATCAAGGGCGGCGCGCAGCACCTGCCGACGGGGCCGGGCACCGATGTTACTGCGAACCTCGACGGCTATGTCTCGATTACACCGATGCGCTGCGATCTGACGGCGCATGACGTGCTGACTACCCTGAAAGAGCGTCTGGAATGACAACCTTGGTCAGCGAGGCACGAAAATGAACGGCGAGGCAGAACGCAAGATGCAGTTCCTTTTCGCCCTGCGCAGCAAGGGTGTCACGGACAAGCGCGTGCTGGAAGCCATGGAGAAGATCGACCGCGGCGCATTCGTACGCGGCCATTTCACCGACCGCGCCTACGAGGATATGCCACTGCCGATTTCCTGCGGCCAGACGATCAGCCAGCCGTCGGTCGTGGGGCTGATGACCCAGGCGCTCCATGTGCAGCCGCGTGACAAGGTGCTGGAGGTCGGCACAGGCTCGGGGTATCAGGCCGCGATCCTGTCGCAGCTGGCGCGCCGGGTCTATACTGTGGACCGGCATCGAAGGCTGGTAGCGGCCGCCAAAGAGATCTTTGCCGAGCTGAACCTGACCAATATCACCGCCTTCGCCGCCGATGGCAGCCATGGACTACCCGACCAGGCACCGTTCGACAGGATCCTTGTCACGGCTGCGGCAGAAGACCCTCCGGGCCCCCTATTGGCGCAACTTCGAATTGGCGGTATCATGGTTGTGCCGGTCGGACAGTCGGATGCGGTGCAGAGCCTGATCAAGGTGACCCGCAGCGAAACGGGCTTCGATTATGAGGAATTGCTTCCCGTCCGGTTCGTGCCCCTGGTCGAAGGACTAGGGCAGGATTGAAATTGCCCTTAAGGGCGCGACCAAACAGGCCCGAAAGGGCACCCAAAGGCCCGGCAACAGGGCCCGGCACATGAGGATACGAGCCATGTCAGACAGAAGCCGCACCCGCCTTCGCGCCGCTTGCCTTGGCACCGCACTGGTGACGCTGAGCGCCTGCAACCAGCCGTTTGATCTGGATTTCCGCAGATTTGGCGGCGGTCTGGATACATCCGAGGCAGCGCTGGCGGCGACTGCCGCGCGGCCACGCCCCGATGATCGTGGCGTAATCTCTTATCCCAACTATCAGGTGGCCGTGGCACAGCGCGGCGACAGGATCGGCGATGTTGCGGCTCGTGTCGGACTGCCGGTTGACGAACTGGCCCGCTATAACGGCATGCCGACCGATGCCGTGCTGCGGCAGGACGAAGTTATTGCGCTGCCCCGGCGGGTCGGCGAACCCTCTCCTGCAACCGGCGCGATCGGAACAGGCCCGATCCAGCCCGGCGGTCAGATCGACGTGACCACGCTGGCTGGCGCAGCGATCGAACGGGCCGGACCGCAAGACGCGATCACACCGGCAACGCCTGCCGCCCCGACCGCCGCCCAAAGCGGGGCCGAGCCCATCCGCCACAAGGTCGTGCGCGGCGAGACCGCGTTCCAGATCGCGCGGCTTTACGATGTTTCGCCGCGCTCTCTGGCGGAATGGAACGGCCTGGGGTCAGAGATGATGGTGCGCGAGGGTCAATATCTGTTGATCCCGGTAGCCGCCGAAGCACCGCCACGGCAAGCCGGAGTCGAGGCGCCCGGCACAGGGTCGGCGACGCCAGTACCGCCAAGTGCGGCGACACCCTTGCCCAAGGAAGACACAAAACCAGCCGCCAACCCACCAGCCGCGCCCGCCTCGCCCGATTTGGGCAAGGACAAGACTTCGGCGTCAGGATCGTCGAAACTGATGATGCCGGTCGGCGGCAGCGTCATCCGCGGGTATTCAAAGGGCAAGAGCGAAGGGATCGACATCTCCGCCAGCGCCGGCACGCCGGTCAAGGCGGCGGCTGACGGAACGGTGGCCGCGATCACCCGCGACACCGATCAGGTGCCGATCGTGGTGCTGCGCCACGCCGACAACCTGCTGACGGTCTATGCCGGGGTAGATGGTGTTATCATCGAGAAAGGCGATACCGTGAAGCGCGGCCAGACGATTGCCAAGATCCGCAATGCCAATCCGAGTTTCCTGCATTTCGAGGTGCGCCAAGGCTTTGACAGCGTCGATCCGATGCCGTTCCTGAACTGATCTGGTCAAGCGGTGGCGTCGCGCGAGGATACTTTCGAGACAATAAAGACTGGCTAGAGCCGGACGCCTCGGCGACCGGCCAGATCGATGAAATATTGCCAGGCAACGCGTCCAGAGCGGCTGCCACGTGTGGCCTGCCATTCGATTGCTTCGGCGTGCAGCGTGGCGTCGTCGATGGTCATGCCGTGGGCATCGCAATAGCCGCGGATCATCGCGAGATATTCATCCTGTGAACACGGATGGAAGCCCAGCCACAGCCCGAAGCGGTCCGAAAGCGATACCTTTTCTTCCGTGGCCTCGGACGGGCTGATGGCACTGGAGCGCTCGTTCTCGATCATGTCGCGTGGCATAAGGTGGCGGCGGTTCGAGGTGGCGTAGAAGACCACGTTGTCGGGCCGCCCCTCAATTCCGCCGTCCAGCACCGCTTTGAGGGATTTGTAGTGCTGGTCATCATGGCTGAACGACAGGTCGTCGCAGAACAGCAGAAACCTGTGGTCGGCGCGGCGCAACATGTTCAGCAGCCGCCCGATCGACGGCAGATCCTCGCGCTGGACCTCGACAATCTTGAGCGGCAGGCCGCGACCCAGCACTTCGGCATGGATCGCCTTGACGAGTGAGGATTTGCCCATGCCGCGCGCGCCCCATAAAAGCGCGTTGTTGGCCGGCAGGCCGCGGGCGAATTGCACGGTGTTTTCCAGCAATGTGTTCCGCGACCGGTCGATGCCGACCAACAAGGTCAGATCGACACGGTTCACCTGCAACACCGGTTCAAGCCTGTCAGGATCCACGTGCCAGACGAATGCATCCGCACAGTCGAAATCGGGGGCGGCAAGTGGCGCCGGGGCGATCCGCTCCAGCGCCGCGGCGATCCGGGTCAACGCCTCATCGCTCACAGGGCTTCGTCCTCATCGTCCAGCAGCCCCTCGGCGCGCAGCTTTTCGTTGCGCTTTCGTTCGACGCGGCGGACCAGCAGGATCGATATCTCGTAGAGGCCGTAGACCACCGTGAAGAGGATCACCTGCGTGATGACATCCGGCGGGGTGACGATTGCGGCAAGAACCAGAATGCCCACGACCGCGTATTTGCGCACGGCTCCCAGCCCGTCAGACGATACCAGTCCGGCCTTGCCCATCAGCGTAAGCAGCACGGGCAACTGAAAACAAAGGCCGAAAGCGATGATGAACTTGATTGTGAGGGCCAGGTATTCCTCGGCCGAGCCTTGGAAAATCACACTCGGCACCGGTGCTGTCAGCACGCCATCTGCGGTTTCCGTGCCACCGGAGCCAAGTTGCTGGAAGCCCAGGAAGAAATCGAAGGCCAGCGGCGTGATGATGTAGAAAGCAAACGCCGCACCAAGGAAAAACATGAAGGGCGAGGCGATCAGGAAGGGCAGAAATGCGCCTTTCTCGGTCTTGTAGAGACCCGGCGCCACGAACCGCCACATCTGGTTGGCGATATAAGGAAACGAAAGCGCAAACCCGCCCAAGATCGAGATTCGGATCGCGACGAAGAAACCCTCTTGTGCCTTGATGAAGACCAGCCCGCAGTCCTGTCCGCGCTCATTCAGCACGGTGCACAGAGGCGCGGTGAGAAAATTGAAGATGGGTTCGGCCATGGTGAAGGCGATGATCATGCCGACGATGAAAGCGATGACCGACTTGATCAGACGCGAGCGCAGTTCTGCCAAGTGCTCGATCAGCGGGGCAGCGCTGTCGTCGAGGTCTTCGGTGCTCATTCTGCAGCCTTCTTGGCGGTCTTGCGGGCGGCGGGTTTCGCGGCGGGTTTCCGGGCAGTTTTTGCAGTTGATGCCGTGACCTTGGGTTTTGCTACCGCTTTCGGTTTCGCCGGTGCCTTGGCTAGCGCTTTTGCGGCCGACTTGGGCGCTTCGGCGGAGACCTTCGCAGCCTCTTCGGCCGCGATCCGTTCGCTGGCCTTTTTCGCCGAGGCGTCGCGGATTTTCTCGGCTACCGCCGCGCGCTCTTCAGAGAGCGCAGCTGTGGCCGGTCCTTTTTTTGAGGTCGAGGACTTCATTGGATCCCATTTCTCGAA
Organism: uncultured Alphaproteobacteria bacterium; assembly: GCA_963714615.1. GTDB lineage: Bacteria > Pseudomonadota > Alphaproteobacteria > Rhodobacterales > Rhodobacteraceae > JAHEAO01. The sequence goes on along the minus strand of CAVQOV010000013.1, from coordinate 422,792 downwards.
CTTCGATGCGGCGTCCTGCACTTTGTCGAGGCCCATCTTGCGCGCGCTGGTCATGTTCTTGAGATCTTTGGTTACATCACTGATGCCGCTTTCCTTGGCGGCGTCATCCATTGCGCGCGTAAACTCCCGCGCCATACTGCGCGCCTTGGCGGTGAACCGGCCAAGCGTGTGGAACATGACCGGCAAATCCTTTGGGCCCACGACGATGAGCGCCACGATGCCAATCAGCAATAGCTCGGTCCAGCCGATATCGAACATGTTTTGTCAGCCCCTGCCGGACAGGTCCTAGACCTTGTCCTTTTCCTTGTCCTTTTCGGGCGTCACGTCGCGGGCATTTTCCATGCCCTCTTCGATCTCTTTCTTGCCGTCGTCGATGCCGCGCTTGAACGACGTGATGCCCTTTCCGACCTCGCCCATCAGGGACGAGATTTTGCCGCGTCCGAACAGAACCAGGACAACGATCGCGATCAGCAGAAGGCCGGGCAGGCCAATGTTGTTTAGCATGGGTAATCTCCCTAGTGCGGGCGGGCCGGACCGCCCCGTGTGCATTGCTGCTATCTATTGGCTTGGCAGCGGAACGAAAAGGACCAATGAAACCGCAACACGCAATTTTGCGGCATTTGCACAGGATTGCCGCGGTGGTGCTTGGTGCAGAATATCACCTGACAGGTTTTTGTCAGTTGTTAAACTGTCCGTTCAAGCGAATCACTCAAAGGCGCTCTGACCATGCGGCGAAAGGACCGGCTACTTGCCTTGATCTCGGCTTTGCGCGACGGAAAAATCCATCGGGCAGAGGATCTGGCCCGCGCGCTGCAGGTCACGCCTCGCACGATCTATCGCGACATGAACACGTTGGTGGCCTCTGGCGTGCCGGTGGGGGGGGCACGCGGCGTTGGCTACCGAATGACCGATCCGGTTACCCTGCCACCGATGAACCTGACGATGGCAGAACTGGAGGCGCTGCATCTGGGCATCGCGGTGATGACCGAAGCCGCCGATCCCGCCCTGCAAGACGCGGCCCGCAGCCTTGCGCAAAAGGTCGATGCAGCCTTACCCGAAGACCGCGTTGCGCCATCAACCGCCTGGGGGCTGGCAGTGTTTCCGTTTGCCGACGCCGCAGCCGGCATCCGCAACATTCCCGCAATCCGCAGCGCGATCCGGTCGCGGCACAAGCTGCGGATCCGCTATTATGACAATGCCGGGCAAGAAGAAGAGCATCTGATCCGCCCCCTGAAACTTGAGTATTGGGGCCGGGTCTGGACTTGCACGGCATGGTGCGAGCGGCGAAAGGGGTTTCGGACCTTTCGGGTTGACCAGATCGCTGCACTCAGCGAACTCTCGGCGCGGTTCGACGATGAAACCGGCAAGACATTGGAAGACTTCACTTCAACAAAGCCTGATTAGTCTTTGCTTTTGAAAACAAAACAGCGCTCACGACGAATCATTAGCCACAGTGCCGTCCCGGGGCTGGGCAGGAATACCGAAGGCACCGTCGCCTTGAGCATCGATCCGTCATAATCCATCCGGAATTCGATCAGGCTTTCACGACCGATGAATCGCGCGCGCTCCACGACACCGCGAGCCGGGGCGCCATCGGCAGCGGTTGGGTTCGGTCCTTTGCCACCCCGGTCAAAATCGATGCGCAGATGCTGCGGGCGGATCACGATGTCGATCTTTTCGCCATCCGGATGGCCGGGGGCAAGGAACTCGCCAAATGCAGTGCTGACCAGCGCGCCTTCAACTGTGCCCTCTATAACATTGATATCACTAAAAAATGCAGCGCATTCCTTATCAACGGGAGAGTTGTAGATGTTGTAGGGCGCGCCTTGCTGGACAATCCGCCCATCGCGCATCAGCGCGATTTCGTCTGCCATCCGCATCGCCTCATCCGGCTCATGCGTGACCAGCAGAACGGCGGTGCCTTCGTGCTTCAGAACCGCCAGCGTCGTGTCGCGGATATCATCCTTCAGGCGCTCATCAAGGCCCGAGAACGGTTCGTCCATCAGCATGATCTTGGGACGCGGCGCCAGCGCCCGGACCAGCGCCACGCGCTGCTGCTCGCCACCTGACAGCTGATGCGGATAGACGTCGATCGCCTGGGCCAGATCGACCCGTGCCAGCAGCTCGGCGGCTCTGGCGCGCTGTCCGGCTTTCGGGCCGGACAGGCCAAAGGCGACATTCTCGGCGACTGAAAGATGCGGGAACAGGGCGAAATCCTGAAACATCAGCCCGATCGACCGCGCTTCTGGCGGCATGTCGGTCTGAGCATCAGAAATGACGCGGCCATTGACCAGCACGTCGCCTTCATCCTGCCGGTCCACGCCCGCAATGATCCGCAGGGTCGTGGATTTGCCGCAGCCCGATGGCCCCAGTAGGCAAGTCACCTGCCCCGGCATCACCTGCAAGGACAGGTTATCGACCACCGCCCGGCCGCCAAAACGGCGTGTGACATGCCGTACCTCCAACAGTGGGGTCTGGTCGCTCAAGCCTGCCTCGATCCTTAATCCGATGAAAACAATCGGACTTTGTCGAGATAGCAGCCGATCCCTGCCGGGGCAAGCACTAGAGGCTGCGGAAAAGTGGCGCAAGCGGCCGATCCCTTGATCAGGATCAAGCGCGGCGCATGTAAGATAAGGCATGGTCCAAATATGCCTGACAAGGAGAAACGCCGATGAAGCACGTTCTTTGCGCCACCGACCTTTCCGAACGGTCCGACAGGGCCATTCGCCGCGCCTTTCGGCTGGCCACGCAACAAGGCGCACGGCTTACCGTCTTGACAATCGTCGACAGCGAACTGCCTGTCGGGCTGGCCGAAACGCTGCGCGAGGATGCCGCCACCCGGCTAGAGCGCTATTGCGCCGACATGGCGGGGCAGTTTGCCTGCGACTATGCGGTGCGCGCCGAGTTGGGCGATCCGGCCGTCGATCTGGCCGAGGCCGCGCAAGAGGCAGATGCCGATCTGGTCGTGATCGGCCTGCATCGGCGCCGGCGCATCCTGGACCGGCTTCGCGGTACGACGATGGAGCGGATCGTGCGGGCCAGCAATTTGCCGGTTCTGGTCGTGCGCGATCCGGCCGACCATGATTACCGGGCTGTCCTGGCGCCGGTAGATTTTTCGCCTGCCGCCATGACAGCGTTGCATCTCGCGCGGGCGCTGGCACCCGATGCCACGATCACAGCGTTTCACGCGCTCTATATCCCGTTTGCCGGCTTCACCCGAGAGGACAAGGGCGGCCCCGTCACACGCAGCTATCTGCGCGAGGTGAGCGCACAGATGAAGAACTGGGCCACCAGTGGCGGATTGCCCGAGGGTGTTGCCATGCCCGACATCCAGGAAGGCGGGCTGACTGAAATCTACGGTCAGATGCTGGGGCGCAGGAAACCCGATCTGATTGCCATCGGCGCACATGCCCGAAGCGGGCTTGCACCCTACATGCTGGGCAGTTTCGCGGCCAGCCTTGTGCGAGACCCGCCCTGCGACCTGCTGGTGACGCTACCGCAGGCCATGGCCCGCGACGCTACATCGTCGAGTTGATCGCACCGCCATCCAGAAGGATGTTCTGGCCGACGATGAAACCCGCATGCTGCGAACAAAGGAAGGCGCAGGCCGCACCGAATTCCTGTGCCGTGCCATACCGGCGGGCCGGGATGGTGGCCTCGCGTCGGGCACGGGCCTGCTCCAGCGTTATGCCCTCGGCCTTGGCTACACCGCCGTCCAGCGCATCGGCGCGGTCGGTGGCGTGAATGCCGGGTTGCAGGTTGTTGATCGTTACCCCAGACGGTGCCACCTGCCGCGAGGTGCCACCAACGAAACCGGTCAACCCGGCACGAGCCGAGTTCGAGAGGCCAAGCTGCGGGATTGGCGCCTTGACCGACTGACTGGTGATGTTAACCACCCTACCCCAGCCTCGGTCCATCATGGCCGGCAACACCGCCTGCATCATCGCTATCGGTGTCAGCATGTTGGCGTCGAGCGCGCGGATGAAATCCTCGCGGCTCCAATCCTTCCAGATGCCGGGCGGCGGGCCGCCGGCATTGGTGACAAGGATGTCGGTCTTCGCAGCGGCGCTCAGCACCGCCTCGCGCCCTTCAGGCTGGGTTATGTCGGCGGCGACGGCGGTGACGGTGACCCCGAAATCCTTGCGGATCGCTTCTGCCGCCGCCTCGAGTGCTGCCGCGCCCCGCGCATTCATCACCAGATCGACGCCCGCTTCGGCAAGCGCGCGGGCGCAACCCAGACCCAACCCCTTGGACGATGCGCAGACGATGGCGCGCTTGCCCGAAATTCCCAGATCCATTTTCGTATCTCCCAAATGCTTATGGCCGGAACATGGCGCAGGAGCGTGCGCGCCGCAATGCCAAGCTGCGCGTCGCCAATGTGGGTTGCGTGAAGTTCCGGCGCTATCCTCCTGAAAAGACTGACCCGGATTGACCTGCGGCAACGCCCGACCTATCCTGCCTCATCCGCCCAACATCCGCCGCAAGCTGCGGCGATACTGCGCGGAACATGAGGCGGTTCACGAAAGTCGTTATGAGTACGGGCACAACAGGTTCCATGCTGGTTCTGCCGGTCTACCGGGCAGAGTGGTTCGTTGTGACCAGTGGCGCCAATCTGGGTGATCCGCTGGCGGATGAGGCCGAGCTGAACCTGACCGATATCTACCGTCTTCATGCCGACGCCAGACGCGGGCACCTTGCCGTTACCGGAGACGGGCAGACAGAGCCGTTCCGAGTGGCCAGCAGCAGCGAAACCGGTCGACCGGGCGCAGACCTTCATCTGGATTGCTGCGCAACCTTCATGTGTCCGGACGGATCGACCGTCGAAGTCTTGATCATCGTCGAGATCGAGGACGGCTTGATCGACGCGACCTATATGATGCCGCTGGCCACCGTGCGCAAGAAAACCGACCATACGCTGGTCTCGGTCGACCGCGACAAGGCGGTTACGCGATTCGCCAATCTTGGCTGCGTTTCCTTTGTGCGCGGCACTCATATTGCCATGGCCGATGGCCGACAGGTTCCCATCGAGGGCCTGACGCCCGGCGATCAGGTGCTGACACGCGATCACGGGCCGCAGACGATCCGCTGGATCGGCGAGCAGACGGTTCGTGCTGTGGGCGCCTTCGCCCCGATCCGGATTGCGGCAGGCGTGTTGAACAACAACGGGCCGCTGACGCTGGCACCAAACCACCGCCTGTTCATCTATCAGCGTTCGGACCATCTGGGTGCCGGCAGTGCCGAGGTGATGATCCGCGCCAGCCAACTGGTCAACAATGAGACGGTGGTGAAATCCGAAGGCGGGTTTGTGGATTATTTCCAACTGCTCTTTGACCGGCACGAGATCATTTACGCCGAAGGGATCGCCGCCGAAAGCCTGTTCGCCGCCCCCCATGTTCGGGCGGCATTGCCGCAAGATATCTACCGTCGCCTTGCTGCGCCCGCGCACAGTACCGCGCCCGCGCCCGCGACAGCCAGACATAGAAGTTAAGGGCAAACGGCCCCGCCTCGCGTACATACCCTGACGCGCTCCGGAAGGTTCGGCGCAGTCGGGATCGCTTACTTTTTGGCGACGATAACCAATGCAGAGTTCGACCGCCGTCACACCGTCAATCGCTGCTGTTGCCGTCAGTGCATCGGACGCGGCCAACACACCGCGGATCGGCGTCGCCTTGAAAACGCCGGTCATCCCGCCGCCCAGCACGACAGACTCGCTATTGCCGGTCAGCGTGCCATTGTAGTCGGCTATGAACGCGTTCGGCACGGGCAGCCCGATCTGGCCGTTCGAGACGGTGATATTCCCGCCATAGGCGTCGATTGAACCGCTTGAATATCCGCCGTTGAAATCCGTAAGCGTCCCGATCACGGTTCCGGCGCCAAAGTTGGCCTTGAGTTCGGCCAAGCCGACAAGTGCCAGGGTCTGAGACGCGGTATCAACTGTCACGCCCGAAAAACCGTCGAACCTGGCACTGCCCTTGGTTGGCATCCCGCTCCACGAGGCATTGTGGTACTTGCCCAGTTCGTCGGTCAGATCCGACGCCTCTTGCGTCCGCCCGGCAAACGCGTCTTCAGGCGTTGCGTAACTGCGCGGCCCGGACCCTCCGCCGCCGCTGCAAGCGCCGAGTGTCATCGAAGTTGCTACAACGGCCAGAATACCAAACTTCATTCGCGTTTCTCCAAGCCCATGGGCTGCAAGCATAGTGCCTCGAAGACCGCGACAACGGTACAGCGCTGTCCCAAGCAGTAGGGTATCGGGCAGTCTGCGCAAAGGCCAATGGCCGAAACGGGCGAGAAACGGATTGTTGCGCGCGACTTACGCGGCCGAAACGCACCAATCTGAAAAGCTGAATGGGGCCGGATCATCGCCCGCCGTGGATGCCCGCCGACCCAAACCAGGCACGACATGTGCGGCGATACAGCGGCCCGAGAAATCGGATATACTCGCGCCGGTTTATTCCATTCATATGGGGATCGCCGACATGAAATTTCTGACATTATTTTCTGCCTTTCTGATCACCACCTTGATGACACTGGGGGTCGCGCAAGCCGCGACGCTCGCCTATTCTGCCGCGCTCAGCGGCGCGGCGGAATCGCCGCCCAATCCGTCAACTGGTACCGGCGCGGCCCAGGTCTGGGTTGATCCGTCCGCTCATTTTCTGCGGGTCAAGTTTGATTTCAGCGGTTTGGTAGGCCCGCTGACTGCCGCGCATATCCATGGACCGACAGCTACTGCCGGTGCAGGAACAGCCGGGGTGATGACGGCAGTTCCCTACTTCCCTGGTCTTGCCGTGGGGGTGACCAGCGGCAGCTATGACATGACCTTCGATACATCGCAGGCTGGCACCTTCAACCCAAGCTTCGTTACGGCGCAAGGCAGCCTAGCGAGTGCCGAGGCTACCCTTTTTGCCAGCCTTGCCAGCGGAACCGCTTACCTCAACCTGCACAGTTCGGTTTACCCGGGCGGCGAAATCCGCGGTTTCCTGCAACCCGCCGCAGTTCCCCTGCCCGCGGCCTTGCCACTGGCGCTGTCGGGTGTGGGCGCGTTGGTGTTGATCCGCAAGCGTCGCCGACAGCCGGCTTGAGCGGCACGGATAGCTGAACGCGCGGAACTTCGTTTCGCGGCGTCTGTTCATTGCCCGATTGCGGGCATGGGCCGTCCGGGGTAAACGGCCTGCATCATGCTGGACCGCGCCTCTAACATCGCCGACCTGCCCGCCGAGATTGCCCGGCGGCGCACCTTTGCCATCATCAGCCATCCTGATGCGGGCAAGACCACGCTGACTGAAAAGTTCCTGCTGTATGGCGGTGCGATTCAGATGGCCGGACAGGTCCGAGCGAAGGGCGAAGCGCGGCGCACGCGCTCGGATTTCATGCAGATGGAAAAGGACCGCGGCATCTCGGTTTCGGCATCTGCAATGTCCTTCGATTTCGGCGCCTACCGGTTCAATCTGGTGGATACCCCCGGCCACTCGGACTTTTCCGAGGATACCTATCGCACCCTGACGGCAGTGGATGCCGCCGTTATGGTGATCGACGGTGCCAAAGGCGTCGAAAGCCAGACGCGGAAGCTGTTTGAAGTCTGCCGGTTGCGTGACCTGCCGATCCTGACCTTTTGCAACAAGATGGATCGCGAAAGCCGCGACACGTTTGAAATCATTGACGAGATTCAGGAAAACCTGGCGATTGATGTCACGCCGGCCTCGTGGCCGATCGGCGTCGGGCGTGATTTCATCGGTTGCTATGACATGCTGCACAATCGGCTGGAGCTGATGGATCGCGCCGACCGAAACAGGGTGGCCGAGAGCATCCGCATCGAAGGCCTGGACGATCCCAGACTGGCCGAACATGTGCCCGGCCCGCTGCTGGCAAAACTGCGCGAAGAGGTCGAAATGGCGCGAGCGCTGCTTCCCGCTTTCGACCGGCAAGCCTTTCTGGATGGCACCATGACGCCGATCTGGTTCGGCTCGGCGATCAACTCTTTCGGGGTCAAGGAATTGATGGACGGCATCGGCGAGTTCGGACCGGTGCCGCAGCCGCAATCGGCCGAGCCGCGGCAAATCTCGCCGGATGAGAAGACCGTCACGGGCTTCGTGTTCAAGGTGCAGGCCAACATGGACCCCAAGCATCGCGACCGGGTGGCTTTCGTGCGCCTCGCTTCGGGCCATTTCGAACGCGGCATGAAGCTGCATCCACGTGCGGTCGAAGAAACCGATGTCGATCACCAACCCTGTGCTGTTTCTGGCCGCCGACCGTGAACTGGCCGAAGAAGCCTGGGCCGGCGACATCATCGGCATCCCGAACCACGGCCAACTGCGCATCGGCGACACGCTGACCGAGGGCGAAGAGTCTGCGCGTCACAGGCATCCCCTCTTTCGCGCCAGAGCTTTTGCAATCGGTGCGGGCGATGGACCCGATGAAAGCCAAGCATCTGGAAAAGGCGCTGATGCAATTCGCCGAAGAAGGCGCCGCGAAGGTGTTCAAGCCGATGATCGGCTCTGGCTTCATCGTCGGCGTCGTCGGCGCGCTGCAATTCGAGGTTCTGGCCAGCCGGATCGAACTGGAATACGGGCTGCCGGTGCGGTTCGAGCAATCGCAGTTCACCTCGGCACGCTGGATCGCCGGACCCAAGGCGGCGGTCGAGAAATTCGTCAATACCAACAAGGGCCACATCGCGCACGACAATGACGGCGACCTGGTTTTCCTGACGCGTTTGCAATGGGATATCGACCGCATCGAGCGCGATCATCCGGAGCTGAAGCTGACGGCGACGAAAGAAATGATGGTCTGACGTCGCCGCCTGCGATCAGTTTGTCCAGCTTTGCGTCCAGCGTGATCTCGGCGTTCAACAGCTTCGAGACCGGGCATCCCACCTTCGCCGCGTCGGCGGCCTTTCTGAAGGTCGCCTCATCGGCGCCGGGGATCTTTGCCGTCATGACCAGATGCGACTTCGTGATGGCGAAGCCGCCGTCCTTTTGTTCCAGCGAAACCGTCGCCGTCGTGGAAATCTCGTCCGGCGTCAGATCGTGCTCGCCAGGACCAGCGACAACGCCATCGAAAAGCAACTGGCATGGGCCGCGGCGATCAGTTCTTCGGGGTTGGTGCCCTTCTTGCCCTCGAACCGGGTGTTGAAGCCATAGGGCTCATCTTTCAGACGCCGGTTTCGGTCGAAATCGTGCCCTTGCCTTCTTTCAACGTGCCCTTCCAGACTGCCGAGCCTTTCTTGTTGATCATGAGTTTCGTCCTTTCTTGTTGATGCCATGGAGCGACAACATTTCCCACACGTGGATGGTTCCACCGAAGTGCAGCCAATTCACGTGATAACAGGAAACAATCACGGTAAATCGTAGCAATATTGATCACGTCGCGGTCGAGTATCGTTGACCGCGCGCGGCAATTGGAGTAGCCACGCTCCATTCTGAGGCACTTGTGGACAAGTCGGCCATACGGGCCGGGCCTCATCAGACGTTACGGGCGCAATCAGTCCGTAAGAACACGGACATGAATGACAAAATTCTCTGACCTGAACCTGGACCCCAAGGTCCTGAAAGCCGTCGAAGAAGCGGGCTACGAAACCCCGACCCCGATCCAGGCGGGCGCCATACCGGCCGGCGCTGCAAGGGCCGCGACGTGCTGGGCATCGCCCAGACCGGCACCGGCAAGACCGCAGGCTTCGTGCTGCCGATGATCACGCTTCTGGCCAAGGGCCGGGCGCGGGCGCGGATGCCGCGGTCTCTGGTGCTGTGCCCGACGCGGGAACTTGCCGCGCAAGTGGCTGAAAACTTTGACACTTATACCAAGCACCTGAAGCTGACCAAGGCGCTCTTGATCGGCGGCGTCTCGTTCAAGGAACAGGACATGCTGATCGACCGGGGCGTCGATGTGCTGATCGCCACGCCGGGCCGGCTGCTGGACCATTTCGAGCGCGGCAAGCTGTTGCTGACCGGCGTTCAGATCATGGTGGTGGATGAGGCCGACCGGATGCTCGACATGGGCTTCATCCCCGATATCGAACGGATTTTCAGCCTGACGCCGTTCACCCGGCAGACGCTGTTTCTTCAGTGCCACGATGGCGCCCGAGATCGAGCGGATCACCAACACCTTCCTGTCGAACCCCGAGAAGATCGAAGTGGCGCGGCAGGCCACCGCATCCGAAACGATCACGCAAGTCGTGGTGCCGTTCAAGGGCAGCCGCAAGGACCGCCAGCCGAGCGAAAAGCGCGAAATTCTGCGCGACACTGATCGATGCCGAGGGCGACAAATGCACCAACGCGATCGTCTTCTGCAACCGCAAGACGGATGTGGATATCGTCGCCAAGTCATTGAAAAAACACGGATATGATGCGGCACCCATTCACGGTGATCTGGAACAATCGCAACGGACGCGGACGCTGGACGGGTTCCGCGAGGGGACGCTTGCGGTTCCTGGTCGCCTCGGACGTCGCGGCGCGCGGGCTGGATGTTCCAGCGGTCAGCCATGTGATCAATTTCGACGTGCCGAGCCACCCCGAAGATTACATTCACCGGATCGGTCGCACCGGCCGCGCCGGGCTCACGGGCAAGGCGATCATGATCTGCGTGCCGCAGGACGAAAAGAACCTTGCAGCGATCGAGCGGCTGATCGGCAAGGAAATTCCGCGCGGCGAAAGCCCCTGATAAATCAGCGCGTCTACGACACGGCATCCGCAGACCGAGGTCGAGCCGAGAAGCCAAAGCGCACGCCGCGAGCCGCGCAGCCGAGAGCCGCAAGCCGCAGCGGCGAGAATCAGAGACCGTTGCGAGGCTGTGACAGAGACCGCCGACGCCGTGCAGTCAGGATCGCAGTCGCCGAAGAAACAGCGCCGAGGACGAACCGTCAGCGGACCGAGCGACCGCGCGAGAACGGCAGCAGAACGAGCGGCCGCGCAAGGACCGCAGCCGGGACCGCGATCGGATGGCGGGCGCGACAAGGTGGTCGGAATGGGCGACCATTTGCCCAGCTTCATCGCGCTGAGTTTCGAGGATCGCGGCGAAAGCTGATCGACTTGCGCGGCCAGAGTGTTTTACAGGATGTTGTAAAACCTGGCCGAATCATGACCACCATGTTTTAAAACATTCTGGGCCGTCGGTTTGTTTCATTCTGAAACAAACGCGCCCGGCTCCGCTACCCCTGCAACCGGCTGACGACGACGGTGACTTCCGGCTTCTTGCCGATCTCGTCATTGGCGGTCTTGCGGACGATGCGCTTGATCTCATCCCCCAGCTTGTCGTCGTCGGCCAGCGTCTTGCGACCGGCGCGCATCAGGAACTGTGTCACGTCCTCTTCCAGCACCTCGACCAGCGGCGCGCGAGAGCGGCCGGTTTCGGGCAGGCCCATGATCTCGCACCATGCCTCGCCCAAGGTTCGTTGTCTCTCGACGATCAGGGTCACCAGCACATGACCATTCAGCGCCATGCGGATGCGGTCGCGCACGACACCGTCCATCGCGCCGATCAGGACCGCGCCATCGAGATAGGTGCGGCCGGTCTCGATGTGCTCGACGACCTTGGGCGCCTTGCCGGACAGGTCGACCATCGTGCCGTTCGGCGCCAGCACTCCTGTCAGGCCGTTCTCGGCGGCGAGTTTCACATGTTCGCGCAGGTGGCGGTGTTCGCCATGCATCGGGATCACGACTTCGGGCGCAATGATGCGGTGCATCTCGGCCAGATCGGGGCGGTTGGCGTGGCCGGAGACGTGGTAGAGACCCGAGCGAGTCATCGACGACATCGACGCCCATTTCCGAGAAGGCGTTGACGATGCGCCCGACGCTACGCTCATTGCCCGGGATGGTCTTCGAGGAGAAGAGGAACATGTCGCCCTCTTTCAGCGTCAGGCCGAGATACTTGCCGCGGCTGAGCTGCGCCGAGGCGGCGCGGCGTTCGCCCTGCGATCCGGTGACGATCAGCATCAGGCTTTCGCGCGGGATCGACAGCGCATCTTCGGGGCTGACGGTAGCGGGGAAATCCGCAAGGATGCCGGTCTCGACGCCCGCCGTGATCATCCGGCGCATCGCGCGGCCCAGAAGCACAACCGAGCGGCCCGCCTTCTTGCCCGCCACGGCAAGGGTTTTGACCCGCGCGATGTTCGAGGCAAAGGTGGTGGCGGCGACCATGCCCGGTGGCGCCGGCGATCAGTTCGCCTGATCGGTTCGGGCAGGCTGGCTTCCGAGCGGCCCGGCAGCGGCGAGAACACGTTGGTGGAATCGCAGACCAGCGCCCTGACGCCGGGGTTGGCGATCTTCGGCCAAAAGTGCGGGATCCCAGGCCTCTCCGACGCCGGGATTGGCGTCGAGTTTGAAATCGCCGGTATGGACGATGCGGCCCGCGGGCGTGTCGATGACCAAGCGCCGAGCTTTCCGGGATCGAATGCGAAATCGGCGCGAAGCCGACCGTGAAGGGACCGGCCTCGAACCGTGCCGGGCCAGACCGGCGGCGGTCTTGATCATCAGCTCGTCATGGCCCTGCTCCTCGAACTTGAGCCGCGCCATATGGGCGGTGAAGCTGCGCGCGTAGATCGGCGCCTTGAGGTGGCCCCAGAGATGGCCGACAGCGCCGACGTGATCTTCGTGCGCATGGGTGATGAAGATCCCATCCAGCCGGTCGCGGCGTTTCTCGATCCATTCGATATCGGGCAGGATCAGATCGACGCCGGGGGTGGTGTCCATGTCCGGGAAGGTCAGGCCGAGATCGACGAGGATGAAGCGTTCGCTGGCCCTTGGGCCCGTAGCCGTAGACATAGCAGTTCATCCCGATCTCGCCGGCGCCGCCGAGGGGAAGATAGATCAGCCGGTCGTTGCTCAATTGCCCATCCTTAATTGCCATGGTCCTTGTTATACTGGTGAATGACGGTCAGGCCGTGCATCGTGAGATCTTCTTCGATCGTGTCGAAAAGGCCGTTGCCTTGCTGCGAAAAGCGGTGCGAGGCCGCCGGTGCCGATGATCTGTCATCGGTTTGCCGTACTCGGCCTTGATCTGGGCGCAGATGCCTTTGACAAGGCCGATGTAGCCCCAAAACACACCTGACTGCATACATGCAACCGTATTCGTGCCGATCACCTTGTCGGGCTTGGTCACGTCGACATGCGGCAGCGCCGCGGCGGCCTGATGCAGCGCCTCGAGGCGAGAGGTTCACGCCGGGCGCGATGACGCCTCCGACATAGGCGCCGTCATGGGCGGTGACGTCGAAGGTGGTGGCGGTGCCGTAATCGACGACGATCAGATCGCCGCCGTGGCGGTCATAGGCGCCGGTGGTGTTCACGATCCGGTCGGGGCCGACGATGGTGCCCTGATCGACGCGGGGGTCGACGGGCAGCAGGCATTCGGGTTTGCCGACGACATAGCGGGCGGCAGTTGAAGTAGCGATCGCACAGGACGCGCAGGTTGAAGACGACGCGCGGCACGGTCGACGAAATGATGACCTCGGTGATCGTCACGTCGAGTTTCTTGGCCTCCACCAGCGTCGTCAGCCAGACGAAATACTGATCCGCCGTGCGCTGGTGTTCGGTCGAGGTGCGCCAGGTGGCGAGGAATTCGGTGCCATTCCAGATGGAAAACACGGTGTTGGTGTTGCCGGTGTCGATGCACAAGAGCATGGGGCTGTCCTTTGTCGCGCGGCGCGGGCGTCAGAAAAAGACCTCGGCTGCGGGGATGGTGCGGCGGCCCTTCGGCGTTGGTCAGGATCAGGTTGCCCGCGTCGTCCACGGTCTCGAACGTGCCGGTGATCTCGTTCGGTGCCGGTGCGGGCGGTGATCGACTCTGCCCAGTCGCGCGGCGCGGTCGCAGCCAGGCGTCGCGGATCGGCGCGAAGCCGTGCGGTGGTGAACTGGTGTTCCCAGTAGGCATAGGCGGGGCCGAGCAGGTTCGAGGAAGTTCTCCGGCGCTGATGGTGCCGCCGATGACATCGCCAAGCGCGACGGGGCGGGTTGCGCCCGGTTCCAGGTCGGCGGGGTCGGGCGCGCTGGCGAGGTTGACGCCGATGCCGATGGCAAGGTGCTCGACGAGCGCTGCCCGGCCTTCGCTTTCCAGCAGGATGCCCGGCGACCTTGCCGCCATCCAGCAGCACGTCATTGGGCCATTTCAGCGTCAGCCCCTCGGTGCGGCCGGTGGCCGCGACCAGCGCATCGTGCAGCGCCAGCGCGGCGACGAAAGAGCGGAGTGCGACCTTGTCGGCGGGTCTCGGTCGGGTGCATCACGCAGAGTTGCCGGCGAAATTGCCCGGCGGGTTGATCCCACGTGCGGCCCCGGCGGCCCTGCGCTGCGGTCTGGTTCAGCGCGCGAGGATCCATTCGGGTCGCGTCGAGCGTAGGCGCGATGCGCGCGGCCTCGGCATTGGTGCTGTCGACTTCGGGCAGGATGCGGCGGCCGACGCCTTCGCGGCCACAGCCCCTCCTCGCCATCGACGCGCCAGTTACCTGACAAGGGCGTCTGCCGCCGTTGCCGCCAGCGCCTCGATCCCGAAAAGGTTGACGACACCCACCACCATGATCGCCGCCGAGACCATCAGCATGACCCATGCGACGGGGGCCATCTGGCCGTCGATACCGTCGCCCTCTTCGCCGAAATACATGTAGAAGACGATGCGCAGGTAATAGAACGCGCCGATCACCGAGGCGACGACACCGGCGACCGCGAGCCATGCCATGTTGGCATCGACCGCGGCCTTCAGCACGTAGAACTTGCCGAAGAAGCCGACCAGCGGCGGCACACCGGCAAGGCTGAACAGCAGCACCAGCATCGCCAGCGCCTTGCAGCGGTTCGTGTCTTGGACAACTGGTTGAGGCTGTCGATGTCGGTGACCGGCGCGCCGTCGCGCTCCATCGACAGGATGAAGGCGAAGGTGCCGATGTTCATCGTGACGTAGATCGCCATGTAGATCAGCATCGCCTGCACGCCGCCCGCGGTGCCCGCCGCAAGGCCCATCAGCGCAAAGCCCATATGCGCGATCGAGGAATAGGCCATCAGCCGCTTGATGTTGCGCTGGCCGATCGCGGCGATGGCGCCAAGGAACATCGAGGCGACCGACAGAAGCGCGATGAACCTGACCCCAGTCGCCGGTCACCCCGCCGAAGGCGTCGAAGAGCAGCCGCGCGAACAGGCCCATCGCGGCGACCTTGGGGGCGGTGGCGAAGAAAGCGGTGACCGGGCGTCGGCGAGCCTTCGTAGACATCGGGCGTCCACATGTGGAAGGGGACCGCCGAGACCTTGAAGGCAAGGCCGGTGATCAGGAAGACGAGGCCGAACAGCAGGCCGAGCGAGATATCGCCCTCGGTCGCGGTCTGGATGATGCCCGAGAACAGCGTGGTGCCGGAATAGCCGTAGACCAGCGATGCGCCGTAAAGCAGCATGCCCGAGGACAGCGCGCCGAGCACGAAGTATTTCAGGCCGGCTTCGGTCGATTTCACAGATGTCGCGGCGCAACGCTGCGACGACGTAGAGCGGCCAGCGATTGCAGCTCCAGCCCCATATAAAGCGCCATCAGATCGCCCGCCGAGACCATGACCATCATGCCGACGGTCGCCAGTGCCACCAGCAGCGGGATATTCGAACCGCAAAAGGTCGCGTTTGGCGAGGTAGCTTTCGCTCATCAACAGGACCGCGGCAGCCAGAAAGCAGGATCGTGACCTTGGCAAAGCGCGAGAACGCGTCGATCGACGAACATGCCGCCGAAGGCCGGATGCGTGCCCGACCCGTTGCGCGCGATCCAGAGCGCCAGTCGCCGCCATGATCGCTGCGGTCGCCCAGATCATCATCGGCGCGGTCTTGTCCTTGCCGCCGTAGACGCCGAACAGCAGCGCGGCCATCGCGAAGACCGCCAGCACAACCTCTGGCAGGACAATGTTGAAATCGGCCTCGGTCATCTTGGGTCGTTCCTTAATGCGTTGCCACGGCGGCCACCTGATCGACAGGCAGCGCGGCATTGTAATCGGTGATCAGCGCGGTGACGCTGGGGCCGATGATGTCGGTCACAAGGGCCGGGTAGACGCCCAAGAGGATCGTCATCACCACCAGCGGCGCGAAGATCGCGCGTTCGCGGGCGGTCATGTCGGTGATCGATTTCAGGCTTTCCTTGATCAGGTCGCCCATCACCACGCGGCGGTAGAGCCAGAGCGCGTAGGCGGCCGACAGGATCACGCCGGTTGTTGCCACAGCGGCGACCCAGGTATTGGCCTGGAAGATGCCGACAAGCGTCAGGAATTCGCCGATGAAGCCGGAGGTGCCCGGCAGGCCGACATTGGCCATGGTGAACAGCATGAAGATCAGCGCATAGGCCGGCATCCGGTTCACAAGGCCGCCGTAGGCGTCGATGTCGCGGGTGTGCATCCGGTCATAGATCACGCCGACGCACAGAAAGAGCGCGCCCGAGATGAAGCCGTGGCTGATCATCTGGAAGATCGCGCCGTCGATGCCCTGCTGGTTGGCGGCGAAGATGCCCGCAGTCACGTAGCCCATATGGGCGACCGAGGAATAGGCGATCAGTTTCTTCATATCCTGCTGCGCCAGCGCCACGAGGCTGGTGTAGACGATGGCGATCGCACTGATCCACAGAACGAACGGCGCCCAGATATCCGAGGCGACCGGGAACATCGGCAGGCTGAACCGCAGGAAGCCGTAGCCGCCCATCTTCAGCAGGATCGCGGCCAGCACGACGGAGCCGGCCGTTGGCGCCTGAACGTGGGCGTCGGGCAGCCATGTATGGACCGGCCACATCGGCATTTTCACCGCGAAGCTGGCGAAGAACGCCAGGAACAGCAGCGTCTGCACGCCGCCCGCGATATGGATGCCGAGGACCGGGAAAGTCTCGGACGCGAAGGTGTGGGCCAGCAGCGTCGGGATATCGGTGGAGCCTGCATCGACGAACATCGCGATCATCGCGACCAGCATCAGGACCGAGCCAAGGAAGGTGTAGAGGAAGAACTTGAACGCCGCGTAGATCCGTTCCTTGCCGCCCCAGATGCCGATGATCAGGAACATCGGGATCAGACCGGCCTCGAAGAAGAGGTAGAACAGGATCAGATCGAGCGCCATGAAGACGCCCAGCATCAGCGTTTCGAGCACCAGGAACGCGATCATGTATTCCTTGACGCGGGTCTCGACGTTCCAGCAGGCGGCGATGGTGATCGGCATCAGGAAGGTGGTGAGCATCACGAACAGCACCGAGATGCCGTCGACGCCCATCTTGTATTTCAGGCCGATCAGCCAGTCGCGTTCCTCGACGAACTGGAAGCCGGTGTCTTGCGGGTTGAACCCGAAGAGCATGAAGAGCGACACGAGGAAGGTCGCGGAGGTGGCGATCAGCGCCAGCCATTTGGCATTGGCCTGAGCGGCGGGATCGTTGCCACGCAGGAAGAACGCCAGGATGAGCGCCGCCACCATCGGCATGAAGGTGATGATGGACAGCAGGTTATCCATCAGTTGGCTCCTCCACCGATCGTCATCCAGGTGATCAGGATCAGGATGCCCAGCACCATCGCGAAGGCGTAGTGGAAGAGGTAGCCAGACTGCATCCGGCCCGCCAGCCGGGTGAAGAACGGCACCACACCAAGGGCGACGCCGTTGAGAAAACCGTCAATCGTGCCGCCATCGCCACGGGTCCACAGGAAGTTGCCCAGCCGCTTGGCGGGGCGGACGAAGATAGCGTCGTAGATTTCGTCGAAATACCACTTGTTGAGCAGAAACAGATACAGCGGGCGCTGTTGTGCGGCCAGTCGGCCGGGGATCGAGGGGTCGCGGATGTAGAAGATCCACGCGGTGACAAAGCCGATCAGCATCGCGACGAAGGGCGAGACCTTGACCCATGCGGGCGCCTCATGTGCTGCGTCCATCACGTGGTTGTCGGGGCCGATGAAAATCGCGCCTTCAGGGGCGATGCCGGTGGCGTGGGTCGCCTCGGCCATTGCGGTATCGGCGGCGGCCGGCTCGGTGCTGTGGCCGGTCGCGATGTCTGCGGTGGGTTCGGTGGCCGCCCCCTCGGCCGGGGCGGACTCGGCATGGGCTTCTGCGGTTGCCTCGGCATGGACGGGGATGCCGAAGAAGCGGTTCACCGTGTTGTGGTCGCCGAAGAACGAGTTGTACCAGACCATCCCCGAAAACACCGCGCCAAGCGCCAGAACGCCAAGCGGCACCAGCATCGTCCACGGGCTTTCATGGGCGTGCTCATGCGCGTGATGGTCGCCGCGCGGTTTGCCGTAGAAGGTCATGAACATCAGCCGCCAGCTGTAGAAGCTGGTGAAAAGTGCGGCGATCACCAGCAGCCAGAAGGCATAGCCGACGCCGCTCGCATAGGCGGACTCGATGATCGCGTCTTTCGACAGGAACCCGGCGAAACCGATCGAGGTCAGCGGGATGCCGACGCCGGTGATCGCCAGCGTGCCGATCATCATCGCCCAGAAGGTTTTCGGGATCTTGTGGCGCAACCCGCCGTAGTTCCGCATGTCCTGTTCGTGGTGCATCGCGGTGATGACCGAACCCGCGCCAAGAAACAGCAGCGCCTTGAAGAAGGCGTGGGTGAACAGGTGGAACATCGCGGCGCCGTAGACGCCCGCACCTGCCGCCACGAACATGTAGCCCAACTGCGAGCAGGTCGAATAGGCGATGACGCGCTTGATGTCGTTTTGCACAAGGCCGACGGTGGCGGCGAAGAACGCCGTGGAGGCGCCGATGTAGATGACGAACATCTTGGCCTCGGGCGCGTATTCAAAGAGCGGCGACATCCGGCAGACGAGGAACACGCCGGCGGTCACCATGGTGGCGGCGTGGATCAGCGCGGACACCGGCGTGGGGCCTTCCATCGCATCGGGCAACCAGGTGTGCAGGAACAGCTGCGCCGACTTGCCCATCGCGCCGACGAACAGCAGGAACGCAGATCAGGTTGGCGGCGTTCCAGTCGGTCCAGAGGAACCGCAGTTGCGTCTGCGCCAGTTCCGGGGCGGCGGCGAAGATGTCATCCATCTTGATCGCTGTCGACAAGGAAGAACAGGCCGAAAATGCCAAGCGCGAAGCCGAAATCTCCGATCCGGTTGACCACGAAGGCCTTGATCGCTGCGGCATTGGCGGAGGGTTTCTTGTAGTAAAAGCCGATCAGCAGATACGAGGCGACGCCGACGCCTTCCCAGCCGAAGAACATCTGCACGAGGTTGTCGGCGGTGACCAGCATCAGCATCGCGAAGGTAAAGAACGACAGGTAGGCGAAGAAGCGCGGCCGGTAGCTGACGCCTTCGTCGAAATTCTCGTCATGCGCCATGTAGCCGACGGAATAGAGGTGGACGACGCTGGAGACCGTGGTGATCACCACCAGCATGATCGCGGTCAGTCGGTCCATGCGGATCGCCCAGTCGGTGGAGAGGCTGCCGGATTCGATCCAGCGCATGATCTGGATATGCTCGGTGGTGCCGTCGAACGTCAGGAAGATGATCCACGACAGAAGTGCTGTCAGCAACAAGAGCCCGGTGGTCAGCCATTGCGCACCGGCGTCGCCGATGATGCGCCAGCCGAAGCCTGCGATCAACGCACCGACGAGCGGGGCAAAGAGGATAATCGTTTCCATTTGCTCAGCCCTTCATCACGTTGACGTCTTCGACGTCGATAGTGCCGCGGTTGCGGAAGAAACAGACAAGGATCGCAAGCCCGATCGCGGCCTCGGCGGCGGCGACGGTCAGCACGAACATGGTGAAGACCTGCCCCACCAGATCGCCGAGATAGGAGGAGAAGGCGACGAAGTTGATATTGACGGCCAGAAGCATCAACTCGATCGACATCAGGATGATGATGACGTTCTTGCGGTTCAGGAAAAGCCCGAAGATGCCGATGACGAACAACGCCGCCGCCACTGTCAGGTAATGTTCAAGTCCGACCATTCTGTCCCTCGGTTCTTTTCTTCTTTTTCCGCCGCCGGCGGATCGCGATGATCACCAGCGAGGCAATGCCGGCAAGCGGCACCAGAGGCGCGAAGCTGGTCACAGCCCCTGCCCCGGTTTCACGTCCTTCAGCTCCATCGCTTTCGCCGGATCGCGGTACATCTGGGCGAGGATATCCTGGCGCTTGATGTCGGTGCGGTGGCGCAGCGTCAGCACGATCGCGCCGATCATCGCCACCAGCAGGATCAACCCGGCAAGCTGGAATTGCAGGATGTACTGGTCGTAGATCAGCAGGCCCAGCGCGGCGGTGTTGTGGGTTTCGGTGATCGCGGGGGTTACGGCGGCGCGCAGGCCTGCGGCCTTGTCGGAATAGTCCCAGACGCCAAAGGCCAGTGCGAGTTGCATCAGGATGATCACGCCCATCAGAAGCGCGAGCGGCATGTATTTCGCCATTTCGCCCTTGAGCTCGGCGAAATCGACATCCAGCATCATCACGACGAACAGGAACAGCACCGCGACAGCGCCGACGTAGACAATGATCAGAAGCATCGCCACGAATTCCGCGCCCAGAAGCACGAAGAGGCCCGACGAGGACAGGAACGCGAGGATCAGCCACAGCACCGAATGGACCGGGTTCTTCGAAACCACCGTCAAGAGGCCCGCCGTGACGACCACGATTGCAAAGAGATAGAAGGCGAAATCGACGACTGTCATTTTTCTTCTTCCTCTTGTTCGGCAAAGACCTCTTGCGCGAACCCTAGCGCGCGGGTCATTGCGGGCAGACCGCCCAGCATCGACATCTGGTAGATGACCTCGCCCACTTCCTTGGCGGTGGCGCCGGCTTCCAGCGCGTGGCGCACGGTGGTCTTGAACATCGGTTCCACCGGGGCACCCTGCACGGTCATGCCGGCGATCATCGCCAGCAGCCGGGTCTTGGCGTCCAGACCGTCCTTGTTGAAGGCGTTGCCCCAGACCATTTCCATGAAATCCTTGGGCATGGTCGGCATCATCTTTTCGAAACCCGTCGCCTTGAAGTTCTCCATGGCCGGATTGAACGAGCGGAGCATCTGCTGGCTCTGCTCCATCATCTGTTCGAATATCTTGGTGTAATCGGTCATCTGTACGGCGCATCCATTTCGAGGTTGCGGGCAATCTCGGCCTCCCAGCGGTCGCCGTTTTCCAGGAGTTTTTCCTTGGTGTAGAACAGTTCCTCGCGGGTTTCGGTCGCGAACTCGAAATTCGGGCCTTCGACGATGGCATCGACGGGGCAGGCCTCTTGGCAGAAGCCGCAATAGATGCATTTCGTCATGTCGATGTCGTAGCGCGTGGTGCGGCGCGACCCGTCTTCGCGCGGTTCGGCGTCGATGGTGATGGCTTGCGCCGGGCAGATCGCTTCGCACAGCTTGCAGGCGATGCAGCGTTCCTCGCCGTTGGGATAGCGGCGGAGCGCGTGTTCGCCGCGGAACCGGGGGCTGAGCGGGCCCTTTTCATGCGGGTAGTTCAGCGTCGCCTTGGGTGCAAAGAAATACTTCATGCCAAGGCCGAAGCCTTTGAAGAAATCAAAGAGCAGGAAGTATTTCGCGGCGCGGGTGTAGTCGATCTGGGTCATCTGTTATCCCCCCACGGCCCAGCGGGCATAGGCCCCGCCGAAGGCACCGAATTGTGCGAAAAAGGCTACCAGAACCACCCATCCGAGGCTGAGCGGCAGGAACACTTTCCAGCCGATCCGCATCAGCTGGTCATAGCGGTAGCGCGGCGTGATGGCCTTGACCATCGCGAACATGAAGAACGCGGCTGTCATCTTCAGGACCATCCACAGGATGCCATCGGGCAGGCCCGGAATTGGCGACAGCCAGCCGCCGAAGAACAGCAGGCTGACCAGCGCGCACATCAGCACGACGGCCATCAACTCGCCGATCATGAACAAGCAGGAACGGGGTCGAGGAATATTCCACCTGATAGCCCGCGACGAGTTCGGATTCCGCCTCTGGCAGGTCGAACGGCGGGCGGTTGGTTTCGGCGAGGGCCGAGATGAAGAACAGGAACAGCATCGGGAAATGCGGCAGCCAGTACCAGTTCAGCAGGCCGTAATCGCCCTTCTGCGCGTTGACGATATCGGTGAAGTTCATGCTGCCGGTCGAGATGATGATGCCGATGATGATCAGGCCGATCGAGACCTCGTAGGAAATCATCTGTGCGGCGGACCGCAAGCTGCCGAGGAATGGGTATTTCGAGTTCGAGGCCCAGCCGCCCATGATCACCCCATACACTTCCAGCGACGAGATCGCGAAGATATACAGGATCGCGACGTTGAGATCGGCGATCACCCAGCCCTCGTTCCACGGGATCGCCACCCATGCAATGACCGCCATCACGAAGCTGATCAACGGTGCGAGGAAGAACACCGCCTTGTCGGCCCCGGCGGGGACCACGACCTCTTTGACGATGTATTTCAGGAAGTCGGCGAAGGATTGCAGCAGCCCGAAGGTGCCCACCACGTTGGGGCCGCGTCGCATCTGCACGGCGGCCCAGACCTTGCGGTCGGCATACATCAGGAAGGCGAGCGCCAGAAGCAGCGGAACGATGACCAGCAGGGCCTGCCCCAGAATCAGCAGGACAATCCCCAGATTGGTTTCGGTGAAAAATTCGACCATGTTTTCCTAGTCCCTCACACCGTCGGTATTCCTTCCGCCTCACAGTTCTGCACGGTGACTTCGGCGTCAATCGTGCGCAAACCGTCCGGCAGGGCTGGCGAGATGGTGTAAACCGCATCTGCTCGCCAAATGCCACCCTCTTTCGCTACATTTGTGCGGACGTGTCGCGCAAAACCGTAGCCCCGGATCAGCGCATATTGCGCGGCGGCACAGCGGGCATAGGCGGCAACATCCTCGTTATCGCGCGCGCCGGTCATGGCGACGCGGAAATTCACCAGCTCATCATCCAGCAGCAGGGTCTGGATGCCCTGATAGTCGGGGGTGAAAGGCGTATCAGGGTCAGGCGCGGGCGCGGGTGCGCAGGCCGTCAGCCCGGCAGAGGCCAAAGCCATGATCAGCGCCCCCCTCCGCACGCCTACTCTGCCGCGATTTTCTGCCCGCGTGCGGCGGCATTGGCCGAAAGTTCCGCCATCAGCGCGCTGGCCCGCGCGATCGGGTTGGTCAGGTAGAAATCCGTGAGCGCGTTGCGGAATGTCGCCTTGCCGGGTTTGCGCAGCGGGATGCGGTTCCAGTCATTGACCGGCACATCGTCGATCATCGCCAGATGCGGATGGCTTGCGACCAGCGCCTGACGCAGAGCGGCCAGCGAGTCGTAGGGTAAGACCCTGCCCAGTTCGGCGGAAAGGGCGCGCAGGATCGCCCAGTTTTCCTTGGCCTCGCCCGGCGCGAACCCGGCCCGCATTGCCAGTTGCGGGCGGCCTTCGGTGTTGACGAAAAGGCCGTTCTCCTCGGTGTAGGCGGCGCCCGGCAGGATGATGTCGGCGCGGTGCGCGCCGCGGTCACCGTGGCTGCCCTGATAGATCACGAAGGCGCCGGGTGCGATATCGACCTCATCGGCGCCAAGGTTATAGACCACCTCGGCCCCGTCCAGCGCTGCATCGAGCCCGCCATCGGTGACGGCATCCACATCCATCGCGCCGACGCGGGCGGCAGCGGTATGCAGGATCAACAGCTTGGACTTGGTGGCTTCGGCCAGTTTCATCGCCTGGCTCAGCACCGCCTCGCCGTCGGCCTCTTGCAGCGCACCTTGGCCGACGATGACGATCGAGGGTTCCTCCAGCACCTTCCCGAATGTGTGGTCCAGAAGGCCCGTCAGGGCGGCGCGGTCGGTGCCGACATGGGCGTAATCATACGTCAGATCAACGGCTTGCCCGATCAGTCCGACGCTCGCGCCGTTGATCCACGCCTTGCGGATACGCGCGTTCAGGACCGGCGCTTCGATGGCCGGGTTGGTGCCGATCAGCTGGATGAATTTCGCGCCGTCGATATCCTCGATCCGCGCGGTGCCGACATAGGCCGAGCGGTTTCCGGCGGGCAGTTTCGCGCCGTCGGTGCGGCATTCGACAAGCCCGCCCTGCCCTTCGATGAGCTGTTTCAGCGCGAAAGCGGCCTCGGTAGGGGCCAGATCGCCGACCAGACCGGCGAGTTTCTTGCCCTTCATGGCTTTCGCAGCGGCCTTTAGCGCCTCATCCCAGCCGGCTTTGCGCAGCTTGCCACCTTCGCGGATGTAGGGCGTATCCAGCCGCTGGCGGCGCAACCCGTCCCAGACGAAGCGGGTCTTGTCGGAAATCCATTCCTCGTTCACGCCGTCATGGTTGCGCGGCAAAAAGCGCATGACTTCGCGGCCCTTGGTATCAACGCGGATGTTGCTGCACAGCGCGTCCATCACGTCGATGCTTTCGGTCTTGGTCAGTTCCCACGGCCTTGCGGTGAAGGCGTAGGGCTTGGAGACCAGCGCGCCGACGGGGCACAGATCAATGATGTTGCCTTGCAGGTTCGAGTTCAGGGTTTCGCCCAGATAGGTGGTGATCTCGGCATCCTCGCCGCGTCCGGTCTGGCCCATCTGCTTGACACCCGCGACCTCGGAGGTAAAGCGCACGCAGCGGGTGCACGAGATGCAGCGGGTCATGTGGGTTTCAACGAGCGGGCCGAGATCGAGGTCTTCACTGGCCCGCTTCGGTTCGCGGTAGCGGCTGAAGTCCACGCCGTAAGCCATTGCCTGATCCTGCAAATCACACTCGCCGCCCTGATCGCAGATCGGGCAGTCGAGCGGGTGGTTGATCAACAGGAACTCCATCACGCCCTCGCGGGCCTTCTTGACCATCGGCGAGTTGGTCCTGACGACTGGCGGCTGGCCTTCGGGGCCGGGGCGCAGATCCTTGACCTGCATGGCACAGGATGCGGCGGGCTTGGGCGGGCCGCCGACGACCTCGACCAGACACATGCGGCAGTTGCCGGCGATCGACAGGCGTTCGTGGTAGCAGAAGCGCGGCACTTCGATGCCCGCAACTTCGCAGGCCTGGATCAGGGTCATCGCCCCGTCCACTTCAACCTCTTGCCCGTCGATGATGATCTTTTTCAGATTTGGCATCCATTCACCCGTTTGTCGCAAAGGCCGCGCGAACGGTCCTTTTTCATTCCAGTCCGCTGACCCATAGCATTTCGCCGGTCAGCGTACCCTTTTCAATCTCGGAGCGCCCTGCGGCGCAATAGCTTTCGTTGTCGCCCTTCACCGCACCCTGTTCGATCAGGTACTTGTTGGCGGCCCGTCGCACGCGTTTCTGTTCGTCCCTGTCTTCGAGGAAAGCTTCGACCTCTGCCTCGGTATAACCGAGATCGCGGGCGTAGGCTTCCAGTGCTTTCACCTTTGAATACACCACCAGATAGCGGGGCGAGATTGAATCGCATTTGCGCAAGATGATCTCTCCGATCGACGCGGCGATCAGGGACTCGTTGATATGCGGTTCCTGATTGAGCGGCGGCGGGGTTTGGGCAGCGGTGGCATTGGCCGCGAGGCTGGCGCAGACGTAGGCCAGAAGGGCGATGCGTTTCACGGTGATCGTGGTGGGGCGTTCAAACATGTACTCTACTCCGCTGGCGCTGCGCATCGGCGCAGACCGTTGACAACAAGGCCCGAAACGTCGGCCCCTTCACGCCCAGCAGTTCAAGACGGTGTTGCGCCTTGGGTAACGCGGGGTTGATCCCCGCTTGAACGGGCCGGATCGGATGGGTCCGGCCTTCATGCTCTAAGCCTCTGGTATCACGACATATATGCGCCGCACCAGCCACGCTTTCGTGCGCGGATGTTTCATGCCGGCGGGCGCCGGGATTTGATGGCGCGGCGCGCATCAGGGCAGCGCTACCGGACGGGTGCGCGCCACGGCTGTGATGCCACAAGAAGTGATCCGGGATAGCGAAATCATCATGCGGCCCGTCCATAGAACTTGCGGCGGGTATCCTCGTGCAGCAGCTTTCCGGGTTCCGGATCATAGCTGAACACCGCAATCACGCGCGGGTCGCGCCCGTGAACCGGCGTTACCCGGTGCAATGTATGCCGGCCCCGGAAAATCACCAGATCGCCCACGCCCTGATGCAATGAAAGCAGCCCGTCGGTGCTGCCCGACAGCATCCGCGCCACATTGTCATAGCCGTCGTCGGTGTCGCTGCGCGAGAACGGCAGGTATTGATAATCGCCGCCCGCCTCTGCCGGGCGCAGCATCAGGGTGACGACGAAATTGGCATTGTCGAAGTGCCAGCCGGTTTCGGCCTTGTCGCGGTAGGTCAGCACGTTCAGGCCCGCCAGCGGGTCGGCATAGGGGTAGAGTTCGTCGAACCCAAGAACCCGCGCCAGCGCCTGGCGCAGATCGGTGGAGAGGTAAAGCTCGCGCAAGCTGCCCTCGGGGATCAGATCGTAGGCCAGCGTCGCCGAGGTGGTGGTGACCTTGGCGTTGCGCGGGTGGTCTTCGGGCAGCGCCGGATCGTCGGCGACAAGATAGACATTGTGGATCTTGGGCTTGAAGAATGCGCGGTCGAGCACCGGTTCGACTTCGGACAGCATGGCCTGCGCCACGTCGGCTGTCACGAAACCTGACAGCACGGCAGCCCCCGAGACGGCAAGATCGGCGCGGGCTTGCGCGATCTGGCTGTCAGTCATGCCGGTCATCTGCGCCTCCGGTCCCGCAGCGGGGATACGCCATCCTTGGCTTTGCGCAGGAACGCGAAGATCATCACGCCCGCCACGAACACCAGCCCCGCGATATTGGCCCAGACCCACTGCGGCGCGAACCCGGCATCGACCGACATCCATGCGTAATAGGCCGGGATCAGGGTGACGGCGGCGGTCAGGATCGCGGCGATCAGGCTGAGGAAACCGTCCCAGATGGCGCGCATGGCCCTACTCCGCCGCCGTAGTGTTGCAATTGCGGGCGCGCCACTGATGCGCGTCCGCAAGATGCGCCCAGCCGAAGGCATGGTCGCTGTCGCCGTGTTTCTCGCGGTGCGCCAGCCGGGCAAGCGCCTCGTCCAGCGTGGGTTTGTGGCCTGCGGGCACCCACCACATAACGAAATGCATCTTGCCCAGAACCTCGAACCATTCGGCGCGGCGGTCGTAGAACTGCCGGTGGACGGTGTTCCAGACGAAGTTTTCCATCGCCTGGACATCTTCCCATACGGTGAGGTTGGTCACCGCTTGCGGATCGTCGCCGATGAAGGTCTCGGTATTGCCGGTTCCCGGCTCACCCGAGCCTTCCATCATCCACACGAACCCCGGCATCCGCTTGCCCATGCCGTTGATCCGGTCGAGCGCGGCCATGAACTCTGCCACGCGCGGATCACCCGTCGGGGCCAGAAGGCGGCCGATATTGAGTTCGGCGAGGTGATGATCGCGGCCGGGTGTCACTGGTGCCCCACGCAACGGGCGCTGAAGGTCATGGTATCCTCGATGCGCGTGAAGGCCCAATCGCTGGTGGCCGGGTCGATCTGCCAGTTCGCTTCCGAATAGCCAAAGCTGGACAGGCAGTGGCGCGTGGCCTGATAGCGCACGCTTTCGCGCACCGCATCCACCCCGGCGTTGGCGGGCGCGGTCACGGCGATCACCATGTCCTGCTTGTCTTCGCCGATGGCAATCTTTGCGTCATACGGCAGGGCGGCGGCTGTCAGATCGCGGCTGAGACCCAACCTGTCAGACACGCCGCAGCCCGCAAGACCGAGCGCCAGAACCAGAAAAACCGCGTATTTCATGTGCCTACTCCGCCGCCACCGCAGTGACGCGGCCGGCGCGTTTGTGCTTGATCCGGTCCTCGATCTCGCCCCGGCAATGCCGGATCAGGCCCTGAATCGGCCAGGCGGCGGCGTCGCCGAGCGCGCAGATGGTGTGGCCTTCGACCTGTTTGGTGACGTCGAGCAGCATGTCGATTTCGGCGGGGTCGGCATCGCCCTTCACCAGACGGTCCATCACGCGCATCATCCAGCCGGTGCCTTCGCGGCAGGGCGTGCACTGGCCGCAGCTTTCGTGCTTGTAGAACTTCGACAGCCGCCAGATCGCCTTGATGATGTCGGTGGACTGATCCATCACGATCACCGCCGCGGTGCCCAAGGCCAGAGCGTTGTTCGCGCAGCCAGTCGAAATCCATGATCGCATCCTTGCGCATCACCTCGGCGGGCAGAAGCGGCACGGACGATCCGCCCGGGATCACCGCCTTGAGGTTGTCCCAGCCGCCGCGAATGCCGCCGCAGTGCTTTTCGATCAGCTCATCGAAGGTGATCGACATCGCTTCTTCAACGACGCAGGGGTTGTTCACATGGCCCGAGATCGCGAAAAGCTTGGTGCCGGTGTTGTTTGGGCGGCCGAAGCCTGCGAACCATTCCGCGCCGCGGCGCAGGATAGTGGGGGCGACGGCGATGGATTCGACGTTGTTCACGGTGGTCGGGCAACCATAAAGCCCCGCGCCCGCCGGGAACGGCGGCTTCATCCGGGGCATGCCCTTTTTGCCTTCGAGGGATTCGAGCAGCGCCGTTTCCTCGCCGCAGATATAAGCGCCCGCGCCGTGGGTCACGTAGAGGTCGAAATCCCAGCCCGAGCCTGCGGCGTTCTTGCCCAGAAGACCGGCGTCATAGCATTCGTCGATCGCGGCCTGAAGCGCCTCACGCTCGCGGATATATTCGCCGCGGATGTAGATGTAGCTGGCATGCGCGCCCATCGCGAAACTGGCGATCAGGCAGCCCTCGATCAAGCGTATGCGGATCGTGGCGCATGATCTCGCGGTCCTTGCAGGTGCCGGGTTCGCTCTCGTCGGCATTCACGACCAGATAGGCCGGGCGACCGTCGCTTTCCTTGGGCATGAAGGACCATTTGAGGCCGGTCGGAAAGCCCGCCCCGCCGCGCCCGCGCAAACCGCTTGCCTTCATCTCGGACACGATCCAGTCGCTACCCTTCTTGATGATAGCACCTGTGCCATCCCAGTGGCCGCGCGCCCGCGCCCCGGCAAGGCTGCGGTCATGCATCCCGTAGATGTTGGTGAAGATGCGGTCCTGATCCTTGAGCATGTCTGCTTCCCTAGTCTTCCCGGCGTTGCCGCCAGATCTGAAATATCGCCCACAGCGCCCAGCCGAAACCGGCAAGGGCTATCAAGTCGAAAAAGGCGCGGCTGCGGTTGGTCCATCCCAGCTTTGCCCCGAGCCATGTGATCCCGATCCAGTAAAGACCGACCGCGGCAAGGAAAAGGGCAACCTGCCTGCCCTTCTTCGCAATCTGCCTTTGTCGTTCGGGATCAGCCATGTCCTACGCCTCAGTAAACGCCGCCCTTCTTGACGCGCTTGGAAAATTCGGTCGCTCCGCCCTTGGCAAGGATCTTGGCTTGCGCCACCCAGTCGTCGCGGCTGACGCGCTGGCGAACGCCTGCAAGGTTCTCATCCATCCAGTTGACCTCTTTCTTGGTCCAGGCCGCCACCTGATCGAAGTGGTAGACGCCGATCTTGTGAAGCTCGCCTTCCAGCTTGGGGCCGACGCCCTTGATCTGCTTGAGATCGTCGGGGCCGCCCGCGCGGGCGGCTTTCAGCATCTCGGGCTTGCCACCGGCGGCGGCTGGTGTGGCGGCCGCTTTAGGCGCTGCTTTCGGTGCCGCTTTCGGTGCTGCGGGCTTGGCTGCGCGCGGTTTTGCGGGCTTCGGGGCCGGGGCAGAGGTGGTGGCCGCAGCCGCATCGCTGGATTTGGCGGCGGTTTTCTTGCGCGGTGCGGCCTTGTCCTTGGCGGCCTTTTTCTCGGCCACCATCTTGTTGCCGGCGTCGCCCATCAGCGCAGAGGCCGACTTGGCGCTTGGCTTTTTCGCAGGCTTGGCGGCTTTGGGCGCCGGTGCCGGTTTCTCGGCAGCGGCCGGTTTGGCAGCCACTGCGGACGAGGCTGCGGCCGGTGTTGCAGCGGGTGGTTCGGTCACGGTCGGCGGCGCGGCATTGCCGGTGGCGCCAGAGGCAACGGTGCCGGACGGCGCGTTGGCCACCTGCGGCCGGGCACTGACGCTGCCTTGCATCTCGGCCTCGGGATCGCGGTAGAAACCGATCCACAGCAGGATCGCCACCAGAACGGCAATCAGAACGGCCAGCAAGAGTGCCGGCCAGAACGAATAGGCCGCCATGAATTTCAGGGCCAGAAAGGCCAGCACACCGGCAGCAGCGGCCAGACCCCAGATCTTGGTTTTGTTCGATGCATCAGTGGAACTCATGGAACTTCTCCCGGTTTATTGTTTCTATTGCTTGTTCTGTTTCAATACTTAGCGCGTTTCGAAAATTCTGTCTCGCCGCCTGCTGCCAGAACCTTGGCCTGTTCGACCCAGCCATCGCGGCTGACGCGGCCCTTGAAGCCTTCGAGGTTCTCATCGACCCAAGCCACCTCGGCGGGCGTCCATTTGGCGACCTGATCGTAGTGGAAAAAGCCCAGCTGGTGCAGCATCTGTTCCAGTTTCGGCCCGACGCCCTTGATTTTCTTCAGATCATCGGCACCGGACTTGCGTGGCGCCTTCATCTTGCGCGGCGATTTCGGGTCTGAGGGCGACACCGGTTTGGCTTTGGAATTTTCCCGCGCCTGTTGCTTGGTAATTCCGGTCGCATCGGCGGGCGCGGTTTTCGAAGGCTTGGGCTCGGCGGCCTTCCTTGCCTTGGACGGCGCGGCAGGTTTGGCGGGTTTGGCAGATTTGCCGAGCCAAGGGGTGATCAGCGGCACTTCGGTGCCGTCGATGCGCCTGATGGTATCGCCAAGATCCACGGCCAGCTCGACGCTTGCATTGTATTGCGTGCGCCCGCTTTCATATTCGGTCAGGCTGGTCAGGCCCGCCAGCGGCTCTGCCGCGTAGCGTCCGTTTTGCGGCCCCGGCACCGGCACCTTGCCCGCGCCAAGCTCGTCGATGATTTCGGCAAGCCGTTCGGTGGTCAGATCCTCGTAGTAATCCTTGCCGATCTGCGCCATCGGCGCGTTGGCGCAGGAGCCGAGGCATTCAACCTCTTCCCAGCTGAACTTGCCGTCGGCCGACAGCTGATGCGGCTTTGGCGCGATCTTGTCCTGACACACGGCAATCAGATCCTCAGCGCCGCAGATCATGCACGACAGCGTGCCGCAGACCTGGATATGAGCGACCGAGCCGACCGGCTGCAACTGGAACATGAAGTAGAACGTGGCGACTTCAAGCGCGCGGATATGCGCCATGCCAAGCATATCGGCGACATGTTCGATCGCGGGGCGCGACAGCCAGCCTTCCTGCTCCTGCGCCCGCCACAACAGCGGGATGATGGCGCCGAGCCTGACGGCCTTCGGGGAACTTGGTGATCTGCGCCTCGGCCCATTTGAGGTTGGCCTTGGTAAAGGCAAACGTGTCGGGCTGGTCGGGATGAAGACGACGAAGCATCAGGCGGTCACTCCAGAGTTCAGGGCCAGCAGGGCGCAGAGGGTGACAATGCCCCCCGAAACGCCTGCCGTGAAATGTTTGGCAATCGGCTTGCCGGCGCGGTGGTATATCCAGGCGTCGGCAAAGCCAAGAAAGGAAAACACGCCGAAGAGATAGGCGATGACTTTGAGATCGCCATAGATCACCGCGCCAAGCGCCAGCAGGGCCAGCGCGAAGTAGCGGTCGGCCATGACCTTGGGCAGATCCTCAAGGTGGTGCGTGGTCAGGACCAGCGCGCGCGTGGGATTGCGCACGAAGAGCGCCGCAAGGCCCGTGGTCACGAAAACGCCAAGCCAGGCGAGCGTCAGGGTGATGGCGGTCAGCGTCATGTGGCGCAGGCCCCGGATGTCAGACGAAACTCAGCCGGGGGCACGACCTGCACCCGGCCTTCCTGCATCAGCTCTCCGCCGATCTGCGCGCAGTTGCTCCTGACCGATGCCAAGCTCTATCAGGATGCGTTCGGAATTATCCGCGTTCAGCACGCAGCCGTTCGCCTCGATCGCGGCGACAAGGCGTTCCTTGTCGTTTGCGGGCGCGGCCGGGGTGATCGGGCCGGATGCGAGCGGTTCGGCACCGATCGGGCCAGAGGTGATCGGTTCGGAGGTGATCGGTTCGGGTGCGGCGCTGGCGGCGGGATTGTAGATATTCTGTTCGGTGATGGGTTCGGTGACATAGGCGGTGTCGTCCGGCGGCGCGGCGCAGGCGGCCAGCATCACCATCATGGGCAGGAGTCCGAGTTTCACAGCAAAGCCTCCTAGTTCAAACGAGCGGCTGGCGGGACGGGTCATTCGCACGGCCCCGCAACCAGTTTCAGAATGTCATCGCCGACCCCGACGGCGCGCTTGACGCCCATCAGGTAGCTGACGATGGCCATGCCTTCGGCCTCGGTCAGTCCGGCGCTTTTCAGAACGGCCGCCTGATTGGCGTCATTCACTTCACAGCCCGCCGCGGCAATCGCCGTTTCGAGCTTGGCCACGCGGTCTGATGGCGGCGTACCGGCGGCCATGGCCGGCGCGGCCAGCACGCCCAGAAGGGCTGCGCACCGGATCACCGGTCTACCTCGCCGAACACGATATCCAGCGACCCGATGATCGCGGCCACGTCGGCCAGTTGGTGGCCGCCCGCGATGAAATCCATCGCCTGAAGGTGCAGGAAGCCCGGCGCGCGCAGTTTGGCACGGTAGGGTTTGTTGGTGCCGTCGGCCACCAGATAGACGCCGAACTCGCCCTTCGGGGCCTCGACGGCGGCGTAGACCTCGCCCGCCGGGACGTGGAAGCCCTCGGTATAGAGCTTGAAGTGATGGATCAGCGCCTCCATCGAGGTTTTCATCTCGTCGCGCGGCGGCGGTGCCATCTTGCCGCGGGTCATCACCGGGCCGGGTTCGGCGCGTAGTTTGGTGATGCATTGCTTGATGATCTTCACCGATTCCCGCATTTCGGCCATCCGCACGAGGTAGCGGTCATAGCAATCGCCGTTCTTGCCGACGGGGATCATGAACTCGAACTCATCGTAGCATTCGTAGGGCTGCGCGCGGCGCAGATCCCAGGCAAGGCCAGAGCCGCGCACCATCACGCCGGAAAAGCCCCACTCCTGGATATCGGCTTCGGTTACGACGCCGATATCGGCATTGCGCTGCTTGAAGATGCGGTTCTCGGTCAGCAGGCCGTCGATGTCATCAAGGCGAGAGGGGAACTGATCGGCCCAAGCGTCGATATCGTCGATAAGGTCGGGCGGCAGATCCTGATGCACGCCGCCGGGGCGGAAATAGGCCGCATGCAGGCGCGCACCGCAGGCCCGTTCGTAAAAGATCATCAGCTTTTCGCGCTCCTCGAAGCCCCACAAGGGCGGCGTCAACGCGCCGACATCCATCGCCTGCGTGGTCACGTTCAGAAGGTGGTTCAGCACGCGGCCGATTTCGGAATAGAGCACCCGGATCAGCGATGCGCGGCGCGGCACCGGGGTTTTGGTCAGCTTCTCGATGGCCAGGCACCAGGCATGTTCCTGGTTCATCGGGGCAACGTAATCGAGCCGGTCGAAATACGGCAGGTTTTGCAGATAGGTGCGGCTTTCCATCAGCTTTTCGGTGCCGCGGTGGAGCAGGCCGATATGCGGATCGCAGCGTTCGACGATTTCTCCGTCCAACTCCAGCACCAGACGCAGCACGCCGTGGGCGGCAGGGTGTTGCGGCCCGAAGTTGATGTTGAAATTGCGGATCTTCTGTTCGCCTGTCAGGGCGTCTTCGAATTTGCCGTCCATCATCTTATACCTTCACGAGTTCGGGTTGCCATGCCTTTGGCAGCCTGCCGAACAGTTGTTCAACATATTCATATTGCGGCTTCAGCCAGTCCCGCGCGGCCTGACGCTGGCGGGGGCGCATTTTCAGATCGGGGCCTTCGTGGACCCGGCGCTCGATCTGGGGGGCGACAAAGCTGATGCCCAGAAAGGTGCAGATCTTGCGGATACCAGAGTCCGACAACATCTCTTCGGTCAAGGCCAGAAGCACGCGGTTTGGATCGACCGTTGCCTTGAGCTTTTCCACAGCGCTGGCGTAATCGCCACGCGCGGCGATCTCGGGTTCCTTGCCGTTCAGCACGTCGAAAAACAGCCGGCGCACGATGCCGTAATCGACCTCTTCGGTCGTGCCTTGGCGACGCGCCTCCATGCGCACATGGCTCCAGAGCCGTTCGACCGGATCGCGCATGATGAAGATGAACCTGACATCGGGCGCGATACCGGCCATCTGGTCAAGGGTCGCCGCCGACAAGAGCGCGTAAGAGGGCGTGACATCGCCGATCAGCGTTTCACCGTCGACGCCGCGTTTGAGATAATCCAGATAGGCGGCGGTGCGGTCGCCATCATGGCGCAGCACGTCCAGCCAGGCATTGATATCCGCGATCTCGGTGCCAAGGTCGATCAGCTTGTCGGCCCGCGCACTGACGAATTTCTGTTCCAGCCCCTGCAGTTTCGCGAGCAACCGGTCGCGGCGCGGATCGACCGTGCCCTCGGCAACACTGTCAAAGAAATGCAGTTCCTTGATCGAGCGGAAATGGCAATCGGGGTGATCGCGCAGATAGCGATAGAGCCAACTGGTGCCGGCCTTCGCCGCACCAACCACGTAGAGCAGTGTGGGATCAGTGGCCATCACCTGCTCTTCATTCCTGACCGGACCGGCCACCCAGCTGGTCCCTGAACGCCACCACCCACAGCAGGATGATCGCGCCGAGCGGTATGATCGCCACAAGCGCCACCCAGGACGGGATCCCGTTGCGCGGCAGAAGGCGCCAGAACGGGACGACCAGAAGCGCTGCGAAGATCACGAACCACAGCAATCCGCCGCCGCCCATACCCATACCGTAGTTACCTATCATTTTGCGGCCTCCTTCTTTTCATCGCCGGGCAGGATGTATTCGGCACCTTCCCAAGGGCTCATGAAATCGAACTGGCGGTATTCCTGCACCAGTTTCACCGGCTCGTAGACGACGCGCTTCTGCTCTTCGTCGTAGCGCACCTCGGTGTAACCGGTCGTCGGGAAATCCTTGCGCAAGGGATGGCCGCGAAAGCCGTAATCGGTGAGCAGGCGGCGCAGGTCGGGATGGCCCGAAAAGAGGATGCCGAACATGTCGAACACCTCACGCTCGAACCAGTTGGCCGAGGGGTGGACGCTGATGATCGACGGCACCATGTCATCCTCGCGCACCGCAACCTTCACCCGGATGCGGTGGTTCTGGTACATCGACAGGAAATGATAGACGACATCGAAGCGCGGCTCGCGCTCGGGGTAATCGACGGCGGTGATATCGACCAGCGAGGAGAACCGGCAGTTGCCGTTCGACTTGAGGAATTCGACGAAAGGCACCAGCGAGGACAGCGTGACGGTGACGTTCAATTCGCCGAAGGCGACCTCCCAGCCCAACACGCAATCGGGGCGCTTCAGCTCGATCGTGCGCGCCCAGTTCATTCAATGCGTCGCTCATGATCTACCTCGCGATGGTGCCGGTGCGGCGGATTTTGCGCTGCAATTGCAGGATGCCGTACAGAAGCGCCTCGGCGGTCGGCGGGCAGCCGGGAACGTAGATATCGACCGGCACGATCCGGTCACAGCCGCGCACCACCGAATAGCTGTAGTGGTAATAGCCGCCGCCATTGGCGCAGGACCCCATCGAGATCACGTAGCGCGGTTCCGGCATCTGGTCGTAGACCTTGCGCAAAGCGGGCGCCATCTTGTTGGTCAGCGTGCCCGCCACGATCATCAGGTCGGACTGGCGCGGGGATGCGCGCGGTGCGGTGCCGAAGCGTTCCAGATCATAGCGCGGCATCGAGGTGTGCATCATCTCGACGGCGCAGCAGGCCAGACCGAAGGTCATCCAATGCAAGCTGCCGCAGCGCGCCCAGTTGATGATGTCTTCGGTCGAGGTCAGGATGAAGCCCTTGTCCTGCAGATCGGCGTTCAGCTGCCGGGCGGCGACGTCGCGGTCCTCGCCGACATTGGTGGCGATCATTGCCATTCCAGCGCCCCCTTCTTCCATTCATAGGCAAAGCCCACGGTCAGGACGCCAAGAAACACCATCATCGACCAGAACCCGACCAGCCCCACATCCTTGAATGCGACGGCCCAGGGAAACAGGAAAGCGACCTCTAGATCGAAGATGATGAACAGGATCGAGACCAGGTAGAACCGGACATCGAATTTCATCCGCGCGTCATCGAAGGCGTTGAAGCCGCATTCATAGGCGCTGACCTTTTCGGGGTCGGGATGGCGCACCGCGATGACCACGGCGGCAAGGATCAGCACAAGGCCAAGGCCGATGGCCAGGCCGAGGAAAATCATGATGGGCAGGTATTCCCGAAGCAGGTCTTCCACGAAGGACTCCTTTCATGGGACTTTGCCCATGTCGTTGGCTCGACTTGGGGTTTAGCGCTGCCCCCGGTCGGGGTCAACCAAAGCCGATGGGGATTCTGGTGTTAAGAAGGCGTTGTGGGGCGCGGCTTTTACGACGCCTGGCACTGACCGGGCGGATCAGCCGAAAGCGACGATCCCGGCCGCGATCAGCATCGCCACCGTGACCGGTGCCCAGAGCTTGCGTTCGGGCGGCGATGGCGTGGTCAGATTTGCCAGCGCGCTGAACCCGGTCAGCAACAGAACGACCCAGAACAACCAGCGCGGACCAGCGGCCAGATCGGTGATCCCGGCGCGCGCGGCCACGACCAGCGCCATGCCTGCAATCACCCCGGCCTGAACCAGCGCAAAGGCCCGGATCAGTGCCGGAAACCGGCCTTGCCAGCGGCCGCCCAGCGCCGCCGCACCCCAAGGCGCGCCCAGCGCCAGCGCGATCTGGAAAAGCACGGCCGAGGCGGCAAGTGCTGCGTAAAGATATCCCGCAAGCGCAATCACCCGCCTTCGCCCCATTTCGGGCGACGCTTTTCGAAGAACGCCGCAATCCCCTCGGGCGCCTCGGGGCTTTCCCAGCGGATTACCAGCGCGTCGATGGTTTCGGCGATCACCGCATCATCGATCGGCGGGCCCAGCTTGCGGGCCAGCGCCTTGGCCGCGGCAACCGCGCCGGGCGCGCAGTTCAGATACGGCGCAACCTCGGCCTCGACCGCTGCCGCCAGATCGGCGGGATCGACGGCGCGCGCAAGGATGCCCAGTTCGACCGCCTCGGCGCGCCTCGAAGATCCGTGACGACATGAACACCCGGCGCGCCCGCGCCTCGCCCATCCGGGCGATGACATAGGGCCCGATGGTGGCCGGGATCAGGCCGAGTTTGGTTTCGGTCAGCCCGAATTTCGCACCCGCGACGCCAATGGCCACATCGCAGACGCAGGCCAGGCCGACGCCGCCGCCCAGCGCGTTGCCCTGCAGCGCACCGATCAGTGGTTTGGGCATCGTGTTCAGCGCCTGCAGCATCATCGCCAGCTTCTTCGCCTCGGCGGCGCGCGCAGCCCCGCTTCGCCGCGATCTGCGCCTTCATCCAGTTCAGATCGCCGCCCGCGCAAAAGCTTTTGCCCGCACCGGTCAGCACGACCACCCGCACCGCCGGGTCTCGGCCCAGACGCCGCGCGGCATCGGTCAGGTCGGCAATCAGCTCGGCCGACAGCGCGTTATGCTTTTCCGGGCGGTTCAGCGTCAGCTTCGCCACGCCGCGTTCGTCGGTGTCGATCAGAACCGCTTGTGTCATGTCTGTTTCCTTCCTTGCGCATCCGGCGCGCTAGCCCGCCCGCATCGCGCGCGCCATCGCGCCTGCCCGGTTCAGGATATCGGCATCCAGACCAGTCTCATATCCCAGCCGCAGCAGCAGCGCATTCACCGCCTCGGTCGCGACATTGCCCGCCGCGCCGGGCGCGAAAGGACAGCCGCCCAAGCCGCCAACAGCCGCATCGAAAACCCGCAGGCCCATATCCAACGACGCCTCGATATTTTCCAGCGCCCGCCCGCCGGTGTCGTGGTAATGCCCGGCCAGCTCCTCTGCCGGCACCACCTCGATCACCGCCGCCAGCATCGCGCGGATGGTCTGGGGCGTCCCTTTTCCGATAGTATCGCCCAACGAGATCTCGTAGCAGCCCATTTCATAGAGCGCGCCTGCGATATCGGCCACCTTTTCGGGCGGAGTCGGGCCATCATACGGGCAATCGGTGACGCAAGAGACATATCCCCGCACCTTCACATTAGCTGCATGAGCTTCGTCAATTACTGGCCTGAACCGAAGCAAACTTTCACTTATCGAACAATTTATGTTTTTCTGGCTAAATCCTTCGCTGGCCGATCCGAAAATTGCGATCTCATCCGCCCCGGCATCCATCGCGCGGTCGAACCCCTGCATGTTCGGGGTGAGCGCGGCATAGGAAACCCCCGGCGCGCGGGTGATCCCGGCCAGAACCTCGGCGCTATCGGCCATCTGCGGCACCCATTTCGGGCTGACGAAACTTGCCACCTCGATGCGCCGGAATCCGGCCTCGGACAACAGGTCGATCAGCGCAATCTTGTCGCGTGTCGGGATCTGGCGCGCCTCGTTCTGCAACCCGTCGCGCGGACCGACCTCGAATATCTCGACGTCGTTAGACATCCCATGCCTCGTAAAAATCGCGCGCGTAAAGCCGCTCTGCCCCCTCGCCCGGCAGCGCCGCCTGAAACGCCAGGCGCTCGGTGATCCGCTGATACCATTTTGTCAAGTTCCGGGTAGGGCTCGATCCGCGCAAAGTGCCGCGCCATGTAGATCGCCTGTCCGACACTGATGTCGGCCGCCGAAAAGCCGGAGGTCAGCAGGTAATCGCGATTCTCGATCGGCGTCGACAGCCGTTCCTCTATCGCCCCGTAGCATTTCTGAAGCCGCTTGGCTTCCAGTTGCATGACGATCGGACTGCGCATCCCATCCTCGTAAAGCGCGATATGCTGCTGGGTCAGCGCCGCGGTGTGCTGGCTGATGGTTTCCGCGAAATGCACCCAGATCAGCCAGTCGGCGCGATCCAGATCGTCGGCCGCGCGCCCCAGCCCGCGTTCGGGAAACCGCTCGCAAAGCACTTGCGGTGATCGCGCCGGTTTCCCAGATCACCTCGCCATCGAGTTCCAGCACCGGCACCCGGCCGACAGGATGCAACGTCAGGATAAGCGTCCGAGCGCAGCGTCTTGTCGAACGGATAGACCGCGACCTCGAATTCGATCCCCAGTTCGTTCAAGAGCCAGAGCGAGCGCATCGAGCGGGTCTCGTGGCAATGGTGCAGGCGTATCATTCGTTCTCCTCCAGACGCACCAATGCTGCGCCGGCCTCAACCTGCGCGCCGGCGCTGGCCAGCACTTCGGCGACGATACCATCGCGGGGTGCTGTCAGCGTGTGTTCCATCTTCATCGCCTCAAGGATGGCCAATCTGTCGCCGGCTGCAACCCGCTGGCCCGGTCTGGCGTAAATCGACTTGACGAAGGCCCGGCATCGGGGCCTCGATCACATTGCCGGTCGCCGCGGTGCTGCCAACCGCCAAGGGGTCGGGTATTTCGAAGGCCCATGTCTGCTCGGCAAAGACGCTGACGCTGTCGCCGATCCGCAAGGCCCGCCCCGGCAGGCCGTCTGTCCACTCACCGCCGGTTCGCGCCAGATCGAAGGTGCCGTCTTCCAGCACGACCCGCGCCCGCCCCGGCCCGACAAGCTGCAATGTAGCACCAAAGGGCGCGTCGCCGGCAAGCTCGATGCGCCGGTCCAGCGGTTGCCACAGCGTGAATCCATCCGCATCCTGCACCCCGGCCGCCGCCAGCACAGCCAGCGCCCTGATCCGGCCGGGCGGCGGCTCGACCGCCTGAAAAGCGTCGATCTTGCGCCCGATCAGGCCGGTATCCACATCGCCCGCCGATGAAATCCGGATCGGCGGCCAGCTTGCCAAGGAAGGTCAGGTTGGTGACCGTTCCCGCCACTTCGGTTCGCGGCAATCGCGGCGCGCAGCCGCGACAATGCGATGTCGCGCGTCGCACCGTGCACGACGATCTTGGCGATCATCGGATCGTAGAACGGGCTGATCGTATCGCCGGCGCGCACCCCGGTATCGGCACGCGCACCGTGCGCGAATTTCAGATGCGTCAGCGTCCCCGTCGCGGGCAAGAAGCCCTTCGGCACATCCTCGGCATAAAGCCGCGCCTCGAATGAATGCCCGTTCAGGCGCAACTGCTCCTGGCGCGCCGGCAATGCCTCGCCCGCCGCGACCCGCAACTGCCATTCCACCAGATCGACGCCGGTGACAGCCTCGGTCACCGGATGTTCGACCTGCAACCGCGTGTTCATCTCCATGAACCAGAACCGATCGGCGCGCAGCCCGTCGCTGGCATCGACGATAAACTCGATGGTCCCCGCCCCGCTTGTACCCGATCGCCTTGGCCGCGCGCACCGCCGCCGCACCCATCGCCTCGCGCATTTCCGCCGTCATGCCGGGCGCAGGCGCTTCTTCGATCACCTTCTGATGCCGGCGCTGCAACGAACAGTCGCGCTCGAACAGATGCACCGCCTCCACGCCGTCGCCAAAAACCTGAACCTCGATATGGCGCGGTTTCTCGACGAATTTCTCGATCAGCACCGCGTCGTTGCCGAACGCTCCGCGCGCCTCGGCCTTGGCCGATTCCAGCGCGTCGATGAAACATGTCGGGCGTTTCGACCAGCCGCATTCCCTTGCCGCCGCCGCCCGCAACCGCCTTGATCAGCACCGGATAGCCGATCTCGGCCGCCTCAACCTCAAGCCGCCCCGGCTCCTGATCGGCCCGTGATAGCCCGGCACCACCGGCACGCCGGCCTTCTCCATCAGCGCCTTGGCCGCATCCTTGAGGCCCATCGCGCGGATCGCATCCGCCGAGGGGCCGATGAAAACCAGCCCCGCCGCCTCGACCGCCTCGACGAAATCGGGGTTCTCGGACAGGAAACCATAGCCCGGATGGATCGCCTGCGGCCCCCGTCGCCAGAGCCGCCGCGATAATCGCATCGCCGCGCAGATAGCTTTCGGCGGGCAGCGACCCGCCAATGTGAACGGCGGCATCCGCCATCGCGACATGCCGCGCCGCCGCGTCGGCATCCGAATAGACAGCGACCGTCGCCACGCCCAGCCGACGACAGGTATCAATCACCCGGCAAGCGATCTCGCCTCGGTTGGCGATCAGTATCTTGCGAAACATGGGCACATCATTTGTCCAAAAATATCCTCGCCGAAGGCAAGAAATCTACATCCGGAACACGCCAAAGCGCGTCGGTTCAATTGGCGCGTTCAGCGCCGCCGACAGCGACAGCGCCAGCACGTCGCGGGTTTTCCTCGGATCGATGATCCCGTCATCCCAAAGCCGCGCCGAGGCATAGAGCGGATGCGCCTGCTCCTCGAACATCTCGATCGTCGGGCGCTTGAACTCGGCCTCGTCTGCCTCGGACCACTCCTTGCCTGCCCGCTCGATCCCTTCGCGCCGCACCGTCGCCAGAACCCCCGCCGCCTGTTCGCCGCCCATCACCGAGATGCGGCTGTTCGGCCATGTCCACAGGAACCGCGGCTGATAGGCGCGCCCCGCCATGCCGTAATTGCCCGCCCCGAACGATCCGCCGACGATCATCGTGATCTTCGGCACGCTGGTGGTGGCGACCGCCGTCACCATCTTGGCACCATGCCGGGCGATGCCCTCGTTTTCATACTTCCGGCCGACCATGAAGCCGGTGATATTCTGCAGGAACACCAGCGGGATCGACCGCTGGCTGCACAATTCGATGAAATGCGCGCCCTTCTGCGCGGCTTCGGAAAACAGCACGCCGTTGTTGGCGACGATCCCCACCGGGCAGCCTTTCAGATGCGCAAAGCCTGTCACCAGGGTATCGCCGAACCGCGGTTTGAACTCGTCGAACCGAGAGCCATCGACCACCCGCGCGATGATCTCGCGGATATCGTAGGGCGTGCGCAGGTCCGGCTGGGACGACGCCCAGCAATTCCTCGGGATCGTAGAGCGGCTCTTCGCTGGCCTGCATCTGCACCGTCGCGGGTTTGGCGCGGTTCAAATGGCCGACCGCGCGCCGCGCCAGTGCCAGCGCATGAGCGTCATCCTCGGCCAGATAATCCGCGACACCGGACAAGCCGCGTATGCACGTCGCCACCGCCGAGGTCTTCGGCTGTCACCACTTCGCCGGTCGCGGCCTTGACCAGGGGCGGGCCGGCCAGAAAGATCGTGCCCTGATCCCGCACGATGATGGTGACGTCGGACATGGCGGGCACGTAAGCCCCACCTGCGGTGCACGACCCCATCACAACGGCGATCTGGGGGATGCCCTTGGCGCTCATCCTTGCCTGATTGTAGAAAATCCGCCCGAAATGGTCGCGGTCGGGGAAGACCTCGTCCTGGTTGGGCAGGTTCGCGCCGCCCGAATCGACGAGGTAGATGCAGGGCAGCGCGCATTCCTCGGCGATTTCCTGCGCGCGCAGGTGTTTCTTGACAGTCATCGGGTAATAGGTGCCGCCCTTCACGGTGGCGTCGTTGCAGACGACCATCACCTCCTGCCCCATCACCCGGCCGATCCCGGCAATAACCCCGGCGCAAGGCGCGTCCCCGTCATAAAGCCCGTGCGCCGCCGTGGCGCCGACCTCCAGGAATGGGCTACCAGGGTCGAGCAGGTTCGCCACGCGGTCACGCGGCAGCATCTTGCCGCGCGACGCATGCCGCGCACGGGATTTCTCGCCGCCCCCCGCCGCCGCCAGTGCGGCCGCGTCCGCAACCAGCGCCAGCGCTTGCAGATGCGCCGCGCGGTTGGCCTTGGCGTCTTCGGACCCGGCGATGAAGGTAGAGGTCAGTTTCATGCGTTGTCCTTCTGGGGCGCCGGCAGCAGCTTGCGCTGCATCAGCCAGCGCTGGCGGTAGGCATAACGCGCGGCGCGCGCGACATCGACCTGAAAACTGGCGTTGACCACCGCCGCGACCGCACCGCCGACGATCGGGATCAACTGCCCGGCCTTGCGAGAAGCGAGCGACAGGCCCAGTTGCCGCGCGATCCGTTCGACCAGCTTGTCAGTCACCCAGTCGCCGCCTTTCGACAGCACATAGCGCGCCTCGCGCGTCGACAGCGCGGCGGCAAGTTCGTTTAGATTGTTCAGCGATTCCTTGCGTTTGCCCGACGCCATCGAGGTCGCGACCTCCAGCACCATCAGCCGGAAGGCGCGTTCCTCAGCGCTGTCTTCGGTAAACCCGTAGGCCGCACCCGTGGCGCGGACGTTGCGCGCCGCCAGCCCGATCGTCGCCGGAATATCCACCGCCAGACCGGCGCCGCCAAACCAGCCCGCCAGCCCGCCCGATGCCGCGTTGGTACCCTGCGACCAGGCCTGAACACGCAACGCCGCCTTGTCACAGGCCGCAAGGTCCGAGGTGTCGTGGCCGGTCAGTTCCGAGGGCAGCGTCAGCCCCGCCGCCCGGTCCGCACCGCGCAAGGCCGCGCGCATCGCGCCTGCCGGGATCAGCCGTGCGATCCAGCCGCTGATCGGCGCGGTCAGGCGTTCCGCGCCCTGCCCCATCATCGTGGCGCGGCGATCCTCGTAGGCTTTCTGTTCGGCCAGCGCCTTTTCGATGATCGCATTCGCGCCACCCGTACGGCTGATGGGGTTGGGTTCGGTCATTCGGTCCGTGGTTCTTTCCCGAGCTTCGCCTTCGGGTTCTCGAACCCGAACCGCTCGCCGTCTTTCCAGGCGTTGCGATCATTGCCCCTGTTCGGATAGCCGCCCGCCGCCTTCAGCATCGCGGCCAGGTGCATCAGGTTCCAGGTCATGATCGTGGTGTTGCGCTGGGTGAAGTCGTTGTCGAACCCGGCGCGGCTGCCATCCTCCATCTCATCGCCATAGGACG
This sequence comes from uncultured Alphaproteobacteria bacterium, assembly GCA_963714615.1. GTDB lineage: Bacteria > Pseudomonadota > Alphaproteobacteria > Rhodobacterales > Rhodobacteraceae > JAHEAO01. The sequence goes on along the minus strand of CAVQOV010000013.1, from coordinate 379,172 downwards.
CCCCCGGCCCGGCCTCGCCGATCCAGCCGCAATCGGCCTGCGGCGGGATCGTGTAGCCCAGATGGCTCAGCGCAAACCCGGTCGTCATCGCGACATGCTTGATCCCGTCCTCGTTGCCCGTCACCACCGTGCCGCCGACCTTGCCGTAAAACACCGACTGGCCCTTGTCGTTCAGCATCGCGCTCATCGCATAAAGCCGCTCGATCAGGATCCGGCAGACCGAGCTTTCCTCGCCCAGCCAGATCGGCGTGCCGATCACCAGAATCTCTGCCGCCTTGACCTTTTCCCAAAGCTTCGGCCAGTCGTCGCGGTCGTAGCCGTGTTCGGTCATGTCGGGATAGATGCCGGGCGGGACGTGGTGCGACGAGCAGGTGGATATGCTCGACCGTCACACCGTTCTTTTCCATGATGTTCGCCGAGGCGTTCAGCAAGAGCTTGGTGTGGCTCTCGGACGGCTGCTTTTTCAGTGTGCAGTTGATGTAGAGGGCGTTGAGGTCGGAAAAGTCGGTCATGGGAACGGTCTCCTTTGGGCTTGGGTCAGGCCATTGCGGCCATCAACTCTCGTCCAACCAACATCCGCCGGATCTCGCTGGTTCCGGCCCCGATCTCCATCAGCTTGGCATCGCGGAAGATGCGCCCGACGGGATTGTCCGACAGATACCCCGCGCCGCCCATCGCCTGCACCGCCTGATGCGCCTGTTTCATCGCCTCTTCGCTGGCATAGAGCACACAAGCCGCCGCATCGGCGCGGGTGACCTCGCCGCGGTCGCACGCCTTGGCGACCTCGTAGACATAGGCGCGGGCAGAGTTCATCGCGGTGTACATGTCGGCGATCTTGCCCTGCATCAGCTGGAACGACCCGATCGGCTGGCCGAACTGCTTGCGCTCGACCATGTAGGGCATGACCTCATCGAGACAGGCGGCCATGATGCCGGTGCCGATGCCCGACAGCACGACGCGCTCGTAGTCGAGGCCCGACATCAGCACCCGCACGCCCTTGCCCTCTTCGCCCAGCACGTTTTCGAACGGCACTTCGACATCCTCGAAGATCAGTTCGGCGGTGTTCGAGCCGCGCATCCCCAGCTTGTCGAAATGCGGGGAGGTCGAAAACCCTTTCATCGACTTTTCGATCAGGAAGGCGGTGATGCCCTTGCTGCCGGCCTCTGGGTCGGTCTTGGCATAGACCACCAACGTATCGGCGTCCGGCCCGTTGGTGATCCAGTATTTGGTGCCGTTCAGCCGGTAATGATCGTTGCGCTTCTCGGCCCGCAGCTTCATCGAGACCACATCCGACCCCGCGCCGGCCTCTGACATCGCCAAGGCCCCGACATGCTCGCCCGAAACCAGCCCCGGCAGGTATTTGCGGCGCTGCTCGTCGGTGCCGTTCAGGCGGATCTGGTTGACGCAAAGGTTGGAATGCGCGCCGTAGGACAGGCTGACGCTGGCCGAGGCCCGCGCGATTTCCTCGACCGCGATGACATGCGCGAGATAGCCCATATCGGCGCCGCCATATTCCTCGGGCACGGTGATGCCCAGAAGGCCCAGATCACCCATCTCGCGCCAGAGATCGGCGGGAAAGACGTTGGTGCGGTCGATCTCGGCGGCCATCGGCTTGACCCGCTCCTGCGCCCATTTATGCACCATCTCGCGCAGCGCATTCACATCCTCGCCCAGATCGAACTTCATGCTGGCGTTGAACATCGGCCTCTCCCTTGCCAGTTTATTGAACACTTGTTCATTTAATACGCCTCAGTGCAATTCGGGTCAATGGCGACAGGTCAGCCCTACCGGGTTTTCATCGCGTGAACCGTTCTGCCCCGCGTGTGGCGATCGCCGTCACCAGGCCCGCATCCACGGTCAGGCCAGAGGCTGCGACCATGGCGCGTGAGGCGGGATTGTCGGCAGCGACGAATTCAGTGGCCTGCGTCCAGCCCATCGCGGCGTGGCTGTCGATCAGCGCGCGGGCATTCGCCAGCTTTCCCAGACCCTTGCCGCGCGCCTTCGGATCGACCGATACAAGACCTACGAACACGGTTCCGCCAAGCCGGCTTTGGCGGGTGAAAGAACATGCAGGCAGCGGCCGAGGCCACCAGTTCGCCAGCGCTGTCGCGCACCATCACGCTGAGCGTGGGACAGGACCCCACGACAGCAGGGTTGGGGGAGACACCAGTGGCCAGATTAAGCCGCTGAACCTGATCAATCTCGTCGTCGTTCGGCGCAAGGGTCGCGTCCAGCCGCCATCCTGCGGGCAACGGCGTGGTATCCGCCACCCGGCGCGAGGCGGCCAGAACCTCGGGCGGGGCGCCAAGAAACGCATCCCAATAGTCGGTGCGCCAGCCGTCACCCAGGCCATCGGCGACTGCGGCATCCAGCTCGTCCCTGTCCATCACGACAAGGGCGAGAAATCCGTCCTCTTCGGCCAATGCGCGGGCGTCGGGCCATGTCGTGGCGTCGGGCTCCACATAGATCCTCACCCGGCCACCAGACGCGATCCACGGGCTGTTTTCGATCATCGAACGGCGCGCGTGAATGCGCTTTTGCAGGGCGATCGACGCCTCGCTGCCCATATAGTCAGCCATCTGCCAGTTCTTCCCTTGCCTGGGCAGTCCCGCTGCGATGCCCCTGAAACACCGCGCCCACCTCGCCCCGGATGATCCGCGCGATCAGTTCGCAATCCGCGACCGAAAAGGTCAGCGGCAGGCGCATGTCCAGAAGCCCGGCCATGACCCGGTCGGTCTGCGGCATCGGTGCCGGCTTCGAAATACCGCCAGCTGTCATATTTCGACGTGAAAGCCAACGGGCTCAGCCGCGCCGAACCATTTCAGCTCGACCCCGCGCGCCTTGCACCGCGCGACGAACCTCCTGCACCGCCGCGGCGTCCCAACCCGGCAGCAGGAACTGGATCGACGAGCCCGACGAACGCCTCGGCCTCTGGCCGCTCGATCACCTGCAAACCCGGGCGTGTCGCGCAATCCCGCCTCGACCGCCCGGTAGCGCGCGTTCCACGCCGCCACCTGATCCGGCAGCCGCGCCAGTTGCGGGCGCAGGATCGCGGCGCGCAGGTTGTCCATCCGGCCCGAGATATTCGGCGTGTCGTATTTCACCCGCTCGAACACCTCCGGCCCCGGGCGCGGCGATGTGGCGCCATAAAGCATGTAGGAGCCCGACAGGATCACCGCGCGCGCCGCCAGATCGGCGTCATCGGTCACCAGAAACCCGCCCTCGCCCGAATTCAGGTGCTTGTAGGTCTGCGTCGAATAGCACCCCGCCAGCGCCGTGCCGCCCCGAGGGAACGCCGTTCCAGAACGCCCCCATCGTATGGGCGCAATCCTCGATCACCTTCACGCCCGCGCCGTCGCAGAGCGTCATCAGCTTTTCCATCTCGCAGATATGGCCGCGCATATGGACTGAGCAGCAGCACCTTCGCGCCCGAGCGTCGATTTTCCGTTTCAGATCAGCCAGATCAATGGTCAGCGCCTCTGTCACCTCGACCAGCACCGGCACCGCGCCAAGGCTGGCGATCGCGCCCGGCACCGGGGCCAGCGTGAAGGCGTTCGACAACACCTTGTCGCCGGCCTTGACCCCCAACGCCCGCAAGGCAGTGGCCATCGCATAGCCGCCAGAGGCGACCGCAAGGCAGTATTTCGCGCCCGGTCGACGGCGGCGAATTCCTGTTCCAGAAGGGCGGTTTCGGCGACCTCGTCGGGGACCGTGTTGTAGCGGTGCAGCCGCCCATGCCGCATGCACCGCGACCGCCGCCTCGATCGCGGCTTCCGGGATCGGTTCCTGCTGTGTGAAACTGCCCTTGAAAACTTCGGTCATGATGCCCCCCTGCGGCACGATTTGACGCCGCGCAGAGGCTTTCGTCAACCGCGCGGTTCGATGGCGCGATCCGGCACAAGGTCCAAGCCCTACCCGATCAACCGCATCACCGCTGCCCCCAGATCGTCGTAGTGATCCAGCAGCGCGTCCGGTTCCAGCGCCGCCACCCCGCGCCCGTCCGGCCCGAACGTCACCAGCAACGAACGCACCCCCGCCGCTCGCGCGGTTTCCCGGTCCGTGGTCGAGTCGCCGACCAGAATCGACCGCCCGATATCGCCGCCCGGCGCGTGTCACCGCCTCGCGCATCGGCGCAGGATCGGGTTTGCGCACGGTCAGCGTATCGGCCCCGACCAGCGACGCCGAACAATGCGCGCACGCCCAGGGCCGTCAGCAACTGATGCGCCAATGCCTCTGGCTTGTTGGTGCAGACCCCCACGCGCATAACCGTCCGCGCAGAAGCCCCTCAATCGCCGCGACCGTGCCGGGGTAAAGCGTTGAATAGCGGTCGATATTCTGCCGCATAGGCCGCCAGCAGCAGCGGATAGCCCGCCTCGATATCGGCCTCGCCAAATGGCCGGCCGACCTTCTCGAACCCGGCTTTCAGCATCGCGCGCCCACCACCCATCATCGCGGTGCGCGCGTCAGCCGCCGGATCCAGCAGATCGCCCAGTCCCATCTCGCGAAACGCGGCATTCCCGCCGCCGACCAGATCGCCCGAGGTATCGGCCAAAGTCCCGTCGAGGTCGAAAATCACCGTTCTCATCATCTCTCTCCTCGCGGCACCCCGACTTGCCTGTAATGAAGCGTAAACACTTTTGATGCCAGCGGCCCTTGCGGCGACCGCCACCAAGGGGTAAAACGGCGCGACGACAAAGAAAAGAGCAGCCATGCCCACAGCCCTCATCATTCTGGCCGCCGGTCAGGGCACACGGATGAATTCCGACCTGCCGAAAGTGCTGCACCCGCTTGGCGGGCGTGCCGCTGTTCGCGCATGCGCTGGCCGCTGGTGCGGCGCTGGAACCCGCGCGCACCATCCTTGGTCACCGGGCATGGCGGCGAGGCTGTGGCGAAAGCCGCGCACGCGATCGACCCCGAAATCGAGATCGTCGAACAGACCGAACAACTGGGCACCGGCCATGCGGTCTTGCAGGCCCGCGACCCGCTGGACGGTTTCACCGGGCGATGTGGTCGTGCTGTTACGGCGACACCCCGTTCATCCGCCCGGAAACGCTGGCACGCGATGGCCGAGGCGCGCGCGGCGCATGACGTCGTGGCGCTGGGTTTCGAGGCAGCAGACCGCGGCCGCTATGGCCGGCTGGTGATGGACGAGATGACACGCTTGACGGATCGTCGAATTCAAGGATGCCACGCCTGAAGAACGCGCCATAACCTTTTGTAACAGCGGTATAAAGATGGCTCGACGCAGAGACGATGCTTCGAGACTGCTCGCAAGGATCGGCAACGACAATGCGGCAGGCTGAATACTACCTGACCGACATCGTCGCGCTCGCCAAGTCCAAGCGGCCTGACCGCCACCGCCGTCAGCCTGCGACGAAGCCGAGACGCTTGGCATCAACACGCCGCGCCGAACTGGCCGCGGCCGAGGCCGCATTTCAGGCCCGCGCCCGCGCGGCACGCGCTGGAAAACGGCACCACCCTGATCGCCCCCGAAACCGTGTTTTTCGCCTCGGACACCCATCTTGGCCGCGACGTGGTCGTCGAGCCCAATGTCGTTTTCGGCCCCGGCGTGACGGTCGAAACCGGCGCCCGTATCCGCGCCTTTTCGCATCTCGAAGGCGCCCATGTCGGCGCGGCGCCATCGTCGGCCCCTATGCCCGCCTGCGCCCCGGCGCCGAGATCGCCAACGACGCCCATATCGGCAATTTCGTCGAGATCAAGAATGCCGAGATCGGCGAGGGCGCCAAGGTCAACCACCTGTCGCTATATCGGCGATGCCATCGCGTCGGCGAGGCCACCAATATCGGCGCGGGCACCATCACCTGCAACTACGACGGCGTGATGAAGCACCGGACCGAGATCGGCGCACGCGCCTTCATCGGCTCTGACACGATGTTCATCGCGCCGGTCAAAGTCGGCGACGGTGCGATGACCGCGACCGGCACCGTCGTCACCCGCGACGTGCCCGAGGGCGCGCTGGCCATCGGCCGGCCCGAGATGCAGATCAAACCCGGACTCGCGCGGAAATTGTTCGATAAGTTGAAGGCCGTGAAAGCGGCCCGGCAAAAAGGTTAACGAGATGTGCGGTATTGTAGGGATCCTCGGTCAGCACGAAGCCGCCCCGATCATCGTCGAGGCGCTGAAACGGCTGGAATATCGCGGCTATGACAGCGCCGGGGTCGCCACGATCAACGACGCGCATCAGCTGGATCGCCGCCGCGCGCTTGGGCAAGCTGGTCAACCTCGCCGACCTTCTGGTGCACGATCCGCTGCAAGGCCGCGCCGGGCATCGGCCATACGCGGTGGGCCACCCATGGCGCGCCCTCGGTCGCCAACGCCCATCCGCATCAGGCCGGACCGGTCGCCGTGGTTCATAACGGCATCATCGAGAATTTCCGCGAACTGCGCGCCGATCTCGCCGCCAAGGGCTATGACCTGCCAGACCGAGACCGACACCGAAACCGTCGCGCTTCTGGCGCAGTCCTACCTCGATCAGGGCCTCGCCCCCCGCGACGCCGCGGAACAGACCATCGCGCGCCTCGAAGGCGCCTATGCGCTCTGCTTTCTGTTCGACGGCGAGGACGACCTGCTGATCGCCGCCCGCAAGGGCTCGCCGCTGGCCATTGGTCACGGCGACGGTGAGATCTTTGTCGGTTCCGACGCGCATCGCGCTGGCCCCGATGACCGACCGATCACCTATCTCGAAGAGGGCGACTGGGCCATCCTGACCCGCAAGTCCGTCGAAATCCGCGACGCCAACGGGCCGCCGCGCCAACCGCCCGGTCAAGACGATCCAGCATCGACACCGCCAGCGTCGGCAAGGACGGCCACAAGCATTTCATGGCCAAGGAAATTGCCGAACAACCGACCGTGATGGGCGAGGCGCTTGACCATTACCTGTCGCCAGGACGGGACCGCGCATCGACCTGCCCGACAGCCTTGATTTCGCGAAGGTCGAACGCATCACGATGGTCGCCTGCGGCACCGCCTATTACGCCTGCCTGACCGCGAAATACTGGTTCGAGCAGATCGCGCGCCTGCCGGTCGAGGTCGATGTCGCCAGCGAATTCCGCTACCGCGAACCACCCGTCACCGGCCGGCACCATGGCGCTTTTCGTCAGCCAGTCGGGCGAAACCGCCGACACGCTGGCGGCCCTGCGCTACGTCGCGACAAGGCCGACACGGTGCTGTCGGTCGTCAACGTCCCCGAAAGCTCGATCGCGCGCGAAAGCGATGTGGCACTGCCGATCCTTGCGGGCGCCGAGATCGGCGTGGCCTCGACCAAGGCCTTCACCAACCAACTGACCGTGCTGGCGCTTCTGGCGCTGAAAGCCGCGCGGGATCGCGGCCAGATCGACGCCAGGGCCGCTGGCGCAGCACCTGGCGGACCTGCGCACTCTGCCCGGCCTGCTGAACCTCGCACTTGGCCAGTCCGACGCCATCGCCAGCATCGCCGCCAAACTGGCCGAGGCGCAGGACGTGCTGTTTCTGGGCCGCGGCCAGATGTTTCCTCTGGCCCTTGAAGGCGCGCTGAAACTCAAGGAAATCAGCTACATACACGCCGAAGGTTATGCCAGCGGAGAGCTCAAGCACGGCCCCATCGCGCTGGTGGACAAGAAGGTGCCCGTCGTCGTCATGGCGCCGCGCGACACGCTCTTCGACAAGACCGTCTCGAACATGCAAGAGGTCATGGCGCGTGGCGGCAAGGTGCTTCTGATCACCGACGCGAAGGGCGCGGCAGAGGCGTCGGACGGCACCTGGCAAGTCATCAAGATGCCCGAAGTGCCCAGCCTCTTCGCCCCGATCCTCTACGCCATCCCGGCGCAGCTTCTGGCCTATCACGCCGCCATCGCCAAGGGCACCGATGTCGACCAGCCGCGCAACCTGGCGAAATCCGTAACCGTGGAATGACCCCCGAAGACGCCATCGCCCAGCTTCGCGCCCGCGCCCAGCCGGGCCGCGCCGCCGACATGGCCGCTACCACAAGGTCGAGCGCCCCTATCTTGGCGTGGCCAACCCCGATACCAACGAGCTCGTCGCAGAACTGGCGCAAAGCCTCTGAGCGTCGAACAGCGCACCGCCCTCGCCGCCGCCCTGTGGGAAACCAACATCTTCGAGGCCCGCCTCGCCGCCGCGAAACTGCTGACTCAGGCCCGCATCCGCCCCGATGAGGCGGTCTGGCGGCTGATCGCCAGCTGGGTGCCCGATTTCGACAGCTGGGCCATCGCCGACCATGCCTGCATCGCCGGCATGAAACGGCTGGTCGCTGATCCCTCACGCCTCGACGAGGTCGAAACATGGACCATTTCGCCGCATATGTGGACCCGCCGCGCCGCCCTTGTCATCACCCTGCCCTGGACCAAACAGAACCACCCCAAACCGGCCGACGAAGCGATCCGCACCCGTATCCTTGGCTGGGCCGCCACTTACGTCGATGACCCCGACTGGTTCATCCAGAAAGCCATCGCCTGGTGGCTCCGTGACCTGTCGAAACACGACGCTGCGCGCGCCCGCGCCTTCCTCGACACCCACGGTGAGCGGATGAAACCCTTCGCCCGCAAGGAAGCCGGCAAATACCTCGACTGACCCCAGCTCCATTATTTGTCCAGAAATATCCCTGGCCGGAAACCGATGGCGAGGCCGTTTGCCCGCGCTGCGGCTGCTGATGAAACCTACAAGATCACCACCCGCCGCAAGTTCAAGTGCAAGGCCTGCTAGCACCAGTTCAGCGTCACCTGCGGCACGATCTTCGCCAGCCGCAAGATGGACTTCGTGGACCTGCTGGCCGCGATCTGCATTCTCGTGAACGCCTCCAAGGGCGTTTCCATGGTGCAGCTTTCCCGCGATCTGGACTGCCAGTACAAGACCGCCTTCGTCCTGGCCCACAAGCTGCGCGAAGCGATGGCGCTGGAAGTCCACACTGGCGAAGTGCTGAACGGTCACGTCGAGATTGACGGCGCATACTTTGGCGGTCATATCCGCCCCGAGAACGCCAAGGCAGACCGCAAGGACCGCCGCCTGAAGCGCACACCAGACAGGCACGCCGCCGCGTCGTCGTCGCCATGCGTGAGCGTCATGGCCGCACACTGCCGTTCGTGCGCACATCCGAAGCTGAAGGCGTGGTTGCCGAAGGCATCGCGACCTGCCGCAGGCAGGGCGCAATCCCTCTATTGTCCGCGCAATTCGCGCCGCATGATCTTGCCCGTCGCCGTCATCGGCAACGCGTCGATGCGCTCGATGATCCGGGGCGCCACATGCGGGCTGACCTTGTCGCGCACCCGGGCAATCAAGGCCGCCTCCAGCCCGTCCCAGTCTGCGCCCTCACGCAACACCACGAAAGCCTTCACCACTTCCGTGCGCACCGGATCGGGCACGCCCACCGCCGCCGCCATCACCACATCGGGGTGCCCGCAAAGACAATTCTCGATCTCCGACGGCCCGATCCGGTAGCCGGCCGAGGTGATCACGTCGTCATCGCGCGACGCATAGGTAAAATACCCCTCGCCGTCGCATGTCCCCAGATCACCGGTCCGCAGCCAGCCACCCCGCAGCTTGCCCGCCGTCGCTTGCGGTTTTTGCCAGTAGCGCAGGAACATCACCGGATTGGGCGCCTTCACGCAGATCTCACCCATCTCGCCCGCCGCGGCGGTCCCCCCCTCGCCGTCCAGCACCGCCACCTCGAACCCCGGCAAGGCGCGGCCCATCGAGCCGGGGCGCACCTCCATCAACCCGTGGCAAGAGGCCAGCACCAGATTGCACTCGGTCTGCCCGTAGATCTCGTTGATCGGTGCCTTCAGCGCCGAAAGCCCCCAGTCCAGCAGGTCCGCGCCCAGCGACTCGCCGCCCGAGGTCACCGATCGCACGTTCACATCGCCCGGCACCGCTGCCGCCCGCATCAGCTTGAGCGCGGTCGGCGGCAGAAACAGGTTCCGCACGCCATGTGCCCCGATCAGCCGATAGGCCGCGTCGGGGTCGAACTTGCGCATCCGGTGGCTGACCAGCGGCACACCGTAGTAAAGACAGGGCATCGCCATATCCATCAGCCCGCCGATCCATGCCCAGTCGGCGGGTGTCCAGCCGCAATCGCCTGACTGCCCAAACCCCGGATGGGTGCATTCTATCGACGGCAGATGTCCGATCAGAAAGCGGTGCGCATGCAGCACCCCCTTGGGCGGCCCGGTGGTGCCCGAGGTATAGATCAGCACGGCCGGGTCGTCGGCGGCCGTGTCCGCCGCATCAAATGCGCCGTGCGCCGCCTCGATCTCGGCCCAGAAGCCGCGCACCGGCGGGGCGGCCTCGCCGATCACGTAAACCTCTGCCAGATCAGGCAGATCCGCGCGCAGGGCCATCACCTTGGCGCAGGTTCTCGGCATCCGTCACCAGCACCTTCGCGCCGCTGTCGGCCAGCCGGTAGCGCAATGCGTCCTCGCCGAACAATGTGAAAAGCGGCAAGCCAACCGCCCCCAGCTTCAGCGCCGCGAAATGCGTGATCAGAACCTCGGGGCATTGCGCCAGCAAGACCGCCACCCGGTCGCCGTGCCCGACGCCGCGCGCGCCGAAACTTCCCGCCAGCGCGTCCGAGGCGTTCTTCAACGCGCCGTAGCTCCAGTTCCGAACCGCGCCCCCTTCGGACACGTGAATGATTGCAACCCGGTCCGGTTCCGCCCGTGCCCAGCTGTCGCAACACCGCTCGGCGATGTTGTAGCGTTCCGGCACCGGCCAGCGAAACGCCGCGCGCATGCTGTCCCAGTCGCAAAGCGCAGGTATGACCCGCCGGTTCATGCCTCAGCCGGCATAGACGGTCAGTTCCGGCAGCCCGGTCAGCGGCGCCCCCAGCAACCGTATCGCGGGCAGGGAAATCCGGCTTCCGGCCCCCGGCGCCGCCGCGATCGGGCGCAACTCGACGGCGACGCTGTTGCCGGTCAGCGGATAGACCACCCGGCCTTGCGTCACCTTGGTGACCAACGGCGTTTCCAGCCAGAACCCCGGATCGGCAGGATTGCCCAGCGACGCGATCGTGCGGCCCAGTTCCCGCTCACCCCTCGGGGCCCGCGCCAAAGCCGCCTGCCGCTCGGCTTCGGTCGTAGTGTCGAACTGCTCGGCCGTCACGGCACCGGCGGGCGGCCTCGCGGCCGGGGCAACGGGCGCAATTCCGGCCTCGGCCGCGCTATCGGGCGGCCCGGGTTGCAGCAACCCACCGCACCCCGTCAGCATCAGCGCCGCTACAGTCGTGAAAGCCGGATTTTTCATGACCCCGATCCTAAGCCGAAACCATATGCCGTTCAATCACATCCGCCCTTGCGAGCCGCCCCGCCGCGGCCTAGGTTTGCTGTCATGATACCGCAGCTTACAGACCCGTTCCAACGCGCCATCACCTACCTGCGCGTGTCGGTCACCGACCGCTGCGATTTCCGCTGCGTCTATTGCATGTCCGAAAACATGACCTTCCTGCCCAAGAAAGAGCTTCTGACGCTGGAAGAGCTGGACCGCATGTGCACGACCTTTGTGGGCCTCGGGGTGGAAAAGCTGCGCATCACCGGCGGCGAGCCACTTGTGCGCCGCGATATCATGACCTTCTTTCGCGCCATGTCGCGGCATCTGGAGTCGGGCGCGCTGAAGGAACTGACCGTCACCACCAACGGCTCGCAACTCGAACGCTTCGCGACCGACCTCAAGGCGGCCGGTGTGCGGCGCATCAACGTCTCGCTCGACACGCTCGATGAGGAAAAATTCGCCCGCGTCACCCGCTGGGGCCGCCTGCCGCAAGTGCTGCGCGGCATCGACGCGGCACAGGCGGCTGGCCTGCGCGTCAAGATCAACGCGGTCGCGCTCAAGGGCTTCAACGAGGATGAGTTGTTCACGCTGACCGAATGGTGCGCCGCGCGCGACCTCGACCTGACCTGGATCGAGGTCATGCCGATGGGTGACATCGGCAACGAGGATCGCATCGGCCAGTACTGGTCGCTGAACGATCTGCGCCGCGATCTGGCACAGAACTACACCGTTACCGATCTGGCTGAACGCACCGGCGGCCCGGCCCGCTATGTCCGACTAGAGGAAACCGGCCAGAAGATCGGTTTCATCACGCCGCTCACGCATAACTTCTGCGAAAGCTGCAACCGCGTGCGGCTGACCTGCACCGGTGAGCTATATATGTGCCTTGGTCAGGAAGACATGGCGGACCTGCGCAAACCCCTGCGCGAATTTCCCGACAGCGAAGTGCCCCTGCAAGAGGCCATCCGCGCCGCAATCGGCCGCAAACCCAAGGGCCACGATTTCGATTATTCGCGGCAGCAGGCGGATGGTCGGGTCTCGCGGCACATGAGCCATACCGGCGGCTGACAGGCAAACCGCGGCTTCGCGCGCGAAGCGATGCGCGGATCCATCCCACGCCCGGCCCAACGCCGAAAAGCACATCGCAGAGGCTGAACATCGGGTAGGACGATCGCATGATACATCTTCGCCCTATGCAGACGCACGAGTTTGCGGACTACCTTGCCTACTTCCTTCCGGACTATGCGGCGGAGATTTCTTCCAACTACGATCAGGATATCGTCGCTGCCCGGGCGCAAGCCGAACAAGAAGTGCACCAGGAACTGCAACTGGGCGTCGATACGCCCGGTCAGGTGCTTCTTTGCATCGTGAAAGACGACGACGATGGCGACACGCCGGTCGGCTATCTTTGGTGCAAGCCAGACCAAGACGGCCCGTCCGTCTTTATCAGCGATTTCTTCATCAAGCCGCAGCAAAGGGGGAACGGTTACGCGAAACTGGCATTGGCAGCTCTCGAGGCCGTGTTTGCCAAGACAGGGCATCGCGAAATCAAACTGAGAGTGGCCGCCGATAACGAAACCGCACAGCGCCTGTATCTGGCAGCCGGGTTTCGTGCGACCGGTATCAACATGCGAAAGCCATTCGGCAAAGCCTGAAATCCGGGGCGCGCCGCAGCTGTCGACGGCCGTCCGAGAGGGCCGCACTTGCGAACCAAGCTGGCCGCCGACTGGCTACGCGCAGGCGCATTGCGTCCGTTGATCCATGACATCACGATCCACCAGATCAAGCTTGCGCATCGTCGGCAAGAAGCGGTTAAAGCGCGTGACCTCGCCCAGAGTGGCCATGCCGACGCAGTATTTCGAGCATTTTTTCATCGGCCGCTCATGGACGCGCCGCAGACATCTGTCGGCAAAGCCCCGACCGAGGTCGGATTTGGTTTCGATGATGAAAACGTCGGTGCCGACCCGAAGCGATTTGTTCGCAGACGCGAAATGCAGATCGGTGTCGATCGTCATCCGCTCACCACCCTCTTTGGCGACAAGCGTGATGCGCTTGTAGCGGATATCCAGCGTCCATTGCAGGTGGTAGCCGAAGGCTTTGCCATAGTGCTCGGCATAGGTGTTTTGCGCGAAGGCAAGGGCAGCATCTGTCAGAACGCCGCTTTGTGCGGGATCGTGGGGAATGCGGTTTTTCATCGTCATCCCGCGCTGGCCTTTGACCTTAACCTCCAGATAGCACAGCCCCGCGTCCGCGTAGCTGCGCGTGCGCACCTTGAAACCTTTGCGCAGGCCTTGATGATGTTCGTAATAGGCGCTGTGCCGGGCGTCGTCGAAGTAGCGCGTATCGTAGGTGAACGCGCGGCGCCGATTGATATCGAGAATCTCGAACTGACCGGCAAGATCGGGAATGAGCCTTTGCAAAGCGGCGCGCCCGACCACGTATTTGTTATCGATGCGGGCCATCATTTCGGCCTTGGCATTCAGATCATCAAGCGAGATCGGATCAAAGCTGTGCAGCAGCCAATCAAGATCGAGATGCGGGTCATGTATGGTCACGGCGACCTCCTATTTGCGATAAAAGACGTTGATGCGGGCCAGATCGTTGACGTAGTTCAGCTCGACAATCTGGAAATTCATAACCTCGACGCCGAGGCGGAAGGACAGGTCGACGCGCATCTTTTCGTAGTCCGACAAGACATGCGGATCGATCCGGTCAAGTGTCAGCTTGGCGCTGCTGGCAGATTTCAGCATCCTGGGGTGGTCGATGATCCAGGCCGCGACAAGGACAAAGCTGGTGATGGTTGCGACCAGCGCCAGATCGGTTCCAAGAACAGAACAGATGACCGCCAGCGCAATCGAGCCGAAAAAGTACGAAATCTCGATCTTGGTGATCTGTTCGGATCTGAGGCTGAAGAGCGCAAGGATCGCGAAAAGCCCAAAGCCAGCCGCAACGCTGAATTGCACCGAGGAAAGAATGGTCAGAACCGAGAAGGCAAAGATGTTGAACATCGATGCCGCAGTTGCGAGTTCCTTGTCGCGGTAGCGGCGGTAGTACATGCCAAAGATCAGTGCGACCATCGCGGCGATGTCTATCGTGAACCGGGCAACAAGTTCCCAGATCGGGCCGCTGAGATCAAAACTGAGCATGTGAAGCACTTTCCATGTTTCGGCACAGTGGGCGCCGTTGTCACAGAACTGTCACATTGAAAGGGCAGTGGCCGCCGTCGATGGTCGGGCCATGTTTCGGACCTATGGCCGAAGATCCGCAGAATTGGTCCGAGCCGGGGGTCCCTTATCCATGCCACCCAAAGTGGCGCGGTCGCGTCAGTGGCGCGGCTGGGCGATCCGCCCAAGGGCGCTGCGCGCGGCGGCAACATCGAAAAGATCCTCAAGAAAATACGCCGCCAACTGCGATCGGTTGGCCAGCCCCGATTTCTGATAGACCGATTGCGCCTGCTGCCGGATCGTCGCCTCCGACGTGCGCCGAAGCCGCGCGATGTCCTTGTGCGACGCGCCTTTCAGGATCAGTGCCGCGATGTCGGCCTCGGCCTCGGTCAGGTTCCAGCGGCTGAATTGCGCCGCCACCGCCTCTGACAATCCCTGAAACAGCTGCTCACTTTGCATGCGCCATTCGCGCCCGGCCCGCGCTGCCTCTGAAAACTCGCGCCGTATCGTGGTGGCTTCCGCTTCCAGACCGCGCAGCCGTTCCACGGCGATAATGCTTCCCACGATCGCGGAACTCAGCACCAGCATCTCGGCATAGTCCGTCGCCACATCGCCCAGCGTCAGCGGCTGCCCGGTGAAAAGCACGTCGAGCCCACTCAGCGCACCCGTCAGGACGGCCGAAATCACGATCACATAAAGGACGATACGCAAGGCAAATCGCACGGCAAAGCCTCCTTGGACGCAGCTTCACCCTAGCACCATCTGGCGCCACACTCATCCGACTTTTGCAGGATGGCGCGCCCGCAGCGGCGCGAAACCGCCGTTCCTACGTGCGTTGGATTGGCGAAACGGGCCCCGCGCAACAGCCTTTTGGCACCGCTCGAAACCGGGCGGCCGACAAAGGAGATCTGATATCATGGCGCAACAATTATCCGGCTTTAGCGGCCGAAATGCCCTCGCGGCAGCGAGCCTTGCAACGACCTGTCTGATCCTGGGTGGCACGCCCGCCGCCGCATCGACAGTGCTGCCCAAATTCTCGGACGCCGTCTTTGAACCCGGCGCCGTGATCGATAACCCCTACTTCCCGTTGGCCAAAGGCTACCGCGTCACAATGCGGGCAAACGGCGTCGATGACGAAAACAACCCGTTTACCGAGGAAAGCCGGCTTGCTTACGGCGGCCTCGGTCCCGTCATTCTGGGCGTTCAGACCACGGTTCAGCGCGACTTCGCATTCGAAGACGACAGGCTCGTCGAAGATACCTACGATTATTACGCTCAAGATAGTGTCGGAAACGTCTGGTATCTGGGCGAGGATGTCACGAACTACGTCTACGATGACGACGGCAAGCTGATCGAAACAAACAACTCCTCCGCCTGGATCGCCGGCAAGAACGGTGCGCTTCCGGGCTATATCATGCCGGCCAACCCGGTTGTCGGGTTCGCGTACTACCAGGAGTTTGCCGCCAATGACGGAGCCCTTGACGAAGCCCTCATCCTTGCAACCGATCTGAGCTTCGAGATCGGCGGCACCATCTTCGAGGACGTGCTGGCGATCTATGAAACAACAGCCCTTCACCCCGACGCGCGCGAAGCGAAGTATTTCGCGCCCAATATAGGACTGATCCGCACCGAAGAGGGCCTCGATATCAACCGCGCCAACCCGCAACTGGTTTTCGAGCGGATCGCACCGTCGCCGGTTCCCCTGCCGGCCGGTTTGCCGCTGTTGCTTGTGGGCCTTGGCGGGCTGGCCGGGCTGGGCGTATCGAGACGAACGCGCGCCGACGGCTAAGGGCTGCAAGCACCGGCAAAGCACCGCTCTGACCCGATGCGACTAATAAGATTGCGCATTTCCAACCGGCCCCCTAGCGTCGCAAGATCATCAAGGCGCAGCAATCGGATACGTCGCACGCAATGGTCAATCGCGGCACCCTTGTTCTTGTATCGGCGTCGCTGCTGTCTATGGCGCTGGGGTCGGTGCATGCGTTCTCGGTGTTTCTGGAACCGCTGGAGCAAAGCTTCCACGCCTCGCGGTCGCTCGTAAGCCTGACCTATTCGCTCGCGCTTGTTGCGATAACCGTTGCCGTCCTACTGGGCTATCGGGTGTTTGCGAAGTGGTCGGCAAGCCGGATGGTCTGGGCGGTCTGCGTGCTGGCGGCTACCGGCGCGCTGGTCGCCGCCTACGCGCCGTCGCTTGCGTGGGTCTGGCTTGGCTACAGCGGGCTGTTCGGGATCGCGAATGGCCTTGGCTACGGATTCGGATTGCAGATCTCGGCTCAGGCCAACCCCGGGCGCGGCGGCATCTCGATGGGAATCGTCACGGCCTTCTACGCGCTTGGGGCAGCGGTCTCGCCCGCGCTCTTCGCATGGGCGGTTTCGGTTGGCGGCTTTCGCACAGCGATGCTGGGTCTGGCGGCGAGCCTGATTGTCATCGCGCCAATCTGCGCCAGACTCATGACCATTGCCGGCGCAAGGTTCGCCGCCCTGCACACCCGGGCTGGCCCGCCCCGCGTCCGGTTGCGTCAGTACATCCTGCTTTGGCTTGGCTACGGCAGCGGGGTCGCCGCCGGGCTGATGACGATCGGTCACGCTGCGGGAATTGCCAAGGTGCTTGGTTTCGCGGGCGCGCCTTGGGTAAGCCCGGTTCTGATCGCCATCTGCAACATGGCGGGCAGCTTCGCGGGCGGATGGATGGTTGACCGCCTGACGCCAGCGCGCCCGCTTTTTTGGCTGCCGCTCCTGTCTGCCTTGGCGCTGGTGTTACTGGTGTTTCAGAACAGCATTGCGGTGGCGTTCTTTTGCCTTGGCGCGGTCGGCTTTAGCTATGGCGCGATCATTGCGGCCTATCCCGCAGCGGTTGCCCGGCTG
Organism: uncultured Alphaproteobacteria bacterium; assembly: GCA_963714615.1. GTDB lineage: Bacteria > Pseudomonadota > Alphaproteobacteria > Rhodobacterales > Rhodobacteraceae > JAHEAO01. The sequence continues at coordinate 361,869 of CAVQOV010000013.1, read as the reverse complement.
TTCGGTTCATCCGACAGTGCGCGTATCTACGGGCGGGTCTTTACGGCATGGGGCTCTGCCGGGCTGTTCGCCCCCTGGCTGGCCGGATTTCTGTTCGACTGGACCCAAGGCTACGCGGTGGCGCTTTCGACAGCTGCTGGCCTGGGGGTCGTGTCGGCACTGGTGACATTCGCGCTGTTCCGATCCGGCCAAAGCCTGCGCCGATCCTAACAGGCTGCAATCCCGCCCAAACGGCAGCTTACGACCACTTACCCATAGCGCTTCACAAACCGCGCCAGCACCTGCTCGGGCACCGTCACATCCGCCGCCCGGCACTTTGCGATCAGCGCGTCCGCATCCACGGGCGGGAAGTAGCCCTTGTCGCGGTACACCCTGATCCGGGTCTCGAACCCTGCCGCATCCGCTTCGGGGTGGAACTGGGTGGCATAGACGTGTTTGCCGTAGCGGATCATCTGATACGGGCACGGGTCCGAAGCCAGCAGCTGCACACACCCCTTGGGCAGTGCGTCCAGCGCCTCTTTGTGCCCGACAAAGGCCTGAAATTCCGGCGGAAAACCCGACAGCAGCGGATCGGCAGCACCCTGAGGCGTCAGCTTGCACAGCGTCGCGCCCACGCCCTCGCCATGATGCTCCTTGCTGACGGGCGCACCCAGATGATGGCCCAGAACCCCGATCCCGTAACAGCAGCCCAGGAACGGGAAATCGCGCGCCGTGATCTCGGGCATCAGCCCCAGCACCGCCGCCTCGATCCGCGCCTCAAGCGGCGTCTTTTCCTCGGGCGGATCGGACACGCAGCCCGGCCCGCCACCGACGATGACGCCCGAGTAATCCTCCAGCCGCAGGCCCTCGGGCAAGCCCTCACGATCCAGCCGGATCCGATGCGCATCCGCCGCACGCAGGCCACCCTTGGCAAGGATCGCCGCAAACTCGTCATCCGCCGCCTCGTCCTCGGGCCGGAGTTGCAGGATCAGAAAAGGTTTCATGGCAAGGGTCCGGCTTGGGATCAGGGCCTTCGCTCAATGGCCCAAGCCGCGGCGCGCGTCAACGCCCGCGCGGGCGCGTTGCCGGATCAGAACCTTACGCTACGGATGCCGAAATCGAACTCGAACTTCACCTCGCCTTTCGGCTCGGCCGTGCCGGTCGACTTGCACGTCGCCTCGGCGCCGATCACGTTTTCCACCCGGTCGACCAGTGTGAAATAGGTCAGATCCTTCAGGATCGTCTTGCCATTCATCTTGAATTTCGTGCGTTTCAGGATCGTCCTGCTCGGTGATCGGTTCGCCGCACTGACATAGCTTCCGGCCCCGCACAGAACCATGACACCGTTCACAGCGAAAACCTGCGCCCGGCCGACATAGCCCTTGCCAAACCCGTCATCCCAGTTGACCCCGATCTCGGCGAAATCCTCGGTCACCTTGATCGTCGGCAAGGCGTCGGCATTGGCCGCCGTATGGGCCAGAGCAGCAAATGCCAGCGCCACGAACCTGGCGGCAAACGTCTTGATCATGATCGGAAAAATCCCCCTCGCCGAAGCCTAGCCGAAAGCCGGACAACCGCACAACCTTTGGGGTCAGCACGCGGAGTTCACCATCTGGACGGACGAGCCAGTCAGGCCGCCGGCATCCGGCTTTCGACAATCTCGGCCCACCACGAACAGCCCGCCGGGATCGCCTCATCGCTGAAATTGTACTCCGGGTGATGCACCATCGCGGTATCGCCGTTGCCGACAAGGATATAGGCCCCCGGCCGCTCTTCCAGCATGAAGGCGAAATCCTCGCCGCCCATGATCAGTGGCGCTTCGTCGCAGCCGCCCGAGACCTTGCGCGCCACTTCGGCGGCAAATTCGGTCTGCTCGGCGTGATTGACCATCACCGGATAGCCCTTCATGTAATTGACCTTCGCCACCGCACCGAACGCATCGGCGGTGGCTTCGGCAATCTTCACCACCCGTTTGCCCGCCAGCGCGCGCACGTCCTTGTCCAGCGTGCGCACCGTACCCTTCAGATGCACCCGCTGCGCGATCACGTTGAACGCCTTGGATGAGGTCTCGAACGAGGTCACCGACACCACCACCTGATGCACCGGATCGACGTTGCGGCTGGCAATGGTCTGCAAGGCCAGCACCACGTGGCTGGCCACCACCGTGCTGTCCACGGTCTCATGCGGCTTGGCGGCATGGCCACCCTTGCCCTCGATGGTGATCTCGAACTGATCGGTCGCGGCAAAGAACGCGCCGGGCCGGATCGCGAAGGATCCCAGCGGCCGCCCGGGCCAGTTGTGCATGCCGTAAACCTCCTGAATGCCCCAGCGCTGCATCATCCCGTCCTCGCACATCTCTCGGCCGCCGCCGCCGCCCTCTTCGGCGGGCTGAAAGATCACCACGCAGGTGCCATCGAAATTGCGGGTCTCGGCAAGGTATTTCGCCGCCCCAAGCAGCATCGCGGTGTGGCCGTCATGGCCGCAGGCATGCATCGCACCGGGGCTCTTGCTGGCATACTCCAGCCCCGTCGCCTCCTCGATCGGCAGCGCATCCATATCGGCGCGCAGCCCGATCACCTTGCCGGACGCATCACTCTTGCCCCGGATCACCGCCACCACGCCGGTGCGCCCGATCCCGGTCACCACCTCGTCGCAGCCAAACTCCTGCAACAACTCGGCCACCCGCGCCGCGGTGCGGTGGGTGTCGAACAATATCTCCGGGTTCTCGTGAAAGTCGCGCCGCCATGCGGTGATCTCGGGCAACAACTCGGCAAAACGGTTCTTCACGGGCATCGCACAAACTCCGGCAATTCAGGGGGTGATGCCTGATTCTGTCGCACAGGCCCCGGACACACAAGCCCTTCATTGTCTCGAAAATATCCGCCGGGGTGAATGCGCCCCTTTTCGGGGGGCGCAGAGGGGGCGGCAGCCCCTTAAAGTGCCGGTCCGGGGGCCAGTTTGGTACCGTCCGAGAAGCGCGACAGCCGGAACCGGCCCAGATCATGCCCAACGTCCCCGCCGGTCACCAGATCGGCGACCACCCGGCCGATGCCGGGGCCGATGCCGAAACCATGTCCGCTCATCCCCGTGGCGATGGTCAGGCCGGGCAAAGCTGCCGCGCGGTCGATGACCGGCACCAGATCGGGCATTGAGTCGATCATTCCGGCCCATGCCAGCTTGATCCGGGGCGCGCCAAGGCCGGGGAACACTTGCGCGAATTCACGCACCAGACGGGCGGTTTGGGCGCGGTTCGCGGCCGGGTCCAGCACCCGCATCGCCTCGAACGGGCTGGGGCCGTCCAGCGCCCAGCTCCGCGCGGTGCGCCATGCGTCCGGGTAGCCCTTGGGGGCGGCGGGAAGGTAGCGGGTGCCGAAGGGGCTGGCGCGCAGTTGCGGCAGGAAGACCCGCAAGTTCCGGAACGCGTCGGGGCCGATGAAAAGCTCGTGGAAATCCGCGGGCGCCAGCGTGTAGCCGCCATCGAGCCTGCGCCGGAACGCGATCTTGGCATCAGCCGCCGCACCGGCGAAGACCTCGGGCAAGGGCTCGGTCGCAGCGACAGGCGCGCGGACCGACAGTTGCGGGATGCGAACGCCGTGACGGCGCAACAGCAGCGACGACCACGCGCCACCTGCCAGCACGACCTCGGACGTCGCGACGCGACCATTTTCGGTGATCACCCCCGCGATCCTGCCGCCTGCGATATCGAGGCCGCGCACCGCGCAGTTTTCGCGCAGAGTGACCCCTTTGCGCGCCGCCGCCCGCGCCAGCGCAGGCACCGCCAGCCACGGCTCGGCGCGGCAATCGCTCGCGGTCCAAAGCCCGCCCGGCCACTGCCGTGCGGCATCTGGCAACAGCGCCGCCGCCTCGGCCGAACTCAGCAGCCGGGTATCCAGATCATGGGCCCGCGCATGCGCCGTCCATGCCTCGAACTTCGCAAGTTCAGCGGCGTCCTTGGCCAGATACAGAACCCCGCCTTGCCGCAGCCCCAGATCCTCGCCGCACTCCGCCTCCAGCCCCTGCCAGATGCGCCGCGCCTCGATCATGATCGGCAACTCCGCAGGGTCGCGGCCCTGCGCCCGGATCCAGCCCCAGTTGCGGCTCGATTGCTCTCCCGCGATCCGGCCCTTTTCCAGCAGCACAACCGACAGGCCACGTTTTGCCAGAAACCACGCCGACATCACCCCGATGATGCCGCCGCCGATCACGACCACATCGGCCCGCTCGGGCAGCGCACCGTCATGCGCGACCGGTGACGCCTGGGAAATCGGAAAGCCCGTCACGCCGCCAGCGCCTCGCCAAAATGCCGCTCCAGCGCGCCGATGAACCAGTCGTGCTGGCGCGCATCATGCGCCGCCATCAGCCGGTCCTGCTCGGCGCGGTCCTGCACGCCGGGCTTGCCGTACGGCGCCCAGTCGGCATCTTGCATCCGCCGGAACTGCGCAGGCGTCACCTCGGCATGAAACTGAAACGCCAGCGCGCTGCCATAGCTGAATGCCTGATGCGGATAGACCTCGCCCGTCGCCAACAGCACAGCACCTTCGGGCAGATCGAAGCCATGAAAATGTGCCTGCACCAGATGCATCGGTTCCGGTATCAGATCACGGCCCGCTTCGGTCGGCGTAACCTCATAGTACCCGAACTCATGCGCGTCGCTCTCCAGCGGCCCGACCCATGCCCCCAGCACATGCGCAATCGATTGCGCGCCCTGACAGATCCCCAAAAGCGGCACGCCGCGGATCAGGCACTGTTCGATCCAGCGGTTTTCGTCGTTCAGAAACGGATGCCGGTCTTCCTCGAACACGCTGAACGGCCCGCCAAAAACCACGCTGCCCATAACTGATCCATCGACCTTGCCCAGCGCCTCTCCCGCGAAGGGCCGGATCACAACCGGCTCAACCCCGCGCTCACGCAGAAACGTCGTCACCCGGTCATCCATGATGCCATGCCCATGCTCGACCAGTACGAACCGCCCGCCCATCGCAACCTCCCCTGCCACCAATTCCGCGCCACCCTGCGGGGCCTCCGGGCCGCGGTCAAGAACCGTCAGCACCGGATCAGTGCGCGACCACCGCGCCAGGGCAGTTGACAGAGGGTGCGCTTGGTTTGGCGGCAGCGGCGGCCGCCCGCTTTGCGCCAAAGCGGCAGGTTCCGGCATCCGGGCACGAAAAGGACGGTCCGTGCCACCCGCAGCGACGCCTGGGAACCACGTGCCGGATACCGCCGCCCAAAGGGAACGATGTTCCGGCAAGCCCCACGCACTGGAACAAAGTTCCTCACTGCCGCCCATAACACCCCTTTCCCGACCTTGATTTCCCTCGCCCCCCGCGCCAAACCGGAAAAAATTTCCGTTTGCGGGAGAATCGCGATGTTCGAGTCCTTCGGTTTTGAGGAAACCACCGCCCGTCAGGCCGCCATCGTGCTGGGCCTTGCCCTCGGGCTCGCCTTCGGCCTCCTCGCGGAGGCCACCCGCTTTTGCATCCGCCGCGGCCTTGTCGGCCCGGTGGCAGAGCGTCGCCCCGCCCTCGGTGTCTGGCTGACAGCGCTTGCCGTCGCGGTCATCGGCACCCAGGCTGGCGTTGCCAAGGGATTGATTTCATTCGCAGATCACCGCTTCATGGCCGCCGATCTGCCGTGGCTCGCCATCGTGCTGGGCGGCCTGGCTTTCGGTGCCGGCATGGTGCTGACGCGCGGCTGCGTGTCGCGCCTGACTGTGCTTGCAGGCTCTGGCAACCTGCGCGCGCTGACCGTTCTTCTGGTCTTCGCCTTCACCGCCCACGCCACACTCAAGGGCGTGCTGGCCCCCCTTCGCACCACGCTTGGCAGCGTCACCCTGCCGATGGGCGAGTCCGTTTCCCTTGCCGCGCTGCCCGGCGGCGCAATCCTGTGGGCCGCCGTTATCGCGCTGATTTCATTCAGCTTTGCCGCCCGCTCCGGTGCGCGTCCGCTGCATCTCGGCCTCGCCGTCGTGATCGGCCTTCTGGTTCCCGCCGCCTGGATCGGCACCGGTTTCGTCCTGTACGATGAGTTCGATCCGATCGCACTTGAAAGCCTCTCGTTCACCTCGCCCGCTGCCGAAACCCTGTTCTGGGGCGTCGCCTCCACCTCGATCCCGGCCGGCTTCGGCGTCGGCTTACTGGGTGGCGTCGTCGCCGGTGCCCTTGCCCTGTCGCTCATTTCGGGCCGCTTTGAATGGCAAAGCTTCACCTCGCCGCGCGAAACCGGCCGCTACCTTCTGGGCGCGGTTCTTATGGGCATCGGCGGTGTTCTGGCGGGCGGCTGCACCGTCGGCGCGGGCCTCTCGGGCATTCCCACATTGTCGGTCGCGGCGCTGCTTGCGCTGGCGTCCATCGCCACCGGCGCCGTCGCGCTGAACCGGCTGATCAGTGCTCCACCTGTCGCCGGATCCGCCGCACCAAGAGCCACACCATCAGCACTACCAGCGGAGTAAGCAGCGCCGTCGCCAGCCCCTTGGACACCCCCACCGGGTCGGTGAACGGATAGGCCATGTAGGCCGCCAGATTGACCGCGTAATAGCTGATCGCAACCACCGACAATCCCTCGACGGTCTTTTGCAACCGCAATTGCAGATCGGCGCGTTTGTCCATGCTTTCCAACAGCTTCTGGTTCTGCGCCGAGCGCTCCACATCGACCTGCGTGCGCAACAGATCGCCAGCCCGGATCGCGCGGTCGGCCATTCCGGCCAACTGACGCTCAGCCGATTTCACCGTCCGCATCGCCGGATCATAGCGCCGCATCATGAACTCCGCGAAGGTCTGGCGGCCCTCGAACCGCTCTTCGCGCAAGACCGCGATCCGCTGGTTCACGATCGCCTCATAGGCCCCGGTTGCGCCAAACCGGAAACTCGATTGCGCGGCCATGTTCTCAAGTTCCGCCGCGATCGACAGCAGATCCTTCAGCGTCACTTCGGGCGATGAAACCTGCCCCGTCATTGCACCCACCAACCGTGTCAGCCGCTGGTCGATCGGCCCAAGCTCTGACGACAACTGCCGTGCCCGGGTCAGGCCCAGCATCGACATCGCCTTGTAGGTTTCGATCTCGCACAGGCGCTGCACAATACGGCCAACGCGCCGCGATCCGGTATCGCGCCCGGCAAACACCGCGAACCGCATGTGCCCGGCCGCGTCGATCCGGAAATCGCCGGCAATCACCGCGCTCTGGTCCAGAACATGGCTGACGGCCATGCTTTCGGGAACGAACCACTGCTCCAGCTTTTCCGCCACCCCGTCGGTACCCTCTGCCAGTTCAACCCGGATCAGTGCCGATGTCATCCGCACACCCGGCGCCTGGCGCAGCCAAGCGTCGGGAAAGACATCGAAAAACACCGGATCAAAGGCGCGCGTCGCCACCCCCGCCCCAAAGATCGTATAGGTCACAAACTCGGTATGGCTTTCCCATTTCAGCTTGTATTTGCCGATCTCGCCGAAGAAATGCGTGGCACCGGGCTGCGGATGCGGCGCGCCGAACCGATCCAGCAGGGCGATCAGATGGGCCCGGTCCGCGTCGCGGTCACGGTTGGCCGCGTCGTGTTCGGGCTTGATCGCAAGATAGGCCGCAAAACAAGGCGCATCCAACGACGGGAACGGGCGCGCATGCAATTCGTTGGCCAGCGCATAGCGCAGCGGGTGATCCTTGAAAGACGTCATTGCAACAGTCCTGAGCTTTTCGCCAGCATAGGCCGGGCGGCACCGTCACGAAAACCGGAAACCGCCGATCGGGCATTCGCTAACCGGTATACTTCCGTCGACTTGCAGCCGGGATACACCCGCCACGACACGGCCATCATTTGTCCCGAAATATCCCCGGGGGTGCGGGGGCAGGCAGCCCCCGCGCGGACCACCCTGTATCGAATGGCAAATTCACGCCAAGGTTCCGCTAGGTCAACTTTCCACATCAAGAACCGCTAGGGTTGTGTTATTCTATCTGTGCGGTTCCGAGTCGTTTCCCGAACCGCCAATTTGACTCAAACATTTTCAAGAATGGAGGGCGTTATGCCTGAGAAAACCATTGAGCTGTGGGATACCGGTTTCCTTGTCCCACCCCACACCCGCGGCGACCGCGAATTCGCCGGTCATGGCCCCCGGATCTGGATCAACACGCGGCTTTACGTCTCGCAACTGCGCAAGATCAAGGCCCGTATCTGGATGCGGTTCCAGGAAGACCGCGCCGACTGGACAACCGCCGAGGGCACGTTCGACCTCGACGTTTACGATGGCACTTTCGAGAATGTCGCGCGGATCAACAACATCGTGTCGCCGGGCGTCACAAGCTTCATGTTCTTCGAGCAGGTCGACGGTCATGACCGTTTCACCCGGCCCGAGGACAGCGGACCGGTGCGCGAATACAGCATCGTCGGTGACACCCGCGGCGACGAGGCCGGCACCCACACCGGCGCGTCGATCCGGTTTCGCGAGATCACCATCGATTATGATGAGGTGGACACCCCCAATGCGATCGACGTCGTGCCCGACCCGGTTCAATACATCCCGCCCCATACCCGAGGTGACAGGGATTTCGGCGGGCACGGGCCGCGCATCTGGTGCAACGTCGATGTCAATGTCCGCAACCAGCGCGAAATATGGGCCAACGTGCAGATGACCGCGCGTGAAACCCGCTCCGACTGGACCACCGCGGAAGGGACCGAGGCGTTTCGCATCTACACCCACACGGCCCCGATCCTCGAGATCGTGTCGGATCAGTCCTCGTCGGTCTTTTATGAAGATCACGACCACGAAGAGGATGTGATCCACAACGGCGGCGGCGAACTGGTGCGCGAATTCATCTTCGTCGGCGATACAAGGGGTGACGAAGCCGGAACCCGGACCGGGGTCATCATGACCTTCAACCCGATCCGCATCCGCGCCTGACAAGAAACCAGACCTCCCGAAAGGCGCCGCCGCCCGGAAATCCGCCATTTCGTAGTTAACAAAACACTAACGAAAAAAGTTAGTGCGTTGATTTAAAAAGAAATGTCCGTCTGTCCACATGTGGACAGACGGACAATTCAACTGATCAGCGGCAACAAGCTATCCACGCTGGCCTTCGCATCGCCATAAAACATGCGGGTATTTTCCTTGTAGAACAGCGGATTCTCGATCCCGGAATACCCCGTCCCCTGGCCACGCTTGGATACGAATACCTGCTTCGCCTTCCAGCATTCCAGAACCGGCATGCCCGCAATCGGGCTGTTGGGATCCTCCTGCGCCGCCGGGTTCACGATATCGTTCGAGCCGATCACAATGGCCACATCGGTCGAGGGGAAATCCGCGTTGATCTCGTCCATCTCCAGCACGATGTCATAGGGCACCCTCGCCTCTGCCAGCAGCACGTTCATGTGCCCCGGCAGCCGCCCCGCCACCGGATGGATCGCAAAGCGCACCTCTTTGCCCGCCGCACGCAGCTTGCGTGTCAGCTCGCTAACCGATTGCTGCGCCTGCGCCACCGCCATGCCGTAGCCGGGGATGATGATCACTGAATCAGCGTCGTTCAGCGCTGCGGCCACGCCCTCGGCGTCGATCGCGATCATCTCGCCCTCAATCTCGGCCGCCGGGCCGGAAGGGCCGCCGAAGCCGCCCAGGATCACGCTCAGGAAATGCCGGTTCATCGCACGGCACATGATGTACGACAGGATCGCGCCTGACGAGCCGACCAGCGCACCAGTCACGATCAGCAGGTCATTGCCCAGCAAGAACCCCGTCGCCGCCGCAGCCCAGCCGGAATAGCTGTTGAGCATCGACACCACGACCGGCATGTCAGCGCCGCCGATGGCCATCACCAGATGCGCACCCAGCACGAAGGCCAGCAGCGTCATCAGGTAAAGCGTCCACGATCCAACCCCGTTCATGTAGGCCAGCAGCAGCAGCAACGACAGGCCCACCATCAGGATATTCCAGACGTGCCGCCCGGGCAGGATCAGCGCCTTGCCGCTGATCCGCCCCGCCAGCTTGCCGTAAGCGATGATCGAGCCGGTGAAGGTGACAGCACCGATGAAGACGCCAAGGAACACCTCGACCTCGTGGATCACCTGCTCTGCGTGGGTCGAAAACTCTTGCGCGGTAATGTCGGAGTTGAGACCGATGAACACCGCCGCCAGACCGACGAAAGAGTGCAAGGCCGCCACAAGTTGCGGCATGCCGGTCATCTCGACCCGTTGCGCCACCGCAATGCCGATACCCGCCCCGATCACAAGCGCGATGATCAAGAGGACAGAGATCGAAACCTGCGGCCCGAGGATCGTGGCAATGACCGCGATCGCCATACCGACGATGCCGTACCAGACCGCGCGCTTGGCCTTTTCCTGATTGGAAAGGCCGCCAAGGGCGAGGATGAAAAGAACCGATGCCGCGATGTATGCGGCGGTTTGAATACCGAAAGACATGGATCAGCCCCCGCTCAGGATTTCTGGAACATCTGCAACATGCGCCGGGTGACCATGAAGCCCCCGACGATGTTGATCGTCGCGATCAGCACCGAGATCGCCGCAAGGATCGTGACGATCCAGCCGCTTGATCCGATCTGCAAAAGCGCACCCAGGATGATGATCCCCGAGATCGCATTTGTCACCGCCATCAAAGGCGTGTGCAGCGAGTGGCTGACCCCCCAGATCACTTGAAAGCCGATGAAGACCGACAGCACGAAGACGATGAAATGCTGCATGAAGCTGGCAGGCGCGTAAGCGCCGACAATCAACATCAGCACTGCGCCGATCGCCAGCAACGTCACCTGACTTTGCGTCGATTTGCGGAATGCCGCGGCCTCGTGGGCCAGTTTCTCTTCGCGGGTCAGTTCCTTGGCGGCAGGTTTCGGTTTCTGCACCGCGATGGCCTGCACCTTGGGTGGCGGTGGCGGGAAAGTGATCTTGCTCTTGTAGGTCGCCGTGGCGCCCCGGATCACATCATCTTCCATGTTGTGATCGACCTTGCCATCCTTCTTGGGCGTCAGGTCGGACAACATGTGGCGCACGTTGTTCGAATAAAGCGTGCTCGCCTGAGCGGCCATCCGGCTGGGGAAGTCGGTATAGCCAACAATCGTCACGCCGTTCTTGGTGACGATCTTCTCGTCGGGCACCGTCAGGTCGCAATTGCCGCCGCGTTCTGCGGCGAGGTCGACAATCACCGAGCCGGGCTTCATCATCTCGACCATGTCCTTGGTCCAGAGCTTCGGCGCCGGGCGTCCGGGGATCAGCGCCGTGGTGATGACGATATCCATGTCGGGCGCAAGTTCGCGGAACTTCTTCAGCTGCGCCTCGCGGAATTCCGGGCTGGAGGGGGCGGCATAGCCACCCGTCGCGGCGCCGTCCTGCGCCTGCTCCTTGAAGTCGAGATAGACGAACTCCGCGCCCATCGACTCGATCTGTTCAGCCACTTCGGGGCGCACGTCGAACGCATAGGTGATCGCCCCGAGCGAGGTCGAGGTGCCGATCGCGGCCAGTCCAGCCACGCCAGCGCCGACGACGAGAACCTTGGCCGGCGGCACCTTGCCCGCGGCCGTCACCTGCCCCGTGAAGAACCGGCCGAAATTGTTGCCGGCCTCGATCACCGCGCGGTAGCCTGCGATATTGGCCATCGACGACAGCGCATCCATCTTCTGTGCGCGCGAGATCCGCGGCACCATGTCCATTGCGATGACATTGGCGCCCTTTTCTTTCGCCAGTTCCATCAGCTTCTCGTTCTGGCCGGGATAGAAGAAAGAAATCAGCGTCTGGCCCTTGGTCAGCCGTTTTGCCTCGGCCTCGGACGGCGGACGCACCTTGATCAAGATATCGGCAGCTTTCCAGAGTGCTGTCGCTGTCTTGACCACTTCTACGCCCGCCTCTTTGTAGGCGGCGTCGGAAAAGCCCGCAGCAGCGCCTGCCCCGGCTTCGATCACGCAGTCATACCCCAGCTTTTGCAGCTGCACGGCGCTGTCGGGCGTCATCGCAACCCGCGCTTCGCCGTCAAATATCTCTTTCGGTGCCCCGATTTTCACGTCTACCGTCCCCTTTGCAGCCTTTTTGACCCAGTTCGCTTACGCCTCATATCACCCCGCCTGAACTCCTCACAAGGTAATGAACCGCACTGTTTGCGTTAACTTACAGCCAACGCCGTGTTCTTTCAGACCATTTCACGAAATCTTCGCCGAACCCCGTCCGCAGCCGAGCCTCTTCAGGCGAAATGAAACGATGACCTATCAACCAAATGAAAACCGGGATCAGCGGCAGCGCCGCAACCGCGCCCCACCACAGGATCGCGCCGGTCAGGATCAGCGCATCACCAAGGTAGATCGGATTGCGACTTATCCGGAATATCCCCGTCGAAACCAGTGCCGAGGGCTGCCGGTGCGGGATCACCGTTGTGCGGTGCTTCGCCATCTGAAGGATTGCCAGCACCATCAGCCCCAGCCCCGCAACAACAATCGCAACGCCCAGCCAGCGCAACCACACTGCATCCACAGTCAGGCCCGGCAGAAGACGTGCGATGCCCCAAGCCACCGCCAAAAATGCGGCAAGCCAGATTGGCGGAAGATCAAGCCACTTCAAGCAAAACCTCGCACCCGATCATTCCCATTCCATCTCTTCATAGACACGGCCCGCATTCTTGGTTGCCAGTTCCTCAAACGTATCAAGATGCTTGTAGGGCGACTGGTCAACATAATATGCGTCGGCAAGGTCACCGCCCGCGTCGATATGTTCGCTGATCTTCTCACGCAGATAGACGAGGTAATCATGCGTGTAGCGACGAACCTGATCCATGTTGGTCGGATGGCCGTGGCCGGGGATGACGTAAAACGCGCCAAGCGGCTCGAACTTCTCATCCCAGGTCTCGATCCAGCAGCTTGTGCAGGTGTCGGCAAAGATTGGCAGCATGCGCTCGTGAAATGCGATGTCGCCAGAGATCACCAACTTCTGACCCGGCAGCCACACCTGAATGTCGCCAGGGCTGTGGGCCGGGCCTAGATGCAGCACCTCAATCCGGGTGTCGCCGAGTTCGACGATGTACTCGTCCTCGAAGGTGATCGTGGGGCCGACCACTTCGGTGCCCTCGGCCTTGTCGCGGTTATAGACGCGCATCGCCGTCAGTGCCCCGTCGCCATGCGTCATGACCTCATCTGCGGCATCGGCATGGGCCAGGATGTCGACACCCTGCGCCGCCCAGTAGGAATTGCCCAGCATCGCATGGCCCTGCGCGTTCTCGTTGATCACCAGAACAACAGGCTGATCGGTCACCGCCTTGATCTCGGCGTGCAGCGCCTCTGCCAGCACCGCCGCGGCACCGCCATTCACAACGACCACGCCTTCGCTGGTCACGATGAACGATAGGTTGTTGTTGTGGCCGCTATTGTCATAGGTCGGCGGCGCGGTTGCGCCGATGGCCGACCAGACGTTTGGGATCACCTCGACCGGTTTGGAATACAAGGCACTATTCGGATACTGATCGGCGATATCCTCGCTGGCCAAGGCCGAACCGGCCAGCGCAACGGCGATCAGGAACGACATTCGGAAAACGCTCATGGTGACTCCTCTCAGGCACATATTCACCAATCCGAATGTAAATGTCCAGAGCAACCCCTTGCGGCGACGCGACGCGCGGGCCACTCTGCCACCCAAGCGGAGGTTCGCATGGTTCACCAACTTCTAGGACGGCACGCGCTTGTCACTGGCGGCGGCACCGGTATCGGGCTTGCCATAGCGCTGGCATTGGCCGAGGCGGGCGCCGAAGTAACGATCACCGGCCGCCGCGCCGACGTACTGAATGCCGCAGCCACAAAGCAGCCTCGGCTGCACCCCGCCGCAATGGATGTCACCGACGAGGCCAGCGTGGTTGCAGCCGTCAAATCCGCCGTTGACGCCCTTGGCCCGCTGGCGATCTGCATCGCCAACGCCGGCATCGCCGAGGGTCGCGCGCTGCACAAGACCGACCTTGCCTTCTGGCGCAAGATCATGGCGACCAACCTTGATGGTGCATACCTCACGATCCGCGAATGCCTGACCTCGATGCGCGGGCAGGATTGGGGCCGGGTGATTGCCGTTTCTTCCATAGCCGGGCTGAAAGGGCTGAAGGGCGCCCCGGCCTATACCGCTTCAAAGCATGGGCTGACTGGCCTGATCCGCGCCCTTTCAGAGGATTACCTTGGCAGCCCGATCACCTTCAACGCGCTCTGCCCCGCGTATGTCGACACCGCCATCGTCGACCAGAATGTCACTGCGATTTCCACGCGTGCCGGCATCAGCGCGGACGCGGCGATGCAGATCATGGTCGGCGCAAACCGTCACAAGCGACTGATCGCCCCGTCCGAGGTTGCCGCCGCCGCCATGTGGCTGTGCGGTCCGGGCTCGCAAAGCGTAAACGGACAGTGCATCGAAATCGCCGGTGGGCAGATATGACCACGCGGACACCACCCCAAACAGCAGAGACCCGATGAATTTCGCAGAAACCAAATCGCTTTTTCACCTGCCAAAGGGTGTCATCTACCTTGACGGCAACTCGCTCGGTCCGCTGCCGAAAGCGGCGGCGGGCCGCGTGACCCGCGCCATCACCGACGAATGGGGCGAAATGCTGATCACCGGCTGGAACAAGGCTGGCTGGATGGCGCAACCGGCCGTTCTTGGCGACAGGATCGGACGGCTGATCGGCGCGCCTGAAGGCAGCGTAGTGTTGGGCGACACGCTGTCGATCAAGGTCTACCAGGCGCTGGCCTCGGCGCTGGACCTGCGCCCGGCCCGCAAGGTAATCCTCAGTGATTCCGGCAACTTCCCGACCGATCTTTACATGGCCGAAGGTCTGATCCGCTTGCTCGGCAAGGGCCATGAGTTGTGCGTCGTCGCGCCTGAAGAGGTTGAAGCCAACATCACCGACGAAATCGCCGTGACGATGCTGACCGAGGTTGATTATCGTACTGGGCGACTGCACGACATGGGCAAACTCACCGCAAAGGCGCATGCCGCTGGCGCTCTGGCGATCTGGGATCTGGCGCATTCCGCAGGGGCCCTACCGGTCGATGTGACCCGAACCAAGGCCGATTTTGCCATCGGCTGCACCTACAAATACCTCAACTCCGGTCCTGGCGGCCCGGCTTTCATATATGTCGCTCCCGAACACGCAGAAACCGTCCGCTCGGCGCTTTCGGGTTGGCTGGGCCACGAGGCACCTTTCGCCTTCGATCTCGACTATCGCCCCGGCGCGGGTATCGAGCGGATGCGCGTCGGCACCCCGCCGGTCTTGCAGATGGCAGCGCTTGAAGCGGCGCTAAATGTCTGGGATCGCGCCGATATCGAAGCGGTGCGCGCCAAATCCATCGACCTGACAGAGCTTTTCATTGGGCTGGTCGAGGGAACCTGCCCCGACCTGATCCTCGCGTCACCGCGCGATCCAGCGCAGCGCGGCTCACAGGTGTCGTTCCGCTTTGCCGACGGTTATGCCGCGATGCAGGCGCTTATCGCGCGCGGCGTGATCGGCGATTTCCGCGCGCCCGACATTATGCGCTTTGGATTCACGCCGCTTTACATCGATGAAGGCGACGTGCGCGAAGGTGCGCGCATCCTTGCCGATATCATGCAGAACCGGCTTTGGGACCGCCCGGACTACAAGACCCGCGCCCGCGTGACATGAGGCCCAGATGACCGATCCCTTCAACCCCGCCGATGACGGCGCAGAGATGTCCTTTGACGGCCGAATGTCCTATTCTGACTACCTGTCGCTTGACGCAATCCTGACAGCACAACACCCGAAATCGGACGCGCATGACGAGATGTTGTTCATCATTCAGCACCAGACATCAGAGTTGTGGATGCGGCTGGCGATACACGAACTGACTGCAACGCGCGCCGCCTTGGCCGAAGGCCAGATGCGCCCCGCATTCAAGACGCTCGCTCGGGTCGCGCGGATATTCGAGCAGCTGAACAACGCCTGGGACGTGCTGCGCACCATGACGCCGTCGGAATACACCACCTTCCGGCCCACCCTCGGCCAATCCTCGGGATTTCAAAGCTGGCAATACCGGCTGATCGAATTCATGGTCGGCAACCGCAACTCGGCGATGCTGAAACCGCATGAGCACCGACCCGAGATCCTTGCCAAACTGAAGGCCGAACTCTCGCAACCCAGCCTATACGACCTCGCGTTGCAGGCCCTCGATGCCGCTGGCCTGCCCGTCCCTGCCGGTATTCTCAACCGCGATCTTTCGCAGCCTTACAGCGCCGACGCGGACGTGTCAGATGCCTGGACGCAAGTTTACAAAGACCCCGCAACCCATTGGGAGCTTTACGAACTTGCAGAGAAACTAGTAGATTTCGAGGACTACTTTCGCCGCTGGCGCTTCAACCATGTCACCACCGTGGAACGCGTAATCGGGTTCAAACGCGGCACCGGCGGGACCAGTGGCACAGCCTATCTGCGCCGCATGCTGGATGTGGAAATCTTCCCGGAACTCTGGCACCTGCGCACGAATTTTTAGATAAAAAGCGTGAGGCTTGCGTGCGAAATGGACGTTCCGGCCGCGTGACCCTACCTATTGGCGTGCTATATAATACGCGGCGACTGATGCAGAACAGGAGACCTGGGGAATGCCAACCACGCTGACCATCAACGGCCAGACCCATTCGGTTGATCTGCCGGACGATGTGCCCCTTCTGTGGGTGCTGCGCGACGAGATCGGGCTGACCGGCACCAAGTTCGGCTGCGGCGTCGCGGCCTGTGGCGCCTGCACCGTCCATATCGACGGTGAAGCGGTGCGGTCCTGCCAGGTGTCGCTCTCGGATGTCAGGGGCGAGGTCACCACGATCGAGGGGCTGGGCACGCCAGACAAGATGGCGGTGATCCAAGAGGCCTGGGTCGAGCATCAGGTCGCGCAGTGCGGCTACTGCCAATCTGGCCAGATCATGCAGGCCGCTGACCTTCTTGCGAACAACCCTACCCCTACCGACGAAGATATCAACGAAGCGATGCAGGGCAACCTTTGCCGCTGCGGCACCTATCCGCGCATCCGTGCCGCGATTCACACCGCCGCTTCCAGATTGCAGGAGGCGTAGGATGAGCCGTGTTGGAACCATCACCCGTCGCAGCCTTTTGGTGCTAGGCGTCGCTGTCGCGGGCGGTGCCGCCTTTGGCGTTTATGCCGTGCGCAAGACGCCGCCAAACCCGCTGTCGCCCTCGGATGCCGACGAAGTGGTCGATGAATCCATGGCTTATCATCGACCAGCACGGTGTCACCGTCATCGCCCCTCGGGCCGAGATGGGTCAGGGCGTGCACACCACGCTGGCCGCGATGGTCGCCGAAGAGCTGGACGTTGCCTGGCAGGATGTCCGCGTTCTGCACGGCCCCCCGGCGCAGGCATACTTCAACGGGGCGCTGATGGAGGCCGGCCTGCCCGGCCCGCATTACAGGCGCACGGAAATGTCCGGCTGGCAAGAGGCGCTGGTGCACGCGCTTCCGAAAATGCTCTCGCTTGAGGTGACCGGCGGCTCGACCACCACCGTCGATGGCTTTGACAAGATGCGCCTTGCCGGGGCCACCGCGCGCGAAGCGCTGAAAGAGGTTGCCGCAGACCGACTGGGCGTTGCCCGCTCGCAGTTGATCACCGAGGCCGGCAAGGTGATCGGCCCCGACGGCACCGCCCTGCCCTATGCCGCGTTGGCCGCCGAGGCGGCGAAGGTCGAGGTTGAGCAGCCCGAACTGCGCCCGCGCTCTGACTGGAAATACCTGGGCAAGTCGATGCCGCGGCTCGACATGGCCGCCAAATCCACCGGCACCGCCGAATACGGTGCCGATATCCGCCTGCCGGGGATGAAATTCGCCACCGTGCGGATGAACCCGAGGCTTGGCGGAGAAATGCTTGGCTACGATGCCAGCGCGGCGCTAAAGATGCCAGGCGTCGATCGGGTGATCGACCTTGGCACCGGCATCGCGGTTGTCGCAAGCAACACCTGGCTGGCCATTCAGGCCGCAGACGCGGTGGAGATCAACTGGGGCCCCGCCCTTTATGCCGAAACGACTGGCGAGCTTTTCGACCAGATCGCGGCCAGCCTGGACGACACGCCGAACTCGACGATGCGTGACGATGGCGACGTTGGCACGATGTCCGGCGCGCTGATCGAGGCCGAGTACCGCGCACCGTTCCTCGCCCATGCCACGATGGAGCCGATGAATGCCACGGCGCATCTGGATGGCGACAAGCTGACCGTCTGGTGCGGCAATCAGGCCCCGGTCGTGATCCGCAGGAAAGCGGCAGAGGCTGCCGCCGTGACCGAGGAAAACACCACTGTTCACACCCCGTTCCTTGGCTGCGGCTTCGGGCGGCGCGGCGAAAGCGACTATGCCGCCCTTGCCGGACGCATCGCGCGTGAAATGCCCGGAACTCCGGTCAAGGTGATGTGGACCCGCGAAGAGGATATGCGCCACGATTTCTATCGCCCCGCCGCTGTCGCCCGCTTCACCGGCGCGGTCGAAAACGGCACAGCCACAGCGCTGTCGGCGAAAATCGCAGCCCCCTCCGTTACTCGCAGCGCGATGCAGCGGATGGCCGGATTCGCGCCCCCCGGTCCCGACAAGGGCCATGTCGAGGGCGTATTCGACCAGCCCTACGCGATTCCGAATTACCGTGTGCAGGGTCACCTTACGGATATCGCCGTGCCGGTAGGATTCTGGCGTTCGGTCGGCAATTCGTTCAACGGTTTCTTCCACGAAAGCTTCATTGACGAACTGGCCCATGCCGCCGGTGCCGATCCGCTTGAATTCCGAATCTCGCTGATCCGCCCGGAACACGAGCCCTCTGCCAAGGTACTTGAGGCGGTGCGCGATATGTCCGGCTGGGCCGGCGCGACCCCCGACGGCGTCGGGCGCGGCGTCGCATTCACCTATTCCTTCGGCACACCGGTGGCAGAGATCATCGAAGTGCGTGACGAGGATGGCACAATCCGCATTACCAACGCCTGGATCGCCTGCGACCCCGGAACAGCGCTGGACCCCGGCATCATCGAGGCGCAGATGATTTCCGGCCTGATCTACGGCCTTTCAGCGGCGGTTCAGGGAGAGATCACGTTCAGCGGCGGCGAGGTCGATCAGTTCAACTTCCCGGACTATGACGCACTGCGAATGCACAATGCGCCCCGGATCGAGGTCAGGATCCTTGAAAACAACCATCTGATGGGCGGCATTGGCGAACCGGGCACCCCACCTGCGGCCCCGGCGCTGGCCAATGCGCTTTTTGACCTTACAGGCATCCGTGCCCGCGAACTGCCCCTGAACAAGAGCTTCGATCTGTTGCTCTGAGGTAGTTCCCGGGGCCAGTTCCAGGCCGCCCCCGGGATCGTTACCAGACTGGAAGATTTGCCTAAGTTTTACCTAGATTTAATCTTGGTCCCGCCTTTCCCGCTGCGCATTGCGGCGCGAAATTGTTCTGCGAAACGGGCATCGATGTCCGGTCGAGGGATGTGGGGACAAGTACGGCAATGGCTATCTATAATGTCGAGTTTTACAATGCCAATCCGGCGTCGATTTTCACGACGGCCATCGGCAGCATGTTCACGTGGAACGGCCCCCTTGCGGCCATTGGCACGGCCGCGATCACCGACAATGAGGCGGGCAGTGACGGCTTGACACTTGACGACGACAGCGCGGGTGGCGAAACCGCGCGGGCCACGGCCACGATCGGCGGGAGTACATCGACCAACTCGACCGTCGATGCAGAACTACTCTGGACGTTGCGCGATACCGTGACGGGACTAACCTTCCAGGTTGCTCAGTTCGAGATCGAAGCCGGTGCCGCGACGGGATTCTACACGCTGTCCGAATCCCCGCTGATTGCCAATCGCGTCTACGAGGTCGTCGCATACGACACCAACCCCAACAATGCGGCGGGTGATATCGTCTTCACCTATGCCGACTTCGTGTCAGAGCCGCATATCGTCTCTGGCACCAGCGGCGATGACACGATCGACGCGTCCTATGCCGGCGACCCACAGGGCGACATGGTCGATAGCGGCGCGGGCACCGGACCGTCCGGCAATGGCGATGTCATCAATGCGGGCAGCGGCAATGACTCGGTGGCCGCAGGAAACGGCAATGATACGGTCACCGGCGGCGGTGGCAATGACACGATCGATGGCGGCGCGGGCGCTGACACGATTTACGGCGACACCAATGGCGCAACATCCACATCCGAACATCTGAACTGGGCCGGGGTCGATACCGACGAATCCAGCATCGCCGGCGGGGTAACGCAGAATACCGGCGAAATGAACGTTTCGGTGTCGTTCACCAACAACGGCGACAATAGCCCACTTTATGAGGTCGAAATCACCGACACAGAATACGTCGGCGCCGGCGAGCCGATGAGCACGACCTCCGGAGCCTATCTTTACGGCAACGGACTTGGCGCGACATCGACCACGACCATCGATTTCGCCGCGACCGCGGGCAGCAATCTGAGTGACGAGGTCGCGAATGTCGTCTTTCGGATCAACGACATTGATGCTTTCAACGGCAACCATCTGGATGTCGTAACCGTCAATGCCTACGACGCCGATGGCAATCCGGTCACCGTCACGATCACGCTGCCGGCGGGCACCAATGACACTGTATCAGGAAACACCGTCACGGCGGGCAATTTTCTCGATTCCCAGGCACAGGCATCGGGGTCGGCGCTGATCGAGATCGCCGGACCGGTGGCGTCGATCGAGATCATCTATACCAACGCCGAAGACACGCTGACAGGGGGCTATACCGGCACCCATGCGATCTGGGTCACCGACATTCATTTCGACACGATCGTGCCGTCGGACGGCGACGATATCATCAGCGGCGGCGCGGGCAACGACTTCATCTTTGGCGAGGGTGGCGACGACACCCTGACCGGTGGCACCGGCAGCGACACGATGTCGGGTGGCACCGGCAACGACACGCTGAATGTCGCGCAGGGTGACACAGCAATCGGCGGCGATGGTGATGATACCTTCAACCTCACCGATCTGGGCGAGGCTGGCAGCGGCACGATCACGATCACCGGCGGCGAAGGCGGTGAGACCAACGGCGATACACTAAATCTCAACGGTCTAGTCGACCTGTCGACGCTGACCATCTCGAATCCGAATGACGGTGCGGGCGGGCTCAGCGGCTCTGTCACGATGCTGGATGGTTCGGTCGTCAACTTTTCGAACATCGAGCATATCATCTGCTTCACCACCGGAACCCGGATCCTGACCGAGTTTGGCGAGCGGCCGATCGAAGACCTGCGCCCCGGCGATATGGTCTTCACTCGCGATAACGGGCTGCAACCGATCCGCTGGATCAGCTCGCGCACCGTTAAAGGCACCGGCAAATTCGCGCCTGTCTCGATCTCGCCGCAGTCTGGTTTTGGCGGCAGTCGCACGCTGCTGGTTTCGCCGCAGCACCGGCTGCTTTACGATGGCTATCGGGCGGAACTGCTGATGGGCCAGCCGGAAGTGCTTATCGCGGCCAAACATCTGATCAACGATGATACGATCCGCTTGGCCCCGCAGCCGGAGGTCACCTATTTCCACATGATGTTCGACCGCCACGAGATCGTGTTTGCCGAAGGCGTGGTGACGGAAAGCTTCCACGCCTCCGATCTTGGCATCTCTGCGGTCTCGAACCGGTCGCGCGCCGAATTGTTCGAGGCATTCCCCGCCTTGCGCTCTGACACCGGGGCGCAGGGCCGAACCGCACGCCGTTGCCTCAAACGCCACGAAGCACGACTGCTGGTTGCCTAAGGGCTACTTGGCCAGCCAGTCCGCCAAAGTCGCGCCCAGCGCCGCCCAATCGGTATACTCCCGGTCAACACTCGGATCGACCGTTTCACCCCTTTGCGACGCAATCCAGCGCATCGCCCACGACCGGAAGAAATCGTATTGGGTAAACCGAAATGCGCCGGCAATATGCTCAACGCGCTTCGGTACCCACCCGGTCTTGTCGGTGAAAGCCTTAATGACGTCGTCCAGACCGGCCCGGTCTTCCGGCTCGTTCCCGGCGGCCGCCAGCGACACCGCAAGAAACAACGTTTCGATCTTGTCCAACTTGGCCTTGTGACGCGCGGCAAACACTTCCAGTTCGCGCTGGAACCGGCCCAAATGCACAGACGCTGCCAAAATCACGCGATCGAAGTGCTCGATCTCGACATCGCCGGTTTCGGCGGCAGGCCACAACTCGACAGAGTGACCCTTGTCAGCAAGCCAGTCCGCCGCATACCGGACGATCTTGCGAGTCTGACCTTCGGTCGTGGCATAAGCGATCAATACCTTCATGGCGCACCTCCTTCTATCCATAAGGGTGCCATCGCAGTGGACGCGTCGCCTTGAGGTGGGTCAATGCCCGGGGCACTATGCCGGCGGTCAGTTTATTCCGTTTGCGGCCTGCAGCGCCCGCACATAGGCGACGATGGTCTTGACCTCTGCATCGGTGATCCCCTCGACCGGCGGCATGTTCCCGAACGGCCAGTGGTGGCTCTGTGCACCGTTCCGGGCGGCCACCAGAAACGCGCCGTCACCGTGATGGGAGGGCTCATAGATCTTGTGCACAAGCGGCGGCGCAACGCCTTCTTGCCCGGCGGCATTCACCCCGTGGCACTTGGCGCATCTTGCTTGATAGGCGCGTTGCCCGATCAGCGCATTGCCCGCAAGCTCTGGCACCGCAACCTCGGCCAGCGGTGCGCCCGGTTCGGCAGGGGCTTGCGCGGTCATCGGCTGCTGTGCCGGCCAGAACGCCAAACTCAGCACGGCGGCAACGACAACGCCGCCGATGATCAAAGCCATTCGCATCATTATCGGATCCCTTGTTGATCTTTCCGCCACCGTCTTGGAGGTTCCAGCGGGGGCAAGGTCAACCCCCGGGTCAGAAAAATCAGGCGCTTTTCAGCACCGGCTTGGCCCGATCCATGACCCAGGCTCGCACCGCATCACCAAACGCACGAAACAGCGGCCGTGAAACCGGATCATTCGCCGCATTCCATTCCGGGTGCCACTGCACGGACAGAGTGAAACCCGGCGCGCCATCGACATAGATCGCCTCTGGCGTGCCATCATCGGCGGTCCCGTCAACCACGATCCCTTTGCCGGGCGTCTTGATCCCCTGCCCGTGCAACGTGTTCGTCATGACGCAATCCGACCCGAACAGACGTTGAAACACGCCGCCCTGGGTGAAGCGCACGGCGTGGCGCAGGGCGAACTTTTCCTCTAGCGTGCCTTCGGGCGGCATTCGGTGGTTCATGCGACCCGGCAGATCGCGGATCTCGGGATAAAGCGTGCCGCCCATGGCCACGTTGACCTCTTGAAACCCGCGGCAAATCCCCAAGAAGGGCTGGCCACGCTCGACGCAGGCGCGGATCAGCGGCAAGGCAATCGCGTCACGGGCACGGTCGAAGGCGCCATGCGCCTCGGTTTCGTCCTCACCATATTCTTCGGGATGCACGTTCGGGCGCCCACCAGTAAACAAGAAACCGGCGCAGGTTTCCATCAGTTCCGGGACCGTGACATAGCGGGGATCGGCGGGGATCAGCAGAGGCAAGCAACCCGAAACCTCGGCTACCGCCTCAGAGTTCATCGTGCCGCCCGCATGGGCCGGGTACTGATCGTTGATCAGATAGCTGTTGCCGATTATCCCGACAATGGGCCGTTTCATATGCGCGCCTTCCCCCGTATCCACAATATAGAGTGCAATCTGGTCGCGAAAAAGACCTTAACGCGGCGGCGTGAATAAATCCTGATGTTGCTGCCGAATTGCCCATCCCTCGCGCGATCTGCCCCTTTGACCGACAACCGATTTGATGCTCTGTTTGCCCGCAACCCGGAGGATCGCAGATGGATTTCGACGCCAAGCCATTCATCGCCGAAGCGAAGCGCAAGCTCCGCGCCCGCCACGACGTAACAAAGTCGATGGCAAGTCTGACCGGCCATGTGCGGCAGGAAATCGATGCGCTTCTGGATGAAATCGCAAACGGCGGCAGCGGCATCCCCGAGTTGCCCTACGCCGCAATCGAGAGCAAATCCGTAAGCCCCGACCAGTTCACCGAGATCCGGCAGAAAGGCTGCGTCATCATCCGCGGTGTCTTCGATCGCAAACGCGCCGAAAGCTGGAATGCGGAACTTGGCGAATACATCGAAGCCAATGATTATTTCACCAAGGCGCGGGAAAAGGCCGGACTCGACAAGTACTTCAGCCATCTCAAGGACGCGGTGCCGCAGATTTTCGGGATCTACTGGTCAAAACCGCAGGTCATGGCTCGGCAGGATCCGGCGATGGCCGAAACCAAGGCGTTCCTCAACGGCCTGTGGGAGGTGCGCGCCCCGATGGGCGATGAATTCGACCCAAGCCTCGACTACGCATATGCCGACCGCACACGCCGCCGTCAGCCCGGCGACACCATGCTTGGCCTGTCGCCGCATATGGATGCGGGCAGCTATGAACGCTGGGTCGATCCGGCATTTCAGGCGGTCTACGCCGCGGTTTTCGAGGGCCACTGGCAGGCCTATAACCCGTGGAAAGCCGCCTACCGCACCCAGACACGCGAATTCTCGTCACCCGCAGTCGCCTCGATGTTCCGCACCTTTCAGGGCTGGACCGGGCTGACCGAGCAAGGCCCCAATGGCGGCACTCTGCAACTGGTTCCGACCACGATGTCGATGCCCTACATGCTATTGCGTGCGCTGCAGGAAGACGTGGCCGAGGACGACCTTTGCAGCGCCCAGCCGGGTCGTGCGCTGGGGGCAGACCAAAGCCACCACGCTGAACTTCTGCGCGGGCTGACCACGATCCCGACGGTTTATCCGGGCGATACCGTCTGGTGGCACACCGACATCATCCATGCCGTCGAACAAGCTAACACGTCCGAGAACTGGGCCAATGTAATCTATATCGGTGCCAGCCCCGCGTGCAAAAAGAACCGGGCCTACGCCGCTCTTCAGGCCCAGGCCTTCCTCGCCGGAATATCCGCCCCCGATTTCGCGCCCGAAGATTACGAGGTCGATTTCGAGGGCCGCGCTACGATGGATGATCTGACACCGCTGGGGCGCAAACAAATGGGGTTCTAGGCGGCAAGGCCGGGGGCGCTGCCCCCGGAACCCCCGGGAGTATTTGCAAACAGAAGAAGAAGAAGAAGAAGAAGAAGAAGATTTCTCAGGCCTCGGCTATCACCCCGGCCGCCTCGATCGCTGCAACCGCAGCTGCGGCATCGTTTTCGGAACTGTCGCCGGTCACCCCGACTGCCCCGATCACGCTGCCCTTCGCGTCGCGCAGCAGCACGCCGCCCGGCACCGGCACGACCTGCCCACCAAAGACGCCATTGATCGCATTCATGAAGAACGCCTGATTTTCCGCCCGCGCCAACTGCGCCTTGCCTGCCATCCCCAGCATGACCGCACCAAACGCCTTGCCATGCGCAATCGCAAAACGCCCCGGGCTGGCACCGTCTTCGCGCTCGAAGGCTTTCACGTGTCCGCCCGCATCCAGAACCACCACCGAAAGCGGCTTCAGCTGCATCTCGCGGCCCTTCGTCAGAACGCCCCGAATGATTGTCCGGGCCTTGCGCAATGAAATCTCGGCCATGCTCTTGTCCTTCTTCTGTACAAAAATACTCTCGGGGTGAATTTGCCTGCAAGGCAAAGAAGGGGCAGACAGCCCCCCAACTCACCGGGCCTTCAGTTCCAGTCGGCGGGCATGCAGCACCGGCTCAGTATAGCCAGAGGGCTGCACCCGGCCCTTGAACACCAGATCGCAGGCCGCCTTGAAGGCGATCCCGTCGAAATCCGGCGCCATCGGACGGTAACCCTCATCGCCCGCATTCTGCCGATCCACCACTGCAGCCATCTTCTGCATGGCAGTCGTCACCTGATCCGCGCTTACCACGCCGTGATGCAGCCAGTTGGCGATATGCTGGGCCGAGATGCGGCAAGTCGCGCGGTCTTCCATCAATCCGACATCGTGGATGTCCGGCACCTTGGAACATCCGACGCCCTGATCGATCCAGCGCACGACGTAGCCCAAAATGCCCTGCGCATTGTTCTCGACCTCGCGGATGATGTCAGCTTGCGACCAGGCGCGATAGGTCGCGAGCGGAATCTCCAGCACCGTTTCGACATAGGCACGCTTGCCGCCGGCGGCGATCTTGTTTTGCACAGCAAAGACATCGACGCGGTGGTAATGCGTCGCGTGCAGCGTCGCCGCTGTCGGGCTTGGCACCCAGGCACAATTCGCCCCGGCGCGCGGGTGTTCGATCTTTTGCTCCAGCATTGCCGCCATCAGGTCGGGGGCAGCCCACATGCCCTTGCCGATCTGTGCCCGGCCCTGCAATCCGCATTCCAACCCAATATCGACATTTTGGTTCTCATACGCCCCGATCCACGACTTGCGCTTGATGAAATCCTTGCGTGAAAACGCACCCGCCTCCATCGAGGTATGGATCTCGTCGCCGGTGCGGTCCAGAAATCCGGTATTGATGAACGCCACCCGGTGCTTGGCCGCGCGGATACATTCCTTGAGGTTCACGCTGGTGCGCCGCTCTTCATCCATGATGCCCAGCTTGACAGTATACCGAGGCAGACCCAGCACGTCTTCGACGATGTTGAATATCTCGTCCGTGAACGTGACTTCGTCAGGCCCGTGCAACTTGGGCTTCACGACATAGACAGACCCATGCACCGAATTGCCGCTGTCGCGTTTGAGATCGTGAATCGCGATCAGGGTGGTACAGAGCGCATCCATCAACCCCTCGAACACCTCATGCCCGTCGCGGTCCAGAATGGCTGGGTTGGTCATCAGATGCCCGACATTGCGCACCCACATCAGCGCCCGGCCCTTCAGCGAAAACGGCTTGCCGTCCGGCGAGACATATTTCCGATCCGGCGCCAGGCTGCGGGTAAAGCTTTTGCCAGCCTTCTCCATCTCGACCGTCAAATCGCCCTTCATCAGACCCAGCCAGTTGGAATAGGCCTGCACCTTGTCCTCAGCGTCGACGCAGGCCACCAAATCCTCGAAATCCATGATCGCCGTCATCGCGGCTTCCAGAATGACATCGGCCATCTTCGCCTGATCGTTCTTGCCGATCGGGTGGTCTGCGTTGAAATAAAGTTCGACATGCAGCCCGTTATTGACCAGCAATATGCCCTCGGGCTCCGCAGGGTCGCCGCGATAGCCGACGAACTTGCTGGCGTCTTTCAGACGGTAGCCGTCGATCAGCAACTCGCGGTTCTCGACCCAGTAACGCCGCGCATCGGTGTGGCTGATATTCGAGATGGGGAAGATGTCATCCAGAAACACCCGCGCCCGGGCAACGACCCGCGCGCCGCGGCCGCGGTCGTAGCTCTTGCCCTCCGGCGGGGTTCCCATTGCGTCGGTGCCGTAGAGCGCATCGTAGAATGATCCGAACCGCGCATTGGCAGCGTTCAGCGCGTAGCGTGCGTTGGTGACAGGAACCACCAACTGCGGGCCAGGCACCGACGCGATCTCTGGATCGACATTCTCGGTCTCGACCTCGAACTTCGGCCCCTCTGGCAAGAGATATCCAATCTCCTGCAAGAACGCCTTGTAGGCTGCCGGATCATGGGTCTGATTGCAGCGCGCGATGTGCCATTGATCAATCTGCCGCTGCAACTCCTCACGCCCTGCCAGAAGGTCCCGGTTCTTTGGACCCAGTTCATGCGCCAGCTTGGACATGCCGGCCCAGAACGTATCGGCGGAAACGTCCGTGCCGGGTAAGGCTTTGGCCTCGATAAATTCAACCAGTTCCTGCGCCACCTCAAGCCCGTGTTTTTCGATCCGAACAACCATCTGCAATCTCTCCGCCTTTGAATACCGCTGCATGCAATGCCGCAATCCTCGCCGGGAAACTAGCGGAAACTTGGCCGCCCGCAACTGCGTCGGTAAGGTTTTCTTATCAGTCCACGCGAAAGCCATTACCTCGGTCTGGTAAATCAACGCTTAGCCAACTACCTAATTAAATCTTGCGCCCTAGCCGCAATTCATATTACTTAGCCATATGACTTACCATCCACCAGATCTCGATTCGCTTTTTCAGGCGCTCTCCGACCCGACCCGGCGCGCGGTTCTGACCCGTCTGGCAAAAGGCCCGGCTCCGGTCAGCGAACTGGCCCAGCCCTTCGACATGGCCCTGCCCTCGTTCATGGGTCACCTGAAAAAGCTGGAAGACGGCGGCCTGATCGAAACCACCAAGGCGGGGCGCATCCGCACCTGCGCACTGTGCCCCGAAGCGCTTGAACCGGCCCGCGGCTGGATCGACGAACAACGTGAGATCTGGGAAAGCCGCCTCGACCGCCTCGATGATTATGTTACCAAACTGATGGAGGAACGCGCCAATGGAACTCGACCCGAAGACTGACCTTACCTTCACGCGGATCATCCCCGTCCCCCGCAAACTGGTTTGGGAGTGCTGGACCAGCCCGGAACATATCCCGCATTTCTTCGTGCCCAAGCCGCACAGTGTCACCCACTGCGAAATTGATCTCCGCACCGGCGGTAAATTCAACACGACCTTCGATGTCGATGGCAAAGTGATGGAAAACAACGGTGTCTATCTCGAAGTGGTAGACGGTGAAAAACTTGTTTTCACGGATGCTTACACCGAAGGCTGGAAACCCTCCCCCGAACCGTTCATGACCGCAATTCTTGAACTGGAGGATACCCAAGACGGCGGCACGAAGTACACCGCCACAGCCCGGCATCGGTCCCCAGAAATCCGCAAATCGCATGAAGAGATGGGTTTCTTTGACGGCTGGGGCACGGTCGTGGACCAACTCGTTGAATATGCACAAGGACTGGAGCGCGCGAAATGACCCAAGCGCTGAAAGACAGAACCATGACCATCGAGCGCGTCATAGATGCGCCGGTTCGGATAGTGTGGTCAGCATGGACAGACCCCCAGGCACTTCCGAAATGGTGGGGGCCGGATGGTTTTTCCTGCCGCACTCACCGGATCGACCTTCGCGAGGGCGGCGAGTGGGTGTTCGACATGATCGGACCGGATGGGACGGTTTATCCGAACCATCATCTCTACACTCGTCACGAGCCAAATGTGCGCATCGACTACACCTTGCTTTGGGGCGAGAATGGTCCGAAACACGCGGATGCGTCCGCCATCTTTGAAGACCTCGGCGGCAAGACAAAAGTGACGCTTTCGATGGTCTTCATCACGGCTGAGGAATGCCAACAGGCAAAAGGCTTCGGCGCCATTGAACTCGGCCAGCAGACTCTGGGCAAGCTCGCGGCCTTCGTCGCGTCCGCCGCCACCTGACACCCCATTGAAGCCGCGCTCCGCGCGGTTTAGGCTTTCCGGAACCAATCCCCGGAGAGCCCTTGTGAAAGACGCCGCACCGCAGACCATTCACCTGTCAGATTACCAGCCCTACAGCCACCTGATCGACGCCGTCCATCTGACCTTCCGGCTGGATCCCATGGCGACTCGGGTGATTTCACGCATCGACTTCCGCCCGAACCCTGCCTCGAAGGGCGGCGGTCTGATGCTGCACGGCGAAAAACTAAAACTGATTTCGGCCAAAATCGACGGTAAGCCCATCACCCCGACGCGCACCGACGCCGACCTCAGTATCCCGGCCGCCGATCTGCCCCAAAGCGCTTTCACTTGGGAAGCCGAGGTCGAGATCGACCCAGAAGGCAACACCGCCCTCGAAGGCCTCTACATGTCGAACGGCATGTATTGCACCCAATGCGAAGCCGAGGGCTTTCGCAAGATCACCTACTACCCCGACCGCCCCGACGTGATGGCCGTCTTCACCGTGCGGATCGAGGGCGACGCGCCGGTGCTGCTGTCGAACGGCAACCCCACCGGCAGCGGCAAGGGCTGGGCGGAATGGCACGATCCCTGGCCGAAACCGGCCTATCTTTTCGCGCTGGTCGCGGGCGATCTGGTCGCCCATTCCGATCGTTTCACCACCGCCTCCGGCCGTCCCGTCGACCTGAACATCTGGGTCCGCAAGGGCGACGAGGACAAATGCGCCTACGCGATGGACAGCCTGAAACGTTCGATGAAGTGGGACGAAGAGGTCTATGGCCGCGAATACGATCTGGACGTTTTCAACATCGTCGCCGTCGACGATTTCAACATGGGCGCGATGGAGAACAAGGGACTGAACGTCTTCAACTCGAAATACGTTCTCGCCAGCCCCGACACCGCGACCGACACCGATTACGACCTGATCGAAGGCATCATCGCGCATGAATATTTCCACAACTGGACCGGCAACCGCATCACCTGCCGCGACTGGTTCCAGCTTTGCCTCAAAGAGGGGCTGACCGTGTTCCGCGACCAGCAATTCTCGCAGGACATGCGCAGCCGCGCGGTGAAACGGATCGAGGATGTGCTGCAACTGCGCGCCCGCCAATTCCGCGAGGATAACGGCCCGCTGTCGCACCCCGTGCGGCCCGAAAGCTTCGTCGAGATCAACAACTTCTACACCGCCACCGTCTACGAAAAGGGCGCCGAGGTGATCGGCATGCTCAAGACGCTGGTCGGGGACGCAGGTTACAAGAAGGCGCTCGACCTCTATTTCGAGCGCCACGACGGCGACGCCGCCACCATCGAGGATTGGCTGCAGGTGTTCGAGGATGCCACCGGCCGCGATCTGACGCCAGTTCAAGCGCTGGTATTCGCAGGCCGGCACGCCGCGCCTGACCGTCACGGACGACTTCAAGGACGGCACCTATTCCCTTACGATCAAACAAGAAACTCCGCCAACACCCGGACAGGACAGAGAAGCAGCCGCAGGTGATCCCGGTCGCGGTCGGCCTGCTGAATCCCAACGGCGACGAGGTCGTGCCGACCACCGTCCTTGAACTGACCAAGGACCAACAGACCTTCACCTTCGACAACCTCGCCAGCCGCCCGATTCCGTCGATCCTGCGCGGCTTTCTCGGCCCCGGTGATCGTGAACCGCGAAACCAGCGCCGCAGAGCGCGCGTTCCTTCTGGCCCATGACACCGACCCGTTCAACAAATGGGAAGCGGGTCGCGCGCTGGCCAAGGACGTGCTTGTCGGGCATGATCACCGACGGCAAGGCCCCCGCCCCGGCCTTTCTCGATGCCATCGCCCGCGTCGCGGTGAACGACAGTCTCGACCCCGCCTTCCGCTCGCTTGCCCTCGCCTTGCCCAGCGAGGATGACATGGCGCAGACGCTCTACGATGCGGGCACCACCCCCGACCCGGTGATCATCCATGACAAACGCGAAGCCCTGCTCGACGCGATGGCAAACCACCTGAGAGCGCGACCTGCCGGTGCTCTACGACCAGATGGCGGTCCCCGGCCCCTACTCGCCTGACGCCGCAGATGCCGGCAAGCGCGACCTGCGCAGCACGGTGCTGGCGCTGATGACCCGGCTGGATGGCGGCCAGACCGCCAAAGCGCTTTTTGACACCGCCGACAACATGACTGAACAGGTCGCAGCACTTGCGCAGCTGATCCCGACCCCACATGGCCCCGATGCGGTGCAGAAGTTCTATAATCAGTGGCAGGCCGACCGGCTTGTGATGGACAAGTGGTTTATGATCCAACCCGCTCGCGCCAATCCCGAAGACGCGCTGAAGGTTACCAAGGCGCTGGAAGCCCACACGGATTTCAACTCGAAGAACCCCAACCGCCTGCGCGCGCTGATCTACGGCCTCGCCTCCGGCAACCCGGCGGCTTTCCACCAACCTGACGGGGCAGCCTACACGTGGTTCGCCGACTGGATCATCCGCATTGACCCTGCCAATCCGCAGGTCGCGGCCCGCGCTGCGGGCACGTTCGACGCCTGGCGCCGCTATGACGCCGACCGCCAGCAGATGATCCGTACTGAGCTTGCACGGATCAAGGCCACCCCCAACCTGTCGCGCGACACGACCGAGATGGTCACGCGTATCCTGGGGTAGCCACGTTCACCGCAGACCAGCTGACCGCCTGGGCCGGATCATCCTGCTGGCGGGCCACACTCGCCTAGATCGCGTGTCTTGCGGCAAGCGGCTGGTCAGACGGACCAGAATCCATCATCCGGTTGCCAAAGGACGGCCAGCAACCGGCCGTGCCTGCCCGCGCGATGCCGCCAGATGATCCCGCCGCAAGCCCGCGACCCAACCCCATAGGCCCGCCAGCCAACCGCGCTCGTCCTTGAAAAACCCGTCAACTCTCGATCCGCGATATCGACCTGCCCGGAACGCTTGGCCCCAACGATCTGCGCATGCGCGTCAACACCATGGGCATCTGCGGAAGCGATATGCATTACTCCACCCACGGCCGCATCGGCCCCTTCGTGGTCGATAACCCGATGGTACTCGGCCACGAGGCCTCCGGCACCTTCACCGAAGTCGGCGCACTTGTAACCACTCTCAAACCCGGTGGTCGCGTCTTCATGGAACCCGGCATCCCCGACCCCATTTCCCGCGCTTCGAAACTGGGGATATACAACGTCGATCCCGCCGTCACCTTCCGGGCCACTCCGCCGATCCACGGCTGGGTTAGGCCCGAAGTCATCCACCCCGCGGCCTATACCTACAAGCTGCCCGATAACGTGACCTTCGCCGAAGGCGCTATGGTCGAGGCCTTCGCCATCGGCATGCGGGCGCCGTCAAAGCGCGCATGGCGCCCGGGGTGATGTCGGCCTTGTGGTCGGTGCTGGCGCCATCGGCTTCCTGACCGGCCCCGCGGTCCTTGCCGTCGGGCGCGCACGGTGATCATCTTTGACGTGGTGCCCGACAAGCTGGCCACCGCCGCCACCTATCCCGGCATCGTGGCACTTACCCCCGCAGGCGGCGATCTCAGCGATCAGGTGATGCAGGCAACCCTAGACTGGAGCGCCGACGTGGTGTTTGAGTACTCGGGCCACCCCTCGGCCTTCCCGAAGATCTTCCACCACGCCCGCCCCCGGCGGCTGCGTCATCTTCGTCGGTATGCCTGTGGAACCGGCCCCCTTCGATGTCGTGACCGCCCGGACCAAGGAACTGCGGATGGAAACCATGTTCCGCAACGCCAATGTCTACGACCGCGCCATCGAGTTCGCCGCAAGCGGAAAGATCGACCTCAATCTCCTGATCACCGAAACCTACCCTTTCGACGAGTTGATTCTCGCCTTCGAGCGTGCGGCCGAAGCCCGCCCCGTCGACATCAAGCTGCAATTCCGGCTTTGGCCGCGGGGCTTGCGCGATCCGGCGTGCCGCCTATAGTCCTGCGTCACCGAAACAGGGGGCCGGCATGACGCTGAAATTGAAACCGCTGATCGCCCGGTCGCCGCAAGAACCGCATCGCGCCGCCACCCAGCTAGAGCTTTTCTTCGATCTGGTCAATGTCATCGCCATCGCAGCGGCGACCGCGGGGCTGCATCACGCGATCTCCGAAGGCCACGGGCTTGAGATGCTGCCCAACTTCCTGTTTCTCTTCGTGGCAATCTGGTGGGCCTGGATGAATTTCACATGGTTCGCCTCGGCCTTCGACAACGACGATGCGCTTTATCGGGTGCTGACCATGGTTATCATGGCGGGTTTTCTGACCTTCGCGGCGGGAATGTCGCATATCTTCGAAAAGCTCGATTTCGGCTATGGTCTGGCGGGCTGGATCATCATGCGTATCGGCATGGTGCTGATGTGGCTGCGCGCCGCCGCCGCGGGGCCGCAGCATCGCCCTACCGCGCTGCGCTATGCGGGCGGCATCGTCCTGACGCAAATCCTGTGGACCGCGCTCTATTTCGGCGCGGCACCCGGATCAGTTGCTTTCCTGGGCGTAGGTTGCCTGATCTTCCTTGTCGAATTCGCGGTACCGGTCTTCGCCGAGCGGGCAGGCCAAACTCCATGGCACCGGCACCACATCATGGAACGCTACGGTCTGCTTAACATCATCGTGCTCGGCGAGGTGCTGCTCTCGACCTCACTGGTCGTCGGACAGCTTTACGACGGCTATCGCGAACCTGCGCTGGTTGTTACAGCACTGTCCGCGCTGATCCTCGTCTTTGCCCTTTGGTGGATCTATTACATCGAATCCGACCACCTTAACAGCAGCGATTTTTCCCGTGCCTTTCTCTGGGGCTACGGCCACGTTTTCATTTTCGGCTCTGCCGCCATGCTGGGCGCGGGGATCGGCGCGGAAATGGACGTGTTGACCCATCATTCAGAGGTTGACGCCCGCACTGCCGCAGCCTGGGTCAACCTGCCCGTTGCCGCCTATCTGGCAACGCTCTGGGTCATCCGTGACCGGTTTGCGCCACTGGGCTGGCGCAGTCACGCCCTGCTTCTGGTGGCCTTGGCCTTCGTGATCTGCGCCTGGGCCGGGGTGGCGTCGTGGGTCTCGGCGGTGGTAGCGGTTGCGGGCCTTCTGGCGAGAGCTCCGATCACCCTCCAGACCGCCCATAAAGAAAGGAAACTGATATGACCCGCAAGACAGTTATCGTGACCGGAGCCTCCACAGGCATCGGCGCCGCCGCCGCCCGGCTTGCCGCCAAAGCGGGTTATGACGTGGCCATCGGCTATCGCTCTGATCACAAAGGCGCCTCGGATACCGCCAAAGCCGTCGAGGCCGCCGGGGGCCGCGCCCAGCTTATTCAAGCCGACCTCAGCGATCCCCACGAAATCGACCGCTTCTTCGCCGAGTTCGACGCCGCCTTCGATCATCTCGACGCGCTGGTCAACAACGCGGGCGTCGTCGATCTGGTAACCCGCGTCGACCAACTTGACCACGCCCGCCTGCGCCGGATGTTCGACACCAACACGCTTGGTCCGATGCTGGTGGCGGGCCATGCAGTGCGCCGGATGTCCACGGCGCATGGCGGCAAGGGTGGCACCATCGTCAACATCTCCTCTGCCGCGGCGCGTCTGGGGTCTGCCAACCTCTATGTCGATTACGCCGCCTCCAAAGCCGCCATCGACATCTTCACCAAGGGCCTGTCGGATGAGGTTGCCGCCGAAGGCATCCGCGTCAACGGCATCCGGCCGGGCCTTATCGAAACCCCGATCCATGCCAAGGGCGGGCAGCCTGACCGGGCGCAGAAACTGGCGGGCATGGTTCCGATGAAGCGCACCGGAACGGCCCAAGAGGTGGCGGAGGCGATCGTGTGGCTGATGTCCGACAAAGCGTCTTACGTCACGGGCACGACGCTCGACGTGACCGGCGGGCGCTAAGCAAAGTCATCCCCGACACGAAGTCGTCGCTTTCCGCTGCAATTCCCCACCGCGCAGGTTCATGCTTCATGCAGCCAATGACCGCGAGCCGCGCCATGCCCGACACCGATGCCTTTCACGACCTGGCACTTGCCATCGCCGATCTATATGCCGCGGAGGGTCGCCCCGGCGGCGACGCCACAGCACGCGCCCTGCGTGACGCGGCAGCGGATTTGCCGGAACTTGCCCCCACGCCGCCGCCGCCGCATCTCGATCAACTGAAAGAGGCTCTGGGCCTCTCGCCGCATACATTGGCCAAGGCCATCGCCGATGCCCTGCCAGTCATCGTCTGGCAACATGCGGGCCTCGCCGATGGCCGCATCGTGGCGGAGGTCGCGGTGCAGATGCTGACGGCAGAGATCATCGGCCCTACAGGCATGATCTTCAACGCGACCCTGCGTGCCGGGCTCTTCTTGCAGACGCGCGGGGTTGCCTACACTACCCGCAGCCATGCCGCCGAGGAAACCTACTTCCCGCTGACCGGAACCGCACGGTGGAGCCTCAACGGCACCACCCCCAAACCAAGGCCTTTTGGCCAGTTCATCTTCCACCCCTCGATGGCCCCGCACGCGACCTTTACCGACGCCGACCCGCTATTGGCGCTCTGGCGCTGGTCCGGCGATATTGGCTGGGACAGCTACGAAATGGCGGGCTGACCCCCTTACCGGCGAATTTCGGCTGACGCGGCACCGGCACGTTTTGCGCGAACCGTCCGGCTCTGGCATCATTGTCACCAAGTTGTTGCGTTGATCTGCTCAACGATGCGCCATGAAAGACCGCCTCGATCCTCTGATCGCCGAACGCGCCCCGTGGCTGTTTAGCCCCGGTGCGGGTCAGCAGCTGGCGCGCGCAATGCTTAACAAGGTGCTGGGCTATGACAAGACCGTTGCGCTGGCTGCGGCGCTATCTGAAAGCCCGGCCGCCGCGATCATGGACACGATGGCACAGCGTCTGGCCCGCGACATCCGGGTCAGCGGCCTGTCGAACATCCCCGCACATGGCCCCGCGCTGATCGTCGCCAATCATCCGACCGGCATCGGCGACGGTATCATGCTGTGGTACGCGCTGTCGCGGACCCGGCCAGATCTCTACTACTTCGCCAATGCCGACATCCTGCGCGTCTTACCTCAGATGGACCGGCTGATCGCCCCCGTGGAATGGCGCCACAACAAGCGCAGCCATGCCAAGACCCGCGACACGATGGCCTATACCCGCGTCGCCATGTCGAGAGGGGCGACTGGGCGTGATCTTTCCCTCGGGTCGTCTGGCGAAACGCCGCGGCCTGCGACTTTACGAACGCCCGTGGATGACCTCTGCCGCGATGATTGCGCGCAAGTTCGACTTGCCGGTCGTGCCAATCAACATCCGCGCCCGCAACTCGGTGCTGTTTTACCTCTTCGACCTGATCCACCCCAACTTGCGCGACATCACCCTGTTCCATGAGACGTTGAACAAGGCCCATCAGCCCTTCCGCATCGCGATCGGAGAGCCGATCCGGCCCCGTGCCCTGCCGCAGAACTCTGAACAGGCTACGGATGTGCTGCGCCGCGCAACACTGGCGCTTGGCGGACGCCACTCGCCCACGGTCTCACTGGTGGATATGACGCTGGCGAAATGGGTCCGGCACCCGGCCTGACCCTGCCCCCTCAGCCCTTGCAGTAGGATTGCGACCGCGTCCAGGCCGCCATGTCCTCGCGCTTGGCCGAAGACCGGAACGGCGCCCAGTCGCGCGCCACGCCGCGCCACGACCCACTTGCGTTGGAAATCAGCGCATCGTCCTTGGCAACCTGAACCGCCGCGATCCGAACGGCGCAAGACAGGTTCGCCGCACCATCCTTCAGCGCATCGACGCTTTGCGCAGCACACCCATAACCGCGCGCGGTGCGCGGGTCGATCTGGGTCAGTCCGATCCACTTGCCGCCGCCGCCCGAGGCTTTCGGGTTCCACGTGCTCTCGTATTTTGCAAGGGTCGAGAACAGCCCGACCCAGAATGCTGCGCGGTCCGCCTCGCTGGCGGTCTCGTAGCCCGGGCACCATGCCGCGATATCATCAGGCACGGTGCTGACCAGCCCGCCGCCATGCGCCTGCACCGCCGCCAGCGTGGCGCGGGTCCAGACGTCGAATTCAGGGCGGTGGTCCCAACGCATGACCGGCAGAGGCTGCATTCGCGTCACCTCTTGCTGGCTGGCCATGGT
The DNA here is from genome assembly GCA_963714615.1 of uncultured Alphaproteobacteria bacterium. Taxonomy (GTDB): domain Bacteria; phylum Pseudomonadota; class Alphaproteobacteria; order Rhodobacterales; family Rhodobacteraceae; genus JAHEAO01. The sequence goes on along the minus strand of CAVQOV010000013.1, from coordinate 324,546 downwards.
GCAGGCCGCGGGCACGACAAGGGACAGGCAAAAGACCGCTGCGCGGCCAAAAGACGGAAATCGCATTGTGAAACTCTGGCAGAACCGGGTCCGGCCCGGCGCCGAGGTTGTGCCCCGAAACCAGGCCCTGGTCTATGCCCTCGCTGTCGCATCGGCGGAGTTTCGCGAATCTGGGCGCACTTTGGCACCCGTCCACATGCTCTTTGGCAACAAAACCGGATACGAAACGCTACTGTTTCGTATCCGGTTGAACTCGGGGAAAGACGATCAGGCCGCTGTGCGCTGATGGCGCCCTTCCTCGATCTCTTCGACGATCTTCGACACGAAGGCCGCCAGATCACCCGGCTTGCGCGACGTAATCAGACCCTTGTCGACTACGACCTCCTTGTCGTGCCAGTTGGCGCCTGCATTGACCAGATCGGTCCTGACCGACGGCCAAGAGGTTACGTTGCGCCCTTTGACCAGCCCGGCCTCGATCAGCAACCAAGGCGCATGGCAAACCGCCGCAACCACCTTGCCCGCCTCATGGAACGCATGGACCAGCGCGACCGCCTCGTCATTCATACGCAGGATATCGGGGTTCATCTGCCCGCCAGGCAACACGATCGCATCGTAGTCCGCGACCAGCGCGGCACTGATCGGCAGGTCGGCCTCGGCCTCGCGGCCCCAGTTCTTGTCATTCCAGCCCTTGATCGCATTACCGTCCGGCGTTGCAACATGCACCGTCGCGCCTTTGGCGCGCAGCTGATCACCGGGGAATTCCAGTTCAGACTGTTCGAACCCGTTGGTCGCTACAATAAGAATTTTCGCTTCGGATATACCGGTCATGGGTCACTCCTGTTTATGGGCTTCCGCTCACTCACTCAACGCAGTGCGGCGTCTGCGGTTCCGACGCGTTTGGCGCTCATGTCACGAATCCGCCCAAATCTGCTGCTAGGTCGGAAAAAACACTATGGGACAGTGAAAATGCCTGCTTTGCTCGGACTTCTCGGCGCCATCGCCGTTGCTTATTTCTGGATCGCACGGATGCGCAATGCCGCCGAAATGACCCACGAACTCGCCGGTGTCGCTGGTGACGTGATGGCCGCCGCCCGCCGTCTGGGCTTTCGCAAACGCCATGACCTGCACCCGGTCGAAAGTGTCGATGACCCCAAGCTGGCACTCTCCGCCCTGTCGCTGGCGTTTCTGGAACTTTCCGGCCTGCCCACCGCCGAACAGCATTCCGCCCTGCAACGCAGCCTGCAATCGAATACCGGCCAGAGCCTGAGCGAGACCGAGGAAAGCCTGATCCTCGGCCGCTGGCTGGTCAACGAAAGCAACGGCCCCGAGCCTGCGATCGCCCGGCTTTCGCGCCGCCTCGCCAAGCTCGACCGCGCCGCGTCGTTCGAGCCGCTGATGGCCGTCCTCAAGGACGTGGCGCTGGCCGGCACCGGCGAAACCTCCCCCCGGCAAAAGGATGCGCTGGCCGAGATCGCGCGCCACTTCCGCATCAGCTGATCCCAGCGTGGGCCTTGCCCCTCTGCCTGCCCTGTCCTAGAACGCATCCTGAATTCTCGCACAGGACCGGACATGCTCGATCTCAGCTACGAAGCCCCGAAACCGAAGATCATTTCCGGCGCGAAACACGACTGGGAACTGGTCATCGGCATGGAGGTGCACGCCCAAGTCGCCTCCAAATCCAAGCTCTTTTCCGGGGCCTCTACCAAGTTCGGCGCCGAGCCCAACTCCAACGTCGCCTTCGTCGATGCCGCGATGCCCGGCATGCTGCCCGTCATCAACGAGTTCTGCATCGAACAGGCGGTCCGCACCGGGCTTGGCCTGAAAGCGCAGATCAACCTGAAATCCGCATTCGATCGCAAGAACTACTTCTACCCCGACCTGCCGCAGGGCTATCAGATTTCTCAGCTCTACCACCCCATCGTCGGCGAAGGCGAAGTCATCGTCGACATGGCCCCCGGCATCGCCCGCAAGGTCCGGATCGAGCGTATCCACATCGAACAGGACGCCGGCAAGTCGATCCATGACATGGACCCCAACATGTCCTTCGTCGACCTCAACCGCACCGGCGTGGCGCTGATGGAGATCGTCAGCCGCCCCGACATCCGCGGCCCTGAAGAGGCTGCTGCCTATGTCGTGAAACTGCGCCAGATTCTGCGCTACCTCGGCACCTGCGACGGCAACATGCAGAACGGCTCGTTGCGCGCTGATGTGAACGTTTCGGTCTGCCGCCCCGGCCAGTACGAGAAATATCAGGAAACCCAGGATTTCAGCCACTTGGGCACCCGCTGCGAGATCAAGAACATGAACTCGATGCGCTTCATCCAGATGGCCATCGATTACGAGGCCCGCCGCCAGATCGCCATTCTCGAGGATGGTGGCAGCATCGATCAGGAAACCCGGCTTTACGATCCCGACAAGAACGAAACCCGTTCGATGCGCTCCAAGGAAGAAGCGCATGATTACCGCTATTTTCCCGACCCCGACCTGCTTCCGCTCAAGATCGAGCAGGCTTGGGTCGACCGGATTAAGGCCTCGCTGCCGGAACTGCCCGACGACAAGAAGGCCCGCTTTATCGGTGAGTTCGGCCTCACCGAGTACGACGCCTCGGTGCTGACCGCCGATGTCGCCAATGCCGCCTATTTCGAGGCCGTGGCCCAAGGTCGCGACGGCAAGCTCGCCGCCAACTGGGTCATCAACGAACTTTTCGGCCGCCTCAAGAAAGAAGACCACGACATCACCGAAAGCCCGGTTTCAGCAGCACAATTGGGCGGCATCATCGACCTCATCGCCAATGGCGACATCTCGGGCAAGATCGCCAAGGACCTCTTCGAGATCGTCTATACCGAAGGCGGCAACCCCGGCGAGATCGTGGAAACCCGCGGCATGAAACAGGTCACTGATACCGGGACCATCGAAAAGGCGGTCGATGAGGTCATCGCCGCCAACCCCGATCAGGTGGAAAAGGCCAGGGCGAACCCGAAACTCGCCGGCTGGTTTGTCGGGCAGGTGATGAAAGCCACCGGCGGCAAGGCCAATCCCAAGGCAGTCAACGAACTGGTAGCGGCGAAACTCGGTCTCTAAGCATGCGGGCCAAGCTGCGGCTTGGCGTAACGGCACGGTTTTGCTAAAGTCGCCCGCGTTGCCAAGGGAGAGTGGAAGATATGCAGCAGTATGAGTACAAGGTTGTCCCGGCGCCAAAGCGCGGCGAAAAGGCCAAGGGCGTGCGTTCAACCGAGGATCGGTTCGCCCATGCTCTGCAAACCCTTATGAACCAAGAGGGCGCGAAGGGCTGGGAATACCAGCGCACCGACACCCTGCCCTGTGAGGAACGCGTCGGCCTTACCGGCCGCGCCACCACGTTCCAGAACCTGCTGGTATTCCGCCGCCCGCTCGCCGAGACCAGGGCCGCCGCCGCACCGAAACTGGCGGGAAAACAGCCCGTTAGTGTGACATCCGAATCGCAACCGGAAGCTCCCGCCAACACCCCGAAGGTCGACATGACCGGACCGAATGCGGAAGGCAAAGCGCCACCTTTAGGTGGTGTGCCCAAGGACGATCCCGGCAAAACCGCCAGCGCCCCCGACGTCGCGGCACAATAACTCTTCATTGTCTCACAAGTATCCGCGCCGCAGGCACCGCGCCCCGCAAGGGGCGCAATGCCTCTCTTGGCGCCCGCCGGGCGCCGCAATTCGAAAACCTACCCGCTGATCTGAAGCGCCAGCGCATGTATCCGCCCCACCAGTTCCTTTCCCAGCGCCGCGTGCACCGCCCGGTGCCGCTCAATCCGGCTCATCGGGGCAAACGCCGCATCGGCAAGAGTTACCTGAAAATGCGTCTCACCCCCTTCACGCCAGCCCGAATGGCCCCTATGTTTCTCACTCTCGTCCACAATCACCAGCTCGCGCGGCTGAAACGCCGCCTGCAACTTCGTGCGCATTTCATCTTCAATTCTCATTTTTCGCCTCTACCCCCTTCAATCCGTCACGGATTGGTCTAAACTCTCGGGTCCGAGTCGAAAAGGCAGGTAATATGGCAAAGTCAGACCCATTCGGTTTCGATATCTCCGTCTCGGCGGACAAAAAGAAGCGCACCCGCGGCAAACGCGGCATGTCCGGCGCGTTCGAAACCTCGACCCGCGAATGCGAACATGCCGGCTGCACCGAGGCTGGCCAGTACCGTGCGCCGAAATCGCCCGACATCCTGGATGACTTCTTCTGGTTCTGCAAAGACCATGTGCGCGAATACAATCTGAAATGGAACTTCTTCAACGGCGCGACCGAAGATGAATTCAATGAACAGATCGACAAGGACCGCGTGTGGGACCGCCCGACCAAGCCGTTCGGCAAAAAGGGTGAGGAACAGCGCGCCTGGTCGCGGCTTGGTGTCGACGATCCGCATCAGGTCCTGGGCGGCAATGCCACGATGAACCCCGGCAAGTCGATCACCGGCAGCCGCAAGCTGCCGCCGACCGAACGCAAGGCCATCGACATCCTGGAAGCCAAGGACCACTGGACCAAGGCAGAGGTACGCAAGCAGTACAAGCTGCTGATCAAGGTGCTGCATCCCGACATGAACGGCGGCGACCGCAGCCAGGAAGAGCAATTGCAAGAGGTCGTCTGGGCCTGGGAGCAGATCAAGGAGAGCCGCTACTTCAAGGAGTGAGAGGACGGGCCATCGACGGATCAGTCAAGAAATCGCCCAATCTGCGAACCGTCGCTCTTATTCAAGTCAGCGCATTGAACAATTGCCCCGCCCGGCGTTTGCGACGGGCAGCGCCCTGACCGGCCTCGTGGGGCAAGCGCTGCACTCATCTCCTCGAAGGCGTGAGATCTGCAAAGGGCTCGGGGCGACCGTTCGCTCACTTGCTTGTGCAAAAACTCGCACCCGGCTCACGCCGCCTTGAACACCAGCGACACCCCGTTGAGGCAATGCCGCTTGCCGGTCGGCGCCGGGCCATCGTCGAAGATATGGCCGAAATGGCTGCCACAGCGGCGGCAATGCACCTCAGTGCGCACCGAAAACAGCTTGCGATCGTTCATCGTGCGCACCGCATCGGGCAGCGAGTCCCAGAACGACGGCCAACCGGTGCCGCTGTCATATTTGGCCTCAGAGGAATAGACTGGCAGATCGCACCCCCGGCAATGGTAGAGGCCCTTGTCGAATATCTTGTCCAGCGGGCTCGACCCCGCCCGCTCGGTGCCCGCCTCGCGCATTACCTCGAATTCCAGCGGTGTCAGCATCGCGCGCCACTCGGCCTCGCTGCGCGTCACCTCGAACTCTTGCGCGCGCGCAAAACCCGGCACCAGCGCCGCTGCAGTAGAAGCCATCAAGAAATGTCTGCGGTCCATGAATGCGACCCTCCAATTTGCCTTGCATACATAAAGCCACGAAAAATCCGTCCTGCACATGCCGCTCCGGCAATCGTGATCGAAGTTCAACGCCCGGCATCTCGGCCAGAGAGCCGCCCATCCTGGCTGATGCTTGCCGTTGACCTCCCCTGCGTTATCGCCCAAAACACGCGGGTTGCCGGGATGCGTCCGGGCGACAGGAAGAACGACACCCAAACACGGACATGGCGGACGGCACGATGGACCCACATATGAAACCAACCGAGGAAATCTCTGTCAGGGACGTCTTCGGCATCGACACCGACATGATCGTCAAAGGCTTCGAGGAACGTGGAGATCGCGTGCCCGACATCGACTCGACTTACAAATTCGATCCCGACACCACGCTGGCGATTCTTGCAGGCTTTACCCACAATCGCCGCGTCATGATCCAGGGCTATCACGGCACCGGCAAGTCCACCCATATCGAACAGGTCGCCGCCCGGCTGAACTGGCAGGCTGTCCGCGTGAACCTCGACAGTCACATCAGCCGGATCGACCTGATCGGCAAGGACGCGATCAAGCTGCGCGACGGCAAGCAGGTGACCGAGTTTCACGAAGGCATCCTGCCTTGGGCGCTACGCAACCCTGTCGCCATCGTTTTCGACGAATACGACGCTGGCCGCGCCGACGTGATGTTCGTCATCCAGCGCGTTCTGGAACATGACGGCAAGTTGACGCTTCTGGATCAGAACGAGATCATCACCCCGCACCCATCCTTCCGCCTGTTTGCCACCGCCAACACCGTGGGCCTTGGCGACACCACTGGCCTTTATCACGGTGTGCAGCAGATCAACCAGGCGCAGATGGACCGGTGGAGTCTTGTGGCCACGCTGAACTACCTGTCGCACGACGCCGAGGCGGCAATCGTGCTGGCCAAGAACCCGCATTACAACACCGAGAAGGGCCGCAAGACGATCAGCCAGATGGTCACCGTTGCCGACCTGACGCGGACCGCCTTCATGAACGGCGACCTTTCCACCGTCATGAGCCCGCGAACCGTCATCACATGGGCGCAAAACGCCCAGATCTTCCGAAATCTCGGCTACGCCTTCCGCCTGACCTTCCTCAACAAATGCGACGAGTTGGAACGCCAGACCGTCGCCGAATTCTACCAGCGCTGCTTCGACGAGGAACTGCCGGAAAGCGCGGCGAGTACGGCGGCGGAGTGATCAGCCGAACCATTCTGGCATTGGCCTGCTGCGTTGCAGCACGGGCGGCCCTCTCTCAAAACTACCCCGACGCCGCGCAATGCGCGGCCTACTGGCTTGGGCGCGCCGACTATGCCGATGTCTCGACCTATCTAACCGGAGAGGCAGAGGCCCGCGCGCTTGGGGAGGCCTTTCGCAGAGCCGCGTTGCGCCTCTCGCACGACCGCGCACAGACCGATGCGCTTATCGCCGACCAGCGCCCGCTGATGTCATTGCTGTCAGAGGCCTACATCTACGGCGGCGATGAGCAGAGCCGCGAAATTTCAGAACGCCTTGTTCAGGGATGCGAAAATCTGGCCGCCGACCTGCCCGAAACCGGCGACCTGCGATAGAGTGTTTGATCCGGCACTATTGCAACGCTTTCAACAGGGTGATTTATCTTTGCCATGACCCAGTCCGACAACCCAGCCGAGCCGTTCAAGAAGGCTCTCGCCGAAGCCACCAAGGTGATGGCGGACGACCCTGACCTCAATGTCAGTTTCTCGGTCGATCCGCCGGGGCTGACCAATGACAGTGTCCGCCTGCCGCAAGTCTCGCGCCGGATGACCAAGCCCGAAGTGCTGCTGGCGCGCGGCACCGCCGACGCCTATGCACTGCGCCACAAGTACCACGATGCGGGCACCCATAACCGTTACATGCCGCAGGGCCAGATGGCGCGCGATCTCTACGAGGCGATGGAAACCGCGCGCTGCGAGGCGGTCGGTGCCCAGACCATGCCCGGCACGGCGGGCAATATCGATGCCAAGATCGCCAATGAGGCAGAGCGCAAGGGATACGCCCAGATCACCAAAAGCCAGGACGCGCCGCTGTCGGTCGCCGCGGGCTACCTCGTGCGCCACCTCGCCACCGGCCGCCCGCTGCCCAAGGGGGCGGACAACGTCATGGAGCTGTGGCGCGGCTTCATGGAAAGCCATGCCGGCGAAACCTTGGAATCGCTTGACCAGAAGCTCTCTGACCAGACCGCCTTCGCCAAATTCGCCCGCCAGATCATCGAGGATTTCGGCTATGGCGACCAGCTGGGCGACGATCCGGACATGGAAGACGAGAACCAGGACGACGAGGCGTCGTCTGAGGATGAAGAGGATCAGGACAGTCAGGGCGACGAGGATCAAGCCGAGTCCGAGGACGATGCCAGCCCCGAGCAAAGCCAGGACGACAGCCAGGACGCCGCCGAGGCCCAGCTGACCATGGACGACCTCGCCGACATGGAAATGGGCGACGAGGCCGAGATGCCCGAAGGCGAGGCTCCGCTGGAGCCGCCGGCACCCGCTCCGATCTCGGATGCCGACCCGAACTACACCGTATATCTAACTGATTTCGATGAAGAAATCAAAGCCGAGGATCTGGCTGAACCGGCCGAGCTGGAACGCCTACGCGCCTATCTCGACCAACAGCTGGACCCGCTGAAAGGCGCCGTCAGCCGCCTTGCCAACAAACTGCAACGCCGCCTGCAAGCCCAGCAAAACCGCAGTTGGGAATTCGACCTTGAAGAGGGCATTCTGGATGCCGGCCGCCTTGCCCGCGTGGTTGCAAACCCGACAACCCCGCTGAGCTTCAAGATGGAGAAAGACACCGAATTCCGCGACACCTGTGTAACGCTCCTGCTCGACAATTCCGGCTCGATGCGCGGCCGCCCGATCTCGATTGCCGCGATCTGCGCCGATGTGCTGGCCCGAACGCTGGAACGCTGCCAGGTCAAGGTCGAGATCCTCGGCTTCACCACCCGCGCCTGGAAGGGCGGGCAGGCGCGAGAGAAATGGCTCGCCGAAGGCCGCGAACAGCAACCGGGGCGGCTTAACGACTTGCGCCACATCATCTACAAATCCGCGGACGCCCCATGGCGGCGGTCGCGCGAAAACCTTGGCCTGATGATGAAAGAGGGCTTGTTGAAGGAAAACATCGACGGCGAGGCGCTGGAATGGGCACACCGGCGTATCACAGCGCGCCGCGAAGTGCGCAAGATCCTGATGGTGATCTCCGACGGCGCCCCGGTGGACGACTCAACTCTGTCCGTCAACCCCGCGAATTACCTTGAAAAACACCTGCGCGACGTGATCGCGATGGTCGAAAAGCGCCGCCAGGTCGAACTTCTCGCGATCGGCATCGGCCATGACGTGACCCGCTATTACAACCGCGCCGTCACCATCACCGACGTTGAACAACTCGCCGGAGCGATGACAGAACAACTCGCCGCCCTGTTCGACAGCGACCCCCGCGCCCGAGCGCGCGTCATGGGGATCCGCAGTCAGGCCGCCCGCTGACATTCATCGTCCCGAAAATATCCCCGCCGGAGGCAAGAATCTTCGATTTTTCAAAGAAAAGTCATGCCTCCGGCGGGAATATTTCCGAACAGAAGAAAAGCACATTGCGCCATGTTCCAAAGCTTTGACACCACGACACGGCCCGAAAACGGCCCCGCGCGCCTTGAGGCGCTTCGCGCCGAGATCCTGCGCGAAGGCATTGACGGATTCCTGATCCCCCGCGCCGACGCCCATCAGGGCGAAAACGTCGCACCCCATGACGAGCGCCTCGCTTGGCTGACCGGCTTCACCGGATCGGCCGGGTTTTGTGTTGCACTTCTCGACCGGGCCGGGGTGTTCATCGACGGACGCTACCGGGTGCAGGTCAAAAGCCAGGTTGCGCTGTCGCATTTCACGCCGGTGCATTGGCCAGAGACGAAACTTGCCGACTGGCTGAAAGGCGCGCTGCCCGATGGCGGCAAGGTCGGCTTCGACCCTTGGCTTCACACGGTAGGTGAGATCGAAACGGCACGGCAAGCCCTCGACGGCAGCGGCATCGCGTTGATCGCAACCCACAACCTCGTGGATCGCGTCTGGACCGACCAGCCGCCCCCGCCGCAAGGCAGAATCACGCCGTATCCCATCGAATTCTCCGGCGAGTCTCATGTCGACAAACGCGCACGCCTCGCCGATGACCTGACCAAAGCGGGCCACCGCGCCGCCGTTCTGACCCTGCCCGACAGCATCGCCTGGCTTTTGAATATCCGCGGCGCGGACGTAGCGAACAGCCCCGTCGCCCACGCTTTCGCGGTCCTGACCGACCGGGGCCATGTGGCGCTGTTCACCTCCCCCGGCAAGGCGGATCACCTTGCCGATCATCTCGGCCCCGATGTGACCCTCGCCGACGCAGAGGCGTTCACGGCGGCCCTTGGTACACTGCCCGGCCCGGTCCGCGTCGACAAGGCCAGCGCGCCTCTTGCCGTCAGCTCGATCCTGACCGACGCGGGCGCGCAGATCGCCTATGCCGAAGACCCCTGCCGCCTGCACAAGGCGCGCAAGAACGCAATCGAAATTGCTGGTGCGGCTGAGGCGCACCTGCGCGACGGCGCCGCGATGGTTGAATTCCTCGCCTGGCTCGACGCCACCGCAACTGGCGGGCTGACCGAAATCGACCTTGTCACCAAGCTGGAATCCTTCCGCCGCGCCACCAATGCGCTGATGGATATCAGCTTTGAGACCATCGCGGGCTCTGGCCCGAACGGCGCGGTGATCCACTACCGCGTGACCCGCGACACCGACCGCAAACTGGCCGAGGGCGACTTGGTGGTGATCGACTCGGGCGGGCAGTACTTGGACGGCACCACCGACATCACCCGCACCGTCGTCATAGGCGATCCGCAAGGCGACCAGCGCGCCTGCTTTACCCGCGTGTTGCAGGGCATGATCGCGATCTCTCGCGCGCGCTGGCCCAAGGGCGTTGCAGGCTGCCACCTTGATGCGCTGGCACGCGCGCCCTTGTGGATGGCGGGGCAGGATTACGACCACGGCACCGGCCACGGCGTTGGCGCCTACCTCTCGGTTCATGAAGGCCCGCAGGCCCTGTCCCGCCGCTCGGATGTGCCGCTGGAACAGGGCATGATCCTGTCCAATGAACCCGGCTATTACCGCGAGGGCGCTTTCGGCATCCGCATCGAGAACCTGATCGTGGTGCAGCAGGCCCCGGCCCTGCCCGGCGGCGACGCGCGCGAGATGCTGGAATTCCAGACCCTCACCTTCGTCCCGATTGATCGCCGCCTGATCGACCCCGCGATGATGTCAAAAGATGAAACCGACTGGCTGAACGCCTACCATGCGCGCGTGCTGGAAAAGATCGGCCCGCGCGTCAGCGCCCCGGCGCTTGACTGGATGCAAAGGGCGACTGCAGCACTCTGACATATACCCGTCACTGGTTCCCTGTTAGCCTGAGCACTCGCATCCGATTACGAGGGGATAGCATGTCCGACCACATCAATATCCGCAAAGCCGACGGCACCTGGGTGATCCGCGCCGGCGGCGCCGTACTGGGCGAATCCGCGAACGCGCTGGAACTGACCGAGGGGTCGTATCCACCGGTCATCTACTTTCCGCGTGGCGACATCGCGATGGCGTTCCTCGAACCCTCGGACACCAGCACCACCTGCCCGCACAAGGGCTGCGCCTGCTACTATTCGATCCAGACCAAATCGGTGCTGATCAAGGATGCCGCGTGGTCCTATGAGGACCCGCACGAGGCGGTCCGCAGGATCGCCGGTCACCTGGCCTTCTATCCTGGCAAGGCAACGGTCGAGCAGATCTGACCTTGGCCCTGGCGCGGCTAATGCGGCCCGACCACGGCCATCCGTCCCAGCGACTGCCGCGCCCCGCTCAACTCGACGGTCAGGGCAATCTGGGTGGCCAGCGTCTTGAACAGCGTCAGATCCTCGTGGTCGAACGCGCGCGGCCGCGCGCTCTCGAAATTGAGCGCGCCGATGGTCTGGCCGCGAATGACCAGCGGCACGCAGGCTTCCGACCGGATCGCCGCGTCCGCCGCGATATAGGTGCCGTTGTCGAAAACATCCTCAAGAACGATGTTGCCGCTCTCCGCCAGAACCGAGCGGACAACGCCAACCATGTCATCGCTTGCGATAATCCGTTGAACCTTCCCCATGTCCGCCGCAAATTCGCGATCCGGTTTCTTGCCCCGCGCATGTGCGTAAAGCGTTGGGCGGCCGCAGCCTTCTTTTAGCAACACCACCGCGCCGCGAACAAATCCGGTAATGTCTTCGACCGCATCCAGCACCCCGGCAATCCGTGAGTGCGGTGACCAATCCGTCTCAAACAGCCGGTTGCATCGGTCCATCAAGATCGTTCGCCGATGATGTCGAATCCCGGCTTCTTGGCAGTCGTCGCAATATTCCGTCGATACTTTTTGTCTCTGCGCTTGCACTGTCGCGATCCAATCAAAGGTTGATTCACACTTAGCAATTACAACCTATAGGCGATTCTTTCCGAAAATCACCCGCAAATGCTCACCCTATGAGCAATTACCCAACGTAACGCATCCGGGTTCCTAACCTCAGCTGTGCTCTTCCGCCGCCGTCGCCGCCAGTGCGCGGTTGAAGGCCCGCAACGCATCGACCTGAAAAAGCGCGCCCCAAAGTTCCGGCGGATCGCCCTCGCCACCCAGCGTCACCACCGGAATAAAGGCCGCGCCGCTGCGCTCGAACACCGGCATCGCACTTTCCAGCGTCGCATTGCCGTCGATATAGATACCTTCTTCGATCAGTTCCCAGCAGGCGTCTTCTTTGGCCGCGCGCGGATCGTCCATCTTGCGCATCACCTTGGCCACCCGGAACGTCGCCAGCAGATAGGCCTGCGGCCCGGCAGCCAGATGGATGTTGCGCCGCTCCAACTGGGTCAGGAAGAACGACCGGTGCACCAACCGGCTGGACAAGGCGCTGGAAATCGACACCGTCACCATCACCGCCAACCCGGTCTGCCAGTCGCCGGTCAGCTCGAAAACGATCAGCGTGGTCGAGATCGGCGCACCCAACACCGCCGCCGCCACCGCCCCCATGCCCGCCAGCGCATATAACGTCTCCGAGCCCGACACCTCGGGGAAAACCGCCGTTGCGATCATGCCAAAGGCAAGCCCGGTCAGAGCGCCGAGCATCAGCGAGGGCGAAAACACCCCGCCCCCCATCCGCCCTGCAAAAGTGATCGCGACCGCTGCTACCTTGAGGATCGCAAACACAATCGCCTCGCGCAGCAACAGGTTGCCGGTCAGCGCGTCGGACGTGGTTTCATAGCCAACGCCGATGATATGCGGGAAGGCAATCGCGATGACCCCCAGCATCGCCCCGGCCAGCGCCGGGCGCAGATAGCGCGGCATTCGCAGCAGCGCTTGCAGCTTGTCGCCCACATCGTCGGCCCAGAAAATCGACCGCATGAAAATCACCGCGACCAATCCGCAGACCAGACCCAGCACAAGGAACGCCGGCAGCTCCACATAGAACCCCAGCATGGTGTCGGGTTGCAGCCTGAACTCGGTCACGTTGCCAAATTCCAGGCGGCTGATCACGGTGCCGGCTGCCGATGCGATCACGATCGGCGCAAAGGCATGCACTGCGAAATGCCGCAGCACCACCTCCATCGCGAAAAGCGCCCCGGCAATCGGCGCGTTGAAGCTGGCGGATACGGCGGCGGCCACGGCACAGCCCAACAGTTCGCGCCCGGTGATGCCATCGGCATTGATCCGGGTCGAGACCCAACTGGAAATCACCCCGGCCAGATGCACGACCGGCCCTTCGCGACCCGAAGATCCCCCCGACGACAGCGTGATCAGCGACGCAGCGGCAGAGGCCAACCCGGCCCGCCCTTCGACCCGCCCGTCATGCAACGCGGCCCCTTCGATCACATCGGCCACGGTCCGCACGCGTGCGTCATCGGTAAAAAGATGCAGGATGATGCCCACCGCCAACCCGCCCGCCACCGGGATCGCCACGATCCAGTACCAGTCCAGCGTTTCGGCGAACGAATGCAACATCGCCGGGTTGTCGGTGCCATAAAGCGCCGATTGCAGCGCCGAGATCGCCATCCGGAACCCCAATGCCGCGAACCCAGCCGCGACCCCGATCGCCAGCGCTATGAACCAGAACTGCACCTGGCTCGGCCCCTTGTGGCGCAAGATCCGCCACGCCTCGCGCCCGGCCACAACGCCGCTGCCCCATTTTTCCGCAATCAGCTTTCGGGGTGCCCTGGCCATCCGATCCCTACTTCGGGCTGTTCTTCTGCGCTTCCCCGGCCCGCCCGTTCGGCCTAGGATTGGCCCGACCCAGTCCGAGGATGACATGCCCATCACCACCGCCCTGCCCAAGCTTTCCACCCTCTTAGGCAATCGCCTGTCGCGATCCAAGTCCGATCTCGATGCGCATGGAGTGTCCGAAACCCACTTCGCTCCGGCCCCGCCCGATGCCGTCGCATTCCCCAAGACCACTAAGGAGGTTTCCGAGATCGTCAAGATCTGCGCCGCCAACGCGTGCCCGGTGATCGGCTGGGGCGCCGGAACCTCTCTTGAAGGTCACGGCCTCGCGATCCAGGGCGGCGTCTGCGTCGATTTCCGCCACATGAACAAGGTGCTGCGGATCTCGCCCGAGGATATGGATGTCAGCGTCCAGCCCGGCCTCACACGCGAAGACCTGAACACCGAACTGCGCGCCACCGGCCTGTTTTTCCCTGTCGACCCCGGCGCCAACGCCTCGATCGGCGGTATGGCGGCAACCCGCGCCTCGGGCACCACCGCCGTGCGCTACGGCACGATGCGCGACAACGTGCTTGGCACCGAATGCGTGCTGGCCGACGGCCGCATCGTCCGCACCGGCAGCCGCGCCCGCAAATCCAGCGCCGGCTATGACCTGACAGGCCTGATGGTGGGTTCCGAAGGCACGCTCGGCCTGATGACCGAACTCACGCTCCGCCTCTACGGCCAGCCCGAGGCCATTTCCGCCGCCGTCTGCGCCTTCCCCAGCATCGAGGATACCGTCAACGCTGTCATCGCCACGATCCAGATCGGCATCCCGATGGCCCGGATCGAGTTCGTCGACCCCGCCACAGCCGCCGCCTTCAACACCTACGCAAAGGCCTCAATGCCCGAAGCCCCGCATCTGATGATCGAATTCCACGGCTCGCCTTCTTCCGTCGCCGAAGATGCCAAACGGTTCGGAGAGATCGCCGCCGAGTATGGTGCCAATGAATTTCGCTGGTCCGACAAGCCCGAGGATCGAAACGCGCTCTGGAAGATGCGCCACAACGCCTATTACGCCTGCCTCGCGCTGCGCCCCGGCGCCTGCGCAGTGGTGACAGACATCTGCGTGCCGATCTCGATGCTGGCCGAAGCGGTAGAGCAAACCCGCGCCGATATCGCCGCTTCGCCGTTGCAAGGCCCGATCCTCGGCCATGTCGGTGACGGCAATTTCCACGCCATCCTGCTGGTCGACCCCACCGAAAGCGGCGAAATGGACGAAGCGCATCGCCTTGCTGGCCGTATGGCCGAGCGTGCGCTGGCGCTTGGCGGCACCATCACCGGCGAACATGGTATCGGCATGGGAAAGCTAGAACATATGGACAAGGAGCATGGCGCCGCGTGGTCTGTCATGGCCGACATCAAGCGTGCGCTTGACCCCGGCAACATCCTGAATCCCGGCAAGGTGGTACGGCTGAACTAAACCGCCCGCGCCAGTTTGCGGCACTGAAATCGTGCGGTACGCGAACGGCCGACCGGTCAGCCCGGTCGGCCGGACATGCTATTCCTGGATGGTTTCCAGATAGTTGACCAGCGCCAGAATGCGCCCGCGGGTCACCAACTCGGCACCGTAAGGTCCGTAATCCCCGCCCGCGTCGGCCATGAACCGGTCGCCCCAAACCGGCATCGGGGCGCCGTGGCCCTCAACCTGAGTGCGTCCGTCGACGGTCATGAAGACCTTGAGGAACGGGAAACTCCCATCATTCTGCGCTGATAGCGTTGTCAGGCTTGGCACTGGAACATTCATCAGCGACGCGAACGGTCCATTGCCCTTGCCGCTTTCACCGTGGCAGACGGCGCAGGCGACGGTGTATTCGCCTTTGCCCGCACTATCCTGAGCGTTCGCCCCAAGGTTTGACGCGGCCAAAAGTGCGCCCGCAGCGATAACAACATATTTCATGTTTACCCTCCCAGAAAATTACAGTGTCGGCTCAACAACGTGAAGCGCTGAACAATTCCGCGACAATTCACGGCCAAACTTTAAAGTTCACACTAGACGTTCACCAAACATCAAGTCCTTGATTCAGGTCAATGAAAAAATCTACCCGGCCTTGGCCTCTGCGCTTGCGGGGCGGATCCGCACCAACCGCCTCCGCGGCATCGCCGCGTACCATACATGCATATCTTGCGCGCCGCGTCCGCCACTTCTAAACTCCAGCCATCACACGCTGAGTTCCGCGCCGAACGCGTTTCTCGCCAAGCTAGGAACCACCACCATGCACCGCCGCCGCTTTCTTGCTTCCGCCGCCGCCGCGCTGGCCGCCGGAACCGTGCCGCTTCGGCCTTACCGCGCCGCTGCACTCGACCTTGCCGGAACCGCCCACCTGCAAATGCCGCCGCTTCTCGACACAACGGCCACGGGTCGGCTTCAGCTTGCAGCGATGGCCGGGCAGCATGGCTACGGCGGGCCCGGAACCACGCCCTCGGCCGGGTTCAACCAACCCTACCTCGGCCCCACGATCCGGATGGCAAACGGTCCGTTGGCCGCCGAGATCGAGAACACCCTCAGCGACCCCGTCAGCGTCCACTGGCACGGCCTGATGGTGCCGGGCCAGCACGATGGCGGTCCGCTCCTGCCGGTCCTGCCCGGCCAGCGCTGGGCACCCGACATGCAGATCAGTCAGGATCCGGCAACCGTCTGGTACCATTCGCATATCCACGGCCAGACCGCACCGCAGGTCTATGCCGGGCTGGCCGGCGTGATACAGCTGACCGATGGCCGCGACGATCAGCGCGGCCTGCCCAGTGACTACGGCACCGACGACCTGACGCTGGTGCTGCAAGATCGCCGCTTCGACGCCGCCGGCCGTGCCATCTACGATCCCGGCATGATGGACATAATGCATGGATTTGCCGGCAACGCGATGACAGTGAACGGCCAGACCAATACCACTGCCGTCGTTCCGCAAGGCATCGTGCGGCTACGGCTCTTGAACGGATCGAACGCCCGGGTCTACTCGCTGTTCTTCGAAGACAACCGCCCGATGCATCTTGTCGCCACCGATAGTGGCTACCTGCCTGCCCCGATCCCGCTTCAGGGTCTGACGCTTGCCCCCGGCGAGCGTGCGGAACTGCTCGTCGATTTCGCGGGCACCTCTGCCGCCTCTCTGCTCAGCGATCCCGGCGGCAGCTTCGTGGTGCAGGACTTCGCCACCGACGACAGCCTGACGCCCCGCATCACGCGCCTGCCCGAAACATTCGACAGCGCGCCCGACGATCTAACCGGAACCGAGGTCCGCACCCGCAAGCTTTCACTCGACATGGGCATGGGTGGAATGATGGGTGGCGATGAGTCGGCTTCGCAATCAACGGCCAGCCCTACGACATGCAGCGCATCGATTTCGAGGTGCCGCTCGGCTCGGTCGAAAGCTGGATCGTGCGCTCCACGATGATGGCGCATCCGTTCCACGTCCACGGCGTCCGTTTCCGGGTGCTGAGCGAAAACGGCGCCGCCCCCGGCCCGAAAACACCGGCTGGAAAGACACCACCCTAGTGACCGGCGAGACCGAGATCATCGCCCGCTTCGACCAACCCGCCTCGCGCGACAAGCCGTTCATGTTCCACTGCCACATTCTGGAACACGAAGATGCCGGGATGATGGGGCAGTTCGCGGTGGTCTGACATCGAAATGGCGGTTGCGCCCCCGCCGGATCACCGCGCGGGATAATTTGAACTTGTACAACATCGCGTACAGAAAACTTTGAACTTGTACAACAAAGCGTACAACTTAGCCCGCTAGCAGTGCTTTCGCCGCCCCGCGCGCCTCTTCTGTAACGGTATCCCCGGCCAGCATTCTTGCCACCTCATCGACCCGCGCCGTTGCGTCCAGCGAGATCACGGTAGAGGTCGTCATGCCCTTCGCCACGGCCTTTTCCACCCGCCAGTGATGTCGCCCCCGCGCGGCCACCTGCGGCGAGTGCGTAACCACTAAAACCTGAGCGTTTTCTGCCAGTTGCGCCAGATCTGCGCCCCACCGCATCCGCCGTCGCCCCGCCCACGCCGCGGTCAATTTCGTCAAAGATCATCGTCAGCCCGCTGGCATGCTTGGTCAGACAGACCTTCAACGCCAGCAAAAACCGGCTCAGCTCGCCGCCCGAGGCAATCTTGTTCAGCGGTCCCGACGGCGCGCCGGGATTGGTCGCGACCGTAAACGCCACCTCGTCGCAGCCCTCCGGCCCCGGGTCCGATTTTGTAATTTCCGTAGCAAAAACAGCGCGTTCCATCTTGAGCGGTGCCAACTCCGCAGCCATCGCGCGGTCAAGTTTCGCCGCCGCTGCCAGCGCGTTTCCCGCTCAAACCCTCGGCCAACCGGTCATACTCTGCCCGCGCCGCATCCACACGCCCCCGCAGCGCCTTCAGGTCCGCCTCGCCACCCTCCAGCGCCGCCAGCTTGCCACGCAGGCCATCTGCGAACACTGCAAGATCGTCCGCTAACACCCCGTGTTTCCTTGCCAATCCCCGGATCGCGAACAGCCGCTCTTCGACCTGTTCCAGCTCTGCCGGGTTGAACGCCATGTCGCTGATGCAGTCCTCGACCGCCATCTGCGCCGTGCCCAACTCATTCAGCGCCTGTGACAATGCCGTCAAGGGCGCGTCCAACCGCCCCTCCGCCTTGTCCGCCACGCCCTCCAGCCAGCGCACCGCATCACTCAGCAACCCCTCGGCGCCGTCATTGCCAAGCGCCGCATAAGCCTTTGCTATGTCTTCACCAATCCGCTCTGACGCCTGCATCAGCCGACGCCGCGAATCCAGCGTATCTTCCTCGCCGGGCTGCGGATCCAGCTTGTCCAACTCGGCCACCGCATGGCGCAGAAACTCTTCCTCCTTGGCAACCTCGGCCAGGGCCTCCTTTGCCTGACGCAGCACCTTTTCGGCCGCGCCAAGGCTGCGCCAGGCCGCTCGTACGGCATCAACATCCGCCGGCAAGCCACCAAAATCATCCAATAAAATCCGATGTCCACGCGGGTTCAGCAGGCCCCGGTCGTCATGCTGCCCATGCAGTTCGACCAGCGTATCGGAAAGCTGCCGCAGCACCTCACCGCTGACCCGCCGGTCATTGACCCAAGCCGTCTTGCGCCCGTCCGCCGCATTGACCCGCCGAAAGATCAGTTCGTCCGCATCCGGCAACCCGGCCTCGGCCAGAACCGCCCGCGCCGGATGCGCGGCATCCAGATCGAAGACCGCCACAACCTCGCCCTGCTCGGCGCCCTGACGCACCAGTTCGGCGCGCCCGCGCCACCCCAGAACGAAGCCAAGCGCATCCAGCAATATGCTTTTTCCGGCCCCGGTCTCGCCGGTCAACACGTTGAGTCCCGGCTGGAATTCCAGTTCCAGCCGCTCGATGATCAACATGTCCCGGATGTCGAGACCCCTAAGCATGGTCCCTCAGCCCCCTGCTCTGGATCAGAGCCATTCGCCGCGAATGACCTGCCGATAAATCCCGGCCAGCCAACTGTTGCCCTTCGCCTCCGGCTCCAGCCCGCGCCCGGTCAGCAGCGCGTAGCTGTCCTGATAGTATTCGCTGGACTGGAAGTTATAGCCCAGAATGGCCCCTGCGGTCTGCGCCTCTTCGTCTAGTCCCAGCGACAGGTAAGCCTCGACCAGCCGGTGCAGCGCTTCTGGCGTATGGCTGGTGGTCTGGAACTGCTCGACCACCACGCGGAACCGGTTGATCGCAGCGGTATAGTGCTTTTGTTTCAAGTAGTAACGCCCGATCTCCATTTCCTTCGCCGCCAGATGGTCGAAGGCAAGATCGAATTTCAGGATCGCCGAGGTCGCGTATTCGCTGTCCGGGTAATTTTCGATGACCGCTCGCAATGCCTGCAACGCCTGAAATGTCAGGCCCTGGTCGCGGCCGACATCGTCGATCTGGTCGTAATACGAAAGCGCCAGAAGATACTGCGCATAGGCCGCATCCTCGTCAGAGGGGTAAAAATCCAGATAGCGCTGCGCACTGGCCCGGCTGTTGGGGTAATCGCGGTCGCGGTGATGCGCGAAAGCCTGCATGATCAGCGCCCGCTTTGCCCATTCGGAATACGGGTAAAGCCGCTCGATCTCGCCAAAGTAAAAGGCCGCGTCGTCGGGCTGCTTGTTCGCCAGTTCGTATTCACCGCGCTGATAAATCTCTTGTGCGGTGAAATTGTCCAAAGGTACTCGCTGGTTACCAGCCCCGCCGCCGCACGCCGTGACCAGTGCCAAGGCCGCAATCGACACTCCCAACCTGCTGATTGACCTGGCTCTTGCCATCAGTTGCCCACCCAATACGAAATCCCTGCGAAACCTGTCTGTCCGCATTCTGCTACAGTGGTCCTAGCACAGAAAAAACCGGTGCAAAACGACTTTGAACCGGTTTTTGAACTGGGATCAGGCGACGGCAGGAATATCCGCATGCCGGACGCCCACACCCGGAAGCCGAAGCGCTGCGCGATCGTCACACACCACCATCCGGAACGCATCGGGTTGCGCAAAAAGCGCGCGCAACAGTTTGTTGGTCAGCGCATGACCGGCACGGCGCCCGTAATAGCGCCCGAAGATCGGTGTACCGGCAAGCGCGAGATCGCCAAGAGCATCCAGCATCTTGTGGCGCACCGCTTCGTCGTGGTGGCGCAGACCGCCCGGTGACAGCACGGTTTCGCCATCAACGACCACCGCGTTGGACAACGTCCCGCCCAGCGCCAGACCGCGTGCGTGCATCTCGTCCACATCGCTCTGGCGGCAGAAGGTGCGGCTGTCGCACAAGTTCGCGCACGAAGGCTCCGTTGGCCATGTTCAGCGTCTTCGACTGCCGACCGATCGCGGCGTCGTCGAACTCGATCTCGAACTCGATCTCGAATGTGTCAGAGGGGGCAAGCGTCGCCGTGGCATCGCCGGACCGCACGGTGACGGGGCGCAGGATTTCTATCGCCCGCACCGGCTGCTGCCAGCTGGCGCACACCACATGACAGAATGCCATCGACAAACGGGGCTGCGCTGCCATCCAGGATCGGCACTTCAGGACCATCGACCTCGATCAGCGCGTTTTGCACGCCGCAACCGGCAAGTGCCGCCATGATGTGTTCTACGGTCGAAACCTCTGCCCCCGCCGCATTACGCAGCTTGGTGCAAAGGGCGGCCGGCACGACCGCATCCCATTTCGCGGGGATCAGCGCGTCGCCCACAGAGATATCCGTCCGACGGAACCATATCCCGTACTCCGCCGAAGCCGGCTGAACTGTGACGCGAACAGGAGCGCCGGAATGAAGCCCGGCGCCTATGAACGACACAGGAGATTTAATGGTCGTTTGCACGATCTACCCCAAACATTAGCTTCTTAGCGATGCCCCCACTTCGCCGACTTGACCGAGGTAACCACCCGGCGGCGATACCTCAACTCAATCTTTGCAACGCTCTGAAACATGGGAGAATCATATGCGCGAAATTCTGCCTACAGGGCACCATTCGCATTTCAACGCATTGATATAAAAGCGAAAGGGCCAGCGCTTGCTGGCCCTTCCATCTAAATTTGTGACGACACGTCAGTTGGCTTGACGCCGCAAAAAGGCCGGAATCTCAATCTTTTCCTGCTCGGGATTTGGCTCTGGATCGGCTTCGACCGGGCGCATCTGCGGCTGCTGGCGCGTCACTGTCGCGCTGCGTTCCTGCGGTGCTTCGCCCTGATGCCCGGTCATCCGGTTGATCAGCGAATTGATACCGAAACGCGGCTTGTCCTGCGGATTGTGTGTGGCCATGCCGGGCCGCGTCTGATGCGCGGGTACCTTTTGAACTGCGGCCTGCAATCGCGCCATCGCCTCGGGCGAGGGGGTGCCGGCAGACAGGCGCGCGCGGTGCAACGAACTCATCCTGAACCGGCGCTTCGGAATAGTCGTCGTGCTGCGGCTGGAATTCGGCGACGCGGGGCTGGTAGGCAGGCGGGGGCAGATCGTCCTCGACGTCGGTCCGCGGCTCGTCTCGGCGTGGTTCTTCCGGCGCGGCGCCGGGGCTTCGACCTGCGGTTCAATATCGCGGAACAGGCTCGGCTCGGGCTGCGGACGGCTCGCGCGCGACCATCTCTTCTTCCGGCTTGGCGGCGACCGGAGCCACCTTTTCCTCGACCTTTTCGATTGATTGCAGCGGCTGCGCCATCGAACGGCGCGGCACCGGAATATCATGCACGGACTCGCTGGCGTCGATCCCTGTGGCAACCACCGAAACGCGCATCGCGCCTTCCATTTCGGTGTCGAGGGTCGAGCCGACGATGATGTTGGCATCCGGATCGACCTCTTCGCGGATCCGGTTCGCGGCTTCGTCCAGCTCGAACAGGGTCAGGTCGTAGCCACCGGTGATGTTGATCAGGACGCCCTTGGCGCCGCGCAGGCTGATTTCGTCCAGCAGCGGGTTGGCGATCGCCTTTTCCGCGGCCTGGATCGCGCGATCCTCGCCGGTCGCCTCGCCGGTGCCCATCATCGCCTTGCCCATCTCGTCCATCACGGCGCGGACATCGGCGAAGTCGAGGTTGATCAGGCCGGGACGCACCATCAGGTCGGTCACACCCTTGACGCCCTGGTAAAGAACGTCGTCGGCCATCGAGAAGGCTTCGGTGAAGGTGGTCTTTTCGTTCGCGAGGCGGAACAGGTTCTGGTTCGGAATGATGATCAGCGTATCGACCATCTTCTGCAGCGTCTCGATTCCCTCATCGGCCTGCTTCATGCGCTTGCCGCCCTCGAACTGGAACGGCTTGGTCACGACACCGACGGTCAGCACGCCAAGCTCTCGCGCGGCCTGCGCGATGATCGGCGCGGCCCCGGTTCCGGTGCCCCCGCCCATACCGGCAGTGATGAAGCACATATGCGCGCCGGCAAGGTGATCAACGATCTCTTCGATGGTTTCTTCGGCGGCGGCGGCCCCCACTGACGGGCGTGCCCCGGCGCCCAGACCTTCGGTAACCTTGACGCCCATCTGTATCTTGGCCGGAGCGGTCGATTGCTGCAGCGCCTGCGCGTCGGTGTTCGCAACCACGAACTCGACCCCTTCCAGGTTCTTCTCGATCATGTTGTTGACCGCGTTGCCGCCCGCGCCCCCGACACCGAACACCGTGATCCGGGGCTTCAGGTCGTCATGTTCGGGCATCTTCAAATTCAATGTCATAGATCTGTCCGCCTGTCATTTTTACCGACCGACAAAACCGGCCGTCATTCGCTACTCGCGCTCAATTTAGTGGGAGTCGGAGCGCCGCGTCACCCAAAAAACATGGAATTGCCACAAAATGTAGATGAATTCTTGCCTCGACTAGCGGGATTTTGCCGAATTATCGAGATGTTGCGGCATTTTGCCATCCTACCACAACAACTCGCAGACAAGGAGGAGCCAGCCGCAGACTCTGCGTTTGCCAGTACTCCGGCTCAATCCCAAGTTGTCACGGCGACTGCTCTGTCTGCCATAAGCCTCTGCGGGCCCTGTGGATAACTCTAACATGCTCCGGGATCGGGGTCATGTTGATTCTTGCCTTGGGCCGCCAAAAACGTGCGGCCCTACCAGTTGTCCTTGAACCACTTCACGGCCCGCTTCAGGGATCGCGCGGGGTAGCGCTCGGCGGGAATCTCGAAATCCCACCACTCATCTTGCGGATGCGCCGCGAACATGCACAGCCCGACCGCCGAGGCAAACGGGGCCCCCGTCGCCGCCTGTGGCAGGCCCTGCACACGCAGCGGCCGACCGATGCGCACCTGCTGTCCCAGGATCTTTGGCGCCAAACCGTCCAGCCCGGGAATCTGGCTTGCGCCGCCCGTCAGCACGATCTGCTGGCTGGGCAGATGCTCGAACCCGGCGGCATCCAGCCGCGCCCGAACCTCTTCAAGGATTTCCTCGACCCGGGGCCGCATGATCCCGATCAACTCGGTCCGACTAACCGTGCGCCGGTCATGTTCCCAATCGCCGGTATCTCCGCCGATCTCGATCATCTCGCGATCGTCCATGCCGGTGGCGACAACGCCGCCGTAAAAGGTCTTGATCCGCTCGGCAGTGGCAAACGGCACCTGAAGACCTTTGGAAATATCCATCGTCACATGATCGCCGCCCATCCGGACGCAATCGGTATAGATCATGTGTTTCTTGATGAAGATTGAGATACCGGAGGTGCCACCGCCCATATCGATGCAAGCGGCGCCAAGTTCCTGTTCATCCTCGACCAGACTGGAAATACCGGACGCATAGGCCGAGGATGCGATCCCCGCCAGTTCCAGATCGCAGCGCTTGATGCAGTACAGCAAGTTCTGGATAACATCGCTGTCGATCGTCAGCATATGCATGTCGACCGCAAGCTTGTTGCCAATCTGGCCCCGTGGATCGCCCATGCCGGACCGATGATCCAGCGCAAAATTCACCGGCTGGGCATGCAGTACCTCACGGCCAGCGCCGTAGTCCGGCACATCGCACGCGGCCATTGCGCGTGCCACATCCTGCTCGCTGACCTGACTATCATGCAACTCGATCGAACCTGCCAGACCGTAGGACCGCGGCTCGGCACCAGAGAAGCACGCGATCAGATGATCGACGCGAACGTTTGCCATCTTTTGCGCGGCTTGAACGGCCGTACGGATCGCGCGTTCGGTTTCCTGCATAGCGTCAATCTCTCCGAACCGCACACCGCGTGACCGGGTCGTGGCGGCACCGATGATCCGGAACGAGGACTGCCCCGCCATCGAACCTACACCGTCGGAGTCGCGGAACTTTTCGGGCCCGTCAAAGCGCAACACAAGACAGGCGATCTTGGATGTGCCTACATCAAGGATTGCGATAACCCCGCGCTGCATTGCCGCCTTGCGCATATTCCGCATCGCCCTCTGGTTTGAATAGAGGTCCATCATTCCACACCTGCTCCTGATCCTAAGCCCCTGATCCGACGTAATTCTTCTACGGCTGGCGCGGCCATCCGCAACGTCGGCCTGTTCTCGTTTCGCATATCCACGGCCACGATATCGCGCGCCAGAAGGTCTTGCGCCTGATCCAGCGCCATTACCTGTTCCAATGCCGGGATGGGATGCGCCTCGGGCAGCATGATGCTCTGGTCGCGGTCCAGCACCAGTGTCCAGCGCCGCTCGCCCATTCGCACCAGCCCCCGGATACGCTTCGCCACAGGCTCTGCCGTGGCCAGCACGTCCAGCGCCTCTGGCACCGCGTCCTCGGCCCCGGCGCCCGCCAGCAGCGGCAGGTCCATCCGATCGGCCCGAGAACCAACCGACGCAACTCGGTGCCCCTCGCGGTCGAGCAAGTCCAGTCCTTTTTCGTTGCGCCAAACAACAGCCGGAACCCGTTCCCGGACCCGCACTTGCAACACGCCCCCCGGACGGATGCGGACATCGACGCGTGCCACGGCGTCCAGCTCCTCGATCCGATCCTGCATCGCGGGCAGGTCCAGATCGAAGGAACTGATCGGAAAATCCACCGGCACGATCTCTCGGATATCCTCGGCTATGTCCTCGGACGCGCCGTCAATGGCCATCAGCTTGACCAGGAATTCCGGCCGCTCCTGTATTGAGCGCCGGATCTCCGCGACCTTCTCATACAAGGTCTCGATGTTGGCCGGATTACTGAAGTACCAGCCAACCACCGCAACAGCCGCAAAGACCGGCAGGCCGATTCGCAACATGGCGCGGAACATCGGCGTCAGCCAAAGGCGATGGATGCGGTAAGCGGTGCGGCTGGGCGCCGGATCGCGGTGCGACGCGCTTAGCGGTTGCATGACGCGTCCTCCACCATCCATTTGCAGAAGTCCGGGAAAGTGATTCCGCAATGCGCCGCCTGCTCTGGCGACAGCGAAGTTGGCGTCATCCCCGGCTGCGTATTCGTCTCCAGCAGGATCAGCCCATCCAGCCCGCGCGCCTCGTCCCAGCGGAAATCGGTGCGGCTGACACCCCGGCAGCCAAGTGCGTGATGCGCGCGCAGAGCAAAATCCAGACAAGCATCGAACATCTCGGCAGGCAGGTTTGCCGGAACCTCATGGCGCGACCCGCCGGTCGAATACTTGGCATGATAGTCGTACCAGCCCTCGGTGATGATATCCGTCACCGTCAGCGCCCGGTCGCCCATCACCGTCGTCGTCAGTTCGCGCCCGGGCACATAGGTCTCGACCATCACATGCTCGGGCATTTCGCGCGCCAGTTGCGGCGGGCCGTTGGCAGCCTTTGTCACGATGTAGACGCCCACCGAAGAGCCTTCGTTGTTCGGCTTGACCACATAAGGTGGGGCCAGCACATGCCGTGCCTCGACCTCTTCGCGACACGCGATCACACTGTCGACAACCGGCAGCCCGGCGGCGCGAAACGCGGCCTTGCTACGCTGCTTGTCCATCGCCAGAGCCGAGGCCAGAACCCCAGAATGCGTATAGGGGATCCGCAACCATTCCAGCATGCCCTGAACGCAGCCATCCTCGCCCCACCGCCCGTGCAGGGCATTGAATGCGACATCCGGATTGATCTCGGCAAGACGTGCGGCCAGATCCGGACCCGCGTCCAGTTCCACCACGTCATAACCTGCGTCCCGCAGCGCGGCAGCGCATTCGCGCCCAGACGACAGCGACACCTCTCGTTCCGCCGAGGGGCCGCCCATCAGTACCGCCACTTTGGGGGATGTCCTGCTCGACAAACCCACTCGTGCCTCTTCACCGGACCTTTTTGACGGTCCTTTTGATTATTCTTTTTCCGGGGTCGGTTCGCCGACCCGCATGATTTCCCATTCTAAACAGATGCCACTGTTTTGGAATACCTTTTTTCGCACATCTTCGCCCAATCCTTCCAGATCTGCGGCAGTTGCGCCACCGATGTTGACCAGAAAGTTCGGATGCATCTCCGACATCTGCGCGCCGCCCCGCCGTGCGCCCCGCATCCCGGCATCGTCGATCACCTTCCACGCCTTCAACTCGTGGCTGTCATCGGCCTGGCCGGTGCTGGAAAACCCCGCCGGATTGCGAAAGGTGGACCCCGCGGTGCGATCTTTCGTGGGCTGCGTCGCATCGCGCTTGGCGATCTGCTCGGCCATCTTCGCCTCCAGCGTCGCCGGGTCGCCCGCCTGCCCCTCAAAGGTCGCCTCAACCAGCACCGCAGCCCTCGGGCAGGTCAGTCTGACGGTAGCGGAAATTCAGATCCTGCGCGCTCAGCGTCACCAGCTCGCCGCTCCGGGTCAGCGCCTTGGCCGAGATCAGATGATCCGCGACATATGATCCATAACAGCCCGCATTCATCCGCACCGCACCGCCAATCGCCCCGGGAATGGTGCGCAGAAACGTCAGATCGACACCCTCGGCCGCGGCTTTGCGCGCGACATGCGCATCCAGCGCCGCAACACCGGCGGTCACGCGCCTGCCTTCAACCGAAATCTCGTTGAACCCCCGCCCCATGCGGATCACGACGGCACGGATGCCGCCATCACGCACGATCAGGTTTGATCCGACGCCCATCGGGAAAACCGGCACTGTCGGATCGAGCCGCTTGAGAAATTCTGCCAGATCATCGACATCCGCCGGCTGAAACAGCCAGTCTGCCGGCCCACCGACCCGCAACCATGTCAGCTCGGCCAGCGGACGGTTCGGCGTCAGAACACCCCGCACTTCGGGAAGGGCCGTCACTCTGCCTCGTTTCCTTGCGCCTTTCCCAGATGCCGCGCCCATTTCCACAGGTAAAACACCGGCCAACGCAGGATCGACGCGCCTGCCGCCAGAGCAATCACCCCGATAAACGGTCCGTTTTCATACGTCACATAGCCCACCAAGGGCACGCCCACGGCGATCAGCACATAGGCTGCCGGCCAGTGGTTGCGTTTGCTGGGAAACATGCCAATCAGGTTGGCGGCGACGATCCAGAAAAAGGCCAGGATCAGGGAAAGACTCATGGCTCGCGCTCCTGCAATTCCTTCGGCAAACTGACCGGCAGGCCCAATGCCCGGCGGCCGAAATAAATCAACGGATTACGAAACATCGACAGCGCCGCTGCCAGGCAGAATACCACAACCCAGAGGCCATGCTGATAGCCAAGAAAGGCCAAAAGAAATGGCGCGGCAACCAAAAGCGTGATCCCCGGCAGATATTGCCGCCGCATCGGAAGCATCGCCGTGATCGCAGAGGCGACAGCCCAGAGGCAGGCAAGGATCAAAGACCAGCTCATGCCGATAACCGCGCTGGCAGGTTATTGGCCCAGGCGCTGATCGTGCCCGCACCAAGGCAGACCACGATATCACCCGGCCGAGCCTCTTCGCGCACCAGCTTTTCCAGATCATCTTCTGAAGCGATGGCGTGGGCGTGGCGGTGGCCGTGACGAATCAGCCCGGCAACCAGATCGTCGCGCGAGGCCCCCGGAATTGGCTCTTCGCCCGCCGCGTAGACCTCGGCGATACCAACGACATCGGCATTGTTGAAACAGCCGCAGAAATCCTCGAACAAGCTGGACAGCCGCGTGTAGCGGTGCGGCTGGTGCACTGCAATCACCCTGCCCTCGCTGGACTGCCGCGCAGCTTTCAGGACCGCCGCGATTTCTACCGGATGATGCCCATAATCGTCGATGATCGTCACGCCATTAACCTCGCCCACCTTTGTGAAGCGCCGGTTAACGCCGCCGAACCTTGCCAGCGCCTCGCGAATTTCAGCCGCTTTCATCCCCAGATGCCGCGCCACGGCAACCGCCGCCAGCGCGTTCGAGACGTTGTGATCGCCCGGCATCGGCAGCGAACAGCCCTCGATCACCATTTCGTCGGCCTGAAGCGCTATATCGAACTGCGCGACGCCGCCCTTGTAATGCAGGTTCACCGCCCGCACGTCGGCCTGCGCGTTGAACCCAAAAGTCACCACACGGCGGTCGGTGATCTTGCCGACCAGAGCCTGCACTTCGGGGTGATCGGTGCAGCAGACCGCCAGCCCGTAAAACGGAATGTTCGACACGAAATCAAGGAACCCCTGCCGCAGGTTCTCGATCGTGCCCCAATGCTCCATATGCTCGGGGTCGATGTTGGTCACGATGGCGATGGTTGCCGGCAGGCGGTTGAAGGTGCCGTCACTTTCATCGGCCTCGACCACCATCCATTCGCCCTGCCCCATGCGCGCATTCGACCCGTAAGCATGGATGATGCCGCCATTGATCACCGTCGGGTCCAGCCCGCCCGCGTCCAGCAGCGTCGCAACAAGCGTCGTCGTCGTGGTCTTGCCATGCGTTCCGGCCACCGCAACATTCGACTTCAGCCGCATCAGTTCGGCCAGCATTTCCGCCCGCCGCACCACCGGCAGGCCCATGCTGCGGGCAGCATCCAGTTCCGGATTACCGGGCTTGATTGCGCTGGAGACCACGACCACTTCCGCATTCTCAAGGTTCTCGGCGCGCTGGCCCTCAAAGATCGTGGCGCCCAGTTGCTTCAGCCGGTCGGTGATCTTGCTGGCCTTCAGGTCGGACCCCTGCACGGTATAGCCGTGGTTCAGCAGCACTTCGGCGATGCCCGACATACCGATACCGCCGATACCGACAAAGTGGATCGGCCCCATCTCGGTGGGTAATTTCGTCGCCGCCGCGTTCATGCGCCCTGTCCCCTGCCTGCCAGCCCCTCGACCATCTCGACGAGCCGCTCTGTCGCATCCGGGCAGGCGGCATCCAGCGCAGCATGCGCCATCTTGACGGCCGCATCGGGGTTCGAAAAGACCGCCTCTATCTGCTCTGCCAGTGCCGCAGGTTCAAGCCTTGATTCCGGAATCAGGATCGCTGCACCCGCATTGACCAGCCCGCGCGCATTGGCAGTCTGATGATCCGCAGCCGCAGCGGCAAATGGCACAAGGATCGCAGGCCGCCCGATCACGCTGATATCAGCGACCGAGGATGCGCCTGCCCTGCTTATGATCAACTGCGCCTCGGACATCCGGCGCGGAACATCCGTGAAGAACGGCTGCACGTCGGCCTTGATCCCGGCGGCGTTGTAGAACTCAGCCACACGGTCCAGATCCTCTTCCCGCGCCTGATGCGAAACACGCAGGTTTGCCAGCAACCGCTCGGGCAATGCCGCAATCGCGGCCGGCACCACCTCGGACAAGATCCGCGCGCCCTGACTGCCACCGATCACCAAGAGCGACATCGGATAGTCGCCCGGTGGAATATAGGGTGCCCCCGCCTTGTCCAGCACTGCGGCGCGCACCGGATTGCCGGTATGCACCCCCGCCACGCCGCCGGGCAGTTTGGTAGGCCAGGTGCCGCAAGCCACCGCATTGACCCGCTGCTTGCGGGCGAAGAACTGGTTCACCTGGCCCAGGACGCCGTTCTGTTCGTGGATCATCCGCGGCAGCCGTAACAGCTTCGCCGCCGAGATGGCCGGGATCGAGGGATATCCCCCGAAGCCAACGACAACAGCGGGCCTGTCGCGCAGCATCGCCGCCACCGCGCTGACCGCGCCACCCGCAATCCGGAACGGTGCCGCGGCCTTGGCGGGCAATCCGCCGCGCGCGAACGTGGCACTCGAGACCTGCTCGATCTTCACCACATGCGGGAATCCGCCTGTATAGCGGGCGCCCCGCGCATCGGTGGACAGCTTGACACGCCAGCCCCGGCGCAGCATCGCCTCGGCCAAGGCCTGTGCCGGAAACATATGCCCGCCGGTGCCGCCAGCTGCGATGACAAGAAGAGGCGCGTCTGCCATGCCCTACCTGCCCCGGTGGATCAGGATGTCGCCGATCTCGCCCTGCGGCCGTGTTCGGGTGAAGGCCAGCAATGCCCCAACCGCAATGCCGCCAGCGATCAGCGAAGAGCCACCGTAACTGACGAACGGCAGCGTCATTCCCTTGGCGGGCAAAAGCCGCACTGCAACACCGATGTTGATCATCGCCTGAATGCCGAAAATGCAGGCAAGCCCGGTGCCGGCAAGGCGGATGAACGGATCACGCTCGCGCATCAGCCGCAACAGCGACCGCACGGTGATCGTTGTGAAAAGTCCGATGATCACAAGCACAAGGATCAATCCGTATTCCTCGGCCGCGACGGCGATGATGAAATCGGTATGGGCATCGGGCAGCGACCATTTTACCTGCCCCTCGCCAACGCCGACACCAAAGAAGCCGCCCTCCTGAATCGCATTGGCCGCATAGCCAAGCTGGGTGCGCGGATCGACATCCGGCGACAGGAACCCGTCGATCCGGCGGGCAAAATGCTCGGAACCATTATAGGCCAGACTGCCGCCAAAAATAACGCTTCCTGCAAGCAAGATCAGCAGCAGGATCGGCGCCCCGGCGACAAAATACATCACGCCCCATCCAAACAGGATCAGGCACGCCTGCCCGAAATCCGGTTGCAGAATCAGCAACAGCACGATCGCCGCCGTTACGATCAGCGAATACATCCGCCCCGGAGGGCCATTGATCTCCTGACTCGCGGCCATCAGCCAGGCCGAAACCACGATGAAACCGGGCTTCAGGAACTCGGACGGTTGGAAGCTGCCGAACCCCAGCGAATACCAGCGCACGGCACCCTTGCCGAAATCGGTGCCAAAGACCGGCAAAAAGGCCAATGCCACGAACGCCGCGAAAAAACCAAGCACGCCCAGTCGCCGCACCAGTTGCGGCGACATCATCGTGGTGACGATCATCGCCACCATCGCCAAAGCGCCGAATATCGCCTGCCGTTCGACATAGTAGAAAGCGTCAAACCCGTTGCGCTCGGCCAAGGGTGGCGAGGCCGCAAGCCCCAGCAACAGCCCGATCCCGAACAGGATGAAAACGCACGACATCGAAAGCTTGTCGATGGTACGCCACCACCGCGGCAGAATCGGCTCGCCATCCCGTACCGGGACCGTGCCATACACCATTTCCGTCATGAGCTACTGCCTAACACTGCCTCAGATCGCCCGTTTTCCGGGTCTGGGCGGAAGTGTACCCAAAAAATCCACACTTCGCCAGCGATTTGCAGCGACAGATTGTGTCGAAAATGTGGCATTGACTTTTTGCTTTCAAAATAACATGATCGTTATGAATTTTAGCAAGTCTGCCAATGCCAAAAAATCGTTTAGATAAAACCTTTTCCGCCCTCGCGGACCCAACTCGGCGGGCCATCCTGGAACGTCTGATGCAGGGCGAGGCCACGGTCAAGGAACTGACCGAACCTTTCAACATGAGCCAACCAGCGATATCGCGTCACCTGAAGGTCTTGGAACAGGCCGGTCTGATCGAGGGCGGCAAGAAGGCCCAGTCCCGGCCGCGCAAGCTGCGCGCATTGCCGATGCGATTTGCCTATGACTGGCTGGATGACTACCGTCAGAACTGGGAATTCAAGTCCAGCCGGCTAGACAAAGTCTTGCGCAAGATCCGCACCGATACCGACGGTCAGGCAGACTGATACAGCACTATCGGGGCAATTTCGCCCACTGCGCGACATCCAGCCGCGCGGTATCCACGTCCGGAGAGATATCTTGAAACGCATTGCGATCTTCTGCGACGGAACCTGGAACCACGCCGATGCCGAATACGGCACCAATGTCGTGGCGCTCTCACAAGCCACGAGCCTGACAGCGGGCCAGACCTTCCAGCAACTCATCTACATCCCGGGTCTGGGCACCGACAGCGGCGCAAGCTGGCTGTCGCGCAACATCGATCGGCTGGGCGGTGGCGCATTCGGCTGGGGATTGGACGCCAAGATCGAAACCGCCTACCGCGCGCTTGCCTACAGCTATCAGCCCGGCGACGACATCTTCATCTTCGGCTTCTCGCGCGGCGCCTATACGGCGCGATCGCTTGCGGGGCTGATCCGGTCCTGCGGCATCCCCACCCGCAACAAGATCAACATGGTCCGCGACGCGATGGACCATTATCGCTCACGCGACAGGAACGCACATCCGAATGATCCGAAAAACTACGCATTCCGCCTGACCATCAACCCCGAAATCGCAACCAGCCCGGAAGAGCAGGGCTGGCGCCGCGAACAGGGTCGTGATCCGGGGTTGTTACTTCAGATCGCCTATCTGGGCGTTTGGGATACGGTCGGTGCGTTGGGTGTACCGGGCTACTACCGGGGCCTCGCAAAGCTGTTCAACAAGCAGTACCAGTTCCACGACGCCGATCTGTCGCGCAGTGTCCGTTCGGCCCGCCATGCGGTTGCGATTGACGAGCGGCGGCGCACGTTTCCACCGACACTCTGGGACAACCTCGATAAGTTGAACGATACGGCCAGCGCCGATAACCGCCCCTATCAGCAACTCTGGTTTCCCGGCGATCACGGCTCGGTCGGCGGCGGCGGCGATATCGCGGGACTGTCAGACAATGCGCTGGTCTGGATTGCCGAAGGGGCAGAAGCGGCTGGTCTGGAATTCCTCCCCGGCACACTCGATAGCTTCCGCCGCCAGATCGACGATTTCGCCCCGCTGCACAATCGGTCGGACCCCAAGAAGGGATTTTTCGCCAGCCTCGCCAGCCTTGGCGATCGCGACGGACCCAACACGGTGGAAAACGTAGCGCCCGCCACGCGGCACCGGTGGAAAGAGGCGCGCCCGGCTTACCGCCCCAAGACGCTGGAACGGATCAAGGCCGATCTTGACCGGGACTAAGCCAGCGCCTTCGCGACCTCGGCCATGAAATCCTCACCTCGTTTCTCGAAGTTCGGATATTGATCGAAACTCGCCGCCGCAGGCGCCAGCAGCACCACCTCGCCGGCCTCGGCCTCCTCGGCGGCACGGGCGACGGCGCGCGCCATCGTTTCGCAGATCTCGTGCGGCGTATCGCCCAGTTGCAGGGCGAAATCGCGCGCCGAATGGCCAATCAGATACGCCTTGACCACCGACCCCAGGGCGGGGCGCAACGCCTCGATGCCGCCGTCCTTGCCCAGGCCGCCAGCAATCCAACGGATACGCGGGAACGCCAGCAGCGCCTTCTCGGCACTGTCCACATTGGTCGCCTTGCTATCGTTCACAAAGCGGATGCCAGCCCGTTCCGCCACCATCTGGCTGCGATGCGGCAGTCCCTGGAACGACTGCAACGCCTGCTCGATCGCCTTTGGCGACAGCCCCAATGCACGACAGGCGGCGTAGGCGGCACAGGCATTCTGGTGGTTATGCGTCCCCGGCAACCCGGCAATCGCGCGCAGGTCGATCGAGCTTACCTGCCGCCCTTTGCGGTACTCCGACAAGAATCCCTTGCGCGCAAAAACCGCCCAGCCCGGCCCGGCCAGCTTGCGCTCGACCGACACCCGGATCACCCGGTCATCCTCTGGCCCCTCGGCCAACTGGTCTGCTAAGATAAAGACCCTCGGCCTCATCGACGCCGATCACCGCCCGGTCCGGCCCGCCCTCGGCGAACAGCCGGCGCTTGGCGGCAAAATATCCGCCGATGCCGCCGTGCCGGTCCAGATGATCCGGCGAAAGATTGGTGAACACCGCCACATCCGGCGTCAGCGCCCGGGCCAGATCGGTCTGATAGCTCGACAGCTCCAGCACCACCACGCCCGCATTCCCCGCAGGCTCGATATCCAGCACCCCGCGCCCGATGTTGCCTGCAAGCTGCGCCACCCGACCATTCTCGGTCAGAATGTGATGGATCAGGGCCGAGGTCGTAGACTTGCCGTTCGACCCCGTCACCGCGATCACACGGGGGGCCGTGTCGAACCCGTCCCAATCATCGGTCGCGAAGGACCGAAAGAACAGCCCGATATCATTGTCGACCGGCACCCCGGCCTCCATCGCCGCCGCGACGATCTTGTTTGGTTCAGGATAAAGATGCGCGATGCCGGGTGAGACGATCAGCGCCGCCACATCTGCCCACGCCCCGCCCCGCGTCAGATCGCGCAGCACAAGCCCCAAGCCCTGGGCCACCTCGCGCGCCTCGGCGCTGTCATCCCAGCAAAGCGCCTCTGCCCCGCCAGCCAGCAAGGCCCGCGCCGTTGCCTGCCCCGACCGGCCCAAGCCCAGAACCGCAACCTTGCAGCCTTCGTATCCGCGAACGGGGATCATTGCACCGCACCCTTTTTCGCCCGTGCACGCAGCAGCGTCAGCGCCTCCTCGGCCATCCCCACCGGAACGAAGCAATGGTCGTGAAGATACCCTGCCACGATGTTGCAGGGGATCTTAGCCTCAGCGAGAACCCCTGAAATCGCCGCCGTCAGACCAACACCATCAAGTGCAGAGTGAACCTGCAACGAGATCTGGGTCATCGGCAAGTCTGACGCCAAGCCCTCCGCCAGCGCGGTCGCTTCGTCAAGGATCAGCGACCAGCCCTCATCTTCGAGCAACGTCGCCCGAGCGAGGCCGCGCAGCCGGTCACAGCGGGTGTCATCCGTTGCAACAAAGCAGAAATGCCATCTGCCCCGGCACCGCGACGGGCGACATCCCCGCAATCATCGCCTGCGTGTCGCGGACCGGGGCCATCACCGCAACTTCAGCGTGGCAAGGCCGATCAGCGCAAGGATCAGCGAGATGATCCAGAACCGGATCACGATCTGCGGTTCCTTCCAGCCAAGTTGTTCGAAATGGTGGTGGATCGGGGCCATCAGGAACACGCGCTTGCCGGTGCGCTTGAAATAAAGCACCTGGATTATGACGCTCAGCGCCTCGACCACGAACAGCCCGCCAACGATGGCCAGCACGATCTCGTGCTTGGTCGCGACCGCAATTGCGCCCAACGCGCCCCCAAGCGCCAAAGACCCGGTATCGCCCATGAAGACGGCAGCAGGCGGTGCGTTGTACCACAAGAACCCCAGCCCGCCACCGATCAGCCCGGCCGTGAATATCAGGATCTCGCCTGTTCCCGGCACATAGTGCACGTCCAGATAATCGGTAAAGTCGACCCGGCCGACCGCATAGGCAATGACCCCCAGCGTCCCGGCCGCTATCATCACCGGCATGATCGCAAGCCCGTCCAGACCGTCCGTCAGGTTAACCGCGTTGGCGGCACCGACAATCACGATCATCCCGAACGGCACGAAGAAGTATCCAAGGTTGATCAGCACATCCTTGAACACCGGCAGCGCCAACTGGTTGGTCAGCCCGGCCGGATGCGCCAGCGCCGCCGCATAGGCCGCCACCGCAGCGATCAGCAACCCGATCGCGAACCTTACTCGGCCCGGAACGCCCTTGGCATTGTTCTTGGCGACCTTCTGGTAGTCGTCGATAAACCCGACCATCCCGAAACCGATCGTCACCAAAAGCACGATCCAGACATAGACATTATCGAGCCGTGCCCAAAGCACGGTCGAAACGATCAGCGCGCTCAGGATCAACAGCCCGCCCATCGTCGGCGTGCCGGCCTTCTCAAGGATATGGCTCTGCGGCCCGTCCTCGCGGATCGGCTGGCCCTTGCCCTGCTTGCGGCGCAAAAGATTGATCAGCGGCTGCCCGAAGATGAAGCCGAAGATCAGCGCAGTGAAAAAGGCGCCCCCGGCGCGGAAGGTGATGTAGCGAAACAGGTTGAAAAAGTCGCCACCATCCGAAAGCCCGGTCAGCCAGAATAACATCTACTCGTTCCCTCGTGGTTCCCGGGTCAGCGGATGGCCCAGTTTTCGGATCGCGTCAACGACAAGCGACACCTTGCTGCCCTTCGATCCCTTGACAAGGATCACGTCGCCCGCATCGACCAGCGCGTGTGCGCGGGCGGCCAGACCGCTCGCAGTCTCGTGCCATTCGCCGCGCTGACGCTCGGGCAAGACATCGTAGAGCCGCCGCATCAGCGGTCCCACGCAATGCACCTGCGCCACGGACTTCAGCGTCGGCAGAGCGGCGATATCCTCGTGCATTCGCACCTCGTCCGGCCCCAGTTCCAGCATGTCGCCCAGCACCGCAATGCGCCGCCCCTGCGCCACGCGGCCAATGCCGTCCGTCACGCGGCTAGCGGCCAGAACCTCCAGCGCCGCGCTGAGCGAGGCGGGGTTGGCGTTGAACGCATCGTCCAGCAGCTCCACCGTCAGATGATCGTCGACAACATCCAGAACCACGGTTTCACGCGCGCCGCGCCCCAACGGCGGCTCCCACCCGGCCAGATCGCAGGCGGCAACGGCGGTATCGGCCCCCAAAGCCTCGGCCACCGCCAGCACGCCCAAAGCGTTCTGCGCGAAATGCCGCCCGGCCGACATGATCTTGAACAGCAACCGCTCGCCGTGGTGGCTGGCATGAACAATGGTCGTATCGTGCACCAGTTGCACTTTCTCAAGCCGGTAGTCCGCGCCTTCCGCCGAGCCGAACTGAACCACCGACGCCCCCACAGCCCGCGCCGCGTCCAACAACAGCGGTGTGTGCGCAAGATCGGCATTGACCACCGCCACGCCGCCCGGCTCCAGCCCGGCAAAGATCGCGGCCTTCTCGCGGGCAATCCCCTCGATGCTGTCGAATGCTTCCAGATGTGCCGCCGCAATTGTCGTGATCAGAGCCACATCCGGCCGGGCCATCCGCGCCAACGGCTCGATTTCGCCGGGATGATTCATCCCGATCTCGATCACCGCGAACTCGGTATCGGCGGGCATCCGCGCCAGCGTCAGCGGCACGCCCCAGTGGTTGTTGTAACTGCCCTCGGCCGCGTGCGTCCGGCCCTGTCCGCCCAGCACCGCGCGCAGCATTTCCTTGGTCGAGGTCTTACCGACCGACCCGGTCACCCCAACAACCCTGGCCGAACATCGCTGGCGACCCGCGCGGCCAAGATCCCCCAAAGCCGCCAGCACATCCGGCACCACCAGCAATGGCGCATCCGCCGCCACATCCTCGGGCACACGGCTGACCAAGGCCGCCACCGCCCCGTTGGCCAGCGCCTGCGCCACAAATTCATGCCCGTCGCGCACATCCTTCAGCGCCACGAACAAATCACCCGGCTTCAATGTCCGCGTGTCGATGGATACGCCCGTCGCAACCCAGTCGCTGACCGCCGCGCCACCCGTCGCGGCAACCGCGTCGGCAGAGGTCCAGAGCGGCGTCAAGACACCCGTCCGTCCAGCGCTGCGACCGCGACACTGGCCTGTTCGACATCGTCGAACGGGAACACGTCATCGCCAATCACCTGCCCGGTTTCATGCCCCTTGCCGGCGATCAGCAATGCGTCGCCGGGTTGCAACGCATCGACGCCGCGCAAGATCGCCTCGGCCCGGTCACCGACCTCACTCGCGTCAGGGCAGCCCTGCATCACCATCGCCCGGATCGCCGCCGGCTCTTCCGAGCGCGGATTGTCGTCCGTCACGATCACGACATCCGCGTGCTCCGCCGCCGCGCGCCCCATCAGGACGCGCTTGCCGGTATCCCGGTCGCCGCCTGCACCGAAAACCACGATCAGCCGCCCCATCACATGCGGCCGCAGCGCCTGCAGCGCCGTGGCCAGCGCATCGGGCGTGTGCGAGTAATCCACGAACACCGCAGAGCCATTGTCGCGCGTCGCCGCCAACTGCATGCGGCCCCGTACGGTGGTCAGTTCGGGAAAAGTGCGGAACACCTGCTCGGGCGAAGATCCGGCTCCAATCGCAAGGGCCGCCGCCGCCAGCACATTCTCGGCCTGAAACCCGCCGATCAGCGCCAGCCGCGCCTGATGCGCCTCGCCGTTCCATTCAAACCGCAGGTTCTGCCCCGTCGCGTCGAACCGCTGTCCGGTGATGCGCAGATGCGCGCCTATACCGTGCCCAACGGTCAACAGATCCTGCCCCCGGTCCAGCGCGATCTCGGCTAAGTCAGGTCCGCGATCGTCGTCCAGGTTGACCACTGCCACCGCATCCTCGGGCAGCACCCGGTCGAAAAGCCCGGCCTTGGCGGCAAAATAGTCCTCGAAGGTGGCATGATAGTCCAGATGGTCCTGGCTAAAATTGGTGAACGCCGCCGCTGCCAGCCGCACCCCGTCCAGACGGCGCTGCGCCAAGCCGTGGCTGGACGCTTCCATCGCCGCGTGGGTCACTCCGGCCTCGGCGGCCGCCGCCAGCACGCGGTGCAGGGTAATCGGTTCCGGCGTCGTGTGAGCCAACGGCGCCTGCCATGCGCCCTCCACTCCCGTGGTGCCCAGATTGATTGCCGACAACCCCAGCAGCGTCCAGATCTGCCGCGTGAAGGTGGCGACGGATGTCTTGCCGTTGGTCCCCGTAACCGCGACCATCGTCTCAGGCTGGCGCCCGAACCACAGCGCCGCAGCATAGGCCAGGGCTTGCCGCGGATCCTCGGCCAGCACAACGGGCACGTCCGCCGCAGCCAGCTCTGCCTTGGCAATCTTCGCGCCCTGTCGGTCGGTCAGCACCGCACCCGCGCCCATCCGCAGCGCATATTGAATAAACTCGCCGCCATGCACTTTGGTGCCCGGCAAAGCCACGAACAGATGCCCCGCCTTGACCGCCCGGCTGTCCACCGACAACCCGCTGACGCGCGCCTCGCGCCCGCCCTGCGCAGTCAGGCCAAGCTCTGCCAGTGATTTCGTCGTCGCCCGGTCCACCATCTTCCTCGCCCTTCGCGCCTAGTTGGAGGTGAGTGTTACCTTATCAACCGCACCGGGTTCAATCTCGGGTCGC
Source organism: uncultured Alphaproteobacteria bacterium (assembly GCA_963714615.1). Lineage (GTDB taxonomy): Bacteria > Pseudomonadota > Alphaproteobacteria > Rhodobacterales > Rhodobacteraceae > JAHEAO01. The sequence continues at coordinate 285,456 of CAVQOV010000013.1, read as the reverse complement.
ATGCCCAGCAAGGGGGCGATCCGGCGAATGATCTCGGCGGCAACCGGAACCGATGTCCAGCCCGCCGTGCGGCGCGGTTCGGTCCCCGAGGTTTCCACCGGTTCATCCAGCGTGACGACCAGCACATATTTCGGATCATGCGCGGGAAACACGCTGGCGAAAGTGGCGATCACCTTGTCCTTGTAATAGCCGCCGCCACGCTCTTTGGGCTTGTCCGCGGTGCCGGTCTTGCCGCCCACCGCATAGCCTGGAACATCGCCGAAACTCGCCGTTCCTCGCACGACCACCTGCCGCAACATCGACCGCGCAATCCTGGACGTTTCCTGCGAGACAACCCGCGGCCCCGGTTCCACCCGCGTCTGCTTGATCAGCGTCGGCGTCACCTTGGTGCCGCCATTCAGCAATGAAGAATAGGCCGCGGCCAGATGCAGCGGACTGGCAGACAACCCGTGCCCGTAGGAAATCGTCATCGTCGAGATTTCCGACCATTTCTTTGGCGTCAGCGGCTTGGCACCGGGCGCCTCGACCAGTTCCACCGCTGTCGACTCCAGCAATCCCAGCGAGCCCAGAAACTTCTGCTGCCGCTCGGCGCCTATCATCATGGCAATCCGCGCCGTGCCGATATTCGACGACTTCACGATCACATCCGTGACGCTCAACTCTTTGCCATAATCGTGGAAATCGCGGATTCGGTACTTGCCCCAGACCAGTGGCCCCTTCGTCTCGATCATCGTCGAGGGGTTCACCAGCCGCTCCTCCAGCGCTTGTGTGATGGCGAAAATCTTGAAGGTCGAGCCCAGTTCATAGAGCCCCTGCACCGCCCTGTTGAACAGCGGGCTGTCGGCCGGCACCCCGGCCAGCAGCGGGTTCGGGCGGGTGTTGGGATCAAAGTTCGGCAACGACACCATGCTGATGACCTCGCCGGTGTGCACATCCATCAGGATCGCGGCGGCCCCGCGAGCGTTCATCAGCTTCATGCCGCCGTAAAGCACCCGCTCGGTCGCAGCCTGAATGGTCATGTCCAGCGACAACTGCAAAGGCTGCCCGCCCATCGCCGGATCGCGCAGAAAGCCGTCAAAGGTTTTCTCAACGCCCGCCACGCCGATCACCTCGGCGGAATGCACGCCCTCGCGGCCGAAAGACGATCCGCCCAGCACATGCGCCGCCAGCTTGCCGTTCGGATAAAGCCGCATCTCACGTGGGCCAAACAACAATCCGGGGTCACCGATGTCATGCACCGCCTGTTTTTGCTCGGGCGATATCCGTTTCTTGATCCACAAGAACTTGCGCTGGCTTTCGAACTGCTTGAGCAGCGCCGCCTCTTCGAGATCGGGAAAAACCTTGACCAGTTCCTTGGCCGCACGCACCTTGTCCACAATCAGCGGCGGCTGCGCATACAATGCGTCCGTGATCAGGTTCGTCGCCAGAATTCGCCCATTTCTATCGACAATATCAGCGCGTTGCGCGACGATACTGATGCCAGCCCCGGCAGAGCGCGGCTCGCTCGGCTGGCTTGACGCCAAGGCCCCCATCCGCAACCCAACCGCAACGAACGCAAACAGAAAGAACGCCCCGATGACCAACAACCGCCCCTCGGCCCTGCGCCGCGCACGGTCACGCATTTCCTCGTGGCGCACGCGGATATTCTCACGTTCGATCGCATCGGGGTTCTCGCCCTTCTGACGGGCCGACAGAATACGCGCCAGCGGGCGCAAAGGTGTGCGGATCATTGCGCGGCCTCCAGAATGCCGATCACGTCAATCGGGTTCACCACTGGCCCCACGACTTGCATCGGGTAAGATATCTGATCGACACGCCCGAACTGCTCGGGCATCAGCGGCAGCAGCCCCAGCCGATCGAAGTTCAGATCCGCCAGTTCGCGCAAGCGATCGGGGCGGTTCAGATAGGCCCATTCGGCCCGCAAAACCGCCAGCTCCTCGCGCAGACCGCCAATCTCCATCTGCACATCCTCGACATCGCGCAACGCCAGCTGCGTCTTGTAATTCTCCTGATAGGCCCAGAACCCCAGCCCCATCACCGCTAGCGCCGACAGCACAAACAACATCGACCGCATCTACCGCTTCCCCTCTTTCTTGTATCCCGGCATCCCCAACGCGGCCCGGTCCACCGGCTCCGCCGGAGCGTCCGTGCGCACCGCCACCCTCAATTTCGCCGACCGCGAACGCGGATTTTCCGCCAGTTCGTCCTTGTCAGCGCCGATCGCCTTTGACAGATCGCGAAATGCGGGCTCTGCCGCGGCAACCTCGGGCGCATACCGGCTGCCACCGCCGCCCGAAAACGCCCGCGCCTGAAAGAACCGTTTGACGATCCGGTCCTCCAGCGAATGGAAACTCACGACCGCCAGCTTGCCCCCCGGCTTCAGCGCGCGTTCCGCCGCTTCCAGCCCGGCCACCAGTTCACCGAATTCGTCATTCACTGCAATCCGGATCGCCTGAAAACTGCGGGTCGCGGGATGGCTCTGCCCCGGCTTTGGGCGCGGCAGGCATTTCTCGACAATCCGCACCAACTGCCCGGTCGTCTCGATCCGCGCCTCACCGCGCGCCGCAACAATCGCGCGCGCGATCCGGCGCGACGCCCGTTCCTCACCATACTGATACAGAATATCCGCCAGCTCGCTCTCATCCGCTTCATTGACCAGATCGGCCGCAGACGGCCCCGACTGGCTCATCCGCATATCCAGCGGCCCGTCTTTCATGAACGAAAACCCGCGCTCGGCCTGATCAAGCTGCATTGACGACACGCCCAGATCCAGCACCACCCCGTCCAGCCCGGTGGCATAGTCATCCAGCCGCCCAAAGGTGCCCTGAACCAGTTCCAGCCGGTCGGCGTAATCCTTTGCCCAGCCCGCCGCCATCTCGAACACCGCCGGGTCGCGGTCAACGCCGATCACCTTGTCGGCACCCGCCTCCAACAGCGCGCGCGCGTAACCTCCAGCGCCAAAGGTGCCGTCCAGCCAGACGCCACCGACAGGCGCCACGGCCTTGAGCAACGGGCGCAAAAGAACAGGGATATGCGGCTTGTCGGACGGGATCGCGCGTGTCTTCACGGCCATCGCCTATTCCCCTTCCGCCTCATCCAGCCATGTCAGGGGATCGAAATCATCCGGCAAAGCATCCAGAACCTCTTCCGTCTTTGCCAGCTCTTCGGACTCGTAGGTTTCCGGCTTCCAGATCTGAAAGGTATCGCCCGACGCGATGAAGAACGCCTCGTCGCCAAGTCCGATCTTCTCGCGCAGCTTCTGCGGCAGCACCAGCCGCCCGTCGCCGTCCACCTCGGTCGGAAAGGACTGGCCGTGCATCAGCCGCTCTAGCATCCGCCGCTTTTGCGACCCGCGCGGCAGCTTGCCGATCTTGGCGTCGACCTCGTCGATCGCCTCTATCGTATAGCATTCCAGGTATTTGCGGCGGTGATCGCCATAGACGATAACCAGTTGCGGCCGCAGCCCCTCGGTCCAGTCCGGGTCGCCCGCTTCAAGCACGCGGCGAAACAGGGCCGGGATCGAGACCCTGCCCTTGCTGTCAACCTTGTGCTGGCTTTCGCCTCTGAACCTTCGCGCCACTGTCCCGCGGCTCCTTCACTCTGCCCCACTTGGGCCCAGACATGGAAACGGCGGGTTGATCTGCTGCCACTGATCAACCCGCCGCCCTCGTCCCATTTCTGGGGTTGTCCGACTGCGCGCGCCACCTGGGGGGATGTCTGCTCGCTCGCGCGCCGGATCTCTTGGTTCGATGAAAGCGGGTGCCTGTATGAAACCTGACTTTGGGAGTTTTGGGGTCTTGAGCGCCCCGTTTTGCCCGTCCTCATCGTGTGAACAGGGATGCCATGGGAATTCATGGAAATCAATAGAAAAATATGGGACTAGGTCGCAATATCTTGTTTTAGAGCCCCTCAGAGCGCAACATCTGGCATGTATTCGGGATCGTGAAACACATCATATAGCGAATCTACCTTTATGGTGCCATAAATATAGCGCAAAAGCAGCGCCGCCCCAGAAATCCCACGATTTCCCGAAAAAACTCGATCTATCGCGCCAAACTGGCCCAACCCTGCAACCCGGGGCGCAGAAAATCCGTGACCCCGACCGCATCACGGCCTGGTGATTTGCCGTTATCGCCGCGCGATCGGCCGCCTCCAGGCGCCGCACCCGCCCGTCGGGCCCAGCCAGACGGCGCTGGAGTCATCACCAATCCGCCTTGGAAACGGGCATTGTGTCAGGTTCATGCGCAGTCAGGAAATCGCCGTTAAGAACCTGCCTGAAAATTCGGCTAAGTGCCTGACTTTAGGTCAACTTTACTTATGCATTTGCTGCATGGCAGCATTGTTGACAACCTCTATTGTGCAACTGCAGCAATTGCCTATCTTAGCGCTAACGGAGAACGAAACTCCAACCGCAAACAAAATTGAAGAGGCACAAAAAATGGCATTCGCAACTGAAATCCGCAGCATCAACGCTGGAATTTTCGACCGTATCTCGGCTTTCGCCCATGATGTGGCCGCCCGCCGCGCGCAATACCGGGTCTACCGTCAGACCGTCAACGAACTCAGCGCGCTGTCAGAGCGTGATCTCGCCGATCTGGGCCTGCACCGCTCGATGATCGCCACGGTTTCCCACACCGCCGCTTACGGCGAATAGGAATTCGGATCAGGCGGCCCTCTCCTCCCTTGGGGCGCCTGTAACGAGCGGCGGCATCAACCTCCTCCCTGATGCCGCCGCACATATACCGGGGCCGAAAGGTCTCACCACAGATACGAACCCTCCTCCTCCCAGAGGGTGTTCGTTGACTGGAGCGGCGGTGCTCACCCTCCCTGAGCGCCGCCGCTTTCTTCTTTTCCACCTCTTTTTCCCGAAAATATTACCGCCGGAGGCCGCGCCGTCAGGCGCGTTCGTCCTTTGTCGATCCCATCACCACATACGACGTGATACTTTTCACCTGCGGCAGCGCGCCCAGCACTTCGGTGTGGAAATGCTTGTAATCCGCCAAATCGCGCGCCTCGACGCGCAGCAGGTATTCGACACTGCCGGTCACATTATGGCATTCGCGCACTTCCGCAGAACGAGAGATCGACTTCTCGAACTTGTCCTGCGCGTCCTTGGAGTGCTCTGAAAGTCCCACGGCCACATAAGCCACGAACCCCACGCCCAAGGCTGCGGGGTTCAGCACCGCCCGGTAGCCCAGGATCACACCCGACCGCTCCAATTCCTGCACCCGGCGCAGGCAGGCAGAGGGCGACAGCCCCACCCGCTCGGCCAGTTCGATATTGCTGATCCGGCCATCACGAGACAGCTCTTGCAATATTCGCTCGGATATTTGATTTGCATTGCTCATTTGTTGCGCAATTTTGCGCTCCATCTCAACAAAGTCAATTTCATTGCGGCCAAAACCGCCTAAAGTTGCGCCCATGACACCAGAACTCCTGTCCGCGCTCATCGCCTTCGCCTTTGTCACGTCGATCACTCCGGGGCCGAACAACCTTATGCTGATGGCTTCAGGCGCCAACTTCGGCTGGGTCCGCACGGTGCCGCATATGCTGGGCGTCGGTATCGGCTTTGTCATAATGGCGATGCTGGTTGGCACCGGGCTAATCCGGATCTTCGAGATCTGGCCGCTCACCTACACCGCCCTCAAGATCGGCAGCGTCGCCTTCCTCACCTACCTCGCCTGGAAAATCGCCAATGCGGCCCCACCGCAAGCGAAGGCAGCCACCGGCACCCCGCTCACCTTCGTGCAAGCCGCGCTGTTCCAATGGGTCAACCCGAAAGCCTGGGCGATGGCGCTATCGGCGATCAGCGCCTACCGGCCCGAGGACAGCGGCCTGACTGGCGTGCTGATCGTCGCGGTCGTCTTTGGCCTCGTCAACATCCCGTCGGTCAGCTGTTGGGTCGTGCTCGGAACGCAACTCCGGCGCTTCCTGAACGTGCCGTGGAAACTGCGCGCCTTCAACATCACCGCCGCCCTGCTTCTGCTGGCCTCGCTCTACCCGATCCTGATGCCGCACTGAAGCAAGATGAACGTCAACGGAATCGGAATTCACCCCAAGGTCGCGCAACTCCAATGGCTTTGAATTCTGTGCAAGGTTATCTCGCACTAATCGCGATAGCTTGGGTCGGCCCGGTCCAGCATTGCCTTCAACGCCTCGAAATGCGCAAACGCGCTGTCGTTATAGGCCACCCAATCCTCTGCCGTGCGTTCCGCGATCTCGTCCGACATCACGTTCAAAGGCTGCCCGCTGGCATAAGCCAGCATCTGCGTCTCAGCCGCGCGCTCAAAGAAATAGAGGCTCTCGAACGCCTCGGCCACCGTGCCGGCCGTCGTCGTCACTCCATGATTGCCCATCAGCATCACCGAGTGATTGCCCAGCGACCGCGCGATCCGCAACCCCTCCTCGGCATTGTCGGCAATTCCGCCAAATCCCAGATCGACCGCCACCTTGCCGTAAAACCGCGCCGTGTTCTGGTCGATCGGCAGCATCGCGGGGTCTTTCAGCGTCGCCAGCGCCGTCGAATACCGCGGATGGCAATGCAGCAGCACCCGCGCATTCGGCTGGGTTCGGTGGATCGTGCCATGAATGCACCAGGCACTCGCATCCGGCGCGTCGGGGCGGTCCATGACGCTGTTATCATTGGCATCCAGCAGCAGCAGATCGCTGGCCCGGATGGTCGAGAAGTGCCGCCACTTCGGGTTCATCAGGAACTTCGAGCCATCGGGCGACACCGCCGCGCTGAAATGGTTGCCAACCGACTCGTGCCAGTTGAAATGCACCGCCAACCGGAACGCCGCCGCCAGATCGACCCGCAGCGCCGCTTCATCCACCGCAATATCAGAACGCTTGTTCATGTCTCATCCTCCAGACATCGTCTGCCGCCAACCTGACATGCGCCCCCGCCCGCTGGCAAACGCGTTTTTTGCACCCCGCCCGCAGGTTGACCTGCGTCAATGCGAACCACATTGCCCAAGACTAGGCTGTTTATTGCAACTTTAATGGGGGCTACCATGAAGAAGGCGACACCAACGCAAAAGACGGCCGCAGATCCCAAACCTGCGGATACCGCCGAAGAAAAACGCACCTGGATTTCAGGAAATCGAGGTCAGTGGTGAACAACTTGTGAAAAAGGTCAAGGAACTGGCCGCCGAAAGTCACGTCAAACGCATCCGCGTGATCGAACCGGATGGCGACATCGCGCTTGATATTCCGCTGTCGTACGGCGCGATTGCCGGCGGCGCTTTCGTGATCGCCGCCCCGGTGCTGGCGGTGATCGGCGCGTTGGCGGCTTTCGTCGCGAAGGTCAAGATCGAGATCGTGCGCGACGACAAGAAGCCCTGACACAGTCGCGGGGCTGGCTCGCCGGCCCCGCTCTCAGAACGGAACCTCGTCGTCGTCGCGCCCCGCGGCGACCACGAACTTGGCCACGACCTTCTTTGATCCGGCCTTCTCGAACTCAATATCCAGCTTGTCGCCCTCGATCGCCATCACATACCCATAGCCGAACTTCTGATGGAAAATCCGGTCGCCCTGGGTGAACGAACTGACCGCGTTCATGTCGATCACGATGTTGCGCGCTTCCGAGGGCTGGGCCATGCCGCGGTGCTGGCTGCGGGTCTGCAATCGCTTCCAGCCCGGAGAGTTATACACATTCGCCGAGGCCGCCCGTTCTTCAATATCGCCACCGCCAAAACTCGGCGCCGCAGCCCCGTAACCGCCGCCGTAAAGCCCCGGCGGGGTCAGAACGTCGACATGGGCTTCGGGCAATTCGTCGATGAACCTGGACGGTAAAGCCGACTGCCACTGGCCATAAACCCGACGGTTTGCCGCGAATGAGATCGTGCACAATTCCTCGGCCCGCGTGATGCCGACATAGGCCAGCCGACGTTCCTCTTCCAACCCCTTCACGCCGCTTTCATCCATACTGCGCTGGCTCGGAAACAGGCCATCTTCCCAACCCGGCAAGAACACGGCGGGAAATTCCAGCCCCTTGGCGCCGTGCAATGTCATGATCGAGACCTTCTCGTCAGCCTCGTCGGTCTCATTGTCCATGATCAGCGCGACGTGCTCCAGAAAGCCCTGCAAATTGTCGAACTGTTCCAGCGCCTTGACCAGCTCCTTCAGGTTCTCCAACCGTCCCGGCGCTTCCGGCGTCTTGTCGTTCTGCCACATCCCGGTGTAGCCCGACTCCTCCAGAATCTGCTCGGCCAGTTCGATATGGCTGATCGCGGACCTCCCACGAGCGAATGCAGCGACCTCTACTCCGACTTCGTCATCAATGACCATGGTCTCGTCAGAAGACGCCACTCTTTGTATCGGACCGAGGGCTAATTCGTGCCACCGATCGAAATTATCCACAAGTTTACCCACTTCCGCCTTGGCCTTGCCGGAAAGCTCGCCCGAGGCCACCGCAACGCGCGCACCTTCCAGCAGCGACACGCCATTCGCCCGCGCAACCCGTTGGATTGACTGCAAAGCCTTGTCGCCGACGCCGCGTTTGGGGGTGTTGATGATCCGCTCGAACCCGAGGTCATCGTCGGGGCTCACGGCGACGCGAAAATACGCCATCGCATCGCGCACTTCCATCCGCTCATAGAACCGGGGCCCGCCGATCACCCGATACGGCAACCCGATCGTCAGGAACCGATCCTCGAAGGCCCGCATCTGGTGCGACGCCCGCACCAATATCGCCATCGAGTCCAGCCCGATCGGGTCCAGCCCGCGGGTGCCACGCTGCATCGCCTCGATCTCTTCGCCGATCCAGCGCGCCTCTTCCTCGCCGTCCCAATGACCGATCAGCCGGACCTTCTCGCCCTCGGTCAGATCGGTGAACAGCGTCTTGCCCAGCCGGTCGGCATTGCCCGCGATCACACCGGACGCGGCCGCCAGAATATGCGGGGTCGAGCGGTAATTCTGCTCCAGCCGCACCACCTTGGCGCCGGGAAAATCCTTTTCAAAGCGCAGGATGTTGCCCACCTCGGCCCCGCGCCAGCCATAGATCGACTGGTCGTCATCGCCGACGCAACAGATGTTCTTGTGCCCACCCGCCAACAGCCGCAGCCACAGATACTGCGCGACGTTGGTGTCCTGATACTCATCGACCAGAATGTAGCGGAACCAGCGCCGGTACTGCGCAAGAATATCGTCGTGGGTCTGCAAAATCGTGACGACATGCAGCAAGAGATCACCGAAATCGACCGCGTTCAGCGCAATCAGCCGCGCCTGATACTGCGCATACAACTCGACCCCGCGCTGGTTGAACGCCGCCGCATCCGCCGCCGGCACCTTGTCCGGGGTCCAGGCGCGGTTCTTCCAGTTGTCGATGATCCCGGCCAGCATCCGCGCCGGCCAGCGCTTGTCATCAATGTTCGCCGCCACCAGCAACTGCTTCAAAAGCCGCACCTGATCGTCGGTGTCCAGAATTGTAAAATTCGTCTTCAGGCCCACCAGTTCCGCATGCCGCCGCAACAGCTTTGCGCAGATCGAGTGGAACGTGCCCAGCCACGGCATCCCCTCGACCGTCTGGCCCATCAGCCGCTCAACGCGGCCTTTCATCTCGCGCGCCGCCTTGTTGGTGAACGTCACCGCCAAGATCTCGTTCGGCCGCGCCCGCCCGGTGTTCAGCAAATGCGCGATCCGCGTCGTCAGCGCCTTGGTCTTGCCGGTCCCCGCGCCTGCCAGCATCAGCACCGGGCCGTCCAGCGCCTCGACCGCCTCGCGCTGTGCGGGGTTCAGATCGTCCAGATACGGTGCCCCGCGCGCGGCCATCGCCCGCATCGACAGAGGCACGGCCGCTGCCTCGAACGCATCGCTTTCATCGAAACTGCTCATGTCTGGAACATACGCATCCGGCACCGAAAGTAAAAGCCTTGTTCACATTCTGTTCCGCAAGCTAATATTGCCTTTGCATTGCAATCCCGTAGAAGGATCGGATGGACCTCGACAACAAATACCCAGCGCTTTCCGACCTGCGCGCCCGCGCCCGCCGCCGGATGCCGCATTTCATGTGGGAATACCTCGACAGCGCCACCGGCACCGAACTGGGCATGCACCGCAACCGCGCAGGCCTCGACAATGTACTGCTGAAACCCCGCGTCCTGCATGGCGAGGTCACGCATGATCTGACCACCACGTTTCTTGGCCGCCAGTACACCAGACCCTTCGGCATTGCCCCGGTCGGCATGTCCGGCGCGATGTGGCCGGGAGCGGAAGGCATGCTCGCCCGCCTCGCCGTGCGCCAGAATATCCCGTTCTGCCTCTCGACCATGGCCACCCGCGCGCCCGAGGACCTGACGGACGATGTCGGCACCGCAAGGCTGGTTCCAGCTTTACCCCCCCGGCCAGCCCGAGATCCTGAACCGACATGCTCGCCCGCATCCGCGGCGCTGGCTTCCACACCCTCGTCCTCACTGTCGATGTGCCCAGCCAATCGCGACGCGAACGTCAGACCCGCGGCGGGCTGACCCATCCGCCCACGATCACGCCGCGCACGTTGGCCCATATCGCGACATGCCCCGCATGGGCGATCGGCACGCTGAAATACGGCATGCCTAAAATGCCGTTCATCGGCAAATACTCTACCCACAAAGGCCCGCTGCCCTCGACTGCGCACATCGGCTACCTGCTACGGGTGCCGCCCGATTGGGACTATGTCAAACGCCTGCGCGACCTCTGGGACGGTCCGTTCATCATCAAGGGCGTGCTCGACCCCGAAGACGCCGCCCGCTGCAAGGCCGAGGGCGTTGACGCCGTCTGGGTCTCAAACCACGCCGCCCGCCAGTTCGAAGGCGGCCCCGCCGCCATCGACTGCCTCGCGCCTATCCGCAAGGCCGTCGGCGCCGACTATCCCTTGATCTACTGTAGCGGCATTGAAAACGGCCTCGACATCCTGCGCGCCGTCGCACTTGGCGCCGATTTCGTGATGCTGGGCAAGGCGTTCCACTACGGCCTTGCGGCCTTGGGCGAAAAGGGCGGCGATCACGTGGTCCATATCCTGACCGAAGACATGCTGTGCAACATGGGCCAGATGTGCATCGCCCGTCCACCAGAGGCCCGGCACAATCTGATCTGACCGCCCTGCGCCGTCCCCAAAAACCCCAAACAGGAAGAAATCCGCCACCCGATTGTTTCGCTTCAAGCGACAGTAGGGAAATGGCCGCTGACGTGGTATATTGTCGCGGGTGTCGTCTTATTTCGGCGCATGAATGCCCGATTTTTAGACTGCACTTTTTTCAATGTTGTAGATTTTACGGAGTTTTTCCAAATGGTTACCCAAGCACGTATCGAGGAATACAAGCGCGTCGGCCGCTATGTCGAACTCGCCACAACCGGCGACGAAGATCTTGGCCCGCTGCAACTGCTGCCTGGTACCTGGCACAATTCAGGCGCGTTCGACGGACGCGGCTGGAACATGATCGCGCTGCCGTTTGCGGGCGCAACCCCACCGCTGAACTATCGCCTTCTGGTCAATCATTTCAACGAAGAGCTGAAGTTCACACTGGTCGACAAGGCCGTGCCGAACCGTGGCATCGACAAGGCCAGCAACACCAATACCGACCAGTTCGTGGTGACGCTGGATTTCGAACAGATGATCAAGCAGAAGATCGCCGAGGATCAACCCAGCAGCGGCCTAGCCGGAAATCCGGATCTCGCGATCCACCACGAACCCGGCCTCTGGCTGCACATGACCAACCTGCAGACCAACGGCCTGAACATCGCCCGGCTCAGCACGATCCCGCATGGCGACGCACTGCTTGCACTTGGCAAAAGCGACAGTCTGGTTGGCGCCCCCTCGATCCCTTCGGTCAACGGCCTGCCGATCGGCGTGCCGCAAGATCTGGTCAACAACCCCTACCTCGCCCCCTACAAGCACTACAACGACAACCCGTTCCTGGGTGTCATCCCGGCGCCGTTCCCCGGTTTCAACCCGGTCAAACCGCACGAACTGCTGCAACTTGGAATGCCTGCAAACGTCAAGAAAACCACCGTGCTGCATGTCGATACAGAGGTCGAGAACGGCGGCATCCGCAACATTCCATTCGTCGTGAAACAGGCGAATGCGGGCGAGATGAAATCGACCTTCTGGATCATGGAACTTGATGAAATGGGCGGCGACGGCAAGCCCAAGCTGGTTCTGGCATACCTTCAGATCGTGATGCTCGATTTCTTCCCGCGCTTCGACGGCGAAGAGGGGCTGATCCGCTGGCCGCATGTCAGCATCAACATGATGGAAAAGGTGCAGGAACCCGACCGCACCAAGGCGGAAATGCCCGCCGTCTGACCGATCCATCTCAGCAAAAATCGAAGGCAGCCCCCACCCCGGGGCTGCATTTCTGTGCCCCTGAACTGGCCGTCTCATTCCTCCCCGACGCCGTCGCAACATCCCGTTTACTGCACTGCAGCAATTGCATATGGTCATGCCGTAAACCAAGGGAATGTCCATGCCAGAGTTCAAGAAGATCCTGATCGCCAATCGCGGAGAAATCGCCATCCGCGTCATGCGCGCGGCCAATGAACTGGGCAAACGAACCGTCGCCGTCTACGCCGAAGAAGACAAGCTGTCGCTGCACCGCTTCAAGGCCGACGAGGCCTACCGCATCGGCGAGGGTCTGGGCCCCGTTGCCGCTTACCTGTCGATCGAAGAGATCATCCGCGTCGCCCTTGATTGCGGTGCCGACGCGATCCACCCCGGCTACGGTCTCCTGTCCGAAAACCCCGATTTCGTCGACGCCTGCACCGCCAACGGCATCACCTTCATCGGCCCGAAAGCCGCCACCATGCGCGCGCTTGGCGACAAGGCCAGCGCGCGCCAGGTCGCGATCAAGGCCGGCGTGCCGGTCATCCCCGCCACCGAGGTGCTGGGCGACGACATGGAGAAGATCAAGAAACAGGCGGCAGAGGTCGGCTATCCGCTGATGCTCAAGGCGTCATGGGGCGGCGGCGGTCGCGGCATGCGCGCGATCCAGAAGCCCGCCGAACTGATCGAAAAGGTCAAGGAAGGCCGCCGCGAGGCTGAATCCGCCTTCGGCAATGGCGCGGGCTATCTGGAAAAGATGATCCTCAAGGCCCGCCATGTCGAGGTGCAGATTCTCGGCGACAGCATGGGCAACATCTACCACCTGTGGGAACGCGATTGCTCGGTGCAGCGCCGTAACCAGAAGGTCGTCGAACGCGCCCCGGCCCCTTACCTTAGCCCCGCCCAGCGCGAGGAAATCTGCAACCTCGGCAAACGCATCGCCGAACAGGTCGGCTATGAAAACGCCGGGACCATCGAGTTCCTGATGGATATGGAAACCGGCAATTTCTACTTCATCGAGGTCAATCCCCGCGTGCAGGTCGAACACACCGTGACCGAGGAAGTCACCGGCATCGACATCGTGCAGGCGCAGATCAAGATCGCCGAGGGCAAATCGCTGATGGAGGCGACCGGCACCGCCAGCCAATACGATGTGCACCTGAACGGCCACGCGATCCAGTGCCGCATCACCACCGAAGACCCGATGAACAACTTCATCCCCGATTACGGCCGGATCACCGCTTATCGGGGTGCCACCGGCATGGGCATCCGGCTCGATGGCGGCACCGCCTATTCCGGCGCTGTCATCACCCGCTATTACGACTCGCTTCTTGAAAAAATCACCGCATGGGCCCCAACGCCGGAAGCCGCCATCGCCCGGATGGACCGCGCCCTGCGCGAATTCCGCATCCGCGGTGTCAGCACCAACATCGCCTTCGTCGAGAACCTGCTGAAACACCCGACGTTCCTGAACAACGAATACCACACCAAGTTCATCGACCAGACGCCGGAGCTGTTCCAGTTCCGCAAGCGCCGCGACCGCGCGACGAAGATCCTGACCTACATCGCCGACATCACCATCAACGGCCATCCCGAAACCGAAGGCCGCGCCCTGCCGCCCGCCGAGGCGAAACTGCCGCGCGCCCCGAAACTGCGTGCCAAACCGCCCCTGCAAGGCACCCGCCAGATCCTCGATGCCAAGGGGCCAAAAGGTGTGGCCGACTGGATGAAGGCGCAAAAGCGCCTGCTGATCACCGACACCACGATGCGCGACAGCCACCAGTCGCTGCTGGCGACCCGGATGCGCTCGATCGACATGATCCGCGTCGCCCCCGCCTATGCCGCGAACCTGCCGGAACTGTTTTCCGTCGAATGCTGGGGCGGTGCCACCTTCGACGTCGCCTATCGCTTCTTGCAGGAATGCCCGTGGCAGCGCCTGCGCGACCTGCGCGCCGCGATGCCGAACCTGATGACGCAAATGCTGCTGCGCGCCTCGAACGGCGTCGGCTATACCAACTATCCCGACAACGTGGTGCAAAGCTTCGTCGCCCGCGCCGCCCTGTCGGGCGTCGATGTCTTCCGCGTTTTCGACCCGCTCAACTGGGCCGAGAACATGCGCGTCGCGATGGATGCGGTGATCAAGGCCGACAAGGTGCTGGAAGCCTCGATCTGCTATACCGGCGACATGCTGGACCCGGCGCGCGCCAAGTATGACCTGAAATACTACGTCGGCATGGCCAAGGAACTGGAGGCGTCAGGCGCCCATATCCTCGGCCTGAAAGACATGGCGGGGCTTCTGAAACCCGCCGCCGCCCGGGTGCTGTTCAAGGCGCTGAAAGAGGAAATCGGCCTGCCGATCCACTTCCACACCCATGACACCGCCGGCATCGGCTGCGCCACCATCCTCGCCGCTTCCGACGCCGGGGTCGATGCGGTCGATGCAGCGATGGATTCGCTGTCCGGCAACACCAGCCAGCCGACCTTGGGCACCCTCGTCGAAGCCCTGTCCCAGACCGACCGCAGCACCGGCCTCGACATTGGTGCCATCCGCGAGATCTCGAACTACTGGGAACAGGTCCGCGCACATTACGCCGCCTTCGAATCCGGCCTGCAAGCGCCCTCGTCCGAGGTCTACCTGCACGAAATGCCCGGCGGCCAGTTCACCAACCTCAAGGCACAGGCGCGATCGCTTGGCCTTGAAGACCGCTGGCACGAGGTCGCGCAGACCTATCACGACGTGAACCAGATGTTCGGCGATATCGTCAAGGTCACGCCGACCTCCAAGGTGGTCGGCGACATGGCCCTGATGATGGTCAGCCAGGGCCTGACCCGCGCCGACGTCGAGGACCCCAGGACCGAAGTGTCATTCCCGGATTCGGTGATCGACATGATGCACGGCAACCTCGGCCAGCCCCCCGGCGGCTGGCCCAAGGCAATCCGAGACAAGGTGCTGAAAGGCGAAAAACCCCTGACCGAGCGCCCCGGCAAGGCGCTCAAACCCGTCGATCTGGAAAAGACCCGCACCGAATTGTCGGAAACGCTGGAAGGCTTCAAGGTCGACGACGAGGATCTCAATGGCTACCTGATGTATCCCAAGGTGTTCCTCGATTACATGGGCCGCCACCGCATCTACGGTCCGGTCCGCACCCTGCCGACGCGCACCTTCTTCTACGGCATGGAGCCCGGCGAACAGATCACCGCCGAAATCGACCCCGGCAAGACGCTGGAAATCCGCTGTCAGGCGATCGGCGAAACCAATGCCGAGGGCGAGGCCAAGGTGTTCTTCGAACTCAACGGCCAGCCGCGCCTGATCCGGGTGCCCAACCGCAAGATCAAGGCCACCACCATCGCGCGGCCCAAGGCCGAACCCGGCAATGCCAACCATATCGGCGCACCGATGCCCGGCGTCGTCGCCACCGTGGCGGTGAAGGCGGGCCAGACGATCAAGCAAGGCGACCTGCTGCTGACCATCGAGGCGATGAAGATGGAAACCGGCATCCACGCCGAACGCGACGCCAAGATTAAAGCCGTACACGTCACCCCCGGCGCGCAGATCGACGCCAAGGACTTGCTGATCGAGCTGGAGTAAGCCGACCGCCATCGGACAACAAACAGTCGGGCAACAAACAGTCGGGCAACAAAAAAGGGCGCTCCAGCGCCCTTTTCGCTACTTGTGTCTCGGGGGTTCAGCCCTTGTTGCGGCGGCGCGCAATCACGCCCATGCCGAACAGCCCGCCCAGCATCAGCGGCAAAGCCGCCGGCAGTGGCACCGCGCTGACATTGGGATTGGCGAGTTCGGCCACCTGCAGCGCCCGCGTCATCGACGCCAGCGTGTTAAACTGCGACCCGCCCAGCAATCGGCTGGTCAGCCCACCGGCAGAACCACTGTCGCCCAGGAAAGTGCTCAGCACTTCGCCATTCGAGAATGTCACCGTGATCAGGGCGTTCTGCGCTTTGCCATTATTGAACAGCACCTTGCTGTAATCCGCCTTGTTGCGCTTTTTCTTGCGGTCGCGGTCAACATCCAGACGAAAGCGCGTCGTTTGCCCAGCCTGGAAATTGTTGAAGGCCAACTCGATTTCGTCATGCCGCGCCTTGTTGTTGCGCGTGTCGCCTTTGACAACCCGCGTTCCCGCACCCGCACGAACAATATCGAAATTGTATTTCTTTTTGCCGATCGTCAAAGTCATGCTTTCGATCTGCGCGTCGCTGCTGGTGTTGGTCAGCGAGAAAAAGGCGAAGTTACGAACTTTCTTGTGCCCGTCCAACTCAAAGCCAACCGTCGCCGCGCTCGCCGCAGTCATCGAAGCCGCGCCAAGGATCACACCGGTTGCCAAAACTTTTAACATTTTCATTGCTCTATCACTTTCTTCGTTAATAACAGACTACCTTTTCAACCCATAAGGTTCCAGCAAAATCTCGGCAACAAAGCGCCTAACAATGGCCATGTTGTCCGTATGCACGCAACACCGCTGGTTTGCAAAGCTTTGCGCGCCTATGTACTACCGCCATAACTCCTTGTTTTACATTGATTAATGAACCACCGATTCGTTTTCCAAGGCCGTTAACCACGACAAAAGAATTTCTTTTTCCAACCGATTGACCCCACGTAAATTTCTTGTCTCAAGTCACCATTGTTTCATGTTGGAAACAATAGCCGTCAAACCTGCTCACTGGGTGATATTGCAATACAATCAACGCTTGTATTCTGCATCCCAAACCGTCCCACACCCAGCGTTTTGCCAGTTTCCAACTCCGCCGCGCTTTGGCTAGAACAGCGACAACCACGGGAGCGTCATGATGATCGAACTTTTCTCCGACCCGGCCGTCTGGGCCAGCTTCCTCACCCTCACGATTCTCGAAATCGTGCTGGGCGTCGACAACGTCATCTTCATTTCGATCGCCGCCAACCGATTGCCCCCGCACCAGCGGCGCACCGGGCGGCTTGTCGGACTGACCGGCGCGCTGGTGCTGCGCGTCGCCCTGCTGTTCTCGATCGTCTGGATCGTGTCGCTCAAAGAACCGATCTTCGAACTCTACGGCCACGCGTTTTCGTGGCGCGACCTCATATTGCTCGCAGGCGGCCTGTTCCTGCTCTGGAAAGCCTCGACCGAGATATTCGACGAGGTCGAAGGCGCCGAAGAGGAAACCCACGCCGTCGCCGCCTCGTTCTTCTTGGTCATCGTGCAGATCATGATCCTCGATCTGGTGTTCTCGCTCGACAGCGTCATCACCGCCATCGGCATCGCCGATCATCTGGAAGTCATGGTCGCAGCCGTCGTCATCGCGATCCTGATCATGATGGCCGCCGCCGAACCCATCGCCGCATTCATCGAGGCGCATCCCTCCACCAAGATGCTGGCCCTCGCCTTCCTCGTGATGATCGGCGCCGCACTGGTGGCCGACGGTTTCGGCGTGCATTTCGAGCGTGGCTTCATCTACGCCGCCATGGTTTTTGCCGGCGGCGTCGAGGCGCTGAACCTGCTGCGCTCCAAACGCCGCCGGGCGCGGCGCGCCTGAGCGGCCAAACATTTTCCGCCACCCTGCAACTTTACCCTTGCAGGCGGCGGGCAGAATTTATATCTCCCCCTCACCCAAGGATGCGGGCGTAGCTCAGGGGTAGAGCATAACCTTGCCAAGGTTAGGGTCGAGAGTTCGAATCTCTTCGCCCGCTCCAATTTCTCCGCCGCCGGCGGAGCGAAACGGCGGCCTTCGGGCCGCCTTTTTCATGCCAACGATCCCGGCAGTTGCCTTCATTGTCTTTCAAATATCCCCGCCGGAGGCACCGCGACGCAGCGAAGCTGCGGCGCAAAGCATTCGAGCCCGCTCCTGCCTCAGGTCCTCAGAACGCCTGAAACGTCAGCGTCGTCAGCGACCGTTCGATCCCCTCGATATCCAGCAGCCTGTCGTTGATGTATTTCCCGACATCCTGATCAGAGGGGATATAGAGCTTCATCAACAGATCGTATTCGCCGCTGGTCGAGTACAACTCGGAATGAATTTCCCGCAGCATGATCGCGTCGGCCACGCGGTACGTGGTGCCGGGCTTGCAACGCAGTTGTACGAAAACGCATGTGCTCATTCTGGGTCTCCCGTATTGCGCAGCAGTTGACATCATGGCGCGCACCGCGACAACCCGGAATTCACCGATGTCGCAACGGGCAAGCTCCTGAATTTCGGCAACAGATCGTGCCTTGCGAATACCTTTGGCGCCGCGCCGCCTTGGCGGCGGCAGGATTGGCCCCTATAAGGCGCTGACCAGAACGGGAATTTCGCGATGCGCAACGCCAAGATCACCCGCAAGACCGCCGAAACTGCAATCACCATCGAGATCAATCTCGACGGCACCGGCAGCTATGACAATCAGACCGGCGTCGGGTTCTTCGATCACATGCTGGACCAGCTTGCGCGGCATTCGCTGATCGACATGCGGGTCCGCGCCAAGGGCGATCTGCACATCGACGATCACCACACCGTCGAGGATGTCGGCATCGCGCTTGGCCAGGCTTTGACCAAAGCGCTCGGCGACAAGAAAGGCATCCGGCGCTACGGCGAATGCCACCTGCCGATGGATGACGCGCAACTGCGCGCGGCGCTCGATCTGTCGGGTCGGCCCTATCTGGTCTGGAACGTCGAGATGCCGACGCCCAGGATCGGCGCCTTCGACACCGAACTGGTGCGCGAATTCTTCCAGGCCCTCGCGACCCACGGCGGCATCACTTTGCATGTCGATCAGCTGCACGGATTCAACAGCCATCACATTGCCGAGGCCGCCTTCAAGGCCGTCGCCCGCGCGCTGCGGCTTGCGGTTGAAACCGACCCGCGGAAATCGGATGCGATTCCGTCGACGAAGGGCGCGCTATAGACCTCGGTTGTTGTACAACAAAGCGGTCAACATGTTCCGATGTTTTAAGATAAAGCATACAACAATGGGGATTCTGCGCCAATGCTGACCGTGCTCGTCGATTACGATAGCGGCAACCTGCACTCTGCGGAAAAGGCGTTTCAGCGCATGGCGGCAGAGGTTGGCGGCGGCGCCATTCTGGTCTCTTCCAACCCAAAGGACGTGGCCCGCGCCGACCGCATCGTATTGCCCGGCGACGGCGCCTTTCCGGCCTGCAAGGCGCAGCTGTTCGACTATAGCGGCCTTTACGAAGCTGTTGAAAACGCTGTCATAAACAAGGGTCGTCCGTTTTTGGGCATCTGCATCGGAATGCAGATGATGGCCACCCGGGGGCTGGAATATCAGCCCACCCCCGGCTTCGACTGGATTCCCGGGCAGGTGGTTCGGATCTCCCCATCCGACCCCGCGATGAAGGTGCCGCACATGGGCTGGAACGACCTTGTCATCGACAGTCCCCACCCGGTTCTGAACGGCCTAAGTACCGGAAATCACATGTATTTTGTCCACTCGTATCACTTCGTGGCAGACGATCCCGCGCACCGTCTGGCGCATTGCGACTATGGCGGCGAGATCACCGCCATAGTCGGGCGCGACAACATGATCGGCACCCAGTTCCACCCGGAAAAAAGCCAAGCGGCAGGGCTGCGACTGATCTCAAATTTTCTACAATGGAATCCGTAGGTTACTGGATCCGAGACCAAACCTGCCCGTCGCAAATCAGACCCTTGCAGGCCCGCACCTTCAACGTGTTGCCGGCCAGTTGCATCGTCGCCTTAGCCTGCACATTCAGCAAAGGCACCCAAACCGTGCCCCCTACATAAGTGCCGCCACCGTTTGGTGTCATGTCCCAAAACAACTCTTTGCCAACGTTTTTTGTCATCACCTTCTGGCCACCCATATCGAAAGCGGTCAGGATTTTGCCACACAGATTTTCACCGCAGGGCCGGATTTGGATATGTGAAATCAAGTCTTTACGGTCAGGCTCTGTCTGCCATAAGCCAATTGCCGGATCACCGGCTAAGGCCGGAGCCGTAGTGAAAACCAGCATCATCGCCGCAATGATCAAACGCATCGAACCAACACCTCGCAACTTCCCCACCGTGCATCGGTGGGACTATCTTTGGATATAGTGTCACTCGGCCCGCGTCCAAGTCTGTTTCTTGCAGATCAGCCCTCCGGCAACGCAACCCGACACCTTCAGAACATCGCCCGAAAGCGCCATCTTCGAGCGGTAGATCTTACCCGTGGACGGTTGCCAAATCTGGCCGCTGGTATAGGCGCCGTTGCTTCCCGACACCATATCCCAAACCAAAGCTTTGCCAATGTTTTCAGACTTGTACTCGCCCTCCGGCTTGAACGTCCGCGATATCACGCCGCAGAATTTATCGCCACAGGGTGCCATCGTCACCAGCGCATATGACCCGTCATCAACCTCGGTTTTCCACACACCCTCCACCGGATCGGCGGCCAGCGCCGACGCCGCCGACGCGATCACAATCGCGGCACCCGTCAGTATTCGTTTCATCGGCTCTCCTCCCTGAAAAGATGCACCAACTATGCCAGCCTTGCGCAAATTCCGGCAAGTGTGACGTGAGGTCCGATGCCCTTTGCAATTGAACCTGCTACATGCCAAAGACCCCGCGTCAGACCAGAAAGGCCGCGCCATGATCCTGTACCCCGCCATCGACCTCAAGGACGGCCAGTGCGTGCGCCTTTACAAAGGCGAGATGGAGCAGGCCACCGTCTTTAATAACGATCCCGCAGCGCAGGCCAAGGCGTTTCAGGACGCCGGCTGCGAATGGCTGCATCTTGTTGATTTAAATGGCGCTTTTGCCGGTCAGCCGGTGAACGCTGCGGCGGTCGAGGCGATCCTTGCGGCCACGACCGTCCCGGCCCAATTGGGTGGCGGTATCCGCGACATGACGACCATCGAGCGCTGGCTTTCCAAGGGCCTTGCCCGAGTAATTCTGGGCACGGTAGCGGTGGAAAACCCCGCCCTTGTGCGCGCCGCTGCCAAAGCCTTCCCGGATCAGATTGCCGTCGGCATTGACGCCCGCAACGGCCGCGTCGCCACCAAAGGCTGGGCCGAAGAAACCGACGTCATGGTCACCGATCTTGCCCGCAGCTTCGAGGATGCAGGCGTGGCGGCGATCATCTACACCGACATCAACCGCGATGGCGCCATGCAGGGCCCGAATGTCGAAGCGACAGCGACCCTCGCCAATGCTGTCGCGATCCCGGTGATCGCCTCGGGTGGCGTTTCATCCCTCGACGACCTGATTGCACTGAAGAATTGCGGCGCTGCCTTGAACGGAGCGATCTCGGGGCGTGCCCTTTACGACGGGGCCATCGACCTTGCCCAAGCACTGGCCGTTCTTCGCGGCTAGCCGCCAGCCTTGGCGGTCAAGCCCTTCAACGCACCTTGCATTTTTCCAATGAATTCAGCACTCTGGTCCACCGAAAGGTCTTCCATCATCTCGGCAGGATCCTCATAGGCAAGCCAAGTCTGACCATCGCCGTCCTCGTAGACCAGTACCTTCAACGGCAGGTAAAGCCCCGCCAAAGCGTCTTGCTGGATCGCCGGTGTCCCAAGCGCCGGACTACCGAAGATCAGCACCTCGGCGCCGTTCAGCGTCTCACCAACCGTCGCGGCCCCCGCGGCGTGGTCAATGCGCGCAAATACCCTTGCCCCCGCAGCTTCTACCGCACCCTCCAGCGCGTCCATGACCTCGGCGACCGAACCGTTGCCCTTGACCTGTGTCACTTCGGCCAAGGCTGGTGTCGTGATTGCCATGCCCAGAATGGCCCATTTCAAAACATTCATATCTCTTTCTCCAAACTGATCCGATCGTCCGCAATCCCGCGATTGTCGCGCCAAGTCTGGTCAGCGCAAGTCTTTCCACATAAAAGGTCCGTGATACAGGCAAAGGCCCGCCGAACATGCTGAAAACCCGCATCATCCCCTGCCTCGACGTCGCCGACGGCCGCGTGGTCAAGGGCGTCAACTTCGTCGACCTGATCGACGCGGGCGATCCCGTCGAATCCGCCCGCGCTTACGATGCGGCCGGCGCGGACGAGTTGTGTTTCCTCGACATCCACGCGACCCACGAAAATCGCGGCACGATGTATGACCTGGCGACCCGCACCGCCGAACAATGCTTCATGCCGCTGACCATCGGCGGTGGCGTGCGCACGACAGAGGATGTGCGCAACCTGCTGCTGGCCGGCGCTGACAAGGTCAGCTTCAACTCCGCAGCCGTGGCCGATCCCGATGTGGTGGCCCACGCCGCCGATCGGTTCGGCAGTCAGTGCATCGTGGTGGCGATTGATGCCAAGACCGTAAGCCCGGGAAAATGGGAGATATTTACCCATGGCGGTCGCCGCGCGACAGGGATTGACGCGGTTCGAGTTCGCGCGAACCGTCACCGCTAAGGGCGCTGGAGAGATCCTGCTGACATCGATGGACCGCGACGGTACCCGCGCGGGATTCAACATTGCCTCTGACCCGTGCTATCGCCGATGCAGTCGCGGTGCCGGTCATCGCCTCGGGCGGTGTCGGCACGCTGGATCACCTCGTCGAAGGCGTGACCGAAGGCCATGCGTCGGCCGTACTGGCGGCCTCGATCTTCCATTTTGGCGAGTTCACCATCCGCGAGGCCAAGGAACACATGGCCGCCGCGGGCATACCGATGAGGCTGACATGACCGCACTCGACCGCTTGGCCGCGACCATTGAGGCCCGCAAATCCGCCGATCCCGAAACCTCGTGGACCGCCAAGTTGCTGGCCAAAGGGCCCGGAGAAATGCGCCGAGAAATTCGGCGAGGAAGCCATTGAGGCAATCATCGAGGCGGTGAAAGGCGACCGCGTTCGCCTGACATCAGAGGCCGCCGATGTGCTGTATCACCTGCTGGTCATGCTGGCGGCGCGCGATGTCGACGCTTGCACGAAGTGCTGGCAGAGCTCGACCGGCGGCATGGCACCTCGGGCCTGAAGGAAAAGGCATCGCGGCCGGACTGACGTGTACGCCGACATGACTAAAGCCGCGACGAAACGACTCCGGTATTGAACCCACCCATCCGCAACTCGCCGAAAAGCCGCTGGTATTCGATCTTTGGGCACCGGTTCTGGATCACCGTGACACCCGCAGCCTCTGCCTTGGCCGCTGCCTCTGGGTGTTCGACGCCAATCTGCATCCAGATCGTCTTTAGCCGCGGGCAGATGCGCCAAAGCCTCGTCCACGATACCCGGCACCGCCTCGGACCGGCGGAAGATGTCAACGAAATCGACACCCGCTTCGGCGGGGATCGAGGCAAGATCGGGCTGTATCACCTCGTTGAACAGGATCTTTCCGGTATGGCCCGGATTGACCGGGATCACCCTATAGCCCTTCAACCCCAGGTATCGCGCGACAAAGTAGCTCGGCCGCACGGGATTCATCGACACCCCGACGCAGGCGATTACTCTGGTGCGTCGCAGTATCAGTTTCAAAAGATCGTCTGGATAAGTCATAGGCCTGCCATATCAGCAGTTAAGCACAGAAAAAAGCGCCCGATCATGAAGATCGGGCGCCAGGTACGGAACGAGGGACAGTGAAGTGAAACGCAGGAGTTCCAAGCCCGCGCTTCTGAATATCATGTAGGCAGCCCGGACAGCGTTAAAAGACTTTGTAAGCAACTTGTGAACAGCGCAGTAGGTTCATGTTATCAGGCCTATCCGTTCAGCGCGGCGGGCCAATGACGGTTGGCCGCCTCAATATAGCCGGGAATGTCCTTTTTCCAAAGCTGCCGCACCCCCGTCGAGAAATTGAGGTAGAGTTTGCCCTGATGCACAGTCCAGGCATCTGGCACCGTCGTGGCAACAGCGCCTTGCGCCATTGCATAGGCGCAGTACCCACCATATTGCGGCGCATATCGCATGCGGGTTCATTTCGAAGGCGTTCATGTGGTCAGGATTGGCAAACCGCCAGATCGCCCCCATCCATTTGACCTGGAATGCGTTGGACCCCTCGATCGGCTTGCGGGCCGTCAAAATACCCGACCGGATCATAGCCATGGATCGCAACGCCGCCTGTGGAAAATACTTCTGGCGATCCCGCCAAGGCCGGTCGCGGCAACGCAAGACCGAAGGGCGAGGCGAGGGCAAGGCCAAGAAAGATGCGACGGGTCGGCATGGAGGTCTCCGGGATCAGTTCTGCCAAAGATGCGCCGCTTTGTGCATTCGGGCTAGCCCTCTGACAGAGGTGTGAACGAAGGTGTCCAAAGCGTCGGCATCGTGACCATGTCCGGCAATCAAAGCTTGGGTCCGTCGTACAATCCAGGTGAAACTGCCAAGTGTTCAGGATTCAAACATTTTTCCCAAATGAACCCAGCTAGACGACCGCCTGCCAGCACACCAAGACGGATGAAACCGCTGGACCGCCTAAAGCGTAAGCGAGCATTCCTGCCCCGCGTCTTACAACACAGATTGTTTCATGTGCAAAAGGATCCAGGGATCAGCGCTGCGCCGCTGCGTAAAGCGCGACGGCTGCGGCATTCGAGACATTAAGCGAGCCGAACGGGCCCGCCGCGCCGATCCGCGCAAGCCTGTCACAGGTTTCCAATGTCTTTTCCCGCATTCCTGGCCCCTCTGCGCCCAGAACCAGACCGACCGGGCGCCCCGAAAGCCCATCCAGCGCAGCCTCCAGCGTTACGTCCGCCGTTCCGTCAAGGCCGATCAGCGCATATCCCATGCGCTGCAATCGCTCCATTGCGTCGCTCAGGTTCTTGACGCGCAGAGTAAGGCTGGCGTTCCAGTGCGCCAGACGCCGTCTTGGCCAAGGCCCCGGTTTCGGGCGCTGCGTGGCGCGCCGGGGCGATAACGGCACGCGCCCCGAAAACCTCGGCAGATCGCAGAATCGCACCCACATTATGCGGATCCGTGACGCGGTCCAGCAACACCACCGTCGGCGGCTGATCCCCGGCGGCCATGCAGCAATCCTCAAGACTACCCCAGTCTAGCGCCTTGACTTCAAGCGCCGCGCCCTGATGCACCGAGGAGGGATCTATTGGCACGTTGAACTTGCGCGGATCGGCGATTTCAGGTTCGATTCCGGCTGCCGCAATTTCAGGCGCCAATTTGTCGAGCGCATTCTTTGTCACCACCAGCCGCAGCCGCGTCCGGTTCGGATTGACCAGCGCGTCGCGTACGGCATGCAGACCGAACAGCCAGATCGTTTCCGCCGCAGAGGCGCGCCGCGACTGCTCCTTCGCGATCACCCATTTGGGTTTTTTCATGCCAATGGCCCCTTCTTTCAGCGCGCAACAATGCTTTGCTGCGGACCGCGAGGCAAGGGATTTTCCTGTTGACGGTCGGGGGGCCGAAATGTATCCACCCCCTCGCACCGGGCATCATGCCCGGCTGCGGGCGACGGGCTGCAAGGTGCGGCAGGGGACTGTAACTCCCCCGGGGAGACTCACGCCTGGTTCGATTCCAGGGTCGCCCACCATTTTCTTCAGGTACTCAACTTTTCAGATGGCCCAAGATGTGGCGCGCTTCGCGTGACGGATCGTCATGAACCCGCGCCTCACCTGCCCGACGATACCAATAGTCGGAATTTGGTTGGTCGCCCTCGATCCGATGCGCAAGCGCATGCACCCAGTCATATGCCTTTTCGCCCTCGGCGCGTTGGCAAATGTTGTGTGCACGCTCCCATTCAGGGCCGGTTTTCCATCCGCCCTTGGCCAGCCACCAAAGTGCCGCAACCGGTTCGCTTGCGCCGGATGGCGGCATGTCCAGGTCCATCATTTCAAGAATGTCAGTTTGCATCGTATCCTCCGCTCTCAATCAATCTTCACGTCGGGCCGGATATGGCTTGCGGTGTCCCAACTCAAATCATTCAATAGGACTTCCAGGTCAATAGTCTGCGCCGCATCCAGCGGATCGCTCCAGCAGAGCATCGGTGCCTCTGCCCTCAGCGCGATCGGCGTCGCCTCGTCGACATCACGAGGTTTCATCGCAAGCACTTTCATCTTGCCGTCTTTTGAGCGCGTAGCCAACTTCGTACAGACGGTAACTCGACGCCAGAAGGTCGGCGAAATGCAAGAGACCCTTTGTGTAGTGTGAGCGCACCGCAACCAATTGTAGTTCGGTCACGCTCAAAATCGGCTCGACCCCTGATGCTGAGGTGAACTCGCCGAGCTGCGTCTGATCCTCGGCGATGTCGCCGCGTGTCCGCAGCGCCTCAACAAACGTAACGCTGTCGAAAACCAGCGTCGGTACGGCCGCCTCGATACCAATTCCGACGAGGAGGTGGGCCAACGCTGGGAAGACCTACAGATCCACAGTGCCTTCGGCCAAAAACCTGCCGCGTTTACATGAGCCCGTTTGCCCCTATAGTGCCGCCAAACAGGCAGGCAGCGGCAGTATGGCGAAATCGCCCCGGACGTTGAAATCGTTCAACATCATGATTGTCGGCCAGCACGGCCGCCTGATGTATGAAGCGCTTCTTTTCGCCGCTTCGCGGCGCATTTCCGATCCAGATTTCGCCGGGCGACTGTTCGTAGCTGAACCGCAGCCAGGTCCACAGTGGAAGAACGATCCACGAATCCGCAACGACGAGGTGCGCGCGTTGCTGACAGATGAATTCGGCGCCGCAATCGTGCCTTTCACCTCGCATCATTTTGGCGAAACCTATCCTTATGGCAACAAGATCGAGGCGCTGTTTGCTCTGCCGAAGGGCGAGCCTTTCGTGTTTTTTGACACCGACACGCTGGTTACCGGGGCGTTGTCTTCGGTGCCGTTCGACTTTGACCGCCCTTCGGCCTCGCTGCGGGTCGAGGGCACCTGGCCGCAGCCCGATCTTTACGGGCCGGGCTATAGTGGCATCTGGAAATCGCTTTACGACCGGTTCGGACTGGATTTCGACAGTTCGCTCGACTTGACCGAACCAGACGAATACTGGCGCCGCTATCTCTATTTCAACGCGGGCTGGTTCTTCTTCCGCTGCCCGCATGAATTCGGCCAGAGATTCCAGGACTACGCTCTGGAGATCCGCGCAGATCCCGGAGAGGCACTGGCCGCCCAGACGCTGGATCCGTGGCTTGATCAGGTTGCCTTGCCGCTGGTTATCCATTCCTTCGGCGGCGGTCGCCAGACCATTCCAGCCGGCCTTCTGGACGGCGCGGTTACCTGTCACTATCGCACACTGCCCCTGCTTTACGCGCGCGAATCCGACGCTGTTGTGCAGGTGCTTGAAGAGGTCACGGCGCCCAACAAGGTCAAGAAAGTGCTCAAGCAATACGAGCCGATCAAGCGCATGGTTTTTCAGAACCGCGGCGCCAAGGTGCGTGCGCTTTTCGATCGCGATGACCTGCCCCGCCGCGAACAGGTGATCCGAAACCGTATCAAGAAAGCCGGTTTCTGGATGCGCTGAACGGATCACAGCGCCTTTGCTGTTTACTTTCAGCAAACCAACCTCGCCGAAAGTGTCCTTGCGTCCCGAGG
The DNA here is from genome assembly GCA_963714615.1 of uncultured Alphaproteobacteria bacterium. GTDB lineage: Bacteria > Pseudomonadota > Alphaproteobacteria > Rhodobacterales > Rhodobacteraceae > JAHEAO01. The sequence continues at coordinate 257,772 of CAVQOV010000013.1, read as the reverse complement.
GTGCAAGGAAACTGAAGTGCCTACATATGCCCGGTTGCACATCGCACTGCCCCTGCCCTACACCTGACGCAAAGTCACCCAAAGGGAGTTCCCCATGTCCGACGACGCCCCGACCTACGGTTTCGACACGCTGCAAATTCACGCCGGTGCCCGGCCCGATCCCGCCACCGGGTCGCGGCAGACGCCGATCTACCAGACCACGGCCTATGTGTTCCGCGATGCTGAGCACGCCGCCGCCCTCTTTAATCTGCAGGAAGTGGGCTTCATCTATTCTCGCCTGACCAACCCCACCGTCGCCGTGCTACAGGAACGCATTGCGACGCTTGAGGGTGGCGTTGGCGCAGTTTGCTGTTCGTCCGGTCATGCGGCGCAGATCATGGCGCTCTTCCCGCTAATGGCGCCGGGGCGCAACGTTGTTGCTTCAACTCGGCTTTACGGCGGCACGGTCACTCAGTTTGGCCAAACCATCAAGCGCTTCGGCTGGTCCTCCAAATTCGTCGATACCGACGATCTGGACGCCGTCAAGGCCGCGATAGACGATGACACGCGCGCGATCTTCTGCGAGTCCATCGCCAATCCCGGCGGCTACATCACCGATATCGACGCGCTCGCCAAGATCGCAAACGAGGCCGGCATCCCGCTGATCGTCGACAACACCTCTGCCACTCCATATCTTTGCCGCCCGTTCGAGCATGGCGCCTCTCTTATCGTCCATTCCACCACCAAATATCTGACTGGAAACGGAACCGTGACCGGCGGTTGCGTCGTTGACAGCGGCACGTTCGACTGGTCGGCGAGCGACAAGTTCCCGTCCCTTTCGGCCCCCGAACCCGCCTATCACGGTCTGAAGTTCCACGAAACGTTCGGTCCGCTCGCATATACGTTCCACGGTATCGCCATCGGTCTACGAGACCTCGGCATGACGATGAACCCGCAGGCGGCGCATTATACTCTGATGGGGATCGAAACGCTGTCGCTCAGGATGCAGCGCCATGTGGCCAACGCCGTCAAGGTGGCGACCTGGCTGGAAAACGATCCGCGGGTCGAGTTCGTGACCTATGCCGGCCTGCCCTCGTCGCCCTATTACAAGCGGATCGAAAAGATCTGCCCGCGTGGCGCCGGTGCGTTGTTCACCTTTGCCATCAAGGGCGGCTACGAGGCCTGCGTGAAGCTGGTGGATGCGGTCGAGATTTTCAGCCATGTCGCCAACCTCGGCGATACGCGGTCGCTGATCATCCATTCGGCCTCAACCACGCACCGGCAGTTGACGGAAGATCAGCAAAAAGCTGCCGGGGCCGCGCCAAATGTGGTGCGCCTTTCGATAGGGATCGAGGATGCCGACGATTTGATCGCCGATCTTGACCAGGCACTGGCCAAAGCGACGGCCTGATACAAAACGATCGGGTGGCCCGTTGGCCGCCCGATCCTTACTCGGCAATCTCGAAAACCACCGTGACCGTCGCTGCGACTGAAACCTCACCTTCGGCCACGGGCACGGCGGCGTCCAGCATTGCACTCTCGCGCCGGAACATTGGTTCTGGTGTTCCCCCGCCGCTTTCTGACAGTTCGGCAATTGCCCCCAACATCACACCCGCTGCTTCGGCGTAAAGCTCGGCCTTGCGCAGAGCGTCTGCCACCGCCTTATTCCGGGCCTCATCCATGACCGGATCGGGGTTCTGCAGCCCAAAAACCAAGCCGTTGAACGTGTTGGCTCCATTGCGCACCACATCATCCAGGATGCTTCCCAACCCCTGCAGGTCGCGTATGCGCACGGTCACCTGATTACTGGCAATGAAACCGACAATCGTCGACGTTCCGTCGCTGTTGTTTTGTGCCCAGTTCGGTGACAGAGACAGCCCACTGGTCTGCACATCACGCGGTTCGACCCCGGCAGCCGCAACGCGGTCCAGCACCGAGGCGGTCGCTTCAGTATTCGCGGCCAATGCGTCGGCGGCGGTCTTGGCCTCGGTCGTAACGCCAAGGCTGATCGTCGCCATGTCGGGAACGGTCTGGACGCTGCCTTGGCCTATAACTGTGATACGCCCCTCTGCCGCGGCCGACAGGGCGAGCGGCACAAGACAGATGGCCGCAAACAGATTTCTGAGATTCGGCATGGTTTTCCCTCGGCAAGCCCTTGCCGATGGTCGCTTTTTTAGCAGTCAGCAGCAAGCGTGCCCGAGGGGCTTCGACTTTCCTTAGGCGAAATCCTGCTATAGGCTCTGCGCAATCGCAGGGTTACTCCTGTCAGCACCAAAGCTTGTGATAGACCCGAGGGATGAGACCCAACTTCGCCCTGAATCTCAATTACAACTCGATCGGCCTTTTGCTTCGCGCGAAGGGCGGCTGGCGGATTGTCGGCGAAGTTTCGCTTGAGGATCCCGACCTAGCGGAAAATCTGCGCTATCTGCGACGCACCGCGACCGAAATGGCCGGCGGACAATTTGCCACCAAGCTGGTGATCCCGAACTCGCAGATCCTGTTTCGCGACGTATTTGCCCCAGGCGACACACCAGGTGCGCGGCGCGTTGCGATACGGACCGCGCTGGACGGCACCACCCCCTATGCGCTGGAGGACTTAGTGTTCGATTGGAGCGATGCTGGCGGCGGGATGGCCAAGGTCGCGGTTGTAGCATCGGTCACACTGGAAGAGGCCGAGGCATTTGCCGCCGAACACCGCTTCAACCCGGTCTCGTTCGTTGCCAACCCTGAAGCCGGCGATTTCACCGGCGAACCTTGGTTCGGAACGACACGGTTGTCCAAAGGCCTGCTGGCGACCGGTGAAACGGTAGAGCGTGACGATACTCCAATACTGATCATCGGCCCGGCGCAGACGGCCACACCACCCGCCGATCCCGTGATCGACGCCGCAACGCTGGCCGAACAGGCCGAGGGCATCTTCGACGACGGCGCCGTAGAACAGCAAGCCGCACCGTCTGACAAGCATGGCGCAACCGTCGAGACGGCTGTTTCGGCAAAGATTGCGCTCGCCTCGGAACCATCAGATCCGGCGACCAATTCTTCGGTGCAATCCAGCCACCCGATCCCGGGCGAACCGCCCATGAACGACGCCAAGCCCACCACGCCAAATCTGGAAACCGCAATGGCGGCACTGGCCTTCTCCACCCGGCGACCGGCCACAGAAGGCGCCGAAGCTGACACTGCACCTCTGCGGCTGGAAAAAATCGCGCCTCGCATCGCCATTCGGGCCGATAGTGTGATCTCTGACGAGCGTGAGGGGCTTCCGCAATTGGGCAACGCAAGCCGTACCGCAGAAGTTACGCATCTTTCGGTCACGGCCCCCTCCACCGCCGATGACGACCGAGGCAGCGTAGCGCCAGTGGCTCGGAAGGAACCGCCGGCCTTTTCGCGCAAGCTGAACGGCGCCACGCCACCTGCGAAGGCTGCCGGTTTGGCATATGAGCCAGCGCGTCGTTCAACTGAACCCAGCCATCAGGTCACCAAAACTGATGAGTTGACGGTGTTTGGTGCCCGCAAGAAATCACCCGGCAGCAGACCACGCTATCTCGGCCTCGTTCTGACGCTCGCGCTGATCCTCGCCCTCGCCGCGGCGGCGTTGTTGTCAAACCTTGTTTTGGGCGACGATCCCGTCGTTTCCCGGCTGTTCCGCACGGGCCAACCTACGAAAGAGGTTGTGACCGTTGGCGGCGATACGGTTGAACCCGTAGCCCGAATCCAAGCACCACCAGATCCGGAACCGGTGTTGGGTGCGGCGCCGGAGGATACAGTCGAACTGGTCTCGCTGGAGCAGCCAGAGACGATCCCCGATGCGCTGTCGCAAGCCATGACCGAGGAGGCGTCGGCCCCTGTTGTCGCCGAACCGGTGACAGCGGAAGCGGCTGCAACCATCCACGCCAAGACCGGCGTCTGGCCGCTGACCCCGACCGCCCCGATCGACCCGACAGCGACCGCATCGACGACCTGTACGTGGCTTCGATCGACCCGGTCGTGGTCAGCCACGATGCTGTCGCCCTGCCCGGTGAGGGCGCGGCCCTTTCGGATATTCAGCCCAGTGCCATGCAGTCGCCGGTTGCATCTGGAACGGTCTTTGACCTGGATGTAGACGGTTTGGTTCGCGCTCTACCAATGGGGCGCTCACGCCTGACGGCGTAATGGTCTTTGCCGGCAAGCCTGCAATGGTTCCTGCCCCTCGACCTGGTAGCGCAGTCGAGTGACTGCGGTCGAAACCGATACACTTGCCGGGTTCCGCCCGCGCGCGCGCCCCAACAACTTGATTGAACAGAACGAGAAGTCCCGCCTTGGTGGTCGGACCCTGTCACAGCTCGCGGCAATTCGTCCTGCGCCCCGCCCGGCCTCGGCGCAAGAAGGCGGCGACGCCAAGGATGCCGCCCCGACAGAGTTTGCGGTGCTGAAGTCACGATCACCAGTCTCTCGGCCAACCGATTTCTCGCGCATTGTCGAAAAGGCAATCGCCGAGGCGCAAGTCCCGGCACCTGTCGACGCCGAGGACGCCACCGTTCTTGCCGCTGCTGCCGTTGCCGCACCCAAACTCCCCTCGGTCCCGACCCGCGCCAAGTGTGGCGCAGGAAGCAACCGTCAAGAATGCCATCGACCTTGGCAAGATCAACCTGATCGGGGTTTACGGCTCGTCATCGAACCGGCGGGCGCTGATCCGGCTTTCCAGCGGGAAATACGTCAAGGTTCAGGTCGGCGACCGCGTCGACGGCGGTCAGGTCGCAGCCATCGGCGCTACCGAGGTGCTTTACGTCAAACGCGGCCGCAAGGTCACTCTGGCAATGCCGAAGGGCTGATCCGTCCTTTTCATTGTCTTTTTCAATATCCCCGCCGGAGGCACAGATCTTTCGCAGAGGAACGAACGTCTTTTGACCTCCGGTCGGGATCATCCCCGAACAGGACAAGCCTTAGTCCCCGACCAGCACACCGCGGTCGATCTGGTCCTGTTCGATCGATTCGAACAAGAGCCCGGAAATTGCCCTCACCAAAACCGTCATCGCCCTTGCGCTGGATGAACTCGAAGAAGATCGGGCCGATCACGGTTTTCGAGAATATCTGCAAGCAGAATCCGCGTCTCACCGCCGTCGACCACACCTTCGCCGTCGATCAGGATGCCGTGCTTCTTCATCCGCTCGATCGGCTCTTCGTGATCCATCACACGGTCGTGGGACATCTCGTAGTAGCTGTCGGGTGGGCGCGGGCATGAATTTCAGACCCGTTCGGCAATCGCATCGGTGGCCGCGTAGATGTCGCTTGGCGCCGACCGCGATATGCTGAATGCCTTCGCCCTTGTAGCGCTTGAGGTATTCGACGATCTGCCCCTTGTCACCGCGATCCTCGTTGATCGGGATGCGGATCCGGCCGCAAGGCGAGGTCAGCGCTCGCGACAGCAGCCCGGTGAACTTGCCCTCGATATCGAAGAACCGGATTTCCTTGAAGTTGAAGATCGTTGCCGTAGAACTGAACCAGAGATCCATGTTGCCCTTGTGGACATTGTGGGTCAGGTGATCGAGGTAGTAGAAGCCCACGCCTTCGGGATGCGCCTTGGACACCCAGTCGAATTCGTCGTTGTAGGGGTTGGCCTCGTAATACTGGTCGATGAAATAGATCAGGCTGCCACCGATGCCGACAATCGCCGGCACGTCCATGGTCTTGTCATCGCCCTCGTAGGGCGTCGCGCCTTTCGCGACACGCGTGTCTAACGCATGGTCGCGCATCGACGACGCGCCAGGCCATCGAAGGCGCGCAGGGGCCATGCTCGGCGACGAAGCGCGCGGCGAAACTGCCGGGTTCGGCGTTCAGGACGTAGGTTATATCGCCCTGCTGCCAAAGTTCGATCGCCTTGGTCTTGTGGTTGGCGGTGTGGATCGTAGCCCATTCGGGCGAAAAGATCGCGCAGCACCTGCGGATCCTCATGCGCAAATTCGACGAATTCGAAGCCGTCGGTGCCGGCCGGATTGTCCTTGGTGATCGTGGCTTTCGGGGCGTTGTGGGGAAATGGGCCCATTGGTAATCCTCCTGTTTGTGCATGCTCGCGGATTTTACCGCATCACATGCGATTCCTGTGCGCTTTTCGGTTGCACTATGGGTTATCTTTGCGCGAAATATGCGCTATGCTTTCACTTCATGCAGGATATCCGCACCGAAGCTTGACGAAACGGACAGCCGGCTTCTGGCGGCCTGCAGCAGAATGCGCATCTGACCAGTCAGGAACTCGGCGAGCTACTGAACCTGTCGCCCAGCCAAGCCGGGCGACGGCGCCAGCGGCTCGAAGCAGAAGGCTATCATCGTGGGCTATGCGGCCCGACTTTGCGCCCGCCGAGTGGGACTTGCGGTGCAGGCCTTCGTGCAGGTGCAGATGGCCACCCACGTACCCGATCAGGTCAAAACCTTCGCCCGGATCGTCGAACTGCGCCCCGAGATCATCAGCGCGTGGACATTGACCGGAGAAGCGGATTATCTGTTACGTGTCTATTGCGAAGACCTTGCTGCCCTGAACACATTGATCCATCAGGTCTTGTTGCCGCACCCCGCCGTGGCGCGGGTGCAAAGCCAGATCGTCATGGATCAGTTCAAACCCGACGCACCGCTGCCGACCTAGGAGAAACCATTGGAAGGCTTTCTGTTCCAGTCCACCATTTATCTGGCCGCGGCCGTCATCGCGGTGCCGATTGCCGCGCGGCTGGGGCTTGGATCGGTGCTGGGCTACCTGACGGCTGGCATCGTGATTGGGCCGATCCTTGGGCTTGTGGGATCGGAAAGCGAAGATCTGCGGCATTTCGCCGAATTCGGCGTGGTGATGATGCTTTTCCTGATCGGGTCTGGAACTGGAACCCCGCGCGCTTTGGGACATGCGGCACCGGCTGCTCGGGCCTGGGCGGTGCGCAGATCGTCATGACCATGCTCGCGGTGATGGGAGGCGCAATGACGCTGGGGACTGCCGTGGAACGAAGGGCTTGCGATCGGCATGATCTTCGCTCTGTCCTCGACCGCCATCGTGCTGCAAACGCTTTCGGAAAAGGGCCTGATGCAAACTCAGGCGGGCGCTCGGCGTTTTCGGTGCTGCTGACGCAGGATATCGCCGTGATCCCGATGCTGATCGGCCTGCCGCTTCTGACGATCGGCCGCGTGGTCTTCACGCCCGAGGCGCGAAGCGGCACAGATGCCATCCATCGGCGATGCAGTCGGACCGACCGCCGAAGGTATGCACAAGGTCGCAGTTACCTTCATCGCCGAACTGCCCGGCTGGGGCGCGGCACTGGTGACGCTTGGTGCCGTCGGTCTGGTGATTGTGATGGGCCTTTATGCATTCCCGCCGGTCTTCCGCTTCATCAACGGTGCACGATTGCGCGAACTGCACACCGCCTTCGCGCTGCTGATCGTCGTATCGATTGCCTTCCTGATGAGCCTCGTTGGCCTCTCGGCCGCGCTTGGGAACCTTTCTGGCCGGTGTGGTTCTGGCAAACTCGGAGTTTCGGCACGAGCTGGAAAGCGATCTGGAGCCGTTCAAGGGCCTGCTGCTGGGACTTTTCTTCATCACCGTGGGCGCCGGGATCAATTTCCAGGTGATCTTCGACCAGCCCCTGACGATCTTCGGGCTGACCCTGACGATCATGTTGCTCAAGGGTGTGGTGCTGTTCGCGCTCGGCTTGATCTTCCGACTGCGATCGCGCAACCTGTGGCTGTTCACGCTTGGTCTGGCGCAGGCCGGTGAATTCGGCTTCGTGCTGGTCTCGTTCTCGGTGCAGCAAGATGTTTTGCCGTTCCGAATGGGCGAGATACTGTTGGTGACCATTGCATTGTCGATGCTGCTGACGCCGCTCTTCTTCATCCTTTACGAGCATCTCTCCAAACGGATGACAGAGGCGGGCGACACTACGCCCGACGATGAGATCAACGAACAGGGTCCGGTGATCATCGCCGGCATCGGGCGGTTCGGCCAGGTCGTCAACCGGCTGGTTCAGATGTCGGGCTTTCCAACGACCGTGGTCGATCACGACCTGAAGACCATCCAGCTGATGCGGAAATTTGGCTTCAAGGGCTATTTCGGCGACCCGACCCGGCCTGAACTGCTGCATGCCGCCGGATTGGACGAGGCGAAGGTGCTGGTCGTGGCACTGGATGATCGTGACGCGACGATCAAGCTGGTGAGCTATGCCCGCAAGACCCGGCCCGATCTGCATATCGTGGCGCGCGCCTTTGACCGGCTGCACGTGTTCCAGCTTTATGCCGCCGGGGCCAATGACATCGTGCGAGAGATGTTCGACAGTTCGCTGCGCGCTGGGCGCTACGTGCTAGAGAATATGGGGCTATCCGAATATGAAGCCGCAAGTGCCGAAGAGACATTCTTCCACATGGATCGTGTCGCGCTTTGCGCGAACTGGCCCAGCTTTGGGATCCGAAAATGCCGATCTCCGAGAACCAGGCCTACTGTGGCCAAGGCACGGGAACTGGACAAGGAACTAGAGACAGCGCTGCTGGTCGCAGCTCGAGGACGTCAAGAAAACCGATCCGAGGGCCGGCCGAACGCAAGCGCAAGTTAGTCTAGCCGTCCGAAACTCCTGCCTCGGCAAAGGTCGCCATGCCGGAATGGCAGGCGATCGGCGCCTTTGAGAACGCCGATCGCCAGGGCGCCGCCGGTACCTTCGCCAAGCCGCATCCCGAGGTTCAGCAGGGGCTCAAGCCCCAGCTCTTGCAAGCATCGGACTGATGCGCACCTTCGGCGGAAACATGGCCCGCGACGCAATGGTCCAGCGCGCCGGGTTGCGCGCGCGCCAGCGTGGCGGCGGCGGCGGTGCAAATAAAGCCATCGAGGATCACCGGAATACGCTCGGTTCGGGCGCGGACGATTGCACCTGCCATTGCCGCCAGTTCGCGACCGCCGAGGTTTTGCAGCACCCGCAGCGGATCGCGATCCGGGTTGCGGGCCAGCGCTTCTTCGACCACGTGGGTTTTCAGAACCAGGCCATCATCGCTCGACGCCGGTACCGCGCCCGGTCCAGTCGCCAGGTTCGCCGCCGAAAAGGGCCGCGGCGACGGCGGAGGCCGAGGTGGTGTTGCCGATCCCCATTTCGCCGGTCACCAAGAGATCAGAGGTTGGATCAACCGCGTTCCAGCCTGCGCTAAGTGCCGCCGCAACCTCGGCTTCGCTCATCGCCGGTCCTTGGGTGAAATCCGCGGTCGGGCGGTCAAGATCCAACGCATGGACATCGATGCGTGCGTCGAAAGCCTTGGCCAAGCTGGTTGATCGCCGCTCCGCCCGCCTTGAAATTCGCCACCATCTGCGCCGTCACCTCGGCCGGAAAGGCCGAGACACCACGGGCCGTGACGCCGTGATTTCCGGCAAAGACGATGACCTGCGGATGCTCCAGCGCGGGCCGCGCGGTGCCGCGCCAGCCGGCGATACCAGATCGCCAGATCCTCAAGCCGGCCCAGCGCGGCGGGCGGCTTGGTCAATTGGGCGTTCCGGTCGCGCGCAGCGTCCGCTGCGGCGTTTCGTCCGGCGCGGTCAGGCTGGCAAGGGCGGCGCGGAACTCGGCCAGCGTCGCAAAGGCGTCGGTCGGGCATCGGATCTCTTTCGTTTGAAATTGTGTCCTGCGTTGTCTTTATCGCTGGGGCTGATATGGCAAGAGCCGGGAAAGGCCGCACCCATGCCCGAAAACGACATGCGTCGCATCCAGCGCCGCGACATTGCCGAGGCCCTCGGCCTGCTGACCCGACTGCCGGTGCGCAGCAGTGCGGGCACGCGTGGTGTCAAGGCGGGCTGGGCCTGGCCGTCTGGCAGGCGCGCTGGTGGCACTGATCGCCGGGATAGCGGCTGGCGTCTGGCCGTCGCGTCGGTTTGCCGGCAGCTTGTCGGCAGCGCTGATCGCTTGCGGTGATGGTGGTCCTGACCGGGGCCATGCACGAAGACGGGCTGGCCGATTGCGCCGACGGATTCTGGGGCGGCTGGACGCCCGAACGGCCGACTGGAGATCATGAAGGACAGCCGGATCGGCACCTATGGCGTGCTCGCGCTGGTGCTGTCGCTGCTGGTGCGATGGTCCGCGATCGTGGCGCTGATCGGTGCCGGGAGCCCATCTGGGCGCTCTGGTCGCGGTCGCGGCGCTGTCGCGGGTGCCGATGCTGGCGCTGATGTGGTCGCTGCCGAACGCACGGCCGGCGGACTATCGGACCGAACCGGAAAGCCCGACCCGCGACAGCGTGCTGCTGGCCAGCGGCCGTCGGCCTTGCTGGTGGCGTCGCTGATCTCTACGGGGTTCGCCGCGATCCCCGCCGCAGTGGCGGTCGCGGCCGTGGCCTGGGGCGCGACGAGGCTGGCGCTGGACCGAGATCGGCGGACAGACCGGCGACGTACTGGGTGCGACGCAGCAGTTGGCCGAGATTGCGGGCTGGTGTCTTCGTCGACGATCCTAGGCTGATCGGAAAACGCCGCCCGAGGGACGGCGTTCTTCAAATAAGCTTGTGATCAGAGTTAGGCGGCGACGCGCGAGATCAGAACGTCATCGACCTGCTTTTGCGCATCGATCTCATCGCCCCCGCTGACGGCCGCGACTTCGCGGGTCAGACGCTCCAAGGCGGCTTCGTAAAGCTGACGCTCGGAATAGCTCTGCTCGCGCTGATCGTCGGTGCGGTGCAGGTCGCGCACGACTTCGGCAATCGCGATCAGGTCGCCGGAATTGATCTTCTGCTCATATTCCTGCGCCCGGCGCGACCACATCGCCCGCTTGACCTTGGCCTTGCCCTTCAGCGTGGTCATCGCCCGGGTCACCACATCGGGCGACGACAGCGAGCGCATGCCGACTTCGGTGGCCTTGTGGGTCGGAACGCGCAGGGTCATCTTGTCCTTCTCGAACGAGATGACGAACAGCTCCAGCGTGATGCCTGCGATTTCCTGCTCTTCGATCGAAACGATCTTGCCAACGCCGTGCGCCGGGTAGACCACGAATTCGTTCGGGCGAAAGTCCATCTTTCTTGTTTTGCTCATTTAGTCCGGTGTCCTCATGCTTGACCCGAATTTTGTGCGACAAAAACCGCGCGGGAACTTACACATTCCCCCGACGTTCCATTTTCTGGCGCTTAACACCCTACCGCAGCAGAGTTTGCCGACGGTCGTAGATCAGGTCCCCAATTTCTGTCTACCTTCAATATAGCAAAAAAATGGCCTGAATTATAGCGGTCGTGACATCTCACAGCACTATTCATGCTTAAATCACAGGGATTTAGGCATAATTTTCAGATGCAGCATCAGTTATCCAGCATTTCCTACACGCGAATCGGTTGTCAACCGCCTTCGCCCGGAGCCTCGGAGAAGTACTTCTCCAACTTGCCGGTCTTCGCCGTCGCGCTTTTCGGCATCCGGCAGCGGATCCTTCTTGGAGATGATGACCGGCCACATTTCGGAATACTTTCGATTGAACTCGACCCACTTTTCGGTGTCCGGTTCGGTATCGGGGCGGATCGCATCGGCTGGGCATTCGGGTTCGCACACGCCACAATCGATGCATTCGTCGGGATGGATCACCAGCATGTTCTCGCCCTCGTAGAAGCAATCCACGGGGCACACCTCGACACAGTCAGTGTATTTGCAGGCGATACAGGCGTCGTTGACGATATAGGTCATGGGTCGGTTGTCCTTGCAGTCAGCCGTTTAGCTAGAACAGCGGCGCGGATCATTCAAGCGGGCCGTCGCGCGAAAGACGCATGTCGCGTCGATCTTTCTTGGTCGGGCGACCTTTTCCCTCGGTCTTGACGGGCGGCGGAACGATCTTCTGTTCGGGCGTCAGATCGTCGTAGAGCGCCTGCGCCTCGGGCGCCGGGCCGCGACGGTTGTCCGATGGCCAAAAGCCGCACGACGCGGATGCGGATCGCCTTGCGGAAAGGTCAGCGTGTCGCCAGCACCCACCGCATGGGCGGGTTTCGAGATCTTTGTTGGCATTGACCCGAACGTGGCCGCCTGTCACCAGCTTGGTGGCCAGTCCCGCGCGTCTTGAAAAACCGCGCGAACCAAAGCCATTTGTCGATGCGGATCGTCGGGCGAGTGTCCGGGCGCACCCGCTCAAGTCAGCTTTTGTCTTTCAGCGCCAACAGCGCCGCGAACGGATTGTCGGGATCGATCTTCTCCTTCGCGGCGGGCGGGCCGAGAAATTCTTGGGCTTGTCGTCGCGCGGCGGACGCTTGCCCTTGGGCTTGCCGCGAGGTCGATCCTGCCCCCTGTCCTGTGGTTTGCCCGTGGCGCGCGCTGTGCCGCGCGCGACGCTCGCCGCCTTCGCGCCGTGCCGGACGGTTGCCAACCCAGGTGAAAGTGTAGAAGGCTTCGATGACCGGGCCATCCTCTGCCTGGCGTCGCGAGGTCGGCGGTTTGCTGCGGCACCTCGAGGGGCATATCGCCGGGCATTTCGACGGGAGGCGATGACGGCACCTCCCCCGGTTCCTCGACGGGGTTTCCGCTGGCGGCGCAGGAGGTGTTTCTTCGGGTGACTTCTCCGGATCCTCAACCGGTGGCTCGGGCGGCGTTTCGCTTGGCGGATCGCCCGCAACGACGGAATGCGCTGCCTTGACCTTCTCGCGTTCGCCCTTTTCGGCCTTGTAGCCCAAGCCCCTGCATCAGGTCGGCGAACTGGTCCAGCGTCATGCCGGTGATCGACAGCATGTCGGCGTTGGCCTCGAACCCGCCGCGGCTGTCTCTGCGCGCGCAAGAGTCCGCGAGACGTTCCAGCATGTCGATGCGGATCGCGCGCGCACCGGCGCGGTGGTAGCCCGACATCGTATATGCGCCTTCCGACACATCGACGACCGGGATCGTAACCAAGCCCGGGCGGCGGCGCTTCGGGGAATTCCGACAGACCCTTGCGCCAGCGACCACAAGCAGCAGCCGCAGCCGTGTCGGCGCGGGCTTCAGAAGTGCCGGCATGAAGATGGTGAACTGGCCAAAACGAACGCCATGCTTGCGCAACGCGCCACGAGCGTCCTGATCCAGTTCCTTGACCTCGGACGCGACCTGATCGCGCGGGATCACGCCAAGATGCTCGACCATGCGGAACGCAAAGCCACGCGCTAGTCCGGTCAGCGTCTCGTCCCGGCTCATCGCCAGCAGCGGCTCGAACAAAGTGGCGATCTTGCGGTCGATGAAATGCTGCAACCGGCGCTGGACCTTCTGGATCACCTCGGGTCCGGCCTCTTCATCGACGAACGCTTCGACCACGGGCTTCAAGGCATCGGTGCCCGGCTGTCAGCTTGCCGACGGCCTGTTCGCCCCACATCAGCCCGCCCTGTTCGGTAAAGTCGATCTCGGTATCGGGCGCGTTGTAGAACCGGTCGGCACGCAGATGGAACTCCGGCCTGACCGCCAAGACGCTGGCCTGACGCAATGTCTTGGCCTCGTCCGGCGAGGCGCTGGTGTCCTGCCTGAAGCGGAAACCTTCCAGACGACCGACGAATTGTCCCTCGACCGTCACTTCACCCTTTTCGTTCACCTCGGCCACAAGGCCCTCCTTCTGCTTCAACCGGCGAAGCAACACAGATGTTCGCCGGTCAACAAATCTTTGCGTCAGCGCGCCGTGCAGCGCATCCGACAAGCGGTCTTCTACCGCGCGCGTCTCGCCGCGCCAATGGCTTTCGTCATCGACCCAGCCTGCCCGTTGCGCGACATAGGTCCATGTGCGGATGAAAGCCAGCCGTTTCGACAACGTATCAATGTCGCCATCGTTCCGGTCGATCCGCTTGATCTGCTGCGCCAGCCAGTCGTCCGGAACCCGGTGATACTCCTGCAGGAACCCGAAGATGCGTTCCAGAAGTCCGGCATGTTCCGCATTGGATATACCACGAAAATCGGGATTCGGCAGACATCCCAAAGAAGCTGAACATCTTTCGGGGCCGGTGATGCCGTTGCGGATATCGGGCAGGGCCGCAAGGGTCTTGAGTGCTACCAGATCATCCGAATCGCGGACCCGTGTCAGCCATTCGTCATCTGTCTGCACCTCCAACGAGCCAATCAACCGATCGACCGAGTCGAAAGCCAGCCCTGTGTTGCGCCATTGCAGCTTGCGCACCGGAGCGAAGCGATGGTTGACGATGGCTTCCGCCACCTCCTCGGGAAGTTTCCCGGCATCGCCCGTCACGCCGAACGAGCCGTGGTTCATGTGCCGCCCGGCCCGGCCCGCAATCTGCGCAAGTTCATTGGGTTGCAAGGGACGCATCCGATGGCCGTCAAATTTGGCCAGCGACGAAAACGCGACATGGTTGATATCCAGGTTCAGCCCCATACCGATGGCGTCGGTGGCGACAAGGTAATCCACGTCGCCGTTCTGATACATCTCGACCTGAGCGTTCCGCGTCCGCGGGCTAAGCGCGCCCATCACTACCGCCGCACCGCCCTTCTGCCGGCGCAGCAACTCGGCGATGGCATAGACATTCTCGACCGAAAACCCAACGATGGCCGAGCGCGCAGGCATCCGGCTGATCTTTTTCTCACCGGCATAGGTCAGTTCCGAGAACCGCTCCCGGTGCACATACTGCGCCTTTGGCACAAGTTGAGAAATCGCGCCCTTCATCGTGTCAGAGCCCAGAAACAAGGTTTCGTGCTGGCCGCGCATGTTAAGCAGTCGGTCGGTGAAAACATGGCCGCGCTCAGGGTCAGCGCACAGCTGAATCTCGTCGATGGCGACGAAATCGGCCCCCATGCCCTCGGGCATCGCCTCGACCGTGCAGACCCAATATTGCGTGCGGGGCGGCACGATGCGCTCCTCGCCTGTAACCAACGCCACGATCGACGGGCCACGCAAGCGCACGATCTTGTCGTACACCTCGCGCGCCAAAAGCCGCAAAGGCAAGCCGATGATACCGGTGCGATGGCCCAGCATCCGTTCAATCGCATAGTGCGTCTTGCCAGTATTGGTCGGGCCTAGGACCGCGGTGATCCTCGACTGCTCGGCCATCATGCGCCCCCCAGAGGCTCAGAGGGCGGTGCCGCCCACTTCTTTTTCCAATCGCTCGATCGTTTCTTTTAGATTGGGCCGGTGGGGATGTATAGCAAGGACCTCGCGATAAGCTTTCAGCGCATCTTCGGGATGGCCCAATTCCTCAAGGATCAGCGCCAGGCCAGAGATTGCTCCGAAATGGCGCGGATCCAGCGCCAGGGTGCGGCGGATGTCGGCCAACGCCGGTCCAAATTGGCCGGCGTGGTAATAGGCGGTGGCGCGCGCATTCCAGCCCTCGGCGAAGTCCGGCGCGTGGTCGGTCAGCGCCGTCAGGTGCTCAATCGCCGCCTGCCAATCACCCGCTTCCATTGCAGTTCGACCCCGATCCAGCAATAGATCCATCGCCGGTGAGCCCGATTGCGACCATTCCGACCAGATTTGCTGTTCGACCTGCTGCCACCCTTTCAGGCCGGGATCGGCCAGTTCGGCGTAAAGCTCGTCCAGCGCCTTGGTTTGCGCAACCAAAGGCATGGAATACATGACTATTGCCGCAAGTGCCGCAACGATAGAATTGAGAAAACGCATCGCTCTGTCCATAACAGTCCGAAGTGTAGCTTACCTGTGGGAAAATGCGATAGGCCCAAGGTCACAATTGAAGGATTAGACGATGAGCGAAGTAATCACGGCCGCCGTTGCGGCACTGAATGCCAAGATGGATAGCGGATTTGACGGCTCGGCCAAGTTCGTGATCGAGGGCGAAGGTGCCGTCATGGTGGACAGTGATGGCGCGCGCGCCGGCGATGAAGACGCAGACGTGACGCTGACCGCCGACACTGAGACCTTCCAGTCGATGATGTCGGGCGATCTGAACCCCACCGCCGCTTTCATGTCGGGCAAGCTGGCTGTCGACGGTGATATGGGCATGGCGATGAAACTCGGGGCGATCCTGGCCTGAGGCATGGAAACAGCTCCATTGTTGAACGACCTCGCCGAAGGTCCGAAAGGCGGATGTCGCCTGGTGGCTGAAGGCCCCCGACGGGCTGCGCATTCGCGCGGCCTATTGGCCAGGTGGTGACAAGGGCACGGTTCTGCTGTTTCCGGGACGCACAGAATATATCGAGAAGTACGGCCGCGCTGCCACCGAATTGGGTCAGCGGGGCTACGGCACGCTGGTGATCGACTGGCGCGGCCAGGGGCTGGCCGACCGGATGGCACGCGATCCGATGCTGGGCCATGTTCGCCGCTTCGTCGACTACCAGATGGACGTTAAAGCCATGGTGGCGCTAGCCGAGGGGCTGGAGCTGCCAAAGCCATGGTACCTGATCGCGCATTCGATGGGCGGCTGCATCGGGCTGCGCGCCCTACATGAAAACTTGCCGGTCAACGCCGTCGCCTTCTCGGCGCCGATGTGGGGCATCAACATGGCCTCTTATCTGCGCCCCGTCGCCTGGACGCTAAGCCAGGCCGCCAGTTGGGTGCGCACCGACAAGATCTTCGCCCCCGGTACCAAGCGCGAATCCTACCTCAAGATTGCGCCATACAAGGACAACATGCTGACCACCGACGCCGACATGTATGCCTACATGCAGCGCCACGTCGCGAGCAGAGGAAAAGTTTGGCCTCGGCGGACCCAGCCTGCGCTGGCTGAACGAAGCGCTGCACGAAACCCAACGTCTGCGCCGCTTGCCGGCACCGCAACCCCGGCACTGACACTGCTGGGCACTGACGAAACCGTGGTCGACACAAGGCCAGTGCACTAGCGTAATGAAGCGACTGGCGCAACGGCCGGCTGGAGATGATCGAGGGTGCGCGGCACGAAATCATGATGGAAAAGCCTGACATCCGCGCGGGTTTCTTCGACGCGGCGGACAGATTGTTCGAGGCCAATCGCTAGCCGTCAGTCCAGATCGCGGATGTCACTGCCGACGGCGCGCGCGCCTTGCATATCCAACTGTGTTCCGAGGCGATAAAGAACACGTTCACCCCGTAACTGCGCCATTCGGCGGCCTTTTCCACATGTGGGCGCCCAAGTCACGAACGCCTTTCCCGCCGCTCGCGCCGCCTCGCCAACGGCTCTTGTATGCCGCATGAAGCTCGGGCGAGTTGGTATCCGTCTTGCCATAAGAGACCGACAGATCCGACGGGCCGATGAACAGCCCGTCGATACCGACGGTCTCAGCAATATCAGCGACCGCATCGACACCTTCGGGTTCCTCGATCTGTGCCAGAACGAAGGTTTCCGCAGCCGATTGCGCCAGAACCTCTGGCATCGATTTAGTGCCCAACCCGGCCCACCGAGTCGCGCCGGCAAAGCCCGCGGCCGCCAAGCCCGAACCGCGCCGCCCTGGCGACCTCTGCCGCCCGTGCCGCATCGGTCACATGCGGCACCACGACGCCGACCGCACCGCTGTCGAACGCCTGCAGGATGTTCTCGGCGCTGCCCGATCCGACCCGTACGATGGCCGGAAAATCCAGCGCCCGCGCCAGCGCAAGACAGACATCCATCGAACGTGCGGTCAAAGGCTGAATGCTCGGCATCGAGACAGACGAAATCCAGCCCCGAAATGGCCAGCACCTCTAGAATGTCATGCGACGGCGGTCTTGATGAAAGTGCCGACCAGACGGTCTCCATCCAGCATACGTTTCTTGAACCCGGCCGTTTTCATCATGCTTCCTTTGTCCATTCAGAGATGCGGCGCCTCATAGGTCTCGATTCTGGTGAAGGCCTCTCGCAATGCTTCCGACCATCCGCGGCTCATCCGGGCAAAGGCCGGATCCTCGGCCTCGATCCGGGTCTGGTTGGCGATCCTGCTCTGGTCTCTCTCAATGATCGTCATGTCCAGCGGCATCCCGACCGACAAGTTCGAGCGCAAGGTCGAATCCATTGACAAGTAGTGCCGCCTTCTGGGCGTCGACCAGCGAGGTTTCGGGCCGCACCACGCGGTCGAGGATCGGCTTGCCGTATTTGTGCTCGCCGATCTGCAGGAACGGCGTGTCGCGGGTCGCCTCGATGAAGTTGCCTTCCGGATAGATCAGGAACATCCGCATCGTGCCGCCCGCCCGCTGGCCCGCCACGATCATCGAGGCGCTGGCCTTCTGGCTCATCCGTTCCATCTTGGCGCTGACCTCGGCGGTGACGTCCGACAGCGCGCGGCCGACGATCTCGGCGACCTGCAGCATCGTGGTGGCCTGCATGATCGAGGTGTGTGATCGTCGGCCTCCGGGATCGTCGATGCTTCTTGCAATCCGCGCCATGGTGGTCTGCGTGACCGAAAGCGACCCTGCGGTCATCACCGCGATCACCCGCTCGCCGGGATCTTCGAACGTGAACATCTTGCGATAGGTCGCGATATTGTCGAGCCCGGCATTGGTGCGGGTATCCGACAGCAGCACCATGCCTGCATCCAGCATCAGCCCCACGCAATAGGTCATGTCACAGCCCCTTCGGCAAATCGTTCGCGCGACACTATTGCGCGACCTGCTGGACCGCAACGCTGACCTTGAGGCTTTCGTCGCCACCGCCCTTGGTGATGCCCGCGGATCGGCGCGGCATCGATGGCGTCATAGCCAGATCCGAGCCGGATATAGCGTTCATCCGGGCAGCAGCGATTTGACGGGTCGAATCCGACCCAATCCAAGTCCGTCGACATGGATCTCGGCCCAGGCATGGCTGGCCTCATGCGCCAGCCCGTCTTCGGTCGAATGCAAATAACCAGTGACGTACCGGGCCGGCATTTCGGCGGCATGTGCCACACCGATCAGCGCATGAGCGTGATCCTGGCAGACGCCAAGCCCCAACGACAGCGCCTCGGCGGCGGTGGTGTGCGCATGGGTCTCGCCGGGACGGTAAGCGATGGCATCGGCCACGGCCGCCGACAGCGCATGCGCCTGTTCCAACGGTGTCGCACCGGCGTTGTCGGCAAGCACCTTTTCGGACAGCAGGCGCAGGGCCTTGTCGGGCCGGGTGGCACGGGTGCTGCGCAGATAGCATAGGGGTGGCACGGATTCGCGGTGACCCTTCAGCACGCCCGCCAGATCGGTGGTCTCGATTTCGCCTTCGACCTGCACGATCATCTCGGCGACCGGCCCCAGCATCGCAACCGTCTGCAACCAATCCCCGGCCCCATCGCGGAACCCGGCGCCCATTTCGGCACCAGCGACCGTAACCGACCAGTGCCGCACGATTCTGTCCGTCGAATTGCGACGGCGTCAGGCGCAGACTTTGCACCACGCCGCGCGTCGGCGGGTCGAACCGATAGCTTGAACTGTGTGACACATGCAGCTTCATCGCGCTTCCCCCGAGAGATAGGCTTCGTGCACGAGGGCTCCGATGGCTGCGATGTCGCGGATGAAGCGGGTCAGGAATTCGTGCAGACCCTCCTCGAATATTTCGCTCACCTCGGCCTCGGCCAGTTCCCCCAGGACCGAGCGCGCCTGGCTGAGCGCCTTGCTGGTGCGGCCATAACGCCGCGCCAACTGGCTCGAGGTGCTGCTCGACGCCCTCGACCGATGTCAGCAGCGATCGAGGCGATTGCCTGTTGAGGATCAGGAAATCCGCAATCTTTTGCGGCGTGATCTCACCGCCATAGGCCCAGCCAAAAGAACGGTGCGCTGACATGGCACGCAGAAGCGTCGACCACTGGTAGTTGTCCAGCCCCGAGCCCACCATGCCGACCTGCGGCAATAGCACATAGTATTTTACATCCAAAAGCCGCGCCGTGCTGTCGGCACGTTCCAGAAAGTGCCCGACGTTTGAGAAATCGAAGCCATCATTGCGCAATTGCGTGGCCAGCGAAGAACCGCGGATCAGCGCGGTCGTGCGTGTCGTCCAGTCGGTCAGGTCCGACAGTGACAGCTTGCTGCGCTCGGTCCGCTGCATCTCGCGGACCTCTTGAAACGCGGTGTTCAACGCATCCCAGACCTGCGTCGTCAGCGCCGTTCGCACGATCCGGCCATTCTCGCGCGCACGCTCGATGCAGGTGGCGACCGAGGAAGGATTGTCGCTGTCAAAGAACATATGGCTTTCAACATTGCGCTGCGCCGGCTCGCCGTACTTCTCGGCGAAGATTCTGCGGCAGTGCCAGAGGCCTGCAACACCGAATCCCATTCGTTCCGATAACCGCCGCCGATATTCGGCATCAGCGCATTGCGCGCGCCGACCTCAAGAAGCCGTGCATTGGTTTCGGCCCGCTCGATATAGCGCGATATCCAGTAAAGGTTGCTTGCGGTCCGGGCCAGCATCAGTCCGCCACCACCCAGGTATCCTTGACGCCGCCGCCCTGGGACGAGTTCACCACCAGCGAACCCTCGGTCAGCGCCACGCGGGTCAAACCGCCGGGCATCAGCTCGATCGTCTCGCCGACCAGGCAATAGGGCCGCAGATCGACATGGCGCGGGGCGACGCCCAACGCCACGAAGGTCGGGCAGGTCGACAAGCGCCAATGTCGGCTGAGCGATGTAGTTTTCCGGCGTCTCGCGGATCTTGTCGGCGAACAGAGCAATCTCGGCCTTGGTAGCGGACGGCCCCACCAGCATCCCGTAGCCGCCCGATCCGTGCACCTCTTTCACGACCAGCTCGCCCAGATTGTTCAGCACATGGACGCAGTCATCCGCCTTGCCGCATTGCCAGGTCGGCACGTTGTTCAGCAACGGCTCCTCGCCCAGATAAAAGCGGATCATCTCGGGCACATAGCAATAGATCGCCTTGTCATCCGCCACCCCCGCTCCGGGGGCCGAGGCAATCGTAACCCCGCCCGAACGATAGACATTCATCAGCCCGGCAATGCCCAGCATCGAATCCGGTCGGAAACACAACGGATCGAGGAAGGCATCGTCGATCCGCCGATATATCACATCGACCTTGCGCGGCCCCTCGGTCGTGCGCATCCAGACGAAATCGCCCTCGACGAACAGATCCTGCCCTTCGACCAACTCGACGCCCATCATATCGGCGAGAAACGAGTGCTCGTAATAGGCCGAATTGAAATGCCCCGGCGTCAGGATCACCACCTTGGGCTCGCCGGTGCATTTCTGTGGAGCGACCGAGGCCAGTGTCCGTCGTAGCGCGCGTGGATATCCCTCGACCGGGGCGATGCGATTTTCCTGAAATAGCTGCGGGAACATCCGCATCATGATCTCGCGGTTCTCCAGCATATAACTGACGCCAGAGGGGGTGCGGCAGTTGTCCTCAAGCACAAAGAATTCATCCGGCCCGGTGCGCACGATGTCGATGCCCACGATATGGCTGTAAACCCCGCGCGGCGGCTGGATACCGCAAACGGCCTTTTCATACGCCTCGTTCTGATAGACCAGCCGGGCCGGAATGCGCCCCGCCCGCACGATCTCTCCACGGCCATAAACATCCGTCAGAAAAGCGTTCAGCGCCCGCGCACGCTGCTTGATACCGCGTTCCAGCTTGCGCCATTCATCGGCCGAGAACACACGTGGAAACATGTCAAACGGGATCAGCCGGTCGGGGTCGCCACCTTCACCATAGACCGCGAAGGTTATACCGATCCGCCGGAACAGGCTTTCGGCCTCGGATTGCTTTAGGCTACGCAGTTCCGCCGGCATGTCGCGGGTCCAGTCCTCCAACCCGCGATAGGGCGGGCGAACGCTGGGTCCGTCGAACATTTCATTGAAAAATCGGGCGGTATCTGTGCTGTCCATGATTTCGATGCTAGGGGCAGGCCCGCCGGAAGGGAAACTGATTTCTCAAGGCAAGCCCCCCGCATGGCGCAATTTCCCGCAATTGCCCGGCTTTTGGGCAAAGCCTGCCTTGAACCCCCCGCCCCGGTGGTCCTATGTCTGTCGGGTCACGAAAAACCAAGAGGCTCCAATGCGCATATCGCCCCCCAAACCCGTTTTCGACGCCAAGGCCGGTGGCGGCAAGGATCTGGGCAAACTGCCCGACTGGAACCTGACCGATCTCTACGCCTCAACCGATGCGAAGGAGTTGAAACGCGATATTGATTGGTTGGAAGCGGCCTGCGCCGATTTCGCCAAGGATTATGAGGGTAAGCTGGCGGGACTGGACGCTGCCGGGATGCTGGACTGCGTGCTTCGCTACGAAAGGATTGACGTGATCGCCGGGCGGATCATGTCCTTCGCCGGCCTGCGCTACTACCAGAACACCACCGACGCAGATCGCGCCAAGTTCCTGTCCGATTGCCAGGACCGGATCACCAACTTCACCACGCCGCTCGTGTTCTTCTCGCTGGAACTGAACCGGATCGAGGATGCAGCGCTGGACAAGCTGTTCACCCAGAGCGCCGACCTTGCGCGCTACAAGCCGATCTTCGACCGGATGCGCGCAATGCGGCCCTACCAGTTGTCGGACGAGCTGGAGAAGTTCCTGCACGACCAGTCCACCGTCGGCGCCGCCGCCTGGAACCGGCTGTTCGATGAAACCATCGCCGGGCTGGAATTCGAGATCGACGGCGAGAAGCTGGGCCTTGAGTCGGTGCTGAACTTCCTGTCGGAACAAGACCGTAGCCTGCGCGAAAAGGCCGCCCGCGAACTGGCGCGGGTCTTTGGTGCAAATGTCAAACTCTTCGCCCGCGTGCACAACACCTTGGCCAAAGAGAAAGAGATCGAGGACCGCTGGCGCAAGATGCCGACGCCGCAAACTGGCCGCCACCTTGCCAATCAGGTTGAGCCCGAGGTGGTAGAGGCCCTGCGCAACGCTGTCGTCGCCGCCTACCCCAAACTTTCGCACCGTTACTACGAGTTGAAGCGCAAGTGGCTGGGCCTCGACACGCTGGAAGTCTGGGACCGCAACGCGCCGCTGCCAATGGAAAGCAGCCGCACAGTCAACTGGGATCAGGCGACAAAAACGGTGATGGACGCTTATTCCGATTTTTCACCGAAAATGGCGGAACTGGCCAAGCCGTTCTTCAACGACGGCTGGATCGACGCGGGCGTGAAACCGGGCAAGGCACCCGGCGCTTTCGCCCACCCGACCGTCGTCGATGTGCATCCCTATGTGATGCTGAACTACCTCGGCAAACCCCGCGACGTGATGACGCTGGCGCATGAACTGGGCCATGGCGTGCATCAGGTCTTGGCGGCCGGTCAGGGCGAACTCCTCGCTTCGACACCGCTGACACTCGCGGAAACCGCGAGCGTCTTCGGCGAGATGCTGACCTTCCGCAAACTCCTCGCCGGGGCCAAAAACCAGACCGAGAAAAAAGTGCTTCTGGCCGGCAAGGTCGAGGACATGATCAACACCGTGGTCCGCCAGATCGCGTTCTATGATTTCGAATGCAAGCTGCACGAAGCCCGCCGCAATGGCGAACTGACACCCGACGACATCAACGCGCTCTGGATGAGCGATACAGGCCGAAAGCCTCGGCCCCGCGATGACTTTCATGGAAGGCTATGAAACCTTCTGGGCCTACATCCCGCACTTCGTCCACTCGCCCTTCTACGTCTACGCCTATGCCTTCGGCGACGGCCTCGTGAACGCGCTTTACGCGGTCTACGAGGAAGGCACGCCGGGCTTCGAGGACAAGTACTTTCGAGATGCTCAAGGCAGGCGGATCGAAACACCACAAGGAATTGCTGGCCCCCTTCGGCCTTGACGCCAGCGACCCGAAATTCTGGGACAAGGGCCTGTCGATGATTTCCGGCATGATCGACGAGTTGGAGGCGATGGAGGCTTAGTCCATCGCTCCCGCGTAGATCATATCGATCATGCGCTGGTTGCCGCGGGAAAACTCCAGCGTGCAAGGATAGGCGGCGCCGCTCAGAACACTGTCATTGAAGGCGTTCATCTGCTCGCACATAATGATCGACCAGCGGGAACCGTTCCAGCCGGACCGAGCCCGACCCGTCGCGGATCTCCAGCACGTCGTCGCCGTATAGCTTGGCGTTGAACGGCGGCCATTACCTTGATCCAGCCCTTGGAACCGTGAAACAGCATCTGCTGATAGGGATGCATCCGCATCGAGACATAGAAATCCATCCCGAACGAAGGAAACTCGGCCCAGACCCGCGCGGTTGCGTCAACCCCACGCTCCCAGGTGATCTGCGAACGCGCCGCCTCGGGTTCCTCGCCTGTCACGAACCGCGTCGTGACCGAGGGGTAAACACCGATGTCGCGCAACGCCCCGCCGCCCTGGGCCGCATCGTTGCGGATGTTCGCTGCATCATCGTTGAAAAAACTGAACCCGCCCTGCACATGGGTCAGTTCGCCGATCGCACCCTCGGCCAGCAGTTGCCGCACCCGGTGCCATTGCGGGTGATGCACCACCATGAACGCCTCGGCGGCCAACAGCCCCGACGTATCGCGCGCCGCGATCAGACCATCGATTTCCTCGGCCTTCAGCGCGATGGGCTTTTCGCAAAGCACATGCTTGCCCGCCGCAAGCGCCCGCTTGGTCCATTCGACATGCGCGCCATTGGGAAGAGGAATATAGACCACGTCGATATCAGGACTGGCCAGAAAGGCATCGTAGTCATCAAAAAGCTGCAGGCCACGGTAGGGTTTCGCCAGATCCGCGGCCTTGCCCGGCGTGCGGCTGGCGATTGCGGCGATATGGCCGCACGTGCTGTTATGGATTGCTGGACAGACCCATTCGCGCGCGATCTTCGCGGCACTCAGAACGCCCCAACGTACGGATTCGGCCATCTCACCCTCCCTCGTTCAAGGACGGGTTAACACGATCGACCGCACCTGATCCATCGCGAAGCGGTTCAGCCCCATTTTTTCCACGGGAACGGCTTTACCTCGCTGGCACCCGACTGGAACCGCGCGACCTCATGCAACCACTTGCCAAGATCGCGTCCAAACTCAACCAGAAGCTCGTTCTTTTCCTTGGCAAACAGCATCCACAGGAACTGCACCAACGCCACGACCCACAGGATCGCTTCGGCCAGCGCGAAGAGCAGGCCGAAGAACAGCATCCACAGACCGCGAAGCCAAATATTTTCGGGCTCATCAAACTCGCCGCGCGCCTCGGTGGGCTCTTCCAACTCAATCGGGTCGTTTTCCATGTCTGAATTCCTGATTTTTCGGCTTGCGGGGGCAGTGACCTAGAAAGCCACCTTGTCTTTGAAATGATCCACCAGCTTGATCAGCGGCACCTTAATCAGATCCTTGTCCATATCAAAGGCCAGCTTGTCCTTCAGGTCATTGCCCATCTCGTTGCGCAGTTCGCCCAGCATCCGGGGAGCGGCAGTCACGGCCAACCGTTCATATCCGTCCTCGGCCATCAATTGGCCGATCTTGGTCAGCACGTGGCGGGCGAATGCCTGACGTTCCTGACGTTCTTCCGATGTCGTCCGCTCGACCGCATGAATCGCTGTCCCGGAGCTGGGCTGTGTCCGCCCGGGCCGATCCGAATACCGAGCCTCGGTATCCGCAAAATCCGACGCCGACATTTCCGAAAGTTCAGACAGACCCTTGCCGACGCCCAGATTCTCCAAAAACCGGGCCTTCTTGTCGTCCGCAATGACCAGCAAAGTTGTAACAGCTTTCATAATGATCCCCTGGATTGATGAATATGGGCAGATCCTAAGCCAGCAGAGGCCCTGTCGCTTTGACTTGCCTCAAGCCCCGGCGCGGCGCTGCCCGCAAGCCTATGCCTCTTCCAGCATGCCGCGCTTGGCGGCCAACTCTCGCATCTTCAGTTGCAGCTTTTCAAACGCCCGCACTTCGATCTGTCGAATTCTCTCGCGACTCACGTCGTATTGACCCGAAAGTTGCTCCAGCGTCACCGGATTATCCTGCAACCGGCGCTGCATCAGGATATCCTTCTCGCGGTCGTTCAGAACCTCCATCGCTTTCTCCAGCAATTCGCGGCGGGCTTCGAGTTCATCCTTTTCCGCGTAGTCCTGGGCCTGGTCGGCGTCTTCATCCTCCAGCCAGTCCTGCCATTGCGTAGAACTGTCGCCCTCGGTGCCGACCATCACGTTCAGGCTGGCATCGCCACCCGACAGGCGCCGGTTCATCGACACGACCTCTGCCTCGGTCACGCCCAGATCAGTGGCGATTCGAGCGACGTTCTCCGGGCGCAGGTCACCCTCTTCCAACGCGCCAATTCGGTTCTTGGCCTTGCGAAGGTTGAAAAACAGCTTTTTCTGAGCGCTTGTGGTACCAAGTTTGACCAAGGACCACGACCGCAGGATGTATTCCTGAATCGAGGCGCGAATCCACCACATCGCATAGGTGGCAAGCCGGAAGCCCTTTTCAGGGTCGAACCGCTTGACGGCCTGCATCAGGCCCACGTTGGCCTCCGAAATCACCTCGGCCTGCGGTAATCCATAACCGCGATAGCCCATGGCGATCTTGGCCGCCAGCCGCAGATGGCTGGTGACCATCTTGTGCGCAGCTTCGGTGTCTTGGTGATCAACCCAACGCTTGGCCAGCATGTATTCTTCTTCCGGCTCCAGCATCGGAAACTTGCGGATTTCCTGCATGTAGCGGTTCAGTCCCCCTTCCGGGGAAGGTGCCGGCAGATTTGCGTAATTGCTCATATTTCTGTGCCCCTCTCGGCCTTCATGTATAAAGGCTTAACATTACATAGGGTGGGCCGGAGCCCGGTTCAAGATGTGCCGCATAGCGGCAATCGTTTGATGAATTATGAAGGCTCGCCGACCCAACCGCCAGAGCACTACAAAGGTTTCACGCGCTTGTGCGGGAATGTGTCAGCCACGCAAGGCATCCAACAGCCCCGCCATGTCGGCAGGCAGCGGCGCGTCAAAGCTTAAATGCTCGCCCGTCACCGGATGCTCAAAGCCCAGAACAGCCGCGTGCAAGGCCTGACGCGGGAACCCGGCCGCCATACTCACGGCGACTGCGGGCAGCGCCTTGGCGTTCAGCTTGCGCCGCCCGCCATAGGTCTGGTCACCGATCAAACCATGCCCGGCATGCGCCAAATGCACCCGGATCTGATGCGTGCGTCCGGTCTCCAGCCAGCATTCGACCAACGCGGCCACCGGCGGCTTTCCGAAGGCCTCAACCGTCCTGACCCGCGTCACCGCATGACGCCCGCCCTGAAACCGCACTGCCTGCTTCTGCCGGTCGGTCTTGTGGCGCGCCAGCTGCGTTGTGATCCGCATGATGTTTCCGGCCTCGAATCTGACGCCCTTGGTGCCCCGCAACCGCGGATCGGCAGCGTCCGGCACCCCGTGCACCACGGCCAGATAGCGCCGCATCACGGTATGTTTCTCGAATTGCAGCGCCAGCCCGTGATGCGCCTTGTCGGACTTGGCAACCACCAGCAACCCGCTGGTATCCTTGTCGATCCGGTGCACGATGCCCGGACGCTTCTCTCCGCCCACACCCGACAGGTTGCCGCCGAAGTGGTGCAAAAGTGCGTTGACCAGCGTCCCCCCCGGTGTGCCGGGGGCCGGATGCACCACCATGCCGACGGGTTTATTGACGACGACCAGATCATCATCCTCCCAGATGATATCCAGCGCGATATCCTCGGGCTCCATATGGCTTTCGACGGGGTCTGGCACTGCGATCTCGTAGATCTCGCCCTCAGTCACCTTGGCCTTCTGGTCGGTCACGGCCACGCCCTCGCGCAGCACGGCGCCCTCGGCGATCAGCCGGGCGATGCGCGAGCGCGAAAGTTCCGCCTCCTCTGGCACATCCCGCGTCAGCGCCTTATCAAGGCGATCGGGGGGATTTGGCCCAATGACGACCAGAAACTCAGAGACGGACATGGACGAGACTTCCCTTTCAGTGACCGAGGCGAAAAACCTGCGCTTCTTGCGCATACTGGTCACGACGCTGACGACGACGATGATCGTGGGCCTTCTAGCCATCGTCACGCTGCTTGTCATCCGCTTCGGCATCCCGAGCAACAGCATCGTTCTGCCCGACAGCATCGCTCTGCCCGCCGACACCCAGGCCAGCGCGGTCACCCGCGGACCAGACTGGTTGGCCGTGGTCTCCACCGATGGCCGCATCCTGATCTATACGACCGACGGCAAGACACTGTTGCAAGAGGTCGAGGTCAAGATACCTGATTAGGGCAAATGGTACCGCCTCCCCGGCTTGAACGGGGGACCCCTGGTTCCACAAACCAGTGCTCTAACCAACTGAGCTAAGGCGGCACTTGGGTCGATTTACCCATCCGTGGCTACGATTGCAAGGGGCTCTGCGGGTCAGTTTCTCGATTTTGGTGGATCGCGGAACGACCGACTTGGCACTGCTGGGGCGCTCCACCATCGGCAACTCGCCCTTCGCGCGGAAACCACTGCCGCGCGCAAGACTTTCAGCCCTGACCCAGATCGTTCAGGCCCAAACGGACCGCCCGGTTGTCATTCATTGACAAGATATGCCGACCAAGCGCGCGGGCAAGGTCGGTGTGGCCACGCGCAACGGCGCGGTTGAACAGCTCTCGCTGATAGCGAGGAAAGGTCTTGCGGGCACGGAGCAACTGGTAAAAGTCGTGTCGCGA
The DNA here is from genome assembly GCA_963714615.1 of uncultured Alphaproteobacteria bacterium. Lineage (GTDB taxonomy): Bacteria > Pseudomonadota > Alphaproteobacteria > Rhodobacterales > Rhodobacteraceae > JAHEAO01. The sequence goes on along the minus strand of CAVQOV010000013.1, from coordinate 229,445 downwards.
AAGCGTGCCTGACAAGGCCCCGAGAATGATCGGCGACAGAATGCCCATCTGGTGCAGCGACGACCCCAGCCGATGGCCCAGCAGTGGCGTGCGCAAATGGTCGCACGTTATCGCCCACGAAGCGGGCGGCATGTGGCGCGTCCAGCGGTTCGTAGGGATCGTAAAGGATCGAGACCCGGCGCGCAGAGCTGCGAAACCTTGGCGGCATCGCCATAGGGACCGGAAAAGTCGCTGTCCCAGACCACCTTGTAGCGCGTTTCCCAGGGCACGACGGATTTGTCGACCGTCGATTGCGGGCTGATCGCCACAACATCGGCGCCCGGCGCTGCGGGCGAAAACGCGCAGGCCGCATAGCCGCCCATCGAGGCGCCATAGAAGACCACGCGCTTGAACTGGCTCGAAAAACCCACTGTCGCGCAATTCGTCGAACTGCTCAGAAACCCACGGCTCGCGGTACCACGTCCAGCCACCTGCCAGCACGCCGAGCATCGACCAGCCCTGCTCCTTGATCAGCGAATAGCCCCAGGGGCGGCGGTCCTCGCGCTTGGTCATGGCGATATCGAGGTTGTCGAAGGTGACAACCAGCATGTCCTTGCTGCGCGGGCATGTAAAGGAAGGAATGGCCCGCTGTGCCCGGGCGATAGAAGCCGTCCTTGCCGGCCAGTTCGGTCGCGATGTGATCCCAGTTCGTCGGCGGCATCCGTCGGTTCGGGCGGTTTCGGCGTGACCATGATCGCGAGTCACGTCCTTTGCCGTCCTCGGTCGCGCGTCGAAAGCGGCTGATTGGTGCCATAGGTCTTGCAGGAACGGAAACGCGCCCGAACCCTTGCGGACATCCATGAAGAGCCGCGAATCCGAATGCAGGCAGCGCTCTAGGAAGTGTGCGCAGCGGCGGCGACTTTGTAGCGGTCGCCGAAACCCTTGAGATTGCACAGGATGTCGACCGGGCGCAGATCCTTTTCGCGTCGCGAATCACCTTGATACGATCGGGATCGACCTCGTGGTCGGTCAGAAAGGCTGATGTAGGGCGCGATCCAGTCCTGCTTCGCCGCCAATTGCCGCCCGCGAGTCGGTGTCGATCAGATGGATATCGCAGTCGAACCGGTGCTGCAGCGCCAGCACGAAACTGCGCGCCGTCGCCGGTCAGATCGGCAACGCTCGCGACGGCGTCCAGATCCAGCTCGTCGATCAGCGCGCCGTCAAAGCTGGCTTTGCCGCGTCCCTTGATCGGCGCCAGTGCGGGCGTGATGCCGTGCTTCCTGACCAGCGTGTCAAGGTACGACCCCTGCGGCGGCAGGCCGTCATGGTGGTTGCCCAGCTGCCGCTTGTTCGACGCCCAAAGATGCAGCGCCGTGGTTTCTTCGGTCAGAAGTGCCTCTGCGATATCGGCGTTGCGCATGAATTTGGTCCGGTCGCGAAAGGTGATCGGGTAAAAGGCGTTCAGCGGCTGCACATGCTCAGCCAGTCCAAGTGCATGGACGTAATGCGTCACCATCAACGGCCCCCATACGCCCCAGGGCTGTTGGCTGACATGCACCGGCTTGCCTGCATCGCGGGCCTTTCTGCATCGTCTTCTTGCCGCTTCTTCGGCAGGAACGGCGCGATCGAATAGCGGTCCGACGGTGAAATCGAGCATCTGGTGCAGCATCTCGCTGTCGGCGGGCAGGCCCAGAACGGCATTGTTCACCCGATGCTCGCCGGGCAGTTCGAACCCGAGCACATAGTCGCTGTCATAGTCCATCGGCCGGTGGCAGTAGACATCGGTGTCGACCCAGATCATGCCGGGGTTCTGGTGGATCATGTGCAGCCGGAAAAGATCGGCAAAAAGCGCGTAGCTGTCCTTCTGTTCGTATTTGATGAAATCGTCGGTATCGATGATCTCGCGCCCGTCGCGGCGGATCACGCCATCGGGGACGTTCGGAATGTCTTCATAGCTGAACAGCGTGATCTGCTGGCCCTTGTCGACGAAGGATTTCAGGCACACCTGCTCCATCCAACTGAGCGGCCCACCGATCCAAAGGGTGCCGACTTCTCGTGTCCGTGGCATTCCGATTTCCTTGACGCCTGTCTTGTGTCCAGGCTTGTGCCCGTGCTTTTGGCGGTAACCCTAAAGCCTTGTCCGCGCTTTGTTAACAGCGAATTCTACGGCAACCGCCGTTCGATCCGGCTTGCACCGCCGGCAATGGCACCGCTATGGTTCGAAAAAAGTGACAGCGCATGGCGCGCAACTGCTGCGATGCAGATGCGTCCAAGGGCAGCCGCGAGGGCGACAGAGTTGAGCAGCGAAACCTATTGCGTCGTTTCGACGATGAAGAACGAAGGGCCCTACATCCTCGAATGGATCGCCCATTACAAGGCGTTGGGCTTCGACAACATCATCGTCTGCACCAACGACTGCACCGACACGACCGTGGAAATCCTGCGTCGTCTGCAAGAAATGGGGCTTGCGATCCAGCATTCGACGATCGTGCGCAAGGCCGGCATTCACCGCAGTGCTCTGCGTCAGGCCAGCCGCCGCTATGCGGAGGTGACCGAGGCCAAATGGGTATTCGTCTGCGACGTGGACGAGTTTCTGAACATCCATATCGGCGACGGCAGCGTCCGGGATCTGGTCTCGGCGTCGGGCGCGGATACAGACGTGATATCGGTCCCGTGGCGCGTCTTCGGCTCGGGCGGGGTGGATACCTTCAAGGACAACCCCGTAACGGAGCAATTCATCCGCGCTGAGCTGCCCCATGATCCCGAACTGCGCCCCGCCACCGGAAAATTCGTCAAATCGCTCTATACCAACCAGCACAAGTTTCAACGGATGGGGTTGCATGCACCGGTGCCCGCTGCCGACGGCAAGGCCGATATCGTGCATGTCTTGCCCGGCGGAACGCCTTACATCGTGGATGGCCAGCGTACCGAAAACCCTCCGGTTTTCGATCATGCGCAGGTCAATCACTACGCGGTGCGCTCTCTCGATTCCTTTCTGATCAAGCGCGCGCGAGGGCGGGCCAATCACTCGCGCCATGTGTTGGGGGTGGACTACTGGACCAAGTTCAACCTGAACGCCGAAATTGACACCAGCATCGAGCGCTATGCCAAAGCGTCGAACGACTGGCTGCGCGATCTTCGCAAAGACAAGGTGTTGGCCGAACTGCACGCGCAAGCGGTGGAATGGCACACGCGCAAGGCCGCCTCGCTGAAAATGGACCCCGAGATGGACGCGTTGGTGGACGGCCTGAATGCCACTATCGAAGCTGGCCGCAGTCGGGCATCCGCTGATAGCTCGCTACGAACCGACCACAAACAACCTGCACCGCTACCGCTGACAGAGGGCAACGCGTGATCGAAAGACCTGTCCTGACATATATTCCGGAAGTTGGCGAATGGGTCCGAGAGGTCTATTCAAATGCCGATATCATTCTGGAATACGGCAGCGGTGGCTCCACGGTTCTGGCTGCGGAAATGCCGGGCAAGACGATCTTTTCGGTGGAGAGCGACAAAGCGTGGACTGACAACATGATCGCCTATTTCGAGCAGCAAAAGCCGCCGGCCAAGGTGGTGATGCACCATGTCAATATCGGCAAGACAGGCAAATGGGGTACGCCCATCGATACTGCGGGCTTCAAACGCTATCACCGTTATCCGCTGTCAATTTGGGACCATCCGGAATTCGAGCACCCTGACGTTATCATGGTGGACGGACGGTTTCGCGTGGCTTGTGCGCTTACGGCAATGTTGCGCTGCACCAAAAAGACCGCGCTGCTGTTTGACGACTACAAGATGCGCAAGGCCTATCACGCCCTTGAAGAGTATCTAAAACCGGTTGAAATGCGCGGAAACATGGCCAGGTTCGAGGTCAAGCCGCAGTCGCTGCCGCGCGCAAAGATGACCGGGATCATCGGCGCATTTGCCAGGCATTTCTGACGCCACCAGAACACCTCACGCCAAGTCTCAGAAGCTAGGAGCGGATCTGCGGTCAGGCTCCGATCCTGACCATGATGCGGTCGGCGCTGCCATCGGCGGCCTGCCGACCACGCGACCCGGCCAACCCGGCCATGTCCGCCTGGGCGGCCGGTGACTTGCGGCGGCGGATATCCAGAATAACGGATCCGCCGTTGCGTAGCGCGGTCTCAAAGAAGCCCTGATAGGTCTGCCACGGATAGTGATACCCGCAAGAGATGAAGCTGAACGCAAGTCGAGATCCCGTACGCTTTCCAGATCGGCACTTTCGGGGTTTATCGTCGTGATGGTCGGCATCTTTCAGCCCATTCTCGATCAGGAATTCCCGCGCCACGTTCATGTTCGGAGTACGCAGCACCTTCATCCTGAAAACCGAAATGCCTGTGCTCGTTCTGTTCCAGGTCGATCAGCACCAGGTCAGTGCCGAAATCCTGCGCCAGAAACAAATCGAACAGTGCATATCCGCAGCCGATATCGGCGACCTTTCGGGGCGGAGCCTTGTCGAATATCGGCTTCAGTTCGAGATATTCGAGATAGATGAAGGCGCGGCGCGTCTAACCAGCGTGTCGGCACCAAGCTCGTCGATCAGGTTCATGGATCGGGGCGCTGTCGCCTTCGGTCCAGCGCTTGATGTAGTAGTTCGGTCCGGGCTGATCGCGGATGATCTCTGATCGTTGAAGGATCAGATTCACGATGTCGCCGAGTCCGAATGCGTCGTGTCGAGACTTGCAATCCGGTTGTCCTCATCGCGGCCATGGCCTGTTCCAAGTGAAATCACTGTCGAAATCTCTTCCTTGTCCATCCGGTCGCGTGGCACTTTATCGCTGCCCGAGAAACGTGGACGGCCCGAAACCTCAATCGTCGCTAATGCGTCGTCTCACCTTTCTCGACGGTGAAAAAGAACTGCTCTTCAGGATCGCGGTCGACAACCTCGTCCGGAATCACCTCTGGCCCTGACAGAAACACGTTCGACCCGAAATGCCCGTGCATCCGAGACAGTTTTTCCAGACGCGCGCCGGTCAGATCGGCGTAGAAATCGGCGTAGTTCGCTGTGGCGCGCAGCTCATCGATCTTGGCACGGTGCATCTTGACGCAATGCGTCATGCATCGCGGCGATCTCGGGGTCGGCCATCAGCGCAGCCAGTTCCGCTTCACAGCGGCAGGCAGCATCCGCCTGGATCGACAGATCCTCCTCGGCGTTGTTGTTCATCCGGAACCAGTAGGCCAGCCCCTGATCGCGGTCGACATGGTTCACCCGGCCACGGTCACGCTTGACCAGAAAGCTTTCGGCAGAGCGCACGGCGTAATGGTTCAGCGCCACCAGATCGTAGCCATAGGTCTCGGCCGTCGAGCGCCAGGCATTGCGATAAGTGCTCACGTGGCAGGGGCTGGCCAGACCCGTTGACCCAGTTGATCTGATCCCAAAGCTGAGAATTCAGCCCCTTGGGTCGATGCACGCCGAGCTTCCTGAAAATGCCCGATATTCTGGAACAGCGTCTTGAAGCCCCACGCCTGATGCGGCTTGCGGGCAAATTCCGGGGCGCAGCGGGTGAACTGCTCGGTGATCGGGCGGTCGCTGTAATCGTGCACGTCGGCAATTGCCGAAACAGCCGCCATGTCATCGAAATCATGTTGGCGTCGGGCACAGCGGCGAACAGATCGTCCAGCGTGCCGTCACCGGTCTTGATGTTGATGTATTCGTCGACGTCGATACAGGCGATCCATTTGGCCTTCTTGATCACAGGTCTCGTTTCTCGGCCGCTTGCAACGCGGCATGCTGGGGTTTCAGGTCGCTGTCGCGAAACGGGTTGTCACGATGCTGCACAATGCCCTTGGTCTGCAGCAAGTCCAGCATCGTATCGGTGCCGTCGGTGCAGTCATTGGTGTAGACGAGAATATCGTCAAACCCGATCGCGCGGTGATAGGCGATCCATTCCAGGATGAACGGGCCTTCGTTCTTCATCGTCGTCACGATGGCCCGGCGGCCGCGGCCCTTGGTGACGGCCTCTGGCTCCATCTCGGGCATCCGCACCGGGTTGTGGCCGAAGATATCCTTCGGACAGGTCCAGAAGCGGCGGATGTTCGATCAGCGAGGTCTTTGGGCACGATCTTCGAGACCGACCGGCGTCGGATGGCGCAACGCCATGAAGCGATAGAAATGGCCGGCGCGCGTCTCGATCCGGGGCCGCATTGCCGATGCGCACCAGCCGCCAGATCGCGATTTTCGGGCGCTTTGGCAGGGGCGATGCACCAGCGCTGGCGCGCACTTCCGCTGTCGAACTGAACGCAGATGTGATCGGCAAACCGGATCGGATCCTCGTTGCGCACCCGCCACGGATAGCAATGCCGCCCCAACAGCGGGATCAGCCCGCCATCTGGCCGCAACCGCGCTGTCGAAGATGTTGTCATCGCCGTCTGCCACCAGCAGATCAAACACGTCGATATTTGCCACTGCGCGCGCGTCTGCCAACAGCCGGGTTCTGGCGATCTCGTAGAACAGCAGCGATCCGAAGCGGCGAAGTCCAGGGCGCGGAGGGCGGGATATTCATCCGGTCCTTGCCGGGCGCGCCAGGAACGCAGTACGGGTGCGCCTCTGGCGGCAGATCGGGACGGCCCATTGGCACGTCCGCTTCCAGCAGCACCAAGCGGCAGTCAAAACCAGCCTGCTCAAGCCCCCGTTCCAGCGCCTCTGCAAATCCCTTGTCGGTGCCTGGCTTGGCGCGGTTCAGAATAACTGCCGCCGTCATGCCGTGGCGCGTGCAATGATATTCAAGCCATGCCAGAACCGTCTCGGCGCTTTCGCCGTTGCGAACCGAAAGCGCCGCGTTTGCGCCTTCCAGCATTTCCAGTTCGGCAAGAGCGGGGGAAATCGGAACCGGCTCACCGGCGAACTGCACGTCAAAAACTGCACCCGGCGCGCCCTCGAGACTTAGCCAGGGGGCACCGCCAATACTGCCCGTATCCGCCAGCCTCCAGCCATTCCCGAACGTGATCTGCGCCGGGTCGACGCCGCTTTCAAAGAACATTGTGATTTGGCGAAGACCGTCATCGCCGACCCGCTCGACCGCGTCCAGCAAGGTAATCCCGCCGGCTTGGGCCGTTGCAAGGCGGCGTTGCACAAGGACGTTGCCCGGCTTAGCCGACATCGAGCATCGCCCTCATCGGTATGGTGATCAAGGTTGGCGCCATCTGTCTTTCCCTCTACCACCCGTTCCCGCTCGATCGCAAATATTCTCTCATCGTCCGGCGGCGGGTCGATGTCATTATCGGAAAAAGCGAGCGCAAGAATGCAGAAACTTCGCAGCTCCGTAGCGCAGTTCTTCTGTCGTTGCAAAGTTACGGGGCATTGTTTGTCTTCGACAAGCGGCGCACCCGCCACGCCGATCTGACACCCCCTTGTCTGCCCGCGCCCAAAGCGATACCCCCCGCCCGTCCCGAAGGAGCATGAAACATGGGTATCGACAAGCAAAGTGACATCAGCGCCAATCTGCAGATCGGACCGACCAGCCTTGGCATGGTCCGGATTTATGTCGAAGGCGACGGCATCGACCTGCCGCTGGATTTTGACCCCGACGAAGCCGACGAGATCGCCGAAGAGATCAAGGCCGCCGCCGTACGCGCCCGCGCTATGGCTCCGACGAAGGCCCCCAAATCGCGCTGACGCCGGGATGGCGCAGTCCGTGCAGCCGCAATGCCGCGTGTCGCGCGAACTTGTTGGTCAGAACCTTGCGCCGCGCCGGGGCGAGCCGGGCTTCCGGACCCATCCGAATGATCTCGGCGTCGTAACTGTCGGCGATGATCAGGCCGGTTGCATCGGGAAGTAACTCGGTCGGAAAGGCATCGTCCACCGCCCAGAAATAGCGGTCGCACCAACCAAGATAGCCTTGCCACTTCATGTCGGTCTGAAAATCGGCGCGGCTTGACTTGCATTCAACGATCCAGATCTCGCCCTTCGGCCCCAGCCCGATCACATCGACCCGCAACCCCCGATCCGGCACGAATTCCTCGATCGCCACAAAATCGTGGGTCAAGAGATGCCGACAAACCCCACGCGCCAGCAACTGGCCGGGCTTCGAGAGGGCGATAAATTCTTCCTCGGTCATGGCTCAAACTTGAACAATAGGTGAACATTTGGCAAGTCCAATTGCAGCTTGAAACGATACCGAAAGGTAACGCATGCACGTGATACCAAATGGCCCCACAAATGGTTCGCCTATTGACCTTGTTCCAACAGCCTACCTTCCGCCCGCTTGCGCGGGGGCGCGAACGCATCAACGCCTTCAATCCATAAGGCATGGCCCCGCTCCTGAACTGGTTGACGTTCTTCGACGCCTTCTGGGATGCGCGCCGTGCCAAACCGGGAAAAGGCATCGAAGGTTCTGACCTGACACTCGCGCTCGACAAAGGCTGGGAAGAACATATCGCCCGGATGCGCACCAGCCTGTATGGCGATGCCGACTGACACCCCTTGCCGCAAGCCCGCCGCCACCATATGTATGTGCTTGGCGGGTTCTGCCTTTCTCGTGATGGGGTCCAATTCCGGTGGCCTTAAATAAATCCGAGGGAGCTGGCTCTGTTTGGACCCTGGTCCACTTACCTGGCGCCCACCTGTACATGCAGGTCCTCGGGAATTTACGTACCTCTACGGCTGCGGCGGTCCCGCCACTTCCACCACAGCCCAGACTTAGCGCCGCTTGCGCAGTTTTCGGTAGAAATGCCGGTTCAACGATACGAACTCTTCTATCAGGGCCGACAGCCCGCCCATCTCGCGGCCTTTGAGGAAGAAGAACCCGGCGATGGCGCCAATCGACGCGCCGACAACGTCGACGATCAGATCCCACATCGTATCGACCAACCCGGACTTCTGCATGTTGAGCCCGAACAGGCTGTCCATGCCGAACTCGAAAATCTCCCAGGTCGCACCAATGGTGACAGCGAAGCAAAACGCCACGAAGGCGACAGCAATTGGCGGTGCCGCGTATTTGTCGCCCTCGAACATGAAGAAAACGAACAAGAACCCCGTCAGACCAAAGCCGATCGCCGATCCGCCATGCAGCACGACATCCCACCACCAGTAGCGCCCGTAGAAATCGAAGACCTCGCCCAGAAACAGCGTCGCGAAGACGAAAACCACGATTGCGCCCAGGAACTTGGTCGGCAACCTGATTGACAGCCGGTTCAGGAATATCCCCGGCAGCAGCGTCGCCACAAAGGTCGCTGCCGACACGAAGGCCACCGACCAGCGCATCGAAACCAGCGCCCAGATACCGGCAACCAGCAAGATCGCCCAGATCAACTGAACGACATATGGCTGCTCTCTGAATTTCATCCTCAAGACTTATGCCTCACCCCACCCCGCTTCAAGCGGGCTCTTTATTTCGCTCGGTTCCTCCTTATATCAAAGGTATGGAAAAGCACGCACGCCCGCTTCGGGTCGCCTCTTACAACATCCGCAAATGTATCGGTCTGGACCGTCGCCGCCGCCCGGGGCGCACTCTCGACGTGATCGCGGCGCTGGAGGCCGACATCGTTGCGCTGCAAGAGGCAGACCGCCGGCTTGGCGACCGCCCTTCCGCTCTTGACCGCCACGAGATCGAACGTAGCACCGATCTGGAACCGATCGAGGTTGCGGTGAACGATGTCAGCCTCGGCTGGCACGGCAATGCGGTGCTGCTGCGCAAGGGCATCAAGGTGCAGGCGCTCGAACGGCTGGATCTGCCGGGGCTGGAACCCCGGGGCGCGGTTCTGGTCGAACTTGGCCTGCCCGGCGGTCGCGGCACGGTTGGTTGCCACCCATCTTGGGCTAACGCGGCAGATGCGGCGCGCCCAGTTGCGCGCGATCTCGGCGCTGGTGCACAACCGGGCGGAAATGCCCACGCTAATCCTTGGCGATTTCAACGAATGGTCCAACGCGCGCGGGCTAGAGCCGCTACTGCGCGACTACGAGGTGCACGCACCGGGCCGCTCGTTCCATGCCGCCCGCCCTGTCGCGGCACTTGACCGGATCGCGGCAAATAGAGGTTTTGACCTTCATGATGCAGGCGTCGTGGAAACCAAGAAGTCCCGCCGCGCCTCGGACCACCTGCCGATCTGGGCAGAGTTCAGCCGCGCTTGACCCTGGCCGGCACGGCGACCCACTCCGAGAGAACCGGATCGCGCCGCCCGCCACCTTTTGGCGTGTCATCCTCACCCATCCGCATGATGGTGATGGAAAACTGCACACCGGCAAAAACCAGCCCGTTGAAGACGAACAGCATCAGCAGCGCCAACCAGCCGATATCCGAAGTCAGCACCAGATGGCCCAAGTTGGCCACGTTCTGCCACAGCAAAAGCGCAACAAAGGCCGCCGACAGCGCGAAACCAATCAGGACCTGAATGACGTAAAGACGGACGAGTTTGGGCATGTCCCTGCACCTCCTTGGCTAACAGGCCAAAAATAGTGCGGATCGCCGCCGATTCCACATGCTATCTCGTCGCAGGCGTGCGGCGGCCGGTCCACCTCTTCGAACGGCGCTACTTCCTCAGCTTTTTCGCAATCCACCGATAAACCGGCTTGATGTCCAGCGCCGCAACCGCCACGCCCAGCGGGATCATCCAGAACCCGACGATCGGCAGAAAGCCTACGACGCCGCCCGCCATCAGCAGCAATCCAAGCACCAGCCGCCCCCCCGGCGGCACGCGCTGCCGGATTCGAACCAGTAAACGGGCCGTTTTCTGTCTGGCCGCTTTAAGCGTAAGCTTTGTCATATCCACGCCAGTCAATCATCAGCTGGTCTAATGGGTTCATCAGTTTCACTTCTCGGACTCCGCGACGAGGACGGCCATGCATGGAACGGTCGGAATTCTCCTACAAGTCCAGGGCCGCTCTGATCTTCGGCTCGAGCAGCTGAACTAACTCTTTGTCCATATAGGAATATTTATCGGGTATATTCAGAACTCTGATCTTCTTGGTATGGAGCAAATTGCCTAACAGATCCGTGAGGCGTTTTCTTTGCCTTCGCTCCATGACGAAGATAATATCTGCCCATTCGATTTGCTCGGACGAGAGTTTTTCTTCTGCATCCGCACTCAACCCCGCAAAATCAGCACTTACGCCATCTATTCGCGCGGCGATGTCCGCTGCTGTGGGGCTCCGCATCCGCGCCTTGCCACATAAGAAAAGGGCGTTCCTTTTCACAAGGGAACTCTGAGCATTTCGACGAACAGGCCAATATCTGTTTCGTAGCCAACGTCGGCCGCGACTCCACAAAACACTATATCAGAAGTGTCTGCCCGAATACTCACGAGGTATCCCGGCACTCGTTTTTGCATACTCAGAACGCCTCCGGGCGCGCCTCGCGCGCCATGTGGTCCAGAACCGCGTTCACGAACTTCGGTTCCTTGCCCTCGGGAAAGAACGCCTTTGCGACATCGACGAATTCGGTGATCACGACCTTCGGCGGTGCGATCGCCCTCGATCAGTTCCGCCCCCGCCGCCCGAAACAGCGCGCGCAAGGTCGGGTCGATCCGCGCAATCGGCCATTTCGCCACCAGCGCGCGATCGGTCATCTGGTCGATCTTCGCCTGCCAGTTCACCGCATTCTCGAGGATCTCGCGAAACAGCTCCAGATCGCCCTCGGCCATCTCCTCGCCCTCGTAGGAAGCGCCGAACCGGTGATCCTCGAACTCCCGCCCATCGCCTCGACCGTCTGGTCGGAGCTTTCCATCTGGAACAGCGCCTGCACCGCATAAAGCCGCGCGGCGGAGTTCATCTGGCGTCTGTTCGGTTTTCATGTCGAAGTCCGATCGCCCTTACCGGCAATCCGGATGCTGTCGGGAGCAAAGCCCACGCCTTTCCGGCGGCTCCATTTGCGCGTCAACGCGATCAGATGCAACGCCGCCGCAGCGGCACCACCGCCCTTGTTCATCCCGGCCGGATCGGCCCGTACCTCGGCCTGCTCCACGGGTCTCGACGGTCAGGATCCCGTTGCCGATGCACAGGCCCTCCAGCCCCAGACAGCATTATCGCCAGGACGAGCTCTGCTCCAGCACCGTGTCGTAATGGCTGGTCTCGCCCCGGATCACGCAGCCAAGCGCCACGATAGCCATCGAAATTCGCTACCGATCGGCGAGCGGATCGCCGAGTTGGCATCTCCAGCGCACCCGGCACCTCGACGTCTCGTGGCTCGCGCCAACCTCATCCAGAACGCCTTGGCGCCGGCCAGCTGGCTTCCGCGATCTCCCTGTAATAAGGCGCCACCACGACCAGCCACCTTCACTGGATGCGTCGAAATTCCGGCAGCGGCACACGTCATGGGTCTCAGTTCCGGCCATTCTCAGCCCTCCGCAGTATCTTGCGCGTGTCCTCGATCGCAAGACCATAGGCCTCGAGCCCACCACCTTGGGCTTCGGCGAATTGGTCAGCAATATCAGCTTCGACAGTCCCAGAGACGACAGGATCTGCGCGCCAAGCCCGTATTGCCGCATCGTCTGGGGCGATACCGCATCCTCGGTCACCAGCTTCATCGTCGTGTCGCGCAAAAGAACCAGAACGCCGCGCCCCTCGTCCGCGATCACCGCATCGCATCGCCGAACTCGCCCGTGCGCCCCGGCCCGCCAGTCCCACGACATCCAGCATCGGATCCAGCGCATGCATCCGCACCAGCACCGGATCGTCGCCGCCGATATCGCCTTTGATCAGCGACGATATGCTCGTCGCCATGGGTCGTGTCGGTATAGATCCGCATGGTCCACTCGCCGCCGAACTCCGAGGTCACGGTGTGCTCTTCGGTCATCGCCACAAGGTTGTCGTTGCCGCCGGCGATAGCCGATCAGGTCGCTGATCGTGCCGATCTTGATGTTGTGCCTCTGTGCAAAGGCCACGAGGTCGGGCAGACGGCTCATGGTGCCGTCCTCGTTCATGATCTCGCAGATCACGCCGGATGGGTTCAGCCCCGCCAGACGCGCGATATCCACCGCCGCCTCGGTATGGCCCGGCGCGCACCAGCACGCCGCCGTCGCGCGCCCGCAAGCGGAAAGACATGCCCCGGCGTCGCGATATCGGCACCGGTCTTGCTTGCCATCAATCGCCACCGCCACGGTGCGCGCCCGGTCATGCGCCGAAATCCCGGTGGTCACGCCCTCGCGCGCCTCGATCGAGATCGTGAACGCGGTCTCGTGTCGTGACGAGTTGTGCGACGCCATCAGCGGCAGGCCAAGCGCGTCGATCCGCTCGCCGGGCAAGCGTCAGGCAGATCAGCCCGCGCCCGTGCGTCGCCATGAAATTGATCGCCTCGGGCGTCGCCATCTGCGCCGGGATCACCAGATCGCCTTCGTTCTCGCGGTCCTCATGGTCGACCAGGATGAACATGCGCCCGTTGCGTGCATCCTCGATGATCTCCTCGACCGAGGATATTGCGTCCTTGAAACTGGTATCGAATGTGTCGGTCATGAGTTCCGTCCTTGCGTGCGTGGCAGATAGCGCAGGATATTGCGGAAGGCCAGAGCCGGTTTGCGTCAGGGTGCGGCTACGTCGGGCCAGCAAGCATCAAGCCATCCGATCGCACTGACCGCCGCCGAAAGCGCTTGTTTTTCGGTCGCAAAGCCGGGGCCGTCCGCCGGACGAATGGCGCGCCGACCCTGCGGATCCTCGGGGTCGCGACGACATTCCACGTACCGAAACCCGCCTGTGGAATCGCGAACAATATCAACGCAGCGCTGCCCGGTCGCATCGTTCAGTGACCGGACGACAACGGGCTTCACTGCCACTCCTGCAACCGCGCCACGTAACGCGCCAATGTGTCGATCTCCAAGTTCACCATATCGCCCACCATGACCCGGCCCCAATTGGTAACCTCTTTGGTATGCGGGATCAGGTTCACGCCAAACTCGCGCCCATTGACCTCATTTACCGTCAACGAAGTGCCGTTCAGCGCCACCGACCCCTTGGGGGCAATGAACCGCGCCAATGGCACTGGCGCACGCAATGTCACGCGGGTACTGCCACCGTCCTGCCGTACTTCGATCACCTCGGCCACTCCATCGACATGGCCCGAAACGATATGCCCGCCCAATTCGTCGCCCACGCGCAGCGCCCGCTCCAGATTGACAACTTTGCCCACCGCCCAAGCGCCCAGATTGGTCTTGGAAACCGTCTCGGCGGAAATCTCCACGTCAAACCAGTTCCGCGGCTCGGCACCCAATGCCACAACCGTCAGACAAACCCCGTCGCATGCAACCGACGCCCCGATCTCGATCCGCTCGATATCGTAACCGGTGCCGATCCGCGCCCGCATATCTGCTGCCTTCTCCAGCTTCAGAATGCTGCCCTGGTCGGTGATGATGCCGGTAAACATGCGCGCTCCCTCGATTGTCCAAGGCGTAACGCCTGCCGCGCATCAGGGCAAGCGCCCGCAACTGCCGCCATGCCTCAACTTCCGTTTTCAAATACTCCCGCGCGAAGCGCATCGCGGCGCGGGCAAAGCCCGCGGCGCAAATCGATCTCTTGACGCCGCAAGGCGTCCCCGCATGGTCCCGCTACGCAAGGTTTCGTGCCCGAAATCCAACGATACTATCGGCTCCGGGCGGATAAATAGTGACGCCGCCCCACTTTCAGGGCAAAAGAATACCGAGAGCAAGATCGAGACCATAACAGTCGATGAGGAATTTAGCAGGCAAAGACCGTCACTTCCTGTTCCTTCAGGGGCCACATGGCCCGTTCTTTCAGCGCCTCGCCACGATGCTGCGCAAGACCGGCGCCACGGTCTGGCGCGCGGGCTTCAATGCCGGTGATCAGGCATTCTGGGGGCACCGCGCCAGCTACCTGCCCTTTACCGACAGCCCAAAGGACTGGCCAGAGCACCTGAACTGCGTCCTGACCGACAAGGGCATCACCGATATTGTGCTTTACGGCGACACCCGCCCGATCCACGCCCAGGCGGTCGCGGCCGCGAAAGCCCGCAACATCACCGTGCATGTGTTCGAGGAAGGCTACCTGCGTCCTTACTGGGTGACCTACGAACGGGGCGGCTCGAACGGGCATTCGTGCCTGATGCAGATGGATGTGGCCCATATGCGATCTGTCCTCGCCCGGTCCGAGGCCGAGATACCCGAGGCCCCCGGCCATTGGGGGGACATGCGGGAACATATCTTCTATGGCGCCCTCTATCATTGGTTCGTGATGTTCTCGAACCGCCGTTATCGCAACTTCCGGCCCCATCGCTCAATCCCGGTCTCTGGTGAATTTCGCTTGTATGTCAAACGGTTGGCGCTGATGCCCTGGCTCTGGTTCGACCGCATCGTCGCCACGCACAGGATCAAGAGCGGCGGCTTTCCCTATCACCTGGTGTTGTTGCAACTGGAACATGACGCCAGCTTCCAGCACCATTCGCCCTTTACTACGATGACCGATTTCATCGCCGCGGTGATCGACGGCTTCGCCAGGGGCGCGCCCAGCCATCACCACTTGGTTTTCAAGGCCCACCCGCTCGAGGATGGCCGCGTCCCGCTCCGCGCCGCGATCCGCCAGCAGGCCACCGCCAGCGGCATCGCCGACCGGGTGCATTTCGTGCGCGGCGGCAAACTTGCGCAACTCCTGGATCATGCGCGGGGGGCTGTCACTGTGAACTCCACCGCCGCCCAGCAGGTGCTGTGGCGAGGCCTGCCGCTCAAGGCGTTCGGCGCGGCGGTCTACGCCAAGCCGGAATTCGTTTCGGACCAGCCGCTGTCCGATTTCTTCGCCCGGCCCCGGCGCCCGGATCCCGCCGCCTACCGCGATTACCGGCTGTTCTTGCTGGAAACCAGTCAGGTTGCGGGCGGCTTCTATTCCACGCGCGGTCGCCGCCAACTGTTGCGCCAGATCGTCGACATGATGCTGGCTCCGGCCGATCCCTACGATGCGCTTGAAATGGGAACAGCGGCACCTCGGCAACAGTTGAGCCTCGTCAAATAGCACCACCGCCAAGCTTTTCTGGCTTTTTCCCCGGCAAATCGGTAGTTTGCGAAAAAAAGACTACCGAGGCAGAGTTCAGGTCGAGGAGACCAAGCAGTGAAAATCACGTTTAAACGTGGGGCGCGTGTTGCCGTCCTTTTGGTGCTGGCCAGCGCTCTGGTCGCCTGCGGCATGCCGCGTTCGGGGCCTAACAAACGCGAAATTTTCGCGGGATCGGTGCAAAAAGACGGCGATGCCTTCGTGGTCGAGGTCAATGATCACGTGACCCGCGCCACCGCAATCGTCCCGGCCTTCGGCTTCACGCCCGCCTTCATCAATGCCGGCCTTGTCGGGTCCGACACGATCCAGCCGGGCGACACACTGGGGATGACGATCTGGGAAAACGTCGATGTCGGGCTCTTGGCGGGGCAAGGCCAGAACGCCACCGCACTGGAAGAGGTGCAGGTTGACGGCAGCGGCTTCATCTACGTGCCCTACGCCGGCCGCATCAAGGCCGCCGGCAACACGCCGGAGGCGATCCGCCGGATCATAACCGAGAAACTCGAAGGCCAGACCCCCGATCCGCAGGTGCTGGTACGCCGACTGGCGGGCGACGGCTCGACAGTCTCGGTCACCGGCGCGGTCGGCGGTCAGGGCATCTATGCGATCGAACGCCCGACGCGAACAATCTCTTCGATGCTGGCCCGTGCCGGCGGTGTGGCGATCGAGCCCGAGATCGCGCAAGTGACGATCTTCAGGGGCGCGCATCAGGCAAAGGTCTGGTTCCAGGATCTCTACAAGAACCCCAGCTACGACATCGCGCTCCGGGGTGGCGACCGGATATTGGTAGAGGCCGATACCCGTTCGTTCACAGCACTCGGCGCCACAGGTGCCCAAAGCCGGGTGACGTTCGACAAGCAAGCCCTCTCGGCGATCGAGGCCATCGCGCAAGTCGGCGGCCTGAACTCCAACCAGGCCGATCCCACAGGTGTTTTCGTATTCCGCAACGAGCCGCAGGAAATCGCGACGCAGGTGTTGGGACGCACCGATCTGATCGGCGACCAGCGCATGATTTACGTGCTGGACCTGACCGAGCCGAACGGCGTTTTTCTTGCCCGCGATTTCGTGATCCGTGACGGCGATACCGTCTATGTGACCGAAGCGCCGTTCGTACAGTGGAACAAGGGGATCAGTGCCTCGCTGGGGGTTCTCAGCACAGCCGACACCATCAATACTCTGGCCGGAAACTGACGCCCCGCCGAAATGATCCTCGAATGATCCAAGACACCGACCCGAAAGCCGCCGGACGCGAAAGCTCCCGGCGGCTTTTCGTCTATAACGGCGGTTTTCTGACCCAGACGCGGATCCGCCGCATCCTGTCGCTGGCGGGCTGGGATATCAGTCTCGGCACCCCCGGCCCCGAAGACTGGGTCGGCGTCTGGGGCAAAAGCCCGACAGCACCACGCGGAGAAGCGGTGGCGGACCGCACCGATGCGCCTATCCTGCGGGTCGAGGACAGCTTCCTGCGCTCGGTCCATCCCGGCCGCACTGGTGAGCCACCGATTGGCCTCAACCTCGACACCCGCGGCGTACATTTCGACAGCTCCGCGCCCTCCGACCTCGAACACTTGCTCGCCACACACCCGCTGGACGACACCGCCCTGCTGGACCGCGCACGCGGCGCGATAGACCGGCTGCAAGCGGCGCATCTGTCAAAGTACAACGCCTTCGACCCCGAAGATGCAGTGCCCAAGGCACCCTACGTGCTGGTCATTGACCAGACCCGCGGTGACGCCTCGATCAGTTTCGGCGGCGCCACCGAGGCCACGTTCAAGGAAATGCTGGTCTTCGCCCAGACCGAACACCCCGGCTCCCGCGTCATCATCAAGACCCACCCCGAAACCCATTGCAACCAGCGCCCGGGCCATTTCGGGCCAGAGGACGCGACTGGCATGGTTGAGCTACTCGACCGCCCGGTCAGCCCGTGGCGGCTTTTCGAGGGCGCGACGGCCGTTTATACAGTTTCGTCGCAAATGGGGTTCGAGGCGATCTTTGCCGGCCACCGGCCGCGCGTCTTTGGCCAGCCGTTCTATTCTGGCTGGGGCCTGACCGCAGACGAATACCCCGTCCCCCGCCGCGAACGGCGCCTGACGAAGGCGCAACTCTTCGCCGTCGCGATGATCCTCTACCCCGACTGGTACGATCCCTGCCGCGACCGGCTGTGCGATCTGGAAACCGCGATCGAAATGCTGGCGGCAGAGGCACACGCCTGGCGGCAGGACCGACATGGCTATGTCGCGCTTGGCATGAAACCCTGGAAACGGCGCCACATTCAGGCGTTTTTCGGCCAGGCCAAGGGTGTCAGTTTCGCGCGCGCCCGTGCGCCCGCAAAGGCCCGCGCCCGGACAGCCGGGGCGCGGCTGATGTATTGGGCCAGCACCGCGCCCGCGGACCTGCCCGCCGGGTCCTTGCATATCGAGGATGGTTTCCTGCGCTCGCGCGGCCTAGGCGCCGATCTGGTGCCGCCGCTGTCGCTGGTTGCCGACGATCTTGGCATCTACTACGACCCTACCCGCGAAAGCCGTCTGGAGCGGCTGATCGCGGCTTCGGTCGACCTGCCGGAAACCGAGTTGCGCCGCGCCGAGCGGCTGATCCGGTCGCTGACCGACCTCGGCATCTCGAAGTACAACCTCGGCCAGCCTGGCCGCCACGATCTGCCAGACGGCCGCCGCATCCTGGTGCCCGGCCAAGTCGAGGATGACGCCTCGGTCCGGCTCGGTTGCGATGCCGTCACGACAAATCTCGATCTGCTGAAACGGGTGCGCGCGGAAAATCCCGACGCTGTGCTGATCTACAAACCCCACCCGGACGTCGAGGCCGGTCTGCGCCCCGGCAAGCTGCCCCCGAACGAAGTGCTGCAACTCGCCGATGCCATCGCCCAGCACACTGACCCCGTCGAACTGATCTCGGCCGTGCATGAAATCTGGACCATGACCTCGCTTTTGGGGTTTGAGGCTTTGCTTCGGAACGTACCCGTGACCACACTCGGCGCGCCCTTCTATGGCGGCTGGGGCCTGACCCGCGACCTTGGCAAGGTACCGGCGCGCAGGCAAGCGCGACCATCCCTGCCGAGCCTCGCCCACGCCACGCTGATCGCTTATCCGCGCTATCTGGATCCGATCACCGGACGCCCCTGCCCGGTCGAAGTCGTGGTTGATCGGCTGGCACGCGACGATATCCCGGCCACAGGTCCGCTGCACCGTCTGCTTGCAAGACTGCAAGGCACCTTCTCGGGGCTGGCGCCGCTCTGGCGTTAAGGCCGCTTTGATCTTCTTGCTTGCGCCGCGTGCCCCCGTCGCGCCGGGCGAGGGGCTGTCTGCCCCCCGCGCTCCCCGAGGATATTTTCGGGAGAAAGAAATTAGGAGGGCCGCTCTGCCCCATTATTCGTCCGAGAATATCCCCGCCGGAGGCATCCGACATGGCCGCAGCCGACTCAGTCAGGTCAGGGCTTTCAGGCGCGCTCTGCCGGACGCCAGCGCTGCATAACATCGCCGCCGACGATCCGGCTTTCTTCCAAGCGGAACCTCGGCATCGCTGCCAGCCGATCCTGCCCCATGGCCCCCAGCATCGGCCGCCCCTCGGCGCCCAGCGCCAGACCGGCGGTAAAGCAGACAAGCTCGTCAACTAGGTGTGCGCCCAACAGCGACGCCGCCAGCGCACCGCCGCCTTCGCAAAATATCCGCGTCAGCCCGTTGTTGGCCAGGGCAGCGAGCACCGAGGTCGTGTCGAGTTGCCGATTGCGGCCTAAGGCGCAGGCGATCGGCGTCGCCCCGAGCCCCTGCCATGCCTTCACCAATCCCGGCTCTGCATCCGGCCCATGGCACAGCCAGACCGGCAGTACCGCGGCACTGAGTGCCAGTTGCCCGTCCAGCGGCAGGTCCAGCCGCCGGGTCAGTACGATCCGCACCGGCTGCCGCACATCGCCCAGATCGCGCACCGTAAGTGACGGATCATCCGCCCGCGCGGTGCCGCCGCCCACCATCACCGCGTCATGGCGGGCGCGCATGGCGTGGACGTGTCGACGTGCCTGGGGTCCGGTGATCCATTTGCTTTCGCCCGAAGCGGTGGCGATACGGCCGTCAAGGCTGGCCGCCAGCTTTAGCGTGACCCAAGGCCGCCCGTTTCGCATACGCATCAAGAACCCGGCGTTGGCGGCTTCCGCTTCGGCCCTGAGCACATCGGCTGCAACCTCAACCCCAGCCGCGCGCAAAATCGCGATTCCGCGTCCATCGACCCGTGAATCCGGGTCGCCGGTTCCAATGACGACCCGCGCGACGCCAGCCGAGACAAGCGCCTCGGCGCAGGGCGGCGTTTTTCCATGGTGCGCACAAGGCTCCAGCGTCACGTAGGCAGTCGCGCCCCGCGCAGCCTCCCTGGCTTGTGCCAAGGCGACCGCCTCGGCATGCGGCCGACCGCCCGCCTGCGTCGAGCCGCGACCGACGATACGCCCATCCTTCACGATGACACAGCCAACGGCGGGATTGGGCCAGACATGCCCCAGCCCGCGCGCCGCCCAGCGAAAGGGCCAGCGCCATGAAGCGTGTGTCGGTCCCGCTCACTCTTCGGCTTGGTCGGGCGGGCGCAATTCGCTGACGAATTTGTCGAAATCATCCGCCGCCTGGAAATTCTTGTAAACGCTGGCAAATCGCACATACGCCACGGTGTCTATCCGGGCCAGTGTCTCCATCACGATCTCGCCGATGATCTTCGAGGGGATATCGGTTTCACCCAGCGATTCCAGCCGCCGCACGATGCCGGAAATCATCTGGTCCATGCGCTCATGCTCGACCGGGCGTTTTTGCAGCGCGATACGGATCGAGCGCTCCAACTTGTCGCGGTCGAAATCTTCGCGCCGGCCGTTCGATTTGATCACCACGAGGTCGCGCAACTGCACCCGTTCGTAGGTGGTGAAGCGGCCGCCGCAAGCCGGGCAGAATCGCCGCCGCCGGATCGCCACGTGATCTTCTGCGGGGCGTGAATCCTTGACCTGTGTATCGACATTTCCGCAAAACGGACAGCGCATCGCCTATTCCCTATTTCTGCCTCTGGGTGTTTGTCCCCACTTATCCACAGTCACTATAGGGTCTGCGCAATCGATTGGGTAGAGGTGTTTTGTGGACCCAAGATACAGTTATTGCAGATGCGCAACCACCTGGCGGTGATGCGGGCGGTCGCGATGCTCGAAAAGGTAGATCCCCTGCCAGGTGCCCAAAGCAGGCCTTCCCGCGATCACCGGAATCGACAGACTGACCGGCAGTATCGCCGCCTTGATATGCGCTGGCATGTCATCTGGTCCCTCTTGGATATGGGTCAGATAGGACATCGCGGGATCGCTGCCTGGCGGTACCAGCCGGTGAAAGAACGCTTGCAGATCGACCTGCACCTGCGGATCGGCATTCTCCTGGATCAAGAGCGAACACGAGGTGTGGCGCACAAAAAGTGTCAGCAGCCTATCGCCCTGCCCCGCGACCCAAGCAGCGATCTGGTCGGTGAACTCGTACAGCCCCGGACCATCGGTTACGATCTCGAAGGTCTCGACCGGCACTCAGTCGAACTCGAACTCGCCGCTCGTTTCGCAAAACGCCCGCGCCATGCCGATGGTCAGCCCGCCGCCCTTGGCCCCCAGCACCAAAAGACCGGTTGAGCTTGCCGCATCCGCGGGGTTGGTCGAGAACCGGATGCCCTCGCCCGAACGGCGCGGCGGCTCGGAGGCACGGTAGAGCAGTTGCTTCGTCGGCAGTCCCAGCTTCCTGTACGCGTAATCGCCTGCCGCACACCAGAAATCCGACGGTCCGCCAAGTCCGGCAAAGGGAACGACGAAGTGCTCCGGCCCCTCAACCTTCACGATCAGCCCGTTTTGTGCACGGAAAGCGGCGGCGGGTGTGGCGAGAGTGGCGGCAAGGATCAGGATCGCGACAAGACGCATGGGTGTTCTCCTTCAATCACGCACAGATAATAGCACGCCGGTGCGAACTCAAGCGCATCACGGTTGAGAGATCGGCGCGCCGCCGCATGGCGCCGAAAAAATTTGCGGATTTCCGGCTTCCGCGCTCTAAATCGTTAAAGTGCCAGTGTGGCAGCCAACCCGCGCCTTCAATCCAACCCAAGGGAGTTTCGAATGAACCGCATGACCGCCAAGGATTTCGATCAGGAACTGCTGGAGCTCTACGACTATTACGCGCACGGCAAGATCACGAAACGCGAGTTTCTTGACCGCGCCGGCAAATACGCCGTCGGCGGGCTGACCGCGGTGGCGCTCCTGAACATGCTCAGCCCGAACTACGCGCTGGCCCAGCAGGTCCAGTTTACCGATCCCGATATCGTGCCGGAATACATCACCTACCCCTCGCCCAACGGGCACGGCGAGGTGCGCGGCTACCTGGTGCGGCCGGCAGCGGCGACGGCACCGTGCCGGCGGCGTCGTGGTGGTGCACGAGAACCGCGGCCTCAACCCCTATATCGAGGATGTCGCGCGGCGGGTGGCCAAGGCCGGCTTCATGGCGCTTGGCCCCGGACGGGCTGACCTCGGTCGGCGGCTATCCCGGCAACGACGACGAGGGCCGCGAGCTGCAGCACACGGTCGACGGCGAGAAGCTGATGAACGACTTCTTCGCCGCCTTCGAGCACCTGATGGCCCACGACGAGGCTCGACCGGCAAGGTCGGCTGCGTCGGCTTCTGCTACGGCGGCGGCGTCTGCAACGCCGCCGCCGTGGCCTATCCGGAACTGGCGGCGTCCGTGCCGTTCTACGGCCGTCAGGCGGCGGCCGAGGACGTGCCGAAGATCCAGGCGCCGCTGCTGCTGCACTACGCCGAGCTCGACGAGCGCATCAACGAGGGCTGGCCCGCCTACGAGGCGGCGCTGAAAGCGCACGGCAAGACCTACGAGGCGCATATCTATCGGGGCGTGAACCACGGCTTCCACAACGACTCGACGCCGCGCTACGACGAGGCCGCGGCGACCCTTGCCTGGGACCGCACCATCGCGCATTTCAACGCGCATCTCGGCTAATGCCGGATGGACGGGGCGAACCGCCCGCGCCGTTCGAAATTGCAGGCCGCGCGCCTCGTTAGCCCACGCCGCCGCCCGCCTTGTCTTTAATACGATCGACTGCTTCAGCGCGGATCGTCGGGCGCGGAGTTAAGAATCTATTTACATTCCGCCCGATCTGCCCCCCTTGCTCAACAACCGGGCCTGCAAAAGTTGGGATACGCACTTGATCGCACCGGTAGTATAGCTGGAAAATGTTACGATGTGTCCGAACACTTACCCGCAGCTTGTTGAATTGAGCTAGCACAAGGCATGGGCGCATTTCACGAATGGACACCATTTCCAACCTAGTATCGGGGATCCCAAATGCTCTTTAATCTCGACTTACAAAGAAAGTCCGACGGCTCATTGGTCTTTGACTTTCTTTACCAGTGCAGAAATTTTTTCGACGATGTCGTATTCGGCAAAGGTAAGTCAGGATTTCTCGTGCGTTTTCTACCTGGCATGGGCGAATTGATCTCGAACGCATGGGAAGAGAATAGAGAAGAGTTCGAACCGCATATTAGTCATGTGGAAACCGACATCCTTACCAACCTTCGAAACACTTACCCAAAATTGCAGTCCGTCGGCCTTTCCGGACAGCAGCTTCGGGCAAAACTTGGTTTGCTTAATGCCCTGTCGGAGCGCATCCGGGACATCCTCGATCGGGTGAAACGCGGTGCAGGCAAGGTCGGTCGTGTTCTCGATCGGGTCATCGACAAAGTGTTCGACGTCATCAATTCGCTTTTCGGATCGTTAATCGCAGCTTCGACGGGCGGAATCGTCGATCCGCTGGAGGCAACCAAAGAGATCAAAGAACTGATCCACCACGCCATCGACGCGGTCTTCCCGAAACCGACCTAACTTTGCGCCGTTGCTCGCAATTGAAAGGACAAACGCTAAAGATTTACTGATCCAGGAAACTCCGCAGTTTCCTTGACCGGCTCGGGTGTTTCAGCTTCCGCAATGCCTTGGCCTCGATCTGCCGGATGCGTTCGCGGGTCACGCTGAACTGCTGGCCGACTTCCTCAAGCGTGTGGTCGGTGTTCATGCCGATGCCAAACCGCATCCGCAGCACGCGTTCCTCACGCGGGGTCAGCGATGCCAGAACCCGCGTCGTGGTCTCTTTCAGGTTTTCCTGAATGGCCGAATCCAGCGGCAGAACAGCGTTCTTGTCCTCGATGAAATCGCCAAGCTGGCTGTCTTCCTCGTCGCCAATCGGCGTTTCCAGCGAAATCGGTTCCTTGGCGATCTTCATCACCTTGCGAACCTTCTCGAGCGGCATTTGCAGCTTTTCGGCCAATTCCTCCGGAGTCGGCTCGCGGCCGATCTCGTGCAGCATCTGGCGGCCGGTGCGGACCAGCTTGTTGATCGTCTCGATCATGTGGACCGGAATACGGATCGTGCGGGCCTGATCGGCGATGGACCGCGTGATCGCCTGACGGATCCACCACGTCGCGTAAGTGCTGAACTTGTAGCCCCGGCGATACTCGAACTTGTCGACGGCCTTCATCAGGCCGATGTTGCCTTCCTGAATAAGATCAAGGAATTGCAACCCGCGGTTCGTGTATTTCTTGGCGATGGAAATCACCAGCCGCAGGTTCGCCTCAACCATTTCCTTTTTGGCCTGACGGGCTTCTTTTTCGCCCTTCTGCACCTGATTGACGATGCGGCGGTATTCGCCGATATCGACGCCGACATACTGCCCGACCTGCGCCATCTCGGCGCGCAGTTCCTCCACCTTGTCGGTGAAGCGCTCGATGAAGCCTTGCCAGGCGCGGCCGTCTTTTTCGCCCATCCGCTCCAGCCACGTCGGGTCGAGTTCATATCCGCGATAGGCGTCGATGAACTCACGGCGGTTGATGCGGGCCTGATCAGCCAGCTTCACCATGTTCGAATCGATCGACATGATCCGCCGGTTGATGCCGTATAGCTGGTCGATCAGCGCCTCGATCCGGGCGTTGTGCAGGTGCAACTCGTTGACCAGTTCCACCACTTCCGAACGCAGCTTCTGGTATGCGGCCTCGGCCTTGTCCGAGAACGAGCCATCCTCGTTCAGCGCCGCCGACATCCGCAGATCCTGCATTTCGGACAGCTTGACGTAGTCCTTCGCGATAACTTCAAGCATGTCCAGAACACGTGGCTTGAGCGCTGCTTCCATTGCGGCCAGCGACATGTTGGCCTGCTCGTCGTCATCCTCGTCATCGTCGGTTGTGATCGGGTTGCCGTCGGCATCGAGTTCCGGCTGCTCGGTCTTTTCCTCGGTCTTGGTCTCGGTGTCGAGCGCCATCGACGACGGGCACGACCTCATCATCCTCGCCGCGCCCGAAGGTCGCTTCAAGGTCGATCACATCGCGCAGCAGGATGTCTTCGTTCAGAAGTTCGTCGCGCCAGATGGTGATGGCCTGAAACGTCAGCGGGCTTTCGCAAAGTCCCGCGATCATCGTGTTGCGGCCGGCCTCGATGCGCTTGGCAATCGCGATCTCGCCTTCGCGCGACAACAACTCGACAGAGCCCATCTCGCGCAGGTACATCCGTACCGGGTCATCGGTGCGGTCAAGCTTCTCGGTCTCGGTCGCGGCAACCGCAACTTCGCGAGACGAAGAGGCTTCGACCAGATCGGTCGAGCCCTTGGCCTCGTCCTCTTCGGCCTCGTCATCCTCGATGACGTTGATGCCCATCTCCGACAGCATCGACATCACGTCCTCGATCTGCTCGGACGATACCTGATCCGGCGGCAGCACATTGTTGAGCTGGTCGTAGGTGATGTATCCCCGCTCGCGCGCCTCGGCGATCATCTTCTTGACCGCCGCCTGACTCACGTCCATCGACCCGTCATCGTCCTGATCCTGAGGCTTTTGGTCGTCGTTATCTTTGGCAGCCATCCGGCACTCCTTTGAAGGGTGGGGTGATTCGTGATTCGTCAAAACGAATCAATAAACCCGAATCAGTGATTCGGACACCCGTTTACCCGGTTTTCTTTAAGACCTGATTTACCAAGGCCACTAATGCGGGCGCCGCGTGCCCTTGGTAAAGTCGATCTGATCCAACAGCTGGTTCAGTGCTGTGCGTTCCTCGCGATCTATCCGGGCGCCATTGGCGCCGGTTTCGTACTGCGTCTTGTCTTCGGTCTGGCTGCGCACAGCCTTGTTGCGCGCCTCGGCTGCTTGGGTCAGGCGCCATGTAATGCCTTCGTCGGCCAAGTCACCCATTTCCTGCATCGCATCCGAGATTTCTTTTTCCGCCCCACGTCGCGCGGCCAGTTTTGCAAGTTCCTGTGCTACGCACAGCGCTGCAACCTCAGTGTTGCCGGGATTGCGGACAGCAGGCGAGATTTGCACATGGCTAAGCGACATCAGTTTTTCAAGGGCGTCAGCGCCGGCGTCTGCCTCAATCTTTTCGAGGAAATCCGGCGCGTCGGCATGGCGCAGGATTGCCGCGCGAAGCGTTCGGTGTTCGGTAGAGGTCAGATCCAACGCCTCCAATGCGCCCTCGAACTGCGTCAGGATCTGCGGATTTGTGATCAGGGTCGCCAGGATGACCGCCTCGCGCAGATATTCTTCAGCGCCGACTCGCGGATGCTGCTCCAAGATAAGAGGTCTTGGTGCTGGGCATCGGCGTCAACGGCACCACATTGCCCGCCCGGAACGCCGCGCGCGGTTGCCCAGCCGGGCGATTGCCCGCGCGGAACAAGCTGCCAGCGCAACTGCTTGATCTCTTCGCCGTAATGGTTGCGGATCGAAGGATCGGCGATCTTCTTCACCGCCTCGCGCAAGCTCTTGTCCAGCGCCGCTTTGCGTTCAGGGCTGTCAAAGACCTTTCCTTCGGTTTCTCGCCGCCACAACAGCCGGACCATGGGCAACGCCTGGTCCAACAGTTTCTGCATGGCACCGGCACCTTGCGCGCGGATCAGATCATCGGGGTCCTGATCTTCAGGCATGATCGCAAAGCGCAGGCTCTGCCCGGCTTCCAGCATCGGCAGCGCCAGGTCGATCACCCGCATCGCCGCCCGCAATCCCGCCGTGTCTCCGTCCAGCGCGATCACTGGCTCGGGGTGGATGCGCCACATCAGGCGCAACTGATCCTCAGTGATCGCGGTGCCAAGCGGGGCCACCGTCGCTCCAAACCCGGCCTCGACCAGCGCTATGACATCCATGTAGCCTTCGGCCACGATCAGCGTCTGGCCTTTTCCTGCGGCTTCGCGCGCCGGGCCGTGGTTGTAAAGGCTGCGGCCCTTGTCGAAAAGTTCGGTCTCGGGAGAGTTCAGATATTTCGCCCGGGCGTCGGCCGCCATCGCCCGCCCGCCAAGTGCGATGCAGCGGCCACGCGGATTGCGGATCGGGAAAATGATGCGGCCGCGAAACCGGTCATAAGGCACACCGCCATCGTCGGGCTTCGCGGCAAGACCTGCATCCACGATCAGATCGGGCGCCACGCCCTTGCCCGTCAGATGCGACCACAGGGCCTGCCGGTTGTCAGGCGCGAAACCGACATCAAACTTTGCTTGCGTCGCCTCTGACAGCCCGCGTCGCGCCAGGTAGTCCCGCGCCTCGGTCGCGGCGGCGGTCTTTAGCTGCAGGCGGTAGAACTGCACCGCCTGCTCCATCACATCGGCCAGTTCGGTCCGGCGATCCGCCTTTTCCTGCGCCTTCGGATCGCGGGCGGGCACCTGCATTCCGACCTCGCGGGCAAGGATTTCGATGGCTTCCATGAAGCCGACATTCTCGGTCTCGCGGATGAAAGAGATCGCATCACCCTTGGCGTGGCAGCCGAAGCAGTAGTAGAATCCCTGCCGGTCATCGACATGGAAAGACGCAGTCTTTTCCTGATGGAACGGGCAAGGCGCCCACATGTCGCCCTTGCCCTGATTGGATTTCCGCTGGTCCCACATGACTTTACGGCCCACGACCTGGCTAAGGCTGGTGCGGGTGCGCAATTCGTCAAGGAAACCTGGGGGCAGACTCATGCGCTCAATATCGGCGTGCGCCTCCCAAGTCCAGCGCCGCCGGCGGCTGTTGAGTATTTACAAAGAAAAGCCAGATCATTAAAGCGCGCTTTCCTGCCGATACTCCCGCGAGCGCACCGCGGCGCCCGAGGGCGGTGTCTAGTCACTTGCGCCGCGATGCTTCTCATAGCTGTGGATAGTTCATGCACGGCGGTCTTCGCCATTGAGCGAAACACCATGATGTCAAAGGCATTGGCCCCGACCCGGGTTATCGAACAGGGCATATGAAAAAGCATCGTGCGCGCGGTGTGACCGCGCTTGAAACTGGCGGCGCGCAGGTCAAGGGGCAACAGCCGGGCAAGCACCGCCTCGGCGCCTTGCCCCTCCAGCCGCATCACGGCCCAGGCATCGGACTGATCGGTCATCGCGGCGCCCTTGATCGGCTTTTGGCGCCGGGCCGACCACAAACGCCTGACCCGCGCCCGACCATATCACTCTGGCGCCCTGTTTCCCCGTCGCCCGGTTAGCGGCCGGGAAGGCTACGCCATACGCCTTTTTCAGCGCCTCTGACACGAGCCTCTGCTGCCCCTTGGCAGGAGCGATCGAGGTTATCGCCTCGGGCGTAATTTCCGTCAGTGCGCAGGTTCCGGCCGAGATCGGCAGAAGCCCCGCACAAGCTGTCTTGGCGATCAGATTAGCCACGCAGGCGCCCTCCCTCGGGATCGAAGCTGACCGGATCGGTCACTTCGCAAACCACATCGAGGCCACGCAGATGGTCGACCATGCGGATTCGTTCGCCATGTCGCGCGCGCCCGTTCCTAAGAAAGCCCAGCCCCAGGAAATGACCCAGCGTCGGCGAAAACCCGACAGAGGTCACATAGCCTTGATCGTTGATGCGGACCGCCTCGGCCCCTGCGTCGAACAGATGCGCGCCCGCGCTCAGTTGCCTGACCGCACCGACGGGGCGCAACCCGACCAGTTGTTCCCGATCCGGCCCGGTCAGTCCCGGACGCGCCGCCATCGTCTTGCCGATGCAATCCTTCTTGGCCGAGACCATCGGCTCGAACCCGATGTCGAAGGCGGTGGTGCGACCGTGGATCTCGGCATGGGTGATATGACCCTTCTCGATCCTCAGTACGTTCAGGGCCTCCATCCCGTAGGCTCCGCCGCCCAGCGCCTCGGCATGGGTCACCAGCAGCCGGAACAGGCTGTCGCCATAACGCGCTGGCACCGCAACCTCATAGGCATGCTCGCCCGAAAAAGAGATGCGAAAAAGCCGCCCGGGGGTTCCCAGGACGCCAACTTCGCGACAAGCCATAAAAGGAAAATCTTCGTCATCGACGGATCGGTCCAGCACCGTGTTCAGCACCTCACGCGATTTCGGTCCCGCCACGGCAAACTGGGCCCACTGCTCAGTGACCGAGATCATCTGCACATCCCAATCGGGCCGGTGGCATTGGTGCACGAACTCCAGATGCTTCATCACGGCCCCCGCCGCCGCGGTCGTCGTGGTCATCACGAAGTGCTCCGCCCCCAACCGCGCGGTGGTGCCATCATCCATGACGAACCCGTCCTCGCGCAGCATCAACCCGTAGCGGACGCGCCCGACCTTGAGCGTCGAGAACGTGTTTGTGTAAACGAAATCAAGGAACTCCGCGGCGTCCTTGCCCTGAATATCGATCTTGCCAAGGGTCGAGACATCGCAGACGCCGACCGCGTGACGCACCATATTCGACTTCGCGGTCACAGCTTTGCCGCCAGGTCTTTTCGCCGACCCGCGGGAAGAACGACGGGCGGAACCACAGCCCCGCCTCGATCATCGGCGCGCCACGTTCGACCGTGGCCGCATGCGAGGTCGTGAACCGCTCCGGCGCGAAGCCGTGGCCGTAAGCACCCGCACCCATCGCCGCGATCGAAACCGGCGTGTAGGGCGGACGGAACGTGGTGCTGCCCGTCTCGGGGATCGTGCGCCCCGTCGCATCCGCCAGCACCGCCAAAGCCGCGACGTTGGAATTCTTGCCCTGATCGGTCGCCATGCCTTGCGTCGTGTAACGCTTCATATGCTCGACTGAGCGGAAGTTCTCCTGTGCTGCCAGCTTCACATCCTTGACGGTCACATCATTCTGGAAATCCAGCCAGGCGCGGCCCTTGCCCGGCACCGCCCAGCACGGCGTAAGCGCGTAGGCGCTGTCTTCGGCCGAAGGCGTTGGAACCGAGGGTACCTTGAATCCCAGATCCTCCAGCGCGAGCCTTGCCCGATAAAACCCTGATTTCAAAGCACCCTTCGTCGAGAACACTCCTGCCGCAGCACCCGCCACGTCCAACCCCGGTACGGCACCCGGCGTCGGCACGAAAGCCGCGATGCTGTCATTCCATGTCGGACGGCCGTTCATGTGGCAAGTCAGGTGCAACGAGGGGTTCCAGCCGCCGGAAACCGCAAGGCAATCGGCATCGATCCGTTGCATCGAGCCCTGATGGCGCAGGGTGATCTGCGACAGGCCCAAGCGCCCACTCGTGTTCACGACCTCGGCGCCGGTATAAACCGGAAACTCGCCCGTTGCCTTTGCATCCGCCCGTGTATCCACCAGCGCGGCGATGGTCACACCCGCCGCCGCCAGATCCCGCGCGGTGCGATGCGCGTCGTCGTTGTTGCAAAAAACGGCCACCCGCTTGCCCGGCGCAACTCCCCAATGGTTCAGATAGGCCCGCACAGCACCCGCCGTCATGATCCCCGGACGGTCATTGTTGCGAAACGCGATCGGGCGTTCCAACGCCCCGGCGCACAGAATCGCGCGCTTTGCCACGATCCGCCAGAACGTCTCCAGCGGCGCATCGTCCAAGGCCGCCCGGTGCACGCTGACGCGCTCAAGCGCGCCGTAGGTGCCCTGATCATAGGCGCCCGTCACGGTCGTGCGGCGCATGATGCGGACATTCGCCATCGCACGCAGTTCCGCCTCGACCCCAGCCGCCCAGACATGGCCGGGCCCGCCATCGATCTCTTCAACTTCGGCCCGCAACCGCCCGCCAAGCCATGCATTTTCGTCGGCAAGAATCACATCCGCACCGGCCCGTCCGGCGGTCAGCGCAGCCATCAGACCCGCAGGCCCGGCGCCGATGATCAGCAGATCGCAAAAGGCAAAAGCCTTGTCGTAGCGCCCGGTATCATGCTGCCCGGACAACGCCCCCAAGCCCTGCCGCGCGGCGGATGATCGGCTCGTAAAGCTTTTCCCAAAACGCCTTCGGCCACATGAAGGTCTTGTAGTAGAACCCCGCCGACAGGAACGGCGACAGCAGATCGTTCACGCCCATCACGTCGGTCCGAAGCGATGGCCAATTGTTCTGGCTCCGCGCCGTCAGCCCGTCGTACACTTCTTGCATCGTAGCACGCACGTTCGGCGTGTGTGCGGCACCCCGCCCGGTCGTGACCAGTGCGTTCGGCTCTTCCGATCCGGCGGTCAGAACCCCGCGTGGACGGTGATACTTGAAGCTGCGCCCGACAAGCCGCACGCCGTTGGCCAACAACGCCGAGGCCAGCGTATCGCTGTCAAACGCCGGATAGCTCTGCCCGTCGAAGCTGAATTTCACCGGAGTGGTGCGCGCAACGATGCCCTTGCCGGCGATCCTCATTTGCCAGTCCCTTTGACATCAGAGGCCAATTCACACTTCAGCACCGCATGCGTCACAGTATTCCGCGTCACCACCAGCCACGCCGAACAGCCGCTTTCGTGGTACCAGAGATCACGGGTCTCGCCGGCGGGGTTGTCGCGCAGATGCACAAAATCGTCCCATGCCGCCTCTCCCGCATCCGGGGCGGGCCGATCCATCCCGACGGCGGCGCCACGATAGGAAAACTCGCGGATATCACGCTCACCGCAAAGCGGACAGGTCAGACGCATGCCGCGCCCCCATTTCTTCTGTTCAAAAATATTCTCGCCGAAGGCATCCGCCCTCTCCCTCTTGCACTAGTGCAGGTTATGCTGGCTGCCGGTGCCCTCTTCGTCCATCAACCCGCGCCCGGTGCGGAACCGGTCGAGCCGGAACTTCGCCGCCGGCTCATCGTGGTTTCCGGTCGCCATCAGATGTGCGAACGACCAGCCCGATCCCGGCACCGCCTTGAAGCCGCCATAACACCAGCCGCAGTCGATGAAGAGGCCCTGCGTATCCGTCTTGTCGATGATCGGGCTGCCGTCCGGCGTCATGTCCATGATCCCACCCCACGACCGCAACACCTTGGCCTTGCCGATCGTCGGCATCAGCGTCATCGCGGCCTCCATCACATGCTCTTTCATCGGCAGGTTGCCGCGCGCGGCGTACGAGGCGTAGAAATCCAGATCGCCGCCAAAGACCAGCCCGCCCTTGTCGGATTGGCTGATATAGAAATGGCCCATCCCGAAGCTGACGACGTGGTCGATGCAGGGCTTCAACCCCTCGGTCACGAAGGCCTGCAGGATGTGGCTTTCGATCGGCAACCGAATTCCTGCCATCGCCGCCACCTGCCCCGACCGCCCAGCAACGACGATCCCAACCTTCTTGGCCCGAATCGCCCCGCGCGTAGTCTGCACGCCTCGCACTCTGCCGTTCTCGATGTCGATGCCGGTCACTTCGCAGTTCTGAATAATATCGACGCCGCGCTGATCGGCCCCGCGCGCATAGCCCCAAGCCACCGCATCGTGCCGGGCGGTTCCACCGCGTGGGTGCATCAAACCGCCGTAGATCGGAAAGCGGGTGCTCTCGAAATCGAGATACGGCAGGTGTTTGCGCACCCCTTCGCGGTCCAGCAAAATCGCATCGTCGCCCTGATTGATCATTGCATTGCCGCGCCGCGCAAACGCATCGCGCTGACCGTCGGAATGAAACAGGTTGATCAGCCCGCGTTGACTGTGCATCACGTTGTAATTCAGATCCTGCTCGAGCCCCTCCCAGAGTTTCAGGGAATGGCTGTAAAACTCTGAATTGCCGGGCAGAAAATAGTTGGCGCGCACGATCGTTGTGTTGCGCCCGACGTTGCCGCCGCCGATATATCCCTTCTCCAGCACGGCGATATTAGTCATTGCGTGGTTCTTGGCCAGGTAATAGGCCGTTGCCAGCCCATGCCCTCCGCCCCCGATGATCACGGCATCATATTCGGATTTCGGTTCCGGATCGCGCCAGTGCGGTTTCCAACCCCGGTTGCCTGTCAGGCCTTGCTTCAAAACCTCTAACGCTGAAAAGCGCATCTGTCCCCCAATCCTGCCGCACTCAATCAACTCTTCAAAAATCTTTCAAGCATGCACTTTGTCGGATCAATGAATTGACAGCCGAACCGCGTCAATCCGCGGTTGCCTAGTGCGAGAATGGTTCGACGGACAGGGCAAGGCAGGCCACGCTATCGTAGACCGCGCAGCCGGACGCGGTGGGGCCGCGTCCGGCAACACTTACGTCATGTCAACACCGCCCAAGCGGCCTACCGTTGTTTTTCCTGCTGCGGCCGGCTTTGCCCCTGCTGATCGCGCTGAGCATTCTCCTTACCGCGCGGCTGGTCCGTCTTTTTAGAGTCGGTGCGGACGTCTTTTTTCTGGTTTTCCTTATGTTTTTCCATAGCTTTTCCTTTCCGAAGGGTGATGAGACATCGCTGCGAACCCGTGTCCGCACTGTCTCAACCCAAAAACGAGCCACAAAGAAAAACGTTCCTTGGGATGAACTCCAAGATGACCGGATCGGCGAAGTCCGGCCTGCCCCGATCAAAGTCCTTTCGCGCGGTAGCTCGCGGCAACCCGGCCAATGGCCACCAGGTAAGCCGCGACCCGTAGGTCGTGCACATCCTTGCGGCCATGCCAGACTTCGCGCATCGACTGGTAGGCGGTGCGCATCGTGTCATCGAGACCCGAGCGCACAAGTTCCAGCTCTCCGGCCCCCTTCATGTACCTGTCCTTGAAGTTGTCGGACAGCTCCCAGCCAAGCTTCTTGTCGGCCGAGAGCCGCTCCAACTCCTGAATCAGCAACAGATGCGAGGCCTCTTCCGACCGGCGCTGCATGCGGCCGAACCTGATATGCGACAGGTTCTTCACCCATTCGAAATAGGAAACCGTAACACCGCCGGCATTGGCGTACATGTCTGGAATGATCACGGTGCCCTTATCGCGTAAAACCTCGTCCGCGCCGGCGGTGATCGGGCCGTTGGCAGCTTCGATGATCAGCGGCGCCTTAATGCGTGCTGCGTTCGACATGTTGATCACGCCCTCCAGGGCTGCCGGAATCAGGATGTCGCATTCCTCTTCCAGCACTTTCGCGCCGTCCTTGACATACGTCGCATCGGCATAGCCGGAAACCCCGCCATGGCTGCCGATCCAGCGATGAACCGCCTCTACATCCAGACCCTTTTCATTCATCAGCGCGCCGTCACGCTCGACAATGCCGATGATCCGGCAGCCATCCTCTTCCGAAAGGAATTTGGCGGCGTGGTAGCCCACATTACCAAGGCCCTGCACGATTACGCGCTTGCCGTCGAGCGATCCCGATAGTTTGGCCGCTGCAACATCCTCGGGGTGCCGGAAGAATTCCTGCAACGCATATTCAACCCCGCGTCCCGTGGCCTCTACCCGTCCGGCAATGCCACCGGCATTCAGCGGCTTGCCCGTCACGCAAGCGCGAGAGTTGATGTCGGTCGTGTTCATCCGCGCATACTGGTCGGCAATCCACGCCATTTCGCGCTCCCCCGTGCCCATGTCTGGGGCCGGAACGTTCTGAGAGGGGTGAATCAGGTCGCGCTTGGCCAGTTCATAGGCGAACCGGCGGGTAATCAGTTCCAGCTCGTGTTCGTCATATTGCCGCGGATCGATGCACAGCCCGCCCTTCGAGCCGCCGAACGGTGCCTCGACCAGCGCACATTTGTAGGTCATCAGCGCCGCCAGCGCCTCAACTTCATCCTGGTTCACGGCCATCGAGTAGCGGATACCGCCCTTCACCGGCTCCATATGTTCCGAATGGACCGAACGATAGCCGGTGAACGTTTGGATCTGGCCGCGCAAACGCACGCCAAAACGCACCGTGTAGGTCGAGTTGCAGACCCTGATCTTTTCTTCCAGCCCGGGCGACAGATCCATCAGCGATACCGCGCGGTTGAACATCAGATCGACGGACTGACGAAAACTGGGTTCGGTGGTGGTGGTGGTCATTGGATACTCCGGTTGCATGCGCAGGGCGGCCATCGCCGCGACTCTGTCGACCCTAGACCCATTTACCTAACAACCGTTAACCGGAAATCCAGCTTCTTTCCGAATCCGCAAAATCCGCGCGGCATGGATCTTGTCTGCTTTGTGGAAACAGTCGGGGCAGATTCAGGAAATTGCCCCTGAAAACCCAGCGAATATCGCGATATTTTTCATTCTTTGCCCAATTCTTGCCACATCTCCAAGCATAACTGTCAGAGGCGCAATGCGTTTGTTACTTGTGTTGTGCTGTGGGGGCACTTTGGGGTGGTGCTAGGAAAGGGTGCAACATGAGATTGCATGTTGACGGTTATACGGGAATGAAAAACTGCGCTGCCAGGTTGCGAAAAGCGCGACAAAGGCATTTGCGGTATTTTGCGCGGCAAGAAGACGGCTCGATCCTCATCTTTTCTCTGTTCCTGCTGATCATGATGCTCATGGTCTCCGGCATGGCGATCGATCTGATGCGCGTCGAAACGGAACGTGCGCGGCTGCAAAGCACGCTGGATCGTGCAGTTCTTGCCGGTGCCAGCCTGGAACAGACGCTGGATTCCAAAGAAGTCGTGCTCGATTACTTTGCGAAAGCCGGGTTGGGCGCCTACATCTCGGCCGACGATGTGACCGTGACGCCGGGCGACAATTCCAAGACCGTCACCGCAAAAGCGTTCATGAACGTGAGTACGTTCTTCATGAACCTTCTGGGAATTGACGAGCTTTCGGCACCCGCAAGCGGATCGGCCGAAGAAAGCCTTTCCAACATCGAGATTTCGCTGGTTCTGGATATTTCGGGTTCGATGAACTGGTATTCCTCGAACAGCGGCAACCGCAAGATCGAGGATCTGATTTCCGCCGCACAGGATTTCGTTTACCTGATGCAATGCAACCCCGATGACAGTTCCGGTTCGTCCGTTTGCACGGTCGATCCCGACACCGTGTCGATCTCGATCGTTCCGTATTCCGAACAGGTGGTCGTCGGCGAAGACCTGTTGCAGTTGTTGAACGCCAGCAGCGAGCACACCGATTCCAGTTGCGTGGATTTCGACGCGACGGATTTCAACACGACGGCGATCTCTCCCACGACGGCCCTGAAGCGGTCAGGAGATATCGATCCCTGGACGAACTACAGAAGCAGCAGAAGCTCTTCGAAATACGCCGACGACAGCGACAGGACCTGCAAGCCCTATAGCAACCGTGAGATCATTGCGTACGAGAATTCCTATTCCGATCTGCAAACCCAGATCGGAAACCTCTCGGCCGGTGGCAACACCTCGATCGACCTCGGAATGAAATGGGGGGCAGCGCTGCTGGACCCTGCTTTCGCCCCGATCGTTCAGACGATGTCGTCCGGCGCCTCGCCCACGATCACGCCTGCGTTCGATGACCGGCCCTATGCCTTCAATGCGCGCAGCATGCAAAAGGTCATCGTGCTGATGACGGACGGTGAAAACACCTCGCAGCACATGCTGAAATCGTCTTTCCGCAGCGGACCGTCGCCGTTCTGGTGGGATCCCAATACCGGGCGGCTGTCTGGCTTTCGCTCTTCGACCGGCAGGTATTGGTATCCGCATAATGACAGCTGGAATTACCAGCCTTATAACTCCGACTCTTCTCAGCCGACCGTCCAGCTTTCCTATCAACAGTTCTGGCATTCTTTCAGCGTCGATTACTACGAGGAAGAGTTCTGGTGGCTGCCCGATCCGATGGATGTGCATGGCTACAGCACCAAGAACGCGCGCCTGACCTCGATCTGCAATGCCGCGAAAGGGCACGACATCGAGATCTTCACGATCGGCTTCGAGACCAGCAACGCCTCTTCTGCGATCATGCAAAGCTGCGCCAGTTCCGACGCTCACCATTTCGATGTGGACGGGTTGGACATCTCGAATGCGTTCACCTCGATCGCGCGTGAGATCCACGAGTTGAGGCTGACAAATTGACACGCCTCATCACACTACTCCCCCGCCGCCTGTTGCGCAGGTGGCGGCGCGAGGATGGCAACGCCACGATCGAATTCGTGCTGCTGTTCCCCGCCTTCATGACGCTGTTTTTGGTGGTGTTCGAAACCGGCCTGTTGCTGACCCGGGGTGTAATGCTGGACCGCGGCGTCGATATCGCGATGCGGGAATTGCGGCTGGGTACCTTAGTGCCAATGTCGCATGACGGGCTGAAAGCCAAGATATGCCAGCACGCATCAATCATCCCGGATTGCTCGAATTCGGTGCTTGTGGAACTGCGCCCCATTTCCACCACCACATGGGAGCCGCTGACCCATTCGGCAACCTGCGTTGACCGCACCGAACCAGTGCAACCCGTGCTGGAATTCGAAACCGGATCCAGCAACGAGATGATGCTGGTGCGGGTCTGCGCGGTCTTTGATCCGTTCTTCCCAACCACCGGCCTTGCCGCACAGATCAAACTGGACGAGTCCGGCGCCTATGCACTGGTCGCGACCTCGGCCTATGTCAACGAACCTTGAGGGTATGAAAATGTTCAGCTTTGTTTCAAGATTCTGCAGAAAGTTCAGGTCCGAACAGTCCGGAAGCATGTCGATCGAGGCAGTCTTTGCCTTCCCGATGCTGCTTTGGGCCGCGACCGCGACCTATACCTTCTTTGATGCTTACAAGGCTCAGAATGCGACCTATCGCGCCAACTACACGATCAGTGATATGCTGTCGCGTGAAACGAATTCGGTCAATGCAAACTATATGAACGGGCTGTTCAAGGTGTTCCGCTTCATGACGCTGGCCGATGCCAACGATTCCTGGATTCGTGTCAGCGAGCTGCAATGTGTCAGCGGATGCACCGACGAAGAAACCCGCGTTCTGGAGTTTGAATGGTCGCATGGTGTCAACGGCGCAAGAAACCTGACCGATGCGGATTTCGCGTTCTACGGCAACAAGATCCCGCTTTTGGCGCAGGGTGACAGGCTGGTCCTGATTGAAACCTCGATGAACTACAAGCCGCCCTTCGCCAACTCTCTGGTGTCTTTCCCCGAGCGCAATCTTGTAAGCCATGTCGTGACCCGGCCGCGCTTCGCGCCGCAAATTCTGTGGGATCCAAGCTACGATCCCAGCGATGGCGGCACCCACGCCGATGGTTCGGAAGATGACAGTGTCTAGTCCGGCGGATTGTCTCGCAGCTGATAGGCGATCATCTCGGACATGAACTTGGCCTGAGAGGCGGGTGTAACCCCGCCTACCCCCACCCGGCGGCCCGTTCGCCACCAAAGCCCCGGTGCCCAGACCCGGGGCTTTCTGCTTTTCAGATGGATCAGGAATCCGTTCGACGGCTTGAACGCAAAGGCACCGCGCTCGATGGATTTGATCTCGTCAAGCCGGCACAACTCGCGGCCCGCCGAATCGAAAATCCGGCCGTCCGACAGTTCAATCGTCAGTGCAGTTGCGCGGCGCACCTGATCGGCGAGGTAAAGCACCAGCCCGCCGGTCAGCAGCAGGAACGCCTGCCAGATCAACTCTGCGGGCGGCCGGGCAAGCGCCAGATAGATCAGCAGCCCACCCAGGACCAGCAGAATGCCGATCGCCAGAACCCTGCGAAACGGCGAGGGCGATATCCGCGCGATCATCTCTTCCATCCAAATCTTTCCTTCAAGGCCCTGGGCCAAGGGCCGGTCAGGCTCCGGCCGCACGACGCACCATGTTGCAGTAGATTTTTTCGACCCGCTCCCGCGAAAGGCGTCCGCCTTCCCGGTACCAAGTGTTCACGCCGGTGAGCATCGCGATAATGGCCATGGTTGCAAGCTTGATGTCGGGAACCTTGAACTCGCCGCTCGCGTGACCATCCGACAGGATCGATTCCAGTTCGCGTTCGTAGTTTCGCCGAAGGCCTTCGATCACCGCAAAGTTCTCGGGCTCCAGATTGCGCAGCTCCATATAGGCGATGAAAACCTCGTCCGGCCGGTCGAGGTGGAAATGGATGTGGAACCGGCTGAAGGTTGCCAGCCGTTCCTGCGCCGTCCTGCCCTTGGGTTCCGCGGCCCAAGCTGCAAGCAGCTCTTCCAGATGGGTTTTCATCAGATTGAACAGCAGGGTCTGCTTGTCGGGCGTATAAAGATAAAGCGCGCCCGCCTGCACCCCCACGTCGGCCGCGATCTGGCGCATCGACACGGCGGCATAGCCATAGCGCGCAAAAAGCTTCTGCGCGGCCTGTCGGACCAAAGGCCCGGTGATATCGGAATGAGAGCCTGTCTTGCGTGCCATGAAAACTGAATATCTGAACAAACGTTCATTTCAAAGGGTTTGCTTGCCGCCCCCCCGATCAGGCCGTATCAACGCGCCAGTTCACCCGAGGGGCCCATGTCGCGTTTCGTTCAATCCCTGGCTTTCCTGATGCTGGCGGCCTGCGCACAGTTTCCGCAGCTTGAGGGCGCGATATCCGATCAGGCCCGGCAATCGGCCTATCCGGGGCTGGAACCGGTAGACGAGTTGCTGGCGCGGGCCGAAGACCCGACCGGCCGGGACACAGCGGCAGAGATCGCAGACATGCAAAATCGTGCGCGTCTGCTCAGGGCACGCGCGCAGGCCTTGCGCCAGACCGCGGTGATCGACGCGGATGCGCAGGCTCGCATGAAAGCCGCGTACAACCGCCTGACGCAGTGATACCGCCTGCCGTTGCAGTCGTCATCGGAAGCCGGTAACAGGTTGCGGAATTCCGCAACGGAGAGACCGACATGCCAGATCCAGTGCGCTTGGGAATTGCCGGCTTGGGCACCGTCGGAACCGGTGTCGTCAAGATCATTCAACGAAAGGCCAGGATGCTCGAGGCGCGCGCCGGGCGTCCCATCGTCATTTCTGCGGTTTCAGCGCGCTCTCGCGACAAGGATCGCGGCATCCGGCTGGATGGCTACGCATGGGAAGATGATCCCGTAACCCTTGCCAAACGCGACGATGTCGATGTCTTGGTAGAGCTGATGGGCGGCTCGGATGGACCGGCCAAGGCCGCGACCGAGGCTGCGATAGCCGCAGGCAAGGATGTGGTCACCGCCAACAAGGCGATGCTGGCGCATCACGGCCACGCGCTGGCATTGGCAGCGGAAAAATCCGGCCGGGTGATCCGGTTCGAGGCAGCGGTTGCCGGTGGCATCCCGGTTGTAAAGGCCCTGACAGAGGGGCTGGCCGGCAATGAGATCACCCGCGTCATGGGCGTCATGAACGGCACCTGCAACTTCATCCTGACCAAGATGCAGCACGAGGGGCTGAGTTACGCTGCGGTCTTTGAGGAAGCCGCCAAGCTGGGCTATCTGGAAGCCGACCCGACCCTCGATGTCGGCGGCATTGACGCAGGTCACAAGCTGGCGTTGCTGGCCTCGATCGCTTTCGGCACACAAGTGGCCTTTGACGACATGGAGCTTGAGGGCATTGAGCGGATCACCATCGAAGATATCGAATTGGCCGCCGATATGGGCTATCGGATCAAGCTTCTTGGCGTGGCTCAGATGACGGGCCGGGGCCTCGAACAGCGCATGTCTCCGTGTCTGGTTCCCGATGACAGCCCGCTTGGCCAGCTTGAGAACGCCACCAACATGGTAGTCCTTGAAGGTGATGCCGTGGGTCAGATCGTTCTGCGCGGGGCGGGCGCGGGTGAGGGCCCCACGGCCAGCGCCGTCATGGGCGACGTGATCGACATCGCGCGCGGTTTCCGTTTCGCCACCTTTGGCCAGCCGGCTACCAGCCTGACCAAAGCCAAATCCGCGCGGGCCAGCGTTCCGGCCCCGTACTACCTGCGCATGAAGTTGCACGACAAACCAGGCGCACT
Source organism: uncultured Alphaproteobacteria bacterium (assembly GCA_963714615.1). Taxonomy (GTDB): domain Bacteria; phylum Pseudomonadota; class Alphaproteobacteria; order Rhodobacterales; family Rhodobacteraceae; genus JAHEAO01. The sequence goes on along the minus strand of CAVQOV010000013.1, from coordinate 188,594 downwards.
GGCCAAGATCGCCGCCGTTCTGGGCGACGCCGGCATTTCGATCGACCGGATGCGCCAGTACGGCCATACCGATCCAACCGCTCCGGTTCTGATCGTCACGCACAAGACCAGCCGCACGGCCCTGGAAACAGCCGTTGCCGGGATGGCCGGAACATCGGTTCTGGTCGGCGAACCGGTCGCAATCCGGATCGAAGCCGTCTGAACCCTTGTGCCGCCGCCAGCCGCCGCGCTAGGAGTGGGGCAACATCTCGCAATGCAGGACAGACCATGACCAATTCCGTTGAGTTTCACGACCGGCTGCTGTCGCTTGGCCTGGCCCGCGTGTCCGAGGCCGCCGCCATGGCCTCGGCCCGTCTGGTCGGTCGCGGCGATGAAAAGGCCGCCGATCAGGCCGCAGTCAATGCGATGCGGGAACAGCTGAACTTGCTGGATATCAAGGGCGTTGTGGTCATCGGCGAGGGCGAGCGCGACGAAGCGCCGATGCTCTACATTGGCGAAGAAGTCGGCACCGGCGACGGCCCGGCCGTTGATATCGCACTCGACCCGCTGGAAGGCACCACGCTGACCGCCAAGGACATGCCGAACGCCCTGACCGTGATCGCGATGGCACCGCGCGGCACTCTGCTGCACGCGCCCGATGTCTATATGGACAAGTTGGCCGTCGGCCCCGGCTACCCCAAAAATGTGGTCTCGCTTGCCATGGGACCGGCCGAACGGGTCCGCGCATTGGCCAAGGCGCAGGGTTGCCAGGACCGTGACATCACGGTCTGCATCCTAGAACGCCCGCGCCACGAGGATCTGATCGCCGAAGTGCGCTCGACCGGCGCCGCGATCCGCCTGATCACAGATGGCGACGTGGCCGGTGTCATTCATTGCGCCGAGGCCGAGCGCACCGGCATCGACATGTATATGGGCTCTGGCGGCGCACCCGAGGGCGTGCTGGCGGCGGCGGCGCTGAAATGCATGGGCGGGCAGATGTGGGGCCGGTTGATGTTTCGCAACGACGATGAGCGTGGCCGCGCCGCCAAGGCCGGCATCGAGGATCTCGACCGTATCTATGCCCGCGATGACATGGTGACGCAGAACGTGATTTTCGCCGCAACCGGCGTGACCGATGGCTCGATTCTGGCCGGGATCAAACGCGAGCCCGGTTTTCTGGAAACCGAGACGATCCTGATGCGGTCGAAAACCGGATCGGTTCGCCGGATGGTCTATCGCAACCCGACCAAGGCGGGATGACGGCAGAGCGCGCCTATCTGGGGGTCGAGACCTCGCTGACCGGGCGGCGCTGGATCGGGCCGGGGGCCGAACAGGATCGGCTGACCGAGGCGATGGAACAGGCGACCGACCTGCCTCATCCGGTCTGCCGGACCCTCGTTCGCCAAGGTATCCTCCCCGAAGATGCCGAGCGATACCTTGCCCCGTCGCTGCGTGACCTTCTGCCCGACCCGCTGTCACTGCGTGACATGCAGCCCGCCGTCGAACGCTTCCTCACCGCGCTGCGCAACCGCGAGAAGATCGCGGTCTTTGCTGATTATGACGTTGATGGCGGCGCCTCCGCCGCGCTGATCCTGTGCTGGCTGCGCGAGATGGGCCACACAGCAACCCTCTACGTGCCCGACAGGATTGACGAAGGCTACGGACCCAACGAAGAGGCGATGGCCGAACTCGCCCGTTCGCACTCCCTGATCATATGCGTCGATTGCGGAACCCTGTCGCACGGCCCGATCGCCGCCGCCAAGGGTGCGGATGTGATTGTGCTCGATCACCATCTGGGCGGTGAAACCCTGCCCCCGGCGCTTGCCGTGGTCAATCCGAACCGGCAAGACGAGGATGGCGCGCTGGGGCATCTCTGTGCGGCAGGCGTGGCGTTCCTGTTTCTCGTGGAAGCCAACCGGCAGCTGCGCGCCGCCGGCGGTACATCGGGGCCAGACCTGATGGGATTTCTGGATCTGGTGGCACTTGCGACGGTGGCGGATGTGGCCCCGCTCAAAGGCGTGAACCGCGCTTTCGTGCGGCAGGGTCTCAAGATCATGGCAATGCGCCAGCGCCCCGGCCTGGTTGCGCTGGCGGATGTCGCGCGCCTTGATACCGCGCCCTCGCCGTATCACCTCGGTTTCGTGCTCGGACCCCGGGTGAATGCAGGCGGGCGCATCGGCAAGGCCGATCTCGGCGCGCGGCTGCTGAGCACTACGGACCCGTCAGAAGCCGGGTCAATCGCCGAACGGCTTGACCAGCTCAACACCGAGCGCCGAGAGATCGAGGCCGCCGTCCGCGACGCAGCTCTGGCCCAGGCCGAAAAGCGTGGCTTCGATGCGCCGCTGGTCTGGGCGGCGGGCGAAGGCTGGCATCCCGGCGTCGTCGGCATCGTCGCCTCGCGCCTGAAAGAGATGACCAACCGGCCCGCCATCGTGATCGGCCTCGACGGATCCGAGGGCAAGGGATCGGGCCGCTCTGTCACCGGCATAGACCTTGGCGCGGCGATCCAGAGATTGGCGGCGGAAGGCTTGCTGATCAAGGGAGGCGGTCACGTCATGGCCGCCGGTCTGACTGTGGCCAAAGACCAGTTGGAACCGGCAATGGCCCGGTTGGCCGAGCTGCTTGCAAGGCAGGGCGCTGCCGATCTCGGGCCGAAAGACCTGCGCCTTGACGGCGTATTGATGCCGCAGGCCGCCACGGTGGAGCTCATCGATCAGATCGAGTCCGCCGGCCCCTTTGGCGCAGGCGCGTCCGCCCCGCGTTTCGTGTTCCCCGCGCAGACAATTCGCTTCGCCAAACGTGTCGGCGCGTCGCATTTGAAGATCAGTTTCGGCGACGGTATGACCCAGCCCATCGATGCAATCTGTTTCGGTGCATTCGACGGCCCGCTCGGCCCTGGCCTTGACGCTCGCGGCGGTGCGCGCTTCCATCTTGCCGGGCGGCTCGAACTGAACATCTGGGGCGGTCGGAAACGCGTTCAGTTGCGGCTGGAAGACGCGGCAGAGGCCGTCTGATCTTGCACGCTGAACTACGCAAATATTCTCTTGCCCTTCGTCCCCTCTTTGCCTAGATACGGCGCACATCACGCCGTGGCCCGTTCGTCTATCGGTTAGGACGCCAGGTTTTCAACCTGGAAAGAGGGGTTCGATTCCCCTACGGGCTGCCATTTATCCTTTTAAAGTATTGATTTTTCATCAGAAATTAGGAGGTCTCGATTTCCATACATTCTCTAATGCAAGCGCACCGACGGCCCGAAAGCCCCGTGAACGCTCACGAAGACGTGACCGCATGTCGCACCGCGACCGGCTTTTCGGCTACGTCAACTTCCACTGATCCGGCCCGACGTAGCCGCGTGACGACTTGGCGAAGTCTTGGACGGCTGTTCGGTCATTGATGTAGGTGCTATGGAACTCGGTGAACGTGTTGCCTTCGCGCGGGCGTTCCATCACGTAGAAGTCGCAGTATTGATCGCACAGCCGACACGAATACGACCACCAGTTGTCGAACGCGTCGAAGTAGTCTTTCGCTCCAACGACAAGTTCGTGAAGCCCGGTGATGTGGTAGCCTGCGCCTTCGGGTAGAAACTTCGTCATGCGCGGGGCATCGATTTCGCAGATAGTTGCCAACCCGAAGAACGTGTTCCAGTGCCGCCGAATAGAAAGCGTGTAGGCGTAGCCGTTCCAGATTAGCGGTTTGAGTGCCATGCGCAGTTCCTTCGCGTGCCTGCCCGGTGTATGCTAGGGCACAATCGGTTGCGCCGCTTCGTTGTGGTGCGACTATATACGCGGATCGCTCCCTTTGCAGCTAGGAGTTCGTTGCATGGCCCAAGACACTCACGACGACCGACCGGGCTATTTCTATGTCGTTCCGAAGCGCGGTAGCGATTGGGAAGTTTGGATGTGGACCGGCCATAGATGGTATGAACCGGGCGAAGCCGACGCCAAGGACGCGCCGTATTGGTGCCATAGGGTTCCGCAAGCGCCGCATCCGGACGATATTTAGGAATTCGCGACGTGGGCTACGTTTCCACTACAACCGACTACGTTGACCTAGACGGCGACTACGGCACAGTTGAAGGCGTCGAAGTCACATGCAGCAAATGCGGTCATTCGGAAGAAAGCTTCGGGACCGACGATCCGTCATTGAAACGCTGCGCCTACCTTCTTAGGGAAAACTGCCCGCGCGGCGAAAGCAACTACTACGACGTGAACGCGTGACGAAAAAGAAACCCCGGCTGCGTCGTTGAACGCGAACCGGGGTCAGTTGCCCTTGGCACTTAGGGAAGGATCGTCAGCCGGCGACGGCATAGGTGCTACGGCAAACTTCAAGTGTGCGGGCACGATCCGACGCGGTGACGGTGTAGAGCGGCACGGCAATCAAAGCGGTTTCGGTCAGGTCTACGGCCAAGGCAGTGGTGGCAGGCTGGCGGTATCATCGCATCCGGCAAACCAGAGCGGCGCATCGTCGAATGAAGTGGCGGACATCGACGTCTTCGAGGCGGACGGCAAAACCCTGCGACATTGTGCAGAAGCGAAAGACAAGCCTTTCACAAGGGCTGATGTCGATCACGCGGCGAGCAAAGTAGCCGAAGCAAAGCACTCTGCCTTGATTTTCGTCTATGGCCCGAACGCCAGAGCCAATGCGGACCTGCCTGCGCTGGTGGCTGAGTACGAGGCGAAAGGCTTTGACCTGACTTTCGTCAGTGCAGCAGAATTTGCGAAAGGGATTGTCTCTTTTGCCCCAAGCATATCGTGGGCAGAGGTCGTTGAACTTGTGAACAAGCACTTTGCCATGACCCGCGCGAAGGAAACGACGATCCAACACTGCAAGGCGGTTTTGGCTGGGTAATACCTGATATTTATAGAATATTTGGTGCGGGCGGTGGGAGTCGAACCCACACGGGGCTACGCCCCAACAGATTTTAAGTCTGGTATGTCTACCATTCCATCACGCCCGCATCCTGGCGCCTTCAGCAATACCGCAGAGATCAAAGGATCTAAGCCCTATGTGTCCACCGTTCCACCACGCGGGCCCGGGTCGCATGACAATAGCCACTGTTCGCGGTGTGTAAAGGCGCCAAGCCGGCAAAGCCGGTCGTGGTTTGGGTTTTTTTTGCGACCGGTTCGTCCGAGGCGCACCGGTATACAGACGGACCGCCAGATCACAGATCCTCGCCCGGCTGCTCGATCAACATGCGCCGCTCAGGCAGCCATGGATGCAGCTTGAGCGCCTTGCGCAGCACCGATTGTCCAAGCTCGACCCTACCAAGGCTCATCAGCGTCAGCGCCTGCCCGGCCATCGCCGCCACATGCTCCGGCGCCAGGTCCAGCGCGCGCTCCAGATCCTCGAGTGCCACGGCATAATCCTGCCGCAGGAAGTTGACAAAGGCACGCTGGTTGTAGCCCTCGGCATAGTCGGGGCAATAGGCGACGAGTTCGTCAAACGCGGCGATCGCGGCATCGAAATCATAGGCGGCGCGGCGCTGCATGCCCCGGTCCAGCATCTCTTGCGCCACCGCATCAGGCGCTTTCGCCCAGATCTCCCACAACGCGTTGGTCAGCAGGCGCGCGGACATCTCATCAGGTGCGGCCCGAATTCGGGCCAGCACCTTCTCGGACTCGGCAGAGCGATCGGCAACCGGCGGACAGGTCTGGGCCGATGAAAGACCGGGTGCGGCCAGCAGCAAGATCAAAAGCAGATGTTTCATTGCTAAAGTCTGGCCCGTCGCGGCGATCTGTCAAGCATCTGCCCTGCAACGGCCCCGATGTTCACGATCTTGTGCCCCGCGACCGTCACTTACCCTTGACCCCCCGTAACACTTCGGCAAGCCTCTGCCCCATGTTCCCGATCCGCGATCATAACCCCTCGCTCGGCACGCCCTACGTGACCTACGCGCTGATCGCGGCCAACGTGCTGATCTTCGCGGCCTACTGGCCATATTTCGCGGACGATGCCGCCATCGCGAGTTTTTTCGGCGACTGGGCGATGATACCGGCGCAGGTCTCGGGCGGAAATCGGGTTTACACCGTGCTGACCTCGATGTTCCTGCACGGCGGCCTGCTGCATCTGGGCGGCAACATGCTGTTCTTGTGGATCTTCGGCGACAATCTGGAGGATGAGCTGGGCCACATCGGCTTTCTGATCTTCTACCTGCTCTGCGGCATCGGTGCCGATCTTGTGCAACTTCTGGCCGATCCCAACTCACCGATCCCCACCGTCGGCGCTTCGGGCGCCATTGCCGCCGTAATGGGCGGCATACCTGTTGCTTTTCCCCCGGGCGCGGGTCGATGTGCTCTTCATCTTCATCGTCTTCTTCCGCATCTTTCCGGTCCCAGCCTGGGCAATGCTGGCCGTGTGGTTCGGCCTGCAGCTGTTCAGCGGCGCTGCCAGCGATGTTTCAATGGGCGGCGTTGCCTATTGGGCCCATGCGGGCGGTTTCGTGATCGGCTTTCTCTACGTGATCCCGCTCTGGCTCAAACGCGGCGGCCCGGACCTACTGGCAGCGCACCCATGGCCACCCGCCGCACCCAGAGGCGCGATACCGAACCACCCGCACCAGCATCCCAAATGTCCGCAGGCGCCGATGACCCACCGCCTGACCTGCCATTGCGGTGCTGTCGAACTCGAGGTGACACTCACCGACGGCTTCAACACCGCGCGGCGCTGCGATTGTTCGTTCTGTGCGCGGCGCGGCGCCATCGCGCTGACCGCACCGCTGGACGGCGTTCGGATCGTGAAAGGCGCCGACAACCTGACGCTCTACCAATGGGGCACGAAAACCGCGAAGCACTACTTCTGCAAGACCTGCGGCATCTACACCCACCACCAGCGCCGCTCAAACCCGAACGAATACGGCGTCAACGCAGCCTGTATCGAGGGGCTGAACCCGCGCGATCTGGGCGATGTGCCATGGAGCGATGGCATCAACCACCCCTCCGACCGAACCTAGCTGCCCCGGATGACCTTGGCGAACTGATCGAACAAGCGGCTCGTTGGCGCAGACCAACTCGCCATCGGCCAGCATGTTGCCGCCCTTGGCAATCGGCTCGACCAGCGCACCGGCCTCGCGCACGATCAACAATGCCCGCCGCCATGTCCCAGGCATGCAGGCCCCGCTCCCAGTAGCCGTCATAGCGCCCCGCCGCGACATAGGCCAGATCCAGCGCCGCCGCGCCCCAGCGCCGCACGCCCGAGCAGACCGGCAGCACGCGCGCCAGATCCTGCAGCGTCTCGGGCAGATCGGCGCGGCCGCCAAACGGCAGACCGGTGGCAAAACACGCCTCGATCATCTTGGTGCGCCCCGACACCCGCAACCGGCTTTCGTTCATCCACGCGCCCTGGCCCTTCTCGGCCACGAACATCTCGTCCTTGGCCGGGTCGAAGATCACGCCCGCCACGATCTCGCCCTTGTATTCCAGCGCGATCGACACCGCCCAATGCGGCAGCCCGTGCAGAAAATTCGTGGTCCCGTCCAGCGGATCGACGATCCAGCGCCGGGTCGGGTCGATGCCCTCGACCTCGGCGCTTTCCTCGGCGCACCAGCCGTAATTCGGCCGCGTCCCCATCAACTCGTCGCGGATGATCTTCTCGGCGGCCAGATCGGCGCGGCTGACGAAATCGCCCGCCCCCTTCATCGAGACCTGCAGATTCTCGACCTCGCGGAAATCCTTGACCAAGCGATCGCCCGGCCAGGCGCGCGGTCTTGATCATCACGTTGAGATTTGCGCTGCCCTGCATGTCCGGTTCCCTCAGAAGTTCAGGGGGCGCGTATAGTCCCGGCGCTGCGCCTTGCCAAGCCATAGCAGCCGCCCGCAGCTTCTTTATCCCGCAAATATCCCCGCCGGAAGCCCCACGACGCGGGCGCAGCCCGCGGCGCAAACCAAACACCGCGACGTGCCAAAGGCATGGCGCAAAACCTCAAGCCCGCTGCAACTTCACCGGTTCCGCGCGTGCCAGCCGGATCAGATGCGCCATGAAGGGCTTGGTGGTATCGTCGTCGCGGGTCGCGGCATACATCCGCCGGGTCACGCCCGCCTTCGGTCGAGCGGCCGCGTGACGTAATCGGAACTGACCTTGACCTCGCGCAGCACCCAGTCCGGCAGCACCGTCACGCCGCGGTTCGAGGCGACCAGCAGCAGGATCACCGCCGTCAGCTCGACCTGCCGGATCGCAGCGCGGCTCGACCTTGGCGGGCATCAGCAGCAGGCTGAACACGTCCAGCCGCGAGCGGTCGACCGGATAGGTGATCAGCACCTCGTCGCGGAAATCCTCGGCCTCGATCCACGTCTTTCGCCGCCAGCGGATGATTGGCGGCGGCGACGAACACCGGCTCGTAATCGAACAGCGGCGTGAAATCAACGTCGATCCAGCTTCTCCGGGTCCGACGAGATCACCAGATCGACCTCTTCCCGCTGCAACGCATTCAGCGCGTCAAACGCCAGCCCGGCGCGGATATCGACATCGACATCGGGCCAGGCCTTGCGAAACTGCTCCAGCACCGGGAACAGCCATTCGAAACAGGCGTGGCACTCGATGGCGATATGCAGCCGCCCCGACCGCCCCGATTGCAGGCTGCGGAAATCCTCTTCCAGCGCCTCCATCTCGGGCAGTATCCGCTCGGCCAGCCGCAGCAGCTTGATCCCCGCCGCCGACAGCTTCAGCGGCTTGGAGCGGCGCACGAACAGCTCCACCCCCGCCTGATCCTCCAGCCCCTTGACCTGATGCGACAGCGCCGACTGGGTGATGTTCATCGCTTCCGCCGCCCGCGCCAGCCCGCCCGCCTCGTGGATCGCCTTGATCGTGCGCAGATGCCGGAATTCGATATGCATTCGCGCTCTGACTCATGATGTTAATGAAAATTATGAATTTGTCTCACATGGCGCGGCGTGAGACAAGGGCGCAACCAACAAGGATTTCACGACCATGCAAGCGCCCCGCATCTCCTTCGAATTCTTCCCGCCGAAATCGCTCGACGCCTCGTTCCGGCTCTGGGACACCGTCAACACGCTGGCCCCGCTCGACCCGCAACTTCGTCTCGGTCACCTACGGCGCCGGCGGCACCACCCGGCAACTGACGCATGAAGCGGTGGAGACCATCCACAAGAACTACGGCCTCAACGTCGCCGCCCACCTGACCTGCGTCGACGCCAGCCGCGAGGAAACCCTCGAAATCGCCCAGTCGCTATGCCGATGTCGGCGTGACCGAGATCGTCGCCCTGCGCGGCGACGCCCCCAAGGGACAGTCCCGGTTCATCCCCGCACGCCGACGGCTTCGCCAGCTCCCTCGAACTGATCGAGGCGCTGGCGGAAACCGGCAAGTTCACGATCCGTGTCGGCGCCTATCCCGATCGTCACCCCGACGCCACCAGCGACCGCGCCGATGTCGACTGGCTCAAGCGCAAGATCGACGCCGGCGCGGACTCGGCCATCACCCAGTTCTTCTTCGAGGCCGAAACCTTCTTCCGGTTCCGCGACCGCTGCGACAAGGCGGGCATCACCGCGCCGATCATCCCCGGCATCCTGCCGATCGAGAACTGGACCGGCGTCAAGAATTTCGCCGCCCGCTGCATGCGCACACCGCCCGCACTGGCTGGACGAGGCGTTCCACGCCGCGATCCGCGACGACCGCCACGATCTGCTGGCCATCGCGCGTCTGCACCGAGCTGTGCACCGACCTGCTCGAAGGCGGCGTCGAAGACCTGCATTTCTACACGCTGAACAAGCCCGAACTGACGCGCGACGTCTGCCCACGCGCTTGGCATCACGCCGCAGGTGACGCTGGAAAAGGTCGCCTGACCGGCCATTGAACACCGATCCGGCGCGGTCTACGGTCCACGCCGAAAGGCAGGTTCAATGACCAAGACCTATGCGGCGACCGTCCCCCGAGCAACTGCCATCGCTCGAAACGGTGCTGTCGATGTCTGGGCTGGAATTCATGCAGCGCGATCCTGCACGGCCAGATCGCCGGTCCGCCGATTGCAGGCTTGCTGAACTACGCGCGTCCACGAGGTCGTCCGAGGGTCGCGTCGTGTTTCGCGGCACGCCGGACTTTCCGCACACCAACCCGATGGGCACCGTCCACGGCGGCTGGTACGGCACGCTGCTGGACAGCTGCATGGCCTGCGCGGTGATGACGACGGTGCCCAAGGGCAGCGTCTACACCACGCTTGAATACAAGGTGAACATCACCCGCCCGATCCCGCTCGGCACTCGAGATCGAAGCCATCGGCACCGTCCAGCATGCCGGCCGCTCGACCGGTGTGGCGAACGGCGAGATCCGGGGCGTCGCGGACGGCAAGCTCTATGCCACCGGCTCGACCACCTGCATCATCATGAAGATGCGCGAGTGCGCCGGCGCCTGAAACACCCTGTTCCGCGGCCCCAACGCGGTCGGATGGATCGGATTCCGACGGGTCCGCCCCGATCAGCCGCCGCTTGCGCCAGAAAAACATCTTGCCCCAGCCCCGCAGCGTGCCGATCGAGGGCGCCTCAGGGTCCTGCTCGAACCGCTCGCGCCAGCCTTCGGGCAGTTCGATGCCGCAGCCCTCGGCCTTTTCCAGCATCCAGACCAGCGGGATATTGGCCAGCGGCCGCGCCGGCTCGAACCCACCCAGATGGCCGCCGACATCGCCATGTGTGCCGCGAAACCAGACCTGCTCCAGCACGCCGTCCCAGGCCTCGCGCGATTGCCCACATCACCGGCGCATAGGCCTGCCGGGTCTCGTCCTTGGCCAGGCGTGAAACCCGTGCCGGATGGAATGCGCCCAGCGTGTGATTGTGAAACGCATGCTCGACCTTGGAATAGCGCCACAGGACCGGCGCGCGGATGCCCAGCGCCTTGACGGTATCCCAGACACCGACCATCTCGATCTCGACCTTCGTGTGGCAGAACTTCTCGGCGAACGCAGCGGCCGCAAAGCTGCCCGGGTTCAACTCGTAATGCCGGTAGGCCTGCCGGATATTGCGCACCGTCGCATGCTCTGCCCTGACCAGCCCGATCAGGTCGATCACACCGGCCAGCGACCGCACCGCATAAGCGCCGCGCGAATAGCCGAACAGAAAAATCCGGTCGCCGGGCCGATAGCGCGAGGCGATGAAGCCATAGGCCCGCCGGATCTGCCGGTCGATGCCGCGCCCCTCGATCACATCAAGCGCGTCGCGCCAGCGCAGAAACTGCACGCCCTGCCTCGTAGCGCAGCGAAGAGCGTGACCGCCCCGCGACTCTCGCACAACAGCTGATAGGTCAGCCCGGCGTTGGTTTCGCTGCCCGGCGACAGCGAAGACATCGTGCCGTCGAGGATGACGATATGATCGACCCGCCCGCGCCGGTGCGGTGCGGTTGTGGTCTGAACCCGTGGGGGAAGCCGCAGCCAGCCCCTGACTTTGTCACTCAGCCGCAACTTTCACTGCGTTCAGCATCCGCCACACACGATGTGGCGTCAGTGGCATATCCACCTGCCGAACTCCCTTCTCCCAAACTGCATCCATGACCGCATTGGTCACGGCCGCCAACGCGCCAACCGTTCCAGCCTCGCCACAGCCCTTCATGCCCATCAGATTCGCGGTCGAGGGCACCGGTTCCGAAGTGAACTTGATGAAGGGCATATCATCGGCGCGCGGCATCGCGTAATCCATGAAAGTCGCGGTCAGCAACTGCCCGTCCTCGTCATAGACCACGCGTTCCGTCAGCGCCTGCCCCAGCCCCTGCGCCACCCCGCCATGCACCTGACCTTCGGCCAGCATCGGATTGATAAGATTGCCAAAATCATCCGTCACGGAATACTTGGCCAGCATCGACAACGCCGGTTTCGGGATCAATCTCGACCTCGGCGATATGGGCGCCGTTGGGATAGGACCGCGCCCGGCAGCTTCGATACGCTCGTGCACCTTCAGCAGATCCTCGCGGCCCTTCGCCCGCGCCATCTCGGCTACCTCCAGCATCGTCGGATGCACGTTCGACCCCTTGGCGCGGAAACTGACGTCGTCAAAGCTGATATCGTCTGCCGCAACGCCCAGCTCGCCCGCCAGAAAATCCGTGAACTGCCGGATCATCGTGCCGACCGTGGCCAGCGTCGCGTTGTTCTGCACCGTGACAGAGCGTGACCCGCCGGTGCCGCCACCTTGCGCGATCCGGTCGCTGTCGCCCTGCACCACGAAAATCCGGTCCGCGGGCACCCCGGTCTGATCCGACAGGAACTGCGCGTAAACCGTCTCGTGCCCCTGCCCGTTCGACTGCGTGCCGACATAAAGGTTGACCGTGCCCTCGTCGTTAAATTCAACCTCCGCGCCCTCTGTCGGATCGCCCAGAATGGACTCGATGTAATAGCACAGGCCCCAGCCGCGTAGCTTGCCCGCGCCTGCACTCGCGGCCTTGCGCGCGGCAAAACCGTCGGCATCCGCCTCGGCCAGTCCGCGCGCCAGAACCTTGTTGAAATCGCCGACGTCATACAGCTCTCGCCGTCGCCGTGCGTGTAGGGAAACGCATCCGCCGGAATGAAATTGCGCCGCCGCAACTCCAACGGATCGACGCCCAGCTGGCGCGCGGCATAGTCCATCATCCGCTCCAGCACGTAGATCGCCTCGGGCCGCCCCGCGCCGCGATAGGCATCGACCGGGTGGTGTTGGTGAACACGCCCTTGCAGCCCAGCCACGTCGTCTGCACGTCATAGGTGCCCATCAGCACCTTCAGGAACAGCGTCGTCTGGATGATCTGCGCGAAGAAAGAATTGTAGGCCCCCAGATTGCAGACCGAATTCACCCGATAGGCGGTCATCTTGAAGGTTCTCGTCAAACGCCATTTCGCAAACCGAAACCAGATCGCGTCCGTGATTGTCAGACAGCATCGCCTCGGTCCGTTCCGACATCCAGCGCACCGGCCGGCCCAGCTGGCGCGCGGCCTCGGGCAGCACGAAATATTCCGGATAGGGCATGCCCTTCATGCCGAAACCGCCACCGACATCGGGGTTGGTGACCCGCACCCGCTCGGGATCGAAACCATACGCCTGCGCCAGCAGCGTCCTTCATCCCCCAGACGCCCTGCCCGCCAAACGAAAGATGCACCCGGTCGCCCTTCCATTCCGCATAAGCCGCCGCGTGGCTCCATCGAGTTGGTGATGATCCGGTTGTCGGCGATGCGCGCCGTCACGTGATGGGCGGCCGCCTGAAACGCCGCCTCGGTGGCCTCGCGGTCGCCTTGTCCCCAGTCGAACGCAAGGTTGTCGGGCGCTTCGGGGTGGATCGCCGTACCGCCCGGTGCAGGGTCGACATGCAGCTCCAGATCGTCATAGTCAAAGCCGATCAGCTCGGCCGCATCCTTCGCCTGCGCCAGCGTGTCTGCAACAATGCACGCGATCGCTTCGCCAACATAGCGCACGCGCCCGTTGGCCAGCGCCGGACGCTTCGGCGCGGCCCCCATGCTGCCATCCAGATTGGGCACAACATCCGCCCGGAATATGCGGGTCCATGCCCCCCGCCACCAGATCGTCGAAGCTCAGAACCAGATGAACGCCGGGCGCCGCGCGAGCCTCGTCCAGATCCAGCCCGGAGATCGTGGCATGCGCAACGGTTGAGCGGAAGAAATACGCGAACGCCGCGTCCTTCGGTGCAACATCGTCGATGTAACGCCCCGCCCCGGTCAGAAACCGAACATCTTCAACACGTTTGACGGGTTGGCTTTTTCCGAATTTGTCCAAGTCGCCCTCCGAACAGCGGTTCCGAGGGCGACATTAGCGGGGCGCACGGCAGTGTCCAGTCTTGCAGGATCGGTTCAGCGAACCAGAGAGCACACAGTTTCGGTACCGATCTGACCAAAGCCATTGAACCGGGTCGCGGTTACCGTCGAATAGGCGCCCATGCCGTTGAAAACAACGAAATCGCCTTCCTGCATGTCCGACGGCAGCATCACGTCACCGGGCAGCCGGTCGACACTGTCGCAGGTCGGGCCAAAGACGATGCGCGGCACCAGTTCGCCCGTGCGCACCACGCCATCGGGCGAGCGCACCTCGATCCGGTCGATATTGCCGATCAGCGGCAGCTCGGCCAGCGCGCCGTACATGCCGTCATTCATGAAACACATGATCTTCGTCGCGGATCGCCTTGACACGCGCGGCAAAGGCATAGCTTTCCGACACCAGCCCACGGCCCGGCTCGCACACCAGCGCGGGGCGGTCCTCGCCGAACGCTTCCGTCGTAACGGCATCGATCACCTCGAAAATCTCATCCAGCTGCGGCGTCACCTCGTTCAGCCGGTGGCCCGGGAAGCCGCCGCCAACATTCAGGCGGTGGATTTTCACACCTGCGTTCTGGGCAATCTCTGCGGCCATGCGGATATAGCTGTCCCATGCCAGCGGATCGGTGCACTGGGTACCCGGATGAAAGGTCAGCGACGGGATGAACCCAAGCTCGGCCACGCGGGCCAGCAACTCGGTCGCCTTCTCAGCGGTCGCGCCGAACTTGGCGCCGAAGTTATAGGCCGCCCCGTTCACCGGAAGCTTGAAGCGCACCGAAATCTCGACACCCTCGACGGGCACCAGTTCGGCCAGCTTCTCCAGTTCGGAATGGCTGTCGACGGAATAGGATTTCACGCCCAGCTTCACCGCATGCAGGATCTCTTCGCGCGAGCGTACCGGGTTATTGTAGTGCATCGCGGCACCCGGGGCCAAACGCGCGATCAGGTCCATCTCGAAGGGCGAGGCCACGTCGAAACCGCGCACACCGGCCGTGGCCAGGTTCGATAGCACTTCCTCTTCCGGGTTCGATTTCACCGCATAGGTAACAAGCCCCGGAAACCCTTCGATGAATTTGCGCGCTGTCGCCTGCAAAACCGCCGGCGCGAAGAACAGCACCGGGTTCTGCGGTTTGGCGTGCAGCAGATAGTCGGACGGCTTCGCCCAGATCGTTTTCGAGAGTCCCATTGGAGTCCTTCCACCAATGTTTTGGCAGCCACCTCTTGCCCGGGTTGTCCGGTTGGGAATGCGCTTTCCGCGATTAACCAAACCAGGCCAGGTACAGGCTTGCGGCCGCCCTTTGTTCCTGAAAACGAGTAAGCCCCATATGAATGTTGTTTTCACCGATGAAAATAGTTGATTTGCGCAAAATCTCCGTCATAATAACGAAAACATCGGTCAAATTGCCATGGACGACCTCGATCAGAAGATCCTCGCGGCCCTCGCGGCCGATTCCAGCACCTCGACCTCGCGTCTGGGGCGCCGCTTCAAGGTCGCGCGCTCCACCGTGCAGGCGCGGATCGAGCGCATGGAAACAACCGGCATCATCGCCGGCTACACCGTCAAACTCGGCGACGTGGCGCTGGCCCGCCGGATCAAGGCGACGGTCCTCGTGCAGGTCGAACCCCGCGCCACAGCCGCCGTCCTGCAACGCCTGAAAACCATCCCCGAGGTCGAGATCGCCCACACCACCACCGGCCGCTTCGACCTGATCCTGCAAATCGCCGCCGACAGCACCTCGGACCTGGACGAAGTGCTGGATCAGGTCGGCGGCATCACCGGCGTGCGCGGCTCAGAAAGCCTGATCCATCTGACGACAAAGTTTGATCGGGCGGTCTGAAGGCGGGTTGGTCAGGGCAAATACCGGCGCAATATACGCTGGCGCTGATCTTCACCGGTCAATCCGCTCAGTTTCCTGCGGCCCCTTGCCCCTGACCTCCACCGAGACCAAAATCCGCGCTGGTGATCAAGCTGTCGCCATCGCGATCCATCATCGCAAACCAGTCCGGAACACGTGACAGAAACTCTTCCTCGGTCACGCCGCCATCGCCATCAACGTCGTTGAATTCGCGTGCCATTGCTTGTGACACCCCGCGCATCGCACCGCCCGCGCCGCCCGCATTCGCTTCCATGTCGGCGTTCCGGGTTTCGTCGAACAGGTCATACTCTGTATCGTCCAGCACGCCGTTCTCGTCCTGATCGAACATGTAGAAAAGCTCGCCACGTTTGTCGGTCGCTTCGGCCATCGTGACCTGACCGTCCTCGTTCATGTCCCAGTTTTCAATGAAATGGCCGCCGGGATTGCCCTGCTGCGCCGCCAAGGGCACCGCAACGACAGAGGCCAGCAGCAAAGCGGTAAGGGATACAGACTTCATGACGCGTCTCCTTATATATTGTTTTATGCATATATAATACGTGCTCTGCTCTGCAATCCGTCGAAAAATGTTACGCCGAAAGGCCACAGCGTCTGTCGTAGGCATTCTCCACAAAAACGACCCCAGCCGTCGCATCCCCGCAAGCCCGCTCTGCCCGAATCGCAGACCTTTGCCCAAACGGGGGAAACGCGAATGCCAGACAGTATCCAACTCACCAGCGGTCACCTGCTACCAGAGCAGATCACGCAATACTGGACCGATGGCTTCCTCTTCCCGGTCCCCGCACTGCCCGCAGCAAAAGCCGCCAGCTACCGCGCTGAACTTGAAGACATCGAACAAAACTGGCTCGACGCGGGCCTGCCGCTGCCGCTCAACACCTACAAACGCGTCAACGCCCATGTGGTGATGCCGATGGCCTACCGGCTGGCCACCGAACCCGCCGTGCTCGATGTCATAGAAGGCCTCCTCGGCCCCGATATCATGATCTACGCCGCCGAGTTCTTCATCAAGGAACCGCGCACCCGCCAGATCGTCTCGATGCATCAGGATCTGACCTATTGGGGCCTGGGCGCCATCGACGGCCTCGTCACCGCATGGATCGCGCTTTCCCCCGCCACGCCCGCCTCTGGCTGCATGGATTTCGTGCGCGCCAGCCACAAGAACGCGATCCTGCCGCATGAAGACACGTTCGACGAAAACAACCTTCTGTCGCGCGGTCAGGAAGTCCGCGTCGAGGTCGCCGACACAGACAAGGTCGCCATCGAGATCCACCCCGGCCCGATGAGCCTGCACCACGGCCTCACGATCCACGGCTCCGGCCCCAACACCAGCGACGACCGCCGCATCGCCGCCGTGATCCGCTACTGCCGCCCCGACATCAAACAACAGCTCTCGGATACCGACTACGCAGCACTGGCCCGCGGCACCGACACGCACGGCAATTTCACCCACGTGCCGCCCCCCACCGCCAACTTCACCCCCGAAAGCCTTGCCCTTTACGATCGCATCCGCGCCAGCCAAAGTCAGGTCATGATGAAGGGCGCGAAGAAAACCACAAGTATCTACGAGGGCACCAGCTGATGGACAAAGTCACATTCACCCAGATGAAGGACGGCACCGCCGAAGACTACGCCTTCCTCACCGAACACGAGGTCGCCTACACCAAAGGCACCGCCGACCGGCTGCTCAAAGCCCTCGTGGAACTCGATGAGGGCCTCTCCGGCTACCAGATCACCCGCCTCGGCCATTCCGTGCAATCGGCCAGCCGGGCATGGCGCGACGGCGCGGATACCGACTGGGTGGTCGCCGCGCTGCTGCACGACATCGGCGACATCTACGCGCCTTACAACCACGACGAATACGCGGCCTCGATCCTCAAACCCTTCGTGCGCGAGCAATGCACATGGGTGGTGGAAAAGCACGGCGACTTCCAGATGCTCTATTACGGCCACCACGTCGGCGGCAACCAGCACAAGCGCGACGTCTACACCGGCCACGCCTATTTCGACGATTGCGCCCAGTTCTGCGAACGCTGGGATCAGGCCAGCTTCGATCCCGCCTACGAAAGCCTGCCGCTCGACCACTTCGTGCCATTGGTGCGCGAGGTTTTCGCGCGCAACCCCTATGACGCGGCCACCCTGCGCCCCGGCCACCGCGAACCGCTGACCAACCCCGACATCGCCGCCACCCGCTGACATCATCATTCGTCGACAAATATCCTCGCCGAAGGCTCCCCCCTTTCCCTTCGCGCACCCATTGGCTACATGGTCCTGACCCAAAAGAATTCGGACAGGACCGCCCCCATGGCCATGGAAAAGACATTCGACTCCGCCGAGGCGGAAAAAAGGCTTTACGCCGCCTGGGAAAAGGCCGGCGCATTCCGGGCCGGGGCCAATGCCAAACCCGGCGCCAAGCCGTTCTCGATCATGATCCCGCCGCCCAATGTCACCGGCAGCCTTCACATGGGCCACGCCTTCAACAACACGTTGCAGGATATCCTGATCCGCTGGCACCGGATGCGCGGCGACGACACGCTGTGGCAGCCCGGACAGGACCATGCCGGCATTGCCACCCAGATGGTCGTGGAACGCGAGCTGGCCAAGGACAAATCCAACGCCACCCGCCGCGACATGGGGCGCGAGGCGTTCCTGGAAAAGGTGTGGGAGTGGAAGGACAAGTCCGGCGACACGATCATCAACCAGCTCAAACGCCTCGGTGCGTCCTGTGACTGGGACCGCAACGCCTTCACCATGTCCGGCAACTTCCCCGACGCGGTGACCAAGGTCTTCGTCGACATGTACAACAAGGGCCTGATCTATCGCGGCAAGCGGCTGGTGAACTGGGATCCGCATTTCGAGACCGCGATCTCCGACCTCGAGGTCGAGAATATCGAGGTCGACGGCCATATGTGGCACTTCAAATACCCGCTCGCGGGCGGCGAAACCTACGAATACGTCGAAAAGGACGAGGACGGCGCCGTCACCCTGCGCGAAACCCGAGACTATATCTCGATCGCCACCACCCGCCCCGAAACCATGCTGGGCGATGGTGCAGTCGCGGTGCATCCGTCAGATGAGCGTTACGCGCCAATCGTCGGAAAACTATGCGAAATCCCGGTTGGCCCAAAGGAACACCGCCGGATGATCCCGATCATCACCGATGAGTATCCCGACCCGACTTTCGGCTCGGGCGCGGTCAAGATCACCGGCGCGCATGACTTCAACGACTACGGCGTCGCGACCCGCAACAACATCCCGCTTTACGCGCTGATGGACACCAAGGGCCACATGCGCACCGACGGCCTGCCCTACGATCGAGGCCGCCGCCCAAGCCACCGCCATCGCCGAAGGTGCAGAGGCCCCCGCCGACGCCACCCCGATCAACCTCGTCCCCGAGGAGTATCGCGGGCTGGACCGGTTCGAGGCCCGCAAACTGGTGATCGACGCGATCACCGCCGAGGGTCTGGCGGTGATGGAACCCCGCACCGTCACCGACGAGGACGGCAACGAAACCACCGAACAGGTGCCCTTCGTCGAGTCCAAGAAGATCATGCAGCCCTTCGGCGACCGCTCCAAGGTGGTGATCGAGCCGATGCTGACCGACCAGTGGTTCGTCGATACCGACCAGATCGTCCAGCCCGCCATCGACGCGGTGCGCTCGGGCGAGGTCACGATCCTGCCCGAACAGGACAAGAAGGTCTATTTCCACTGGCTGGAGAATATCGAGCCCTGGTGCATCTCCCGCCAGCTCTGGTGGGGGCATCAGATACCGGTTTGGTATGGCCTCGACCTTGGCACCGACGGGTCGTTCAATACCGGCGATGATGACCTGGATGAGGTTCAACTGCTTGGCCTTCTGAACGAGGACGGTATGCTGCACGCCAGTGACGTGATGCATTGCGCCGCCAGTTTCGAGGATGTGCAGGACGCGTTCCGCGCTGAACTGCTCGACACCCCGCAACCGATCAGCCATTCCGCCATCGTCGAGGTCGCCGACAAGCATGCGGCGATTGAAGCGCTTGCCATCAGTCTTGCGCAATATGCCACCAGTCAGGACCCGACCCATCTGGTCTACCCGGTCTGGCGCGACCCCGACGTCCTAGACACCTGGTTCTCCTCCGGCCTCTGGCCCATCGGCACGCTCGGCTGGCCCGAGGACACGCCGGAACTGCAAAAATACTTCCCGACCTCCGTCCTGATCACCGGTTTCGACATCATCTTCTTCTGGGTCGCCCGGATGATGATGATGCAATATGCCGTCGTCGGGCAGCGCCCGTTCGACACCGTCTATGTCCATGCCCTCGTCCGCGACGAGAAGGGCAAGAAGATGTCGAAGTCACTCGGCAACGTGCTCGACCCGCTCGAACTGATCGACGAATACGGCGCCGATGCCGTCCGCTTCACGCTGACCGCGATGGCCGCGATGGGGCGCGATCTGAAACTTTCGACCGCCCGGATTCAGGGCTACCGGAATTTCACCACCAAACTCTGGAACGCCGCCCGCTTTGCCGAGATGAACGGCGTGTTCGACGCGCAATTGTTTGCAAACACGGGGTCCGGCACCGGCCCGAGTTTTAAAAATCGCGTACAACATCCTGTAAAGCGCCGCTCAACCGCTGGATCATCGGAGAGGTCGCCAAGGTCCGGGAAGAGGTCGACGCCAGCCTCGCCGCCTACCGCTTCAACGACGCCGCCAACGCGCTTTATGCCTTCGTCTGGGGCAAGTTCTGCGACTGGTATGTAGAGTTTTCCAAGCCGCTGTTCTTCTCTGAAGACGCTGAAATCATTGAGGAAACGAAGGCCACGATGGGCTGGGCGCTGGATCAGTGCCTGATCCTTCTGCACCCGATCATGCCCTTCATCACAGAAGAGCTTGTGGTCACTGACCGGAAAGCATCCCAAGATGCTCGTCCACACCGACTGGCCGACCTATCAAGCCGCTGATCTTGTTGATGAAAATGCCGACAGGGAAATGAACTGGGTGATTGCTCTGATCGACGAAATTCGCTCTGCCCGCCAGCAAATGCACGTCCCCGCCGGCCTCAAAATCCCCATGGTTCAGGTCCAGTTGGACGAGCCCGGCAAGGCCGCTCTGCAGCGCAATCTCGACCTCATCCAGCGCCTCGCCCGCCTCGATAATCTAAGCGTCGCACCAGAGGTTCCCAAGGGCGCGATCACCATCGCCGTCGACGGCGGTCTGTTCGCTCTACCTCTTGCCGATATCATTGATATCGCAGAAGAAAAGGCGCGGCTGGAAAAGACGCTAGAGAAGCTTTCAAAAGAAATCGGCGGTCTGAGGGGACGCCTGAACAACCCCAAATTCGTCGAAAGCGCCCCCGACGATGTGGTCGAGGACACCCGCGAACAACTGGCCCAGAAGGAAGACGAAGCCGCCAAACTGAAAGCCGCGGTCGACCGTCTGGCGGCACTAGCTTGATTCCAGTTCAAAAATGCCCTGACGACCCAGCCCTTGGCCGAGATATTCTCGTATATTTACAATATTTTAGAGGATGACGCTGATATACTGATCTTGCGCAAATTGAAGGCCAGGTTTAATTCACCTAAGCCCTCGCGCACACCTCGACAGCAGCCTCAAGCCCGCCCTTGCCATGCGCAATCCCAAGCGCGCGCAAACCAGCTTCGATCGCGCCAACCGTGCCCAGCACCATATGCGCATTCACATGCCCCATATGGCCGATCCGAAAAAACCCGTGCCAGGCCGGATCACCCGCCGGAGCCATGCCAAGACCGATGCCAAGAGTGACACCAGCCCTTTCTGTCAGCCAGTCCCGCAACGCAGTGCCGTTCGGCGACCCGATGCGCACAGCCGTAACGGCGTGCGACCGCGCTGCGCGATCAGCGATATTAACTTCGATCGGGCCGTCCGAGGCCCAGGCCTCCAGCGCCGCCCAATATGTCTGGGCCAGCGTTTCATGGCGGCGCCAGACATTTTCCAGCCCCTCTTCGGCAATCATGTCGAGCGCCTCGCGAAGGCCGTAAAGATGATGGGTTGGCGCTGTTCCGTCCCAGTATTGATAGAATTCCTCAGGCGTCGAACGCGGCCGCCAGTCCCAGTAATGCGTGACATTCGCGCAGCGATCACGAAGGGCGTCGGCCTTTTCGTTGAAGAACACGAACCCCATTCCCGGCGGCGTCATCAACCCTTTCTGACAGCCCGCAACCATGACATCGACGCCCCAACCATCCATCTCAAATCTGTCGCAGGCCAACGAAGCGATGCAATCCACCATCAGGATCGCCGGATGTCCGGCGGCGTCAAGCGTGGCCCGCAAACCGGCGATATCGTTCCGGACGCTGGTTGCAGTGTCAACATGCACCGCCAGCACCGCCTTGATATTGTGATCTTTATCCGCCGCAAGGGCCTCGGCCACTCGGTTCAGGTCAACCGGGGAACGACGCCCAAAATCGATGATCTGCGGCCTCGATCCCTATCCGCGCGGCCATCTCGCTCCAGCCCAAGGCGAAGCGGCCGGTGGCAAGAACCAGCGCCTTGTCTCCGGCGTTGAGTACGTTGTTGAGAGCCGCCTCCCAGACACCGTGGCCATTGGCGATATACATCGCCACCTTGCCTTTTGTGCGCGCGATGGCGCAAAGATCGGGCGGCAGCGTGGCGGCCATGTCGATCAGCGCACCGGTATATATGTTGGGGGCAGCGCGGTGCATTGCCTGCAGAACCCTGTCGGGCATGACCGACGGTCCGGGAATGGCTAGGTAGTGACGGCCATTGGCAAGCGACATTCGACACCTCTTTGAACTTCAAGCCGCCAATGCCTAATCCGCTGCCCGACCTGCCGTCAATTCGCCCAGTGGCTTGCCGGATCGTGCAATTCATCGCTACATCCACCTTCCGATCCGCAACCAGCCCCGCAAGTGTGAAAGGCCCCTGATGTTTGGAAAGCTTTTTGCGTGGCTGGAAGTCAGTCGAGAAGTCTCTTGATCATGCGCTGGGGCGGGACATCTCGACCGACAAAGCTCGGCGGCGCGCCAGATGGCATTTCCATTTGCTCGATCACGGAATCCTTAGAACCTTCTGGACCAACCTGTTTGAGATTGCGCCTGGCGTCTGGCGATCTAACCAGCCGTCGCAGGACCGTCTGAAAAAATACAAGGCGATGGGCATCCGTGACGGTGCTCAACCTACGAGGCGTTACCGACCGCAGCCCGTACCTTTTCGAGGAAGAGGCGTGCCGCGAGCTTGGCATGACGATGGTAAATCACAGGTTGTCAGCGCGAAAGCTGGCAAGCAAAAGTGAACTGCTGTCGCTTCTCAAGACCTTCGAGACGATCGAGAAACCCTTTGTGATGCACTGCAAATCCGGGGCGGATCGTGCAGGTCTGGCCGCCGCGCTTTATCTTCTACACATTGAGGGCGCTTCTATCGAAGAGGCAAGAAAGCAACTGAGTTTCAGGTACATCCACATCCGAAGATCAAAAACCGGCGTTCTCGATCATATGATTGACACCTACGCGGCGGACAACCTGACCGAGCCGATGTCGATCAAGGACTGGATCACAAAACGCTACAGTCGGAAAAAACTGCAGCATAAGTTCGATGCGGGACGGCGTCGCCCCTGATCGTGCCAGCGAGTCATATCGAGCCGCGGCGCTGGTATCGACTGGCCAACTTCTCGGGCGCAACACCCGCAAGGTAATACATAAGCGTCAAAAGGTTCCGCGCGCCACGCCGCAGCCAGCCTTCGTGAATGTATTTTTGCGCACTGGTGCTGGCCCGGACAGACAGAAGCCTGATGTTCCGATGCAGCTTGCGCGCCATGGCCACATCCTCCATCAGCGGAATGTCGGGATAGCCACTCGAGTTTGTCATATAATTCCCGCGAGATCAGTAGCCCCTGATCACCATAGGGCAGGCCCATCTTGCTGCGCAGATTGGCCCATCCGGCCACCAATACGCGGCATGACCCCATTGGCGCGAAATCGGAGTTTGAATACCGCAGCAGCTTCTGACTGGCGGATGTGGTCCTCCACCGCGCAGGCCCACCCCGCAGCGAGTGGGTGTCGGCATGCAAAAACAACATCCATTGACCGGACGCCACCCCGGCGCCGCGGCGCAATTGGCCGCCGCGTCCAGCGGTCCCGCTGACAACCACGGCTCCCGCCGTGTCGGCAATCGGAAGCGTGGCATCGCGCGAACCGCCATCCGATATGACAAGTTCACGAATCAAACCCGCCGAAATCCCTTCGATCAGGCATTGCAACGCGTTGGGCAATTCCTGTTCCGCGTCGAGTGTGGGTATCACAACTGAAAGGGGCGCAGCCATATCGGCCTTCCGTTTAGACGTGCGAACTCTATATTGCACGGGGCACCTAGAGGAAATGGCGGATGAGCGTTGAGGAAGCGACAGACAGGCAGGTGTTTCGGATCACAGGCGCCGACCGGCTGAAATTCCTGCAAGGACTGAGTCACCAATGATGTGAACCGTTTGAAAGACGGGCTGATCTATGCCGCCATCCTGACGCCGCAAGGGAAATATCTGGCCGATTTCTTTCTTGCCAGCGATGACAATTACGATCCTGCTCGACTGCGCGGCGGAACAGGCGAAAGGCCTTGCGCAGCGCCTTTCGCTCTACAAACTACGCGCCGATGTCACGATCGAACAAACCGACCTTCATGTGTCGCGCGGTGCTCGGCGCTCCGCCTCCCGGCGCGCTGCGCGATCCGCGCCATCCGGCGCTTGGCTGGCGGCGCTATACAGTCGAACCGACGGGCGCGGGGCCGACCATCGACTGGGACGGCTATTCGCGTCGCGCATTGCATTCCCGGAGACCGGGATCGAGTTGATCCCGAACGACACCTTCATACTTGAAGCCGGGTTCGAGCGCCTGAACGGCGTCGACTTTCGCAAAGGCTGTTATGTCGGACAAGAAGTAACCGCGCGGATGAAACACAAGACCGAATTGCGCAAGGGTCTGGCCGTTGTTGACATTGAGGGCGCCGCCCGATTGGCACAGAGATCACGGCGGACGGCAAGCTGGTCGGTACGCTTGTACACGCAGTCCGGCGGGCGGGCATCGCCTATCTGCGCTTTGATCGGGTCACGGGTGTAACATGACGCGCCGGTACGATGCCAGGTCGTCGCATAACTGCACGGTGAGAACCGCAGAAATTGCAGGCTCCTGACAGAACGCTGTCAGGGGGGCTGTGCGATAGTCGTGCATCTCGAAACCTTTACAAGGAGACCATGAGAATGTCTCACCACCCAGAAAACCCAGTGGTCTGGATCGAGATCCCGGTCACGGACATGCAAGCGCGCCATGGCCTTCTACGCGGATGTCTTTGGCTACGACCTGACACTGGAAACCGAGATGGGTCCAAATCCGATGGCGATCATTCCCAACAAGGACATGCATGGGGATCAGTCGGCCACCTTTACCCGGGCAAACCGGCCGCCGATGGTCAAGGGCCGACGATCCACCTTGCCGTGCCGGGCAAGCTGGAAGATGCGATGGCACGCTGTCACCAAGGCCGGCGGCACAGTGCTGCCGATGCCGCCGATCTCGATCCCGCCGGGCCGGTTTGTCTATGCGCAGGATCCTGACGGCAATTCGATCGGCCTGTTCGAGCCCGCGGCCTGATCGATGCGACGCGCCGACCGCCTTTTTCAGATCGTCCAATATCTGCGCGGCGGTCGGCTGCTGACAGCGCGCACCCTGGCCGAACGGCTGGAGGTTTCGGAGCGCACGATCTACCGCGACATTGCCGATCTGATCGGATCCGGTGTGCCGATCGAGGGCGAGGCCGGGGTCGGCTATCTGATGCGCGAAGGCTATCGACCTGCCGCCCGCTGATGTTCACCCGGGACGAGATCGTGGCGCTGGTGGCCGGCGCCAGGATGATCCGCGCATGGGGCGGGGCGGCCATGGCGCAGCGGCCGAAGAGGCGCTGGTCAAGATCGAAGCCGTGTTGCCGGACAAGAACGCAGCCCGCGCCAGGTCGGTACAGGTCCATGCCATGACTGGATCGGAAATGACCGACGTCGCTGCGGCACCGGATCGACCGGATTGAAGCTGCCGTCGAGACGAGGCAACGGTTGATCCTGACATACGGCGACGCCGACAATACCCCAAGCGAACGCGCGGATGTCGGCCCGCTGGGGCTTTGGTTCTGGGGCAAGGTCTGGACCCTGATCGCATGGTGCGAGTTGCGCGAGGATTTCCGCATGTTCCGTCTGGACCGGATCACATCGATGACCGAGGGCGCGGCCTTTCGTGCCGAACGCGACAAATCGCTTGTCGCATTCTATGCACAGGAGGTGGCGCGCGGAAACATACCATGTGACACGGCCCAGGACTTAGGCGCGTTCGGACGTATTCGAATCGTTTCGGTGTTGACGATGATATCTTCATCCGTGCCCACGAAGGGCGGGATCATGACGCGCACGCCATTGTCCAGAACCGCCGGCTTGAAGCTGTTGGCGGCAGTCTGGCCCTTGACCACCGGCTCGGTCTCGACGACTTTGCAGGTGACTTTCTGCGGCAAGCGTCACGTTCAGCGCTTCGTCGCCGTAATACTCGATAGTGCACCATCATTCCGTCCTGCAGGAACGGGCGGCGGTCGCCCAGAAGATCGGCGGGCAACGCGATCTGCTCATAGGTCTCGCTGTCCATGAAGGTCAGCATGTCGTCCGATCTCGAACAGGAACTGCTGATCCTTCTGATCCAGCCGCACCTGTTCGACCTTGTCGGCAGAGCGGAAGCGTTCGTTCAGCTTGCGTCCGTCGCGCAGGTTCTTCAGTTCGACCTGGGCAAAGGCACCGCCCTTGCCGGGCTTGACGTGGTCGACCTTGACCGCTGCCCAAAGGCCGCCGTCATGTTCCAGAACGTTACCGGGCCGGATTTCGTTTCCGTTGATTTTAGGCATGTGGCAAAACCATGGCAGAAGGTTGATAGAAATTTGCCGAGACCTATATCTGCGTAGTGGTGCCCTGGCAATACGACTAAATACGGTAGTGACCGAGCATTAAGCTATGCACTAGATGCATAGGAGGTATTCCAAACGGGATACCCGAATCAATTCGAACCTGTCATAAGGGACGCCACGCCAGAAAACGCAAGAGCAAGAATAAGAGGACGACGAGATGGTAGATTTCGTTGACGGCACAGCTTTCAACTACGAACAGGGCGCAGCGCGCACGCAAACTTTTTGCCGCTGTGGTACTGGCTGCACTCGATGATGCAATTGCAGATGACAAGAAATATGGCAACGGGCCCGAGCAGATCGCCCGTTGGGCGCGGTCACGCGATGGCCGCGAAGTTCTGTCCTGCGCAGGCATCGACCCGAACGAACGCGTCGTTTCGGGACTGATGGAATTCGTGTCCAAGGGTGTACGCACCTCTGTCGCGCTGTCGCGCGAAGAAAGCGAACGCCGCCATGCCGCTGCGCAAGAGGCTGAAGCCGCTTAGGACTCTGTCTGCTGCAATTTCCTCAGAAGACGCGTCCTACGGGCGCGTTTTCTTGTTTCGGTACCGAAAACGGCGCAGTGCCGCGAAAGTGACCCTTGACGCCTCGTCGGTGCAATGTCTGCTGCGGATCTCGGCAAAGCGGTCGCTCAGCATCCATTCCGCGCTTTTCCAACCGTGCCCGTGCCGGCTATGCCAAGAGCAGAGACGTGAGTGGGGCGGCATGACCAAGGCAATCATGATCCAAGGGGCTGGCTCGAACGTCGGCAAGTCCATGATCGTGGCAGGCGTTGGCGCGCGCCTTTGCGCGGCGCGGCCTGTCGGTGGCGCCGTTCAAGCCGCAGAACATGTCCAACAATGCCGCCGTGACCGTCGATGGTGGCGAGATCGGCCGCGCTCAGGCGTTGCAGGCACTTGCGGCTGGGCTGGACCCGGTCGTCGACATGAACCCCGTCCTTCTGAAGCCTGAAATCCGATACCGGGGCGCAAATCATCGTGCAGGGCAAACGCTTTGCGACGCTGAAAGCGCGCGACTATGGAAAGCAGAAACATCTGTCTGTTGCCCAAGGTGTTGGAAAGCTTTCGCCGGCTTGCAGACGGCTGTCGATCTGGTTCTGGTCGAGGGTGCTGGCAGCCCGGCCGAGGTCAACCTGCGCGCAGGGTGACATCGCCAACATGGGCTTTGCCGAGGCCGCAGGCATCCCGGTCGATCTGATCGGCGATATCGACCGGGGCGGCGTCATCGCGCAGCTGGTCGGCACCCATGCAGTGCTGCCGCCAAGCTGATCGGGACCGCATCAAGGCGTTCCTGATCAACAAGTTCCGCGGCGATCCAAGCCTCTTCGACGCTGGCTTGGAAGAAGTGACCCGCCACACCGGTTGGCCCGTCTCTGGGTGTTGTCCCGTGGTTCGCCGGAGCGTGGCGACTGCCAGCAGAGGACGTGATGGACATCACCAGCCGGCCCGGCGGTGCCTTGAAAATCGCCGTTCCGCGGCTTGGGCGAATTGCCAATTTTGACGATCTGGACCCGTTGTCCGGCGAACCGGGTGTAACTGTCGAGATCATCGAGTCCGGTCGTCCATTGCCCGGTGACGCCGACCCTGGTGCTGATACCGGGTTCGAAATCGACGATTGCCGATCTTGCGGCCTTCCGCGCCAACGGATGGGACATTGATCTACAGGCGCATCGGCGGCGCGGTGGACATGTTCTGGGCATCTGCGGCGGCTATCAGATGCTGGGCAATTGCATTTCCGACCCGGACGGGATCGAAGGGCCTCCCCGGACCGTTCAGGCGCTCGGTCTGCTGAATGTCTCGACGGTCGATGCGGCCTGAGAAGCGGCTTGCCTTGACCGCGGCCGAGTACCCAGCCAGCGGTGATCCGGTTACGGGCTATGAAATTCATATTGGCGAAACGACCGGTCCAGATTGCGCGCGAAGTTGGCTTGAGCGTATCCGGACGACCCGAAGGCGCCGCCAGCGCGGATGGATTGGTACGCGGCTGTTATGTGCACGGACTATTCGGCGCGGATGCCTTCCGAGCCGCTATTCTGGCCGAATTGGGGGGAGCAAGCGGTCTCGTCAACCACCGGGATTCTGTCGAAAAGACGCTCGACCACTTGGCCAATCATCTTGAAAGGCACGTCGATCTGGATCGCCTGCTTGGCCTCGCGGAACCGACCAATTGACTATTGAAAGTCTTTCAGCGCCAGCGCCTGCTGTATCTCGCGCCGAACCATCCGGCGCACATTGCGCGTAATGCGTTCTCCCAAGGCGCCCTGCAATTCTTGCCGTACAATATCCGCGACGAGTTCACGCAGGATCTCTTCGTCGACCAGGACATCCCCTGTGGGTGCTGGCTTTGCAGTGGCATCCGGATCGACGCCAACCTCACCTTCGGCTACCGACGCCATCGCCGACAGACGGGCTTTTGCCAAGCTGAGGGGAACAGCCTCCTCCAGGTTCTTTTCATCTGTCGTTTGCGAAGGGGCAGGTGTTTCCTCGACAGCTTCGGTCTGCGCGAATATGTGGCGCTGTGGCATCTGCTTGGCATCCGGTTCGCTGCCGTCCGGCTCCCACTCTTCTCGACTACGGGCGACCGCGGCTTCCAGCTCTGCGATCCGTGCCTCAAGCGCGGTGCGGGAAGAGCTGAACGGTGCGGTTGCCTGAGTGTCGCCTTCGGTAACCCGCTCCCATTCGCCCGTTTCATCCGGGATGTCGGTCTCAAGAGGCTCTGCACGAACAAATGAAAGTTCGTGTTCCTTTCGGTTCGCTGCTGTCCGAGTTTCTTCGGCCGGCGCGACCTCTGGAATACGCTTCTTCGATTCAGGCTGGGTGCCATCCATGACACGCAATGCCGGTGTCAGCACGAATCGATCGCTCATTCTTGCCACTGGCCTGCGCTTGCCAGCCGCATCTTCTGATATAAGGCGCCGGATCGAACTGAGCACGTCTTCGATCTCAACATTTGTCACTGGATCTGACATTATGAATCACCATTCGGCCCCACAGCAGGTACAGTAGCCATTGATCAAGCTCGACACAACCTGTTGTGTCGTCCTTCAGTTCTTTCCGATGCCCTTGAGCACCCGGTCCAACTTGTCGCCTTGTGGGCTGACCCGGTAGGACGGCGCAGCTTTGACAGCGTTATAGTAGGCCGACGCATCATAGGTCGCAATGCCGAGTTTCAGGTGGTCCACAGTCAAAAGACCCATTGCCGCAAGCAGGTTGTAGATAGCGATATATCGGTCGGACGTCAGCGGAAATCCGCGAGGCTCTGGCATCAAGCAATTCCTGCTCGGCATTCAGCACATCCAGAGTTGTTCGCGCACCCAAGGCCGCCTCTTCGCGGACGCCCTGAAAAGCAACGGTCGCCGCGCGGATCTGCTGATCACTGGCCTGGATCGCGGCACTCGCCACTCTCAGCCGCGCCCATGCATTGCCGACATTCTGATCGACCGCAATACGGGTCAGGTGCAGCACCGCAAGCGACGCATCGCGCCTTGCAGCAGCCGCACGCTCGGCCGCCACCAAGGCGCCGCCGGCATAGATCGGTCCCGACAGTGTTACACCGAGACCGATGCGAGTCCTCGTCCGTCGCGATCGACGCCGACGCTGGCAGAGCCCGTAGATGCTGGGCCGCATCGCCGCATTGGCCAACGCGATGCTCAGGTCAGCCACGGTGACATTGCGTTGCGCCTGAAGAATGTCGGGATGGCGCTGCCGGGCAACCGACAGGGCCGCATCTTGCGAACTCGCCGTTGCCGGCGGTGTCGGCAACGGCGCAAGGTTTTCGGGATAACGGCCAACGGCTGCGCGGTATTCCTCGCGCGAGATGTCAAGATCTCCGATCGCCACCGCAAGCCCACTTTGTGCCGCTGCCAAGCGCGCCTCGGCAAGCGATACGTCCGTTCGGGTAATTTCGCCCACCTCAAACCGGTCTTGCGCTGCCCGTAGTTCCTGAGTGATCAGACGCACGTTGCTGTTGCGCAGATCCACGATCGAGATGTCCCGCTGCACCCCGACATAGGCCGAGACCGCCCGCAGCAACACGTTCTGTTCAATCCCGATCAAGGCCTCGCGCAGGGCCAACACATTTTCTTTGGCAACATCAATTCCAAGCCGGGACCGTCCGAAATCGTAGAGTAGAAAATTTGCCGAAAGTTCGAGATTGGCCGAAACCCCATCGCTCAACGGGACCCGATCAGCAAGCGAAGAGTAGCTGGAACTCAAGCACATAGTTAAGAACCGGCCGCAGATTGGCAACTGCTTGGGCGACATCCTCGTCCGCCGCGCGAAGCAAGGCGCGGTTTTGGTCGAGCAGCCCAGAATTCTTGTAAGAAGAAATCAGCGCATCAGTCAGGGTTTCAGCCCGAGCCGAAGCCCCTGAGGCCAAAGCGACCAAAATGGAAATGATGCCGATGCCAATCGCTCTGCGGACCACTTTCGACTCCTAACTAACCTCAATTACCGTTCTCGCCGAGCACCACATCGTCGCTGCTCCGCTAAAGAACAAACACGCTTTGCCGCTCGAAACCGTTCAGGACGGGCGCACCGGCATTGAATGCAAAGCGCCAGGTCATCTCGCCGTCTATCTTATAGCCGATGCGGCAGACCCCAAGCGACCCCTCCAGGAAAATGGCTCCGATACGGCCGCCTTCGTTCAACTGCTCCAGAAGATTGGGCGGTATATGCTCGACCGAGCCTTCCAGAACAATCACATCATAGGGCCCATGTTTCGCCGCGCCTTCGGCGAGCGCGCCCTCGATGACCGCCACATTGTCGGCCCCGTGTTCCACGAGCAACGTTTGCGCCTCTGCTGCAAATTCCGGAGCGTCCTCCACCGCTACGACCGCCTCGGCCAAGCGGGCAATGACGGCACTGGAATAGCCAAGCCCGCAACCGATATCGAGCACCATCTCATCGGGCTGAATATCCAGCGCATCCAACATCTTCGCCAATGTGCGCGGTTCCAACAACGACGCGACCGTTCCCCAGATCGACGTTCTCTCCAACATAGGCAGCTTCACGCTTGCTCGCCGGCACGAATGCCTCGCGCGGGACGGAAAGCATCGCGCTGATGATCGGAAACTTTGTGACATCCGAGGGTCGAACCTGGGTATCGACCATCATCGTGCGCCGGGATTGATAGTCGGCCATAAGCAGAACTCTTCTGTTCAGATTCCTCCTGAAACCTTGTGGCACAGAACAATGAAGGCGGCAACATCACAGCGACAGCTTGATGCCACCTTGCATGGGTCGCGAGCATGGTATAGACGGCCCAAGGCTTCGGCGAGTTGGCGGAGTGGTTACGCACCGGATTGCAAATCCGTGAAGACCGGTTCGATTCCGGTACTCGCCTCCAAGTCTTTTCAATAACTCATTTTGCTATTTTCCCTCGTCCGATGTCGCCATTCACAGTTCTGTTCATGCTTCGACGGCGATGCACGAATAAAATGTTCAATCGCTGTCGCGGCGTGCCGGACGCTCCAGCGGATGTGTGCGGCGATATCGGAAACGGTCAGTTCTGCGTTCAACGAACGGGTTGATGTCAGTCCGCGCGAGTCGGGCAGTCGCCAGTTGGATGGCAGATCAAATCGTTCAGGTTACAAGAAAGGCCGATGGCCGCCATCATAGGCCTCAGTCCATTTTCGTGGTTGCTGTCGCGAAAACCCACCATGGGCAACGGCACTTGAACAACCGGCGTTTGGGGTCGTAGAACCGACCCCTAGCCCCATTGTTCTCCCAACGCACGCAGAATGTCTGCCCTGCTGACCTGGCCGACAAGACGACCTTCTCGAAGAACCGGAAACCGACGGAACGAACTGGCGACGAACGCTTCGGCTGCCGAGACGATGTCCATTTCTGCATCCAGCGTCTGGACATCCGTTGCCATGTATTGCGCAACCGTACCGCCCCAGTCACGGTAATAGCTGGCATGCAGGGCAGCTTTCAGGCAATCCTTCTTGGACAGAACGCCGACCAGCCGTCCTTCGGCATTCAGGACCGGAGCACCCGAAAAATGGCGGTCCAGCAAAATGTGCATCGCTTGGTTGATCTCTGTTTCGGGCGAAAGAGTTACAAGCTCCCGCGCCATGTAATCGGATATCCTTGGTCGATCGGTCATGGATTGTCCTTGGCCTTGCAGGCTGTGCAATCGACCCTCTTGGTGCAGTTCAGCCCGCCGCACGAACCCTTGATT
The DNA here is from genome assembly GCA_963714615.1 of uncultured Alphaproteobacteria bacterium. Taxonomy (GTDB): domain Bacteria; phylum Pseudomonadota; class Alphaproteobacteria; order Rhodobacterales; family Rhodobacteraceae; genus JAHEAO01. Next base: position 155,878 of record CAVQOV010000013.1, on the reverse strand, counting down.
GGTTGTCGCCCGAAACAGACGCCAATCGCCAAGCCTCCGAACGCCAGAAGGATGATGAAGAAGGTCAACAGGAACGTTCCCATCGCAAAGCTCTCCTACGCTATCACATGTTTGGCGAAGTCGCCGGTCATTGTCTCCCGCACAAATTCCGCGCTGGCCGTTGCGAACATCGCCGCGATACCCATACTGCTCGCGAAGTCGGCGCCCCTGTCGGGGCCCATGACGGCAAGCGCCGTTGCCAATGCGTCGGCCCGTATGCCGGTTTCGGCAAGGACCGAGACCGAGAATGCCCCATCAGGAATCGGCCGGCCCAACTGTGGATTGATCAAATGGCCGATGCTGCGGCCGTCCACAGCATATCCCTGCCCGGTCGTCCCGGACGTCGCCAGCGACCGGGCGCCGGGCGAGACAACGCGTTGCATCTCCAGTGGGCCAAGGCCAGGGCGTTCGATACCGACCCTCCAACGCGCACCGCTTGGGTGGCGACCCATTGCCCGCACCTCTCCGCCCAATTCGACTAGGGCATCAGAGACGCCGAGCGACTTCAAGCCATCGCTGATTTGATCAAGTGCATATCCCTTCGCTATCCCACAGAAATCCAGCGTCAGATCCGGTGCGGCTTTTCGAAGCTGGCTTGCCCTTATGGTTATGTCCCGCCAGAGGCCGGCGCGACCCCGGATCGGACCAAAGCCGAACCTCGCGACCAGCGGACCTACCGTCGGATCAAAGGCCCCATCCGTGAACCCCGCGACCCACAGGCATTCCGAAGTGACCTTTGCAACAGCATCACTGCAACTCTGCCACCGGGTTTTCCGGGATCGGTTAAAGACACCGATCTCAGAGTCGTTGCGCCACGGAGACAGGCTTGCGTCTACCTCTTGGACAACACGGGTCACCACGGCCGCGGCCGCGTTTTGGTCGGTATCCGAGGAAAGGACAAGCCGCCAGCCACTGCCAAAGGCCCGACCTCCAAGGGCATTTGTGCTGGCGCAGGCAGGAAGCGCCGCGACAAATGCCGCGCCTGTCGATGCCAGCATTAGATTTCGTCGCGTGAGGGCCATAGCCTAAACTCCAAAGTCATCAGCAAAAATCTGATCGTCTGCAACACCCAGATCCGCAAGCATCGCCTTGACTGCGCGGATCATCAATGGCGGTCCGCACAGGTAATACTCACAGGTCTCGGGGGCGGGATGTTGCCCGAGATATCGGTCGAGCACGACATTGTGCACGAAGCCGTCGGCACCAGTCCAGCTGTCCTCTGCCTGTGGATCGGACAGGGCGACTGTCCAGCGGAAGTTACCGTGCGCCTTTTCCAGATCCTCGAACTCCTGCTCGTAAAACAGCTCTGCCTTGCTGCGCGCGCCGTACCAGAAACTGATCGTCCTGCCCGTCTTGGCGTGGGTCAGTTGATCGTGGATAATGGCCCGTAGCGGCGCCATTCCCACACCGCCCCCGATTACAACCATCTCCGCCTCGGTCTCTTGCGCGCGGAAGCTGCCGAAGGGTCCCGAGGTGGTGACGCGATCGCCGGCAGCCAACCCAAACAGCCAAGATGAAACGATACCAGGCTGCACGCCCGACAAGGATGGCGGCGGCAGAGCCAAGCGAATGTTCAGAACGATGCGCCCGGCCTCGGTGTCTGCGGGGCGGTTGGCAATCGAATACGCTCTCGTCACGGGCGTATCGGACTGGACAGAAAGCCCGCGAATGGTTTTCCAGATGGCCTCGTGCTCAACCGGAACGTCGTAATCCCGATAGCGAAGCCGATAGGGCGGCGCAGTGACCTGGACGAATGATCCAGCCGTGATCTCGGGCCGCATCCCGTCGGGCAGCTGCAGAACGATCTCGCGGATCAACGGAGTCAGTGGGCGTACAGCATCGACCAAGCACTCGAATTCCTCCGCCCCAACTAGGTCTTGCGGCACCTCTACCGCCATATCGCCGCGCAGCATGACCTGACAGGCAAGGTGCATGCCGTCGCGCAACTCAGACCGGGACAGGCGGGCGGTTTCGGTCGGCAGCGCCGGGGCCCCGCCGTCGGTGACCTTCACCCGACAGAGCCCGCAGGTGCCCGCCCCGGCACAGGCAGAGGGCACCAGAATGCCATTGTCATTCAACGCCGCCAGCAGTTTCTCGCCCGTCGTTGTGGCGATCCGGTCGGTTCCGTTCACCGTCACTGTCACCGGGCGCGACGGGGTCAAGCAAGCGGCGCGCGCCAGCACGACAGTCAGCGCCAGCAAGGACCAGAGCCGTCAGCAACAGGGCTGCCAAGTGATGATCTCGGTCATGGCGACACCCCGGCAAAGGCCGAAAAGCCCAGCGACATCAGGCCGGTGACGAGGAACGCCGGGCGAGTCCCTGCACACCTTCGGGCATGTCGGTGTATTTCAGCCGCTCGCGGATCGCGGCGAAGGTGATGATCGCCAGTGCCCAGCCCACGCCGCTGCCGAAGCCGTAGGTCAACGCCTCGGTGAAATCGTAGCGGCGCTCCACCATGAACAGGCTGCCGCCGAGGATCGCGCAGTTGACTGTGATCAGCGGCAGGAAGATGCCAAGCGCCCGATAAAGCGCCGGCGCAAGCGATCGAGGGCCATTTCGAGGATTTGCACCATCGCGGCGATCACGCCGATGAAGCAGACCAGCTTCAGAAAGGTCAGGTCGACCTCCGGCAGGCCGGCCCAGGCCCAGGCGCCTTCGACCAGAGATCGCGTTGAAGATCAGGTTGTTGACCGGCACCGTGATCGTCTGCACCACGATCACCGCGATGCCGAGGCCGACGGCGGTCTCGACCCGTTTGGACACCGCCAGGAACGTGCAGATGCCCAGAAAGAAGGACAGCGCCAGGTTTTCCTCGAAGACCGCGTCAAGAAGAGCTCAATCATCGCTTGCCGGTCCTCCGGTGTCGGATGCGGAACTCCGGTGGCTTCGATCTGATCGGTCCAGCGGGTGACCGGATCAGCCCAGACCAGAAGACCGAGGATGAAGAAGGCCGACGGTGCCAGCTGCATCAGACCCAAGGGGCTCGAAACCAGCCGCCCTCGGCGACCGTCGGTCACGATAGTCGCGCCCGATCAAGCGTGCCGGCGCCAAGAACTCGCGGATCGTGCCGACGATCATCAGGATCAGGCGATATAGCCAAGCCCGTTGCCCAAGCCCGTCCAGCATGCGGGCAGCACGGGTTGCGCATGGCGAAGGCTTCGGCGCGGCCAAGCACGACGCAATTGGTCACGATCAGGCCGACGAAGATCGACAGGCGTTTGCTGATCTCGAAGGCGTAGGCCTGCAGCAACTCGTCGATGACGATGACCAGCGACGGCGATGATCGTGATCTGCACGATCAGACCGGATCGTCGGTCGGGATGTGGCGGCGGATCAGGCTGATCACGGCCGCCGAGGCGACAGCACCACCGTCAGCGCCACCGACATGGTCAGCGCGGTCGTCAGCGACGTGGTGACCGCCAGCGCCGAGCAGATGCCGAGGATCTGCAGTGTGACCGGGATTACTGGTCGATCAGCGGCGTCGTGACGTGGCGCAGCAGCGACATGTCAAAGCCCCTCGCCTTCCAACCGGGTCAGGAACGGGCCGTAGCCCTAGTCGCCCAGCCAGAACCGCAGCATCGTGGTGATCGCGTTGCCGGTTCGGGTGGCGCCCGATATGCCGTCGACCTCGTAGGGCCCGTAGCTGTGCCGCGCACCACCTGGATCACGATCTGCCGTCCGCATCCGCGATCTGTTTGCCGGGCCAGAGCGCCGGCCAGTCCGGATCTTCGATGCGCGCGCCAAGCCCGGGCGTTTCCCCCTGTCCGATGATGGCCAGCGCGGCAATGGTCGTCAGGTCGGCTTCCAGCGCCAGCATCGCGGTGATCGTGGACTGGTAGCCGACCCCGTGCATCGGCAGAACGAGCAACATCAACGCGCCGTCGCGTTCCAGAAGATAGACCGGAGCGTAGTTGGCGCGACGTTTCAGCCCCGCGATATCCGCCTCTGGCGGGATTTCGATGCTGGTCGCGGGGTCTTCGGGCCCTTGACCATGTCGAAGCTCGCGGGGTCGACGTCCGGCGCGAAACTGCCATCCGACAGAGTCACCACCCGGGTTTCCAGCGCGGTGACGCCAGCCTCCTCCATCAGCTCGCGCATCCCGGGCAGGGTATCCAGCATACGCTCCATCCGTGCCTGACGCTCTGCCTCAAGATGCGCATCCTGCAAGGGTTTCAACGAGACCGATGTCACCGAAACCACGACGGCGGAGACGAATGCAACAAGCACCGCGACCCCGAGCGTCTTGAGCCGATCATCGTTTGGTCGTGCAAGAAACCTGCGCCAGAGGCTCAGCGGATTAGCCAAATCGACGCCTCCGCCATGCGATGAGAGCCATAACCACGCCATGATCAATCAACGGTGCGAAGATGCCGCCCAGCAAGGCTGCAAATACCAACGCTGATGGTGCAAATGCCGGGCCTGCCAGCGGATCGAAATAAACGGCAAGCCCGCCTACCAAGCCACCATAGACCCAGCGGCCCGGATTTGTTGATGCTGCCGACAGCGGGTCGCAAACTAAAAAAACAAGTGCGAAGGTGACCGCCGCCAGCGTCGTTGCGGGATCGAACTCGCCCGATTTCGCCAGCGAAAAAACCGTGAGAACGCCGATTGCGGAAACAAGAACGCGCCAGGATATCAGCCCGGCAACCATTAGCAGCAAGGCCCCCGGAAGGCTGCAAATTGCGATCAACGCTGAGTTACCCGCAAGGCCTGTTCCGGGAAACGAAAAGATCAAAAAGGCCAGAGCCGCCACAGCACCGTTTAGAAACCCGAAACCTCGGCCGCCGAAGACCAGCTCGCCAAGGGTAACGCCAAAACTGACGGCCAATGCCAATTCCCACAGCGGCACGGTGTCAGGCACCATCACGACAAGGATCAGCGCCGTCGTCAGGCCATGCCAGGTAAGTGGCCTGCGACGAACGAACGCGAAGAGCGCTTCCCAGACCAGAGACACGATCAGTACCAGAATGCCGACCTGCACCGCTGCCATGCCCCGCGTAATCAACGACGCGAGCACTGGCGCAAGCAGCGCAGCCACTTGGACCAGTGTGACCTGCGCCGGCGCGAAGCCGAAGCTGACGAAGGGCGGCCCCGGCCGCTGGCCCGACACCTCCAAAAACCTCATGCCGCCTCCGCCAGTTCATCAAGAACAACGCGCAGCAGATGGCCATAATCTGCGCCGCTGGAACACAACTGGATAGCAGTGCCACGTCCTCTTCGACCAGATTGAGACAACCCAAGCGCACTGCCGCTTCGGCGTCACCAACTGCGAGCGCGCGCATCAGCGGCACGACCGGCAGTGCAAAGGGCAGTGCTGCATCCAGTTTGGTTGTCGGAATCAGCGCAGACGGTCCCGGCACCACGAAAGGCCACAGTTGGCGTGACCGACTGGAATGCTGCGGTGCCCTGTCCAGCAGGCTGACTTGCCGATGCCGATATCCGAGCCATGCCGATTCTCGGCCAGACAGGATTGAGCCAGAGATCACTTTCGCCTGGGCTTGTGATCTGACGGGAAGCAATTCTTCTGTTGTAAGGTCGTGGATGCTGGCGCCGATCACCGTGCGGACAAGCCGCCTGCGAGCCGCCCGCGGACCGGCAATCGAGATCACTCGCTCCGCCAGAAACCGGCCAGTGTCCAGCAGATGCCCAATGGCGATCACGTCCTGATATCCAATGCTCCAGACCGGTGTACCGGTATCGACGGGATGCAAACGTCGCAGATGGGTACCTGCCAGACCGGCGGGATGTGGGCCGGCAAAACGAGAAGTGCGAATGCGGGCGTCGATTGGGGCCGTCAGATCGCTTGCTTTGGGCAGGCAGAAGTGGACCAGTCCTTCGGTCAACAGCAGCAGCGCTTCGACGCCCCGAAAAAACTCTGCCAAACGTTCCTGAAGTACGACTTTCGGATCGGGCGCCCAGGGCTCGGTCTCGGTCGCGGTAACAAAGATTGCCGCCGGGTTTTCATCGGGCAGCGGTATGCGCCCGAACGGGCGGCTAAGAAAGGCTGGCCACATCCCGCGTGACTGCAAGACAGCCCGCAAGGTATCGTTGCTACTGGCATCCGCGATGTCGGATACCGGATCATGCAAGCCATCCTGCGCCCGGATGACCAGTGCGGACAGATAGCGGCGCGGACCAAGGTCGACGGACTCGACGACACCCTCCAAGGGTGAGACCCAAGCAATAGCGGGATGCGCGCGATCGGTGAACAACACCTGCCCGACATGCACAGGATCGCCCACGGCTACCGCTGGAACCGGCCGCACATGCGGGAAATCGGCACCCGACAAGGCTGCAAAGTTAACACCGACAGGCGTCACGGAACCGCCGACAAGGGGCGCGCGCAGTCTCGGTCCGAAGTGTCGCCGAATCATGAAATCCAACTTCATCCCCCGTGAAACGTCGTTGCGCTGCAAAAACTATGTTCCGACAACACAGATGTGGCACCGGAATCGGACTACTTCAAAACCTTTCGCCTCTGGCATTCGGACGCATTGATCGAAATCAATAGGATGACGTATGCGTCATGCTATCGTCATTTCGGTTTTCCAATAAAAATAACTAAGCGCATCAAGCCGCTCAGACAAACAGAGAGGACGCTATGAAGCTCATTCCACTTCGAAAATTGGCGCTGGCAACATTCGCGGCGGCTTTGATGTTCGCTTCGCCATCACTTGCTCAGGATTCCCCCTCGCTGACCGAAGTCGTCGAAGCGTGGCTGGCCTCGCCGCATGCCGACCGATCATCGGAGGCGTTCATCCATTGGAACGAGGAGGGTGCCGTGCCGGAAAGCTGCGCTACGTGCCACTCCGGTCCGGGCTTCATGGATTTCGTCGGCGCGGATGGAACCGCTGCCGGCACGGTCGATCACCCTGCCCCGATCGGATCTCCGGTCGATTGTGCCACCTGCCACAATGAGGCCGCCAGTAAACTGCAATCGGTCACTTTCCCGTCCGGCGTGGTGATGTCCGAGCTTGGTTCGGCAAGCGTTTGTATGGTCTGCCATCAGGGGCGCGAGTTGACCGACAGCGTCGATGCGGCTGTGGCGGACATGGATGACGATGCGGTCTCCAAGGATCTGGGATTTCTGAACGTGCATTATCGCGCGGCAGCGGCCACGTTGATGGGCGGCGCGGCACGTGGTGGATATCAGTATGACGGCAAGGACTACGCCCAACGGTTCAATCATCCCGCCCCGCTGAACACTTGCACCGGTTGTCACAACCCGCACACGACCCAAGCGACCACAGCGCAGTGCGCCGCGTGCCACAAGGACATCGAGACGCCAAATGCCATCCGGGCTTCAGCGGTCGATGCCGATGGTGATGGCGATACGACAGAGGGCATCGCCGCCGAAATCACCGCTTTGCACGATCGTCTGGCCGCTGCGATCCGCGCCTATGCAGTCGAGGTTGCAGGCATGCCCATCGCCTACGAGGCACACAGCTATCCGTACTTTTTTGCCGACACGAACGGCGACGGGCAAGCTGGTGCCGACGAGGCGATCTTCCCGAACCGCTATCAAAGCTGGACGCCCCGGCTGATGCGCGCGGCCTACAATTATCAGTTCGTCGCCAAGGATCCCGGAGCATGGACTCACAATCCGCACTATGCGATCCAGCTTTTGTTTGACAGCCTTGAAAGCTTGTCAGAAAAAGCTGCAGTGGACATGGCAGGGCTTGTCCGACCCTGATGCAGTAGCGCCCCAAGCCGGGGCGCTACCATATCTGTAATTCGGATAGCACATGCCATCAGCGGATATTCTTATCGCAATCGGAATACTGTTTCTCGCAGGGTTGGCATTGGACGCTATCGGCCGGCAGATGCACGTGCCGCGCGTCACTCTGCTGATCCTGCTGGGCGCCTTCATCGGTCCGCCGGTTCTGGACCTGCTTCCGCACGGCGTCGCCGGGACGAATGACCTTTATGCACCCACCGCGCTGACAATGGTCGCATTCCTGCTGGGCGGTTCGCTGAAGCCGAAAACGCTTCGGCTACACGGCAAAGAGATCATCATCGTGTCGCTTTGCGTCGTCATTGTCTCGGTTTTCGTGGTGTCCGGCGGGCTCATTCTGGTCGGCGCGCCAATTGGCTTTGCGATCTTGTTGGGAGGCCTGTCCGCAGCCACGGATCCTGCGGCGACGCGGGATGTTATTACACAGACGGGCGCAAGCGGGCGCTTTGCCGACAACGTCCTTGGCATTGTTGCAATAGACGATGCTTGGGGCCTTCTGGTGTTCAGCGTGACAATGACTTTTGTGGGTTATCTGATCGGGACCGACGCCGACGACGCGCTAATCGACGGTTTGTGGGAAGTCGGCGGCGCAATCGCACTTGGCCTTGCGATCGGCCTGCCTGCGGCCTTCCTTACTGGTCGGATCAAGCCGGGTGAACCTACCCTCATCGAGGCTATCGGTATTGTCTTTTTGTGCGCCGGGCTGGCGCTTTGGTTGGAGTTGTCATTCCTTCTGACTGGCATGGTCTGCGGCGCGGTTATCGTGAATCTCGCAAAGCATCATGATCAACCTTTCCACGAGATCGAACGGATCGAATGGCCGTTCATGCTGCTCTTTTTCGTGATGGCCGGGGCGTCACTTGAGGTGGCAGCACTTGCCGAGGTCGGAACAGGAGCGCTGGCGTATATTTCATTTCGGACGCTTGCCCGGTTGCTGGGCGGCTGGGCTGGCGGATGGATGGCAGGGCTTCCCCCGCAGGAACGCCGTCTGACAGGTCTGGCGTTGATGCCGCAGGCAGGTGTCGCGATCGGCATGGCGTTGGTTGCCGCAGAGCGGTTCCCGGATCTCGCGCGGCCGCTTCTTGCGATCACCATTGCCGGCACAATATTCTTTGAAGTCGTCGGTCCGCTACTCACTCAGTTCGCACTCAGCCGGGTAGCGGCGCCGAAAGAATTGTCGGCACACAAATGACTGGCGCGACAGAAAGATATCTTCTCAGGTTCGGTTGTTTCGACGGACGCTTACTCTTGAATATCTTCGACGGCCCGGCTCACGCTCACTTGGAGCGCGCCATAGAACTGCGCAAAGCTGCGAAGGCGCTCAAGCGTCTCGGCTTGCGCGCCCGGAAGATCGGTAATCGTATCCTCTATCTCGCGGCGCGCTGCCTTGGCGCGGGTAGCGGCACCAGCCAGCAGAGTGGCATAGGGGTTGTCCGCAAGATGAAAAAGTAGTCCTGACGGTCCCCCGGTCGGCTTGCCCGCTTGATTACGCCAAGATTTACCAACAGCCGAACGTTAGAGCTTACGCTGCCACGGCTGACCTCAAGCACGTCGGCCAGTTCGCCAAAGGAAAACCAGCGGCCCTCGAAAATCAGGAGGGCAAACAGTCGGCCCGCAATCCGGGGCATTCCCTCGCTCTGGGCCACCGCGCCGATTTTCTCGACGAATTGCTGCCGAATTATTGCAAGATCGTGCCCGGGCGCCATCTCGCTTTCCTTTTTGCTGAAGTCTTGTTTGACTTAGATAGTCCGGAAATACGCTTGATGCCACAGCGTTCATTGTCTTCTAAACGGACATCTCAACAGGCATATGCACGAATGGTGGCCGGCGGATATCCGGGCTATATGCAACGCTCGACAGCGGGACGGTCGGCAGGGAGACCGGAGAAATGACCAGCGGCAGCATGCCACTCCACGCACACCACATCCGCCTTGGGACTCGTCAGTCTTTCGGTCTTGGGTATTTGTCGTGCCCGACGGTGTTATTGATGGTGCTTGCGGTCATTCTGGCAGGCTGCAGCCCGCGCGGCACGTTCCACGAACTGGATTACCTCCCGGCATCGACGCCAACCCAGACCATCTTCGTTGCGACATCAAGACAGCCGACAACCGATTTGTTAGCCTTTTCAATTGCCCGGTCGGACATGATTTCATTCGCCCGTTTTGATGTCGCAATTCCGCCCGCTCATCAAATAGGTCAAATCGAATGGCCGCAGAAAAACCCTGATCCCGAGCGCCATTTCATGTTGGCTGGGTCTGCTACGGTCAGTGGACCGATTGGTTTCCAGAGAATCCATCCGTCAGGCCAATGCCGGGCGGTCCGATGAAATCGTCGTTTTCGTGCATGGCTATAATGTCAACTTTGCGGAATCTGTCTATCGCCATGCCCAGATCGCCAATGACTACGGATTGCAGGGGCCGCAAGTGCTGTTTGCGTGGCCTTCGTCGGCACAACCTTTGGGCTATGCATACGACCGCGACAGCGTAGCACATGCCCGCGACGATCTGGAACGGCTGTTGACGGATCTGGCCCGCAACCAAAAGGGAAAGATTCTTCTTATCGCGCATTCGATGGGCAGCCACCTGGTTGTCGAGACCCTCCGTCAGATGTCCATCGGTGGCAATCGGGCACTCTTTTCTCGTCTGTCGGGCGTCGCGCTTATGTCGCCTGACATAGACATCGACCTGTTCCTGCGGCAGATGGAGCGGGTCAGACCGGTGCCACAACCCTTCGTGCTGCTTGTTTCCAGCCGCGACCGACCGCTACGGTTGTCCGCCGCCCTCACTGGCCAAACGGCCCGGCTCGGGTCGATTTCTGACATCCGGCGGCTTAAGGATCTGCCGGTGACTGTCATCGACCTGTCAAGGTTTGAGGGCGACTATGGAAATCACCTGACCGCAGCGAGCTCACCAACGGTGATTGCGCTGATCAACGGCCTGATGCGCATACCCCAGCAGGTTCGGGAACGATCGGTCACTTATCTGGATTTGGCGCAGGTCGCGTTGACCGGCAATGCACAGTGATCGCCCGAAAAGCGGGATAACGCGGAGTCAAAGGGATGCTTGTGTTCAGTCCAGACTGAATATAGCCAGGGGTCAGTATGACTGTATCGTCATCAAGCATGGCAAACGGTGGTAAGATGATCTGATGACAACCTCGGACGCCAATCCCCTGCCCGCCTTTCGCACACAGGGACTGACCAAGACGTATGGTAGCGGAAGCGCGCAGGTCAGGGCGCTGCGGGGCGTCGACGTCGAGATCCCTTCGGGCCAGCTGGTTGTCCTTCTCGGGCCATCTGGCAGCGGAAAATCCACGCTTCTCAACATTCTGGGCGGGCTGGACCGGGCAACCGAGGGCACGGCGCATTTCGAGGATCAGGAACTGACCGCGATGTCCGACCGTCAACTGACGCAATACCGGCGCCACAATGTAGGTTTCGTTTTCCAATTCTATAACCTGATGCCCAGCCTGACGGCCGAGGAAAATGTCGAACTGGTGACCGAGATTGCGGACGATCCGATGGAAGCCGCCGAAGCGCTGAAACTGGTTGGCCTTGGCGAACGGATCACCCATTTTCCGGCACAGTTGTCGGGCGGCGAACAGCAACGTGTCGCGATCGCGCGCGCCGTCGCAAAGCGGCCGCGGGTCTTGTTCTGCGACGAACCCACCGGCGCCTTGGACAGCACGACCGGCCGCGCCGTGCTTAAGGTCCTTCAAGAAATCAATCAGGACCTCGGCGCCACAGTCTTCATCGTCACCCATGCCGCAGCGACGGCCGCAATGGCCGACCGCGTGATCCATTTCGCCGATGGTCGATCCGCGAAGTCGTCGTCAACAAAACGAAAGTCTCTGCCAACGAGGTGGAATGGTGAGCGCGCTTGATACAAAGCTGGGGCGCGATCTGTGGCGCATGAAGGGTCAGGCCGCTGCAATTGGCGCAGTCATTGCCGTCGGCGTTCTGATGCTGGTGATGATGCAAGGGCTTGTCGTCACGCTGGAAGAGACCAAATCCGCCTATTATGATCGCTACAGACTTGCCGATGTGTTCGCTCCGGCCACCCGCGCTCCAGAGCGCGTTTTGAGTAAACTGGCTGACATCCCGGGCGTGGCTGCGGTCGAAGGCCGCGTGGTTGGCAGCGCACTGATTTCACTGCCCGATGTCAGCCTGCCGCTGCAAGCACAGGCGGTGTCGCTTCCCGATTTCGCCACCCCATTGTTGAATGACATTTACCTGACTGATGGGCGCCGCCTTGACCCGGACCACAAGGATGAAATCCTGCTGTTGCAGGGGTTTGCGGCCGCGCATGATCTTCATCCCGGTGACGCGATTTCAGCAACCATGAATGGCGCACGCCGGACGTTCCGCATTGTCGGCCTCGGCCGAAATCGCCAGAATTTCTTTACAATGCCCCACCCGGCGAAATGATGCCGGATGACACAAGATTTGCCGTGATTTGGATGAGCGAGGCGGCCTTGGCCGCCGCATTCGATCTGGCGGGCGCTTTCAATCAGGCATTGCTGAAGTTGACACGCGAGGCCCAACTTGCGAGCGTTCTGAATGAGGCGGACCGGCTGCTTGGCCCTTATGGCGGCCTCGGGGCTTACGGGCTTCAGGACCAGATATCCAATCGCATGATCAGCGAAGAGATCAGCGGTCTTCGAGTGTCCGCCGCAGGTGTGCCGCCCGTCTTCCTCGCCGTCGCGGCGTTCTTGCTTTACATAGTGATCTCCCGCCTGATCCAGGCAGAGCGCGAACAGATCGGTCTGGTTATGGCCTTCGGCTATTCGGGGCGCGAGGTCGGTGTTCACTACCTGAAATTCACGCTGGCAATCGCCGCCGGGGGAGCTATCGTCGGCTGTCTTGGCGGGGTTTTGTCGGGGCGGGCGCTTGCGGCCTACTATCAGAACTACTTCAAGTTTCCCTTTATCGTGTTCCAGGTCGATCCGGGAACCTTCATCTTGGGCTTCGTCGTTTCGGTCCTGTCTGCCTCGGCGGGCGGTGCCTTGGTGCTGCGCCGGGTGTTCGGGCTGACGCCCGCTGTCGCCATGCGGCCCCCGGCGCCGCCGGATTACACCCGGTCAATCGGTCTTGGTCGCTGGCTGAAGGCCAGGCTTGACCAACCCAGCCGAATGGTCTTGCGCAATTTGATGCGCGCGCCGGGCCGGGCGGCAGGCGGCATTATCGGCATCGCCGCCGGCATGGGGCTTTCGGTCGCGTCGCTGACCGTGCTCGACGCCTTCAATGTGGCGATCGATCAGGCTTTCGAAGTCATCGACCGAAGCGATGCGATGGTCGCCTTCGAGTATCCGGTTTCGGATCGGACGCTCTATGAATTGCAGGCAATAGACGGCATCATCGAGGTAGAGCCGTTCCGCTCTGTCCCGGCCATTTTGCGCAATGGACTGAGAACCTATCGTGGCTCGATCGAGGGAATGGTGGCGGAACCGCGGCTCAATCGCGCCGTAGCCAAGGATATGTCAACGATCCGGCTACGCGATGATGGCGTCATTCTTGGCGTCGGGCTTGCCGAAACGCTGCAAATCTCGCCCGGGGACAATCTGACGATTGAAGTCCGCGAAGGCCGTCGACCGGTCCTGTCCCTGCCCGTGATCGGGGTTGCCGAAACCTTGATGGGTTCCCCCGCCTATCTTGAACTTGGCGCGCTGAACCGGGCGTTGAAGGAGCCGAACCGCGTATCCGGGGCTTTCCTCCGGCTCGATGGCGCCAAGAGCACGGAGGTGTATCGCCTGATCAAGGATATGCCCTCTGTCGCCGCAGTAAGCCTGAAAGCCGACGCACGGCGGGCGCTGAAGAAAGTAATGGATGAAGGGGCCGGGGCGCAGCGCTTCGTCATGCTGTTCATCACTGCGGTCATCACGTTTGGCATCGTCTACAACTCCGCCCGCATAGCCTTTGCCGAACGCGCCCGCGACCTTGCGAGCCTGCGCGTCATTGGCCTGACACGTGGCGAGGTTGCTTTCATTTTATTGGCGGAACTTGCGATCGTGACGCTTGTCGCGATCCCGGTCGGGGCGCTGCTTGGCTACTACCTTTCGTTTTTGCTCTCGGCCGGCTTCAGCTCTGATCTTTATCGCATTCCGACAATGTTCGCGCCGCGCAGCTACGGGATCGCAGCGTTGGCGATCTTCTTCGCGGCCAGCCTGTCCGGCTGGCTCGTCAAACGCGATATCGACAGGCTGGATCTGGTATCGGTGCTAAAGACAAGAGAATGAGGAACGAACTCGATGGCTCAGAATAAGAAACGCTCGCGTGGTTGGATGACCTTTGGCGCCGTCTTGCTGATTGCCGTCGGATTGGCGTATGCGTTCTGGCCCCGCCCGCTTATGGTTGATCTCGGCGAAGTGGCGCGGGCACCCATGGTTGTGAGCGTCAATGAGGAAGGCCGCACCAAGGTGCGAGAGGCCTACGTCGTCTCGACCCCGATCACCGGGCGACTGATGCGGGTGCAAGTTGAGCCGGGCGACCATGTTGTAAGCGGCGAAACCGTGATCGCTCGGATGCTGCCAACCAACCCCGAGGCACTCGACATCCGCTCGCGCGAGCAGGCCCGCGCTGATGTCAGTTCCGCCGAGGCTGCATTGCGTGTGGCGCAGGCCGAGATGAACAAGGCCATGGCCGACAAGGAATTGGCCGACAGTGATCTTGCGCGCACGCGGACGCTGTTCAAGAGCGGCACCGTAAGTCAAGCGGCACTGGATCGGGCAGAACAGGCCGCACGGTCGGCTCAGGCGGCACTGGATACGGCACGTGCCGCAATTTCGATGCGGATCGCGAACCTCGACAGCACCAATGCCCGTTTGATCAGCTTCAACGATCCGCAACAGATCATCGCCGCTGAAACCGCGACGAACCAGATAATCACGATCAAGGCGCCGGTTACGGGCAGCATCTTGCGCGTCATCCAGGTTAGCGAAACGACGCTGCCCGCCGGGACACCGATCCTTGAAATCGGCGATATCTCTAACGACCTCGAGATCGTGGTGGAACTGCTTTCGACCGATGCCGTCAAGGTAGAGGTCGGCAACCGCGTCATCATCGATGACTGGGGCGGACAGAACGCGCTTTCCGGCGCAGTCCACCGCATCGAACCTTGGGGTTTCACGAAATTCTCGGCTCTGGGGGTAGAGGAGCAGCGGGTCAACGCTGTCATTCGGTTCACCGACCCTGAGGAAAAGCGCGGCAATCTTGGCCACGGCTTCCGCGTGGAAGTGCGGATCGTCATCTGGGAGGATGAAAACGCCCTCACCGTCCCGTCGAGCGCCCTGTTCCGGGATCGCGGCAACTGGGCCGTTTTCGTCGTTCAGGATGGCAAAGCGGTACTTACGCCGGTCAAGGTCGGCCACAACAACGGCGTTCAGGCCGAAGTCCTGGGCGGCATAGAGGCTGGAGCGAAAATCATTCTCTATCCTGGTCAGGGGATCGTGGACGGGTCCAGGGTCGAGCAGCGAACGGTCAACTGATCACAGCGAGGTCTTTCCAAGCCAGAGTACCGCGTGCAGCCTTGTGTCGCGGCGGGTCGCCTCGTAACGTTGTCTCTGCCAGGCGCAACGGGGCAGTTCTTGATCCTTTATCGTATCACACTCGTATTTCTGGCGCCGGTTCTGGCTGTTTTCTTCCTGTTGCGCTGGATGCGCAGCAAGGAAACCCGTTCCGGGCTGGCCGAGAGGCTGGGTTTGGGTCGGGCACCGCCGCATCCGGGCAAACTGATATGGGTTCATGGCGCCAGCCTTGGAGAGTTGACAGCCGCCCGCCCGCTGCTTGACACGATCCTTGCCCGCGACCCCGCAGTCCGGATCCTTGTCACGATGAATACCTACACTGCCCGTCAGATGGTCGGGGGTTGGAAAAATCCGCGGCTTGAGGCCCGGATGGCGCCGCTCGACTACCGCTTGATCCATTGGCGCCATTGCAAGATGTGGTCTCCGGTGGCGCTGATCGTGCTGGAAAACGAACTTTGGCCGAACCGGCTGTCCGTCTGCCGCGCGCTTGGTATCCCGATCCTGATCGCGGGCGGCCGGATGTCGGAAAGGGCGCTTTCGATGTGGTCACGACTTCGATCGCTCTCAAATACTGTAACGTCCGCAGTGACTTACCTGGCACCGGTGGATCAGACCTCCGCCGCTAGGTTTCAGCAACTCGGCCTTGATCCCGGCCGGATCGGACCTGCTGTCTTGCTGAAATCAACCGTCGCCCTGCCCGAACCCAACCCCGCAGAGCTTGCCGAGTGGGGCACCCGGTTTGACCCGGCTCTGACCGTCCTGGCGGCCTCGACCCATGACGGTGAGGATGCGCCGATCCTGCGCGCCTTTTCTGCGGCCCGGGCAGTACGTCCCGAACTGCGTATGATCCTTGCGCCAAGGCACCCTGAAAGGGCGCCGGCGATCGCTCGGCTGCTATCGGATCAGTCGCTTGCCTACCGCCAAAGGTCCGCGCCCGAACCCGACAAGGATGGTTGGGTGGTGCTTCTGGCCGACACGCTTGGCGAAATGGCGCTTTGGTATCGCCTTGCCGGGATCACGCTTGTCGGCGGCACGTGGGTGGACAAGGGCGGCCACACACCGTTCGAACCTGCCCAGTTTGGCAGCGCAATCGTGCACGGCCCCAGCGTGCATAACCATGCCCAAGCCTTTGAACAAATGGATAAAAATGGCGGCGCAGTTCTTGCAAAGGATGAGCCGGAGATCACCCAGGCGATCCTTGATCTGTGCGATGCCGACCGGCGCGCGGCCACGGCCGCGGCGGCGACGCAGACGCTGGCGCCGTTGCGCGCGGAGCAGGACTTGGTGTCGCAGTTCGTTGACCGACTGGCGCAACTTGCCCACATCTGAAACGGTATGAAAACCCGAGCGCCGAAAACCCCTTCACATTTCCTTTGCACCGCGTATCGTAAAAGAAAACATGATCGCATGGGGCAGATCTCTGATCAAGCAAAGACAGACTAAAGGCATGAAACTAAAGCAAAAACCTATCGTTCTGCCGGGCGCCGAAAAGACCGCACTGCGGACTCAGTTTGGCGCGCTTTGCTATCGGGTCAGGCGCGACAAGGTGCAGATTCTGTTGGTGACCAGCCGGACCAACAAGCGCTGGATCGTGCCCAAGGGCTGGCCGGTCGACGGCGCGACGCCGGTTGAGGCGGCTTTGCGAGAAGCCTATGAGGAAGCCGGCGTCGAGGGCAAGGTTACCGGCAACTGCATTGGCATCTATTCCTATGCCAAGGCATTGACAGACAAGGAAGAATTGCCTTGCGTCGTGGCGATTTATCCGGTGCTGGCAACGCGAATTCTGAACGACTATCCCGAGAAAACCCAGCGCAAACGCAAATGGTTCAGCGTCAAAAAGGCCGCCGCGACTGTTGATCAGCCAGAGCTGCGTCAGATCCTCAAGGACTTCGATCCACGCCTCTCGGCGTGACCCGGCGAAAGCCCCCGCGGCGCATGTTGTACAACATGTTTGTAGCTTTTCTTAAAAACATCAGAACATGTTGTACGCGATGTTGTACAACATTTCAGAACTGTTCCCGGTTTGTCTGCGGCAGATTTGCTGACCCTTTTTCCGACAGCTGGCAGCACCAAGCACGAAAGACTGATCAATCTTGTGTTGATCTTTACCCTTACATCTATATTTTTGACCAACCGATATTTCCGAGGTTCAGATGATCCGCTACGCCCTGAAATGCGAAGCCAACCACCCGTTCGAAAGCTGGTTCCAATCGGCTGACGCGTTCGACAAGCTGCGCGCATCGGGAATGCTGTCGTGCCCGGAGTGCGGATCCGAAGCGGTCGACAAGGCGGTGATGGCGCCGGGGGTTCAGTCGGGTGGCAAGCTGGCCGGGAGTGAGCCGCGCGAAACGGTGCCGATGCATGCGCTGACCGCGCCGTCCTCTCCGGCCGAGGCCGCGATGAAAGAGTTGAAGCGCAAGATCCAGCAGCATTCGGAATACGTCGGCAAGGATTTCGCGACCGAAGCGCGCAAGATTTACGACGGTGACGCGCCGGAACGATCGATCTACGGCGAGGCGTCGAATGACGATGCCCGCAAGCTGGTCGAGGATGGCGTGCCGGTTGCGCCGCTGCCGTTCTTTCCCTCCCGCAAAGCGAACTGAGCGCGACGCGTGACCGTCCTTGTCACCGGAGCGAACCGAGGCATCGGAAAGGCCTTGGCTGAGGTTTACCGGAAAGCTGGCCAGGAGGTTCTGGGCACTGCGCGGTCTGCCGGGGCCTCGCTTTTGCCGCTGGATGTGGCCGACCCCGCCTCTGTCGCGGCGCTGGCCAAGCATATGTCTGGCCGCCCGATCGACCTGCTGGTGTGCAATGCCGGTGTTTATCTGGACAAGGGTCAGACGGTTGCCACCGGCTATCCGCCGCAAATGTGGGCCGACAGCTTTGAAACCAACGTCACCGGGGTGTTCCTGTGCATTCAGGCGCTGCTGCCAAACCTGCGGCAGTCGAGTTCCCCGAAGATCGCGATCATATCCTCGCAGATGGCCAGCGACGAACGCGCCCCGGGCGGGTCTCTGATCTACCGCGCGTCGAAAGCGGCAGCGCTGAATTTGGGGCGCAACCTTGCCGTCGATCTGGCGCAGGACGGGATTGCAGTTGGCATCTATCATCCGGGCTGGGTGCAGACGGATATGGGCGGGGCAAGTGCCTCGATCACACCCGATCAGGCCGCCCAAGGGCTGATGGCACGGTTCAACGCGCTGTCGCCGGCCACGACGGGCTGTTTCGAGACATGGGACGGGCGCGCGCATCCGTTTTGACGCGGGTGCGAGGGTTGCGGAACCAAGCTGGCAATGTCTGCAAAGAACCCACCCCTCCCCCTAGAAGTCGGTTAAGGGAAGCCGGGACGCTGCCACGTCATGATCTGATCTGATCGGACCAGGCTCTTATTGAACTTGCATATCGGCCAGGTATTCAATCAGCGCCAGGACGCGGGCATTTACATAGCGTTCCTTTTCCAGTGACGAGAAAGAATAGGATTCCTCTTCGTTTGTCTCGGCAATTCTTTCGCGAAAACGGTTGCCCCAAATCGGCATGTCACGGGTGCCGTGTGCGCCGGGAAGCATGGTACCTTCAATCATGTCATAAACCGCTATCACTGGGAAAACGCCACCGTTATTCTTTTGCATAACGGTCAGGTCTGGCGGAACGGTGGTTAGGAAGTCGCCCACGGGACCGTCGCCTTTACCCGACGCGCCGTGACACGCGACACAGCTGTTATTGTACTCGAACTCGCCAAGC
The DNA here is from genome assembly GCA_963714615.1 of uncultured Alphaproteobacteria bacterium. Lineage (GTDB taxonomy): Bacteria > Pseudomonadota > Alphaproteobacteria > Rhodobacterales > Rhodobacteraceae > JAHEAO01. The sequence continues at coordinate 136,842 of CAVQOV010000013.1, read as the reverse complement.
GTCATGTCTTGCGCCTGTACAGCAACGCCTGAACCAAAAATGCCCATGGACAAACAAATAACCGAAATCGTAGCTCGCATAACCGCTCTCCTTCTGTACTTCAATCGCGCGCAGGTCTTGATTTGGCACAGAAACTACTTGGGCACATTAACATCCATCAATTTGGGTCAACGCACTGAGTTGCCGGCAGGGTGCGATACCACAGCAGCAATTGGCCTGATGCGATAGTCGCGTCGTCCCACGTTTGATGGCGGCATGTCAGATTCCCGAATCCGCCGTCTTGCCGCCGCTCAAGCTTTACGGGCCGAAACGACCTTTTTTCACCCGTGACAAGCCGATCGCCTAACGGCGGATTCGTCCCGCAGAGCAGACATATCAGTTTGCTCTGCGACCCGCGACGGGCGGCGCCGTTTCTGTTGATGCGGCTTGCCCTTCGCCCCCGCCCCGCATAAGAAGCGCGCGACAATTCGGGGGATGCAGGGCGCAATCATGCCAGTGCTTGTGATGAAATTCGGCGGCACATCCGTGGCCACGCTGGACCGCATTCACCGCGCGTCCAAGCGCGTCGCGCGTGAGGTGGCGAATGGCTATGACGTGATCGTCGTGGTCTCGGCGATGTCTGGCAAGACCAACGAGTTGGTCGGCTGGGTTGACGAGACCTCCAAATTTTATGACGCCCGGGAGTATGACGCTGTGGTGTCGTCTGGGGAAAACGTGACCGCCGGGCTGATGGCGCTGCGGTTGCAGGAGATGGATATTCCGGCGCGCAGCTGGCAGGGCTGGCAGGTGCCGCTGAAGACGAACTCGGCGCATAGTTCGGCGCGGATCGAGGAGATCCCGACCGCCAATATCAACGCCAAGTTCGCGCAAGGCATGAAGGTGGCGGTGGTTGCGGGGTTTCAGGGGATCAGCCCCGAGGGCCGGATCACCACGCTGGGGCGCGGCGGGTCGGATACCACGGCGGTTGCGTTTGCGGCGGCTTTCGGGGCGGAGCGGTGCGATATCTACACGGACGTCGATGGCGTTTACACAACCGATCCGCGGATCAGCGCCAAGGCCCGCAAGCTGGACAAGATCGCATTCGAGGAGATGCTGGAGCTGGCCTCGCTGGGGGCCAAGGTGTTGCAGACGCGCTCGGTCGAACTGGCGATGCGGTTTGGCGTGAAGTTGCGGGTTCTGTCGAGTTTTGAGGACAACAACGAAACGGCGGGCACGCTGGTCTGTGCCGAGGAGGATATCGTGGAAAGCAAAGCTGTTGCCGGCGTCGCCTATAGCCGTGACGAGGCCAAGATGACGCTGATCTCAGTCGCCGACCGTCCGGGGATTGCGGCCGCGATTTTCGGGCCGCTGGCGGATGCCGGGGTGAATGTGGACATGATCGTGCAGAACATCTCGGAAGAGGGGCGCACGGACATGACGTTTTCGCTGCCGGTCGATCAGGTGGGGCGCGCCGAAAAGGCGATGCAGGCGGCGAAGGAAAAGGGCAGCATCAATTTCCACGATCTTGTCACCGACACGGACGTGGCCAAGGTTTCGGTTGTGGGGATCGGAATGCGGAGCCATGCGGGGGTGGCGGCGCAGATGTTCAGGGCGCTCTATAAAGAGGGGATCAACATCAAGGTCATCACGACCTCCGAGATCAAGATCTCGGTGCTGATCGACCGGAAATACATGGAGCTGGCCGTGCAGGCGCTGCATGATACGTTCGAGTTGGAGAAGGCCTGAGGCGGGGTGTCCACATGTGGACGTTTTGCCAAGGCGTTGAAAACAAAGGAATAGAGCCTTTTCCGTTCAGGATTTCTTAACGCTTTGCTTGTGGCGCGCGGTGGGGCTTGACGCAAGATGCGCGAGGCCCGTCCGGTGCCGGTGCTGTAACTCAGACGGCAGCCGTTTTCATGACGATCGGGGCGGCAGGTCTACTCTCTGAACGCTCTGGTAAAATAATCGGTGAGGGGTTTTGTGAGGTAAGTGAGCGGGGATCGGTCGCCGGTCTTGATGAAGGCCTCGACTGGCATTCCGGGCACCAGAACCCGATCGCCAAGCTTTTGCAGTTCACCCTCTTTGGGCAGAAGTTCCGCTGCATAATAGGACTGGCCAGTTACCTCATCGGTGATCGCATCGGCCGACACGCGCGAGACATAGCCAAGCACCTCTGGCGTGGCACGCTGATCAAACGCGGTGAACCGCAATCCGGCCTCCTGCCCGACATGCACTTGATCAATGTTGATCGTTTCAACACGTGCCGCAACCACCAACGGCTGGTCTTGCGGGATCACATACATGATTGGCGCGCCGGGTTGCACCACAGATTGCAGGGCGAAGACCAGACTGCCATAGACAATGCCACTGACGGGCGCGGTCACATCCAGCCGGGACAGCGTGTCTCTTAACGAGAGGCGACGCTCGGCCAATTCGATTTCACTGTATTGAAGATCGCGAAGTGTCGAAATCGCCTCTTGCTGGCGGGCGGTTCTCAGTTTCACCAGCTCGATCTTCAGCGCTGCGATCTGGCCCTTCAGTTCCGCGATGTCCGCATTGAGCTTGCCGGTCTGCCCTAGAATTGAAGCGTCGTCGGTGCGCAAATCCATTACAGCCCGGGCCTGCGTCAGACCTCGCTCCAAAAGCGTTTGTTGGTTCGCCAACTCTTGTTGCAGCAGGTGCCGTTGAAGTGACAGCGCCTCCAGCTGTGCTTTGATGCCCAGAACGCGGTTTTCGATCTGATCAATCTGTTCGCCGATCAACCTGGATTCCTGCTCCTCGGCGGTCGTTCTGGAAGCAAACAGACGGGTCTGACCGCTCATCTGGCGGGCAATGCTGGGTTCGGTTTTCGCTCGTTCGATCAATTCTGCGGGATAGGTGATAACTTCAAGACCATCGCGCTCTGCCTCGAGCCGCGCGGATCGTGCCTGAAGTTCGAAAAGTTGGCCTTCGACTATGGTAAGTTCTGATCGCAGCCGTGTTCCATCGAGGCGGATCAGGGTCTGACCGGCCTCAACCTGGTCGCCATCCTTCGCCAATATCGCGCCTACAACGCCGCCTTCGGGGTGTTGAATGACCTGCCGGTTGCTTTCGACCTGTATCATCCCGGTAGAGACCACTGCCCCGGCGATGCGTGCCGTCACCGCCCAGTAGCCAAGAACGCCCACCAGAAGGACAAGCGAAAGAAAGCCAACCATCAACGGGAACCAGGCACGGGTCGTGCTATCGATCGAGTGGTTCGTGGTGTTCATCGGGCTACCGGGACTTTTTGAACGACGCGACGCACGTCTTCGGCATTTTTCAGCATCGACCTCATGACTTCATCACGCGGGCCAAACGCCGTTACATTACCCTGTTCCAGGACCAGAAGCTGGTCACATTCGGAAATGGCCGTAGGCCGGTGGGTCATGATGACCACTGACTTGTTGGTTGCCTTGTAGGCCCTGACGCTGGCGTTGAGAGCATTTGAACCGTCAGCGTCGAGCGCGGAGTTTGGTTCGTCAAGGATCAGCAATACAGGGTCGCCATAAAGCGCGCGTGCCAGAGCGATGCGCTGCCTCTGGCCCCCGGACAGCTGGTTTTCATTGCCTTCGAGAAACGTGTCATAGCCATCCGGCAGGCTGGTGATCATCTCATGCGCATTGGCCTGTTTGGCCGCCGCAATGACGCCTTCCGCGTCCGGAGTGGTCGACATGCGGGCAATGTTTTCCGCGACCGTTCCGTTGAAGAGCGTGACAACCTGCGGAAGATAGCCGATATGGCGACCCAGATCGTCGGGTTCGTACTGATCGAGGGTCGGCCCGCCCAGCCGGATTTCCCCACCGGCCGGTCGCCAGAGCCCAAGCAAAGCCCGCGCGAGCGTGGATTTGCCAGATCCGCTGCGCCCTATCACCCCGATTGCCTGTCCCGGTTCCAGTTTGAAGTTCACCGCGCGCAGGGTCGCTTTCTTGCCGCCCGGCGGCACTACGGTCAGGCCCGATACGACGAGTTGCGCCTCGGGCACAGGCAGCGCGGTGCGGGGCTCTGCTTGCGGGGTTGCGGCCAACAACTGCGCCAGTTCCTTACGGCCTGAGCGGGCCCGCTGCACCATCGGCCATTGCCCCATGATTTGTTCGACAGGTGCCAGGGCCCGGCCCAGAATGATTGATCCGGCGATCATCGCACCACCGGTTATCTCGCCCTGCAGCACCAGCCAGGCACCGACTGCCAACATCGCGGATTGCAAGAACAGACGGCTTGCCTTGATCAGAGAAGAAAAACTGCCGGTCCAGTCGTTTGCGAACATCGATTGCGACAGGGCGGCTTTGCGCAAGTTGATCCAACGTTCGACAACCGCACCGCGCATGCCCTGCGATCGGATGACTTCGCTTCCGGCGCGCGCCTCGGCGGCAAAGGAATGCGCCCGCTCGGAACTGATCTGGGCTTCGCGTACCTTGCTGAAGGTGATCAGTTGGTTGGCAATGGTCAGGACGATCAAGAAACCTCCGCCGCCGACGGCAAGCCAGCCGAGATAGGGATGAAAAATGAAGATCGCCGCCAGGAAGACCGGCGTCCAGGGGATATCCATCACTGCGAGAAAGCCGGGGGAGGAATAGAACGCCTGAACCGAATCAAGATCGCGTAGTGCGTTTGCCGATCTGCCGCCTCCGTGCGGCAGAAGGGATCGATTCAGAGTTGCATCAAAAACACGCACGTCCAGCGCCTTTTGCAACCGCGACCCTATCCGCGCCATGACCCGTCCGCGGGCATAGTCCAGAAGCGCCATCAAGAGAAAGAGCACCGCGACCAGAACGAAAAGCGCGGTCAGAAGTCTCCTCGGACCGGGAGGTCAGGACACGGTCATAGACCTGAAGCATGAACAACGGCCCGGTCAGCATCAGGAGGTTCACGAATACGCTGAACACGATTGCACAGCCCAGCAGAAAGCCGGTTTTGTTGGCGCCATCGACGCGAAGGGAATTTCCTCTAAGCATCGAAGCGGAAAGGCTGATCAACGGCTGTGGACGTTACCAGCAATACAATGCCGGCAGAGAGAATACGTTTTGATCTCGCGCGTTGGATTTGCATGGAAGCGTGCCATTCGTGAAGTTTCTGGGCACGTCTTGCCAATAGAATATGTCACAAATTCTAAGTAAGTTTGTCTTATGTATGATGGGTGGATCCAACAATCAAAGAGGGCCACCCTTTGCGGGCATGTAACGTTCAGGTTGCAAGCATCGGGTCATCGATCGCCGACCCCAAATTAAATTAATCATCCCATATCCACCCAATTTTACGCAAATCTGGGCCACAATTCAGAATTAACCTTCCCTTAGTAATCGTTAACAAAGGGCGGGGCCATGAATGTTGCGCTGAACACAGTACTAAGAACTACGCAGGTCGAGGCTGTTAAGAGACCAGTTCGGCTTGTGTCAAATAACGTTGGTTCGAAAGCCACATTCGAAAATGTGGCGGTTGTGGGCTTGGGATATGTGGGCCTTCCACTGGCTATATGCCTGGCTGATGAATTTGAACGGGTCGCTGGTTTCGACATCTCGCGCCAGCGCGTCGCTGAAATCAACAATGGCTTCGATTCGACGAGTGAGATCGACACGCTGAAATTGCAGACCACCGGACTGCGCTCAACGACTGACGTTAACGACCTTTCTGAAGCCACGTTCTTCATCGTCACGGTCCCGACGCCCATCACTGACACCAAACAACCCGATCTGGCGCCGCTGCGTTCGGCTTGCAACATGATCGGTCCGAATCTGAAGAAGGGCGATGTCGTTGTGTTCGAATCAACGGTGTACCCTGGCGTGACAGAGGACTTTTGTGGACCACTGCTCGAACGAGCGTCCGGCCTAAAGGCCAGCAAGGACTTCGGCCTTGGATATAGCGCCGAGCGCATCAATCCGGGCGACAAGGTCAACACCGTCAGGAACGTGGTCAAGGTCGTGTCCGGCGACACTCCGAAAACGCTGAAGCGGGTAAAGGCCGTCTACGGACTGGTCATCGGAGCTGGGCTCCACGTCGCACCGAACATCAAGGTGGCCGAAGCCGCGAAAGTGCTGGAAAACACACAACGTGATATCAACATCGCGCTGATGAACGAAATGTCGCTGATCTGCGACAAGATCGGTATCAACACGCGCGACGTGATTGATGCCGCGGCCACGAAGTGGAATTTCATGCCATTCACCCCCGGGTTGGTGGGCGGCCATTGCATTGGCGTCGACCCCTACTATCTGGCTTCGCTGGCAGACAAGATTGGCCATCACCCTCAGGTCATTCTGGCAGGACGTCGCACCAATGACGGTATGGTTCGTCATGTTGCTGACGCAACTCTGCGGTCACTGATTAAACAAGGCGGCGACCTGCGCAAGAAGCGCGTTGGTTTTTGTGGCATTACCTTCAAGGAAAATGTCCCGGACATTCGAAACTCCAAATCCTTGGAGCTGGTTGAGGCGCTTCGGGGCTACGGTATCGAAACGCTTGTGCATGATCCCTATTGTACGTCCGATGTTGCCCATTCAGTTGGGATCGATCTTTGCAGCCACAAAGATCTGGTAGATCTGGACGCCTTGATCATTGCGACACCGCACTCGGTCTATTCAGAGAATCCGGTATTCCTGAAATGTGTCCGTAGAGGTGGCGTTCTGATAGACATCAAGGGAGCCTTCCGGAATTCCGAAGAGATTAGGGGACTTAACTACTGGTCACTGTAACTCAGTATGGCGAACGGTCTGGCGAAAGGGGCTCGAACAGATGTTTTCTATCACACCAATTGGGTCATGCAGGATCACGACGCCTTTGCGCCGTGGCCAGCCCATCCATGGTTTTCAACTCAACCTGGATCGGTGCTACGGCTACTGCCATTCGCCCGCCGAAGCAGTTCAAATGGCCAGGTTCATTCAGGGCTCGGCAACAATTTCGAAAGAGGTCTGGCCGCTTGTTTCGCGCGCCCACGATCTGCACGAGATTTCGGCCAGCACGCATGTATCTTCGGAACTCTATGTAGTCGAACTGTCTTCCGCCAAGGAAGTCACCATTGATGGTATTTCAGTCCAGCTAAACTACCTGAAATCGGCTTATTCCGAGTTCTTTGCGAACCCGGAACGCTGCAATGTTTTCTGGGCATTGGCAAAAGCCGGCGACAGCGATGAGCTGATGGGCTTTCTTGATCATGAGTGGTCAGCAACTCCGCAGCAGCGATCTGACGCCAATATGCTTGGCAAAATTCGTTTGCAGCTTGTTACGCCTGAAGGACTTCGGCGCGATATCCGTGTTCTTTCCGATATGCTTCCCGATGTGCTGTTCGTTTCACATGTCGATGCCAGCAAACCTGATGGAAACCTGATCAAGTCGCGGTCGGAGTTCATCAATCTGGTCGAGGCAGAGGTCAAGTCGGCCGGATGTAAATTCTACAATCCGACGGATCTGATGCATGAATTCGGTCAGACTGCCGCCATCGAAGATGAAAGCACGGGGCTTGCACATTTCACCGAAAGTTTTGCCGACAGTCTGATGGAGGACTGGATGTGCGAAGTGATCGCTCCAATGACAGATGAAGCGGTTCGAGCCGGCGTCTCGAGCGTCGTCGATCGAAAGCTTCAGCCGCAGATCGCCGCGGCACGGCAGCAGGGAAAGCTGGTCGACATTCGAGCGCGCCTGGAGGCGCTTGCGACCGACACCGCCGTAGTGCTTCCCTTGCTGGAAGAAAACACCCAAGCCCAAGAACGGGTTCAGGCAGCGTTCCTGGCAGAATACAGCGCCCTTGCAGGTAAGAAGTTTTGCGCCGATGAGGCGATTCATGCCTTGAAAACCGGCTGTTCGATCGGGCTGTTTGACTCAGCATCTGAATTGGCGCGCGCTTATCCTGCGGTCGTCGCCAACATGACGGCGCATGAGCTAATGAGATGCGCGTCCAGGGCCAAGCTTGGGGCGGCCACAGAGGTGGCCGGCGAATTCTATCTGGCGGCAGCGAAAAAGGGCTCGCGTCGCGCGTTTTCCGTGCTTGCGAAACAGGCAATCGAAAGTGGAAGCGACCTTCTGGCCAGACTGACACCCGAGGAAAGGTCGGAAATCCTTGCAACTGTTGAGCCGGTTGAGAGACTGCAGCTTTTGCTGTTGAGCGGGACGTCCTTCACCGAAATAGTTTCGGGGATGACGACATCACGCGATGCGGTCGAGATGGTGATTTACCTGGCCGCCAACCATGGAATTGGGCACGCAGCAGAAATCCTGGCCTGTTGGTGCGAGCATCAGATAACCGATCGCATCACGGATGAAGCGCTTCTGTCGATCCTGGATGAATGGATTGCCACTGCGCTGGACGCGGAACATCTGATCGATCGAATTCACGGATTGAACGCCGTCCTGCTTGCGGCGCCACGGTATTCTCCGGCACGAAATGCGATGCGTGACATACGCAAGGAATTGTCCCTTCGCATCCGCGCAGCCGGCAATGCGGGTGACATCGAAACGCTCGACGCGCTGACCGCCGAAGCAGACGCACTTCCCTCGGAGTTGCCAGAGTTGGATCTGTGGCGGGCAAGGTTGAGGTTTGCCGCGGGGGACTATGAAACTGCCTTGGAACTGGGCCAGTCCGCAGCAGTACATCTGCCCGAGAAAATAAATAACTGGGTCCTGCTGATGCGGTCTGCGGTGAAGATCGGTGATCGTGCCAGGTCGGTTGAATTCGCGGGCAAGGTGGTTTCGCTGGCAACGCCCAAGACTCAGAAACTCAAAGCGGAAGCCAAGCAGGTGCTGAAACCGAATTTGGTGGAGGCATAACCGATGCAAACAATATCTCGCATGCTCAATTTTGCTCCGGATGCACCGCCCTTGCCTGGCGATTTTTCCGAAAAAATCTATCAAATGTGTTCGGCCATAAAGTCTCCGGAGACTGCAAAACAGGTGTATGACGAGCTTGAACCTGTGCTCAAAACCCATCGTGCCGATCAGACGATTGCAATCGCCTTCGGAATGCTTCTTGAAAAACAGCGGTCCGAGAAGGGCATGCGGCATCTGTGGCATGAGTTGAGAAACCTGTACCCGGACGATATGACCGCTTTGCGCATGCTTATGCGGTGGCACCGTCGTGAGCAAAAAGTCGAGGCCGGAATCGCACATATCAAAGAGCTTTTTCCGGGAAGTTGGCACAGTTTGCACCAAGCAAATCGGGCAATCGTCGGGCTGGCAGAACTTAAGGCCTGGAGCGAAATTGACGATATCATGCTGACCATCCTGATACTCCATTCCGACGAGCGGGATATCCGGATGAAGTATATCAAGATACTGAACGAGCAATCGCGGTTCCTGGAAGCAGCGAAAATCGCCCAGCATGTTGAGCATCGTGAAAAGATGGGGCAGGCCTCACAAGACCTTCTTGGCTCGGTCTCTCGTCGCGCAGCGACACTGAAAAAGCACAAGTGCGCGGATGCGAATGACGCGATCACCGATATCATTGCGCTTGCCGATCCGCCCCGGGAGCTGACTTCCGTCAAACGCGTTGTTTTCTTCACCGGACAGCTTGGCACCGGTGGCGCAGAGCGGCAGATGACACGTATCGCCTGCGCCTACCATCAGCGTTCCGACGACCGACAACAGCCTGGTTTGATCCCGAGCGTTTGGGTCAAACACGCAACGGCTGCTACTGGTGCGGATTATTACTTGCCGCAGTTGCAAGAGGCCGGCGTCTCCACGCGCATTCTGGCTGATCAGCCGGACGTGCCGTTTACGGCGTTGCACGGAGTGTCCAAGGAGATTCGGGAACTGCTGGAATTATTGGCGCCGGATGTCTTGCGACATACCTGCATGTTGACAGAGATGTTCCGCGAAGATCAGACGGATGTTGCGTATCTTTGGCAGGATGGCGGGGTCGTTCAATCCGCAATTGCGGCCGTTCTGGCCGGTGTCCCGCGGATCATAACTTCTTTCCGTGGCTTGCCGCCGAACCTTCGGCCGAACCTGTTCAGACCCGAATTGCCTGTTCTGTATGCCGCACTGGCGCGCCTTGCTCACGTGACTTTTACCGCCAACAGCCAGAAGGCTGCGACCGCATATGAAGAATGGCTGTCACTTGAGCCCGGCGAAGTCCTGGTTATCCCGAATGCGATCCCCGCAGTTCTGCCGGATGGAGACGGGACGGATCATGAGTATTGGTCTGAAGTGCTTGATGCCTCGGAGAATTGTAACAAGACCGTTCTGGGCGTGTTCCGGTTTGACACGAACAAACGGCCGTTGGACTGGATCCAGGCCGCCTCGCGGTATTTGGCAAAACGTGATGACACGCGGTTCGTCATGCTTGGCGGCGGCGCACTCAAAGCGGATTGTGAGGCGTTGATAGAAGAACTAGGACTTACCAACCGCGTCTTCATTGCGGGCATTCGAAGCAACGTGGGTTTCTATATGCACCGTGCCGATCTGTTGATGCATCTCGCCGAAATGGAAGGGCTGCCAAACGTTCTGATCGAGGCTCAGTTGGCCGGCACCCCGGTGCTTGCCACGCCGGCTGGCGGGACGGACGAGGTCGTCACCGATGGCCAAACCGGCTATATTCTTTCGACTGCCGAATCCTTGCCGATTTCCGAACTTGACGAAAAGCTCGAAAGCCTGTTGTCCAACGAAGACGAACTGGCGCGTCTCGGTTCAGCTGCGATGGTGCAATCAGGAGATCGTTTTTCCATCGACACAGTTCTTGGCCGTACAACGGACCTTTTCAATTCTGCAAAGTTGGTTTCATAAATGAGAACGGTTTTTGTCACCGGGACGGCCGGATTTATCGGCTTTCACCTTGCCAAGCATCTTTTGAACGAGGGGTTTTCGGTCGTCGGTTTTGACGGCCTGACCGACTATTATGACGTGGCTCTCAAGCGGAAACGCCACGAGATGCTCGAAAAACACCCCAACTTCCGCGCCCATATCGGCATGCTGGAAGATCACGTCATGCTGTCCCGGATCGTTGCCGAGTGCAAACCGGACGTTATCATTCATCTCGCCGCACAGGCAGGCGTTCGTTACAGTCTCGAAAACCCGCGGGCCTATATCGACACCAACCTGACGGGCACCTTCAACTTGATGGAGGCGGCCCGCGTCGCAGAGATCGAGCATCTTCTGATGGCCTCGACCTCATCGGTCTATGGTGGCAACAAGACGATGCCATTCGAGGAAACCCAAGCCACCGAATTGCCTTTGACGCTTTATGCGGCAACAAAAAAGGCGAATGAGGCGATGGCCCATTCCTATGCGCATTTATGGCAAATACCGACGACGATGCTTCGTTTCTTCACGGTCTATGGGCCGTGGGGCCGCCCCGATCTGGCGTTGTTCAAGTTCGTGCGCGCGGCCCTCGCCGGTGAGGCAATCGACGTTTATAACCACGGCGAAATGGCGCGCGATTTCACCTTTGTGGGCGATCTGGTTCGGTCCATGCGAAACCTTATCGATGCCGTGCCGCCAGCGCCCAATGCCGTATCCGACCCGATTCCGGGCGACAGCCTTAGCCCGGTTGCGCCGTTCCGCACGATCAATATCGGAAACGGTACGAGTGTGCCGCTGATGGATTTTATCCAGAAATTGAGAATGCGCTCGGACATCCGATCGAGAAGAACATGATGGAGATGCAGAAAGGCGATGTGCGCGGCACATGGGCCAACACCGATCTGTTGGAGGCTCTGACCGGTTACCGTCCCAACACTTCCGTCAAAGACGGTATCGGTCAGTTCGTTCAGTGGTATCGCGAGTATTACGAGGCATGATCTTGGTTGCGGATCAACATATCATTCAACCCAATACGATCACCCGGATCGCGGTACTGCTGGAACGGGAGCGCAAGACCCGTTTTTCCGGCGGCAAGTTGGGGTACCTCTGGGCCTACATCACACCGACTGTATGGATTGCGCTGATTGTAGCCCTGTTCTGGACTTTGCAACGCACGCCGCCGATTAACGTCCGCACCGAAATTTTCATTGCGACGGGCATTTTGCCTTACCTGATTTTTCGTCAGACCGTGACATCGCTTAGCCGGACGCTAAGCGCGCATCGCTATATGCGTTACCTCCGACCCGTTTGCTCGAATGACATCCTCTCGGCAACGATGCTTCTGGAAGCGTTCAATGTGCTGACAACGTCGGCGCTGATCTTCGGTGCTGTGACCATATTGTTCGGAAGCGATTTGCCGGCCTCCATGCCGGGCGTCGTGTTCTGCCTTTCCCTGAGCTGGCTCATTGGGTGCGGGGTGGGGCGTTTCGTGGCCATGGCTGGTTTGCTGAGTGACGCTTTTGCGCGCGCGGCACCTTTGATCTTGCGTCCGTTCTTCTGGCTTTCGGGGATTTTCTACACCGCGACTGACCTGTCCAAAGAAGTGCAGGATTTGCTCTGGTACAGCCCGTTTCTTCACGTGACCGAACTCGTCCGTCAATCGTATTTCCTTGGCTATACTTCACCCATTGCGACTGTATGGTATCCTGTCGCTGTCGCCGCCCTATTCTATCTGGCTTCGATTCCAATAGAGATATTCGCTGCGCGCAGGCGCATCATGCGGGGTCGGCTATGATAACTCTGCAAAACGTCACGCTTCTGAAACCAGGATTTATCAACCGTGAACCCATTTTGATAGATGCAAACGTGGTCTTTGGCACGGGTGAACGGGTCGGAGTACTTGCGGCACCAGGGACCGGGAAGTCCTCTTTGGCGCGGTTGATCGCGGGGATCGACCGGCCGGATCGCGGCACCGTCAGCCATGTGGGCCGAGTCAGTTGGCCGATCAACTTTGCAGGATACCTGCATCCCGATCTGACCGTGGCCGACAACATCAGTATTTTTGCAAGACTTGTCGGAGTATCTCCCAATTCCGTTGAAGAGTTTTGCCGTGAGAAGTTCGGCATTGGCCATTTGGCCCGCAAACTGATGAAGGACGTCTCGCCGACCCAGCGCGCAATTCTAAGCTATGCATGTGCCTTGTCTGTGGACGGCCCCGCGACATGGATCGCGGACGAAACTATCACGGTTGGTGAGCCACGTGATCGAACCATGTGCGACGCGATATTGGCGGACAGGCTGACGACCGGGGGATTGATCTTTTTTTCCCGCAACGCACGCCAACTCGACGTGTATTGTGACCGGTTCCTTGTTCTACTCAACCAACGATTGATACCCTGTGATGATCTGAAAGTCGCACAGAAAGCGCTTGACCTGTCAAACGAGTATTCCGTTGATATGCAAAAGAGATCTAGGCATGCCTGAGTCTAGAATTGTCAGACGAAGTTGAACGCGAAAGAATTCGGGCGTGGCGGGCCGAGCGCGCGCGTATAGCCGAAGCAGACAAGGCCGAGCGGATTCGCCACAAGGCCATCGACAACGCTCGGGCGGTCGAGACCATAGAGCAGGACCAGAATACGGCGGCGCTGACCCTGCTGGCGTCTGCGCAACCCAAAGCTGAAGACCGCAAAGTCATTGAAGACTCGAAACCTGGGGTGTTTTCCAGGATCGGAAACGTGCCGTTGTTTTTGGTTGTCGTTGTCGCCCCTGTACTGATCACCGCCCTTTATCTCGTTGCATTCGCAACCCCGCTTTATGAAGCGCAATCGGTTATCGCGATCACAAAACCCGCTGAAAACGGGAATGGGCCGCGTTCCGGATTGCTTGGCGGTGTCCAAGGTCCATCCAACCTGTCGGAAGTGTTTGGCGCACATTCCTATGTTCAGAGCCAGGCCTTGATGGACACATTGGAAGAGGAACTGGGCCTTGTCACAGAATTCAGCAGCGATGCGATCGACCCACTACAACGGCTAAGGACGATCCCGATACTGTCTTTAGGCAAGGAGGCACAATTTGGCCGGTTCCTGGATTCCTCGGTCGATATTCAAAGTGGTCTTTTGACACTTTACGTAAGAGCACCCAGCGCATCGCAGGCGGTTTCTGTTTCCGATGCGGTGCTGCGCAGCACCGAAATCATGGTCCAGTCTTTAGGCCAGCAGGTATTCGATCAGCGGCAGTCGCACGCTGCAAAAGTGCGCGAGGCCGCCGAACAGCAGGTTGCTGAGGCGCAAGCCGCACTCGTGGCCTTGCAGATCAAGTATCAGGAAGTTGATCCGAAAAATCGCGTTGAAAGCATCTACTCGACGATCAACGATCTGGAGGCTGAAGCTCAACAACTCAATAGCGAGATCCAGAAAGCGCAGATCGCGGGTATCGGTGAAAGCTTACAGACCCGGCAGGCCATGGAGTTGCAGGAACGGATCCGCCGCCAGATCGAAGACCAACGTGCCCGGCTCGTGGCTCCCGACGGATCGACCGAGCGGTCTCTCAACACACTCCTGATGGAGTATGAGTTGGCAACTCTGGAGGTTGATCTGGCGCGGGAGGCGGTCAAGACGGCACTGAAAGCTCAGGCGGAAGCTGGGCAAGAGGCTGCGCTCAACCGTAGCCTTCTTCAGGTTGTGGTCCCGCCAAGAGCCGCCCAGACCGCGACATATCCGAAGGTTCCGGGTGCTCTGGCATTGGTCTTTGTGATCTGTCTGACACTCTTCGCTGCTCTTACTATGTTCCGGGCTGCAAGAACTTAGACCAACTGCGCGTCACGCAGCATTGGCACCAACGTGCAGCGGCGAGCGCGCAGAACTGACCCCAAAAAAGATCCGGTCATAAATTCAGTTTGTTGCCGGCATTCTTCCGGAGTTTTCGCCGTGATTTGCCTGTTGTTTTGCCCTGTAACTGCGTGACCCAAGCGCCCCTTCATCGTGTCTCGTAGAAGCCCCGATTGTGTCAATTAATGACCGCATTTGAGGTTAATAAAACGCTAACAGATGAACCAGGCACAACCCATCGGACGCTTTGGTTTGATCGAAGTAGCTAACATTGCCGGGGCCAATTTTCTTCGATTGCCTGCTTCGGCGGCCAAGACAAGACCTGCATTTAGGACAACTAGGATTCTGCTGACATGAAGTCCCCAAAAAACCGCGAATTCGGCCCGACGATTTCCGATGTAATTGAGAGCCTTGGCGTTGGTCCGGTGGGCAAGTCGCAAAAGGCCGCTGAGATGTCCGTCAAGGATTTTCCAGGCGAGATCACTGTCGCAGAGGATACGACTTCGGCCATTGATCTGTCTGCGATGAAGCTCAAGTCCAAGGGTAGCAAGAAAGAGATTGTGTCTGTCACCCTCAGTGCCAGCCAAGGCACATTGGAGGCAGACGGCACCGACGACGTGCAGGTCACGGGAGCGGGGACCGGCTCTCTGACATTTACCGGCTCGATCAAGGAGCTCGACAAGTACTTCAACAACAGCACCGCAATCGAATATACGGGCGCGCAAGACGCGTTCGGCGAAGGCGCCGCGACTTTCACCCTGACCGCCGATGCGGGCGGCAATACCGTAACGCTTGCCACAGCAGAGGTCGACATTACCGACACGCCTGACGTGCGGACGGGGACTCCGGGTGCCGACACTCTGATCGGCGACGGCGGAGTTGACATAATCGACGGCCTTGCTGGCAATGACGTGATCGAGGGTGGCGCTGGGGCCGACACTTTGAACGGCAATGCCGGTACGGATTGGTTGTACTATGTCGGCTCGAATGCGGGCGTCTCGGTTGATCTGAATGCCGATGGTTCCGGATTCCAGACTGTCTCTGGCGGCGATGCCCAAGGGGATATCGTTAGCGGATTCGAAAACGTCCGAGGCTCCAACTTTGGCGATGTCCTGATCGGTGATGAGGGTGATAACTATCTCATCGGTCTTGCTGGAAACGACACCATCATCGGTAACGGTGGAAATGACATCATCCGCGGTGGAGAGGGTGCAGACACCCTTGAAGGAGGCGCGGGTGTGGACGTCTTGCAATATGAGGGATCGGCATCAGGCGTCACGGTTGACCTGAATGAGGACGGTTCCGGGTTCCAGACAGTCTCTGGCGGCGATGCCGAAGGTGATATCGTTTCTGGCTTCGAAAACGTATTCGGCTCTGACTATGATGACGTCATCGTCGGAAATGGTGGCGCGAACTATTTGATCGGATTCGACGGCGACGACTTCATTGATGGCGGGGCCGGTAATGACGTGATCCGCGGCGGTGCGGGCGCGGACACGTTGGTAGGCGGCGATGGCGTGGACCTGCTGCAATATACTGACGCGGGTTCAGGCGTTACAGTCGATCTAAGCACCTCACTGGGGTTCGGTGGCGATGCTGAGGGCGACACTTTCACTGGGTTCGAGAATGTTTACGGGTCCGACTACGGTGATGTGCTGACCGGTGATGGTGGCAAGAACGTTCTTTTTGGCTATGACGGTGATGACACAATTTTCGGAGGCGCTGGTAATGACACCATTCGCGGCGGCTTGGGCGCGGACCGTATGGACGGCGGAGATGGCATAGACTGGTTGCGTTATGCGGGTGCCTCGTCTGGCGTCGTTGTCGACTTGAATGCGGACAGCTCGGGCTTCCAGAGCGCCTCGGGCGGTGAAGCAGATGGAGACATCATATCCGGGTTCGAGAACGTATATGGGACCAGCTACGATGATGTGCTGACCGGCAATGACTTGGCAAATATCCTGTACGGTGGGTCTGGCGCAGATACATTCGTATTCAGGTCGGCACTTGGAAATGGAAATGTTGATCGCATCCTCGATTTCAACTCGAGCGACGATACCATTCAGATCGATCACAGCGTGTTTGCCGGCCTGTCCTTCGGAGACCTGGATGCATCGCAATTCGTGATCAACGAAACGGGTGCTGCCGAGAACGCGGCGCATCGGATCATATTCGAAAGTGATACCGGACATCTGCGTTTTGACGTCGACGGAACCGGTGCTGCTGAGAGCTTCCTTTTCGCGACGCTGCAAGCGGGTCTGGCTATCGACGAGACCGATATCTTCGTTATCTGACAAACGGTCCGCGAACTTAAGTGAAGTCAGCGCCGCTGGGTTAGAGCGACTACACTGATGAAAGCCGCGGCACCCGATTGCCGGGCGTTCGAGCGCATCTGACGAACCGAGGGCAAGAGCTCTCTGAGCTGGCGGTGTATGATACCTTCGAGTTGGAGAGGGCCTGACGGGCGGGGCCGTCCACATGTGGACGTTTTGCCAACCTGTTGAAAACAAAATAATAGCGCCTTTTTCGTTCAGGCTTTCTTAACGCTTTGCTTGTGGCGCGCGGTGGGGCTTGACGCAAGATGCGGGAGGCGCCGGTCGACCGGTCAGACCAGAACCGAGACCTCTGATCCCGCCGCGACACCGCCCCATCGAAAGCCCCGCCGGACTGCCGGCGCGAGACGCTTGCCGTTGCTGGCCGGCGAGATCGACTCAACTCAGCGCGGGACGAGGGCGAAGGGCGGTTTTGAGCCCAGACCTACTGCGTCGGAAATTGGTATTGACCCCGCCCTCATAGCTGGCACCTATCGGCTATGAAACTGAGAAAGCCATATCTGTCGGATGCCTCGAGCATTGCTGCAATTTCGATTGAAGTCTGGATCGGCACCTACCTCAAGCGTGGCGTGAACGCATTTTTTGCTGACTATGCTTTGGAGGAGTTCACACGATCAAAGGCTGAGCGGCTCATAGCTGACCCTGATCAGTTCATCCTCGTTTCTGAGAACGAGGACGGAATCGACGGCTTTATTCGGGTGACCTCAGCGAGCAAGGCGCCAATATCAGGCTGTTCGGAAATGGAAATTTCAACTTTCTATGTGCAGCCTCGACATCGCGGGAAAGGCATCGGGAAGCGCCTGTTGCATGCCGCTTTTGAACACTGTCGTAACAAGCCCGCAGACTCTGTCTGGCTCACAACCAATGCGGAAAATGATCCGGCAATTGCCTTTTACCTCGCGCAGGGGTTCAAACTCGTCGGGAAGACCCACTTTCGCATTGATGATCAGGGATACTTGAACAATGTTTATTCGTATCGCTTGCAGTGAGCAAAACGTCATAACAGGCGAACGGCCCCGACGCACGAAATGCCCGGTTCCAAGGCAATCGGCGCGCGTTCCGGGCATTCCTCGTTTAGGCGTGCCGCATGCATGATGGGGTGACATTCGCCTCTCCCCCTCGCCGCGCAACTCGCCTATAGATGGCGAAAAGGGGTGCTGGAACCGAATGGCTGAACGTACGGAAAGTGAAAGCCGCAAGCTGCTTGGCCGGTTGAGGGATGCCCTTGCCGAGAGCAGCGCGGGACAGGCCCGGCTGGACCGGATCACGCATCTTATCGCGGATTCGATGCAGACCGAGGTGTGCTCGATCTACCTGTTCCGCGACGACGACACGCTGGAACTTTGCGCGACCGAAGGGCTGAAGGCGGAAGCCGTGCACCAGACGCGGATGCGCATCGGCGAGGGCCTGGTCGGGCGGGTTGCGCGAACCGGATCGCCGGTGAACACGCCGAATGCGCCGCAGGCCAAGGGGTTCCGGTTCATGCCCGAGACCGGCGAGGAGATATATTCCTCGTTTCCTGGGTGTGCCGGTGCAGCGGCTGGGGGAATCGCTTGGCGTGCTGGTGGTGCAGTCCAAGGACGCGCGCGAGTTTTCCGAAGATGAGGTCTACGCGCTGGAAGTCGTGGCGATGGTGCTGGCCGAGATGACAGAGCTGGGCGCCTTTGTCGGAGAGGGCGCGGCGCTATCGGCGCTGCACCAGCAGCCGGTGTTGTTTCGCGGCAGCGTCGGGCAAGAGGGCGTGGCCGAGGGCCAGGTCTATCTGCACGAACCGCGCGTGGTGGTGACAAACCCGGTGGCCGACGATCCCAAGATCGAACTGATCCGCCTGCAAGAGGCCGTCAACAAGCTTCGGATGTCTGTCGATGACATGCTGTCGCTGGCAGATACCGGCGACAAGGAGCAGCGCGAGGTTTTGCAGGCCTACCGTATGTTCGCCAACTCGCGCAGCTGGATCCAGCCGCATGGAAGAGGACATCGCCAGCGGTCTGTCAGCCGAAGCCGCGGTCGAGAAAGAGCAGACCGCCGCGCGGACCCGGATGTCGCAGGTACCCGATGCCTATCTGCGCGAGCGATTACATGACCTGGATGACCTTTCGAACCGGCTGTTGCGGATCCTGACCGGTCAGGGCCGCGAGACCGGCGCCGAACTGCCGGAAAACCCGATCCTGGTGGCGCGCAACATCGGGCCCGGCGAATTGCTGGAATATGGCCGCGCGCTGAAGGGGATCGTGCTGGAACAGGGCTCGGTCGGCTGCTCATGCCGCGATTGTCGCCCGCGCGCTGGCGATCCCGCTGGTCATTCATGCCGACCGGATCACCACAGAGGCGCTGAACGGCGACCGCATACTGGTGGACGGCGAACAGGGCATCGTGCATCTGCGGCCCGAGGAAAGCGTCGCCAGCGGCCTTTCGCGACAAGATCGCGATGCAGGCGGCGGCACAGGAACGCTATGCCGGCCTGCGCGACAAACCGGCGAAGGCGTTGTGCGGCTCGGTGATTTCACTGCACATGAATGCCGGGCTGATGGCGGACCTGCCGTCGCTGGTGGGCTCGGGGGCCGAGGGCGTGGGGCTTGTTCCGCACCGAATTGCAGTTCCTGATCCGCAACAAGGTGCCGCAAACGGGCCGAGCTGGCCACGCTTTACAGCCGCGTGTTGCAGGCCGCGGACGGCAAGCGGGTGGCGTTCCGCACGCTCGATATCGGGTCTGACAAGGTGCTGCCCTACATGAAGCCGCAGGACGAGCCGAACCCGGCGATGGGCTGGCGCGCGATCCGGGTCGGGCTGGACAAGAAGGGTGTGATGCGGATGCAGTTGCAGGCGCTGCTTGCGCGCCGCCGCTGGCGGCCGCTGACGGTGATGTTCCCGTTCATCGCGCAGACAGAAGAATTCCGCGAGGCGCGGGCGCTGTTGCTGGGCGTCGTGGAAAGCGAAAAGCGGCTGGGCCATGCGGTGCCCTTCAAGCTGGAGATCGGGGCGATGGTGGAAACCCCCAGCATGGCGTTCGCGCCGCGCCAGTTCTTCGAGGAATGCGATTTCATCTCGATCGGCGGCAATGACCTGAAGCAGTTCTTCTTTGCCGCCGACCGCGAAAATGAACGCGTGCGGCGGCGCTATGACACGCTGAACGTGTCATTCCTGTCGATCATCAAGCAGATCGTGGACCGCTGCGAAGCCGCCAACACGCCGGTTTCGTTCTGCGGCGAGGATGCCGGGCGGCCGATCGAGGCGATCTGCTTTGCGGCTTTGGGACTGCGCAGCCTGTCGATGCGCCCGGCCTCGATCGGGCCGGTCAAGCACCTGATCCGGCGGGTCAATCTGACCGATCTGCGCGAGGTGATGGACAACGCGTCGGCGTCTGGCGCGCAATCGGTGCGGCCTGCGGTGATGGACTATCTGCGCAATCTTGCGTGACAGGCGGGCTGTTGGCTGAACTCGGGCGATGTCGCGCTGAACACACTTGAAGGGTTGAACAGTTCCGTGGCAGTTCTGAGCGGCGCGATGCCTGCCGGGGCGTCAGGCTGCAAACCGCAGGAGAACTGACATGGCCCGACCGACCGTCGCCGACATCCGTGCGCTGAAAGGCAAGCGCCAGCTTTCGATGCTTTTCGTGGATACGCCCGACGAGGCCGCGGCGGCGGCGGCGGCCGGGATCGACATGCTGTCGATCATCGATCCGGTCTGGACGCCCGCGATGCGCGAGGCGGCGGGCGACTGTTTCGTGCAAGTGGGCTTGCTTTACGGTCAGCTGGTCACTGCCGAGGATTACCTGCGCGCCGCGCACCGGGTGATGCAGATCGGAGCCGACTGCGTCTATTGCGCCTCGTCGCTGGCCACGATCAGGGCGCTGTGCGACGACGGTATCCCGGTGGTCGGCCATGTCGGGCTGATCCCGTCGAAATGCACCTGGACGGGTGGGTTCCGGGCAGTTGGCAAGACTGCCGATCAGGCGCTGGCGGTCTGGCACCACGTGCGGGCGCTGGAAACCGCCGGCGCGTTCGGCGCGGAACTGGAGGTTGTGCCCGACAGGGTTGGCGCCGAGATATCGAAGCGCACCAGCCTGATCATGCTTGGCATGGGGGCCGGGCCGCATGCCGATGCGCAATACCTCTTTGCCGAGGATGTGCTTGGCTACACCCGTGGTCACAAGCCGCGCCACGCCAAGACCTACCGCAACTTTCGCGCCGAATATGACCGGTTGCAGGCCGAGCGGATTGCCGCCTTTCGCGAATTTCGCGCCGATGTCGGTTCGGGCGCCTACCCCGAAGCGGGCCATAGCGTGGCCATCGCGGACAATGAATACAAAGCCTTTCTGGAGGGACTGTCATGACGGACTGGATCGACGCCTGCGCGACCGATGATATCGACGAAGAAGACGTGATCCGCTTTGATCACGGTGGCCGGACATTCGCGATCTATCATTCGCCGGACGGCGAGTTTTTCGCGACCGACGGGCTATGCTCGCATGAACAGGTGCATCTGGCCGGTGGGCTGGTGATGGATTACCTGATCGAATGCCCCAAGCATAACGGCCAGTTCGACTATCGCACCGGCGAGGCCAAGCGCGCGCCGGTCTGCGTGAACCTTGCCACCTACCCGGTCAAGGTCGAAGCCGGGCGCGTTCTGGTGGACATCGGGTAAACCCGAAAGCGGCGGTTTTCCGCGCGTGCGACCCCGAGTTGGTTGACCGCGGCCGGGCCGGTCGGCGATAGACTGATCCCCAACACCTTAGGTTCTGGTGACAAGAATGCTGCCCGGCGCACGACGTCGGGAGTTAATGGGACAGTAACGAGCGGACGGATATGATGGAATTGGATCGCCCAAAGGCGTCATCTCCGACCGACAACACCGCGCAGTCCGCCAGCCGCGGACGGGCGGCCCGAAAACTCAGAAAAAACAGGTGGCAGATGAGAAAATCAACATCTTTGGGATGGATCGTGGCTTTGTGTCTGACGGCAAATGCGGCTGTTGCAGCCGGCACCGGTTTCGCGGCGAAACCCTGCGCGCCGGATCTGGCGCGGGGCATTCCGGCACGGGCCGACGGCGGCGCCTGCGGGCAGTGCCGTGATGCAGCAGGTGCTGAACCTCAGCGGAACAGAGCGTGACCGGATCGTGGCCGATCAGGTGCTGTCGGGCAATGTGCCGGCGTTCCTGCGCAGCCTGATTCCGGTCACGTTTTCAGCGGCACGTCTGGCGATGGCCGCAGCGGTCGAGGTGACGATCTGCGTCACGCCCGATTACCTGGCCGTTGGCAACGACCGCGATTTCGTGCGGGTGCCGATGGGTCTGCCGGCCGCCGCGAGGATCGCCGATCCGCTTCGGCTTCTTGTTGCCGACGCCCACGATGGTCGATGCGATCTATGCGCAGGCGCGGGTGCATCTGGCCCCCAGCCCGATGAAGCCCACCAACCAGATGAGCTCGACCCGCTATCTGGTGACGCATAACCAGACCGTCGACGGCCAGCGCGCGCCGCTGGAGCAGCGGGCTGGACGAGCTGACCGCCGGTCAGAAGAAGGATCTGGTTCTGTCCACGCGGCTGCGCAGCGCGCCCGGACGGGTGGCGATCTATGGCTGGCACCGCGCCAACGGCAAGCCGATCCAGCCGCTGAGCACCGTGCACGGCGCGCGCTATGCCGATTACAGCCACGGGGTGCGGCTGGTCAGCGAGACCGCCTTCGTGAACGGCCGCGCCGCTGCCGCTTGCGGATATCCTGCAAGACCCTGCGCTGGCCCGGATCGTCAGCAACGAGGGACCGATCGCGAATGCCCAGCGCGCTGCTGGCATCGCTCGGCGCGCTGAACGCGGCCCTTCGGCGTGTGAGCCTTGGCGGGGCGGCCTTTGCTGCGCCGTCAGTTCAGCGTCTTGCAGCAGCGAAACCCGAGGTGGTAGTTGGGGTGGCTGCCTGGGCGTCCATCACCCGGCTGCCGTGCCAGTAGGGCGCCCGCCAGCGGCACCAGTCGTCGTGGGCGTGGTAGCTGTCGAAGATGAACCAGCTGCCCTTCATCTCGGTGTACGCCCAGCGTGGTGCTGCCGCGGCTCGCCATCTGGCTCGGTGCCAGCGGCAGGTTCATGTGCTCGGCGGCGTTGCCGTTGCATGTCGTAGACGCCCAGCGGGCTGCGGCAGTCCGGGAAAGTAGCCGGTCGGATAGGTGTTGGAGCCGCAGATCGTTCCAGCCGCCGCCCTGGCAGCTCGGCGCTCTTGTGGCTGGCGGCGGCGCAGATGCCCGTGCTGGTAGTCGGGGCCGTAGCTCCAGCTCTTGTCGGTCCGTATGTGGCCGGTTGTGCGCCGATTGCGCATGCGGCTGACCGCCGCGTTCGGCGCGACGCCCTTGGCCAGATCGAAGCGGTAGTCGGGCGGCTCCAGCGCGCCCGGCGCAGGCGCCTTCCCATTCGTGGGCGTCGCACAGCCGCTTGCCCATGGCGGCGCAGATCTCGGCGGCCTCGCGGCCTTGCACCCAGACCACCGGATAGGTGCAGGGGATGTCGGGAAACTCGAACTGGTCGATGCAGGCCGTGGCGTCTTCGGGCTTCTGGGTGCGCGGATCGTAGAGCGGCGCCATGTATTTGGCCGCCGCAGATCCGCTCGAACCGGCGGTCGGCATAGCCGTTCGGGCCGCCGGGCATTGCCGGACCGGCATTGCTCGGGCGTCAGCGGGTGGCGCGGTGATGGCGGGGTTGCCCTGGCCGATGAAGCCCGAGCGCGCGAAGATGCCGCGGAGCCGCTCCATCTGCGCGGCGCTCAGCGCGGTGCACCTGCTGCGATCTGCTCGAACAGCGCGCTCGTTGTTCTGCTGCAGGGCGGTTTCGGCCGATGGCCGGCGCGGCCACCGCCGACGGCCCAGAACGAGTAGTGCGAAGATCAGATCGCCGTATCATGGTCCGTGCCTCCTGTCGCATCAGGTAGAAGAAATCGCGGTTGTCGGGAAGCCGATGAACCGGGGGATCAGCGTGCCGTCCCGGCCCTTTTGGTCGACCACGCTCATCCCCGGGATCAGATGCTCGACATGGACGCTGCCGCCGCGGCGCACGTAGAGCGCGAGATAGGTGTGTTCCAGCGCGTTCATGTCCAGCAGCATGGCGTAGTGGCAGCCGTAGGCCTGAAAGGTCCGCGCCATGGCCGAGGGCGTGGCGGTCGAGAAATAGCCGTAGACCAGGAAGCGCGTGTTCGGGCGTCTCGATCATGCAGGCGCCGGCGCGCAGGGTGCGCAGCTCGGCCTTGGCCGAGCCCGACCAGTTGCCCGGCCCCCATTGCGTGACGCAGTGCGCCGGGAACGGCTTCGGCCGGTGTCGGGGTCGGGCTCGATCAGCGGCGACGCCGTTCTGGCGGGCGAACGCTGATCCGGGGCAGCAGCGCGTTGTCGGCCTCGGTCCAGGTTTTCATGCTCGATCGGTGCCGTCGGTCAGCACGTAGAGGGTCGACAGGCCCGGCTGCAGCTTGCTGAAGATCACGCCCTGTTCGATGAAGCCGTAGTGGCTGCCGTGGTTGACGGTGCCAGATCGGCCCGAACTTGAAGGCGCCGTGCTGGCGTTTGAAGCCGCCGGTGAAGGTGGCGACGGTGCGGCTCGGCACAGGTCGGGGCTGACCATGCCGAGCGGTCACCAGCGGTTTCGGCCGACCGACGCCGTCGGGCCCCGGCAGCCCGCGCGACGCGCACCGAGGCGGGCGGGCGCGGCGACCAGTCGAGCCGCGGATGATCGGTGCCGAGCGCGAAGCCGAGCTCGAAAGCGACAGATCGAAGGCGACCAGGTAATCGGTCGCGCCCCGTTCCACACTATCCAGCGGGTTGACGGTGCCCGGGCCTTTCAGGATGTCCGCGCTGATCGCCTTTGGCTCGATCGCGCTGGCATAGACGCCGGCAAGGCTTTCAACCGGGTGCCAGAGGCCCATCGTCATCTGACCGGCCTTGGTTCCCGACAGCGCAAGCCCGAGTTGTGCGGTGATCACCGGGCGGCTTTCGGGCGTCGGAAAGCGGTGCTGGCGGCGGCCCGCCTTCGGATTGCCCGGCGGTGGTGGAATCGACCTGCCTGCTGGTCTCGGCGAAGGCATCGCGGAAGAAGTTGTCGCGCACGAACCGCACAAGCTCTTCGCCCTGCCAGACGTGATCGCGCAGGAACTGCGTGGTGCGTTCAAGGCTGGTGGCCGATCCGGAGGACGGATTGCGCAGGTAGAGGCGGCCATCACAGATCGGCGCATACGGACAGCCCCGACGCCGCCGCCGCGCCAAGCGGTGAGGGATCGCCGGACCAGGGCGCGCATTGCACGGCGGCGGACGTGCCGGTGATGCTGAGCGCCGGGCCGGCGGCGAGCGCGATCTGCTGGCCGGTCGGGTCGGGATTTTCGATGTGGTAGTAGGTTTGCTTGTCCGCGCCCTCTTTGCCGATCTGCAACAGAAACCACGAATTGATCGCAGGGTTGAGCGCGATCAACCGCACCGGTTTGGTCCGAGTCCGGCAGGCTGGCCGACATTTCATGGCGGAACGGCTGCAACTCGATGATCGATTTCGCGCGCACGGCGTCGTATTGCAGGCGTTGTTCGGCGAGGGTGGACGGTGCCTCTGCCATGGCCCCGATGGCCCCCACCCCAAGCGCCATCAAGGGCGCAATCGCGATCCGCGCGATGTGCCGCCAAGTGCCGGGGCGGGTTCGATCAGAAGATATAACGGGCAAGGCCGAGCGCTCCTTTCTTCCAAGGTACACGATGGGTCACGCCGGAGGCATGCGAAATCCGATCACGATTAGCGACATACCAGTCGTAATTCCGGATCAGGGCCTCTTCGTTGGAAAATTCCGGCGCGTACCCAAGGCGGGCGGCGATCTTGTCGATGCTCACGAAGCTGTCCTTCGCGGCGGTTTCGTAGATCCATTGATAGAGCGGCGACAGACCCAGCGCTTCAAGCGTCCGCAGGGTCCAGATCGCCGGGGCCGCAGGCAGGGCCACGATCCGCTTGCCGTGGCCGGCCCGGTCAAGCACGGCCTGGAAGCTTTCCTTGAGGGTTCCGAAACGCGCGGCGCCGACATTGAAGACATCGTCGACGATTGACGGATCGGCGGTGGCGCACAGCATCACGGCCTGACACAGATCCTGAACATCGAGCAGTTGGTAGCGGTTGCCGCCCGATCCCAGAACCGGGAAGTTGTGGCCCTGAAAGGCGAAATCGTAAAGCAGCTCGAACGCGCCAAGGCGTTCGGGCCCGATGAAGGATTTCGGACGCAGCACGGGGACGCACAGACCCTCGGCGCGGAACCCGGCGCACACCGCTTCGGCGCCGATCTTGGCCTTGCCGTAGGGACCGACACCGATCAGCCTGTCATCCTCGGTGAGCGGATGGTGATCGGGAACCCCGTAGACCGCCGTGGACGATATGTGAATGAAACGCGCGATGCCTTTCGCGGCCGCGGTTTGAAGCAGAAGGCGGGTTCCCTCGACATCGGTCGAGAATATCTCTTGCGGTGTGCACAGCGGCAGGGCGGCGGCGCAATGCACCACCACATCGACGCTGTCGAAGGCCTGATCGTGCAGGTCGGGGTTGCGGATATCGCCCTGAAGCACGGAAATACGTGCGGCTTCGGGGTAATCGAAGGGCGCGATATCGTAGCTGCGCACGTTGTGCCCGAGGCTCAGCAGGTGGCGCACAAGATTGATGCCCATGAAGCCGGAACCACCGGTAACCAGAAAGTTCATCGCCGCTTTGGGGCCTGCCTTGCGTACCGTGGCGGGCGCACGCTGTGCCGGTGGAACTGCCTTGGGAAGATCACTCATGCGGTCAGTCTCGGCCGGAACGGCGGGCCGCAGCCATGATCCATATCAAGGCGTCCGCGTGCCGCAATCGCCGGTTTCGCGCCTCTTTGGGCCGCGGACGACCATCGGGAGCCGAGATCGTGCTATCTGGAGTTCCGGCCCGGCCCGCGTGCAAAACGGGCCTTCTATCGACGCGGGCGAACAGCTAGCCTGAGCGGCGCAACAAAGGTGTAGAGATGGCCCCGACAATCGTGACCCTGAAAGACGTGGCCGAGCGCGCCGGGGTGTCCCGCTCGGCGGTGTCGCGCACGTTCACCAAGGGGGCATCGGTTTCGGCCAAGACCCGGGCCAAGGTCACGCGGGCTGCGACGGAGCTGGGATACCGGCCGAATTTTCTGGCCCGCGCGCTGAGCACGCGGCGCACGCGGCTGATCGGGCTGGTTTCGAACAACTTTCACAACCCGGTGTTTCTGGAGGTTTTCGATCTGTTCACGCGGGGCTTGCAGGATCGCGGATTGCGCCCGCTGCTGGTGAATCTGTCGGATCAGACCGAGCCGCAGAACTCTGTCCAGCTGTTGCAGCAGTATTCGGTGGACGGCGTGATCGTGGCGTCCTCGACCCTGCCGCCGGTGTTTGCCAAGGCGTTCCGCGATGCCGGGGTTCCGGTGGTGCATGCCTTCGGGCGGTACTCGGACCGGCCCGACGTGCATGTCGTGGGGATCGACAATGTCGAGTGCGGGCGCATGGCGGCACGCTGCCTAATCGAGCGTGGCTATCGCAGGATCGGTTTCATGGGCGGGCCCGAAACCGCAACCTCGACGCAGGATCGGTGGGCCGGGTTCGAGGCCGAAAGTGCGGCGCATCCCGGGGTTTCGGTCAGCCACAGCTTTGCTGCGGCCTATAGTTTTCAGGCCGGCCGGACCGAGATGCTGCGCCTGTTGCAGGCTGGCCCGGCCGAGGCCTATTTCTGCGGCGACGATGTGTTGTCAATCGGCGCGCTGAGTGCGGTGCAATCGCACGGGCTGCGCGTGCCCGACGATATCGGCATCATCGGGTTGAATGACATGGAAATGGCGGGCTGGGACAACATCAATCTGACCACGATCCGCCAACCGATTGACCGGATCGTGGCGGCATCCATCGACCTGATGGTCGGCTCGCTGGACGATCCGGACTGCCGCCCCGAGGTCCGGATGCATGCCTGCCGGATCGTCGAGCGCGGGACGCTGAAGCCGCGGCGCTAGCGCAACATCGGCGGCCGGGCATCGACCCATGCGCCATCCTTGCTGGCCGACGCGACCGCGCCATGCACGGCCGCCATCGAGCGCAGGCCGTCTGCGGCTTTGGGGTAGAGCGTGGCGGCGGGATCGGGGCTGCGGCCGTCTTTCTGGGCGCGGATCACCTCTGCCAGATCGGAATAGATGTTGGCGAAGGCCAGCGGCATCCCTTCGGCGTGGCCGATGGTGACGCGGCTGGCGCGGTCGGCGGCGGGCGAAAGGCCGGCCTCGCCACGTTCGATCACCTGAACCCGGCCGCCTGTCGGGGTCCAGTACAGCTGGTTCGGCTGCTCTTGCGCCCAGCGCAGCCCGCCCTGTTCGCCAAAGACCTGCAACGTCAGCCCGTGCATCCGGCCAACCGCGACCGAGCTGGTCCAGAGCCGCCCGACCGCACCGCCCGACATCCGGAAATTGACCATCGCATCGTCTTCCAGGACGCGCGATGGGATCGTGGAGGCGAAATCGGCGGACAGCTTTTCAACCTCTTGTCCGGTCACGAAACTGGCCATGTGCAGCGCGTGGATGCCGCAATCGGCGAATTGCGCCGAGACGCCCGCCTGTGCGGGATCGTAGCGCCAGCGCACCCGGGGATTGTTGGCATCCGCCGCATCGGCGTGGTGACCATGGGCAAATTCAGCCACTACCACGCGGACCCGCCCCAGATCGCCGCGCGCCACCATCGCGGCCATGTGCCGGACCAGCGAATATCCGGTATATCCGTAGTTGACCGCGCAGATCCGTGCGTTGGATTTCGCCAACTTCACAATCTCTTCGCCCTCTTCCACGGTCATGGTCATCGGCTTTTCGCACAGCACGTGAAAGCCGCCCTCAAGGAACGCTTTGGTGATCTCGAAATGGGTGGCGTTGGGGGTGGCGACGGTGACCAGATCGATGCGATCCTTGCGTGCGGTTTCCGCCTTGAGCATCTCGCGCCAGTCGCCATAGGCGCGGTCTTTCGCAACGCCCAGCTTTTGCGCATAGGCGCGCCCGGCCGCCGGATCGTGGTCCAGCGCGCCCGCCGCGAAGGCGAAATGCCCGTCAAGCCCCGCGCCCAGGCGGTGCGCCGGGCCGATCTGGCTGCCTTCGCCGCCGCCGATCAGACCCCAGTTCAACTTTGTCATTTTTGCGTATTCCCTAGTTGAAGCCGATGGATGCCAGATAGTCCCGGTTCGCCTTTGCGTCGGCAACCGGCGAGGTGTCGCCGGCCGGGTCGCAATCTTGCTCGACGGTGCACCAGCCCGAAAACCCGGAGGCGAGCAGCAGGTTGCGCACGGCTGGAAAATCCACATCTCCGAGCCCGAGGTTGCAGAAGATACCTTCGCCGCAGGCGTCGTAGAACCCGGTTCGGTTGGCGATGGCGCGCGCCTTGACGACCGGGTCTATATCCTTGAAATGCATGTAGGAAATCCGGTCCATGTGGCGGCGCATGAAGGCCACGGGATCATAACCCGCATAGGAATGGTGGCCGGTGTCGAAGCAGATTTTCAGGATGCTGTCGTCGATTTCCGACAGCAGTCTTTCCAGCTCTGGCTCAAAATCGATGAACCCGGCCGCGTGGGCGTGGATGCCGACGGTCAGGCCATAGTCCTCGGCCCCCATGCGGGCGACGGTGCGGATGCGGTCGGCAAAGGCCGTCCACTCGGCGGGGTCCATTTGCTCGGCCTCTGCCGCCCTGCCCGCGGTGGGGGCGCGGCGCGGCGAGATGCTGTCAATCAACACAAGATGCTGCGCCCCGTGCGCCTTGAGCGCCTTGCAGGTTCGCACCGCACCATCGAGGACGTCATCCCATTTGGCCGCTTCGTGGAACGCGCGAAAGACCACGCCGCCGATCAGCTCCAACCCGGTTTCGGCAAGTGCGTCGGACAGGATCGCGGGGTCTTCGGGCATGAAGCCGACCGGCCCCAGCTCGATCCCGGTATACCCCGCCTCGGCGCATTGCGAGAGCACATCGCGCCAATTCGGATTGCGCGGATCATCCGCGAATTCGACGCCCCAGGAACAGGGCGCATTGCCAATTCGGATCGACATGGATTGGAACCTTTTCTGCCTAGAAATCTGAAACTTGCTGCCAGCCCTGCGAGGCGTGCGAGGCGAAAGCCGTGGCGACAATGCGCGAGACCTCCAATCCGTCATCGAATGTCGGCCAGACCGGTGTACCGGTTTCGATGGCGCGCAGAAAGTCCCGCGCCTCGATAATGATCTGATCCTGATAGCCGGTGCCGTGGCCCGGCCCCTGACAGAACGGCAGATAGTCGGGATGTTCCGGCCCCATCAGGATCTTGCGAAAACCGCGCTGCGCCGGGGCGTCATCGGCGCGGTAGAGCCAAAGCGCGTTCTGGTCTTCCTGATCGAACCGGATCGCGCCCTTGGTGCCGTGAATTTCATAAGCGTAGCCCATCTTGCGCCCCGTGGCGACACGGCTGAAGGCCAGATGGCCCATCGCGCCGTTGGCAAAACGCACCATCATCTGGGCCTGATCGTCATTGGTCACCTGCGACGGTCCGTCTGGGCCCGGGCGGGTGCTGTGCACGGTCTCGATCTGGGCACTGAGCGAGGCGATCGGGCCGATCAGCGCCAGTGCTGCGTTGATCATATGCGGCGCAAGATCGCCCATTGCACCGTTGGCAGCGCCATGGCTGCGCCATGTCGCGGGCATCTTGGGGTCGGCGAAGAAATCCTCGGAATGTTCACCGCGAAACCACGTTATGGTGCCGATCTCGCCCGACGCCACCAGCTGGCGGGCATATTGCGAGGCCGGGGTGCGGATGTAGTTGAAACCGATCATGTTGGCCACGCCGCTTGTCCTGGCGGCGGCGGCCATCGCGCGCGCATCCGCCAGCGAGCCGCCCAGCGGCTTTTCGCAGAAGACCGGCTTGCCAAGAGCGAAGGCGGCCTCGGCGATGGCGCGGTGGGTTTGTGGAGGCGAGGCGATGATGATTGCCTCGACTTTGCCGTCAGCCACCAAGGCGTTCCAGTCGGCGGTCGCGCGCCGGAAACCGTACGCTTTTTGGTATTGCGAGGCGGTGTCGGCGGTGCTGGCGCAGATCATTTCCAGCCGGGGCCGCAACGCGGTGTCGAAGACCGCGCCGACAGCGCTTAGAGCCACAGAATGCGCTTTGCCCATATAGCCGCCACCGATGAGTCCGATCCCGATTTCGCGCATTGCTCGGCCACCTCGAAAAAAGTTTTGCAACCGGTTGCAAAAACAGTATCCTTGTCGCAAATCCGGCCATGCTTGGCAAATGAAATTGCGCATGCCGATACAGTTTGCCGCGACTGCGCGGATGGCGAAACCCTGATGAACGGACCCATTGCCGATGGATGAGTTGCGCAAGGCGATTGCCCGCAAAAAGTTCGTGATCATCGGGCGCGCCGGGATGGATTTCTATCCCGACCCGCCGGGCACGAAAACCGAGGACGCAACCCGCTTTGTGTCTTGCCTTGGCGGCTCTTCGGCCAATATCGGCGTGGCGCTGCGGCGGCACGATATCGAGGTTGCGCTTGTTACATCGGTTTCGGACGATGCGATCGGCCGGTTCTGCCTGAACCAGCTTGACCACTACGGCATTGACCGCTGCCATGTGAGATCCGTCGGCGGCGAGGCGCGAAATTCGCTGGCGGTTGTGGAAAGCCGGGTCGAAGATCACCAGTCGGTTATCTACCGCAACGGTGCGGCAGACTTTCAGATGACTGTCGAGGATGTTGAAGCCGTTGATTTTTCGCGCTACGGCGCGCTGATCACCACCGGCACGGTGCTGGCGGCCGAGCCATCGCGCGGGGCGGCCTTTCATGCCTTTGATCTGGCAAAGAAGGCGGGTCTGCCGATCCTTTTCGATATCGACTACCGGCCCTATTCGTGGCCCTCGGCAGAGGTTGCGGCAGAGGTTTATTCGCGTGCCGGCGCACTGTGCGATGTGGTCATCGGCAATGATGACGAATTCGGCTTCATGGCCGGCGGCAAGGAAAAAGGTCTGGCCAAGGCACGCGAACTGGCAGCCTCGGGCGCTGGCATCGTTGTTTACAAGATGGGCGAAAAAGGCGCGATCACGCTGACCGCCGACGAAGAATTTCGCACCGGCATCTACCCGGTGAAAGCGCTCAAGCCGACCGGCGCGGGTGATGCGTTCATGGGCGGGTTCATCGCATCGCTGGCCGAGGGTTACGGGCTGAAGGATTCGGTGCTGCGCGGGTCTGCCTCTGCGGCCATCGTGGTATCAAAGGTCGGGTGTGCCCCGGCGATGCCGACAACCGATCAATTGCAAGAGTTTCTGGCCAGCCATCCTGGCGTTCAATCCGTCTAAAGGACCAAGCCCATGCATATCGCGCCATTCGACAACCGCAACGAACCCATCGTCGATATCGACGATCCGTGCGTGCCGCTGACCTATTTCAATATCGTCAAGCTGAAGGCCGGGCAGGCGTTTGAATACCGCGTGCCGGGCTACGAGACCTGCATCGCGCCGGCCACCGGATCGGTCAATGTCATGGTTCAGGGCGAAGAGTACGCGAATGTCGGCGGCCGCGGTGTTGATGTCTGGGACGGCGAGCCTGAAGGCGTTTACGTGCCCAGCAACACCACGGCCCATATGGTGTGCGTTTCAGAGACTGCCGAGGTTTTCGTGGCCGGTGCAAAATACGACGAGGTGCTGGAGCCTTTCGTGGTGCGCAGCAGCGATCTTGACGTCGTTCAATACGGATCGGACGACACCAAGACCCACCGCAAGATCAAGCACATTCTTGGGCAAAAGCATCACGGCAAGGTCGGGCGGCTGCTGGTCAGCGAGTTGTTCACGGTGGGGCAAGGCGGCTGGTCGGGTTTTCCGTCGCACAAGCACGACACCGACCGGCTGCCGGACGAAACCCGCCATGACGAGACCTACAACTTTCGCTTCCGGCCCAATCACGGCACTGGCGTGCAGATGCTGCAACGCGAGGACGGTCAGCCGGGGGACGCCTATCATATCGTTGATGGATCGACGATCTGCATCGACAAGGGCTATCACCCTTGCGCGGTTCTGCCGGGATACGAGATGTACTATTTCACCATTCTGGGCGGGCTGAGCCAACGATCACTGGTGCAATATTTCCAGCCCAGTCACGCCAATCAGATAGAGACGATCCCCGGCATCAAGGACATGATCGCGAAATTCAAATGACGCTGGCCACGCTAAGCGATGTTCTGCAACCGGCGCTGAAAAACGGTTACGCCGTGGGCGGGCTCGTGGTGTTGGGCTGGGAGGATGCAAGGGCCTATGTGGCGGCGGCTGAGGCCGAGAACGCGCCGGTGATCTTGCAGGCGGGGCCAAGCTGCCGGGCGCATACGCCGTTGCCGATTCTGGGCAAGATGTTCCGGTATCTGGCGGAAAGCGCCTCGGTTCCGGTGGTCGCACACCTTGATCATGGCTACACGGTGGATGAATGCCGCGAGGCGATCGACTGCGGTTTTTCCTCGGTCATGTTCGACGGGTCGCGCAAGCCCTTGCAGCAGAATATCGACGAAACCGCCGCCATTGCAGCGCTGGCCCGTGCGGCGGGCGTGTCACTGGAGGGGGAGATCGGCTTCGTCGGCTATGCCGAGGGTGAAGCATCCGCGGGAACCGATCCCGATGAGGCCGCGGCCTTTGCCGCGCAAAGCGGCGTTGATGCGATGGCGGTGTCGATTGGCAACGTGCACCTGAAGCAGGAAAAGGAAACCCGGCTGGACCTTGACCGCCTTCGCGCGATCGAGGCCGTGACCAACCTGCCGCTGGTCATTCACGGTGGTTCTGGCGTGCCGGTTGCGATGCGCACGGAACTGGCGCGGACCAGCCGGGTTTGCAAGTTCAACATCGGGACCGAGTTGCGGATGGCGTTCGGCCACGCCCTGCGGGCCGCCGTCAATGCCGATCCGGACCGGTTCGACCGCATTGCGATCCTGAAAGAAACCCACGAGCCGGTGCGTGACGCGGCCCAAGCCGTGATCCGCGCATTCGGCGCACCGCCGCAGCGATAGCCAAGGGGAGGCCCGATATGTCCCATCGCAAGTCACGAACCGAACGCGTCTGGCTGCAAGCCTCATCCGGCAGTTTCGACGATTTCGCAGAACTGGTCAGCCGGTCCGCGATCCCCGAAGACTGGCCCCTTGCCGAGCGCATCGAAAAGAACGCGCCGATCTATAGTGGCGACGTGATCCGCGGGCTGGCGGGCGACAAGCGCCGGGATCTGATGGCCGAGTGGGTCGAGGTTCTGGCCGACGGACCCGGCATCGTGGTGATCGAAGGCGCATTTGGCGATACCGGACCCGTGGACCGTGCGACCGAGGTTTTTGAAGACATCATCGCGACGGAAAAGAAACAGGGCCTGGCGGCAGCGGACCATTTTGCCAAACCCGGCGCCAACGACCGGGTCTGGAACGGGCTTGAAAAGCACTGTCTGGCCGATCCGGAAGGTTTTGCGCTGTACTACGGAAACCCGGTAATCGCGGCTGTATGCGAAGCATGGCTTGGGCCCGCTTATCAGGTCACCGCGCAGGTCAATCGGGTGAACCCCGGCGGGCAGGCGCAATCAGCCCATCGCGATTATCACCTCGGGTTCATGACGCCCGACCAGATCGTGCGGTATCCGGCACATGTTCACACGATCTCTCCGGTGCTGACGTTGCAGGGCGCGGTTGCGCATTGCGACATGCCGCTTGAAAGCGGGCCGACGCTGTACCTGCCATTCTCGCAGCTGTTTTTCGAGGGCTATCTGGCATTCGGCCGGCCGGAATTTCAGAATTATTTCGCCGACAACCACGTTCAGTTGCCGCTGAAAAAGGGCGACGCGGTGTTTTTCAATCCCGCGCTGATGCATGGGGCCGGGTCGAACATTTCAAAGGACATCCTGCGGATGGCCAATCTGTTGCAGGTTTCATCGGCGTTCGGGCGCGCCATGGAGACCGAGGATCGCACCGCGATGGCGCGCACGCTTTATCCGGTGTTGCAAAAGCTGAAATCGGCATCGCGGCTGGATCCCGATCAGATCAGCGCCGCGATTGCCGCGACCGCCGAAGGCTATCCGTTTCCCACCAATCTGGACCGCGACCCGCCGGTGGGCGGCCTTGCCCCGAAATCACAGCAGGCCCATATGCGCGAGGCGCTGGAGGCGGGCATGGAGCCTGCGGACTTCGATGCGCTGCTTGACCAGTTGGAGCAAAAGCGCCTGACCCGCTAGAGCAAGATGACATTGAACGGCATCTCGCGTTAATCGCGGTCCCTCTGGAATACCCAGTCGTGATCGGGATGGTTCTTGAAGCGCCATTTGCGGAGCGGGCCGGCCATGACATTGAGGTAGTACATCTCATACCCCCATGGCACGCCGCAGGGATGGTGGCCGCGCGGCACAAGCACCACATCGTGATCCTGCACTGTCATGGTTTCATCAAGCGATCCGTCCTCGGTGAACACCCGCTGATGTCCGTAGCCCTGAGCCGGGTTCAGCCGGTGATAATAGGTCTCTTCGAGATAGGTGATCTCGGGGTAATCATCGTGATCGTGGCGGTGCGGCGGATAGGATGACCAGTTGCCGGGCGGGGTGAAGACCTCTGTCACCAGCAGGCTGTCGGCCACGTCACGCTCTTCCATCGCGATGGTGTTGATGTGCCGGGTGTTGCCGCCCTTGCCGCGCGTTACGGTCGCAATCCCGGCCGGGCCAATGATCTGTGCCAGATGGTTGCCGGTACCGGGTGCGGTGCACACCGCCAGGGTGCAATCGGTGGTGGCGGTGGCGCTCCAGTCACTGTGGTTGGGGACGTAGACGCAATGCGGCGGGGTTTTTTCGAACACGTTCATCCGGTCACCCAACTCGCCCAGATCCTGATCCCCTGCCCCCAGTCGCGCCTTGCCTTCGACAAGAACCAGGATCACTTCGGTCTCGCCGGTCGGCTCGGCCACCGTTTCACCTTTCTTCATCCGGTAGAGGCCAAAGCCCACGTATTTCCAGCCGGCAGTTTCGGGCGTGATGTCGTGGATTTTGCCGGTGCTCGCGGAGGGGCGTATCAAAAGAGTGTTCATTTTTCTTTCTCCTCTTCGTCCGACGGATCGAAGGCCACGAAGAAATTATAGGCGCAATAGAGCCCGACGCCCACAAAAAGCGTGCCCCAGAACGCGAAGCCGCCAATGAATTCGAACGTGCCCCAGCCAAGACATAGAGCCACGACGGCGATCCGCCGCCAGAGCGGAATGAAGAAGCGGTGCTGCACGTCGATGAAGGGCCGTCTAGCCATCCGAGCGTGCCTTCAAGGCAATCTCATAGCTTTTCCGCGCGGCGTTCACCTCTCTGCGGTCCGAGACTTCCGGCACGGCGACCTCCCACCAGGTTCCGCCGTGCGGCGTGGATGGATAGGGGTCGGTATCGATCACCACAACGAATGGTCCGTTGGCGGATTTGGCCTGTTGCAACGCGGCTTCAAGATCCGCGATGGACCCGGCCTTGACGGCCTTGGCCCCCATGGAACTTGCGTGCGCGACAAAGTCGATCTGGCTGGGCTGTTCGTGGCGGGCGTCTTTCAACAGGTTGTTGAACTCTGCCCCGCCGGTGGCTTTTTGCAGACGGTTGATGCAGCCGAAACCGCGATTGTCGGTGATCACGACGGTGATCTTGATCCCCATCATCGTCGCCGTCGCCAGTTCCGAGTTCATCATCATGTAACTGCCATCCCCCAGCATGCAGACCACGTCGCGTTCGGGTTGCGCCATCTTGATGCCGATGGCGCCTGCGATCTCGTATCCCATGCACGAAAACCCGTATTCCATGTGATAGCTGCCGGGTTTGCCGGCCTTCCACAGCTTGTGCAGCTCTCCGGGCATGGTGCCGGCCGCGCACATCACCACGGTATCGGGGCTGGCCGCGCGCTGGACCGCGCCGATCACCTGCATGTCTGTGGGCAGCGCATTGCCATCGCCGGGTGCCGCGGTAAGCGGATCGACGGCGGCGAACCATTTCGCCTTGAGCGCGGCGTCGGGTGTGGCCTTGTAGGCGCCAAGTTTGCCGGACAGTTCACCCAGCCCGACCCGGGCGTCTGACACCAAGGCAATCGCGCCATGCTTGGTTGTGTCATAGGCCGCGACATTGAGGGAGATCAGCCGCCGCGCGGGGTTCTTGAACAGCCCCCATGATCCGGTGGTGAAATCCTGAAACCGGGTGCCGACGCCCAGCACGATATCCGCGCCCTCGCAGATGGCGTTGGCAGAGGCAGCCCCCGTCACCCCGACGGGGCCGAAATTGAGCGGATGATCCCACGGCAGCGCAGATTTTCCGGCCTGGGTTTCGACCACCGGGATCCGGTGCTTTTCGACGAAATCGCGCAGCGCGTCGGTTGCACCCGAATAATGCACACCGCCACCGGCCACGATGACCGGAGATTTTCCGGCGCGGATCACTTGGGCCACGGCATCGAGTTCGATTGCGTCGGGCCGTATCCGGCGTTGGCGCCATGTCCGGGGCTCAAGGAAGCTGACGGGCCAGTCATACGCCTCGGCCTGCACGTCCTGGCAGAACGCGAGCGTC
This sequence comes from uncultured Alphaproteobacteria bacterium, assembly GCA_963714615.1. Classification (GTDB taxonomy): domain Bacteria; phylum Pseudomonadota; class Alphaproteobacteria; order Rhodobacterales; family Rhodobacteraceae; genus JAHEAO01. The sequence goes on along the minus strand of CAVQOV010000013.1, from coordinate 99,413 downwards.
ACCGGGCCGCAATCGGCGGGGTCGGTCAGTGTCGCCATCGCGCGCGGCAGGGCGGTCAGCAGGTGCTGGGGCCGGGTGATCCTGTCAAAGTACCGCGACACCGGGCGGAAACAGTCATTGACCGTGACAGTGCCGTCCTGAAAATCCTCGACCTGTTGCAGAACCGGATCCGGCCCGCGGCTGGCAAAGACATCGCCGGGCACCAAGAGAACCGGCAGCCGGTTCACATGCGCCAGCGCGGCGGCCGTTACCATGTTGACGGCCCCCGGCCCGATCGAGGAGGTCACCGCCATCGCGCGCCGCCGACCCGACTGCTTGGCATAGGCGATCGCGGCATGGGCCATGCTTTGTTCGTTGTGCCCGCGATAGGTTGGCAGGCTGTCGCGCAGGCCGTAAAGCGCCTCGCCCAACCCGGCCACGTTGCCATGCCCGAAGATCGCCCAGACCCCGGCGATGAACGGCACGCCATCCTCGTTCATCTGCACGCTAAGCCAGCGCATCATCGCTTGTGCAGCGGTCAGGCGAATTGTCTTCATCCTCGGATCTCCCTTGATCGGCCTCAGCCCAGAATTTCGGCAACCCGGACGCTGCGGTTTTGCGCGACCGACAGCACGGCGGCATCTGCCAGCGCCAGCGCCTTGAGCCCATCCAGCCCGGAGACAGGCGGCGGCGCGCCGTCAGCCAGCGCGTTGACGAAGGCCGCGATTTCGGCGGCGTAAGCGTTGGCGTAGCGGGTAATGAAGAAGTGCTGGTTTGGCGGGCGGGTGTAGCCTTCGGGGCCCGCAAATTCGACCCGCGCTTCGGCGTGGTTCAGGGCCGATACAGAGCCTAGCGAGCCATGCACCTCGATCCGCTGGTCATAGCCATAGGTCGCGCGGCGCGAATTGTTGATCGTGCATTGCCGCCCCGAGGCGGTGCGCAGGATGACGTTGACGCTGTCGAAATCGCCCAGCTCGCCGATTTTCGGATCGACCAGAACCGAAGCCGCGGCCTGCACCGTTTCCACCTCTTCGCCCAGCAGCCAGCGGGCGACATCGAAATCGTGGATCGTCATGTCGCGGAAGATGCCGCCACAGCGCTTGATGTAGTCGTAGGGTGGCGGGCCGGGATCGCGGCTGGTCAGTGAGATCATCTCGACCTTGCCAATGCGCCCGGCATCGATCGCCTGTTTCAGCACGTTGAAATCCGGCTCGAACCGGCGCTGGAAGCCGATCATCAGAAAGCTGTTGGTCTGATCGACCACTTTCAGGCAATCGCGCACCCGCGCAAGGCTCAGATCGACCGGCTTTTCGCAAAAGATCGCTTTGCCGGCCCGCGCAAACCGTTCGATCAGATCGGCATGGGTATCGGTCGGGGTGCAGATCACCACTGCGTCGATGTCTTTCGCGGCCTCGATCTCATCGATCGAGGCGACATCGCAACCGTACTTGTCACGCACCGCACCGGCCGCGGCCGCGACCGGATCGGACACTGCGGCAAGCACAGCGCCCGGAACCTTTGCGATTGCATCCGCGTGGACCTGACCGATCCGCCCTGCCCCCAACACCCCGAACCTCAATGTCATTGATCCGTCCTTTTCGCCCTGCTGCTGGCAGGCTGCAAATTCAATTACTAACCGATATCAAGGCGCCCGTGCTACGCGGCGCCCTCGAATTCGGCACCGGTTTTCGCGCCCGTGATATAGGCCACGACATCTTGCCCGTCGGTGTCTTCCTTGCGCAGATTGGCCACGATGCGGCCGCGCCGGAAAACCACGATGCGGTCGACCAGATCGAACACCTGCCGCATGTTGTGGCTGATCAGGATCAACGGCTCGCCCGAGTCTTTCAGGGTGCGGATGATGTTCTCGACCTGCGCGGTTTCCTGCACACCCAGTGCGGCTGTCGGTTCGTCCATGATCGTCAGCTTGGAATGAAAGGTCGCGGTGCGGGCGATGGCGACGCATTGCCGCTGGCCGCCCGACATGTTGCGGATCGCATTGCGGATGTTGGGGATCTTGACGGCGGTGCGTTTCAGGCCCTCTTCGGTCGCCTTGCGCATTCCCCGGTAGTCAAGGATCGAGAACGGACCGAGGTTGATCAACGTCTTTTCGCGGCCAAGAAACAGGTTGTCCGGAACATCGAGATCGTCCGCCAGCGCGAGGGTCTGGAACACCGTCTCGATCCCGGCCTCGCGCGCTTCGAGGGGGCCCGAAAAGTTGACCTCTTTGCCATTGAACCAGATCTTGCCGCTGGTTCTTTGTTCGACCGCGGTGATCTGGCGCACGAAGGTGGATTTGCCGGCGCCGTTGTCACCCATGATCGCGACATGTTCGCCGTTGCGGATCTCAAAATCCGCGCCTTCCAGCGCGTGCACCCCGCCGTAACGCTTGGTCAGACCCTCGGTTCTTAGAATGATGTCACTCATTTCAGGCCTCCATTGCTTTGCGACGTTGCCGCCATTGATCGAGCACGACCGCACCGACGATGATCGCGCCCTTGACCATTTCCTGGTAGTAGGCGTCGAGGCGCAGGAAGGTGAAGCCGGAAATGATCACGCCGAAAATCAGCGCGCCGATGACGGTTCCGATGATCGATCCGCGCCCGCCCGACAGGGAAACCCCGCCGATCACGGCCATTGCGATGGCATCGAGTTCGTACATCACGCCCATGCCCGCCTGTGCCGTCAGGTTCTTGGATGACAGAACCAGAGCGGCGACAGCGGCCAGCATGCCGGCGATCACGAAGACCAGAACCTTGTGGTTTTCGACCTTGATCCCGGACATCCGGGCGGCATCCTCGTTTGAGCCGATGGCGTAGCAGTGCTTACCGTATTTCGTGTACTTCATGATAAGCTGGAACAGGATCGCCAGGAAAAGGAAGATTGCGACCGGCATCATGCCTTTTCCGATATAGGCGAAGCTTTCAGTCGGAAAGGAAATTGGCTGGCCCTTGGACCACCACTTGGCCACGCCACGTGCGGACACCATCATTCCGAGTGTCGCGATGAACGGCGGGATTCTTGTGAATGCGATCAAGGATCCGTTGATCAGGCCCGCAATCAGGCCGCAACCCAAGGCCACGACGATCGGAACAATGACAGGCAGATCGACCCACCCCTGTTCCAGAAACATGGCCTTGGGGTTGGGATTGCCGTTGACCACGGCGACCTGAGCAAAGCTCATCGAGATCATGGCTGTCGCACCGACGATGGAACCGGAACTAAGGTCGATGCCGCCGGTGATGATCACCTGGGTCACGCCGATGGCTATGATCCCGATGATCGAGACCTGCAGGATGATGATCGTCAGGCGGGCTTCGTTGAAAAGTCCGTCGACGTTGTCGCGCGTGTTGAACAGGAAGCTGTCGTTCATCAGCAACCAGCCAAGCGCCTCGAACACCACAACGATCAACACAAGGGCGAAAAAGACGTTCAGTTCCTGCGGTCGTGTGCGCTTGGACTGATCATATGTCACGCCGCCGACGCCATGTTCCGTATCTGCCACGCCAGTCACTCCTTGCCCCTAAACCGTTCCGTCCAGAACGAATTTGAAGCGGCGCGCCGGCGCCGCTCCATGACTCTTGTCCGCTTGACCCGTCAGTTCTTGGCCAGGAAATCAGCGACATTGGCGGGGGTGACCAGTTGGAACGGAATGTAGACCTTCTGATCCACAGCCTCGCCCTTCGCCAGTTTCAGCGCGGCATCCAGTGAACCGGCGCCCTGACCGGCGGCGTCCTGAAAGACCGTAACGTCAAGATCGCCAGCCTGCATTGCAGCAAGCGCATCCTGGGTTGCGTCGATGCCGCCGACGATCATGACGCCCATGTCGATCCCGGCCGCCTTCATGGCCTGGATCGCACCGATGGCCATTTCATCATTGTTGGCAATGACGGCATCGAACGGCGCACCGGTCGAAAGCCAGTTGGTCATCAGGTTCTGGGCCTCATCGCGCGACCAGTTGGCGGTTTGCTCGTCGATGATGTTCAGCGTCACTTGGCAATCGCCAGACGCCATCACATCATGGATATCGGCGGTCCGCTGAACGGCGGCCTGGTTGGACAGCTGGCCCATCATGACATAGATTTGCGCGTCCGGCTTGCCGGCCTCATCCAGCAGACGGCAGACTTCCTTGGTCTCCAGGGTTCCTGAATCCACCTCGTTGGAGGCCACGAATGCCTGATTGTCCGGCAGACTATCGACGTTGATCGGTTCGCGGTTGACGTAGACCAGCGGCACGTTTGCGGCGGCTGCGGCATCCGACATGGCCTGTGTCGCCGAGGTATCGACCGGGTTCACGATGATGGCGTCAACGCCGGAAGCGATGAAGTTGTTGATCTGGTCAAGCTGCTTGGCCACATCGTCTTGCGCGTCCTCGACCTGCAGTTCGACACCGTCCATGCTGCCGGCCTGCTCGATCATGCCATTGCGCAGAACGGTCAGGAAGTTGTCATCGAACCGCGCCATCGAAACGCCGATGTTTTCGGCCATGGCCGTTGTTGACATCAGCCCCACAAGGCCAGCGGCGAGTATCGTTTTCTTCATTTTCTTCCTCCCATAACGGTGTCCGGCTCACCCATTAAATTTGCCGGATGCCCTTTTGGGGCAGCTCCAATTCGGTCCCTAGCTGACTTTTTCGCTCACCCTGGACCGGATGAATTCGAATGACCGGGCAAGATCCTGGCCGAGTGTTCCGGATGCATGGACCTCGGGGGCGAATGCCTCGAAGGAAAGCGGCCCCGAGTAGCCTGCGTGCATCAGCGCAATGATCTGTTCGATATTCCCGAGCCGGTCCTTGGCATCGACCAGAACGCGGTGCTCATCGCGCATTTCGCTGGTGGCAAGGGCCGGATCGGTCACACCCGAAAGGTGAACGATACCGGTATGATCGGGAAACAGCGCGCCGCCGCCGGCGAGGTGGTGGTGAAATGTGTCATGCACCAGTTTGAAACACTCGGCACCACCGACAGCCTCGATGGCATCTACAGCTTCGGTCTTGTGGCGCACCGAGCAGCTTTCGAAGCCCAGCGGCTCGACCAGGCCGGTCAGGCGGTGCTGTTCCAGCATCGGTTTCAGTTCGCGCAATGCCAGCCGCAAGTTGGCCTGCCGTTCGCCATTGCCCAGACCTTGCCCGTCGTTGCGCGGGATCAGGCTGACAGCTTCGGCGCCGCTGGCGGTGGCGATCTTCATAAGCGCTGTCGCTTCGGCGCGTTTCTCTTCAGACCAGATGTTGAACTGCTTGATTTCCGCCAGCGCCAGAATCCGAAGCCCTTTTTCACGGGCGGCGACGCCTGCCCTTTCGGGTGTCATCCCGTCGAACAGCGCGAGCGGAAGGTCGTTTCGAACCTCGATGCCGACGCAGCCCAGTTGCTGAGCCAAATCCAGCAGAGCCGAAAAGCCCGCCTTCGCCACCGTCATGTGGTTCAACGCCATCGGCAGCATTGCCGAGATCTCCTCCCAGAAGCCCTTGTCGGGCGCAGGCGCCGTCTTCCGCAGCGTCAACTGAAGCAGACTGACGTCAGCAGCCCTGCCACGTCAACGAGAGATCGCAAGAATCTCTCATCCATGCGAGAAATCGGGATCCGGCGTGAGGGTTTTCCATCATGTTCAGACGGATTCCGGCAAATAGAGATCCGGCTGCAAGAATCTCTGACCGCTGACATCCGTAACGCCGCGCTCTGCGGCCTCGACCATGATATCGACAACCTCGCGGCAAAGCGTGCGCAGCGGCGTGGCAATGGCGAGGGTCACAAAGTGGTCCTGAAGTCCGGCGCGTGATTCCGGTGTGATCTCATTGACGACCAGCGCCACCTGGCCGGGCTTGCGCACCTCTCGCAGGGCGGCGATTGCGCCCTCCATGCCGCCGCCCGCAACGTAGATGCCGCGCAGGTCGGGATTGCGCGCAAGCAGGTCCAGCGTGGCCTCGTAGGTCAGTTGCCGGGTTTCCAGATTGACGAGCGTGTCAAGCACGGTGAACTGCGGTGCGTTCTCTCGGAAATAGCTGCGAAAGCCGGTCTCGCGCAGCTCATGGCCGTGCCACCGGTAACCGCCGACGAAAACCGCCAGCTTGCCGGGGCGATGCACTGCGGTATCGATCATCGAGGCGGCAATTCTGCCGACCCTGAGGTTGTTCAGGCCGATATAGGACTGCCGGACGCCTTGCGCGAAATCGTTGAGCAACGCAAAGCACGGGATCCCGCCCGATTGCAACGTATCGACTGCCTGGGTGACTTCGTGATGCGTGACGGCGGTGGCTGCAATGACATCCACCTCGTCTTTCATCCCGGTCATCAGTGACGCAAAATCGGCGGGCAACTGCGAGGTTGCGAATTCGATCTTCACGCTGGCGCGGACGTTTATCGTGTCTGCGACCGCGCGGTGGAGTTCTTCGACGAAATCCTGATAGAAGGCTTGCCGTTGTTTGTGCAGCACAATGCCCAGCCGGACCTCTTTCAGCCCGCTTTGCATCCGCTGACCGATCAGGCCGGCGGCGTGATACCCGATGCTGCGCGCAGCCTCGTAAACCGCGCGCGCGGTCTCTTCGCGCACCTTCTGCCGGCCGTTCAAGACCCGGTCGACAGTGGCGACACTGACCCCTGCTTCGCGGGCAACGTCGGTTATGGTCGCACGTCCTGCCAAGGGCCCCTCGCCGGTTTTGCCGAAAAACCATCATTCATGATGGGACGTTATGAGGGTTTTTGACGAAAATCAAACTCTGAAATCTAGGCCATCGCGAGAAACGCTTCTATCCTGACCTTCAATCAACCGGAGCGATTCGAATGCCAAAACGCGATTACAGCCTGCTTGGGCCCGATGCCAGCCGCGCCGTCGAAACCGGTCTGGCCGCCGCCGAATGGTATCATTCCGACGTGCCGCGCAAGGAAATGAAGGCGCTGATGCAGCGCTCGGACCAGCCAGCCATTCGCGACACCATTGTGCTGTTCGGCTGCATGGTCGCCTTCGCAGGTATGGGCATTGTTCTGTGGCCAAGCCTGTGGTCGGCGCCGTTCTGGCTGGCGTACGGCGTGCTTTACGGTTCGGCCATGGACAGCCGCTGGCATGAATGCGGCCATGGCACGGCGTTCAAGACCCGCTGGATGAACGATGTCGTTTATCAGATCGCCTCGTTCATGATCGTTCGCAACCCGGTGACGTGGCGCTGGAGCCATGCGCGCCACCACACCGATACCATCATCGTCGGGCGCGATCCCGAGATCACGGCGATGCGCCCGCCCGCGCTGCTGCGGATCGCCGCGAATTTCATCGGCCTCGTGGATGCGTGGAACGGCTGGGGCCGGATGCTGCTGAACGCCAGCGGCAGGCTGCACCCGGAAGAGGCGACGTTCATCCCCGAAAGCGAGCAGGGCAAGGTTATCCGCATTGCCCGCATCTGGGTGGCGATCTACGCCGCAACGATTGCGGCGGCTTTCTGGATGGGCTCGATCCTGCCGCTGATGCTGATCGGATTGCCGCGCCTCTACGGTGCCTGGCACCACGTCATGACCGGTGTGTTGCAACATGCGGCGCTGGCCGAAAACGTCATCGATCACCGCCTCAACAGCCGCACCGTTTACATGAACCCGATCAGTCGCTTCATCTACTGGAACATGAACTATCACGTCGAACATCACATGTTTCCGATGGTGCCCTATCACCGGCTGCCGGAACTGCATGCAGCGATCAAGGATGATCTTCCGGCCCCGAACAGCTCGATCTGGCAGGCCTACCGGGAAGCGCTTCCGGTCCTGAAACGTCAATTGGCCTATGAGGATCATTTCCTGAAACGCGAGCTGCCCGCATCGGCAAGGCCCTACCGCGAGAACTTTCACGCCGAGGCTTTGGGAAGCCCGCTTGCGGCGGCTCAATAGACCGCGCTGCGACGGATCGGGGTGTGGTCAGAGGGTCATGGGTGGTCGCTTGAGCGCCGGCTGACGGAGCAATGCGCAGGTTCAGTTGGACGCCAGATGGAACGGCAAGTCTTTCGCCGCATTCCGATACCATCTGATGATCGCGGCACGTTCGTCATCTTCCATCCACGACACATTGGCGGGTGGCATTGCCGTGCTTACGCCGGCCTGAATATAGATCTCGCGCGCGGCACGGGCGATATCCGCGGCGTTTCCAGCAGAACATTCTTGGGCGCGCGGTGGATGCCGTCATAGCCCGGCTCGCGGGCATGGCACATCGAACAACGGCCGGGCACGATGTTCATCACCTCGTCAAAACCTTCCGCATTCGCGAAGATCTGTTCGGTTTTGCGACAGCGGCCGCGCCTCGGATTCCTCGTAGCTGTCCTGCATCAGCGGCGCGGTCGACAGCCACATGATACAGATGAACAGCACGACCGTCGCCAGCCATGTCCAGGTGCGGGTTGCCCTTGCGGGCATGCACCGTGTTGAAATAGTGCCGGATCGTGACGCCCATCAGGAACACCAGCGCCGCGATCAGCCAGTTGTATTCGGTCGCGAAGGCCAGCGGATAGTGGTTCGACAGCATCAGGAACATGAACCGGCAGGGTCAGATAGTTGTTGTGGGTCGAACGCAGCTTGGCGATCTTGCCGTATTTCGGGTCTGGCGTGCGGCCTTCCTGCAGATCCTTCACCACGATGCGCTGGTTCGGCATGATGATGAAAAACACGTTGGCGGTCATGATCGTGGCGGTGAATGCGCCAAGATGCAGCAGCGCCGCGCGGCCGGTGAAGATCTGGTTGTAGCCCCAGGCCATCGCGACCAGCAAAATGAACAGCAGCACCATCAGCAAGGTCGGCTTTTCGCCCAAGCCCGATTTGCACAGAAAATCGTAGACCAGCCAGCCGATTGACAGGGACGCCGCGGAGATCGCGATGCCCTGCCAGATCGCCAGATCGGCCTTTTGCGCATCGATCAGGAAAAGCTCCGCCCCGGCCCAATAGACGATCATCAGCAGAGCCGCACCCGACAGCCAGGTGGCATAGCTTTCCCATTTGAACCAGGTCAGATGGTCCGGCATCTCGGCGGGGGCGACAAGGTATTTGCGGATATGGTAGAAACCGCCGCCATGAACCTGCCATTCCTCGCCATGTGCGCCGGGCGGCAGATCAGGGGCCTGCCGCAGGCCAAGATCCAGCGCCACGAAATAGAACGACGAGCCGATCCAAGCGATCGCCGTGATGACGTGCAACCAGCGAACGGCAAAGCCAAGCCAGTCCCACATAAGTGCCAAGTCTTGCATTATTCGCCTCCCTGGATAGATCAGTCGTGACGCTAGCTTAGATTTTTATTACCTTGTATTAGGGAAAAAATCCTAGCTGCTTCAAAGAAAAGCTAAGAATGCGGATCATGGCCTATCTCGAAAACATAAAGACCTTCGTCCGGGTCTATGAACTGGGCAACATGTCTGCCGCGGCGCGCGATCTGCGGATTTCGGCGGCTGTCGCGTCGTCGCGGATCTCGCAGCTTGAGGAGCATCTGAATGTCCGGCTGTTCCAACGGACCACGCGCACGCTTAACCCGACTGAGCAGGGCTCTCTGTTCTATCAAGGCGCCTGCAAGATACTGGAAGCCGTCGAAGAGGCCGAAGCCGAAATCAACAACGTCACCCTGACGCCGCGCGGCTCGCTGTATGTCGCGGCACCGCTTGGTGTCGGTCGACGGCTGATCGCGCCGGCCATTCCCCAGTTCCGCAAGGCCTATCCGCTGATCAACATCCGGCTGCGACTATCGGACCGGAAACTGGACCTGACGGCGGAAGGGCTGGATGTTGCGTTCTTTCTGGGCTTGCCAGAGGATTCAAGCCTGCGCCTTCGCAAGATCGCCGATTGCCCGCGGGTTCTGTGCGCCTCGCCCGCCTACATCGCGCAAAGGGGCGCGCCGCAAACAGCCGAGGCGTTGAAAAGTGACGCGCATGAATGCCTTAACCTGCGCTATCCCGGCGCGCCGGAATTCCAGTGGCCGCTGCAAACCGCCGAAGGCGTCAAGCGCATCGCGGTTTCCGGGTCATTGGAAACCGATGACGGTGATGTGCTGACGGACTGGGCGCTGGACGGGCTTGGCATCGTCATGAAGCCCGAATTCGAGGTCGCCTATTATCTGCGGTCGGGGCAACTTGTTCAGGTTCTGGCGTCCGAGCCGCCGATCCCGATCCAGATGGGCTGTCTTTACACGCATCGCAGACGTCAGGACCCGAAGGCGCGACTGTTCATGGAATTCATGATCGAGCGTATTCTGGCGGCCCTGCCCGACAGGAATTCAACTGCCACGATAGGTTGAATAGCTGAACGGCGAGAGCAGCAGCGGCACGTGATAATGTGTGTCCTGGGACATGCCGAAGCGCAACGGAATGACATCCAGAAACCGCGGCTCTTCCTTGGGCACATCCACCGCGTCCAGATAATCGCCGGCGTGGAACACCAGTTCGTAGGTGCCGAGTGCGAATTCGGATTGCGGCAGGACCTGTTCATCGGTCCGGCCATCGGCGTTGGTGACCATCGTTCGCAGCAAACTGCGGGTGTCGCCCTCAACACGAAAAAGCTCGATCTTCAGCCCCGCCGCCGGGCAGCCGCGGGCGGCATCCAGAACATGTGTTGTCAGATATCCGGCCATCCGCACTCTCCCTTTGTAACACCGCCAACAGAGTTGCCTGAACCACACAGGTTTTGCACTCTGATCTTTCGAACAACTCTTTCAAAAGTATTGCGAAAGTCATCTGGATTAGTTTGCTATAGAACGCAATCCAAACAAGGAGTACCCGAGTGACGCGTTATCCTCGTGACATGCGTGGCTATGGTGCAAATCCACCGAACCCGAATTGGCCGGGTGCGGCCAAGATCGCGGTGCAATTCGTCCTAAACTACGAAGAGGGCGGCGAAAACTGCGTGCTGCACGGCGATGCCGCCTCCGAGGCGTTTCTGTCCGAGATCGTGGGGGCCGCCGCTTGGCCGGGGCAGCGCCACTGGAACATGGAATCGATCTATGAATACGGCGCGCGGGCCGGGTTCTGGCGGCTGCACCGGCTGTTTACCGAGTGACATGCCCGTCACGGTCTACGGCGTCGCAACCGCGCTGGCGCGCAGCCCCGAACAGGTGCGCGCGATGCAGGCCGCGGGTTGGGAGATCGCCAGCCACGGGCTGAAATGGATCGAATACAAGGACTATGCCCGCGAAGGACGAGGCGCGCCGACATGGCCGAGGCGATCCGCCTGCACACCGAAGTCACGGGCGAACGCGCCCCGTGGCTGGTACACTGGGCGCTGCTCGGTCAACACCGTGCGCGCTGGCGGCCGAGGACGGCGGGTTCGACTATGTCGCCGACAGCTATGCCGACGATCTGCCCTACTGGGTTCGGGTCGGACGGGCGCGACCAGTTGATCGTGCCCTACACGCTGGACTGCAACGACATGCGCTTTGCCACGCCGCAGGGTTTCAATTCCGGGCGATCAGTTCTTCACCTACCTCAAGGACAGCTTCGACGCGCTTTACGCCGAGGGCGAGGCCGGCCAGGCCAAGATGATGTCGATCGGTCTGCATTGCCGCCTGATCGGACGGCCCGGCCGGATCGATGGCGCTGCGCCGGTTCATCGATTATGTCGCGGTCGCATGCCGATGTCTGGTTCGCCCGGCGCATCGACATTGCGCGGCACTGGCAAGCAACACCATCCGCCGCGCACTGACGCGCCCCTCCGAGATGGACAAGGCCGACTTCGTCGCGGCCTATGGCGGCATCTTCGAACATTCGCCGTGGATCGCCGAACGCGCCTGGGACCTGGAACTTGGCCCGGCCCATGACAGCGCCGCGGGCCTGCACCACGCGCTTGTGCCGCATGTTCCGCTCTGCGCACGAGGAAGAGCGCCTTGGCGTTCTGACCGCGCACCCCGATCTGGCCGGAAAGCTGGCCGCGGCGAAGCGGCTGACCGCCGAATCGACCGCAGAGCAGGCCGGCGCGGGGCTTGATGCGCTGACCGATCGCCGAGCGCAAGATGTTCACCGAGCTGAACGATGCCTATACCGCCAAGCACGGCTTTCCGTTCATCATCGCGGTGCGCGACAACACCAAGGCCAGCATCATGGCGGCGTTCCAGCGCCGGATCGACAATGACCGCGACACCGAATTCGCCGAGGCCTGCCGTCAGGTCGAGCGGATCGCCGAACTGCGGCTGAAGGATCTGTTGCCGCGATGACCGACTCCGCTGAAAGCCAGCCCACTGACTGCCGAGGCCTTCGCGCCTTATGGCGATGTGATCGAGATTTCGGGCGCCGCCCGACAAGCTGATCAATCAGGGCATGTGCGGTCGCTACCATGACCGGGCGCAGCTCGACTTTGCCGATGGTCGCGCCGGGATCAGCCTGTTCGACGCCAAGGCCCGGCATCTGCCGCATCTTGTGGACATGGTCGAACGGCATCCCGACGGCAGTCAGGCCTTCATCCCGATCAGCCAGGTGCCGATTCTTGTCGTCGTCGCCGAAGACGCGAGCGGCAAGCCGGTCAATCTGAGGGCGTTCGTCACCCAGCCCGGGCAGTCGATCAACCTGCATCGCGGCATCTGGCACGGCGTGCTGGCGCCAATCGGGCAGCCGGGTCAGATTCATCGTGGTTGACCGGATCGGGGACGGCCCTAATCTGCAAGAACACTGGTTCGACGACCCGCTATGTCGTAGAAACGATTGAGAATTAAAGCCGACACAGAAGCGGCTGACACGTGAGACCACCACCAACAACCACTAAAGTCGAACAGGAGAAAGGGACAATGACAGACACTTCACTGGGGACGGCGGAACAGCTGCGCGATCCAAATTACACGCCACCGCTGGCAAAGGCGATGCCGCTGGGGATCCAGCACGTGCTGGCGATGTTCGTCTCGAACGTCACCCCCGCGATCATCGTCGCGGGCGCGGCCGGGTTCGGCTTCGGCTCGAACTCGCCGGACTTTCCGGAACTGATCTACATGATCCAGATGTCGATGGTCTTCGCAGGCATTGCCACGCTGTTCCAGACCATCGGCGTCGGCCCGATGGGGGCGCGGCTGCCGATCGTGCAGGGCACCTCGTTTGCCTTCCTGCCGATCATGATCCCGCTGGTCGCCGGACAAGGGCGTCGATGCGATGGCCGGCCTGATGGGCGGCGTCCTGATCGGCGGTATGTTTCAGGGTAGCCTGGGTCTGATCATCAACAAGATCCGCTTTGCGTTGCCGCCGCTGGTTACCGGGCTGATCGTCACGATGATCGGTCTGGCGCTGGTCAAGGTCGGCATTCAGTATGCCGCTGGCGGTGTTCCTGCGATCGGCACGCCGGAGTATGGCAGCCTGCTGAACTGGTTCGTGGCGCTGGTAGTCATCGTCGTGACCCTGGGCCTGAAGTTCTTCACCCGCGGCATGATGTCGATCTCGGCGGTGCTGATCGGGTTGCTCGTCGGCTATGCTGTGGCCTTCGCTTTGGCATGGTCAGCTTTGCCAACGTCGGGCGCGCGGCCAGTTTCGCCCTGCCCGATCCGTTGCATTTCGGGCTCGAGTTCCAGTTTGCCGCGATCGTCGGGTTCTGCTTCATGGGCGTGGTCTCGGCGATCGAAACCGTGGGCGACGTCTCGGGCATCACCAAGGGCGGCGCGGGCCGCGAGGCGACCGACGAGGAACTGGCCGGTGCCACCTATGCCGACGGCTTCGGCTCTGCGATCGCCGGGCTCTTCGGTGGCCTGCCGAACACCTCGTTCAGCCAGAACGTCGGCCTGATCGCCATGACCGGCGTGATGAGCCGCCATGTCGTGACCTGCGGCGCGATCTTTCTGATCGTCGCGGGCTGGTGCCGAAGGTTGGCGCGATCATCTCGACCGTGCCGATCGAGGTGCTGGGCGGCGGTGTGATCGTGATGTTCGGCATGGTCGTGGCCGCAGGCATCTCGATGCTGTCGGATGTCGACTGGAACCGCCGCAACATGGTGATCTTCGCCATCGCCCTGTCGATCGGCCTTGGTCTGCAACTTGGAGCCGGGTGCAGTGCAGCACCTGCCCGATACGTTGCGTGTCCTGATGACGTCGGGCCTGTTGCCCGCCGCGGTCATCGCCATCGTGCTGAACCTGGTGCTGCCCGAAGAACTGTCGGGCGAAGCCACCGAGGAAGTCTCCGGCGGCATGGCCGGACATGGTGCGGGAAAACTGCCCCACAGCTGATCTGTAACGCGCGTGCGCAGCCCGGTAACGGGCTGCGTATGCACACCCAGACCCTCAGCATAGGGAAATCCTTCGATCGGGCCCGGCGGCGCTTTGCCCCGGGCCCGGTACATTTTCAGCGCGCGCTGTTCATCGCCTTGGTGGCGCGCCGCCGGGCCCCACTGATACTGCGATCTGCCTAGAAATCCACCTCGAGCGCGACGCCTCTGGCGAGCGCGAGATCAACCACCACCGAGGCGACCGCCAGATCCTGAAGCCCGACGCCGGTGCCGTCGAACAGCGTCACCTCATCCGCATTGCTGCGTCCCGGATGGTCGCCGTTGATCACGGCGCCGATCTCGGTGATGTCGGCCTCGGAAAGCGTGCCATTGGCAATCGCATGCTGGCATTCGCCGATGCTGACGGCCTGCGCGACCTCGTCGGTGAACACCGTGGCGCGCGCGACCAACGCGGGCTCGACTTCCTGCTTGCCCTTCGTGTCCGTGCCCATGCAGGCCAGATGTGTGCCGGGACGGCATGTGGGTATCCATCAGCGAGGCGGCGGGCGACGAGGTGATGGTGATGATCACATCCGCCTGAGCGCCGAGGTCTTCAAGGCTGACGGCCTCGAACGGCAGGCCAAGCTCTTGCGGCGACCTTGCCGAGGTTGGGCAGCATGTCGGGGTGCAGGTTCCAGGCGACGACCTTCTTCGAATTTGCGCACCTTTGCAGCGGCGCGCAACTGAAAGCCCGCCTGATGGCCCGCACCGACCATGCCCAGCACCGCTGCGTCCTGACGCGCCAGCTGGTCGATCGAGACCGCCGAAGCCGCCGCGGTGCGCAGAGCGGTCAGAAGATTGCCGCCGACCATCGCCGTGGGCCGCCCGGTATCGGGGTCGAACAGGAAGACGGTGGACTGGTGGTTGGTCATGCCCTTGTCGGCGTTGCCGGGCAAGTAGCCCCGGCCTTGACGCCCAGCACGCCGCCGGCGCGGTCAAGGCCGGATTTGAAACCATACTGGCGACCTTCGCCAAGCGCCTCGCGGACCACCGGGAAGTTGTAGGCGTCACCCCGCGCCATGGCGGCAAAGACGGCTTCGACCGCCTCGAACGCGGCGTCGGCGGTGATGAGACCCGCGATCTCTTTTTCGGGAACGATATGCATTGGGTGGGCCTTTCGCAGAAAAAAGGGCCGGGACTAACCGGCCCGAAGGTGAGGGAGGTAATACCTAGTAGGCCTTGCCGCGCGCCGAAACCGGCCACAGGGTTTCGACCTTGCCGTTCCGGACGCCGACATACCAGTCATGGACGTTGCAGGTCGGGTCGCAATGGCCGGGCACCAGTTTCAGCTTGTCATTGACCTTGAGCACGCCCTTGGGGTCGTCGACGACGCCATGTTCGTCCGAACACTTCACGTATTTCACATCGTCGCGGCCATAGATGACCGGCAGGCCGCTATCGACCGACTGCGCCTTGAGGCCGGCATCGACGATCGCCTTGTCCGGCCTTGGCATGGCTCATGACTGAGGTCAGGATGAACAGCGCGTTCTCCCATTCGCCCTGGTCGATGCGCTTGCCGTCCTTGTCAAGGATACGGCCGTAATCGGCGTCCATGAAGGCGTAGGAACCGCACTGAAGCTCGTTGTAGACGCCGGAGTTGGACTCGAAGTAATAGCTGCCGGTGCCGCCGCCGCCGACGAGTTCCGGTTCCAGCCCTTCGCTTCTTCAAGGCAGCGACCGCGTCCTTGACCTGCGCGATGGCGATGTCGAGCTTGGCCTTGCGGTCGTCGTAGCTGTCGATGTGCTGCATCGCGCCCTGATAGGCCTGAATGCCGGTGAACTTCAGCCTCGGGGCGGCGTCGATCGGCCTTGGCGATCTTCACCACGTCCTGCGGTCGTGGTCACACCGCAGCGGCCCGCGCCGCAGTCGATCTCGACCAAGCATTCGATCTGGTGCCGTGCTTTTGCGCCGCGGCCGAAAGGTCGGCGACGTTGTTCGAGTCATCGACGCAGACGATGATCCGCGCAGCCCAGCTTCGGCAGCCGGGCCAGGCGGTCGATCTTGGCCGGGTCGCGCGACCTGGTTGGAGACCAGCACATCCTTGATGCCGCCGCGGGCGAACACCTCGGCCTCGGACACCTTCTGGCAGCAGACGCCGACAGCGCCGCCCAGCTTTTCCTGCAACTTCTGCACGTCGACGGATTTGTGCATCTTGCCGTGGGACGCGGTGGCGCATGCCATGCGCCTTGGCATAGTCGCCCATCTTCTTGATGTTGCGCTCCAGCGCGTCCAGATCGAGGATCAGGCAGGGCGTCTGGATGTCCTGCCTCGTCCATGCCGGGCAGGGCCGGCACGTCATAGCCGACTTCGAGCTTGTTGATGTCTGCGGGTGCGTTCATTGTCGTCCTCCTCTCGCCCTGATTGCCAGGGCAGTTTGTCCAGATCGACATTGCCGCCGGTGATGATGACGCCGACGCGTTTGCCCGCGAAGACGTCGTTGTTCTTCAGGATCGTGGCCAGCGGCACCGCTGATGACGGTTCCATCACGATCTTCATGCGCTTCCAGATCAGCTTCATCGCGTCGATGATCTCCTGTTCGGACGCGGTCAGGATGTCGGTCACGTGGTTTTGCACGAAATGCCAGGTCAGATCCTTGAGCGGCACCTTCAGCCCGTCGGCGACGGTTTCCGGCGCGTCATCGGCGATGATATGGCCGGCCTTGAAGCTGCGATAGGCGTCGTCGGCCTGTTCGGGCTCGGCGGCGTAGATCTTCACCTTCGGCGCGAGGTTCGACAAGCGTCAGGCAGGTGCCCGAGATCATGCCGCCGCCGCCGATTGGCGCGATCACGGCATCGAGTCCGTCGACCTGCTCGATCAGCTCTTTCGAGCAGGTCCCCTGCCCGGCGATCACGCGCGGATCGTTGTAGGGATGCACGAATTCGGCACCGGTTTCCGCGACCACCTCGGCAAAGACGGCCTCGCGCTGCTGGTCGAGGGCTCGCATTCCACGACGCGCCCGCCATAGCCCTTCACGGCGTCCTTCTTGGCCTGCGGCGCGGTGCGCGGCATCACGACGGTGCACGGAATGCCGCGGCGACCGGCGGCATAGGACAGGCAGGTGCCGTGATTGCCGCTGGAATGGGTGGCCACGCCCTTGGCCGCCTGCGCGTCGGTCAGGCCGAAGACCGCGTTGGACGCGCCGCGCGCCTTGAACGCGCCGGCCTTTTGCAGATTCTCGCATTTGAAGAACAGCTCGGCCCCGGTCAGATCGTTCAGGAAGCTGGAGGTCAGGACCGGCGTGCGGTGGATATACGGCTTGATGCGCTCATGTGCGACCAGCATGTCGGCGAGGGTCGGGATATACATGGTCTGTGCGTCCTTCATCACGCGGCGGCCTTTACCGATTGTGCAACGGTCGCGCGAAAATGGTCTTGCGCAGCGGCAACGCCCGACCCCAGTTTGACAGGCAGGCCCAGATCGACCATCACCATCTCCGCGGTGGCAATCCCCGACAAGCGTCATCACGTCGGTCAGGCTGCCCAGATGGCCGATGCGGAACACCTTGCCCGCAACCTCGCCCAACCCGACACCGAAGGCAACGCCGTAGGCATTTGCGGCGTGGGTTACGATATCGGTCGCGTTGAAGCCTTCCGGGGTGCGGATCGCGCTGACCGTGTCGGAATAGAGATCGGGCGACTGGGCGCAAAGCTTCAGGCCCCAGGCCTGAACGGCGGCGCGCACGCCTTCGGCGATGCGGTGATGGCGGGCAAAGACATTCTCCAGCCCCTCGGCCAGCAGCATGTCGGTGGACATCTTCAGCCCGTTCAGCAAGCCGACCGCCGGCGTGTAGGGATAGGCGTTGTTGGCATAGCCCTTGGCCATGTCGCGCACATCGAAGAAGGTGCGCGGCAGGTCTGGCGGTTTCCAGCGCCGCCATGGCGCGCGGGCTGAACCCGACGATGGCCAGACCGGCAGGCAGCATGAAGCCCTTCTGGCTGCCGGTCACGGCAATATCGACGCCCCATTCGTCCATCCGGAAATCCATCGACCCGATCGAACTGACGCCATCGACGAACAGCATCGCGGGGTGACCTGCCGCATCAAGCGCGCGGCGAACGGCGGCGATATCCGAGAGCACGCCGGTGGCGGTTTCATTATGTGTGGCCAGAACGACCTTGATCTCGTGGGCCTTGTCGGCGGTCAGGATCTCCTCGTAGCGGTCGGCGGGGATGCCGGCGCCCCAAGGCGTCTCGACCACCTCGACGTTCAAGCCCGTGGCGCTGGCACATGTCGATCCAGCGGTGGCTGAACATGCCGTTGCGCGCCGCCAGCACCTTGTCGCCCGGCGACAGCGTGTTGGTCAGCGCGGTTTCCCAGCCGCCGGTGCCGGTCGACGGGAAGATGAAAATCTCGGCCTTTTCGCTTTTCAGCACCTTCTTCACCCCCGCCAGCGCCGGATGCAGGATTTGCCCGAACAGCGGCGACCGGTGATCGAGCGTCGGCATGTCGCATGGCCTTGCGCAGCACCTCTGGCATGTTGGTGGGGCCGGGAATGAAAACGGGGTTCTGGAAGCTCATGAATCTGCCCTCCTGTGGCGAGTTTCATCGAACCTACTGACATAACGTAAACATTCGCAATTTTTTTGAAAACGTATTTCATTTTCTATGTAATCTGTAATTTTACACTTAAATTCATATGATTACGTTTTTTCATTGGTCAGAAACGTTTTTCAATAATATCTATATTGTGCTGGTTGAAATAAGGAGAGTCCGCGCCCAATGCAGCCAATCAAACGCCGAAAGGGCCGCCCGAAAGGCTTTGACGCACCGACGGGTCAAAGCACCATCCAGTCGCTGGACCGGGCGCTTAACGTGCTGGACGCGCTGGCGGCAAGTACCGGAATGACGCTTACCGAGCTATCGGAGCATCTCGATCAGTCGCCCGCCACCATTTACCGCGTGCTCTCAACGCTGGAGGCGCGCGGGATCGTCGAAATCGACCCCCAAGACCAAGCCTGGCATATCGGCGCGATGGCGTTTCGCCTGGGGTCTGCCTTTCTGCGCCGCAGTAGCGTTGTCGAGCGCAGCCGCCCTGTCATGCGCGACCTGATGGAAGCAACCGGCGAAACATCCAATCTTGGCATCGAACGCAACGGTGACGTGATGTTCGTCAGCCAGATCGAGACCCACGAATCGATCCGCGCGTTCTTTCCGCCCGGAACGCTTTCACCCATGCATGCCTCGGGGATCGGCAAAGCGCTGCTCAGCCAGTATCCTGAAGACCGTATCGTGCGCTTCCTGAGGGATCGGCAACTAGAGCGATTCACCGAAAAGACGTTCGTCGAGGCGGATGCCCTGATGCGCGAACTGCAAACGATCCGCGAACGTGGCTTCGCCTTCGATGATGAGGAAAAGACCATCGGCATGCGCTGCGTTGCGGCGCCCGTTCTCAACTTCTACGGCGAGGCTATCGCCGGGATATCGGTATCCGGCCCGACCAATCGCATGACCGAACGCCAGATAGACCAGATCGGCGCATTGGTGCGAGATGCCGCAGCGCGGGTTTCGCGCGGGCTTGGCGGGCAGGACGCCGTGTAGCTACTCCGCCGCGGCCTTGAATTTACCCGACCGTCCTATCGCACCATTTGCCGCGCCCAGGGTCATATGCCGGTTCACATCCTTGTAGAGCAGATAGCGAAACGGCCCCGGCCCGCCAGCATAGCAGGCCTGCGGGCAGAACGCGCGCAGCCACATGTAGTCGCCGGCCTCGACCTCGACCCAGTCCTGATTAAGCCGATAGACCGCTTTGCCCTCCAGCACGTAAAGCCCGTGTTCCATCACATGGGTCTCGGCGAACGGGATCACTGCGCCGGGCTGGAAGGTCACGATGGTGACGTGCATATCGTGGCGCATATCGGCCATGTCGACGAAACGCGAGGTCGCCCACTTGCCATCCGTGCCGGGCATCGGTGTCGGCGTAACGTCATTCTCGTTGGTGACAGAAAGCTTCGGGCGTATCAAGCCCTTCAACCGCCTCATAGGCCTTGCGGATCCAATGAAATCGGGCGGCGGCGCTTGCCGGTGTTGCGGATGGTCCAGTCAGTGCATGGCGGAAGTAGGCATAGCCGCCGGTTTCCATTTCATGCGGTGTGCCGTCGATCGTCAGATGCTGATCGCGCCATCCACGACGAACAGCACAGCCTCGGCACCCGCATCGGTTTCCGGCCGGTCGCTGCCACCGCCGGGTTGCAGCTCGGCGATGTACTGCGAAAATGTCTCGGCAAATCCCGACAACGGCCGCGACAAGACCCAGAACCGTGCACCCTCCCAGAACGGCAGAAAACTGGTCACGATATCGCTCATCGTGCCTTTGGGGATCACCGCATAGGCCTCGGTGAACATGGCGCGGTCGGTCAGAAGCTGCGTCTGCGGTGGCAGACCGCCTTTCGGCGCGTAATAGGAACGTTTCGACATCGGTCCGCCTTTATCAAAGGAATTCGCTTGTACCACACCAAACATTGCCGTTCGCTGGTTTCCAACTCTTTTTCCAGACGAAACCTCATGAAGGATTGATCTGGAATATTTGAAAATCGTTCACTTTGCGTCGCACGCAATTTCTATTGATGCAAGAGGGGCCTTGTGGCCTTGGATCAGATTGCGCCGCGTCGGCGTTTCATTCCATCGGGACGGCCACCACGGCAAGGCAATCGCCGGTCTTTATGAGCCCCGGAAAATGCCGGGCCGCCAGCAGCCCACTTCTTTGGGCAAGGCATTCCAGTGGCATCACGCCGGTTCTGTCGGCGGGCCAGACGCGGGCAACGGCGTCGCCTTTCGTGATGGGATCGCCCAGATCGACCAACGGCTCGACCAGGCCGTCCGTGGTTGCAAAATGATAGCAATCGTCACTTGGCATATCGAGCATGATTGATGGCCCCGTGCCGGGGGTTCCGCGCAGTATCCTTGCGTGGATCAGAAGATTGCGCGCGCCTTGCTGTGCGGTCCGCGCGGACCGCGCCGTTGCAGTGCCTCCGCCGCCAAGTTCCGTGGTGACGAAAACCTTGCCCTGCGCCTCGACCGCGGTGTCATACATGCCGACATTGTCGATCTCGCGCAGCATCAGCGAATAGGGCGCATTGAACGCGACCATTGCAGCGACGCAGGCGTCCTGCTGGTCGATTGCATCAAGATAATGCGCGCAGGCGAAGGGCAGGAAATCCAGAGTTTTGCCGCCGGAATGATAATCCAGCACGATATCGGCCATCGGCAGAAGGATATCATGAAAGTAGTGCGCGATCTTCTGTGTGGCGGTGCCGTCGGGCCGACCCGGAAATGTTCGATTGAGGTTCGCGCCGTCGATGGGTGACAGCCGCGCAGCACTTCGGAAGGCGGGATAGTTCATATAGGGCACGATGATCACCCGGCCGGAGATATCCTCTGGCTGCAACTCCCAGGCCAGCGCTTGCAGTGCAATGGGGCCTTCGTATTCATCGCCATGATTGGCGCCGGTCAAAAGCGCCGTTCGCCCGTCGCCGTTGCGGATCACGGTCACCGGAATCATGATCGCGCCCCAAGCGCTTTCGTTGCTTGAATGCGGCAGACGCAGGAAACCGTGATGTTTGCCATCGGTATCGAACGGAATGGTGGCGACTATAGGGTTCTTTGTCATGTCAGGTTCCGGTCCTTTGGTCGGGCGGGGTTGCGCGCCGGGCGCGTGACCGACGATAGCCCCGGTTTTGCCAAAACAGAAGCTGTCCTGCCTGGACCCCCAGCGGGGTGGAAGCGCCTGCCGACTTGTCATAGACATTGCACGACAGCCCTCGCCCAGACGAAAGGAACCGACATGCTGACCAATGACATCCTTGCCAAGTGGGACCGAGAGAGCCTATTCCACCCCTCGACCCATCTTGCACAGTTCGCCCGGGGCGAGGCACCACAACGTGTGGTGACCGGCGGCAAGGGCGTCTATATCGAGGACCGTGACGGGAACCGCCTTCTGGATGCCTTCGCGGGGCTCTATTGCGTCAACGTCGGCTATGGCCGGACCGAGATTGCGGAAGCCATTGCCAAACAGGCCGGCGAACTGGCCTACTACCACGCCTATGCAGGGCATGGCACCGAAGCCTCGATCACGCTGGCCAAGATGGTGCTGGACCGTGCGCCCGCAAACATGTCGAAGGTCTATTTCGGCCTTTCCGGGTCTGACGCCAATGAGACCAATGTCAAACTGATCTGGTACATGAACAACATCCTTGGACGGCCCGAGAAAAAGAAGATTATCTCGCGCTGGCGCGGCTATCACGGCTCGGGGCTGGTCACCGGCTCGCTGACCGGGCTGGAGCTGTTCCACAAGAAATTCGATCTGCCGCTGGCGCAGGTGATCCATACCGAAGCGCCTTATTACTATCGCCGCGCCGATGCCGCGATGACAGAAGAGCAATTCAGCGCCCATTGCGCCGCCGAACTGGAGGCGCTGATCGAACGCGAAGGCGCCGATACCATCGCCGCGATGATCGGAGAGCCGGTTCTGGGCACGGGCGGTATCGTGCCACCGCCCGCAGGTTACTGGGCGGCGATCCAGCGGGTGCTGAACAAGTACGATATCCTGCTGATCGCGGATGAGGTTGTGACGGGCTTCGGGCGGCTTGGCAACATGTTCGGATCCGCCCACTACGGGATGGAGCCTGACATCATCACCATCGCCAAGGGACTGACCTCTGCCTATGCGCCGCTTTCGGGGTCGATCCTGTCGGAAAAAGTCTGGAAGGTGCTGGAACGGGGCACCGACGAGTACGGCGTCATTGGCCATGGCTGGACCTATTCCGCGCATCCGATCGGAGCGGCGGCGGGGGTTGCCAATCTGGAGCTGATCGACCGGCTGGGGCTGGTCAAAAATGCCGCGAAAGTGGGTGCCGAGCTGAACGCGCTGATGCGCGAGGCGCTGGGGGGCCATGCCAATGTCGGCGATATCCGTGGCGAAGGGATGCTTTGCGCCGTGGAACTGGTGGCCGACCGTGACACACGCAAGCCGTTCGAGCCGTCGCAGGGCACCGCTGCCAGGGTGGTGGCCGAAATGGTCCGGCGCGGTGTTATCGCGCGCGCCATGCCGCAGGGCGACATTCTGGGCTTCGCGCCGCCCCTGTGCCTGACCCGCGAAGAGGCCGAGAAAGTTGTCGAGGTGACCGCAGCGGCCGTGGCAGCCGTGCTAGGCTGACCCCGCTGCTATTCCGCAGCCGGGCGCGCGGTACGCAGCGCCTGAAGCGACGTCAATCCACGCGCGCCCCCGAACCGGGCAACCGCGACAGCAGCTGCGGCGGCACCTGCCTCCAGACAGGCCAGCGACGGCAATCCGTCAAGCCATGCGTCAAGGAAGCCGGCGTTGAAGGCATCACCCGCCCCCGTGGTATCCACGACGCGCGCGGGATGGGCCGCTATGCTGTGCCGACCCGACTCCGCGATGCATTCGGCACCCTCGGCACCATGCTTTATCACCACCAGCGGGGCGAACTGTGCCAAGACCCCATGGCTTGACAGCAGCGCCGCCTCTGCCCGGTTCGGCAGAAAAACATCGACCCCGGCGATCAGCGCCGCCGCCTCTGGCCGGGCAAGCACCTCTGCATCCCACGAACAATCCAGCGATATCGTCATGCCGGCACCCCGCGCCGCCGCGATCAGGCCGGGATGGTCGGCCAAGGTCGCAAGCTCGCCGATATGCAGATGCCCGTAGCCGCTTTCACCCAGTTCCGCGATCAGTCCGGCCGGAATCGCGGCGCCGGTGCGCCGTGTCAGAAAGGCGCGATCCCCGCCGGTTATCATCGCGGCGGTTATCTGCGGATCGGCGCCGGTCTCTGCTGGCACGCAGGCCGCCAGATCAAGCCCCGCGGCGGTCAGTTCCGGCAACAGCACCGCATCGAATGGCGCGGCAGGAAAGACCGAGGCCAGACCGGTTGGGCGGCCCAAAGCCGAAAGATAGGCCGCCGTGATATAGGCCCCGCCGCCCGCTGCGATGGTCAGAGAGCCAGCAAATACCTCTTCTCCCAAAACCGGCATTCCGGGCAGATCGCCAAACACCAGATCGCAATACAGGCGCCCGGCGCACAGAACACCGGGCCGCTCGCTCACGCCAGCGCCTCGCCATCGGCGGCGAAAAGGTGAATCTCGTCGGGATTGACCGCCAGATGCACCTCGGCGCCCAGTTTCGGCGGATTGCGGCCATCGGCATGCGCCACGATCTCGGTACCGCCAATATCCACATATGCAAGTGTTTCCGATCCCAGCGGCTCCAGAACACTGACGCGGCCTGCGAAAAGCCCGACGTCCTGCGACACGGTCAGATCGTCGGGCCGTATGCCTACGGTCAGATCAGACCCGTCGGCCAACGACAGCGCCATTGGCAGGACGGTCTTGCCCAGCGTGATCCGGCCGCCCTCATACCGGCCCGGCAGCATGTTCATCGACGGCGCCCCGATGAACTGCGCCACGAAGGTGTTGGCAGGCTTGTGGAAAACTTCCGCCGGAGTGCCGACCTGCTGGATGTTTCCGTCTTTCATGATCACGATGCGATCGGCCAGCGTCATCGCCTCGACCTGATCGTGCGTGACAAAGATGATGGTCGTTCCGACCCGCTGATGCAGTTTCTTGATTTCCAGTCGCATTTGCGTGCGCAGTTGGGCGTCAAGGTTCGACAGCGGTTCGTCGAACAGGAAAACCGCCGGATCGCGCACCATGGCGCGGCCTATCGCAACCCTCTGGCGTTGGCCGCCTGAAAGCTGCGCTGGTTTACGCTCCAGCAGTTCCGTCATCCCAAGGATGCCGGCAACTTCGTCGATCCGCGCTTCCTTGTCAGGTTTCGACATCTTGGCCGTGCGCAGCCCAAAGCCGATATTCTTGCGCACCGTCATGTGCGGATAGATAGCGTAATTCTGGAACACCATCGCGATGTCGCGCTCTTTCGGTTCAAGGTTGTTCACCACGCGGTCGCCGATCAGTATCTCGCCCGAGGTCACCTCTTCCAGCCCCGCGATCATCCGCAGCGTCGTGGATTTACCGCAGCCCGATGGCCCGACAAGCACCACGAACTCGCCATCCGCAACCTCGAGGTCGATGGAATGCAGCACCTTGGTCTTGCCAAAGGACTTCACCAGATTTCGAAGTGCCACTGTCGCCATCAGGCTATCCCTTGTTCAATGTGTCAAAGCAGCCGTCACGCAACGCCGTCGCTGCGTCGATCCGGCTGCGGCGTGCCTGTTGCAGGGCTTGTGCTACGGCAATCTCATCGGCATATCCGGCAAGGGCACGATCCATCGGTGCCCGCGCTGGCCCGCCATAGCGGTTGCGCAACTCTACGAAATTGCGCGCCGAAACAGCAGTGCCGTAGGACGTGGCATCAAGGTTCGGCGCGCGTCCGGCCACCGCGCGGAACGCCGCTACAAAGGCGTCATACCCGCCCGCCAAAGGCATCCCGCCTGCGATGACTGTCCGCGCGACCTCTGCCGCCACCTCATGCGCCTGCCGGAAGCTGAGGCCCTCACTCCGCACCAGCGTATCGGCCAGTTCCGTCACCGTCACGCAAGCCGCGTCCATGTTCGCGGCAACCCGGTCCTCGCGTATCGTGCAGGCCGGGATCAGCGCGCCTAGCAGCGCCAGAACGCGTGTGGCGCTGTCAAACGCGGCGTAGCCCGCGACCTGCACCTCGCCCTCGCTGTCATTCATGTCGGTGAACGGCGTGTTGTGCATCGTGTTCACCACCATGTCACATCGTCCGCAGGTGACACTGGCCATATGGCGCAGATGCTCGATCGGCACCGGATTGCGCTTTTGCGGCATGATCGAGCTGATCTGAACAAGGCTGTTTGGAACGTAAAGCTGGCCTACCTCGAAGGCGGTCCAGAATTGCAGATCCTGCACCACGCGGCCCAGATGCAGAAACATCAGCTTGATCGCGGAATAGAGGCCCGTCACATAATCGACCGCGGCGATGCAGGAATAGGAGTTCTGCAACGGTGCGGCGAAACCCAGCAATTCGGCCATCCGGTGCCGGTCGATCGCAAAGCCCGTTGTGGTGATCGCCGCCGCCCCCATCGGGCAATGATCCAACAAGTCCCGCGCGGCGGAAAGCCGGTCGATATCGCGCAACAGCACCTCGATCGCCGCCGCCAGATAGTGGCCAAAAGTCGTGGGTTGCGCCGGCTGCCCGTGGGTATACGCCACGATCAGCGTATCACGCTCGCGGCGCGCGGTTTCAGTCAGCGCATCGGCAAGGGTCAGCGCCGCTGCCAGCAAGGCATCGGCCTTGTCGCGCAGCACCATCTTGAACACGGTATGGTCCATGTCGTTGCGCGACCGCGCCGTGTGCAGCGCGCCCGCGACGTCCGCGCCCAGCCGCGCCCGCAACTCTGCCTCGACCAGAAAGAAGTAATCCTCGAACTCGCCGGTATACGTCAAAGCGGCGGTATCGACTTCGGCATCAATCGCGCCAAGCGCGCCCGCCAACTGACCGGCCATAGTTGCCGAGACAATGCCGCATTCTGCCAGCATCACCAGATGTGCCCGGTTGATCGCCCCAACCGGCCCGACGAAATGTGTCTTGGCGCCCTCGAACAACGGCGCCAGCACCGTGTCGCGGTAGACCGGATCGGGGAAGGTGCTGCGGTCGGTCATCCCTTCAGCCCCGCCATCACGACGCCGCGAATGATGTAGCGCTGAAAGATCAGGAACACGATCAGTGTCGGTATCGTTGCCAGTGCCGCGCCTGTCATGATCAACTCCCACTCGACCTGCTGCTCGACCGAGAATGTGGTCAGGCCCACCGGCAGCGTGTAGTGATCTTGCGAATTGGTCACGATCAGCGGCCAGATGAAGGCGGTCCAGTTGCCCAGGAATATGAAGATCGCCAGCGCTGACAGGGCCGGCGTGACCAGGGGCATCGCCACCGTCCACCAGATCTGAAACTCGTTCAGCCCGTCGATCCGCGCGGCTTCCAGGAAATCATCGGGCACGGTTTCAAAGAACTGCTTCATCAGGAAAGTGCCGAAGGCCGTCATCACGCCGGGGAACATGATGCCCCAATATGTGTCGAGCCAGCCGAAGGTTTTCGACATCAGATACCACGGGATCACCAGCATCTCGGTCGGGATCATCAGCGTCGAAAGGATCGCGATGAACACGATGTAGCGGCCCCGGAACCGGAACTTGCAAAGCGCATAGCCGACCATGGAATCGAAGAACACCGCCGAAACGGTTGTCAGCGTGGCGATGATGAAAGAGTTGAGGAACCAGCGGTAGAACCGCCCGTCGGACAACACGTAGCTGTAATTCTCCAGCGTCGGCTCTTTGGGGATGATGTTCAACTCGAACAGTTCGAACGGAAACTTGAACGAGGCCGAAAGCATGTAGACGATCGGCATGACCATTGCGATGGCGCCCATCGCCAGAAGCGTCCAGCGAATGATCTGCACCGGGTCGCGCGGCGGGCGCACGGTGGTGGTGGGGCGCAAAAGCGCATCCGCTGACGCCTTGATATGAACGTCTGTCATCCTAACGGTCCCTTAGCAGGCGCAGTTGCACCAGACTGACGATCAGCAGGATGATGAACAGCACAACGGTCTGCGCCGCCGCATAGCCCATGTCGAAACTATTGAACGCCGTGTCATAGATCATCAGCACCATCGGCTTGGTCGAATTGAGCGGCCCACCGGGATTGTTGGTGGTCATGTTGAAGACCTGATCGAAGATCCGCAGGAACCCGATCGAGGAGAACACGATCAGGAACACCAGCGTCGGCTTCAACAGGGGCAACGTAATCTCCCACAGGATCGTCCAGTTCGATACCCCGTCGATCCGCGCCGCCTCGTAATAGCTTTGCGGAATTGCGCGCAGACCTGCCATGAAGATGATGATCTGAAAACCAAGCCCCGCCCATATTGCGGGCGCCAGGATCGCTGGCAGTGCGTTGGTTGTGGAATTCAGGAACGCGATCTGCGGGACACCGAACGAGGCCAGAAAGTTGTTGAACAACCCGATCGGCACAGGCTGATAGAACCAGCGCCAGACCCAAGCCATCGCCACGGTCGAGGTCAGGAACGGCAGGAAGTAAAGCGCCCGCAACGTGCCATGCAAAAACCGTGTTTTATCAAGGTGATAGGCAATGATAAAGCTGAGAAGCAGCGATGACGGGGTGCCAAGGATCAGATAAAGAAACGTGTTCCGGGTGACCTTCCAGAACACCGGATCGTGCACCAGCGTGACGTAGTTCTCCAAGCCCACCCAGTGGCGCGGTGACAGTAGGTTCCAGTCCTGAAAGCTCAGCACGATGGCATTGGCTGTCGGATAGAACCGGATCAGGACGTAAAAGACCACCGGCAACGCCAGAAAACCCCAGGCCCAGACCACCTGCTTTTGCTTGATCGAAAGGTTGCGGTAAAGCGACATCTGGTGGGCGGGATCCACTGCAAGACCTGAAATGCGACCGGACCCCAGCGACATGGCCGGGGTCCGGTGGTGAGCTTACTTCTTGTAGTAGCTGTCCAGTATCGCCTGTTCCTGTTCCGCCGCCTTTGCCAGACTGTCCGCGGCACTCTGCCCCTCCAGCTGCATCCGGCTGACCGCATCGACAAGCACCTGCCGCTGCGCGCTTTCATCGGCAAAGACGGTGGTCTTGGCGTAGGCAAGGCCGGAAATGAACGGCCCAAAGACCGGGTCTGCCTTGTTGGCGTCAGTCATCGCGGCAGAAGGTTTCGCAGGCAACTCACCCACGGTGTCCAGCCATATCTGCATCGCCTCGTCCGAGGTGATGTATTCCATGAACTTGACCGCCGCGTCATATTTCTCGCCCTCGGCCTTCGAGGTGATCGCATTCACCCAATAGCTGGCATAGTTCGACTTGGTGCCATCCGGCCCCGCTGGCAGCTCTGCCACGCCCCATTTCAGCCCGCGGACATCGTTCAGCGCCCCGATCCGGAATGATCCGTCGATATGCATGCCCGCGCGGCCCGCCTTGAACGCCGCCTGCGGCTCGTCCATGAAGGTTGACACGGTCACGCCCTCGTCGGCCTCAAGCCCATTATAGAATTCCAGCGCCTTGACCCCGGCCTCGTTGTTGTAGGTCACGGTCTTGCTGTCATCCGAGTAGGGCGCGGTGCCGAACTGTCGCAGCAGCACTTCGCGGAACCAGTGGTGGTCCTGCGCCGTCATGCCAGAGGTCAGACCTTCGGTCGTGATGTTGCCAGCGCCATCGCGCACGGTCAGCGCCTTGGCGGTCTCGACCAGTTCGTCCAGCGTCGCGGGCGGGCCGTCAATCCCGGCATCCTCGAACAGCCGTTCGTTATAGAACAAGGCGAGCGAGCGCACCGCCGTCGGCAGCGCCATGTAAGCGCCGTCGATCTTCATCGCCTGAACCATCGGGAAAAAGTCCGCCTCGATCTTCTCGGGCGGGAACTTGTCGGTCGGCAGCGGCCGGATCAGGTCGGCCTCGACATAGTCGTTCAGCCAGCCATAGAAAAGCTGCACCACGTCAGGCCCTTCACCCGCCGGAATTGCCGCTGCCACCTTGGTGCGATAATCGGCATAGGGGAAGGTCTGCATCACCACGGTAATGTCCGGGTTGGCGGCCTGAAAGTTTTCGATCAGCGTGTTCATCGCATTGACGCGGGCCTCGAAGATATACTGCCAGTACTCGATCTCAACGGCACTCGCCGCCGTGGCCGAGAAAAACGCAAAGGCGCTGGTCGCTGTTCCAAGGGCAAGGGATTTCAATCTGGTCATGGTGGTCCTCTCTGTTGAATGCCGGCGCAGCCGTGCCAAAGCGTCTCGCAGATTCTCTTGTACGGTTTGACGCCGCAAACACCGCATGCACTGTTTTTGTGAAGTGTTGACTGCATCCATTCAAAGATCAATACTTAATTCAAATCATTTTAGTTAAGGTCAGATGCCCCCTCGCCCCGCCCAGATTGCCGGCACCAATGCCGAACGCACCAAGGCGCATAACCGGCGCATCGTGCTGGGCTACCTGACCACCCACGATCAGGCCGGTCGGGCCGAGATTGCCCAGACCAGCGGCCTTAGCACCCAAACAGTCTCGAACATCATCGCCGAGCTGGAAACCGAGGGCCTTGTCGCGGCCGCCGGGCGCCGCGCCGCCGCGCGCGGCCAGCCGCCGGTGCTTTACGCCTGCATCCCCGATGGCGCCGCCGCCTTTGGCTTTGAGGTGCGGCCCGACGCGCTGCTGATGGCGCTGGTCAATCTTGGCGGTTCCGTGCTTGCGATGCAGCGGATGCCGCTGTCGGACAATAGTCCCGAAACTGTCCTGCCGCTGATGGCGAAACTGACCGGGGCAGCGTTGCGCAAAGCGACAGTCGAGCGCGCCCGCGTGCTCGGCGCAGGTCTGGTCGTGCCGGGCTCGATCGGGTCCGGATCGCTTGGCGCAACCGGCGCGACAGAGTTGCGCGGCTGGGACCGGATCGACATTGCCGCGGCCGCCGGTCAGGCGTTGGACCTGCCCGTCATAGTGGAAAAAGACGCGACCGCCGCTGCCATAGCCGAGGGCTTGCGGGGCCTTGCGCAAGGCATGGACAGCTATTGCTACCTCTATTTCGGGGCCGGTATCGGCCTTGGTGTGGTAAACCGGGGCGTTCCTTTGCGCGGTGCCCATGGCCATGCCGGAGAGATCGGCCACACCATCGTCCGGCCCGGCGGCCTGCCTTGCCCTTGTGGCAACCGGGGCTGCCTGGAGCAATACGCCAGCCGCATGTCACTGCAACGTCGCCTTGGACGCCCGGGCGAGATCGACAGCGCCACGCTCGAGCGTCTTTTCGCCAGTCGCCGCCAAGAGATCACGGATTGGTCCGAGAGCGCCGCCGCCACCCTTTCGCAGACCATCGGTTTGCTGGAAAACCTGTTCGACCCACAAACCGTGATCCTGGGCGGCGCGATGCCCGACGAGATTCTCGACGACCTGATTGCGCATCTGACATTGCCGGTCGGCTCTGTCGCGTACCGGCCAAACCGCGCCGCTCCCCGCGTGCAGCGCGGTAGTTCGGGCCGCATGACAGCCGCGCTTGGCGGCGCGGCACTTGTGATCCACGATACTGTCACCCCCCGGCTGGAAGCCCGCAGCTGACCGCCAGAACCACAGGACGCAGCCCATGCCAATCGCCGACGCCGCGCGGATCGCCGCACAGAAAGCCGCCCCCTTGCACCTGATGCTGTGGCGGGCGTTGCAACCGCTGCGTAGCCCCCTGCGGTTCATGAACACCGGCGCACATCCCGATGACGAACATAGCGGCATGCTGGCCGCGCTGACCTACCGCGACGGGCTTGCCATCGCCTATGCCTGCTCGACCCGTGGCGAGGGTGGTCAGAACGATATCGGCCGCGAGGCATCCTGTGATCTCGGCACCCTGCGTACCGCGGAAATGGAACGCGCCGCGGATGTGCTGGGTCTGTCGATCTACTGGCTCTCGGAAAGCCCCGACGATCCGATCACCGATTTCGGCTTCTCCAAGTCCGGCGTCGAAACTCTGGCCAAGTGGGGCCACGCCCGAACCCTTCGTCGCATGGTCGAGATCATCCGCGCCGACCGGCCCGACATCCTTTGCCCAACCTTCCTCGATATCCCCGGCCAGCACGGCCACCACCGCGCGATGACCCAGGTTGCGACCGAGGCGATGGACGCCGCCGCCGATCGCGATTTCGACGCCACCGGTAGGCCGTGGCACGTCGCCAAGCTGTACCTTCCGGCATGG
This sequence comes from uncultured Alphaproteobacteria bacterium, assembly GCA_963714615.1. Lineage (GTDB taxonomy): Bacteria > Pseudomonadota > Alphaproteobacteria > Rhodobacterales > Rhodobacteraceae > JAHEAO01. The sequence continues at coordinate 67,581 of CAVQOV010000013.1, read as the reverse complement.
TCCGGCGCCGGCGACGCCTATGATGACGACCTGCCGCCGCCGCCCGAAACCACCCGCGTTCCGGGCACCGGGCGCGAGCCGGTCTCGGGCTGGACTTGGAATGAGATCGGCCAGCATTCCCGCGTCTTTCATGCTACCCAAGGCATGGGCCAGTGGGTCGGCGCGGCAGAGGGCGATGGCTGGCCGTTGCATCTGGCGATAAGCAAAGTCGGGCCGGACGTGAACCGCGTCACCGACAACTTGCCAGCCTCATTCGCCGATATCGCACCGGACTGCCCGGAATTCGCCGCACTCGACGAAGCCCTACGATCCACCGTGATCGCGTTTCCCGACGTGGCCGCCATCATCGACGCAACGGCGATCGCCATCGCAAAGCTCCGCGCAGCAAGCGCCGCCTGCCCACCAAACCGCGCAGATGCCGCGCAGCACCGGCTGCGGCTAAAGGAACGCCAACTTGCCCGCATCCTGATGCTGGCCAGCGGCGCCCAGCCCGAAGGCCATCTTGACGAAACCCTGTTGCAACCCGGTCAGACCGTCGCCGCCCGTCTTGCTTTGACGATCCCGACCGGCGCAGTCTCTGCCAAGCTGAACTGGCAAGTGCCTGCGGGTTGGACGATGAACGAAACGTCAATCACCGCCGGCGCCGATGCCCGACCGACCGACCCCTATCCCACGGTTCATCATGCCCAGGCGCCACGCGGTCCCGTTGCACTGACCCTGGAAATGGCGGTCGGAGATATCAGCACCGTACTGCCCATCCCACTGGACCAGCAGATCCTCGTCCTTCCCACGACCCGCGCCAACATCACCCCCGACGCCGCATTGATCAACTGCCTGAAGCCGGAACCGGCCACGCTTCACTTGACCGAAGGTGCTGTGCTGAAGTTGCCAGACGGCTGGACCGAGCAGCGCGCAGGCACGGTCGTCACCTTGCTGCCGCCCCGCATCCCGCCCCCCGGTCTGCATATCTTGCCGATCACGATGAACAGTCAGCTTGCGCAGCGGGTCACCACGATTAGCCACCCGCATGTCGGCACCCTCATCCGCCCCGCCCCGGCAACCCTGCGCCTCCGCGTCACCGACATCGCCCTGCCCGATGCCCGCATCGGCTATGTTGGCGGCGGCAATGACCGGATCGATCATTGGCTGCGCGCGATGGGATGCGATGTCGAGGCGCTGGACGATGCCGCACTTGAGGCAGGCATGCTGGACGGTATCGACACAATGGTGATCGGTCTATTCGCCATCCGCACCCGCCCCGCCCTGCGCACCGCACTGCCGCAGATTCACCGCTGGGTGAAGGCCGGAGGCACGCTGCTGACCCTTTATCATCGCCCGTGGGATGCCTGGGATCCCGAAACCACGCCGCCAAAACGGCTTGAAATCGGCAAACCCTCGCTGCGGTTCCGCGTAACCGATGAAACCGCAAAGGTGCGCCACCTGTCACCCGATCACCCGATTCTGACCGGCCCGAATGCCATCGGACCCGAGGATTGGGCAGGTTGGGTCAAGGAACGCGGGCTTTACTTCGCCAAAAGCTGGGATCGCGCCTACACTGCGCTGCTAGAGATGGCCGATCCGGACGAAGCTCCACATCAAGGCGCGCTGCTGAGCGCCGAGATCGGCAAGGGCCGCCATACCCATTGCGCCTTGATCCTGCATCACCAAATGGAGCATCTGGTGCCGGGCGCTTTCCGCCTGATGGCCAATCTCGTCGCGCCGAGATGAGCCATTCTTCGGTCGAGGCCCCGTCCGGACCCGCACGCGACAATCTGCGCGGGGCGCTCTGGCTTTTTGCCGACATGGCTCTCAACATCTGGGCGCTGGCCATCGTCAAGGCAACCGGCGCGGACATACCAGCGGTGCAGATCGTGTTCGTCCGCGCGCTGGTCGGGCTGATCCTTCTGGCGCCGTTTGTGTGGCAAGCGCGCACAACGCTGCGCGTGACCCGACTTTCCCTGCACCTGGCCCGCGTCGGCCTTAGCGCGTTGACCCTGACGACCAGCTTTTTCGCCGTCGCACACGTCCCGCTCGCACTTTTCACAACGATGAATTTTCTGCGCCCACTCTTGCTGATGGGCATGGCCGCCGTGCTGCTGCACGAGCGGATCGGGGCGCGGCGCTGGAGTGCAGGCAGCATCGGCATTCTTGGCGTGATCGTGGCGCTGAGACCCGCCGAGATCGTGTTCGACCCCGGCCTGGCGGCACTTCTGGCAACGGTCATCACCGGCACCGCTGCTATCATCGTCACCCGACGGCTACGCGAAGAACCGCAACTGGTCATGATGTTGTTTTATACGGGCGGTCTGGTCGCTCTTACCGCCATTCCTGCTGTCGTGAACTGGCAACCGGTTCAGGGCGTGTGGCCGCAGCTTCTGCTGGTCGGCGTCTTCGCGCAAGCCGCCCAAGCTTGTTTCCTGCGCGCCCATTATCACGGCGAGGCGGGCGTTCTGGGGCCGCTTGGCTATGCCTCTCTGATCCTGTCGACGGCAGTGGGTTATCTGATATTCGACGAAACCCCGACCTTGGCCCTGATTGCGGGCGCGATCCTGATCGTGCTTGCCGCAATTCTGGCAACCGCGCGAAAGCCTGCCGCGACCTTCACCATCAAAAAACCGCCAGAGTCTGGAAAACTCTGGCGGCTGATCTGCGTTCGTCTGGACTATCGAAGAATTGTCCGGCTCAGGACTGCATGAAGTCGTCAATCGCCTTCTTGGCTTCTTCGCGCGTCTTGCCGTAGCGCTCCTGGATTTTGCCTTCCAGCTGCTCGCGGTTGCCTTCAATGCGGTCAAGGTCGTCATCCGTCAGTTCGCCCCAACGTTCCTTGACCTTGCCTTTCATCTGCTTCCAGTTTCCCTTGACTTGATCCCAGTTCATTTCGACTTCCTTTCATGACTGTTGATGTCAAAGCAACGTCGCGTGGCATCGCCTGGTTCCCCCAAAAAAAATGTCCGGCACGATCCCGCCGACGCGGCGCAACCGCATGGAACCCAGGGCAGCAGAGCGCGTTCAGTGGGCATCGACGCGTCGCACTGCGGCGCCTCACAATGAAGGAGATCGAAATGTCTACGAAACACATCCTGAGCTCTGCGGCCATCGCCGCCCTGATCGCGGGTTCGGCAATTGCGGAAAGCCAAGTCAGCGCAGATACCGCCGTCGATGGCGCCACCACCGGAGCCATCGGCAGCGCCGACACCAGTGCTGATGTCAACAACGATACCAGCGCCGATGTCGGTGCCGCCGGTTCGGTTACAACGGATACCAATGCGGCGACAGGCGCGGGCGATACCATGACGACGACGGATCCCGCAGCGACTGACACCGCGACTGCCGATACCGCAACGGGTGCCGACGCGATGGTCGATGTGAATATCGCAGAGATCGACGCAGAGGCCCTGACCGGTGCTCGTGTCTACGACCAGAACGACAAATGGATTGGCGAGGTCTCGGAAGTCCTTGTTGGCGCCGATGGCACCTCGAGCCAGGCGGTGATCGACGTTGGCGGCTTTCTTGGCATCGGGGAAAAGCCCGTCGCCCTCAGCTTCGACGATCTTAGCATCAAGTCGAACGGCGACGCGGACTATACCGTCTATGTCGCCTTGACCGAGGCCGAACTGGAAGCCATGCCCCCATATGAAGGCTGACGTCCGACAATCCAACTAAGAAAACAGGCCCCTGATTGAGGGGCCTGTTTGCATATCGCGGAACCAATCCCGTCGCCAGCCGTTTAGCTGCATCGGGGGGCACGGAATGACCGTTGAAACGCAGTCCAGGTGGGCACTTGTCGCATTGGCGACGATAGCGGTGTTTGCGGCACTATGGTTCGCAAAGCCGGTCTTCGCGCCACTCGCCCTTGCGTTCATGGTCGCGGTGATGCTGTCGCCGCTTTCGGATTTCTGGCAACGGATCGGCGTGCCGGTCATCGTGGGCAGCTTACTTAGCCTGGCCCTTGGGCTGGCCTTCCTGACTGTCCTTATCGTCGCGCTGCAACCGCTGGCCGCAAGCGTCTATGAACAGGCCCCGCGCATCAGGTGGGAACTTCGCGACACCGTCGCCACGATACAGAACATGATGCAGGGACTGGACGAGATGTCTGAAGAGGTCAACCAGGCGATCTCTCCGGACGGTGGCGGCGCTTCTGACAGCGCGACCGACACCAAAGGTGTCGAGATGCCGCAGCTTTCAGACGCGCTGTTCCTTGCGCCTGCCTTCGCAGGTCAGGTGATGGTTTTTGCCGGCGGGCTGTATTTCTTCTTGCTCTGCCGCCACGATGTCTATCGCTGGCTGGCCAAATTCGCCCGTGGCGCGGACGAGGCGACGGTGCGGACCTTCCGCGAAGCCGACCGGCTGGTCGCGCGCTACTCGCTGACCATCACATTGATCAACACGGTCTTCGGCTTTGCTGTCGGCGTTGCCCTGCAACTGGTCGGCATGCCGGGGGCGATTGTCTGGGCTTTTGTCGCGGCGATCATGAACTTCATCATGTATCTCGGCCCCGCCATCGTTGCCATCGCGCTGGCGGTCGCCGGAACGGTCGCGTTTGACGGACCTTACTCGTTTGTGCCCGCCATCGTATTCGTCTCGCTGAACGTCTGCGAAGGCCAGTTCATAACCCCGATGCTGATCGGCCACCACCTGAAGGTGAACCCGCTGCTGGTGTTCCTGTCACTCTGCCTGTGGCTGTGGATGTGGGGCCCGATCGGTGGCATCGTCGCTATTCCGATACTGGTCTGGGTGATCGCGGTAACGAAAGGGCTTGGCCTGCATAGGACCGTCGCCGATCCGGCGACCGAGCAGGAGATGTCATTCATCCTCGAAAGCCGTTGAAATACTGCTGGCGCTCCGGCGGTGTGCATCTGGCAACGTGCAGCTCACGCGGTCCGTAGTTCCTCGTTCGTCGGCACCGCCCGTGGGAACCGCAACCTGATCCGGTAGGCTCCATCCGCCTCTTCGGTTTCCACTGTTCCGTTCAATTGATGCGCAAAGGCGCTGATCAATTGCCCGCCCAGTTTGTCGCCCGGGTGATCCTCTGCGACTGTCAGGCGCGTGCCGGTCGAGTTGGCGACTTCCAGACACGATGCTGCTTCGCCATCGTCGGTCAGCCGCACCCGCATCCAGGGCTTCCCCTGTTCAGGTCTGCCGACGTGCTTGAACGCATTGGTGACCGCCTCGGTTGCCACCAGGGTCAGCGGCACAGCCTGATCGGGGTAAAGCACGGTTGGCTTGAACTCCAGATTGACCTCGATATCGCCATCAGGCGGCGAGCCGGCCTTGGTGATCCGGCTGACAATTGTGTGCAGCAATTCGTCAGCCCGCACCCGGGCGCCTTGGGTGGATGTCTCGTAAAGGTTCTGATGCACGGTCGCCAAGCTCATCACGCGGTTCTGCACATCCGTCAGTACCGACCTGGTATCGGGCGAAGTGGTCTTGCGGATCGTCATGTTCAGGATCGACGCAATCAGTTGCAGATTATTCTTCACCCGGTGATGAACTTCTTTGAGAAGTACATTCTTGTCGCGGATCGTATCCTCCAGATTTGCCTCGTCCTTCAGCACGCTTTCGGCCAGCCGCTCCCATGTTGCGTCAATCTCTTGTAGCTCTGTCGAAAGCCAATAACCGGATTTGGGCGGGCTGATTTGCCGGGACCGCATGAACAGCAGCATGCGCGCGCGCAGATTGCGCGTCGGTCGGATGACCAGCCTGTCAACGGCGAAATATGCCACCCCAAGGCAGGCCAGCCACATCAGGGCGGGAAACAGAACCGGCATCGCAAGATTGATCGCGCCTGGCGCAAAGGCCAGTCTGTCATGTTGCCATGTGCCCATCGCATAAACGAGGTTCGAGACGACCGGCACCACGGTAAATACCCGATTTTCGCCGCCAATAGTCTCGCCGGTAAAGACCACTTGCGGCCCGCCCACAAACCCCGCCAACGGCCGCCCTTTGGGCAGCCGATCTTCGACACCTTCCCAACCACTTTGCGATGTCAGCAGCTCGCCCTTGTCATTGAACGTGATCAGATCGACGGGCTGGCCGCCGGGCAGATCCTCAAGCGCACGGTACAGGCGCTGATGCGGCAGGGATACGGCGACATATCCATCGAACACGCTGCCTGTCAGAACCGGAACTGCAATTCCGATCACCGAGGTCTGGCTGATCGGTGCAGCCCTGTTGACCGCTGCACTGGGGCGCGGATTATCGCGCATCGTCTGAAAAAATTTGTCCGTGGACACGTTCGTGCCAATTCCGGCGGACGCGCAGGCAATGGTTCCGCTTGGCGTTGACATAGCCAACGAACGAATACGCATCCGACGCCTGAAGATAACGGTTCATGATCGTTTGACAGGTTTCAGGTTCGTCGCGGATCAGCGGCACGAAGGCCGCGATCGCCTGGGCCGAGCCAAATGCCGTCCGGATCAGCCCCTCTTCGCCGCCCGCCGCTTTCGAGGTCAGTGCGAGCAGGCTGGTCCCGGCGCGGCGGTTCGCCTTCGTCGATCAGTTGAAACGTCTGCGATAGCGCGATGATCCCGATCGGCAACAGCGCCACAGCCAGCAGCGCGGCGATCCGGAACGCAAGGCCCCGACTTGCCCTGCGCAGCCGGTTGATCACGCGATATGCCGCTTCGATGAAAGCGAGGAATTGACCACGGCCATCGTAGATTTGTCAGTCATTTCAAATTCTTCGTTCTCATTCAGCCCCAGCAACTCTGCCAGCCGCGTGCGGCCCCGGTTCACCCGGCTCTTGATCGTGCCCACCGCAACGCCGCAGGTTTCGGCGGCTTCTTCGTAGGAAAAGCCCATCGCTCCGACCAGCATCAGCGCCTCGCGCTGTTCCGACGGCAACTCGGTAAACACGGCTTCGAAATCGGCCATCGCCATGCGTCCGTCGTGATCGGGCTTTTGCGAAAGCGTTGCCGCCATCTTACCATCCACATCCGCCACTTCGCGTTTGCTCTTGCGGCGGTCGGAATAGAACGTGTTGCGCAGGATGGTGAACAGCCAAGCCCGCATGTTGGTGCCTGCGGAAAACTTGTCGATGTTCTTCCAGGCTTTGACAATCGTGTCCTGAACCAGATCGTCGGCAGAAGAACCGTTGCGCGTCAGGCTCAACGCAAAGGCCCGCATTGCCGGCAGATGCTCGACAATCTCGTCTCTGGGATCCGAGGCTTGGCCGCTTGCGTCGCCGATCATTTCGACTCGTCCTGTTCCTTCAGTTGTTTCAGCAAATCGGTGAAGCGGTCGGGCACATCCTCCTCGACGGTTTTCTGGTAAACCTTCTTGAGATTTTCCTCGATTTGCCTCTCAAGACCGGATTTCGGCTTATCCCGCGCCATTATTAATCCCGCGTGCCATGTCAAAAAATGTTACCATCTCTGGAACCAAACGACGAATACGGTGTTTTGTTCCGGGAGAAAACGAAAAAGGGGCGAATTTTATGTCGGATACCAAGGAACAGCTGCCGGTAAGTCAGATTGTCGGCAAACTGCTGCCTTACCTGCGCCGATACGCGCGCGCACTGACCGGCAGCCAGCAAACCGGCGACAGTTACGCCGCGGCCACGCTGGAAGCCATCATCAGCGATCGGTCTGTATTTGATACGGCACTGTCGCCCAAAGTCGCATTGTTCAAAGTGTTCCATGCCATCTGGACCAGCGCCGGCGCCCCGATTGAGGGGAAGGAGTCCGGCATTGCGGCAAAAGCACAGGCGCATCTTGCGGCATTGACGCCGAACACCCGCGAAGCGCTGCTTTTGGCCACGATCGAGGAATTCGATACCGCGGAAATCTCGGCAATCATGGATGTCGACATGAGCGAGGTCAATCACTTGCTTTCGATTGCGAAACGCGAGCTGGAAGACACGATCAGCGGCCGGATTCTGGTGATCGAGGACGAGGCTATCATTGCCCTCGACCTGCAAAGCATCGTCGCCGACATGGGCCATGCAATCACCGGCGTTGCCCGGACCCACGAGGGCGCGGTGGCGCTCGCCGGCAAGGAGCGCCCCGACCTGATTTTGTCAGACATACAGCTAGCCGATGGATCGTCCGGCATCGAGGCGGTCAACGAAATCCTTGGCGCAGCCGGTGACATCCCGGTGATCTTCATAACCGCCTTCCCCGAGCGCCTGCTGACAGGCGACCGCCCCGAACCGGCATTCGTGATCACCAAACCCTATTCCGAAAAGCAAGTGCAGGTCGCCGTCAGTCAGGCGATGTTCTTCTCCAGCACCGAAACGCTGCACGCCTGATCTGCGACCGTTCAACGACAGCAGCCCCCGCCGATCGCTCGGCGGGGGCTTGTGGCTGGCCGGTTCAAGGCTATGACGCCGCCGTCGCCCGAAGCATCCAGGCCGCTTTCTCGTGGAATGCCGATCTGCCGGTTGCCATGTCGGCCGTCACCGGGTCGTTGTTTTCGTCGGCAATCTTAATCAACGCATGCAGGCGTTGCGCCACCCGTTCATGATCCGCAACCAGATCTTCGACCATCTCGATCGCCGACAACTCTGACACGGTATCTCCAACCGCGGCACTTTTCACGATATCGCTGATTTTCACGGGCGCCAGTTTGCCCAGCGCACGGATGCGCTCTGCCAACTCATCTGACGCCGCAAACAGATTTTTGTACTGCTCCTCGGTCAGATGGTGGATCGAGTAAAACAGCGGTCCCTCCACGTTCCAGTGGTAGACATGGCTCTTGATCAGCAGCCGGTAGGTATCCGACAGCACACCAGCCAGAGCTTTGACCACGGCATCGACGTTTTGCACGCCTGTTTCCACTTTGGCCGATTTCGCGACCGCTTCCATTACGTCAGCCATTTCAACATCCTTTCTCGTTTTCGTTTCGCTCCTCGATTTGCGGCAAACGGACTGGCGACAACCAGTCCGCGCACCCGCGTCAGACCGGAGGCTTGCCCCGTACGGCGCGCGCGATCAGCGCAATTACAAAAAGGGCGATGAAGACGAAGAACAGAAACTGCGCGATCCCTGCCGATGCACTGGCGATGCCGCCAAAGCCGAAGGCCGCCGCAATCAATGCTACGACAAGAAATGTTAAGGCCCAACCAAGCATGATCTTCTCCTTTGTGTTTTGTTTCAAACGCTTCGCAGCGGGTTCTGATGGCCCAACGTCAACTTTGTCGAATTGTTCCAGGGATTATTTCTGGGCCGGACGGAACCAATTGGCGTCCGTCTGCGTTTCCTACGCAGCAAATTGAACGCACTCTTGAAAGGAGCTTCACATGGCACGCGCTGCAACGAACGGAGGCAACGCCGAACCGACGACCGCCGATCTGCAAGAGCAGATGAACGCGTTGAAACAGGACATCGCCAATCTTGGCGCCACCTTGGGCGAATATGGGCGTGCGACGGGCGAGCATCTGAAATCCGCCGCCAAGGATCAGGCGCAATTTCTGCGCGCGAAGGGCGAGGAAAGCGTCGCGCATGCCCAAAAAACGGCGGCCAATGCCTATCATCAGGCCGAAGACTCGGTCCGCGACAACCCCGCCGCAGCCGTGGGCATCGCCGCTGCGATAGGCTTCGTGGTCGGGCTTGTGGCCGGGCGCCGCTAGGTCGTTTTGATGTTCGATAACCTCAGGTCAGCCGCCGCCGACACGGCCCGACGCACCGCGGTCGGGCTGGCGGCAGGTTTTGCGCTGTTGATAGGCCTGCTGTTCCTCACGCTTGCCGCCTGGATTGCGCTTGCCAGCGTTGCCGACAACCTGACAGCGGCACTGATAATCGGCGCGGTTTACGTCGGGCTGGGGTTTGTCCTGCTGGCGTTTGCGATGACTCGCCACGTCAAAGCGAAAGTCTATCATCCCGCCCTCGGCGCGCCGGCGTCGCGGAACGAAAATGCCTTCGCTGGGGTTGCTGCAGCCTTTTTCGAAGGTCTTGGGGCGGGCCTCACGGCACGAGATCAGTTTTCGCAATCCCGACGCTCTTCAACGCCCAATGGATCTGACCGGTCGTGAAAGGATGCTCAAGATAAATCCAGCCGGATGCTTCGGCGATCGCGGCAGGGTCGTCGGAATCAAGCACCACGATAGCGCCTCCGCGCGCCGTTATCATCTGGTGCAATCCGGTCCGGGCAAATTCTGCCGCCGTCATCGACACGAAAGCCGCGCATAGGCCAGGAAGCTCCGTCAGCCTGTCAAGTTGCGCCTCCGTCCGTTTCCAGACATGGACAACGGCAGAGGCCGCATACTCCCTTATTGCTTCTGCGATGTCTTCTGCGATGATCACATTATCTTCGATCACGACGAAAATCAGCGGTAGGTCCATTTCAAAGTCCGTTTCGATAAGGAATGCGATGGGCGGTTTTCGAAGAACCGCCGAGATGGACCAATCGCATATGTGGCGCAATAAACTGTGACATATGCCGTGAAGAATGGCCGTTTCCAGACATCCTGCGGCGAATGCCCGCTCAGGCGCTGCGATGCATTCCAGAAGTTCAGCTCCGAAACGCTTAAATTCATGGAGCGTTTCAAAGTTGGCGAGCTGAAGATCGACGCCGGAACCCAACTTCTGATGGAGGGGCACAGCTCGCCGCAGTTGTTTACGGCGCTGCATGGCATGGGGCTGCGCTACAAGACGCTCGAGGACGGAGAACGCCAGGTCGTCAACTTTATCTTCCCCGGCGATTTCATCGGAATGCAGGCAGCAATCCTGGGCGAGATGAAGCATTCGGTGGAAGCCACCACTGCCATGACCTTGTGCGTTTTCGATCGCAAGGAAATCTGGCAGCTTTACAAGACCGAACCCGAGCGCGGCTTTTCACTGACCTGGCTCGCCGCGATTGAAGAGCATTTCCTGGGCGAAGCCCTGACCACCGTGGGTCAGAGATCAGCCAAGCAGCGCGTGGCCTGGGCGCTCTTGCGGATACATCGGCGGCTCAGTTCGCTGAACCTCAACCACGCCAAATCCGTGCCACTGCCTTATCGCCAACGCGATATCGCCGACGCGGTCGGGCTTTCACTCGTGCACACCAACAAGACACTTGCCGCCTTGCGCGAACAGCAGCTGGCCAGTTGGGTCGGCGGTCATCTGATCATCGCCGATGACGCAAAACTGGCACAGGTTGCGGGGCTTGATCCGGAAAGCGAAACGCCGAGGCGCCCGCTGATGTAGGCGCCTGAAATCGCACCGGAAACGCATCGGGCGGGCGCCCGCAAGGCACCCGCCCGATGCTTTTTTTGCTCGTTCGTGGATCAGGCCAGGACGACCAGCAGCAACAGGATCCACAGCGGAACCCCCAGCAGCCAAAGCAGTATGACACCCATTTTGCCCTCCTATGTCCAGGTTCCGAAACGATGGAACACGACGTTTTCGTCGCGGTGCCGCCCGCCAACGCCGGCGGCCCAATAGGCCCCCGCCGCCGCGATCAGCAACGCCGCGGCCAGCGCAAAGGCGGATAGAACTGAATATTTGCGCGCAGTTTCCGCCGCCGCCTTAACGTCAGCCGCTGTTGTAGCATTCGGGGCCAGGGTGGCCGCAGTGTCGGTGCCATTATTGGTGCCGGTCACTGCAATCTGATCAGTTGCAGCGGCCATATCGGCAACGGTCCGGGCCGCAGTATCCGCGGTTGCACTCAGCAATAGCGCGCCCAACAGCACTCCGACCGCCCATACCGACAACCCGTGAATGCCATCGCGGATGTTTACCTCGTCACTGCTGACGGCACCGACGCGCCTGCGCATCCGCCCGGCTACATAGCCACCCGCCATGAAGCTGGACACTGTGGTCCAAAGCATCCAGGACGCAACGGCAACGATCGCCGCAATCGCCGACACTTCCCCGCCATAGGGAGAGATGATCGAGAGGCCCAGTGCCGCGCCGAAACTGGTGAATACGAAAGCTATCGCTGCTGCGATCACAGATCCGGCCAGGATCGCGCCCCAGTCGACATAGCCAAGATCCCGCGTCGCGGCACCAACCTCTACCGGAAGCATCTCTTCAACACTTTTCGACATTGGAAACTCCTATGCGCAAAACGGTCATCGTTTTCAGCCCAGACCCAGAAAGGACAAAATGGCCATGATCACCACGACCAGTCCGACAAGATAGATAATGCCATGCATTGCGGTTCTCCCGTTTGTTGCAGGGTTGGCCGGTTTTTCCCGGCCCGCGTCCTAGTTGACGCCTGCCACTCAACGGCGCTGGCCGCCAAAAGTTCCGCAACGAGGCCCCGGCCAACAGGAACCTGCCGGTTCACCGGCGCGTTGTGGCGACATCAACCAGAAAGGAACTGCCATGCCCGCGAAATCGAAAGCCCAACAAAAGGCCGCAGGTGCCGCCCTTGCCGCCAAGCGCGGCGAATCCTCGAAAAGCGACCTTCAAGGCGCTTCAAAGGAAATGTACGAGACGATGACGGAAAAAGAGCTGGAAGAGCTTGCCTCAACCTCTCACGATAATCTCCCCGACAAGAAGGATAGCGACTAAAATCATGGCGGCACGTATTGCCGCCATGACGTTTTCCATGTCGTCAGATCCAGTAATACGGCACACCGTAGTGATCGAACGTACTCTTTTCCCAATTCCGGTCGCGCTGCCAGTCATCGGCCAGTGCGGGCGCGCCCTGCAACTGCTCTTTGGTGATGTCGGTCACGAAGCCGCCCTTTGCGGTGCTGTAGGACAAGGCGCCCCAGGGGATCAGATAGTACTCCTCTCCCAATCCCAAAAAGCCGCCAAAGCCCATGACGGCATAGGCGACCTTGCCGGATTTCTTGTCGATCATCAGGTGGTCGATGTCGCCGACATGATCGCCGGCAGGGTTGTAGACCCGCGTGCCACTGACATCGCGGGAAGAGACGAGGGGATGAGTTGATTGTGCCATTGGAAGGCTCCTTTCAGGGACCTGTTGGTGGGGTTCCAAGGGGGCAGAACGAACTCACCGGAGCAAAGGTTCCGAACAATGCCCGACGCCGGTTTATCCCGACAAACTATCGCTGCGTCATCGCATGATTTCTCACTGATCTGGGAACAGTCGCGCGGATTGGACGTTGGTCTTTCACACGGCAGGGCGACCCCGCCCACGCCGAAGATCAACTCTCTCAATAGGAGAAATTCGATGAAAAAGTATCTTGCTTCCACCGCCCTCGCCTTGCTTGTTGCAGGCCCGGCTGCTGCTGCTTCGCATATGAGCGGGGATATGTTTGTGAACACATCCGCCGCTGGCGACATCTACGGATCGAACCTGATCGGCATGCGGCTTTATGTGGCCGACACCGCAATCGACGAGACTGCGCCGGTCACCACCGAAGCACGCACCGACTGGAACGACGTCGGCGAAATCAATGACGTGCTGATCTCTACCGAAGGTGAGGTCAAAGCCGTTCTGTTGGACATCGGCGGGTTTCTTGGCATGGGCGAAAAGACTATCGCGGTTGACATGAGCAACCTGAAATTCCTGCATGACAATAACGATCCGAACGACGTTTTCGTCGCCATGCAGGGCACTCAGGACATGCTGGAAAGCGCGCCCGAGTTCAAACGCAGCGACATGACCGAACAGACCCCTGTGGATACCGTCGCAACCAATACGACTGCGACAGACACCACCGCCTCGGGCGATCCGATGCAGGCCTGGCAGCGCCCCGCGATCGAACGGGATGGCTACCAAACCCTTGCTGCCACCGACCTGACGGCAGAGGATCTTACCGGCGCCAACGTCTACGGCGCTGACGATGGCTCGATCGGCGAGATCGAAGACCTCGTGCTGTCGGCTGACGGTCAGGTCCAGCAGGCCATCATCGATGTCGGCGGCTTCCTTGGAATGGGCGAGCATCGCATAGCCGTTTCCTTTGACGAAGTGCAGATCGTCCGCTCGGACGACGGTTCCGATCTTCGGGTCTACGTTGCCGCCAGCCAGCAACAGCTGGAAGCCCGGCCTGCATACGAAGGCTGAATTCTCGTCAACGATGCTTTAGGGGCCGCGCATGCGGCCCCTTTTTCGTGCGCGGCGCCCTTAACGCAGACTGGCCATTGTCTGGCGCACGGCCTTGATGCGCGACTTGTTGGGCGGATGGGTGCCAAGGAACCGATTGCCCGGATCGGGAATGCGAGTGAAAAACCGCGCCCCGACCTCTGGATCATACCCGGCGCGATAGGCGATGATCGTGCCCAGCGCATCAGCCTCCAGCTCGTAGTCCTTCGAGAATGTCCGCGCACCCAAAGTCCCGCCAAGGTTTTGGAACGTGTCTGCGGTGCCGGCATCGGCCCCCACGACCGCGGCAAGGATGCCGCCAAGCGCCGCTCCGGTCACCGCAGAGTTCCGGGTCCGCCCCAGATGGCCGGAAATGTGATGCGCCGCCTCGTGCCCCATGACAAAGGCCAACTCATCGACATTCTGCGCCTCGGCGATCAATGCCACGTTGAACGCGATCACCGGACGCCCGGCCTTGTCGACGGTCTGATAGGCGTTAGGCGGCTGATCCGCGCGGGTATCCACGACAATCTGGAAATCGCAATTCGCACCTGGCGTCCGGTTGCGGCAGATGCGCTCGGCAACCGGCTCCACTTGCCGGACCACGGCAGCGAACGACCGCGGCGACACCTGCGCGGTGGTCTTGGTCTTGGCCACAGCGGGCCGCTGTTTGGGCGGCGCGGTGGTCTCCATCGGAACCTCGATACACCCCGCGACCAGAAGTGCTACACTCAGCAACAAACCAAACCGCATCGAAAACTCCTCACGCTTTTTGTCGCAATCTAGCAAAGTGACGCGCAAGGGCCAGACAAGTTTGCGTCAACCCTTGCAATGCGCGTGCCAGCGCATAGGCTGACACCATGTTTACCATCGAGCATGAATTCGACGCCACCGTCATCACCCTTGTGGATGAAGGCTCCCGCCATCTGCAAGAGGACGTGATCATCAATGCCTTCGAGGATTGCGTTACGATCGAGCAATTCGACCCCCGCGCCAACGTGGTCGAGAAAATCACCCTGTCGCTGGCTCAGGTCCGCGACCTGACGGCAGCACTTGACCTGCCTGAAGGCGTCTACCGGCTGCGGCGGACAGGCGCCTAGTCCGCTCAATTCAGCCGGAACACCTTGTCGCGCGCTGCCTGCCCGCGCACCAGCACCAAGGCGGTCTTGGCCACGCCCAGCGCCCGCGCCAGAATCCGCGCAGCCTCATCATTGGCCCTGCCACCCTCGGGAACTGCGGTAACATAGACCCGTAGCTGCCCCGCCGCCTCGACCACCGCGTTGCGCGACGCATTCGGCGTCACCCGCACCGCGATCTCGGCGCCCGGCACGGCAAGATGCGAGAGACTTCCCTTTTTCATGTCAGGTTTCTCTGGACGCCTCGCCGGGATTTTCCCATGGTCGGGCCAGCCTAAGCCACGGGGGACCAAAATGAAAACCGCCTTCTTCTGGGACGAACGCTGTTTCTGGCACGGCGGCGGCAACTATGCGTTCATGCTCCCGATTGGCGGACTCGTCCAGCCGATGGCAACAGGTGGCCTGCCCGAGAACCCCGAGACCAAGCGCCGTCTGAAGAACCTGATCGACGTTACGGGCCTTTCGAACGACCTGCACCAGCGCCACGCCGACGCTGCAAGTTGGGATGACCTTTGCCGCATCCACCCGGTGCACTTCCTGCAAAAGTTCAAGGATATGTCGGATAACGGTGGCGGCGAGCTCGGCCTGCGCACGCCGTTCGCGCAAGGCGGCTTCGAGCTTGCGGCCCTCTCGGCCGGCCTGGCCAAAGGCGCGCTTTTCTCGGTGCTGAAGGGTGAGGCGCAGAACGCCTACGCGCTGTCGCGCCCGCCCGGCCATCACTGCCTGCCGGAATATCCCGAACGGCTTCTGCCTGCTCGCCAATATTGCAATCGCGATCGAGGCAGCACTCGCCGACCGGCTGACCGATCGGGTCGCGGTGATCGACTGGGACGTGCATCACGGCAACGGCACCGAAGCGATCTTCTATGACCGCGCCGACGTGCTGACGATCTCGATCCACCAAGACCACAACTATCCGCTCGATACCGGCGATGCCGAGGACCGCGGTGCCGGCGCCGGTGATGGAGCTCAACATGAACATCCCGCTGCCGCCGGGCTCCGGCCACGCCACCTATCTTGAAGCAATGGAGCGGCTGGTCCTGCCGGCCCTCGCCGCGTTCCGGCCCGACGCGATCATCGTCGCCAGCGGCTACGACGCGGCAGCCCTCGACCCGCTCGGTCGGATGCTGGCCACCGCCGACACCTTCCGCCAACTCACCGAGCTGGCCATGGATGCCGCCGACGAACTCTGCGACGGCCGCCTGACGCTGGTTCATGAGGGCGGATATTCCGAACTCTACGTCCCGTTCTGCGGCCATGCCGTGCTGCAACAGCTTTCGGGCAGCACGATCACGGCCCCGATCCCTTCGCGGAAACCTTTGCAGCCCGCCAGCCCAACCCGGGCTTCCAGCGTTATCTGTCCAGCGTCATTGACGATCTCGAAAACCACTTCTTCGACTGATATCGGGATGCGTCCGGCAGGAGTATTTCAGAACAGAAGAAACAAACCCTGCATTAATTGTCCGCAAATATCCCCGCGCGGAGCGCACCGCGGCGCGGGCGAAGCCCGCGGCGCAATCCCTTGAACCCCGCGCCGCGATACCCGACATAGGCAACGAACCAGCCGGAGAAATGCATGCCCACCCCCAATCCCGCCGCGATGGAGTTTCTGCTGACCCGCCGCTCTCGCCCCGCCAAGACGCTGACCACGCCAGTACCCGCCCGCGCCGCGCTGATGCCGATCCTGACCGCCGCCGCCCGCAGCCCCGATCACGGCAAGCTGGAGCCCTGGCGCTTCATCGTGCTGGAACGGGCGGCTCTTGAAGCGGCTGGCCCAGTTGGTCGAGACCCGTGGCGCCGCGCTCGGCAAATCGTCCGAGGATGTCGAGAAAGCCCGCCGCGCCTACGAGGAGGCCGGGCTGGTCGTGGCCGTCATCGCCGTCCCCAAATTATCCGAAAAGATCCCCGCGATCGAGCAGACCTATTCCGCCGGCGCAGTCTGCCTGGCGCTTCTGAACGCCGCGCAGGCCTCAGGTTGGGGCGCGAACTGGCTAACCGGGTGGGCCGCGCATGACAGGGATTTCTGCACCGACCGGCCTTGGCCTTGCCGCCCACGAAATCGTCGCCGGTATGATCCACATCGGCACCGAGACCAGCACCGCCGCCCGACCGCCCGCGCCCCGACATCGCGGCCATCACCACATGGGTCGCGGCATGATCTTCAACGATTTCGCCAAGGCTATCGGCCAGCTCACCGATCCGCGTTTTCGCCGGGTGCTGTGGCTGGGCCTCGGCCTGACGCGTGGCGCTTCTGTTCGGAGCCTATGCCGCCGTCCTCTGGCTCGTCAGCCTCTTCGCCCCCGAAACCGTGAGCTTACCATGGATTGGCGAGGTCACATGGGTCAACGACCTGATCTCTGGCGCGTCGATCCTTCTGATGATGGTACTCTCGGTCTTCCTGATGGTCCCCGTCGCATCGGCCTTCACCTCGATGTTCCTCGATGAGGTGGCGCAGGCGGTCGAGGACCGCCACTACCCCGCCCTGCCCCCTGTGGAGGGCGTCAACTGGCTCGATGGAATGACAGATTCCCTGAAGTTCCTCGGCCTGGTCATCGTGGCGAACCTTCTGGCGCTGATCGTCTACGCCTTCATGGCTGTAACGGTCGTGCTGGCCCCGTTCACACCGTTGGTTTTCTGGTCGCTGAACGGTTACCTTCTGGGCCGCGAATACTTCCAGCTCGTCGCCATGCGCCGGATGGACCGCGCATCGGCCAAGGCCCTGTTCCGCAAACATTCCGCCACGATCTGGCTGGCTGGCGCGCTGATGGCCATGCCGCTATCTGTGCCGCTGGTCAACCTCCTGGTGCCGATATTGGGTGCTGCGACGTTCACGCATCTGTTTCATCGGTTGGAAGGGTAATGTGCTTTTCCGGGTCTAAGCCCTGCTTAAGTTCACACGCGGCACGAATTGCCTTGTCGAGGTCGGCGACGATCAGCCTGCCGCCCATTTCCGCTGGCGCAATCAATTGCCGGACGCGCAGGCGTATTAGGCGCACGATCTTCACGGCGGGAATATCTTCGTGACGAACGACAAAGCGTTTCGTCGTCACGAAGGAACACCAAGCTTTCCCAACGCGACCATTACAGATCCTAGGCCGGCGGTTGCCGACTTGTAGGCAAACTGACAGCAGAAAAGCCAAGCCGAGGCCAGCCTAACTTCCGTCCATCCGCCCGAACATATCAATGTCGTGCACCGTGATCCCGCCGAACACGATCACGCCGGCAATCACCGCCCACAGCACCACCGAAATTCCCGTGACGATAAGCATCGTTCGCTTGACGTTGAAATTCACCGGCGCGCCGGGCTGAGTGCCGGGCACAACCTCGCCCTCGTCGCCTTGCGTGCGCAGCCGGATCGGCAGGGTGACGAACATCACCAAAAACCAGATCACCGCGAACAGGACGATGGCAGAGGTGATCGCCATCAGACCTGCTCCAGTTCGATCAGGCAGCCGTTGAAATCCTTGGGATGCAGGAACAACACCGGCTTGCCATGCGCCCCAATCTTGGGCTCGCCGCCGCCCAGCACCCGCGCGCCCGCCGACTGCAACCGCTCGCGCGCGGCCAGAATATCCTCGACCTCATAGCACATATGATGAATGCCTCCCGATGGGTTTTTGTCAAGAAATCCGGCAATCGGGCTGGCATCACCCAAGGGATGCAGCAACTCGATCTTGGTATTGGGCAGTTCGATGAAGACCACCGTCACGCCGTGATCGGGCTCGTCCTGCGGTGCGCCGACCTTTGCGCCCAGAGTGTCGCGATACTGGGCCACGGCTGCCTCCAGATCCGGCACCGCGATGGCGACATGGTTAAGGCGTCCAATCATGGTCGGCTCCTATTCTGCGGCGCCTTTATCCCCCCGGTCCGGCTCGTGTGCAAGGGCCAGCCTGCCTCAGGCTCGCGATCTTAACCGGCGATTTACCACTTGGCGGCCTTAATGCGACTCATGTGTTCAAAGAGGCCCTGCCATGCCCGACTTTCCTGACAATTTCCCACTGGGCCAATCGCCCACCGCCGACCGCCCGCTTCTGGGCCTGACCGTGCTGATGGTCGAAGACAGCCGATATGCGTCAGAGGCGATGCGCCTTTTGTGCCTGCGCTCCGGCGCCCGCATCCGCCGCGCCGACAATCTGGCCTCGGCGCACCGGCACCTCGCGGTCTACCGCCCCTCTGTCGTGATCGTCGATCTCGGCCTGCCCGATGGCTCGGGCGAGGATCTGATCGCCGAACTTGCCCGCGCCACGCCCCGCGTTGGTGTCGATTCTTGGCACCAGCGGCAATGACGATGGTGCCGAACGCGCCGTGGCTGCCGGGGCCGACGGCTTCATCGCCAAACCGATCGAGAACCTTGCTCGTCTTCCAAGGCAAGATCCTTGATCATCTACCGTCGGGCGCGCATCCCAAGGGCCTGCGCCGGGTTTCGAATGAGACGATATCGCCTGACCTTCTGGCGCTGCATGACGATCTTGCACATATCGCCGAAGTGCTGAGCACGGCGTCCGGCGATCAGGCATCGATCGACTATGCGGCACAGTTTCTATCAGGCGTCGCGCGCATCGCGCATGACGACGAGATGGAAGATGCGGCAGCAGACCTTGCCCGCCACCGCGCCCGCGGCCAGCCCTACGAGCAAGATATCGACCGGATCACCGGGCTGGTGCAGAACCGCTCTGCAACAGCGCAAGGTGGTCTAGACCCGCGCGGGGTCCGTCGCCACAAGCACGGGCGCTGTCAGATACGACAGGCTTTGCATCTGCACACCGTCCGGGCCGAAAGTTTTCCGGCGCCAGCCATGTCTCGAAGGCCGATTTCAGCGTTGGCCATTCCGCGTCGATCGCCGCGAACCAGGCGGTGTCGCGGTTGCGGCCCTTGACCACCGCCGCCTGCCGAAACACGCCCTCGTAGCTCAGCCCCAGCCGCTCTGCCGCGCGGCGCGAGCCAAGGTTCAGCGCGTTGCATTTCCATTCGTAGCGCCGGTAGCCGGCCTCGAACGCCCAGCGCATCATCAGGTACATCGCCTCTGTCGCGGCACGGGTCCGCTGCAACGCCGGCGAGAAATTGATGTGCCCGACCTCGATACTGCCCGCCTCCGGCGCAATCCGCAGATAGCTGGCGACGCCCTCCCAGCTACCGGTCTCAAGATTGCGGATGGCATAGAACAACGGGTCGGCAGACGCCTCGAACGATCGCACCCAATCGGCATAGCGCGCTTCATCCGCGAAACGGCCCGTATGGCAGATAGTCCCAGATCCGGTCATCCGCGCGGTTGGCAGCAAACAGCGCCGCGGCATGCGCCTTGGCGCGCAGCGGTTCCAGCCGCGCATAGCGCCCCTCCAACACCTGACCCGTCGGGCGCGGCGGCGGCACCCAGTTCGGCACCATCTCCGCCAAAACCCTGCGTTTTATCCATGATCACCGCCCAAGAACCCAAAATCGACAGGCAAATTCCGTCATTCTGGCCCCGCTTTAACGCATTTCTGCCCAGCATTCAACGGCACAAACACTGCATCGGAACGGGGCATCTGCGCTCAGGTTTCGGGACGAGGGACAACACTTGAAAAAGCTGCTGCACATTTTCTGGCACGAAGAACTGGGAAGCGCCGTCATGGATTGGTGCGTTCTGGGTGCAGGCGCCACATCGCTGCTGGTCGCGGTCGTGACAACGCTGGCCTAACATCGGGCCATCCGCAGCAAAATGAAAAAACCCGCCAATCCGGCGGGTTTTTCTTTGTCTGGAAATCGCCCGGCCCTAATCCTCGGGGATCACCCGCAGCCGCAATTCGCGCATCTGCTCGTTCATCGGCTCACTCGGTGCACCCATCATCAGATCCTCGGCGCGCTGGTTCATCGGGAACATGATGACCTCGCGGATATTCGCCTCATCGGCCAGCAGCATTACGATCCGGTCGATGCCAGCGGCACAACCGCCATGTGGCGGCGCGCCATACTTGAACGCATTGACCATGCCGCCGAACCGCTTGCGAACCTCCTCCTCGCCATAGCCGGCCAGGTCGAACGCCTTGAACATGATCTCGGGCTTGTGGTTCCGGATCGCACCCGAAACCAGCTCATAGCCGTTGCAGGCCAGATCATACTGATAGCCCAGCACCTCCAGCGGATCGCCCTCCAGCGCCTCCAGCCCGCCCTGCGGCATGGAGAACGGGTTGTGGGGAAATCGATCCGGCCTTCGTCGTCCTTCTCGTACATCGGGAAATCGACGATCCAGGCGAACGCGAAACGATCCTTGTCGGTCAGCCCCAGTTCCTCTCCGATCACCGTTCGCGCGCGCCCTGCTACCGCCTCGAAACCCGAAGGCTTGCCACCCAGAAAGAACGCAGCATCGCCGACGCCCAGCCCTAGTTGCAGCCGGATCGCCTCGGTTCGCTCGGGTCCGATATTCTTGGCCAGCGGCCCGGCCGCTTCGACACCGTCATCGCCATGCCGCCAGAAGATGTACCCCATCCCCGGCAGGCCCTCTTTCTGTGCAAACGCGTTCATCCGGTCGCAGAACTTGCGCGACCCGCCGCTCTTGGCCGGAATCGCCCGGATCTCGGTGCCCTCCTGCTCCAGCAGCTTGGCGAAGATCGCGAAACCGGATCCGGCAAAATGCTCGGACACGACCTGCATCTTGATCGGGTTGCGCAGGTCGGGCTTGTCGGTGCCATACCACAGCGCGGAATCCTTGTAGGAAATCTGCGGCCAGTGCTTGTCGACCTTGCGGCCATTGCCGAATTCCTCGAACACGCCCTCGATCACCGGCTGGATCGTGTTGAACACATCCTCTTGCGTGACAAACGACATCTCCATGTCCAGCTGGTAGAAATCGGTCGGGCTGCGGTCGGCGCGCGGATCCTCGTCGCGGAAACAGGGCGCGATCTGGAAGTACTTGTCGAAGCCCGACACCATGATCAACTGCTTGAACTGCTGCGGCGCCTGCGGCAGCGCGTAGAACTTGCCCGGATGCAGCCGCGATCGGCACCAGAAAGTCGCGCGCGCCCTCGGGCGACGACGCCGTGATGATCGGCGTCTGGAACTCGTTGAACCCTGATCCCACATCCGTTTGCGCATCGAGGCCACGACGTTCGAGCGCAGGATCATGTTGTCGTGCAACTCTTCGCGCCGCAGATCGAGGAAGCGGTAGCGCAGCCGGGTTTCCTCGGGATATTCCTGATCGCCGAACACCATCAGCGGCAGTTCGTCAGCGGCCCCCAGAACCTCGATCTCGCGGATGAACACCTCGATCTCGCCGGTCGGCAGCTTGGGGTTGATCAACTCGGGATCGCGGGCCTTCACCTCGCCATCGACCCGGATGCACCATTCCGAGCGCACCTTCTCAACCGCCGGAAAACGCCGCGCTGTCGGGGTCGCACAGCACCTGGGTGATGCCGTAGTGGTCGCGCAGGTCGATGAACAGGATGCCGCCATGGTCACGGACCCGGTGCACCCAGCCCGACAGGCGGACGGTCTTGCCGACATCGGCTTTGGTCAGTTCGGCGCAGGTCTGGCTGCGATAGGCGTGCATGGCGGCCCCTTGGAAGCGTTGCGAAAAGGTTCGCGCCGATACACCTTGCCCCGGCGCGGAAGTCAAGCAGGCATGGGGCAGGCGGCGCCTCGCCGACCCAGGCTGACGCCGGGCCAATTTCTTTACACACGCGGGAACTTCCGACAGACTGAGAGCGTTTACAGGACATTGGCCGGTATTCTGACGGCGATCAAATTTGCAATTGAAACGCCGTTGATGGTGCCGGGTGGGCATCAAGGGGGTGGATATGTGGATAGGACTTCTTGACAGGATGCTGGATCACATTGTCCAGACCGGGGATCTGCACGTTACGATGCCCGATGGCAGCCAGCACCGCTATGGCGATGGCACGGCACCGTACGTCAATGTCACCTTTCATGATCCCGAATTGCCGCAGCGCATGATCCGCAATCCCGACATGGCGCTTGGCGAAGGCTACATGGACGGCAGCGTCACGATCCGGAATGATGATCTTTACGGGCTTCTGACGCTTGCGATCAGCAACCTCGCCCGGCAGCGCAGCCCGATCTGGTGGCAACGCCCGGTGGACGCACTGCGCCGCTCGCTGCGTTTTGCGCAGCAGTTCAACCCGGTCGGCAAGGCTCGGGCCAACGTGGCGCATCACTATGACCTGTCGGGCGAGCTTTATGACCTTTTCCTCGATCAGGACCGGCAATATTCCTGCGCCTATTTCCGGCATCCCGGATGAAACGCTTGAACAGGCCCAGAGCAACAAGAAGCACCATATCGCCAGCAAGCTGCTGATCGAGCCAGACATGCGCGTGCTCGATATCGGCTGCGGCTGGGGCGGCATGGCGCTGACGCTGGCGCGCGATTATGGCGCCCGGGTTGTCGGCGTGACGCTGTCGCGCGAACAACATGCCGTGGCCACCGCGCGCGCCGAAGCGGCGGGCCTGTCCGGCCGCGTCGATTTTCGGCTGATGGATTACCGCCATGTCGCCGAAACGTTCGATCGCGATCGTGTCGGTCGGCATGTTCGAGCATGTCGGCGCGCCGCATTTCCGCGAGTATTTCAACCACGTGAACCGGATGCTGAACCCTGATGGCGTCGCGCTGATCCACACCATCGGGCGTGCCGGCCCGCCGAGCGTCACCAGCCCCTGGATCAACAAGTACATCTTCCCCGGCGGCTATATGCCGGCGATGTCAGAGACCATGGCGGCGGTCGAGAAGGAGCATCTGCTACGCCACCGATGTCGAGGTCTGGCGCCTGCACTACGCCGAAACGCTGAAGCACTGGTACGACCGCTTCATGGCCAACATCGACAAGGCCCGCGCGCTTTACGATGATCGGTTCTGCCGGATGTGGCGCTACTACCTGATCGCGTCAGAGCTGACCTTCCGGCTGAACGGTCAGGTGGTGTTCCAGTTCCAGCTTGCCCACCGGCAGCAGGCGGTGCCGCTGACCCGCGACTACCTCTATCCGCCAGACCAAGCGTCGGATATGCGCCACGCTGCGGAATAATCGCGTACGCGCCCTGCCATTCGCGCTGGCCCGAACCGGCGACGCCTGCCTATAGTCGGCGCCAAAGGCCAGATCGGGCCAACCGGAACGAGCAGGACCATGACGACTTCTCCAACGCGCCTCGCCGCGCTGATCCTCCTCGCGGGCTTCGCGCTGTCGCTTTACTGGTATTTGCCAACCTATTCGGCAGATCTCATGGCAACCTGGCTTGCAGGCAGCTTCCTCAAGATGGGACGACCGGATCAGGTGTATCCAGCGGTTACCGAATATTTCCTGATGTATCCGCCGTCCGAGTGGCGCAGCTACATGCTGGATACCTCCAACTATAGCGGGCCGATCTATCCGTTCCTCTATCCACCGCTCTGGGCGAAAATCGCCGCCTGGATGAGTATGGCGGACTTCTGGCGCATCACCGTCGTCGCAATTTTGATCAATTCGGCGCTGCAAATGGCCACCGTCTGGCTGGCTTGGCGCGCCACAAGAACCAGCCTGCACCCGGCGCTTTTCATGGGCCTCGCCGTCGTGTTCCTGCTCGGCACCCACATCGGCACCATCTCGCTGCAACAAAACCAGCCGCAGATCTTCGTCAGCTTTCTGCTGGTGCTGGCGGTCGAGCGTAGCCGCGCCCGCGCACCCGTCAGCGCCGGGCTGGCGCTGGCTATCGCCGCCTCGATCAAGCTTTACCCCGCGATCTTCGCGCTGTTCTGGCTCTTTGGCCGCGAGCGCCGCGCATTTGCCAGTTTCGCGGCCTTCGGCGCGGCACTGGGGCTGACCTCGATCCTGTGGGCCGGCTGGCCGCTGCACCAAGCTTTCCTCGAACAGGTCCGGCTGATCTCGAACAGCGTTCTGGTAACCAGGATCACGCTCAACGTTGACGCCGCAGTGGCCCAGCTTTTCTTCGGCGACAGCCTGATACGCATTCCCGCCCTCGAACCGGCCACAACAACAAATCCCAATCCCGGCTGGTTTTCGATGCCCCGCCCAGAGGCCTGGCAAATGATCTCCGGCGTCGTGCTTCTGTCGGCTATCGCCGCACTTACCTACGCCTTCAGCCGGGCCGATCGCAACACCCGAGCCTCGGTCCTCTGGCCCTTGGCGCTAACCGCTGTCGCGCTTTTGTCGCCGATCACCTGGGCCTACTACTACCTGCCCGCCGCCTGCTTCGCACCCGTGCTGATCGAAAAACTCGGTGCCCGCCTTGGTGGCGTCATTCTGGCCGCAACCTTCGCGCCAATCCTCGGGCCGGTCGTCCGGCTCTACCGGATAACCAATGACTGGCCCGGCTGGCCGCCCTATCTTTACCAGATCGTCGGCGTGGCCTGCCTCACTCTGCTGACCCTCGGCTTCGCAATCGCACTGGTTCGCGCGCTAAACCCCGGCGAAACACCGGCCAAGCCGGAACCAGGTCTTGCGCCCGACTGATCCATGCCTATAACCCCCGATAATTTGCGCGCCCAATACCCGGCGCGCTCAATCGTGGGGACAGGGGATATGCCGAAAAGAACCGATATCAAGTCAGTCATGATCATCGGCGCCGGCCCCATCGTCATCGGACAGGCCTGCGAGTTCGACTATTCCGGCGCACAAGCCTGCAAGGCCCTGCGCGAGGAAGGCTACCGCGTCATCCTCGTCAACTCGAACCCGGCTACGATCATGACCGACCCCGGGCTTGCGGATGCGACTTACATCGAGCCGATCACCCCAGAAGTTGTCGCCAAAATCATTGAAAAGGAACGCCCCGATGCGCTGCTGCCCACGATGGGCGGGCAGACCGGGCTGAACACCAGCCTCGCGCTGGCCGACATGGGTGTGCTGGAAAAATACGGAGTCGAGTTGATCGGTGCCAACCGTGAGGCCATCGAAATGGCCGAAGACCGCAAACTATTCCGTGAAGCGATGGATCGGATCGGGCTGGAAAACCCCAAGGCCACGATCATCACCGCGCCGAAACTCGCCAACGGCAAGTTCGACCTCAAGGCTGGCGTCGCCGCGGCCATCGAAGCCATCGAATATGTCGGCCTGCCCGCCATCATCCGCCCCGCCTTCACGCTTGGCGGCACCGGCGGCGGCGTCGCCTACAACCGCGAAGACTACGAACGCCTCTGCCATTCCGGCCTCGATGCCTCGCCGATGGCGCAAATCCTGATCGACGAAAGCCTTCTGGGATGGAAAGAATTCGAGATGGAGGTCGTGCGCGACCGCGCCGACAACGCCATCATCGTCTGCGCCATCGAAAACGTCGATCCGATGGGCGTGCATACCGGCGACTCGATCACCGTCGCCCCGGCGCTGACGCTGACCGATAAGGAATACCAGATCATGCGCAACGGCTCGATCGCCATGCTGCGCGAGATCGGGGTCGAAACCGGCGGTTCCAACGTGCAATGGGCGATCAACCCCGTCGATGGCCGCATGGTGGTGATCGAGATGAACCCCCGCGTCTCGCGCTCCTCGGCGCTGGCGTCCAAGGCCACCGGCTTTCCCATTGCCAAGATCGCCGCGAAACTCGCCGTGGGCTACACGCTGGACGAGTTGGACAATGACATCACCAAGGTCACGCCGGCCAGTCTTTCGAACCGACAATCGACTATGTCGTCACCAAGATTCCGCGGTTCGCGTTCGAGAAATTCCCCGGCTCCAAGCCCGAACTCACCACGGCCATGAAATCAGTGGGCGAAGCGATGGCGATCGGCCGCACCATCCACGAAAGCCTGCAGAAGGCGCTCGCCAGCATGGAAACCGGCTTGACCGGATTTGACGAGGTCGCCATCCCCGGCGCGCCCGACCGCGCAGCAGTCACCAAGGCGCTGTCGGCCCAGACCCCCGACCGGATGCGCACCATCGCGCAAGCGATGCGCCACGGCCTGTCGGATGACGACATCCACGCCGTGACGATGTTCGATCCGTGGTTCCTCGCCCGCATCCGCGAGATCGTCGAGGCCGAGGAAAAGTTGAAAAAGGATGGCCTGCCCATCACCGAAACCGCGCTGCGGACCGTCAAAATGATGGGCTTTACCGACGCCCGCCTCGCCCATCTCACCGGCCGGACCGAAGACAACATCCGCCGCGCCCGCCTGAACCTCGGTGTTATCGCGGTGTTCAAACGCATCGACACCTGCGCCGCTGAATTCGAGGCCCAGACACCCTACATGTACTCCACCTACGAGGCCCCCGCGATGGGCGACGTGGAATGCGAGGCCCGCCCTTCGAACCGCAAGAAGGTGGTGATCCTCGGCGGCGGCCCGAACCGGATCGGCCAGGGGATCGAGTTCGATTACTGCTGCTGCCACGCCTGCTACGCGCTGACGGATGCCGGCTATGAAACGATCATGATCAACTGCAACCCTGAAACCGTCAGCACCGACTACGACACCTCGGACCGCCTCTATTTCGAACCACTGACCTTCGAACACGTGATGGAGATTCTGCGGGTCGAGCAGGACAACGGCACCCTGCACGGCGTCATCGTCCAGTTCGGCGGCCAGACGCCCTTGAAACTCGCCAACGCCCTGCAGGACGCCGGCATTCCGATCCTCGGCACCTCGCCCGACGCCATCGACCTTGCAGAAGACCGCGAGCGCTTCCAGCAACTGCTGGCGAAACTGAACCTCAAGCAGCCCGTCAACGGCATCGCCTCCAGCCCCGAAGAGGCGCAGGCAATCGCCCAGCGTGTCGGCTACCCGCTGGTCATCCGCCCGTCCTACGTGCTGGGCGGCCGCGCGATGGAGATCGTGCGCGACGACGCCCATCTGGAACGCTACATCCGCGACGCGGTGCAGGTCTCGGGCAAGAATCCGGTGCTGCTCGACAGCTACCTGACCAACGCCACCGAGGTTGATGTCGACGCGCTCTGCGATGGCACCGACGTGCATATCGCCGGCATCATGGAACATATCGAAGAGGCCGGCGTTCATTCCGGCGACTCTCGCCTGTTCGCTGCCGCCCCACACCCTGTCGCCCGAAATCATCACCGAGATCGAGGCGCAGACCCGCGCCATGGCCCTTGCGCTGAACGTCGTCGGCCTGATGAACGTCCAGTTCGCGATCAAGGACGGTACGATCTACGTGCTCGAGGTCAACCCGCGCGCCAGCCGCACCGTTCCCTTCGTTGCCAAGGCCACCGACTCGGCGATCGCGTCCATCGCCGCGCGGCTGATGGCGGGGGAAAAACTCTCGGCTTTCGCCAAGGCCCAGCCACACCAACCGGTCGGCGATGATGTGACCATCCCGATGGGCGATCCGCACACCCTCGCCGATTTCCGCACACCGTGGTTCAGCGTCAAGGAAGCCGTCATGCCCTTCGCCCGCTTCCCAGGTGTCGATACGTTGCTGGGACCCGAAATGCGCTGCGACCGGCGAGGTCATGGGCTGGGACCGCACCTTCCCGCGCGCGTTCCTCAAGGCGCAGCTTGGCGCCGGAATCCGTGCTCGCCGGAAACCGGCACCGTGTTCCTGTCGATCAAGGAGACCGACAAGACGCCTGCAACTGATCGAGACCGCGAAAATCCTCTTGTCCCTCGGTCTCGACCATCTGCGCCACCCGCGGCACCGCGGCCTTCCTGGCCCAGCACGACCTGCCGTCTGCGGTGGTGAACAAGGCCTATGAGGGCGGCCGCACCATCGTCGACGTGATGAAAGACGGCGGCGTAGCGCTGGTGATGAACACCACCGAAGGCGCGCAAGCGGTCGAGGACTCGCGCTCGATGCGCAACGTCGCGCTGATGGACAAGATCCCCTACTTCACCACACTCGCCGCCAGCCACGCCGCCGCCTTGGCGATGAAAGCCAGCCGCGAAGGCGAGTTGGGGGTGCGCAGCTTGCAGGGGTGAAATCCCTGTCAGCTCGATTTGGCCCAACACCCGTAATGCGGAATTCCGTACTGTGAAAACATGCTGTTTTCTGCTACGTTCCCAAGGTTCGAAGTAACTATTTCTTGGGTGTAACATCATGAAAAAAAGATAATTGGCCTCGTCGCCGCGCTTTTTGCCTGAACTCTGCCGCCTATGGCGCCACGCTTCTGGCATCCACCAGTCAGCCGGAACTCAACGATTTTTCGATCGATTTTACCGACACCAACCTCGACGGCCTGCTTGAATATTCCGAGATCGACGCTTTCATCGGGTTCACCGCCCTGTCCGCCACGATGTTGACCGTCAACACCGTGCCAGACATCGCGGGGGTCTCGATCTTCACCTTCCCGGCCGACTTCGGCCAGACCGCCGAAAACTGGCGGTTCATCAACGACGGCCCCGGTGTCTCGACCTATGATCGCGCCTTCTGGACCTACCAACTGATCCTCGACGCGCCGCCGCCGATCTCCGCGGTTCCGCTTCCGGCCAGCCTGCCGCTGCTCCTGGGCGCATTCGCTCTGATCGGCGCAATCCGTCGGCGAACTTGAACCGGTCGCAGCCGCCATCCGCAAGGACGAGGCAACCTAACCCCTCTCGCGAGCGTCGCCACATCGGCGACGCTCGCGAAACCCAAAGCGAGGCCCGCGCAAGGCCAAATTGGCGCGGGCCCTACCCCACCTACCCCTGCAAAAGCGCCTTGCGCTCGGAATATTCCTTGGCGTCGATCTCGCCCTTGGCCAGCCTCTGGTTCAGCATCGCCATTGCACTGGCGGCACCATCGGACTCCGAGCCCGGCTTGACGTTCATCCAGCGCAAGAGCGCGATGATGCCCACGACCAAAGCGGCCAGCAGCAGCAGCATAAAGACCGGCCCGAGGAACATCAGTCCGCCGTCATAGCCGTAGCCACCCATATGCGGGTGGTCATAGCCGTAGCGGGGTATCTCTTGCGCCCAGGCTGGCAGCGCCACCATTGCTGCGGGCAGAGCCGCAGTTCCGGATAGAATTTTCATGACATTAATCTCCTTGTTCGCGCCCGACCCGAAAGTGGGGGGCAGCGACCAACCTTAATGTCAGGCAACTTTGCACAGATTTCCATGACCTGGGTCAACACATCCCGGTGATCAGATGGGGCCAAAGCCACGATACCCGACGGGCAGTTTCAGCCCGCCCTGTCCATCTGCACTTCATCCGCCACTTCGGTGCGATCTTCCGCCTCGCGCTTGGCGCGAACCGCCATCAACTGTTGCATCGCGGGGCCAGGCTGGTGACGGCGAGAGGCAAAGGGTTTCGGCGCCGACCGGGTCTGAGGGGCGGGTTGGGGGGCGGGCTGTCGGCTACCGAACACAAAGCTGTCCTGACCCAAAGAGATCGGACCGCAAGACGCAATCGGTACACTGGATGAAAGCGCCGGCTTCACGCCGCGGCCCTGATCCTCCAGGAACGCGTCCAACGCCTCTTCCAGTTTTGCCGACATGGCGGACAGGCCGAGATGCTCGGCCTTGTCGCAGAGATCCATGATTACGTCGAAAATCCAGTCGTGGTCGTGCATGCGCCATCCCCATGTTGCGTGCTTTGTCCTGCAGTCCCGCGCAGGTTGATTGATTTTGGTTAACAGTCCGCTACCGAAGCGAGAAGGCCCCTGACGTGGCGTTCAGCATCCAAGGTCAGCGCGCGTCCGTTGCACGGCAACATATCGCTCAAAAAACAGCTCTATTTTCGTCGAAACGGCATCTTTCCGCTTGCGGCGCAAACGGCCGTTCCCGCGACAAAGGTCACGCGTCAGCGCGCCCTCCGAAATCCACTTTGTCGATATCGTGGGCTTTGAGCGCCACCCAGTGCCTCGGCGCATCAAGGTGCAGCACCCGATTACCCGGGGGGAATTCCGGCACCCGTTGCGGAAATCGCGGAACCACCGCGCGAAAGACTTTAATGTTTTACAAGACGGGGTACGAAATGGAGGAGTGTTTTAAAACATCGCGTACATCATTGGCCCGGCACCCGAAATGTCAGCGCCGCCCAGAGCAACTCCCAGACCGGTTCGTTGGCCGGGTCGTCGGGGTAAAGCGGCAGCATCTTCACCGCATCCAGCAGGTATTCGTGCCCCGGTTCAACCGGAATATCGGCGCGCCCTTCAGCATCCGTCATCAGGGTGAACGTGGTCACTTCGCCCGACGGATCACGGTCGAAAACTTCGATCTGCGCAACCGGCCGGGGCGCGCCTTCGTACAGTACAAGAACCGGTAAGCCATTGGCAATATTATCAATATATGGGTTGGCGCCGGCCACGATCTCTGTCCGCAAGCCAACCTCTCGGTCCTGCCCTTCGCCCGCACCCACCGCGACAAGAGCCTTGGCAAAGCGCCGGTAGCGTTCCTTGACCCCGTCCTGCGACAACCCGCGTTCCGCGTGCAATTCCAAGGTGTTATCCAGCTTCTTGTGGTCCACAAAGCTGACAAACTTATCCCAGCTGGCCCATGTCAGCAGGCTGTCCGTGGTCTCATGCACGACCACCCAAAGCCCCTCGTCCGGTACGGCCATGTTCAGCGCCGGCCGATCCCCGATCCGGCCCTCGACAGGCACCGTCGTTGCACCGCTAATCAGTTCAAAACGCACAAAATTCGGCGGGATGAACCCGAATGCGGCGCCGCTGAAATTCTGCCCCACCCGCAGGTCGGCAACGATGTTTTCGCCGGCTTCGATCTGGTAACTCTGGGGCGAAATCCAAAACTCGTGGCCAAGCGCGGGCAGCGTGCTAATTAGCAGGCAAGCCAAAGACTTGAGGGCAGGGAAATTCATGGCGCATCACACTCCGCAAGTGTCCGGGTTCAAGCTGGCACGGATCGCGCTGCAGTCAACCCTGGGTCTTATCACACTGTTGTTCTGGCTTGCCCCCGGCCCGGTTGCGGCCCACGAAATTCGCCCCGCCATCGCCAATGTCAGTGTCTCTGCAGATCGCGTTGATGTTGATATTCTGCTTTCTTTGGAGCCGCTTATCGCAGGCGTCAACCTTGCAGAGGTGCAAGATACCGAACAACTCTCCGGTCGCCGGGCGCTATGATGCGCTGCGCGCAGATAATCCCGAAACTCTTGCAGAAGCGTTCCGCAAAGCCTGGCCCGACATTGCTGAAGGCATTCGCCTAAGGGCCGGTGCTGCGGCCCTTCCGCTGACACTAGGAAGCGTCGAAGTGACGCCCGAACCAGACATCTCGCTGCCCCGCGAGGCACTGCTGCGCCTGACCGCAGCGCTGCCGCCCGATGACAGCCCGGTTACCCTCGGCTGGAACGTGGCCTATGGCCCGTTGGTGGTGCGTCAGGTTCTGGAAGAAGGCGGCGGCTATTCGGGTTATCTGACAAGCGGTGAAGACAGCGAACCCATCCCCCGCGAAGGCAGCGCCGAGCAACCCTGGCTGATCGCGTTCGCCGACTATATCGGCATCGGTTTTCAGCATATCGTGCCTAAGGGCCTGGATCACATCCTGTTCGTGCTTGGGTTGTTCTTCTTCTCACTCCACATGCGACCGCTGCTCTATCAGGTCACCGCATTCACGGTGGCCCACACCATTACGCTTGCGCTGGCCATTTTGGATCATGTTCAAATCCCTGCCAACGTCGTGGAACCGTTGATTGCAGCGTCGATCGTCTATGTCGCAGTTGAGAACATTTTCCTTACCCGCTACCGGCCCTGGCGAACAGTGGTGGTGTTCGGATTTGGTCTGCTG
Organism: uncultured Alphaproteobacteria bacterium; assembly: GCA_963714615.1. Taxonomy (GTDB): domain Bacteria; phylum Pseudomonadota; class Alphaproteobacteria; order Rhodobacterales; family Rhodobacteraceae; genus JAHEAO01. Next base: position 34,944 of record CAVQOV010000013.1, on the reverse strand, counting down.
CATGGACTGGGATTCGCCTCGGTTCTTGGCGATATCGGGCTTGATCCGGCGCGCTTCATCACCGGACTGATCGGCTTTAACATCGGCGTAGAACTCGGTCAGCTTACGGTTATCGCCGCGGCCTTCCTGCTCGTTGGTTTCTGGTTCGGCACGAAGGACTGGTATCGGCCGATCATCACCGTTCCCGCGTCTGCGGCTATTGCGATTGTCGGAGCGTACTGGTTCGTTGAGCGGGTTTTTCTTTGACGCCGCTCAGGTTGCCTCGTTCTCCAGATGCAGTTTGATGTTGAGCAGAATCTCTTGCATCGCCGTGGTTTCACGCAGCAACCGCTTGGCCTCATTGATCGTGATGATCCCGTCCTCGATGGACTGATTATACTCCGCCATCAGCATCCCGAACCGCTGGCTTAGTGTTACCACGTCGCTATTAACCCCACCGCCTTTGGAATTTCGCTGCCCGGCATCGTAGGACAGCGTGATCTGCTGCAACTCTGCCAGCGCGCTGGTGATATGCGGGTATTTCGACGCCACCTCCAGCTCTGCCACGGTGTCGATTGGCATGAACCGGTCGGCATGTTCGGGGGCGTCCGAATAGTAACGCCCCAGCGTCGCCTTGGACTTGCCGGTCAAAGCGCATGAGGCCTCCAGCCCCACATCCTTGACCAGCGCTTCGGTGTGCTTTTTCAGGTAATTTCCGATCGCTGTCATGAACTTTCACCACTCTTCTGACAGTTAGGGGGAATACCCCAACCCTTTTCCCATTAAAGACCTGTAGATCGAATGTCATCAATGAGTTGTTCCACCTTGGTGGAGCTTTGTGAGTGACCGACGGTGTTTTTCGTCGGTTTGAGGTGGGGGCACGCGCCAGCCTATCGGTGTGGTCCAGCAGGCAAAGGGATTCTCCCTGCGCGTGCGGCGGTGATCGAATTGTAAGTGGTGCGAGGTCGGTTCCATCCCCAAGGGCAAAAGCCCCTGACCTCTGAAGATGAGTGCGTTTCGCACCGGCCTCCATCTTGCCGTTTTTTCATGCCCCCGTTTCAATGTTCTTGAACATGAATGCGGGGGCTTGATACATCGCGGCATGGCCAAGCTCTACTTCCACTACTCGACGATGAACGCGGGCAAATCGACATTGCTGTTGCAGGCGTCGCACAATTACAAAGAGCGGGGCATGGAGACTTACCTGCTTACGGCGCAATTCGACAATCGGGCCGGCCAGGGCCGCATCGAATTGAGGATCGGCATTGGCGAAATGGCGGACACGTTCGCGCCGGCGGAAAACCTCTTTGACAAGATCGCTGCCCGGCTCGCAAACGGAGACGTCGCCTGCATCTTCATCGACGAGGCTCAATTCCTGGAGAAAGAGCAAGTTTGGCAACTCGCCCGCGCCGTCGATGACCTTACGGTGCCCATCATGTGCTACGGGTTACGCGTCGATTTCCGAGGAGAGTTGTTCCCGGGCTCTGCAGCTCTCTTGGCTCTGGCCGACGAAATGCGCGAGGCGCGCACAATCTGCCACTGCGGAAAGAAGGCTACGATGGTTGTACGGCAGGATGAACAGGGTCAGGTCGTCAGGGACGGCGCGCAAGTGCAGATCGGAGGCAACGAGACTTATGTCTCGCTCTGCCGTCGGCATTGGCGCGACGCGATGGGGGAGTAGCCCACCCTGTCCACATGTGGACGCCAACTTAAGTTTTTGTTCTTGTTACAGTTACCGCTAACGGTCTACGCCGTGCTGCGGCGGGCCTACGGGTGGAGTTGCCAGCTTTCTGCGGCGCGCGATGCCACCGAGGCCGGCAAGCGACCCAATCAGCAGGAAGATCGAAGCGGGCAATGGGACGACCGGCGTCGGGCCGATCGGGACCGGTTCTCTTACAAGTGGATCCACCATGAAGGACGGGCCGGCAAAGCTGTTGAAGCCGGTCACTGCGAACGAGCGATCCATCAGATTGAACGATGTCGACGCAAGCACGTCCCCCGCCGAGGCAACCGGACCAAAGCTACCGCCCAAGCCTGCAACCTTGAACTTCCCCTTCAGAAGATCTGCCTGATATCCAAAACCAAGAATAAAATCGAGCGCGGTTTGCATTGACGCGTCAAGCCAATAGGTTGGCGTAAAAGTCGTCAGGCCACTGACCGCCATGTCGGGCATGGAATCCCATGCCCCAGACCAGCTGAGCACCTCGCCGAAACCGGCCACGTTGACCAACCTGTCAAAGGCCAAGTCCACCATCAGCGTCGAGTTCAGTTTGTATTCCTGAGCAAGGTCCAAAGACAGAGTCAAATCCATGTCGTAAATATCAATGCTGCCTGTGATATCGGGCAGAATTCCGGGCAGTTTCACCTTGAAGGCCCCGGACGCGCCGGGCAGCATCAACAGACCGTCGATATCTGCAGTCAGGTCAATGAAATCTGTACGTCCCGATGTCGTAAGACTGCCATCATTCAACAGTGTACCGATGGATGAAATGACCGGCTGTGTCAGTTCCACGGAGCCCAACTCGATCGCCAAACCCGATGGCGGCGGCGGGCCGGGATAAGCGTAACCTGTATTCGTGGTGACATAGACCGCCCCGTTTACATTCACCAGTTGGGCTTTCAGGTTTCCCACGGGTAACTTGCATGTGCACGTTTGGCGGTAGAAACCCGTCTATGATTTTCGCGTTGTTCAGATCGATCGAGAACAGTTCTAGAGGTTTATTGGACCCGGGCAATGTCAGAGTATCCTGCTGCTGCATGTCGCGAACGGCGAGACGCCTATGCAGGCTCTGCCGCTTACACTTGAAGCTATCTCGAAGATCGCATCGACGGAAAGCTTCGCAGTCGGGCTTGTCGCCTGGATCGTCCCGGCATCCACGCCGCTGCTGCTTCCCAGGCTGAAGAATTCGCCAGCCTCAACGCTTTTGGCGTTTGGCACATGGGCCTGCGCCGAATAGCTCAGCTCTGGGGTAACCGTTCCGGTGTTCAACGTATAGTCCAGCGCCAAGCCAACCTCGCCGCTCGTCTTGAGCTTGCCTGCGGCCGAGGTGACGCCAAGATCGAGACCGATCCAACCGGTGTCTTCATCCCATTTTTTGGTGGACCTTTGCGATCCCTCGACGACACCACTGTCGATGACGAAAGGCTGTTTAACGGTGAGAGTTTGAGGGTGTGTGATTTTCGCGAAGCATGGCAAACGCGCAAAGCCAGAATAGAATGTTCTACATAGACTAGCCTGAACCGCATACTCTGGGTTGGGAATCCTGACGTTTCTCAGGACCGTTTCCACCGTTCTTGGCCCGAACGATCCCGTAGACGTCGCAAATTGCATCGGAGCGATATAGCCGGTGTAGTTGACAACTTCCGCGTGAGCGGCCAAAGGCACGGCCACAAGAATAAAGTCAGCAAGGACGACTGCTGCCGCAATGGGGCGCAATTGCATGAACGAGTTCCTCTCGGGGGAAAAAAATTATAATTCAAAGCGATAATCGACGCCGAAATATCTTTTTCGACCGCACTGGTTACGGCTTGACGCTAGGGAGCCTGCGTCGGTTCGTCAACTTCGAATTGAAATCTCTTCGGTTCAGCGCCGTTGGACGCGGCGTGAATCCGGGTTCGGGCATGATTGCATTGCGTGACTTTACTGGCCGCAAACCGGTTTTTTTGGTGAACCGCACGGCCTTGGGGCCGCTCCGGTTTCGCGACTGAAAAGACAGGGGAAACTCTGGCCGCCGACGGGTTTGTCGATATCAAAGTCGCTCGCGGCGGCTCGACACGACCCTGATCATGGGACGCTGTGGATGATTCGTGGCTAGAACAGCCTGCCCCCCAAAGGCACATCGTGATCGGTGCCCAGCAGGACCACCTCGCCCTCCTCGTCCGGGACACCCAAAACCAGAACTTCCGACATCACCTTGCCGATCTGGCGCGGCGGAAAATTGACCACCGCAAGAACCTGCCGCCCCAGCAGCGTCTCGGGAGTGTAGTGGCGGGTGATCTGTGCAGAGCTCTTCTTCTCGCCGATCTCGCCACCGAAATCGACCCACAGCTTGTAGGCAGGCGTTCGCGCTTCGGGAAATGGCTCGACGCGGGTGATCTGGCCGACCCGAATATCGACCTTCAGGAAATCGTCAAAGCTGATGGTGCTCATTCGCTCAATTCCCGGCTGCGATCGGCCGCCGCCTTCACGGCGCGGCGCAGCAGCGCCGGGAACCCTGCGTTCTGATCCATCAAGACCTGTAGCGCCGCCGCTGTGGTACCAGCAGGGCTGGTCACATTGACCCGCAATTGTGCAGGGCTTTCCTCGGCGCGCTCCGCCATGACTCCGGCCCCAGCAACGGTGGCCTTTGCCAGTTGCATCGACAGATCGGCCGGCAACCCCTCGGCTTCGCCGGCCGCAGCAAGGGTTTCGATCAGGTGAAACACGTAGGCTGGCCCCGATCCCGACACCGCCGTCACCGCATCCATCTGCGCCTCACGTTCCAGCCACACCACTTGCCCGATGGCAGACAGAAGCGCCTCGGCAAGATCCCTATGCGCGGCGGCCGCACGGGCATTGCCGATAAGCGCGGTAATCCCGCGCCCGATGGCGGCAGGCGTGTTCGGCATAGCCCGTATCAGCGGCGTTCGATCGCCCAACACGGCCTCGTAGGCTTCAATCGGCGTGCCTGCCGCGACGGACAGGAACAATGTGGAGCCATTGCCCAAGGATTTCAGTACCGGCAGAGCTTGCCCCATCATTTGCGGCTTCACAGCAACCAGCACCATCGCTGGATTCTCCGGCAGATCCGCATTCAGATGCAGCCCGTCCAACGATTTCAGCCAGTCTGATGGCTGCGGGTCCAACACCCAAACGGATGTAGCGTGCAAGCCGCCGTTCAACCAGCCGCGCAGCATCGCGGAACCCATCTTGCCGCAGCCCAAAAGCACCAGCCCGCGGGCCTCTACCTGACTCAAATCCATGATTGCCTCCGCGAATTTGGCGCAAGCCTACAAAGGCCTACCGCAGAGTGAAACCACCAATTCAAAAAGTCGGAGGCTTTCGGGCCGGACGCTCGATCATTCGTGAAAAAGTCCGCCAACCGCTTTCAGTCACCTGCACTCAGGCGCGGCCGTAAGCCTCGGCGATTGCGACTTGCATAGCATCATCGATGCCGCGATCACCCCAAGCAACCAGTTGAAACGCCGGATAGAACCGCTCTGCCGACATTACGGCGGTATTGATCAGCGTGTCGATCTGTTCCGGCCCGGCCATCTGCCCACCCGCCAGAACCAGCCCGTAACGATAAACCATCAACCGCTGCTCTGGCCAGAAAGTGAAAGCTCCGGCCCAGCACTTGTCGTTGATCCGGTTCAGAAGCTCGTAGATTTCAAGCAGTTTCTCCTCGGGCGGTTCCATCTCGAAGGTGCAGATCAGCCGCAGAGTTCTCGTCATATCCCGACCAGGCCAGCGTGATCGAATAAGTCCGCCACTGTCCCTCAACCGCCATCGCGATCTGATCATCGCCGACACGGTCAAAGTCCCACTCATGGTGCTCTGCGATATGCTCGACGATATCGATTGGATGTAGATCTTCCGTCTGGAAATCGTGCTCTGATAGCGACATGCCCGGCCTCATTTTGTTTTAGCTTTGCGAGAACTGCGTCCCACTAAAGCTAGGTGCCTGCCCAAGGTCCGGCGGTGCTTGTCGCCGCCCTTACCAGATATGGTGTGCTGAAAGCGGCCCCCTGTAAAGCAGAAACTTGGGCAATCGAGGCTTATCTTCGATTTGCGCCGCCAAGGCGCAGCGCGGCGGGGCCGAGCCTTCCACCCGCAAAACCGGGGTATCTGCAAACGAAAACGCGCCCAGAAGGGCGCGCTGGAACGGCGGCGTAATCCGGTCAGGGTTTCTTCGGTGCGGCTTTTGGCTTCGGCGTCTTTGCACCTTCCAACGCCACGATTCGCGCGGTCAGAGCCGCGTTCTCCTCGCGTGCTTTCTGCGCCATTGCACGCACCGCATCGAATTCCTCTCGCGTGACGAAATCGCGATCCGCCATCCAGCGGTCGATCCAGCCCTTCATCGCAGTCTCGGCCTCGTCCTTGGCGCCCTGCGCTACGCCCATGGCATTGGTCATCAGTTGTGAGAAATCGTCAAATATCTTGTTGCGGGTCTGCATTGCGGCCTCCATCGCTTCACTTGGTCCATATATGGGTCGTGCCGGGAAAAACCTCAAGGTTGACTTCGCCCCAAGCGCCGCTCATTCCTGCCGCCATGCTCTCTTCTGCCATCCCCTTCCCCAACATCGGACCAGAGATCTTTTCGATCGATGTGGGCAGTTTTTCCTTCGCCCTACGCTGGTACGCGCTGGCCTATATCGCGGGCATCCTGATCGGCTGGCGGCTGGTCGCACGCGCGCTCAAAACCCCACGGCTCTGGCCTTTGGACGCCGCTCCGATGACAGCGTCACAACTGGAGGACCTGCTGACCTGGATCATCGTCGGCGTCATCGCTGGCGGGCGGCTTGGCTATGTGTTGTTTTACCAGCCAAGCTACTATCTGGCCAATCCCGTCGAAATCCCGATGGTCTGGCAAGGCGGTATGTCATTTCATGGCGGATTTCTGGGCGTCGTTCTGGCGGTCTGGTGGTTTTGCAGGCGACACGGATTGCCGCTGGCGCAGGCCGCGGACGCCATGGCTTTCGCCGCGCCGCCCGGTCTATTTCTCGGCCGTCTTGCCAATTTCGTGAATGCAGAGCTTTGGGGCCGTCCGTCGACCGCGCCCTGGGCAGTGATTTTCCCCGGCGAGCGTGCACAGGACTGCCCGGGCGTGGAAGGGCTCTGTGCCCGCCATCCTTCGCAACTCTACGAGGCGGGGATGGAAGGGTTGATCCTTGGAACGCTTGCTGCTTTTCCTCGTCTGGAGGCGCGGTTGGCTGAAGACACCGGGCCAGATCGCGGGGCTGTTCTTGATCGGTTACGGCCTGTCGCGCTTTATCGTGGAGTTCTTTCGCCAGGCCGACGCACAGTTCATCACCGATGGCAATCCGATGGGTTACGCAATCCAGCTCGGCGGCCTTGGCCTCTCGATGGGTCAGGTCTTGTCTCTGCCGATGATTCTCGTCGGGCTTGGCGCAATTCTGTGGGCCCGCCGCCGGGTATGACCGCGCTGGCGGATATCCTGATCCGGCGGATCGCGGCGACCGGGCCAATCACAATTGCCGACTACATGGCCGAGTGCTTGCTGCATCCGAAGCACGGATATTACACAAGCCGCGATCCGTTCGGCAGCGCAGGAGATTTCACCACGGCACCCGAGATCAGCCAGATGTTTGGCGAACTTCTGGGCCTCGCCCTTGCACAATCGTGGCTCGACCAAGGAGCACCAAGCGCTTTCACCCTTGCCGAGCTTGGCCCCGGCCGGGGCACCTTGATGGCGGACATATTGCACGCCACCCGCAGGATACCAGGCTTTCAAACCGCAGCGAATGTCCATCTGGTCGAGGCATCGGAAATCCTGCGCACCCGCCAGCGCGAAACCCTGAAAGGGCACGAGGTTACCTGGCACCGGACAGTAGACACCCTGCCAGACCAACCTCTCTACCTCGTCGCAAACGAATTCTTCGACGCCCTGCCGATCCGACAGTTCACCCGTGATCCCAAGGGCTGGTGCGAACGCCATGTCGGTGTCACCGGAAACCGGCTTGCGTTTGGCCTTTCCGCCCCTGCGCCGATCGCGGTGCTGGATCATCGGCTGGGTGACACCAAACCTGGCGACGTCGTCGAAACGTGCCCCGCCGCCGCCCCGATCATCGCCCATATTGCCAAACACATCACCGCCCAAGGCGGTACGGCGTTGATTGCAGATTACGGCGATTGGCGCTCGCTCGGCGATACCCTGCAAGCGGTTCGGAACCACAAGACCGACGATCCCCTGGCCCATCCGGGCAAGGCTGATCTGACTTCCCACGTCGATTTTGAAGCGTTGACCAACGCTGCGGCCGGTGCGGCTTTCACGCCGTTGACGCCCCAAGGGATTGTTCTTGAACGCCTGGGCATCACCTCCCGCGCTCAGACACTTGCCCTATCGCTGACTGGCGATGCCTTGCAATCCCATATCGCCGCACATCGACGGTTGACGCATCCCGCTGAAATGGGGACGCTGTTCAAAATGATCGCCTTTTACCATCCGGGCAGCCCGCCGCCCGCAGGATTCGCGCCATGACGCTGGAGATCATCACACATCCCGACCTCGCTCCGTTCAGGCACGGATTCTTTACCCGGCGTGGAGGGGCCTCTTCGGGCGTTTTCTCGGGGCTGAATTGTGGTCCGGGCTCGTCCGATCAAACCGAAATCGTAGCGATCAACCGTGCCCGCGTCGCGGAGGCCTTGCATGTCGCGCCTGGCGCTTTGTTGACGGTTCACCAGATCCACTCTCCTGATGTCCTGACCATCACCGACCCAAAGGTGAGGACCGACATTCGGGCCGATGCAATGGTTACCGCTCTATCCGACGTCGCGCTTGGCGTTTTGACCGCAGATTGTCAGCCGGTGCTCTTTGCCGACAGAAACGCCGGCGTGATAGGCGCAGCGCATGCGGGATGGAAAGGCGCGATGGCTGGTGTGCTGGAAGCCACTATTGATGCGATGTCAGCGCTTGGCGCCGCCCGGGCGAACATCACCGCCATAATCGGGCCTGCAATCAGCCAAGCAGCATACGAGGTCGGGCCTGAGTTCCTAGAAAGCTTCTTGGCCGACGACCCCGAAAACGTTCGCTTCTTCATCAATGGTCAGAGTGATCGCTATCACTTCGACCTACCCGGCTACGGGCTATACCGCCTGCGCAAGTCCGGTATCGGCCAGGTAGACTGGACCCATCACTGCACTTATACCGATCCACAACGATTTTACTCCTACCGCCGCAGCGTCCACGCAAAGGAGGCCGACTACGGCCGACTGATTTCCGCAATCTGTATTTGATTCGCTAACGATTTGGTTTTTCGATCTTCAAGCGCCCCTGATCGGTCGGCAATGGCGGCAGAAATGTGGTTACTCCCGCCCAGTTTTCGCCGCACTCTCTGTCAACAATCCGCTCTGATCCCACAGACTATCCACGGCTAACGCCAAATTCCCCTTCGAATCATATGGAAACTGCTGCCTGCCGTGTGTCTGGCGGCCCCGCCATATTCTGGTGTTCAGGAGTTTTTCCAGAAAATGCGGCGCCGCCATTCAAACGCCCGAAACCAAGCGCAAATTAGGGTCAAGTCCAAACGGACAGGTCGAATACAGGCAAGTGGCCATGCCACCCACAGTGAGGAGTAGACACATGAGAACGAACCGCCGCTGGCTAAATTCCGTTCTGAACGAAGCCGCCAAATCGGACATCAAGATGCCTTGGGCCCACGGAAAACGCCGCGTCGAAATGATCTCACGCCGCGCTGCTCCGAATGCCCGCAAAGTTTCTGCAAGCGCCTGACACTCTCTCTAACTCGTTTCCATTTCCCTCAACAGACCGCTCCAACTCCGAGCGGTCTGTTTGATTCGAAGCAACTGTCAAACGGAAGCAAATTGCCCGAGGTTCCGGAAACAATCCAAGTTGTTTGACCAAGCATTGTCCGGATTACTGGCAATACAGCGAAACTTCTTTGACAGATTGGCCCGGTTTCGCGCATGATCGCCGAACCAAGTCCTCTGCACTTGGGTGGGGGCGTATTGCAGATGTGACCAGGACGTAAGGACTGATCGCATGACCAATCTACGCCACAGCATTCCCCCGGCGGGCGCCCGGATGTCTGGGTTGTCATCTCTGTCGCAAAATGCGGTACGTGCGCCGGCCGCAAATGCAAAATTGCGGACTGTGCAATTCTCTTGGCTAAGCCGGCTTGGAGAGGTGCAGCGTCGCACGACCAGCATTCCAGATATGCCGCTGTTTCATATGGCTTTCAACGCCTTCGCGCGGGGAGCGTTGGTGCAGACCCCACAAGGCCCCGTCGCGGTCGAAGACCTGCTGCCCGGCATGATGGTCGAATCGATTGACGGTGCACCGACGCGCATCAACTGGGTCGGCTCCATGGCGTCAAGCAATGTTGGCGAGGCGGGCCAGACAGGATTTCTTTACCGGGTCACCGAGGGAAGCTATGGCCTTGGCCAAGGCAAACCAGACCTGCTGCTTGGCCCCGGCGCCCGATTAATGCGCCCCGGTCAGCTGGGCCGCGACACTGCCCGCCTGCAATCGATGGCCGATATTGCCGATGGTCAGCAGATCGTGCAGGTCGCGCCGCGAGCATCAGTGCAACTTTATCATATCGCGCTGCCCTCGCACCGCCTGATCCGCGTCAACGATGTAGCGGTCGAGAGCTTCCATCCTGGTCATGCGGCCAACTTGGCAATTGCAGAGGATCTTTTCGGTCAGTTCGCCTCGCTTTTTCCGCATGTAAGGACGCTTGCTGAATTCGGTCCCCTTAACTACCTGCGTTGAAGGGTCAGGCGTTCTTTTTCAGGCGGCTTTCCAGCACGTCAAACGGAACGCCCGGCAAGTCCTTGGCACAACGGATCACCAGCGAGGTCTTGACGCTGGCCACGTTCTCGGCCGCTGTCAGTTGTTCGGTCAGAAAGTTCTGAAAGGTCGAAAGGTCTGGCGCCACGCATTTAAGAATGAAATCGACCTCGCCGTTCAACATGTGACACTCTCGAACCAGCGGCCATTCGCGACAGCGTTTCTCGAAGGCTGACAAGTCCGCTTCTGCTTGGCTTAGCAGTCCGACCATGGCAAAGACCTGAACCTCGAATCCGAGTTCGCGGCTATCCACGTCGGCATGGTAGCCTTTGATGAAACCGCTTTCCTCGAGTGTTCGAACCCGACGCAGACAAGGCGGCGCGGATATCCCGACCCGCTTGGCCAACTCGACATTGGTCATCCGTCCGTCGGCCTGCAACTCAGCCAGAATCTGACGGTCAATCGGGTCCAGCTTGCTTACGGCCATGGCTACTCCTGCAATCGATAGTCACGACATTACGCGAGCGCCCCCCTTGGCGCAATATTATTTCTTGATTGCGCAACTTCCGAAAAGGCATGCAGAACTGTGTGGAATGGAAACATAGCGGTTATGTGGGGTTTCAACCTTTCACTTCGCTGGCTATATCCACTGCAAGACAACGTTGATCATGGGGGATGGAATGGACGCAACGCGCCACGTTCGGGTACTGATCATTGGCTCTGGACCGGCCGGCTATACTGCCGGCATCTATGCAAGCCGTGCCATGCTGGAACCGCTGTTGGTGCAAGGCATCGAACCAGGCGGCCAACTGACCACCACGACTGAGGTCGAGAATTGGCCCGGTGACGCCGAAGTTCAGGGCCCGGATCTGATGCTGCGGATGGAAGCCCATGCCAAGGCGATGGGATGCGAGATCGTGGCCGACATCATCACCGACCTGGATCTCTCCAACCGCCCGTTCATAGCCAAGGGCGACAGCGGAACCACCTACACCTGCGATGCAGTGATCCTTGCCACCGGCGCGCGCGCGAAATGGCTGGGGATCCCATCCGAGGAGAGATTCAAGGGATTCGGCGTCTCGGCCTGCGCGACCTGCGACGGGTTCTTCTATCGCGGGCAGGAAATCGTTGTCGCCGGCGGCGGCAACACTGCCGTTGAAGAGGCGCTGTTCCTGACCAACTTCGCGTCGAAGGTGACTGTCGTCCACCGCCGCGACGAATTCCGCGCCGAGAAGATCTTGCAAAACCGGCTTTTCAAGAATCCCAAGATCGAGGTTCTCTGGAACCACACCATCGAAGAGGTCATCGGAACCGAAAACCCGCTTGGCGTCGAAGCGGTCCGCGCCAAACACGTCCAGACCGGCGCGATCACCGAAATTCCCTGCAAGGGGTTCTTCGTAGCGATCGGCCACGCCCCAGCCTCGGAACTGGTCAAGGACCAGTTGGAAACCCATATGGGCGGCTATGTGAAGACCGCCCCCGACAGCACCGCGACCTCGATCCCCGGCGTTTTCGCCGCAGGCGACCTGACTGATCATGTCTATCGCCAGGCGGTCACGAGCGCCGGCATGGGCTGCATGGCCGCGCTGGAAGCCGAACGCTTCCTTGCCGAGACCGATGCAGGCGCCGAAACGGCCGTGATCCCGCAGGTTGCGGAACGAACGGCAGGCTAAGTCCGCTGCGCCATGTCTGTATCAGCAATGATCAGTGCGCTTACCCGGTATTCTCCCGGTGTTGGGGTCAATCGCAGCCGGGGGCTTGAATTTGGGGTCGCATCGGGGCTAGGTCCGCGCGACGTAATTTGACTGCCCGCGGGGGCACCCATTCAACTGGACCAGTAACACCATGGAAAATTCCAATCTCGCGCCGATCCCGGAACTCTACGTTTCTTACGAATCCGCCCAGAAGCTCAAGAACGAGGCTGCGGACCTGATCAGCTGGGATCTGACACCGCGCCAGATCTGCGATCTCGAACTTCTGATGAACGGTGGCTTCAACCCGCTGAAGGGGTTTCTGTCAGAAGCGGATTATAACGGTGTTGTGGACAACATGCGGCTCTCAGACGGATCGCTGTGGCCGATGCCGATTACGTTGGACGTATCCGAGAAGTTCGCCGAGAGCGTCGAGATCGGCCAAGACATCGCGTTGCGAGATCAGGAGGGTGTGATTCTGGCCACCATGACCGCCACGGACAGCTGGGTGCCGAACAAGAAGCACGAAGCGGAGAAGGTGTTCGGAGCAGACGATTCCGCACACCCGGCGGTCAACTACCTGCACAACACGGCTGGCAAGGTCTATCTTGGCGGTCCGGTCACCGGTATCCAGCAGCCTGTGCACTATGATTTCCGCGCCCGCCGCGACACACCGAACGAACTGCGCGCCTATTTTCGCAAGGTTGGATGGCGCCGCGTCGTTGCTTTCCAGACCCGCAACCCGCTGCACCGCGCGCATCAGGAACTAACCTTCCGTGCCGCCAAGGAGGCGCAGGCGAACCTGTTGATCCATCCGGTCGTCGGGATGACCAAACCCGGCGATGTCGATCATTTCACACGCGTCCGCTGCTACGAGGCCGTGCTCGACAAATATCCGGCCTCGACCACCACGATGAGCCTGCTGAACTTGGCCATGCGCATGGCCGGCCCGCGTGAGGCTGTATGGCACGGCCTGATCCGTGCCAATCACGGCTGCACCCATTTCATCGTCGGCCGCGACCATGCCGGCCCCGGCAAGAACTCGAAGGGCAAGGACTTCTACGGTCCTTATGATGCGCAAGAGCTGTTCAAGAAGCACCAGAGCGAAATTGGCGTGGAAATGGTCGATTTCAAGCACATGGTTTATGTGCAGGAAAAGGCGCAGTACTATCCGGTTAACGAGGTGCCGGAAGGCGATACGATCCTAGACATTTCGGGCACCGAACTGCGCCGCCGTCTGGCCGAAGGGTTAGAAATCCCCGAATGGTTCTCGTTCCCCGAAGTGGTGACGGAACTGCGCCGCACCCGGCCGCCGCGGTCCAAGCAGGGCTTTACGGTTTTCTTCACGGGATTCTCGGGCTCGGGCAAATCGACCATCGCCAATGCGCTGATGGTCAAGCTGATGGAAATGGGTGGACGACCGGTGACCCTGCTTGACGGCGATCTGGTCCGCAAGAACCTGTCGTCGGAACTCGGTTTTTCGAAAGAACATCGCGATCTTAACATCCGTCGCATCGGCTATGTCGCATCGGAAATCACCAAGAATGGCGGCATCGCTATCTGTGCACCGATCGCGCCCTATGCTACGACGCGTCGCGCGGTGCGCGAAGAGATCGAGCAGTTCGGCGCCTTCCTTGAGGTCCATGTCGCGACCTCTATCGAGGAATGCGAACGTCGTGACCGCAAGGGCCTGTACAAACTGGCGCGCGCAGGCAAGATCAAGGAATTTACAGGAATTTCCGATCCTTACGACGTACCGGAAAATCCGGAACTGCGGGTTGAGACCGAGAATGTGGACGTTGACAACTGCGCCCACCAAGTGATCCTGAAGCTGGAAAGTATGGGCCTGATTGCTGCATGATCCGCGCCGCCGGGTTCACGATAGGAATGCGTATGGGTGGTTTACCCATGCGTGCCGTCCTTGGTTCAGGAACTGGCCGACAAAAAACAAGACCGGCCAGTCTACCCCAGATCGTGCAAAGGAACAGGAACCTTATAAGGCGCGCTGCAAACAAGGGGTGTTTCGTTTTGCCGGTGAAGGGTGCGTGAACTGGCCCAGCAAATCCTGTGCGGTCCACGCCTTGAGCCGGATTATCCTAAAGCCCCTGAATAGAGAACTTTTCAAGGAGACGGGCCAAGTTTTCCACGACCAGTTCTGGCGTGGGTTCCAAGGGTGCCCGTGTCCTGTGCCAACCGGGCGCATGGTGGGTTTCGCCTATTAGGGCCTTAACCGCGGCAGTTACGGGACTCTGTACCAGTTCATCGACAAGCGCGTCGATCTGAGGGTCGCTTCGGCCAGTTTCCAACAAACCCAAAAGACGTTTTGGGAATAGATTGGCCATTCCACTGATCGCCCCCGATGCTCCGCGTGACGCACCTCTGGCCAGTTGCCGTTCATCGCCAACAAGGACCGCCAGATCGTCCAGTTCCAGAAGTGCGGCCGTGCTATCCCATTCCCCGGAACTGTCCTTCACGCCGTAGATCAATTCGCCAAACATCTCTTGCAAATTTCGCAGAAGATTCGCAGTCACGGATACACCGGTAACTTGCGGAATGTGGTACAGGATGTACTGAGGGCTGGTGTCCGCTGTCGCCGCGATGAACTTTGAATACCACGAAAACAGGGCCTCATTGGAAATCCCTTTGAAGTAGAAAGGCGGTGTCACCAACATCCGCCGCACACCTCTGCTCTGATATGATTTTGCCTGAAGAATTGCGTCGGTCAGAGAAGGCGAGCAAATGGTCGCGACAATCTGTTCCGCCGAACTCCCAGAATTCAGAATTGCATCAAGCAGATCAAAGCGCTCCTGCGTTCCCAATGATGCGCCTTCGCCGGTCGTGCCAAAAAGCGTAATACTGCTGGCGCCTTGATCCAGCACCCAAGACGCGTGTGCGATAGCTGCGGCGGTGTCGACGGAACCATCGCTGCGGAACGGCGTGCCAAGGGCCGCGGATATGCCAAATCTGGCCGATGTTGGTCGACCTTCGATATCGTGATCAGACATTATTTGGCCCTTCTTACTGCGCCTTGTTCGGTCCGGATTATCGTATGGTATACTCAGATCAAGGTTATTGTCCGGCCGTTTCCGGCGGATGACTTGACGGCTTCGATGACCCGTAGGTTCTTTAGACCCTCTTCGGCTGAAACCAGCGGGTCTTCGTCACCCCGGATGACGGCAGCGAACTGGCGCGCCTGCCGGATCAGCGGGTCTTCGAAATCGAACATCAACTTTGTCGCGCTGATCGGTTCCCACCAGCTGCATTTGTCTGCGTTCGTCCACACCGAGAGATTGGGAAGCGACAGCGAGGCGCGGGTGCCACCAATCAGGTAACAATTTTCGGTTGTCGCCGGATAGGCGGGATTCTCGCGCGCTGTCAGTTCCCAGCTCCACGGTGCGACGACCGTATCCGAGACATTCAGGGTGCCCAATGCGCCGCTGGCGAATCTCAAAAGGACGACGGCGGTTTCCTCAACCTCGTTGCCGCGCACTGCGTTCGATTCCATGGCATGAACGCTGACAACCTCGCCACAGAAATGGCGCAGCAGGTCAACATCGTGGATCAGGTTCAGATAGACCGGGCCGGCGCCCTTTTCGCGGCGCCAGTCGACATTGAAGTATTCGTCGGGTTTGTAGAACCAGGTGGTCGCCTGCACTGTTGTGATCTGGCCCAGAGTTCCGGCATCGATCACCGTTTTAGCGCGCGCAATCAACGGGTTATGACGGCGGTGGTGGCCGGTCAGCAGCCGGACGTTCGCCGCCTTGCCAGCGGCCACGATCCGTTCGGCACCATCAAGATCGATCGCCAACGGCTTTTCGACAAGGGCCGGCAGACCCGCAGCGATGCATTCCAGTGCATTTTCTACATGCACCTGATTGGGCGTTGCCAGTATGATCCCGTCAGGCCGGGTGGTTTCGATCAAATCCGTCAGCGAGCGCAGATGCGGCACTCTGTAGAGATCGGCTACCTCTGCGCCCACCTCGCCAGGGTCGACGATCGCCGCAAGGGTCACACCCTTTGCCGCACTTACGGCCTCGGCATGGCGGCGACCGATCAAGCCGGCCCCGGCAACCGCGATACGCACTGTCATACCAACCCTGCCGATAGCATATGGTGGGAAACGTGGATGTTTCTCTCGACATGCATGATGGGCGCCAAAGTCATGGCGAGGCATCTCCTGCATCTTGTCGTCTGGCCGCCATCCTCCCCAGCAGCGTATTCCCGGTGCGCTCGATATGGGCCTGGAGCAACTCCGTCGCCAAGGCGGTGTTCCGGGCTACTGCTGCCTTGGCGATCGCCGCATGTTCGTCGTTGACAGCCCGGTCAGCCGAGTCCGGCCCCATGTAGATGCGTCGATAACGATCGTTCAGATCGTGAAGCGTATGACAGAAATCCAGCAGCATTGGCATGCCGCAGCCAGCGATCAGTGACATGTGGAACCTGCTGTGCGCCGCCTCCCAATCCTCAAGGGTCTCTGGGGCGGACAGGTCGCAGTTAATGCGGTTGAGCCGGTGCAGCGCACTCAGAACGTCACTTTCCCAGTCGAGGTCTGCCGTCGCGATGCATTCGGTCAGCGCCTGACATACCAGTAACGCGCGGAGTTTCGTGATCTCGCGCAGGTTTGCGGTCGAAACCGGCGCAATTCTGTACCCACGCTGGTCCTCGAACTCCACAAGTCCAACGTTCACCAGTCGAGAGATTGCCTCACGCATTGGCGAGAGCGAGACCCGATGTTCCTCGCGCAGCTGGTCCAAGCTGACCTTGGAGCCCGGCGTTAACTCGCCGTTCAAAATTGATTGGCGCAAAGCATCGGCAACTTTGCTGGCTCGGGTCATCTTGAGCCGGGCGGCCGTGCGTTTGACCTCTTTAGATTGAGAGTCGTGCAAGGTCTGCTCTTACTTCATAGGAAATTACGAGGATAATCGATTATGAATAATATGGCCTGACATTATGGACGCAAGTAGAAATTTTTGGAATACAGTGATATCGACGTACCCCGGCGCGCCAATTGGCGCGATCGATGGCGAGCAGAAGGGCTAGATTTGCATACCATTTCACAAGAACTCTCGGTCGGTGACAGCGTCTATGAGGCGCTGAGGCGGGATATTATTTTCGGACGCCTTGCGCCTTCTGCCAAGCTGAAGTTGGACCAACTGAAAGCCGACTACAGTGCCAGCATTGCTACAATTCGTGAAGCTCTAAATCGGCTTGTGACCGAGGGCTTCGTGGTAACAGAGGGGCAGCGGGGATTTTTCGTGGGCCCCATGTCAGCCGCAGGCCTGCGCGAAATTGCGGATCTACGTATCCTGCTCGAATGCCATGCTTTGAAACTGTCGTTTGAGGCGGGGGACACCGAATGGGAAGCCCGAGTAATTGCCGCGCACCACAAGTTGTCGCGCATGGAACAGCGGATGCAAGCCGGGGACCACTCAGTCAAGGAAGTCTGGAAGCAATACGACTGGGAGTTTCATCAGGCTCTGATCAGTGGTTGCGGGTCTGAGGCGCTATTGAATGTTCACGGGACGGTCTTTGACAAATATTTGCGATATCAAATGCACACACTGACCTTCCGCGGTGACCCGGCCGCAGTTGAGCACCGCTCATTGCTTGATTCTGCAATGGCGCGGGATATCGAAAAAGCTCAACTGATCCTCCGGCAGCACATCGAGGGTGGTGTAGAGCACAGCCTTGAGCAAAACGCGCAGTCCAACTTGTCTCTCTGAGGCTCGCGCAAAACACTGATTGCGCAGAGATTTCCAGCACCCAAAATAATCGATTATTATAGATACATAGGATGAACGGTGAATTAGCGTATATTATGAAGTATATTGGTTGATCAACTTGTAATTCTGTGCATTCTATCAGCAAGCCTCGTCGTTGACGGGACTTTTTGCATTAAGAGGGAGGAAACCAATGATGACCACCAAATTCGCTCGCCGGACACTTCTGGCAAGTGCAGCCGCGGCTGCGTTCACTATGTCCATCGGCACAGATGTAGTCGCGCAAGATAAGGTGCAGTTGCGTCTTTCGGCGCCCAGCTCGGAGACCGACCAACGGGCGGTAGCGCTGATCGAAAAGTTCGGACCAGCCGTTTCCGATTTCGCCAGCTTTGAACCGCATTGGAACGCGACCCTCTTCGCGCAGGGCACCGAGCTAGAGGCGATGGCTCGCGGCAATCTTGAAATGTCGATCACATCGGCGCAGGAACTGGCTGTGTTCTTCCCCGAATTCTCGATCTTCACCGCAGGTTACGTGCACCAGGATGCTGCACATCAGGTCGCCGTCTTCAACGATCCGCTGATGGACCCGTTCAAGCAGAAAGTCGAAGATGAACTGGGCGTGAAGCTGCTTTCGGTGATGTATCTGGGCCGACGTCAGGTGAACCTGCGTCAATCCAAGGACGAACTGACGGTCAACACGCCGGATGATCTTGCCGGCGTCAACTTGCGTATGCCGGGCACGGACGCCTGGCAGTTTCTTGGCAAGGCCCTTGGTGCCAGCCCGACCCCGATGGCCTTTACAGAAGTCTATACCGCGCTCCAATCCGGGGCGGTCGATGGTCAGGACAACCCTCTGCCGACCGTCGTGGACGCCAAGTTCTACGAGGTCACCAAGCAGATCGTCCTGACATCGCATCTGGTTGACCTGAACTACCTGGCGATTGCCAAGGCGACATGGGACAGCCTGTCGGCCGACCAGCAAGCTGCCGTTCAGGCCGCTGCAGATGAAGCATCCGAGTACGGACGCCAGAACCAGCTTCAGAAAGAAACCGATCTGGTCTCCTTCCTCGAAGATCAGGGTCTGGATGTCTACGAACCGGACCTGCCAGCGTTCCGCAGCCATGTGCAGAAGATGTATCTTGAAAGCGAATTTGCTGCCAACTGGCCTGAAGGTTTGCTCGACAAGATCAACGCTCTCGGGAACTAGGCAAACCTGAACCGCGGGGGAAACCATGCTGGGCGCTTTGACCAAATGGTTCTCCCGCGGGACGGAATTCGTTGCCGCAGCGATGCTTGCCGCACTGTTCCTGACGTTCGTTCTGCAAATCTTCTCTCGATACGTGCTTGTTCAGCCGTTTGGTTGGACGCTGGAATTTTGCCTGACACTCTGGATTTGGATCGTGTTCTGGGGCAACGCGTTCATCGTTCGTGACCGCGACCATGTGAAATTCGACATTCTCTATCTGTCATTGCCGAGCAGACCACGCCAAATTCTTGCATTGATTTCCGCCGCGGCCATCGCCATCGGGCTCACGTTGTCGTTTCTTCCGACGTGGGATTACATAGATTTTCTGAAGATCAAGAAAAGCGCCACCCTGAAGGTCCCGATGCGCACGATCTTCTCTATCTATGGCGTCTTCCTTGTCGTGGTTGCGCTGCGTTATGCGTGGCGGTTCTTCCATGTCCTGCGCAACGGTCCGCCTGACGAAGACCACGTGATCCATGCCGGGGAAGAGGGATGAGCCTTGAACTCGCGCTCTGCCTGATCACGCTTTTCACATTGGCGGCGATCGGCGCACCGATTGCTTACGCGATCCTGATCGGCGCGCTTGTCTACCTGTTCGCCGCGGGTCAGGATATCGCGCTGGCCGGCGAGCAGATCCTGCAAGGGCTGTTCCAGAGTTTTGTGCTGCTGGCGGTGCCGCTCTTTATCGTTGCCGCCAACATCATGAACGCTGGCTCGATCTCGGAACGCTTGCTGCAATTCTGTATTGCAGCCGTGGGCCGGTTCAGGGGCGGGCTTGGCCATGTCAACGTGGTTGCATCGCTGATCTTTTCGGGGATGTCCGGATCGGCGGTGGCGGATGCTGCCGGAATCGGGAAGATCATCATCCAGATGATGACGAAGGACGGCCGCTACAGCCCCGGATATGCGGCCGCGATCACCGCCGCCTCAGCGACCATAGGCCCGATCATCCCGCCCTCTATCCCGATGGTTCTCTACGCGCTCGTGTCAAACACATCGATCGGCTACCTGTTTCTTGGCGGCATCCTGCCAGGACTGCTGATGGGCGTCGTACTGATGGCGATGAACGCCTATCTGGCGACCAAACGCGGCTTCGCGCTGGAAGAACCGGTGCCATTGCGGGCTTTGCCCCGCAAGACAGCCGATGCATTTCCCGCATTGCTGATGCCCGCGATCCTGCTTTACGGAATCTACGGAGGCGTCACGACCCCGACCGAGGCGGCCGCCGTGGCCGCAGCCTATGCGCTGCTGCTGGCGGGGCTGTTTTACCGCGCCCTCTCCTTTCGTGCGATCTACGCGATCCTGGTGGAAAGCGCGCGGTCTTCTGCCGCCGTCGGACTGGTGATCGGAGGCGCGCTGATCCTGAACTATGTCGTGGCATCCGAAAACATCCCTGACATGATGGCGCAGGCGCTGGTCGGGCTGGATGTGCACCCTTTGCTCTTCTTGCTGGGCGTCAATGTTCTGATCCTGTTGCTGGGATGCATACTGGATGCGACGACGATCATTCTGGTGATTATCCCGCTGTTTATTCCGACCTGCCGCGACCTTGGCATTGATCTGGTGCATTTCGGGGTCGTCGCCGTGGTGAACTGTATGATCGGGCTGATCACGCCGCCGTATGGGATACTGCTGTTCGTCATCAATGCCGTCACCAACATTCCGCTGCGTGAGATCATTGGTGAAATCTGGACGTTTCTAGGGGTTCTGATCCTGGCGCTGCTGGTTCTGATCCTGGTGCCGGACGTCGTGCTCTTTCTGCCGCGTCTGATGGGGTATGACGGTTGATGACCCAGATCCGTCTTGGACTTATCGGCGACAATATCCGGGCGTCCAGAGCACCGGCGCTGCACCGGCTTTGCGGCCTGCTGACCGGGCTTGAGATCAGCTATGATCTGTTCATTCCGCCCGCGCTTGGCGAAAGCTTTGACGAAACCTTTGAGCGGCTACGTAACAGTGGGTTTGCAGGGACGAATGTTACGCTGCCCTACAAGGAAAAGGTCGTGCCCAAGGTGCGGATCGAAGATCCCGGTATTTCCAGGATCGGCGCGGTCAACACGGTTCGGTTTGGCGCGAAAGGGCCGGAGGGATACAACACCGATTGCAGTGGTTTCGTGTCGGCTTATCGCGCCGCGTTCAAGAACGCGGCACCCGGCCACGTCGTGCTGATTGGCGCAGGCGGTGTTGGCAAGGCCGTTGCTTTCGGACTTGTGGCGCTCGGGGCGTCTGAAATCAGCCTTGTCGACATGGACATCGACAAGGCGGCCGATCTTGCGATCTCGGTTGAGGCGGCCAGCAGCGGCAAGACCAGGGGCCGGGTGACCGGCTTTGAAGCGTTGGCGTCGGCCGATGGCGTGATCAACTGCACGCCACTGGGTATGCAGGGCTATCCCGGCTCCCCAATCCCCGCAGGCGCGTTTCCGAAGAACGGATGGGCGTTCGATGCCGTCTACACGCCCTCCGACACGCCGTTTCGCGCACAAGCTATTGCGGCAGGTGCGCAGTTTCTCTCGGGCTATGAACTTTTCTTCTATCAGGGCGTTCAGGCCTTCGAGATTTTCACCGGGGTCGCGGTCGAGGACTTGTCGGCGCTGCGCCGGATGTTGCAGGAACAAGCAGAAAGCGCAGCGGGATGAAAACCTGTATTGCTACCGTCTCGATCTCCGGGAACCTAACCGAAAAGCTCGACGCGATTGCCAAGGCCGGCTTTGACGGAATTGAAATCTTTGAACAAGATTTCATCGCCGATGCCGGAAGCCCGCGCGACGTCGGAAACATGGTCCGCGACCTCGGGCTGCAGATCATGCTGTTTCAGCCGTTTCGCGATTTCGAGGGTCTGCCAGACGCACAACGCGCCAAGGCGTTTGACCGGGCAGAGCGCAAATTTGATCTGATGCAGGAACTTGGCACCGACCTTGTGCTTGTCTGTTCTTCGGTATCGCCCGACGCGATGGGCGGAATCGACCGGGCAGCAGCCGATTTCCGCGAACTGGGAGAGCGGGCGGCCAAACGCAACCTGCGTGTCGGATATGAGGCGCTGGCCTGGGGCCGCCATGTCAATGACCACCGCGACGCGTGGGAAATCGTGCGCCGCGCGGACCATCCCAATATCGGCCTGATCCTCGACAGTTTTCACACCTTGGCACACAAGATAGACCCCGACACGATCCGCCGCATTCCTGGCGACAAGGTGTTCTTCGTTCAACTCGCCGACGCCCCGCTGATCGAAATGGATCTGCTCTATTGGTCCCGCCATTTTCGCAACATGCCCGGAGAGGGCGACCTTGCCGTCGCTGATTTCATGCGCGCCGTGATGGCCACCGGATATGGCGGACCACTGAGCCTGGAGATTTTCAACGACCAGTTCCGCGGCGGCAGCGCCAAAACGATTGCCAAGGACGGTTACCGGTCGCTCGTCGCGCTGATGGATACGGTCCGCAGGGCCGAACCGGGATTGCAGGTTGACCTGCCTGCCATGCCAGCCCCTATCACTACCAAGGGCGTGGCCTTTGTCGAATTCGCCACTCAGGGCGCGAGTGCTCAAGAGCTTGAAACACTGCTGACGACACTCGGCTTCTGCAAATGCGCCCAGCATATCGCCAAGAACGTCAACCTGTGGCAGCAGGGCGAGATCCGGATCGTGGTCAATACCGAAACGACAGGCTTCGCCTACTCAGCCTATGTCGCGCATGGAACCACTGTCTGCGATATCGGTCTTGCCGTGGGCAATGCCGAAGCCACGGTGGATCGGGCGACCAAACTGGGCGCGGCCCCGTTTTCCCAACCCATCGGCCCTGGCGAAAGGCTCATCCCCGCGATCAAGGGGCTGGGCGGCGGGATCATCCACTTCCTCGAACCCGGCGGAGGTCAGCCGGATGTCTGGACAACCGAATTCACGCCAACCGGCAACTGCGCGGATGGGGCGGGTCTGACGGGAATCGACCATCTGGCTCAGACCACAAGTTATGATGAAATGCTAAGCTGGACGCTGTTTTACTGCTCGCTTTTCGATATGAGGAAGGCCCCGATGCTGGACGTGATCGACCCTGACGGTCTGGTGCGCAGTCAGGCCATCGCGGCGCCCGATGGTGCGCTGCGGATCACGCTGAACGGCGCCGAAACCCACCGGACGCTTGCCGGAAAGTTCCTGGCGGGTGGTTTCGGATCATCGCTTCAGCATATCGCGTTTTCGACCGAAGATATCTTTGACACTGCGGTCCGGCTTCGGGCACTCGGCTTTCAACCGCTTCCCATCCCGACAAACTACTATGATGATCTGGCCGCTAGGTTCGATCTGCCCGCAGATCAACTGGCGCGCATGAGGGACGAGCAGATCCTCTACGATCGCGACACGGGCGGCGAGTTTTTTCAGCTTTATTCGAAACCCTACGGCACAGGCATGTTCTTCGAGATCGTCGAGAGGCGCGCAAAATATCAGGGATATGGCGCGCCCAACGCGCCGTTTCGCATCGCGGCACAAAAGCGTTTGCTTGCGCCCAAAGGAATGCCGTCTTTTTGAGACGCAAAATCAGAAAACTCGTTGAGGGTTGCTCCTTTGTTTCTTGCAGTACATCGCCCGGTCTACTTGGCGACTATTGCAGCAATTTGGAGATGCCATCAGGTCTGAAGATCTGGAATGCGTCACCCGTCCTTTATTGCACTTGTCGCGTTTTATTTCCGGGCTCGGTGGTCATTTTTTCGGTGTGTTGTTCGAAGGCCAAAGTGCTGTGGCACCAACAAAGATTGTTTCCCGGCCTGGGCTACTAACATGCAATTGCACGGGAGGGCGGCAGACGCTGAAGGCTGCTTCAGGATCGATACACTTTTAGGTTGTTGACACAATCTCGGCCATTACTCCCAACTGTCAACACAATTTGGACAGAATCCTACGGGACCATCGCAATAGAGTGCGGAGCCTTCCTTTCTGATTCCGGAAACCGGCCCGCAGCTTGCGTAGGCATGATATGGACTTAATTGTAGAGAAAACCACGACGTCAAGCAGTGGATTCACCGAGGAGTTGAAGCCGGGTACAACCTTGCTGCAAGGTCAATATGTTGTTGAGCGATTTATCAATAGTGGCGGTTTCGGCATGACCTATCTTGCCAAGGATAGCCTCGATCGACCGGTGGTGATCAAGGAGTGTTTTCCGGCCTCCCTCTGTTCGCGCAGCGACAAGATGGTCAGGGCTCGGTCACCGGCGCATCAGAAAGAGTTCCGATCGATCGTGAAACTCTTTGTCCAGGAAGCCATGCGTCTTTCGAAATTGAGGCATCCCAACATCGTCGGTGTCCATCAGGTTTTCGAAGACAACGACACGGCCTACATGGCACTCGACTACATCGACGGACTCGATTTGCTGGACATCATGGAGGACGGCAAGAAGCAGTTTGGCGCCGAAGAACTGCGGACAATCTTGCTGAAGATCCTTGATGCTATCGGTTTCATCCACAGCCAGAACATCCTTCACCGGGACATCTCACCAGACAACATCTTGATGGACAGGAAGGGAAACCCGATCCTGATCGACTTCGGGGCAGCGCGCGAAAAGGCCACCAAGGCGACGCGGGCCCTGTCCGCGATGGTCGTGGTAAAGGACGGATACTCGCCGCAGGAATTCTACATCGCCGGAACACCCCAGGGCCCGGCCAGTGACCTATATGCACTTGCCGCGACATTCTACCACCTGATGACCGGAGAACCGCCGCCAAATTGCCAGACCCGTCTGGCCGCAATCGCAGCCAAGAGGGACGATCCTTACCGGTCTATCACTGCCCGCGTGTCAAATTTTGACAGTGGCTTTCTTGCTGCCATCGACAAGGCTTTGTCGGTTTTCCCGAAAGACCGAATTCAGTCCGCCGCCGAATGGATGGATGAAATCGACATCGAGAAGCGTCGCGCAAAAGCGCTGGCAGAGGCCCGGCGTGACAAGAACATCGATCTGTCGATCTCGATACTCGTATCCGAAACCAATCGCGCAGTTCTTGAAGAGATCCAGATGGATGATCGTAGGGATGGCGCAAAAGATTCCGCGAAAATCCCGATCCCGCAGAAACGCAAGGATTCCGTGGGCAATCATGCCCAACCGCAGCCTCAACCCCGCGCGACGCAAACCGCCGTTGCCGAAAGGGGTTGGTTTGCAAGGCGTTCAACCGGGAAGCGGCATCAGTCGCGGTTCTGGTTCTTTGGGAAATCGCGAGTTGACCAGCTTGGAAAGGCAAACCCATGAAATTCATCCGGGAAATGATCGCAAGAAAACATCGGTCTCCTGACTTGGACATGTTCCCCGATGAGGATGATTTCGAAGGGGGAAACGAAGCGCGAGGCGAGACCAGCCGCAAAGCGCCGGTCAGCATGCCCTCGATCCAAGCCAGATTGCAGAGTGCATTGGACAAATCAGAAACACATCATACCAAAAAGGCGCTGGACGATGGCTGTCGCCGCCCTGTCGAAGACTTCCGCGACATTGTCGGCAGCAAGGCAAAGCAGAAATCAAGAGAACTTTGAAGAGGACGAACTCACAGGCGAAGCCGGGTTGGAAGTTGAAGTTGCCGGAAATAGTCAGAGCGATCTGACAGAAGAAATTGACTCCGAGGCCGATGTGGTGCCACCGAAAACGGTTGCGACCAAATCGTCGGCCGAAGAGTCCGAAGAGTTCATCGACGTAGATAACATGAACGCGCATGAACCATCGGTGCCTGCGCCGTCGTCTGATGAAGGTTTCCGGAACAAAGCCACCCCGCTATCGCAAGATACGGCGAACCCGTCTCAGGCCTCCGAAGCTGTCGAACCAGCCAACTTGCGCCAAGTCGCCTCATCAGATCAGGCAACAACGCAGACACAGCCGCCGACAGAACCAAAGGCAAACCTTGCCGAGCAGGGCAACGAGGCGTCGGAAGGCGAAAGCGACGACATGTCGGTAATATCGGCCAACCTGAGCAGGGCCTTGATGTCCGAGGTTGCGATGGCGCCGCCTGCTGCCAATCAGATGGTGGAAGTGCCGGCGCCGGCGGCAGGGCGGTCAGGACGACGGGCCGGCCGCGTAAAGACTCGCCTGCTGGGGTTTGAACACGCGCATGGCGCCTCTCCAGATCCTTTCGAGGCAACCATCCAAAATGCCGACACGCCGCAAGGCAAGTTCCCGGTCGGTTGGATCGTGGTCGTCAAAGGGCCAGGACGAGGAACCTCGTTCACGCTTAACAATGGAGTTTCCCAGATTGGCCGTGGCGATGATCAGGCAGTAAAACTGGATTTTGGAGACTCTAAGCATCTCGCGTAGCAATCATGCGGCGATTGCATATGACAGCGAGCAACGCGCGTTTTTCTTGGGGCACGGTGGCAAGGCAAACCTTGTACGCCTGAACGATAAGCCCGTTCTCAGCACCGAAGAGATTTCGGACGGTGATCTGATCAGGATCGGGGAGACTGTGTTGCGGTTCGTGGGCCTCTGCGGCCAGGATTTCGACTGGGAAACGGGCGATCAGGAAGACATGGACGATGCGGCCATTGCCTGAAATCCGGTTTGATGCCGCGTCCGCAATCAGTGTGGGACGGCGAGAGTGTCAGGAAGACGCTATCGTTACCGATTTCCCTCTGGGCGCGAACCTGGGCTTCGTGGTGCTTGCCGATGGTATGGGTGGCCACACCTCTGGTGACGTTGCAAGCAAGATCGTGGTGACCGAAGTCTTCAGCGAACTGAAGCTGCAAAGCGGTGACGAAAAAGCCTTCGAGGACAACATCGTGGAAATTCTTCGCGATGCGGCGTTGGCTGCCAATGATTGCGTCAAGGGACATGTCATCGGACATCCCGAAACCAACGGAATGGGGGCAACACTCGTCGCGCCGGTCTTTGTAAGGGATCGGCTATTCTGGATTTCGATCGGGGACTCCCCCCTGCTTCTTTTTCGCGACGAGACGTTGCGGCAATTGAACGAAGATCACTCGATGGCCCCACAGATTGAATACATGGTGAAGTCGGGATTGATGTCCAAGGCAAGCGGCGAGGATCACCCCGATCTCAACTGTCTGACGTCGGTCTTGATCGGCCGCGAGATCGCTCGTATCGATTGCCCCCAAACTCCGGTTGAATTAGCTGACGAAGATATCGTGATCGTGGCGAGCGATGGTCTGCAGTTTCTGAGCAACGAACAGATCAAGGGTGTCTTGGTTGAAAACAGATCGAAAAGCGGTTCTGAGATAGCCGAACTTCTTTTGAAAGAACTCAAAGATCTGGATGACCCCGATCAGGACAACATATCACTTTCGGTCATCAAGGTTCGCAAAGAACACGCCCGGAATGCGGCCGAAGTTCGCGATCAAAGCAGCCAGAGCGTTCCTGTGAACACTGGTCCGGATGACGGTTTGGCCGCTGGCCGCCGCCATCCGGCATTCCGCAGCCTTCGTCCGTTCCGCAAACTCGTAGCGTCAACGGACGACAGCCCGTGACCCGCACCATGGTAGACGGCGATGTATTGATGAAGTTGGAGAACGCGCTGGCATCGGGCGCATTGCCGACGCACGTTAGAAAGACTGGCCAACACCTGCTGGATCGGCTGCAATCCCCCGTGCGCTGCGTTGTCCTTGGGCTTCCAGGCAGCGGGAAGTCGCAACTCCTTAACTTCTTGGCGGGCCGAGCTGTCATTCCGGATCGTGCCTGTTTTCCGATCTTTGAGCTTTCTTGGGCAGAGTCTCCGCGCACCGTCTTCACCGGTCAGGATGGCACTGCCGAAACCTTTGACGGGATCGTTCTCGAAAAAGGCCCCGGCCCTGTCGTTGCTTTCGTTAAAGTCGAGGCGAACTTGCCGATGCTGCGCCGGTTCAGCCTTTTAGAGGTCGGACTGAGCGGGTCAGTCAAAGAACAATCTGCCGCCGTCGATTGGGCCATCGGCCGTGCCGACATCGTTCTTTGGTGCTCGCAAGAATTTTCTCCACAAGAGCAGAACCTATGGGCGAGAGTGCCCGACGCCTTGAAAGACCACGGCTTTCTGGTTCTTACAAAAGCAGATGTCCTTGCGGCTGGAGGAGGTCTGGCCGAGCGAATTGCGGCGGTGCAAGAGGTTGCGGCAGACGAATTCCACAGCGTCTTTCCGATCGCAACCATCCAGGCCATCGAGGGCGCGCAGCAAGATGCCACGGTTGGTGCGCCGGCCCTCGCGGCAAGCGGAGGCAAGGCGCTACTCGCATCAGTCTTGCGGCAAGTCGATCAGGGCCGAAGCGCCGATCTGGACAGCGTTCTGGCGTTTCTCAGCCGCCACGGCACCAAGGCTGGCGCGGGCGCAAAAACCTTTGAACAATTCACCTCGGAGGATCTCACCGCCAAGGCCGCGGGTGAAGTTCCGAATGAAGCGCAAGCGATGAAAGAACCATCGGCCGCTGGCGTCGTCTTGACTGCACTGAGTTACCTGAAGAGCCGCGCATCTGATCTGATCGACGTGAGTGCTGATCCAGATTCTGCTGAACCCATCTGACGTTCTTGGCCACTGCAGCGAGACTGCCAATGGACTTGCAGACATCGTTGTCGAACACGCCGCAAGCGACCGTGGGTTGGCGGAATTTCAGGAAGATCTGCTGGATGCAGCAGAACTGCTGCTGTTGATGGAAATGGAAAATGGCGAGGGTCCGGCTGCCGATGCGGTGACGGTCTTGCTTCAGCTGCGTCGCGATCTGGAATGCCGTCTGGCTGCATAAATTGCGGCCAAACTACGCATTGGCGCCCGGATTTTGCCTCACAATTACCCTTTTTTGACAGACAATTGACCGGAATGGGATCGAGGGAGCGAGTTTGTTAATCCTTTGTGAACAATGCCTTGGCTCAGGTCGCGTATTGGGGCCCGATTAAAGTCTGTGAAGGTGCTGTATGAATGCCGATGCCAGAATTGATGAGCACTACGAAGTTCCGCAAGAGGGCAACGCTGAGCTGTTGAAAATTGGGTCCGGAGGCCTGGCCGCCTTTTCCAGGAAATCCGAGGATTTGCAGTCGGTCTTGGCGCAGCTCGCCGAGATCGGCGACGAGACAACGGCGAATATCGCAATTCGGTTGCAACGTCAGCTTGACAGTTTTGAACCGAGCGTGACCATGATTGGCCAAGTGAAGGCCGGCAAGACATCCCTCGTCAACGCCATGGTCGGGATGCCCGATCTGCTACCAGCTGACGTGAACCCTTGGACCTCTGTCGTCACGTCCCTCCATATGCGTCCGGACTCTGGACCGTCGGGCAACAGCGCACTGTTTCGTTTCTTCGACGAAAAGGAATGGGACCGGCTATTGCTGAAGGGCGGAAGGATTGGCGAACTGGCCAGCAGGGCTGGCGCGAACGAAGAACTTGATCAACTGCGCGAACAAGTTGAGCGGATGAGAGAAAAATCTCGTACGCGGCTGGGTCGCAGATTTCGAACTACTGCTGGGGCAGGAACATGACTACGGGTATTTCGACAGGGATCTGATCGAGCGATATGTTTGCCTCGGAGAAGATCTGGACGACGATGAAGTCACGACGGACACCCAGGGCCGTTTTGCTGACATCACAAAGTCAGCTGATCTGTATTTCGCTCGACCCGAGTATCCGACACGGCTGTGCATACGTGACACGCCGGGCGTGAACGACACCTTTATGATGCGCGAACAGATAACCATTAGCGCTATCCGGGACAGCCGCTTGTGCGTGGTAGTCCTGTCGGCCCATCAGGCACTTTCGTCAGTGGATATGGCCCTGATACGGCTGATCTCGAATATAAAGTCCCGAGATGTCATCATTTTCGTCAACAGAATTGACGAACTGTCAGACCCCGCCAAACAAGTGCCGGAGATCCGGGCGAGCATCCAGGAGACGCTAAAAAAACACGAAGGCCCGGCGGATGTGCAGATCATCTTCGGCAGCGCCTACTGGGCGAACAAGGCGCTCACCGGTTCGATTGACAGCTTGGCGAACGACAGCGCCGAGTCGCTGATCAATTGGGCAGAGCAGCAACTGCAGACTATGCCAGAGACCCAGAACCCGAACGAAATGATCTGGGCGCTGTCCGGTCTGCCGGCATTGTTCGCTGCCCTCGCGGACCGGATCGCCGATGGTGCCGCGCAAGAGACGATTGACAAGGTCGCCCGCAGCGCCATCAACCTTGCGAACGGCTTGAATGCGGCAAATCAGGCGGCAATGTCGCAGCTAGATACCGGTTCCGGCGATGTTATCAACACTGACGGCGTTGCCGCCAAACTGGATAATCTTGCCAGCGAAAGCCTCCAGGCGCTCGAGAAGGATTTCGAGAACCTCACCAACAGTTTTCAAACCCGCATAGACCGGTCCCATCGCAGTTTTCTGGAGCGGGCGACAGCATCGCTGATCACACATCTGGAGAATTACGGAGAGAACGAGGTCTGGCAATACGATCCGACAGGCCTGCGGGTCTTGCTGCGATCCTCCTATCAGGTGTTTGGTACAAGAGCCCAGACTGCGGCGGAAAAAGTCTATAAGTCCGCGGCGAAAGAGGTGTGCGAGATCTACGCCGGCTCATTCGGCAGCCTCGGGGCTTCCTTCAACGTCGAGGCGCCAAGCGTTCCACAGGCGCCGCCACCTGTCTTTCTGGGGCAGACGATCGCGCTCGATCTTCAAGCAAGCTGGTGGAAAGGTTGGTGGCAAAGGCGTCGTGGGTACCAAGCCTTTGCCTCGAATTTCTACACGATGATCATGGAAGAAACCGATCCGATCGTCAACGATTTGAAAGTGACGCAAGCCGACATCATTCGCACCGAAGCTGGAACCATCCTGAAAGAATTCCTGGCAGATCAACGCGCAATCCTGATGCGTGCGGTCGATCAGGCAGAGGCAAGCCCGGACGAGTTGAAAAAGCTGTTTGGCGTTCAGGACCGCGAGGATCACGGCAAAGTGGTTGAGACCGCGCTCAAGACACTGAGCCAATATGTTGCATAGCGAACGGAAAGAGGCGGAAAGCACATGAGTAATTCGGAACTTTCATCGGCAATTCCTGACCCGCAAGAGCCGCGCAAGCCCAGAGTCGCGATCATGGGAGAGTTTAGCGTCGGAAAAAGCACGCTTTCCAATCTTCTGATCGGTTCGAGTCCGCTGCCGGTCAAGGTTACGGCAACCCAACTTCCGCCCGTGTGGATGTCATATGGTGATCAGGCCGCCTACCGCGAGGATCTGGAGGGGAATGTCATTCCGGTTGATCTTGAACGGTTGGATCAGGTTCCGTTGGATAGTACTTCCGTCGTCAGGGTCTTTCTCAAATCGGATATTCTGGAACTTTGCGACTTGATCGACATGCCCGGAATCTCCGATCCGAACATGTCCGCCGAGGTCTGGCAGAGGGTTCTTCACAAAGCAGACGGTGTTCTTTGGTGCACTCATGCAACGCAGGCATGGCGCCAAAGCGAGGCTGCGGTCTGGAAATCCATGCCACCGGAAATCTTTGCGAAGAGTTTCTTGCTTATCACTCGTATAGACAAGCTCTTGACAGAGGCGGATCGCCAGAAAGTAGTCAAGCGCGTTCGCCGCGAAACGCAGGGTCTGTTTGCAGAACTCTTTCCGATTTCGCTGACCGAAGCCTTGGCGGGGCAAGAAGACCGAGATCTGTGGGAGCTGAGTGGCGCGGAGGCTTTCACCCAGAGCCTAGTCGATCTGACCCACGAACTGTCGCAGGCCCTCGGATATTCACCAAATGATAGACTCGGCGGTCCTTCCCGGCTAGCGCCGGAAACCGCCGTCGAGCAGTCGGTTGAGCCAGATACCGCGGCAGACCTCGGGGACGCCTCAACCGCACCGGATTCGAAAGTGCATCGGTTGGGCGTTGCACCCAAGAAAGAAGAATCAAATCAGCCCGAGGTTGTTCCGACGCGCGTAAAAGTTGCGTCCGCTTCGGGCCGGGCAACTCCACGACCAGCGCAAGGCAAGTCACCCGCAGTTGCGGCCAGCTTCGCTTCCGACGTTCAGGCCGGTGGTCAGCACGACCGCGAGCAGCCCTCCAGCGGTCAGGAGAGGCTTTGAAGAAGTCTACATTGAACGTAGACTCTACAAAACATAGCTCTTTAGGTCTGCGGGGTGTTCCATCCTGATGGCACTCGCCAAAGTTGACCCTGACGTCGATTTGCCGCAACAGCCGAAAAACGGCTACGCAATGCAACCCACTCTGGTCTATCAAGACGAAAGGCCGCCACTGCCGTTAATGCATGCGGCTTCACGGGGCGCGGTCAAAATGATTCTGGATCAGCTAAAAGCATTGCGCGAAGAGTTCGCCGAGTGTCAGGTCGTTGCCTTGGCTGATCTGTCGTCGGGCATTGTGCTTTGCGTAAGCGCGAAGGATAAACAGCCACAAGAACGTCTGGATGCCTTGTGCGCGACGGCGGCGGAATTGCTAGACGGAAAAACTGCTGTCTCATTCGCGAACGCATTGGAGTTGCCGCAGGTTTCCGCGGTACGGCAGAGCGTGGCCACGACACAATCTGAGACAATCATATTCCTCCGATCGCCGGCGGATACACCCGAGGCGCTGATCTGTGTCTGTTCTCCGATGATTGATGTCGCGGCCATGCTCGAAGCCGCAAGGACCAAGTTTGACAGGATAGCAGCTAGCCAATGATCGCGTTTGAAAAACCATATGAAGTTGGATCGGCGAGATGAAAGACCGTCGCAGATTGGAGCATAAGATCGCTAGATCGGGCACCCCCGACGGGCCAATTGGCGTCGACGGTCGTGAACTTGTCGCCGCTGACAGAGGCAGTCGGCTGCGGGCGGTCCTGCAAGAGATAGACGAAGTGATTCTTCCCAGCACACTGACGTTCCGGAACGATGCTGGACATACGCTGGCACTGGAAGTTGCGAACCGACGCGTCCTGCGCATTGAGAATATACCTGTGCCACGGACCGACGAGGACGGCGAGTTCCCGACCGCCCGACTTGTCGAGGCTATTGAAGGGTTTGTAGCTGGCGAAGGCGTGCTGAAAGTTCGCTCTGCAAAACTGGGCCGTCAAATTAGCCCTGACGAAATTGGCTGTTCGTCCGAGACGCTTGCGAAGGAGCTGGCGATCGACCTGTATGGCGGCGCTTCCGAAGACCTGATCGATCGTTTCGGCACGTTTGTCGACTCCTGCGCTGGTTTTTCGACTGCCTCATTTCGGCTTGATGCTTCGGGGATCGTTCAGAAATCCGGCCCCGAAGAGGATACCAGACGGCTGGCAGCGCTTGCGGAAAGCGACCTTTTGGCAATGGATCGTCAGTTCGACAGATGCTCGCGTGGTGTCGCCCCTGCGCGTTGCGCGATTGTCGGGTCAGGTGATGATGGCGCACGCTCGATCGCCTACGTCAAAGCCGATACGTCGTTAGCGCTGATCTTGGTCGCTTCCGAGCACGTGCCAGAGGTCAACGCCTTGTGGCATCGCATTCATCGGTAAGGCGGGGGTGCCGCCCTGGGTGGCCTACTGGTTTTGTGGATATCGAGGCAAAGCATTCATGAGAATCAAGGGCGGCCATGACGAGAAGCCGGCGCGGACTCTGGCCATTTTGAAACCGGACCGATCACGCCCTGCCAGGCGCCTGATACCAGTTCATGCCCCAGAACGCGGTCCGGGTTGGTTGGGGGCGGCATCGTGACACCGTCCAGTTTGGAAAATCCGAAGCGGCGGTAGTAGGGCGCATCGCCCACAAGCAGCACCCGGTGCCAGCCCTCGCGCAGAGCCTCGGCCATGCTTTCGACGATCAAGAGGGCGCCAAGGCCTTCGCCTTGCCGGGTAGGGTGCACCGCGATCGGCCCAAGCAGAAGCGCGGGATGATCGCCGACCATGATCGGCCAGTAGCGGATTGCCGCAGCCATCGTGCCATCGATGTCCCGCGCCACGGTGCAAAGTGCGGCGACCGGGGGTACGTTGTCGCGCAGACGGTAAGAGGACAGCGCCTCGCGGCCCGGTGCGAAACACAGGTCCATCAGCGCCTCCACTTCCCACCGGTCTTCGGGCGTTTCCTCTTCAAGGCGATACAACCCCTGCCCCCGCTTTTTCCCATTCAGGACTGGAAAGCCTGCTAGCACGCGGCTAGGTCAGGAGCAACGAACGAGGAACCTTCATGTTTTACCGCCCCGTCGATGGCCACGGACTACCGCACAACCCCTTCAACGCCATAGTGACTCCACGCCCAATCGGCTGGATCTCGACGCGCGGCGGCGACGGTCGTGATAACCTTGCGCCCTATTCGTTCTTCAACGCGGTCGCCTATACGCCGCCGCAGGTGATGTTCGCCTCAACCAGCGGCAAGGCAGACCGAGAGTTCGGCAAGGATTCCGTTGCGAACATCAAAGAAACCGGGGTGTTTTGCGTGAACATCGTCGAATATGCGATGCGCGACGCGATGAATGTGAGTTCTGGCGCGTATGGCGCCGATGTTGACGAGTTCGAGCTGACCGGGCTGGAACGCGCCGAATGCGAGACGATCGCCTGTTCGCGGGTCGCCGCGGCACCGGCGGCGCTGGAGTGCCGACTGACCCAGATCGTGACGCTTGAGGGCGTCGAGAACTACTGCGTCTTTGGCGAGGTGACCGGCGTCTACATGCGCGACAACTGCATCGTCGACGGGCGGTTCGACGTGACCACGTTCCGCCCGATGGCACGGCTGGGCTATCGGGATTATTGCTGCGTGGATAATCTGTTCAGTTTGAAGCGGCCGGGGGAGTAGCGGGGGGTGCGGTTAGCTAGGAGGACTGCTGCTGTCCGAGGTCAGATATGAGGGACGAACCTGCCGTTCGATGATCATTTCTTAATGTCTGCTGCTGTTGTACTTGTTTGCGTTGTTGAAAGGCACCCGTGATGCTAACTTGCTAGTGTTATGAAAAACATGTC
>CAVQOV010000012.1:0-17650 GCA_963714615.1 uncultured Alphaproteobacteria bacterium | reverse complement strand
TGCGCATCCAGTCGCGGTAGGCACTGACGGACACGCCGCAGTGTTTGGCCGCTTCGGATATGGTCAGGCCTCGCTTCAATTCCGGCCTCACTGATCATCGCAGCGGACGCGGGCCGCTTCGGCAATCTCGAGTTCGACGGCGAGCATCGGAAAGGCTCCGTCGCGAGACGCCGAAGCGGATTTGCCACGGCTCAACAGCGGCCGCAACGTGATCCTCACGGCTCAAAACGTCCGCCAAGTTCACGCGCTGGGCGGCCGTCTCGACATCCCGCAGAGCATCAAGCGCAGCGTCCACTTCCGGTTCGCAGCGCGCCAGCATCGAATGCGGAATCGCGGCGATGAGAGCCGTGACCCCTTTGCGGATGGCTGCAAGATCGATGGCCAGCATCGGCCTCGCTCTGGTCTGCGGCTGCGGCCTCTCTGCAATTTCGACGGCTGCCATTTTGGCCCCTCGTTCGTCATCGTTTCCGGCCTTGACGCGGCCGAACTTCACTTGTCCGGCTGAACAGCTGCCAGGCCTACGCCGCCGCTTTCGACAATCCCGCTCGCCAGATCATCGGCTGAAGACGTAAGCTGAACCATCGCGCACGATTGTCGCTCGACGAAGCTCGCGGCCCTCGGCGGATGCGCGACACCGGCGCGTCGTGCGAAGCGTCCACAGCCGCTGTCCGAGGATGCCGGACTGCTGCCGAAAGAGGCCGATAGAGATAGCGTCGACCACGCGATACAAGGCCGGCTCGAACACGCGTGTCCAGGTAGCGACCCGCTGCCGGCAACGGCTCAAATAGTCAGTGAGTGGCATGATTGCCCACCTCTTCACCCAAGCCAGACAGCGAAC
This sequence comes from uncultured Alphaproteobacteria bacterium, assembly GCA_963714615.1. Lineage (GTDB taxonomy): Bacteria > Pseudomonadota > Alphaproteobacteria > Rhodobacterales > Rhodobacteraceae > JAHEAO01. The sequence continues at coordinate 16,812 of CAVQOV010000012.1, read as the reverse complement.
GGGTGAAGCCGACAGCCCAACCTCTCCGTGCGCAACATCACCGTCGCGCAGGCGCTTCCATGCCGCCAGCGTACTGGGGCACAAAGACACGACATCGTCGAGCATGTCGCAGACATCGAGCGCACTACCATTCACGCCTGACATCGCGGCCGCCAGAGCAAGGTGCTGCTCAGCCTCGAAATTCGTACGGTAACGCCGAGACGATCCGGAGGCCGATCCTCAATGCGCACAATTGCGCGCTCCAGGCGATCGGCAAGCTGAGCCTGGAACGCCTCAGATGTCCTCGGCGGCCAGCCTGCCCGCACCAACCGATCGACGATGCGGCTGGCAGTGGCGTCTTCTTCTCTGCGATGCCTTCCAGAGCGTCTCACCACATCGTCCTCCGGCGAGAAGCTAATTTTGGTCGTTTGCCGCCCTGCTTCTCGTGCTCCTATTGATGACGTTTTCCCTGCGTGTCATATTGTCTGCCATTTGCCCCTCGTTTTTTCCATTCGACAAGCAGAACTCCATTGGAGATCCCAGTCTTGACGCTGGGGCACTACTTTCGGTACCCTCAGGATGGTGCGATTTCGAACGGGAATCACATGTGCAATCTGCCCAGACATATCCGCCGCAAAGTCCGCCCCGAAGTACCTGCAACGCGCGATGCTCACGCCTCACCGATTATCGTCGATGAGAACGGGCGGCGCTGGTGCGAAGCCGGACCGTTACGCGAAGGAGAAGGGTTTGCACCCGCGCACCGTGCGTCGCATGACCGAGCACGGCCTGATCAAGACGCGGCCGTACGGCAAACGACACCTCTTCCTGCTCGACTGTATCGAGGGTTAAACGCGAAAGGCCGCCCCTAGAGGCGGCCTTTTCGTGAGTGCTGCGTTTAGTTAGTTGCGTTGTTGAGTAACCCGGTCGCTTCGGCGCCACGGGCTTTTTTGCGTCCTGAGAACTGCCACGGAGAAAACCATGACCGGCCTTCCTGCCACCACGCAGTCCGGACCGAACATTCACCCGATCGGGCACCACCCCGATCAGTTCAATCAGCGGCGCTGGGACCAACCTTTGCCGCCAAAACCACCGCGTCACCGGTGGGGAAAGTACGTTACCAATGTCAAATCTTGTACCACCGGCATCGCCGGCATGCAACAAAAATCAACCCTTCCTTGATGACGTTCTGCACAGAGAAGGCGCGTTCCAAACGCACGCTTCTCGCGCCCTCGCGCTGGGCCTGACGCCGCTCCCGATCTACGGCGGCAAGGGGTGTCTGCGCTGGTCGTCACTGACGCCCGACGAGGTTGCAGAGATCGTCAAGACGGGCTTTGCACCCGGCAAATACGGGCCTCGATCCACCGGCGGCGCTGATCTGGCGCTGCGCGGCGATGGCATTGTCATCCTGGACATCGACACCGACAACCGGGGCATCAGACGCGCCGTCTGGCGAGTCCTCACTGACCACCGCCTGACGCATGGTGATCTGATCGGCCGGCGCGGCACGAAGGGCGCGGCGCTTCTGTTCCGCGATCCAGGGGGCGAGATCACATCCTTCTCGCTCCAGCGCGAGGCCCGCAACATTCCCCCGGGCGAGGGCGCGGTGTTCTTCGAGGTCCTGGCCGGCCCGAGGCGCATGATCACTTGGCCACCGTCGCGCCATCGCAAGACGGGCCAGCCCTACACTGAAATCGGCCGGTCAATCTGGACGCTCGACAGCATCGAGAGACTGCCGCCGGTCTGCACGCCCTCCCTGGTTCGCGACCTTCGGGCGGCCCTGGCTCCGTTCACGAAGAAGGAGCCGGAGCGCAAATCTGCACCGAGCGGCATCGAGGTCAAGGCTCACGATCTCGATGAGACCCAGCGCAGGCGCTTCGAGGCATACGCTCGAAAGGCCCTCAGCAAATGGCTCGAAACGCTCGCTAGCCTCGTCGGCGGGCGGCGGCGGTGCTGCTTCATGATGGGCTGCCGGATTGGCGTCTACGTCCATCACGGCATCCTCTCGGCGGACGAGATTGAGGACGCTGTAAGGCCCGCATGGGCAGCCTGCGGCGGGGCGCAAAAGCACGGCGACAACAGCTTCAAACTTCATCTTCAAAACGGCATTCGAAAGGCGAGCGGCGACACCCTCACAATGCCGGCGGACCGGCCACGCGCCGGCACATGGGGGCAGTCATGACAGACGAGATAGACGGCCTGAACGGCCACGCGAACGGCCGCGATTGGCTACCCGCATACAGCAGCGCAAAAGCGGCCGAGAACGAGGCGCTCCTGCGGCGCCTAGAAGAAGACCAGCGCCGCAAAGAAGAGGCCAACGGGGACGCTCACCCGAACGCGCCTGGAGCCGACAAGAAGGCGCCGGAGATGCCGGGGCACGCTCACCCGAATGCGCCTGGAGCCGATGAACCGGAACGTCAAGTCGTCAGGTTCAAGCGCCTCAAGGACATGCCCCCGATCCAAGAGGTTCCGCAGCTCATCAAGGGCCTCCTGACGATGGGGCAGCCCGCCGTCCTGTTCGGGCGGTCACTGGCCGCGAAATCGTTCCTGATTGCCGACATGGGCCGCGCCATCACGACCGGCGCGAACTGGTTCGGCCGCAAAGTCGAGGAGGGATGCGTCCTCTACGTCCCGTTCGAGGGCGAGAACACCTTCCCCGGCCGAATGCACGCGATCGCCTCAGAACTCGATGCGGACGAGATCGACCTGTTTACCGACCGCTTCTCGATGTTGCCCGAGCCGCTGCCGCTGTCACCCGACACCGCACAAAAGGCAGCCGACGAGATCATCGCCAACGTGAAGGCTCTGGAGGCCATTACCGGCATCGCCTGCGGGCTGGTGGCGTTGGATACGATGTTCGCGTCCCTGCCCGGCGTCTCGCTGGTCGAGGACTCGGTCGTGACGCACGTCATGCACATCGCAAAGCGCGTCAGCTCTGAAACCGGTGCAGTGACGCTGTTTGCGCATCACCCCGGCCACGGACAACAGCAGCGCATGTTCGGCAGCTCCGCCGCGATCGGCGGCTTCAACTCGATCATTCGAGTGGACGCCCCGGAGGCCAACTACGAGGAGAGCATCGGCATATCTCCCGAGGAGGAGCGCGTCGTCTATCTCGAAAAATGGAAGGACGGCCGGTCCGACATCCAAGTCGGCAAGTTCAACCTCAAAATCTTGGAGCTTGGCACGGACAGCGACGGCGAACCGATCACATCCTGCGTCGTCAACATCACAGAAGTCGGCGGAGAGGCGGCGCCCAAGAAGAAGCGCGAGGCCAAGATGGCGGTCCCCGTCACGAAGGCCTACGAACAGTTGCAGCGCTTGTACGAGCCCAACACGGAGTTGCAAGTTCTCGGCACGGATATTGGGATACCGACAGCCGCCCCTGGCGAGATGTGGAGGGTCGTCCGCAAGGCGGATTGGAAGGCCGCGTGCTTCAAGGCTCGGCTCAGCCTTGCGTCAACTTTGAACAAAGACAACCAACGCAGGCTCGCAAAGCTAGAGGACGACGCATTCCGCCGCGCAGTGGAGGCCCTGGAGGGCAAGCACCGGAAGATCGCAACGCATGGCGACTACGTCTGGATATTGGAAATCAACAAGGAAAAACACAGGGCTACCACCAAACGGGAACACGTGTCCGCAGTGTCCGCCATGTCCGCCGATTTAAAAATCGCGGACGCTGCGGACAGGGGCGAAACCGCGTCGCCGATTTGTCCGCCATGTCCGCAGACCTCTATAGGGTCTGCGGACACGCGGACACGGCACGGACGCGATCATCGTCATGCCTCAGAAGGCAGCAATGAGCCAGACAAGACGGAGGAGCCGAAGGAGCCCTCACCCCCTGGTCAGCGGAATGCTGAGCCAGCGTCACGGGAGACGGCTGAGGCTGAGCCGAGCGGAGAGGCCCCCACCGCGAACCAGGGTGAGGGGGAGACCCGAGACCGAGGCACCCGGAAGGCCCAGCCGGGCAGCAAGCGCCGGAAGGTCAGCCGAAGCGCGGAAAGGGGCGTCAGGCGAAATCGGGGGCAGGCAAATGACCCGGAACCGCCCCCAGAACGGCCATAGCGGCCCGCTGGCGGGAAAATCGGCCCGTCAGGTGGATCGTGTCTGGATCGGAGGGCCAAATCGCCGTCAGCGGGCAAATTTGAGCGTTTTTCGGATCAGGCCCCCGCAGTGACCTCGACCGAGTTCCTGGCGATGGCGATTTCGGCCCAGCGCTTGGTGCGGGATCTGCGCAGGCGCGTCCTGTCTGGCCGCTGGGATGCCGCCGCACGGGCGAGCCGCGAACTGGCCTCGCTCTCAGCCGCACTCGATGCGGCCTCAAGCGCGCTGGGTGGCGATCTCGCCGCCCGCGACAGCCACCCGAACAATTCCACCCGGTCGCCTCACCAGCGGCCGGCCACCACCACGAAGGAATCGACCCATGACGTTTGAGCTTCGAGATTACCAGGAGGACGCCGTGAAGGCTGCCCTCGCCAATCCGGGCCTGATCATCGCGGGCACCGGCAGCGGCAAGACCGTGATGATCGCCGAAATGGTCCGCCAGCTTCGCCGCTACGGCGCGCGTGTTCTGACGGTGACGCACAGCCAAGAGCTGGTCAGCCAGAACGCGGACACGATCGCGGCGCACACCGGCGCGGCCCCGTCCGTCCTGGCCGGCAACCTTGGCCGCCATGAAGTCGACGGCGATTGCGTCGTCGCCAACATCGCCAGCGCCCACCGTCACCGGAAGCGCCTTCTCGACGCGGGCCGGATCGATGTCGCGATCATCGACGAGTCCCACCGCCACAACCCGGACGGCAAGCAGTACGCCGAGACCATCGCTGACATGCTCGACCGCAACCCGGACTTGCCGCTGATCGGCCTCACTGGCTCACCTTGGCGACACGGGCATGGCTTCATCGCGGGCGAAGGCAAACGCGGACAGGCGCCGATCTGGTCGCACGTCGCTCATGAAGTCGACACCGGCACCCTGCTTCGCGAGGGTCACCTCGTTCCCGTTCGCGGCCGCCGCCCTGATGAGAAAATCGACCTGACCGGCGTCCAGACGGACAACACCGGCGACTACCGTCAGAGCCAATTGCGCGAGGCCATTGACGACGAAACAACCGCCCGATGCGTTGCCGAGCTGGTCGAGTATGCCCGGCAGTCCGGCCGCGTCCGAATCCTCGCCTACGGCATCGATGTAGAGCACTGCGAGTTCATCGCGAACGAGCTTCGCCACCATGGAGCCCGCGCGGCGGTCGTGTCAGCCTACACGCCGGCGCAGGAGCGCCGCGCCCTGGTCCATGCCTATCGGATGGGGCACCTCGATTGCCTGGTTTCCGTTGCTGCGCTGGCGGTCGGTTTCGATGTCCGCGACGTGAACCTGATCGGCCTGTTCCGACCAACCCGAAGCCCGGCCCTGTTTGCCCAGATCGGCGGACGTGGTGCGCGCCCCTGGACGTGCCCTGAGACCGGCCGCGTGAAGCGGGATTGCGTGATGATGGACTTCGGCGGGAGCTACCTGCTTCACGGTCCGCCGCAGCACATCAACTGGCGACGTTGCGATCCAACCGAGGCCAAGAAATCGCCGCGCGGATGGACGTGCCCCGAGTGCTCCGAAATGCTGCCGGCCGAAGTCAGGACGTGCTCCGAATGCGGCCACGAGAAGCCCGCGCCGAAGCCGGCACCGAGCCCGCAACGTGCCCCCGCTGGTCGGCGGATTTCAACCGTCGACGCCGCCGCAATTCCGCCGCGCCCCTGCACGGGTCTCAGGCTCGACACCTACCGTTCGCGCAACGGCCGTGTGTGCCTGAGATGGTCCTACCGTGTTGAGGGGATTTCTCACCCGATCTGCACGCACATCCCGATGGATGCCGAGCAAATGATCCAGTGGGCCGGTAGGGTCTGGATCGAGCACGGCGGCTCGGAACCGATCCCGCGCAACCCTCAGCAGGCCGTGATGCGCGCTGGCGAGCTGGTCCGCCCGGTCGGCGTCACCGTGGCGAAAAATGAGAAGGGCTATTGGAACGTCCTGGCCTGTCACTTCGCCGGCGACCCAGCGCTCACGAACCTTTCCCGCGACCCCGTCGCAGCAGCAGCCTAGGAGGCACACCATGACGGACAGGCACGATGATGATCGCATCAATGAGCACCCCGGCTGGCGCATCGCGGAGACGATCCTCTGGATGACGTTGGTGATCCTCTGGGGCGCTTTGGTCGTGCTCTTCGACACCCCGCCTCTCACGTGATTTCGAGTTTCGCCAAGCGGCGCATTGGGTGATTTGTCCGTCGAGCGACAGGGGACAGGGATCAACAGGGGACATTTCCGGCCTGTCCCCCCCGTCCCCCCTGCACTACGGCTAGGTCCGGCGGCATGATCTGACAGGCAAGACCGCAAGAAAACCGCAAGCGACAACAAGGTTGCAACAAGGCCACCCGCCCCGCCCCGCCCGACCCTGGTTCGGCCGCATTGCGTTCCTGACTGCCGGCACCACCCCCGCACCCGATCCGGTGCGTCGAGGGCCTACACCTTGGAGACTTCCAGGTCTCAGAAAATAGCGGGTCCTTCCGGACACCCCCCGCCTTCGGAGCGGGTAACGGTAGCCGCAATGCTGACCGTTACATCATGATTTTTCGTGTGTTGACTTCCGATTGTATCGAGGCCCAGCGCAACCCATGAGGGCACTGCGCATCAAGCAATAAGCCGTGCCCCGCGCGCGTTAGGGACGTCAAAAAAGTCGGCCCCTGCCACCTGAATTGTTCTGTGATCCGGCCGTCACAGTTTAGGTCACGGTTTAGGCGCCGGGCCAGCAACGACGGTCGAAAATCGCTGAGAGTTTAGGTTGCAGACTGGCCACGCATACGATGGCCGGGCGCAGATGAAAGGCAACATTGTAGTTCGTTCGGTGGCAACTCATACTTCTGCATCCGACCGATTCTCGTCAGCTTCGGGACTATGTTCTGCCGCGATATGCTCCAGCTAGATTTTTCAGGAAATGACCCGATGCGGACATTTTTGCAGTGCAGTAAACTGACCGTGAGACGTGGTCATCTGCGGTCATTCAGGGCTCCTTTCAAGACTGGCGGCTGTGCTGGGTGATGGTTGTTTCGCGCAGGGGCACATCTCACTGGCCTTGTGCCAGCATGGCGACCCAGCCAACGAACAGGGCTGCCGCGATGATCCAGTAGAATGGGGATCCCTGCGGCGGCAGCGCAAGCTTGGCCGAAGTGCCGTCCTGGGGTGAACTTGCCGTCGTCGCCCGCCTCGGCAGCAGGGCAAGAAGGCCCGAGACGATCCTGCTCCGATCCGGAACAGGGGTCGATACGTCATGGAAACGTGTCATCAGCGCCTCCAACCTTTGCCGTGCCGCCGCTGCGGGCAACCTGGAAAGCTCCGATGCCTCGCTCCAGGGGTCGACGCCGAGCCGGGCGAGCATCGACAGAACGGTGACGCTGCTTCCGCGTCGATCTTCACCCAAGGGCGCGTGCAGAAACGGTTCGTATTGCGGGTCTTGTCCAAGTTGCGTCGGGGCGTATGCCATTGCGGGATCCTTGCTGGCGCCGTTTGCATGGGCCGAACTGGCCGATGTCATGGCGCCGGTCGAACCAAAGCGGGCGGGTGCCACACCTTCGGTAACGACCAACATGACGGAAACCGCGCCACCTTGTGCTGACCCAGATCAATACGAAGCTTACGATAGCCCCGTAGCGCTCACCTTGCGCCGCGCGCCGACGCCGTGCCGGTTCCCAGTTCGATGATCTCGGCGGTGATCGCCTCCTGTCGCACCTGGCGCAGCGTCGCCTCGAATTCGCCCAGCTCGCGCGTGATCTGGCTGCCTGCGGCAGACATGGCCTCCATGCGCGCCTCGTTCTCTGCGGCAAAGGCATGAAGCGCCGCCTTGCAGACCAGGGCATGGAGATAGTCCCCGCTGAGACTGTTGATCAGGGCGTCCGTGGGAAGCTGGGTCAGTGGACGTGTCGCCCCGGGCGGCGGCAGGTCCGACAGGTCGATCGGCAACAGAACCTGCCGGACGACTTGAGGTTGCCCGGACGCCCATCCGGCATGGATCATATCCATACGCTCAAAACGACCCTCGCCCAGGGCGCGGTAGATCGCCTTGGCGATCGTATCGGCCAGTTTCGGAATGCCGGGCGTGTGCGAGGACATGGGCGCGGACCAGACCGGATCGAGACCGCGCGCCGCGGCGATCGACAGGCCACGGGTGCCGATCAGAAACAGGCTGGCTGGCCGACAGATCGTCGTCGATGCTGTCCAGAACGCGTTCGCTGAAGGCACCGGCAAAGCCCTGTTCGGCGCAGAACACCAAAAGACCGATGCTGCCGTCGGTCTTGCCGTCGGAGGTCTCGGCCGATGACGTGGGACCTGCGGGGCCAAGCGCGTCGGATATGGCGGCGGCAATTGTTGCGGCATAGCTGTCGACGGCCTCGATCTCAGCGCGGGCGGTGTTGGCGCGCGCGGCGGCGATGCCCTTCATCGCGTTCACCACGGCCCCCAACTGGCGAATGCCGTCGATCCGGGCGCTGACATCGGCCAGTCGTTCGGTCATGTCGCTGGCTCCGTATCGCCAAGCTGCGTCGCAAGGCGGGTCATCGCGGCCATCAGGGCGGCCCGTGCCGTCTTCATCCAGTTCTCCGGTCTCGGAAATGGCACGCAGGGCATCGGCGGCATCCTGGTCAAGACTTTCCGGCAGTTTGTCCCGAAAGGTGGCAACAGCATCGAGCGACAGGGGGTCCAGCAGCCCTGACTGCACGGCGAGCAGGAGCGCCACCTCATCGGCCAGGCGAAGCGGCGCATTCTGCGGCTGACGCAGGATCGCGCGGATCCTTTTCCCGCGTCTGAGTTGGTCGCGCACGCGACCTTCGGGCATGCCCCCGAACCGGGTAAAGACCTCGAGCTCCAGAAACTGCGCATAGTCGAGCCGCAGCGTGCCGGCCGCCTCGCGCAGGACGGGCGCCTGGGTCTTGCCGCCCACACGGCTGACGCTCAGCCCCACATCCACAGCCGGTTTCTGCCCCTGATGGAACAGAGCCGCATCCAGCACGATCTGCCCGTCGGTGATCGAGATCAGGTTGGTCGGGATATAGGCCGACAGGTTCCCCGCATCGGTTTCCGCGATCGGCAAGGCGGTCAAGGATCCGCCGCCACGCGCCTTTGACAGTTTGGCCGCCCGTTCCAGCAGGCGGGCATGGATGTAGAACACATCCCCCGGATAGGCCTCGCGCCCCGGAGATTGCCGGGTCAGAAGGGCGATTTCGCGGTGGGTGGCGGCGTGTTTCGACAGATCGTCGATCACCACGAGGGCGTGCCCGCCCTTGTCGCGGAAATACTCCGCCATCGTCATGCCCGCATAGGGCGCGATCCATTGCAGCCCCGGCGCCGAGGCGGAGCCGGCGACCATCACGATGCAGCGCGCGAAATTCCCATGCGCCTGCAGCGCGTCGATGGCGCGGCGCACGCTGGATGTCTTTTGCCCCACGGCGACATAGACGCAGATCATGTCGCTGTCGCGCTGCGCGATCATCGCGTCGGTGGCCAGCGTCGTCTTGCCGGTGGAATGGTCGCCGACGATCAACTCGCGCTGGCCCCGGCCAAGCGCGAACAGCGTGTCCATCACGAGTATCCCGGTCTGCACCGGCTGGGTCACGAGATCGCGTTCGATGATCGACGGCGCCGGGCGCTCGATCGGCCACCGCTCTTCGGCCTCGATCGCCCCCTTTCCGTCCAGCGGGCGGCCAAGCGGGTCGACGATGCGCCCGAGCAGCGCGTCGCCGACAGGCACGCTCACCACTTCGCCCGTGCCGAAGACGGCGTCGCCCGCCTCGACCTTGGTCGCGGCGTCAATGAACACGCAGCCGATCAGATCGGGGTCCAGAACCCGGGCGAACCCGAACTGGCCGCCCTCGAACCGCAGAACCTCGTCCAGCCGCACGTCGCGCAACCCCGAGATCATCGCCACACCGTCCCCGATCTCTTCGACACGGCCCCTGTGTTCGGGTCGCGGACCCAGTGCCGCGCGACGCACTGCGCCTTGCGCCGAGGCGAACCAGTCCGGCGCATCAGCCGGCATTCTCGACCTCCTTCAGGATCGTCTCGAGATCGGCCCGCCAGCTGTTGTGCAGCACGAAATGCGCGCTGCGCAGTTCCAGTCCGGCGATCAGGTCGGGATCGGTGACAAAACGAAGGCTGGGCGTGCCGCCCAACGCATCCTTTACCGCTTGTTCGATCTTCGGCCCTTTCCGCGTCTTCCGGGTCTGTCGCGGTGACGATCTCGATATCGCCTGCCGAGGCTATCAGCGCCGCGCGGTCGGAGGCGGACATGTCCGCGATAGCCTCGACAAGTTGCGCAAGGAACGTCGCCTGAACCGCGGGTGTGTTGAACCGGCCCAGAAGCCGGGCGGCAATCTCGACCGACAGTTCGGCGGCCCTGCGTCGCGTTCTCCTTCCGCGCGGTGTTTCGGTCGCGGTCAATGGCGGTGCGCGCGGCAGCGATCAGGGTGTCTGCCTTGGTTTGCGCATCCTTCAGCGCGGCCTTCGCGGCTGTGTCCGCCGCCGCCTTGGCCTCGGCAAGAATGGCATCGCGTTCGGCCGCGATTCCTGTGCGGGTCTCAGCGACCTCGGCCAGCGCGGCATCGGCTTTCGCCTGTGCTGTCTTGCCTTCGTCCAGCATGGCCTGCGCCGCTTCCTGCCGCCGGGTGATGGCCCCGGCGACCGGACGCCAGAACACGCGGCTGAGAAGCCAGACGAGGATCAGGACGTTGATGGCCTGAAGACCCAGTCCCCACCAATCGAGCGTCATGCGATCATGCCAGCAGCGGGTTGGCGAAGAGCAGCAGGAGCGCGATCACCAGACAATAGATTGCCGTCGTCTCGATCATCGCAAGCCCGACGAACAGCGTGCGCGAGATCGTGTTTGCGGCATCGGGCTGACGGGCGATGGCATCCATCGCGGCGGCAACGGCGCGCCCTTCGGCAAGCGCGGGGCCGATAGCGCCAAAGGCCACCGCAAAGGCGGCGCAGAAGATACTGGCCAAGCTGAGATAGTCCATCATGAATCCTTTTTCGTTGGGGAAGGGGCAAGGTCGGTATTCGGAGGGGTGCGCGCGCCGTCCTCGACCGCGGAGGTGATGAACACCATCGCCAGCACCGCGAAGATGTAGGCCTGCACCAGCCCGGTCAGCAGATCGAGCGCCATCAGCGGGATCGGCACCAGCAGGCCCGCCAGCGAGGCGACGATGCCGATGACGAACACCCCGCTCATCACGTTGCCGAACAGGCGGACGAACATGGAAAAGACCCGCGTCAGGCTTTGCAGGATGTTCAGCGGGATCATCACCGGATTGGGCGCGGCGAAAGTTTTCAGCCAGCCGCCCACGCCGCCCGCGCGTATGCCGAACCAGATCACCGACAGGAACACCAGAACGGCGAGGGCGGCATCGGTTTCAAGCTGTGCGGTCGGAGGGTCGATCCCCGGCACCAGCGAGGACCAGTTCGCCACGAGGATGAACAGAAAGAGCGTGCCGATGAACCCGCGATAGGGTGCGGGCGCGGCGCCCGTCGTCTCGGTGATCTGGGTGTCGAGCGTGGCGACCATCAGTTCCAGCGCGGCCTGACGCCGGGTGGGTCGCAGGTCAAGCCGCCGGGTCAGGGCGAACGCCCCGATCACCAGTATCGCCATGATCGCCCATGTCGTGACGATGGCTTGCGTGATCGGAACCGGTCCGATCTGGAACAGGACGTTGGAGTCGAGCGGAGAGTTCATGTTGGGATCTCCCGCATCCTGCGGAGCATGATCCACTTGGCGCAGAGGACCCCCGCAAGGGCCGCCAGCAGGGCAAGGCCGCCCAACAGCACGGCGATAAAGAACCCGGTGGCCAGAAGCGAAATGCGCCCGAAGGTCAGGGCGATCGCCCTGAGCGGTTTGCCCCCGTTGACGATCAGATTGGCGGTCTCGCGAAGCGCGCGGAAATAGCCATATCCGATGAATAAGCCCGCCCAGAAAGCAGATCGGAAGAAGGACGATGAGCGGGAGAGTGGAGAGATCGGTCATCGTGCGTTCATCCATTTCCAAGCGGTCCAGCCGCCTATGCAAAGCCCGAGCAGCATCATCGGGGCGCTCCAGAAGATGCCCGTCTCAAATTGCGCATCGAGCCAGCGTCCGAAGAACAGGCCCGCCAGAGTCGGCACCACGAAGATCCAGCCCAGCACGCCGATCTGCGCCAAACGTCGACCGACGGACATGTCACCTTCGCGCAGCCACTGCTCGTGACGGCTGCGATGCTTGCGGATTTCCTCGACCAGCGGATCGGTTTCTGGGGGCTCAGATGGGTCTTCGGTCATCGGAACTGTCCCGTGTCTGCGCCCCGGCGCAACCCGCTGATCATCTGGCGGATGGCGTTCATCTGCAGTCGCATCGTCTCGACATGCTCAACCCGTTCTTCGTCGGCGTCGGACTGAAACCGGGTCAGAACCTCCGCGTCCAGCGTGGCCAGATCGTCGCCCGCCACTGCCTCGCGGGTGGCGATCGCGACGGTGCTACCGCCGGTCACGGTCAGCACCCCGCCGCGCAAGGCGCAGAACCGCTCGAGCCCGGCGGTCTTCCAACTGAGGATGGAAACCGCGAGCGCGGTCAGGAACGGGGCGTGGCCGGGCCGAATGCCGAAGCTGCCGCTGGCGTCCTCGGCCCGCAAGCTGTCGGCCTCCTCGTCCACAACGACGGACAGGGGGGTCACGATCCGCAATCTCATGCCGCGGCCTCGGCGTCGGCGTGCGAGGCATTTGCGGCGGCCTCTTTCTTGCGTGCGTCCTCCAGCGTGCCGACCATGTAGAGCGAGCTTTCGGACCACTCGTCGGCCTCGCCGTCCAGAATGGCGCGGCACCCCGAGAGGGTCTCGGTGAGGGGCACGCTGGCGCCCGGTGTGCCGGTAAAGGCCTCGGTCACCATGAAGGGCTGGGTCAGGAACCGCTGCAACCGCCGTGCGCGTTTGACGATCAAGCGGTCGGCGGTGCCCAGTTCCTCGACCCCCAGCAGCGAAATGATGTCGGTCAACTCGCGGAACCTTGCCAGCGCCTGACGGACCGCCTCGGCGGTCTGGTAATGGTCGTCACCGACAACCAGCGGATCGAGCAGCATCGATGACGAGCCCAGCGGGTCAATCGCCGGATAGAACCCCTCGGAGGCCTGGGCGCGGGACAGCATGATGACGCAATCCATATGGCCGGAAATCGTGGTCACGGCGGGGTCGGTGAAATCGTCGGCAGGCACATAGACCGCCTGAATGGCGGTCACGGCAGAGCCTGCCACAGAGGCGATACGCTCTTGCAGGCCCGCCACCTCGGTCGCCAGCGTCGGCTGGTAGCCCACGCGCGAGGGCAGGCGGCCCAGCAAGGCTCGATACCTCGGCCCCGGCCTGAACAAAGCGGAACACGTTATCCATCAGAAGAAGGACGTTCTTGTGCTTCTGGTCGCGGAAATATTCCGAAATCGTCAGGGCGGTCAGCGGAGCCCGCCAGCGCGCGCCGGGTGGCTCGTTCATCTGGCCGTAGACCAGCACGGTGCGCTCCAGCACGCCCGAGTCCTGCATTTCGGTCAGCAGCTCATGCCCCTCGCGTGATCTCTCACCAACGCCCGCGAAGACCGAGATGCCTTCGTATTTCTCGACCATGGCGCGGATCAGTTCCATCACCAGAACGGTCTTGCCCACGCCTGCGCCGCCGAACATCGCGGCCTTGCCGCCCTGCGCCATCGGCGTCAGCAGGTCGATCACCTTGATCCCCGTCTCGAACACATCGGTGGCGCCGGTCTGGGATTTCAGAAGCGGTGGCAGGGCGTGGATCGACCGTCGCGGTGTATCGTCAGGAAGGGCAGGCCCGTCGTCCTGCAGTTGCCCACCACATCCAGAAGCCGCCCAAGAACGGCTTCGCCCACGGGCACGGTCACCGGCCCGCCGCTGGCATGAACCGAAACGCCACGGGCAAGGCCTGCGGTGGATTGGAACGCCACCGCGCGTACTGTCTTCTGATCGAGGTGGCTGTGGACTTCGAGAATGAGGGCGGTCGGCCGGTCCCATTTCACCACCAGTGCAGAATTGATCGGCGGCAGGTCGGACCCGGCAAAGACGACATCCACGACCGCCCCTCGGACGGCATGCACGACACCGTCGAGAGGCAAGGCCGCGATCATCCACCTTTGCGCCGGTTCCCGATCGCGGGTAGCGTCCGATGCTCGGTGTCGGATCTGAGCTTGTGGGTGTCAAACGGGGCCTCTTTGCTTGCCTGTCGCCGACAGCCAGCCAGAAAACAACAGCCTGCGGGGAACACTTGAAAGAAGCATAGAACGCTGCGCGACGGTGGGCGCTGATCTGTATCAATGCGATCGCCACAGGTTTTTGCCACACAGGGCGCATGCCCTGCTCCGGCTTTTGTCAGCACGATCACATCGATCTGGAACACGGCATTCAGTAGACAGGCACATCAGCATAGGACAGGCTCAGATGACCAAGCGCACGCCGCAGCCCAAGACACCTGCGAGAGACGCGCAGCAGGTCCAGCTTCCCGCCAAGATCGCCGCTGCGTCACAGCCCAAAGCCGCGCCAAAAGCGGCGCATCCGCACGAAAACCTCGATCGCGCGTCACGGGCAGCGGTCGCCTATATGTCGGCCGGCGTGTCGCCTCATGCGTTCATCGAAGCCTGGAGCGATTGGGCCTTGCACCTGGCCCGGGCGCCGGGCCGCCAGCTTGAACTGGCCGAGCGCGCGCAGGAAAACATGGCAAAACTGATGGCGCAGTCCCTCTTGCCGAAGAGCGACGCGGCACCGGCCTTTGTGCCGAAAGCCTACGATCATCGCTTCCGGCATCCCGGATGGGAAAAGCCACCGTTCAGAAACATGCAGCAGGGGTTTCTCGCGGTGCAGGACTGGTGGGATTATGCAACCGACCATCTGCGCGGATTGCGCCCCGAAGATGCAGACAGGACCCGCTTCATGGCGCGCCAGATGCTGGATCTGTTGTCGCCGTCGAACTTTCCCGCCCTCAATCCCGAGATCATCGAGGAAACGCGCAAGAGCAACGGCAAGAATTTGGCCGAGGGTGCGCGCAACTTCATGCATGATTTTGTAAACACCGTCGCTCAGGTCCACGAGCCCGCACCGGAAGGCTTTCAGATCGGCAAGGATCTGGCCTGTACACCGGGCGAGGTGGTGTTCCGCAACGATCTTTTCGAGTTGATCCAGTATGCGCCTCAGACCGATAAGGTGCAGGCCGAGCCGATCCTGATCGTTCCGGCCTGGATCATGAAGTACTATATCCTTGATCTCTCGCCGCACAATTCAATGGTCAAATACCTTGTGGATCAGGGATTTACCGTCTTCATGATCTCGTGGTGCAACCCGACCGCCGATCAAGCAGACCTGTCGCTGGAGGACTACCGCGAACGCGGCGTGATGGCGGCTCTCGATGCGGTGAATGCCATCGTGCCGGAGCGCAAGGTTCATGCGGTCGGCTATTGCCTGGGTGGCACAATCCTGGCGATCGCGGCGGCCACGATGGCGCGTGAAAACGACGAACGGCTGGCGTCGATCTCGCTCATGGCAGCACAGGTCGACTTTGCCGAGGCGGGCGAGTTGCTGTTGTTTCTGGACGAAAGCCAGATCGCATTCCTCGAGGACATGATGTGGGAGAAGGGCTATCTTGACCGCCCACAAATGGCCCGCGCCTTTTCGGCTATCAGGTCCGAAGATCTGATCTATTCCCGTGCCGTGCGGCGCTATTACCTTGGGAAAGAGGATCTGCCGACCGACATGGGTGTCTGGGTGTCCGACACGACCCGGATGCCTGCCCGAATGCATTCAGAATATCTGCGCGGCCTGTTTCTTGAAAACCGGCTGACGGCAGGTCGGTTTGCCGTCAAGGGACGGGTGATCGCGCTCAAGGACATCTCGGCCCCGATATTCGCGGTGGGCACTGAAACCGATCACATCGCGCCGTGGAAGTCCGTCTACAAAACCCAACTGTTCACCGACAGCGATATGACTTTTGTCCTGACAAGCGGCGGCCACAACAGCGGGATCATCAACGAGCCAAAGCTGGCGCGCGGTCACCACCGGATCTCGCGTCGTGCGGCCGGGGCGCTTTACGTGGGTCCCGATGCCTGGTTTGCGCAAAATGCGCCGCAACCGGGCTCCTGGTGGCCCGCGTGGACGACCTGGCTGGAAGAGAAAAGCAGCGGTGTCGTGCCGGCACCCTCCATCGGTGCGCCAGACAAGGGCTTGGTCCCGATCGTAGCGGCGCCCGGCACCTACGTTCACCAAACCTGATCCTACGCCCGCTTTTGGCCCCAAGCCTAACAAATTGCGCTGAGCATATCAGGCTCGAAGCTGGGGGTATTGCGGACGCGATATCCTCAGGATGATGTCTTCAGGCCCTGACCCAAACCGGCTGTGGCGAGAGTTTTGATCTCGCATCGCACCAACCATGCGCGGTACCTAAAGCGGACCCGAGCAACCGCAGCATCGCGCTCAACTGCGACCGACGCAATGATCAAATTCCGGACAGTTGCGCCGCTTTCGGATCCTGGACGCCGCCGATGACGGCTCACGAAACTGCCTTACGTTCGAGCTGGTTACCTGACTGTCAGGAGTAGCCTGGAGCGACAGCTAGATCGTATCCTTGCGCGGTGCGGCAAGCCCGTTGCATGCGTCTATGACAATGACAAAGGGCTCACCGTCGTTGCGATCCTCCAATGGAGCAGTATCGTGATGTTGAATGGCGCTAAATCCTGCAAGGGAAGCTGCACGAGAACGGTTTCGCTGACGGTTTTTCGGCTAGCTTCGGAATAA
>CAVQOV010000011.1:0-10182 GCA_963714615.1 uncultured Alphaproteobacteria bacterium | reverse complement strand
AGCGTCCGGCGTCGCTGCTCTGCCGCGCATAGAGGGTGATCGATAGTGTCCACCACGGGATAGTGGACACTATGGGTGCGTGATGGCGCGTCGGACGAAGCGGCTTTGGACGGACGAGGAGAAGCGGTCGATCTGTTTACAGACGACGGCACCGGGCGTGTCGGTTGCGCGGGTGGCGCAGCGTTACGCGATGAACGCCAACCTGATCTTCAAGTGGCTGCGCGACCCGCGCTATGCGCCGGCGCCCTGGCAGAGCCGGATGCGGCCTGTTTCCTTCCCGTCGAGATCGTCGATCGGCCCATGCACGACGACAGCGGAACCGCCGCCGATCGCGTGCCTGCGGCAGGCACGATCGAGATCGACACCGCGGGTGGCCACCGGCTGCGGATCAGCGGAGCCTATGATCCCGAGGCGCTGGCCCGGCTGATCCGGGGCCTGTCCGGATGATCCCGGTCCCGGCGAACACCCGCGTGTGGCTGGCGGCGGGCGTGACGGACATGCGGCGCGGGTTCACGACGCTCGCGGCCCAGGCGGAGACGGTGCTGAAGCAGGACCCGTTCGCCGGGCACATGTTCGTCTTCCGCGGTCGGCGCGGTGATCTGATCAAGATCATCTGGTGGGACGGCCAGGGCGCGTGCCTGTTCAGCAAGCGCCTGGAGAAGGGCCGGTTCGTGTGGCCGTCGGCGAAGGAGGGCAAGATCGCGCTGACGCCGGCGCAGCTGGCGATGCTGCTGGAAGGGATCGACTGGCGCCTGCCGCGGCGCAGCTGGACGCCGCTCAAGGCAGGATAACCGGGCGCGACAGCACGTTCGGGATTCCTGTTTCGCCCTTGTTTTGCTATGATTGGCCATGCTGGACGTGGCCAAATCCCTGCCGGAAGACCCCGAGGAACTGCGACGGTTCACGGCGCTTCTGCTGGCCGAGGTGAAGTCGCAGGCGATGCTGATAGAGAAGCTGCGCCACCAGCTCGCCGGTCACCGCAGCCATCGCTTTGGCACCTCGTCGGAGACGATCGAGCAGCTTCAACTGGCGCTGGAGGCGACCGAGATCTCCGTCGCCAAGATGACCGCGAAGCTCCGGCTGCCGGACGAGGAGAAGAGCACGCCGAAGCGCCGTCCCATCCCCGATCACATCCCGCGCCAGGAGATCGAGCTGACCACCGGTGACGATGACGGTGCCCATTGCGGCGGCACCCTGCGCCGTCTGGGCGAGGATGTGACCGAGGAGCTGGAGTACGTGCCCGGCCGGTTCATCGTGAACCGGATCGTCCGCCCCCGCCTAGCCTGTTCCGGTTGCGAGGCATTCACCCAAGCCGCTCTACCGTCGCGACCGATCGAGCGCGGTCGCCCCGGCCCCGGTCTGCTGGCGCATGTCCTGGTCTCTAAATACGCCGACCATCTGCCGCTCTATCGCCAGAGCCAGATCTTCGAGCGCGAGGGGCTCGACCTCGACCGCTCGACGCTGGCCGACTGGGTCGGCAAGTCCACCGCACTGCTGGAACCGCTCGCCGATGCCATCGGGCGGCATGTGCTGGCCGGACAGGCGATCTTCGCGGACGACACCCCGGTGAAGATGCTGGCGCCCGGCACCGGCAAGACGGCGACAGCACGTCTCTGGGCTTATGGGCGCGACGAGCGCCCTTGGGGTGGCGATGCACCGCCCGCCAGCTGGTATCGCTTCTCGCCCGATCGGAATGGTAAGCGTCCGGCGTCGCTGCTCTGCCGCACATAGAGGGTGATCGATAGTGTCCACCACGAGGTAGTGGACACTATGGGGGCGTGATGGCGCGTCGGACGAAGCGGCTCTGGACGGATGATGAGAAGCGGTCGATCTGTTTGCAGACGACGGCACCGGGCGTGTCGGTTGCGCGTGTAGCACAGCGTTACGCGATGAACGCCAACCTGATCTTCAAGTGGCTGCGCGACCCGCGCTATGCGCCGGAGCCCTTGGCGGAGCCAGATGCGGCCTGTTTCCTTCCCGTCGAGATGGTCGATCGCCCTATGCCCGACGATAGCAGCATCGCCACAGACGCCATCCCCATGACAGGCGCGATAGAGATCGACACCGCCTGTGGTCATAAGCTGCGGATCAGCGGAGCCTATGATCCCGAGGCGCTGGTCCGGCTGATCCGGGGTCTGTCCGGATGATCCCGGTCCCGGCGAACACCCGCGTGTGGCTGGCGGCAGGTGTGACCGACATGCGGCGCGGGTTCACGACGCTCGCGGCCCAGGCGGAGACAGTGCTGAAGCAGGACCCGTTCGCCGGGCACATGTTCGTCTTCCGCGGTCGGCGCGGCGATCTGATCAAGATCATCTGGTGGGACGGCCAGGGCGCATGCCTGTTCAGCAAGCGCCTGGAGAAGGGCCGGTTCATCTGGCCGTCGGCGAAGGAGGGCAAGATCGCGCTGACGCCGGCGCAGCTGGCGATGCTGCTGGAAGGGATTGACTGGCGCCTGCCGCGGCGCAGCTGGACGCCGCTCAAGGCAGGATAAACCGGGCGTGACAGCACGTTCGGGATTCCTGACGCGCCCTTGTTTTGCTATGATGGGCCATGCTCGATGTGGCCAAATCCCTGCCGGAAGACCCCGGGGAACTGCGGCAGTTCACGGCGCTTCTGCTGGCCGAGGTGAAGTCGCAGGCGATGCTGATCGAGAAGCTGCGTCACCAGCTCGCCGGTCACCGCAGCCATCGCTTTGGCACGTCGTCGGAGACCATCGAGCAGCTTCAACTGGCGCTCGAGACAACCGAGATCTCCATCGCCAAGATGACCGCGAAGCTGCGGCTGCCGGACGAAGAGGAGAAGGACAAGCCGAAGCGCCGTCCCATCCCCGATCATATCCCGCGCCAGGAGATCGAGTTGACGCCCGGCGACGAGGACTGTGCTCGCTGCGGTGGGACGCTGCGACGCCTGGGTGAGGATGTCACCGAAGAGCTGGAGTATGTGCCCGGCCGGTTCATCGTGAACCGGATCGTCCGTCCCCGCATGGCCTGTTCCGGCTGCGAGGCCTTCACACAGGCTCCCCTGCCATCCCGCCCGATCGAGCGCGGCCGCCCTGGCCCCGGTCTGCTGGCCCACGTCCTGGTCTCCAAATACGCCGACCATCTGCCGCTCTATCGCCAGAGCCAGATCTTCGAGCGCGAGGGCCTCGATCTCGACCGCTCGACGCTGGCGGACTGGGTCGGCAAGTCCACCGCGCTGCTGGAACCGCTCGCCGATGCCATCGGGCGGCATGTGCTGGCCGGACAGGCGATCTTCGCGGACGATACCCCGGTCAAGATGTTGGCGCCCGGCGCCGGGAAGACCGCAACGGCGCGGCTCTGGACCTATGGGCGCGACGAGCGCCCTTGGGGTGGCGATGCACCGCCCGCCAGCTGGTATCGCTTCTCGCCCGATCGGAAGGGCCAGCACCCCAAGGATCATCTCGCAGGTTACCGAGGCTGGATGCACGCCGACGGCTATGCCGGGTTCGAGGACATCTACAGGTCCGGCGACATCCACGAGGTCGCCTGCATGGCTCATGTCCGGCGCAAGTTCGTCGACGTCCACAGGGCCCAGGGATCGGCGATCGCCGACGAGGCCATCCGGCGCATCGCGCAGCTCTACGCGGTCGAGAAGGAGGCGCGGCGATTGTCGCCCGACAGGCGTGTCGGGATCCGCCAAGCGAAGGCGGCACCGATCTTCGACGAATTGGAGAGCTGGCTGCACGAGCAACTGCCGAGGATCTCCGGCAAGTCGCCGCTGGCCATGGCAATACGATATGGCCTAACGCGCATGGAGCGGCTTCGGCCCTATCTCGATCACGGCTTCCTCGAACTCGACAACAACACGGCCGAGCGCGCCATTCGATCGGTGGCGGTCGGTCGGAAGAACTACCTGTTCGTCGGATCACAGACCGGCGGCCGCGCCGCCGCCATCGCATACACCCTGATCGAAACGGCCAAGCTGAATGGTGTGGACCCGCAAGGATGGCTCGCCGATACGCTGGCCTGCATCCCCGACTACAAGATCACCCGCATGGATGATCTCCTGCCGTGGAACTGGTCAAAATACGGGGCCTAACCGGACGCTTACAGCGCTTGCGCAATTCTGGGAACTCCATCTGGATTCGCCGCGACGACCGGCCCTTGATCCGCTGCATGACATCCGACAGCGACAGCCTTGGCGGGATCGACAGGAACATGTGGACATGGTCGCGCGCCAGCACACCGCGCACGATGTGGACATCCATTTCCTCGCAGGTCTGCCGGATGATCTGGCGAATGCGCTCGCGCATCGGACCCTGCAGAACCTTGTAGCGATACTTCGTGACCCACACGACGTGGAACCTGTGGTAAAATCGCGTGTGCGCGGACGAGGAATAGCGCATGATCTTCTCTCCCGACGTTTGAAGCCATACCGCCCCCAGGCGGGCTTCAAACGTCGGGAGAGAAGATCATCACCAGAGGCGCTGAAGCGGACCGGCTGGAAGCCGGTGGTTTGTATCCAATAGGTGGAAAATCAAACCGCGCGCGTCTGACCGAGGCGAGGCGGCGTTCGGTCGCCACCAGCGACTTTTTTTATACGTGAAACGGCGTTGTTGCAGAAAGGCGGCTTGAGGCGTGACTTCCCCTTTCCCCTTCATGTTCAGGCCACGCGGACGATCTCGGCGGTGCCGAGGGCATTGAAGCGGTTGATGAGTGCGACGCGGATGTGGATTTCGGCGGTTTGGCGGTCTGGGTCTCTCGCGGCGATGCGCTCGCCGAAGGACTTGAGGCAGCGCATCTTGGCCTCGGCGCGGCTGCGGGCGTGGTATCCCGTCCACCGTTTCCAGAACGCCCGGCCGTAGTGACGTGTGGCGCGCAGGGTTTCGTTGCGGGCCCGGGCGGCTGGGCAATCCTCCTTCCACAGTCGGCCATTCTTGCGGATCGGGATGATAGCCGTACCACCGCGTGCGATGATGGCGCCGTGGCAGCGGCGCGTGTCGTAGGCACCATCTGCGGTCACGGTGCCGATATCTTCGTCGTCCGGGATCTGCTCCAGCAGGTGTGGCAGGACGGGGCTGTCGCCTTCCCGGCTGGGGGTGAACTCGACCGCACGGATGTCGGATGTGGCGGTGTCCATGGCTAGATGGACCTTGCGCCATTGGCGTCGCCCCTGAACACCATGCTTCCGGGCTTGCCACTCGCCATCGCCAAGGAACTTGATGCCGGTGCTGTCCACCAGCAGGTTCAGCGGCCCGCCAGCACGGCGATAGGGGATCTGCACCTTCAGGGTTTTCTGCCTCCGGCTCAAGGTCGAATAGTCCGGAACGGGCCAGTCCAGCCCCGCAAGCCGCAGCAGGCTGGCGACCATCCCGGCGGTCTGTCTGAGCGGCAGCTTGAACAGCACCTTGATCGACAGGCAGAACTGGATCGCCGCATTCGAGAACACCGGTGGGCGTCCAGACCGGCCTTCATGCGGCGCGTGCCAGGCCATCTCCTTGTCCAGCCAGATCAGCAACGATCCGCGCTTGCGGAGCGCAGCGTTGTAGGCGGACCAGTTCGTCGTGCGGTAACGGGCGGGCTTGGGCTTGCTCATGCCACCCGTCTAACCGCATGGATTCGTGATGTGAATCCTTCAAGATCAGAGTTCTGCAACAATACCGATCAGAGGGTGAGTTTGAACCCCGCGTGGGAAGCCACGAAGCCAAGGGCCTCGTAGAACCGGTGTGCGTTCGGGCGTGCATTATCCGACGTGAGTTGAACCAGATCACAACCACGCTGTCGGCATTCTTCGATCGACCAGTTGAACATCGACGTTCCCAGACCAATGCCGCGCGCGCTTGCCGCCACGCGCACAGCCTCGATCTGTCCGCGCCAGGCGCCTTTTCGGGCGAGGCCGGGCAGGAAAGTAAGTTGCAGCGTGCCGACCACGACACCGTCGCGTTCGGCCACTGCAAGCATCTGGTTCGAATCGTCAGAAATGGCGGCGAAGGCCGCTAGGTAGGCATCGGGGAGCGGTTCTCGCAACTCTTCCCGATTTGCGCCGATGGGATCGTCGGCGAGCATCGCAACGATGGCTGGCAGATCAGCCGCCCGCGCGGGGCGCATCTTCAGTACATTTTCAGACATGGGTCACATCCTTTCTGTGGAACATCAGATATGACGTAGGAAATTCGAAGCCTGGCACGACATTTCGGGCCAGGACTCGAGGCCGATGTCTTGCATCAGATGTGGTGGCAGGTGCCGCGGCAGGCAGTGCTGTTTGCGGCGCTTTCGCCGGGCTTCGGGATTGGGTTTGAGCAGGCTGAACATGCGGTTTTCATTTCGTGTTGTTGGAAGGTGGGTGGCGTCGCTACCGGCGGGAGGACCGCCTGTGTTCAAGCACTGCGGGCCTCCCGCGGATCATGCAGTTCCGGCCAACGAGAGGGCTGCCCCGAGATAGCAGACGGAGGCGCCCAAAGCCGTTGCCCAGCGCAGGTGGTTCCAACGGGTCCAGTCGCGCTGGTAGGTGTTCCAGTAGTCCTGCGCGTGCGCGCTCCTGTGCTCGACATGGTCGAGGCGTTTGTTCATCGGCACGTTCCGGCGACCGGTCACAGCCATCACGCCGAGCACGTAGAGCGTCCCGGCTGCCGCAAGCCAATAGGCCACGGTGCCGCCGATCAGCACGGTGCCCAGAACCGCGAGGCCGAGTGAGGCAACGCTCATGCCGATCAGCAGGACCATGAACAGCGAGCGATAGACCTCGCGGTTGATCCATTGCATCGCCTCGATCCCGGCCGCGGGCTGCGCCCGGCCGAGGCCGCGCATCACGAAGTCTGAGAACGTGAGGAACACGCCGGCGACAAGGCCCGTGGCCAACGTGGCCGCGACAAGTGTGATTTCGAAGAGTTCGGACAACATGGGGTTTCTCCTTTGAAAAAGTCAGTTCGAGATGGCGACGGCGCGGTGCAGATGAGGGAGGTGGCAGGACGCCTAGGGCCACGCCGCCGCGGCAGGCTCAACGTTCGGGCTGCATCGTGGAGAGGACGGGCGCCGGATTCCAAAGGCGGCGGCGGAAGGCTGCGAGGCAGAGCGCGGCGATGATCAGTTCCGCGACGAGGGCGCCGATGACGTTGCCAGACGGCATTCCGTCTACTGCAAGCCCGACCAGCCGCCCGGCCGGAAAAGCGATGAAGACCGTCAGGGCCACAGCCATACCAACGGGCAGGACCGCGTGCCGCCAGATGCCGAGCAGCATCAGAAGGCCGAAACCCGCGAGACCGGCGCCGGGCGCGCGCAATTCGCTCAGCAGGCTGGCATCTTCGCCCAGCGTGATGCCGTAGCTGGCGTAGAAGGCGTGCGGCGCGAACAGGATGGAAGCGCCGATGGTGAGCGCGGTGAGGCCGGAGAGACCGAGCGCGATCTTCTCGAACAGGGTGGGTTGCATGTCATGTTCCTTTCATGGGGTGGTGTCAGGCGGCGCTTGTCCAGGCGCCGGTTCCCGCGGCGGCCTGGGCGAAATCCGCAAAGTCGCGGGGAGCCCGGCCGAGCGCGCGCATCACGCCGTCGATGGTGTGGGCATTGCGCCCATCCAGCGTTTCGCGGGCGATGGCGGTGAAGACGTCGGCAACGAAGGTGCCGCCAGCTTCGGCGATGTTCGCGTGGAACTCCTCGAAGCTGATCGGGATATGCCGGATCTCGCGCCCGGTCGCCTCGGACAACTCACGCGCCATGTCGGCGAAAGTCATCAGGCGTGGCCCCGTCACCTCGTAGAGCTCACCTTTGTGGCCCTCTTCGGTCAGTGCAGCGACCGCGACATCGGCAATGTCGTCGATGTCGATGATCGGCTCTGCGATATCGCCGCCGGGCATCGGCAGCACGCCGGCAAGGATCGGGTCGCGCAGATAGCCTTCGCTGAAGTTCTGTGCGAACCAGGCGGCACGCACGATGGTGAAATCCACACCCGAATTGCGCACGACCTGCTCACCGAGACGGGCGTGGTGCTCACCCCGGCCCGACAGCAGCACGAGGTGCTCGACGCCGACGTCTTGCGCCGTCTCGACGAGCGATTCGAGCTTCTCGACCGCGCCGGGGAAGGCGAGATCGGGGAAGTAGGTGACATAGGCCGCGCGGGCGCCGCTCAGGGCCGGAGCCCAGGTTTCAGGCGCCTCCCAATCGAAAGGCGTCGCGGAGTTGCGCGAGCCGCGGCGCACCGGATGCCCCTTGGTCTCCAGCTTGGCAGCGACTCGGCTTCCGGTCTTGCCGGTGGCGCCGATGACGAGGATGGGTTTCGTTTGCATGGGTCTTGCTCCTTGGCTTCGAGTGATGGCCAAGGGATAACAGCAGGGGCGCAGCGCGGTATTGACCGCCCTTGCCACCGTTTTGACCGCCGTCGCCAAAGCGACGTCAACGGCTCATGCGATCCTTGCGGTAACTCGCCGGCGTCGTGCCCACCCAGCGTTTGAAAGCCCGGGTGAACGAGCTCTGTTCGGAGAAACCTGTCAGGAACGCGATCTCGGCAAGGGAATGGCTTTCGTCTCGCAGGAGCCCTTCGGCCAGGTCGCGGCGGGTGTCCTCGGTCAGGGTCTGGAAGCTCATCCCGTTTTCCGACAGACGCCGATGAAACGAGCGCGCGCTCAGGCCAAGGCCGCGTGCGATATCCGCCATCTTCGGCGCACCCTCGTTGAGCGCCTGTGCGATGGCGTCCTTCGCGCGGGCGACCAGCGGGGCCTCCTCGGCGATTTCGGACAACTCGGCATCCAGATGCGAGATCAGGTAACGCGAAATTCCCTCGTCTCCGAGGATGTTCGGCTGCGCCAGCGTCTCCCGCGAGAACAGGATCGCATCCAATTGCGCGCCAAAACGGATGGGACAGCCGAAATAGTCGGCATGAGATGCAGTGGACTTAGGGGCCGGATGCCGGACCAGCACCTCGAGGGGCGTGACGGGCAACGGGCTGACCTGCCTCGCTATCGAGACGGCGCTCGCCAGCGTCGCCTCGTTCGACAGCCGAAGGCCCAGCCGCCGTTCGCCGGACCGGTGCAGGATGAAGAGCGTGCCGCGCGGATCGGGGCGCAGCTCATACTCCACGACGCTGGTCCAGAGCCGGCCATACCGCTCGACCCGCGCATACGAGCTGCCAAGGGTCGTCGCCGCCTTGAAAGCCAATCCCAGCGCGCCGTACTCGTCGAGCCGCATGGACGCACCCACGCGCACCGGCAGATCGGTCACCTCCGTCTGCGAGGCGATGCGCTCCAGCATATCGTAATAGCTGTCCGCGGGCAGCATCGCCTTCGGATCCCAAGGCCCTTCCGCATCGAGACCGACCGACGCAAGCACAGCGGCGGCATCGACTTTGGAGCCCGCCGCGGCGACCATCTTTCGCGCAAATAATGAAGTAACGTAGCCCATGATTGAAATATTACGCGGAATGCGCCCGAGCTCCAAATCGGCCGCTGCCTGTCGACGTGGCGACGACCCAGATCAATCAGGCGGGACCGTTTTGAGGCCAGCCGAATTGCGCAGAGTGAAACGGCACGCGGCGTCAATCAAGCGCACGGCCGATGTTGGAGCCAGGGCTGCGGCTGTGTGTACCGTCAAACACAGGCGCGCGCCTGCTCTCGCATGACGGCATAGTCGCTCAGAACCTCGGCGATCACCGATACCTCCGGAGGAAGCCCCAGATCATCGGCCGCCCGGCACAGAACTACCCCCGGCTGTGCTTGAGGACGGGCAAACATAATTCGTTGTCTGCGGAGTTCTCTACTTGCATCAAGAGGCGAAGCGGGCTGTCGGCCAGGTGTTTCGCGCTCTTTATAGTGTATGCTATTCGGTGGGAGTAGCGTTCCAGTTCGGATCGCCAATCAATTCGACCGAGTGCCTCCCGAGATGGACAAACTTTCCGTCATGCACGCCTTCCGTCGCATCGTCGAACGCGGCAGCTTCGCACGTGCGGCGGAGGATCTTGGCGTGTCACCTGCGCTTCTGAGCCGCGAGATCAAGCTGCTCGAAGAGAGTCTTGGCACGACGCTGCTCACCCGCACGACCCGCTCCATGTCGCTGACCGATGCCGGGCGGCTCTACTACGACGAGGCGACAGGCATTATGGATGCCGTTGCCGGGGTCGAGACGCGCATCCGCGATGGCGCCGGGGCGGTGCGCGGTCACCTGAAGGTCAACGCCTCCAGCTCGTTCGGGCAGACGGTGATCGCGCCGATCCTGCCGGGGTTTCTCGACGCCTATC